>CAWFUJ010000012.1:0-262822 GCA_963818985.1 uncultured Pseudomonadota bacterium | reverse complement strand
TGCTTGCAAAATTTTAGAGTTATCCGGGGCTATTAACGCCGAAGATATTAAAAAAGCGTATCGGAAAGCGTGCATGAAATATCATCCTGACCGGAACCCCAGCGGGGAACACATGATGAAGCTGGTTAATGCGGCGTATGCGGTATTAAAAGATCATCCAGAGGAAATACTCACGGAAGACGAGATTGACCCCTATGCGGCCATGCTCAATGATGCTTTGAATGCCATTATGGGTTGCTCTTTAGAAATTGAAATTTGTGGGGCATGGATATGGTTAAGCGGAAATACCCGGCCACATAAAGAACGCTTGAAACAAAATGGCTTTCGTTGGGCACCTAAAAAAGAAAGATGGTTTTATCGTCCAGCCGATTATAAAAGCCACAGCCGCGGCCAATGGAGCATGGAAAAAATCAGGGATAAATACGGAGCAAAACAGTGGACACCCGCGAACAGAATAAACCCGGTATATTTGCGAGATAACAGGCAATCCATAGACCCCGCCATTGACTGGCGGGGATTTTTTGAATAAAAGCAGGACGGGAAGAAGCGATTAAACCGATACCGCAATAAAGACCATCGGAAATAGCGCCGCTGCCGGGCTATGGAGAGCTGCTCCCGTTGCCGGCGCGGAACGTGGCGAAGCCGCCGCAAAGGCCATCGGAAACCGGTATCACAAGCGGCACTGACCTACAGCATTTAAGAAGGTGAAGCTTTCGGGCAGTTTCCAAGGTTTTTAAAGTGAGTGTTAGCCAGGCTTTTCGTCAGCGCAACGGCCACCCTGGTTACTGCTATCATGATTGGGCGGATTCGGTGTTCTTAAATCATGGCTTATTTTGATTTCTTAATTCTTGCAAGTATACCGGTAAAGTAGTACACTTAATTTGTATGGAACATAAAAATTATATAGCCTTTGAAGGCTCAGAATTTACCATTGAATGGTATTTTGATCTGAAAGGTAAAAGTGTGGCCTTGATTATTTTGAATCTATGAATGAGAAACAACAAATAAAATTATTGGAATTATTTGCCCTGATGGGGAATGTGGGTGAAATAAGAAATAAAGAAAAATTCAATAATGAAGGCGACAAGGTTTATGCTTTCAAACCCCAGCCACATAGGTTTCTGTGTTTCTTTTTTGAAGAAGGGAGAATAATTGTAACCCATGCTTTTTACAAAAAAACGCAAAAGCTTCCCAAAAATGAAAAAGAAAAGGCGCTATCTTTGAAAAAAGATTATGAAATGAGAATTAAACGAGGAAATTATTATGAATAAGCCATTATCGACTTTTGATAGAAAGATGAAAAATGCTAAATTCAAAAAAGCCTTTGAGAAAAGCTATAAGGATTTACTTTTTTCTGAGTTAATGATTGCCGTCATGGAAAATGATGAAAAATCCATCAGGAAATTAGCTAAAGAAGCTCATCTGTCGCCATCGGTCATTCAAGATATTCGAGCAGGAAAACAGCGGGATATTAAGGTGAGTAATTTTATACATATTGTCCATGCGTTGGGGTATGAAATTATTCTTAAAAAAGGAAAAGAACGCTTTACTCTGCATGATTCTAATAAGCATATTAGTGTGGTGGCCTCTCATGCATCAGTATGAGAAATTTATCTAACAAACGTCTTGGGAAACTATAATGGCTATAACAGCTTGGGCTATTTTTACGAGAGTGCTTTGTGACTAATCAAATAATTCACTATGTGACCCAAGTCGGGCAAGTCGCAATGTATGTTGATCTGATTTTTTGTAGATAAGTAAAAGGTCTGGTTTAATATGGCATTCGCGATATCCATTCCAAGCACCACTGAGTGCATGATCACAATTTCTTTCGGGTAAAGCTTTATCCGCTAACAAACATTCCAAGATATCGGAAATTAACAAATCCAAATTTTTGTCTATAACGAGGGGTTGCCTTTACCCGTTTATAATCCCGTTTGAATGCAGATGATCGTTCAATCGTCTTCATTATTTAAATCTTCCATTAAAGCATGAATGCTCCTAAACCGTTTTCCCTTGCCAGATTCAAGCTCAGCCATAGCTTTTCGGGTACGTGAATTAGGAACCTTTACCTCAAAAGGAAGTCGGCGCTCATCTGCTACCCGAAGCATAAGCAAGCGAATAGCATCTGAAATAGATAGACCCATTGCTTCAAGAGCATCAGCAGCCCGTTCTTTAGTAGCGGTATCAATACGAGCGCGAACATACGTGTCAGATGTGGTATGCATAATCGTCACCTTTAAATGAATTTTTATAAACTAATTGTAGTACTATTGTGACTACATATCAAGCGGAAGACAGGAGTCGCCGAATAGAGGTGCAGCTAGGACGAGCGGGAGCGGATTAACAGAAAATTACGGTTTCAACTTAATTTGAGAGATCGGCTCAGTTCAAGATCGTAATTTTCTGTTAATCCGCTCCCGCTCGTTCAACCTGACAGATCATGAACCTTAGCCCGGTTTTTTGTTCCATTGCGCCTCTAACCCTTAAATTAAATATTCTCAGTGGATATTCGGTTGTGGTACTATTTTTTGAGTCCCAAGAACAATAATTTATCCAGATATTTCTCACCAAGGAAAGGAGTAACAGTGGTGTGTCTTCGAAAGTCAAAAAAAGTAAATGATGTTTCAGTGATTGATTTCAGGCAAATCCAGGGGAAACCCATCAAGTCACCGTCACTATTGGAATGTTGGTGTGCAGTAATCAAGTACGGCGTAAAAATATGCTTTCAAGCATTTCAGAAAGTAGGCAACTCCACAAGAGTTGATCCTTTGAGTTCTGTTCAAAATCGCGCCATGCAGAGAATTATTCTAGCGGCGGGGTTAGTGGTTTTTTTAATTGCGTTAGTCCGCGCGTTATTTTAACGCATAGTGGGAAATCACTATGAAACTTTTCTCTTTATATGTCAGGAGACCCCATAGGGGGTTGTAAGCGTAAACCGTCTTTTTTTCCGGCGGCTTATAATTCATTAGTCTTGCCAAAAATTTTTAAATCGTTGGGGTGAAAGCTGGGTATAAATGACGGTGTTTTTAATGTTGGCGTGGCCGAGATAGGCTTGAATGGCGCGGGTATCCTGACCCTTGTTGGCCAGATAGAAGCCGGTGCTATGGCGTAGCATGTGAGGATGGATAGTTAAATTGAGCTGAGCCAGGTCGCCAGCACGGGCAATAATATGGTTGACCGTCCGGGCGGTCAGCGGAGTTTGGCGTTCACTGACAAATACGTATTGAGTTTGCGGGTAATCCCGTTGCAACTGCCGCAAGGCCCTGAGCTGAATGCCTCGCAGTGGATGAGTGGCCGGGATACCCTGTTTGAGACGGCGCACATGCAGTAAACCTTGTCTGAGATCGACCTGCTCCCAGCGTAGGGCGATGGCTTCGCTAACCCGCAAACCATGCCGGAACATCATCAGGATAAGGGTATCGTCGCGATGACCATGACGACCGTGTCGCCGGGCGGCCGCCCGGAGCTGATTGATTTCCTGCTCGGTGAGAAATTCCCTCGTACGGTATGTTTCATTTTTGAGCTTTTTCGGCGGTAAATTTTTCAACTTTGCCGAAAACGGTGTTTGGGTTCTGGATTGTGGCATGGCGTGACCTCCGTGTGACTGTGGGTTCCTTTGAGGTCATTCTAGCAGACATTGCCGAAAACGGATATTTTTCGCAATGTTGGTGACTCGAAATCTACATGTGAGTAGACCCACCCGGTCACCCGGATGAGTCCCTCTTAGAACCGTACGTGCGGAACTACCGCATACGGCTCCCGATATCACCGCGATTTTTTTTTTCCTATCTGTTCGCCTTTAAAACATCGAAACCGTTTTCCAGCTCTTGGGAAATTGTATCTTCTGGAGTATGCGTCCGAAGGTAGCCCAGCTCATTGGTCTTTTCCTTCCTCGGCGATTAAACCAGCCAAACAATATTCGCTTGCTGTACTCGATGAATGCACTCACTCGTCTCTGATTGTCAGATATTCCGTGATAATTTATCCACCCCTTAACCACCCGCACTACCGTTTGTAAAATTCCTAACGTGTTCGGTGTGTTTAAATTCTCTCTCAGGTACTTTCTCAACCCTTTGAGTTTCTTCGTGAAACGATCTCGACGGCTTGTAAATTTTAACCGCCAATATCCTTTTCGCGATTTACCCCAATAGCAAGTAAATCCTAGAAAGTTGTACGTTTCTAAGCGTTTCCCCTGGGCTGCTTCTTCTTCCGCTGCCTTTAATCCCGATCGAATCAGTTGTGATTTCTCCGCATTTAGCGATAAACCATACTTCTCCAACCGCACTGGCAGTACTTCGTAAAAGCGTTCTGCATCCCTTTTGTCCTGGAAAATAAATACCATGTCATCGCAGTATCTCACCATCTCTGCTGCTCCCCTAAAGTTCTCTCGCTTGATCTTTTCAAACCATTCGTCAATCACTTCATGGAGATATAGATTTGCAATCGTTGGTGAGCAAATCGAACCTTATACGAAGCAAGTTATTATGCAAAGTGACCCTTAAAATTATCCATTAATTCAAGCATATTATCTTATTTTAGTTCGCATAATATCCTAGAGCGATAATAGAACCTGGCGTTCTAATTATCACTGTAAGGAGATATTTTATGCAGAACAAACCATTAGTTGACTTGCTCCACGATGTAGAGCAAGAAATGCTTCGGCTTGGTTATACTCCAGGTTCTATGAAGTTTTATCGTAGACGCTGGCAAATGTTATTACGATTTGCAGAAGAACGGGATGAGATCTTTTTTTCTGAACGTTTAGGAATGGATTTTCTTGAAAAACATTTCCATATTCTCGAGAAGGATTCTAATCGTCAATTTTCCCAAGCAGAAGCACAAGAGCTTCGTATTATACGAGTGATTGGGGATTTTCAACTCCATCATACTATTTTGCGCCGGTATTATAAACATAAAGAAATTCTAACTGAACCTCATTTTTTAGTTATCAGTGATCGTTTTAAATCTTACTGTGTCAATAAAGATTATTCTCAAGTGACCACTGACCATTACGTTAAACAATCTGCACGATTTATGGATTACCTAGCCTCGCAGCACATGAACAGTTGTCAGGAAATTAATTTGACGCTCATTCATAATTATATAAAAACTTTAGCGGGTTATACCTATAAAACGGTGGAACAAAATATTTGTTCTTTACGTGCCTTTTTTCGCTTTCTTTTAGAGACAGAAGAAGTGAGTACTGATTTTGCAGCCAAAACACCCATGGTTCAGGCCAGAAAGCAAACTCGCATTCCATCTGTATGGACAACCGATGAGTTAAAAAAACTGATTGCTGCTATTGATAGAGGAAGTCCAAAAGGTAAACGAGATTATGCCATTATTTTATTGGCCTGTTGTTTAGGGATGCGTAGCATGGATATTAAGCATTTAAAAATGGAAAATTTTAAATGGAAAGATAAAAAATTAATTTTCACTCAATCTAAGACAAAAACTTCCACGGTTCTTCCACTAACGCCGGAAGTGGGTTGGGCAGTGATCGATTATATCAAGTATGGCAGACCTAAAATAGAAAGCCCTTATATTTTTGTCAAACACATGGCTCCCTTTGGTCCCTTTGCAGAAGATGACCATTTAACTCAGTTAATTAAAAGCTATATGGAACTGGCACATCTGCCCACTTTGAAAAAAAGAAGAGGAATGCATTCACTCCGGCACACAATGGCTAGTCACCTTTTGGAAAAGGATACACCACTTCCTGTTATTTCAGACATTCTCGGTCATATAGATCCCGACTCCACAGCAGTTTATCTCAAAGTGGATATGAAAAAATTAAAGGAGTGTGCGCTAACGTTTGGGGAGGATATTCATCATGAATAATTTTATTTATGTCGGTTATTTTAAAAACCATATTCAAAATTATGTAAAATTAAAGCAAGCTATTGGATACAAGTATGATGCCGAAGCCAGTCATTTAAAACGTTTTGATCAATTTACATTGGAGAAATATCCACAGGCCACTATCTTAACCAAGGAAATCGTTCTTGACTGGTGCAGAAAAAAAGCTTACGAGGCACAAGCCAATCAAAGTTCGCGTGCCTCTATCATTCGTCAATTTGGAAAATACCTCGATTCCATTGGAATTAACGCTTATGTTTTGCCGAAAAGCTATTATCCTAAAGCAAAACAATACGTACCGTATATTTATACTGATGAAGAATTAGCGAAGTTTTTTTCTGAAACCGATCAATGTCGATATTCTTGTGAGTGTCCCTACCGGCATCTAATTATGCCGGTGATTTTCCGGATGATCTATCTGTGTGGATTGAGATTATCTGAAGCCAGGCTACTCAAGAGGGCGGATGTCGATCTTAAAAATGGTGTCCTCACCATCCATCAGTCCAAAAAAAATAATAGCCGACTCGTGCCTATGTCTGATTTTCTGACAAAATTGTGTCAAAATTTTTCGACACAAGTCCATCTTTACTCAACTGAAAATGACTATTATTTTCCGGCATTAAATGGTAAACCGATGACAATAGGCAATGTTTACAAAAATTTCCGTAGATTTTTGTGGCATGCAGGAATTTCTCACGGTGGCAGGGGATGTGGTCCACGCATTCATGACTTTAGGCATCTTTTTGCGATACATTGCTTAAAAAAATGGGCTGAGCAAGGAAAAGATCTTACTGTTTATCTTCCTATACTAAAAACCTACATGGGGCACGATTCATTTAATGAAACCGCCTATTATTTACGTCTGACCGCCGATGTATTTCCTCACATCACATTGAAAATAGAGACGCAATATCCTGGCATCATTCCCACACTAGAAGGAGAAATTTTATGAAACCAACTGATTTTGCAAAACACTTAACTGAATTTCTTTCTGTTTACTTGCCAACACAAAAAAATGTCAGCAAAAACACTATCTATTCTTATCGAGATACCTTTAAATTATTGATTAATTACTGTCAAGAAATTAAAAAAACGCCAGCAGAAAAAATCACTCTGAGTATTGTCTCCAGTCAATGGCTGACTGATTTTTTACAGTGGTTGGAAACGGATAGAAAATGTAGTATATCCACTCGAAATCAAAGGTTAGCTGCCATTCATTCTTTTTTTAGATATTTACAGGCAGAAGAACCTTCTGGCATATTTAATTTTCAAAAGATCATGAGCATCCCGATTAAAAAAGCACAGAAAAAAATAGTAGAATATCTGACACCGGAAGCCATAAAATTACTCTTGAAACAGCCCGATAAACAGTCGCTAAGGGGTAGGCGTGATTTAACATTAATGAGTGTCTTGTATGATTCAGGAGCGCGTGTGCAGGAAGTGTGTGATCTGAAGATCGGTGATGTCACTTTACAAGAGCCGGCTGTTATTACGTTAATAGGTAAAGGAAATAAAATCAGACGAGTGCCCATGATAAAGAATACCGCTTCTTTATTAAAAATTTATCTATTGGAAAATAAGCTAGATAAACCTTGGGAAAAGGAAAATCCATTATTTACTAATAATCAACATCGAAAACTAACGAAAGAAGGCGTATCATATATTATTGCAAAATATGTTGCATCTGCTCGAGAAAAATCAACCCTAATACCTGTCAGAGTACATGCTCATATGCTTCGTCACTCTAAGGCAATGCACTTGTTACAGGCTGGAGTTAATCTTATTTATATCCGTGATTTTCTTGGTCACGTTGATTTGAAGACAACAGAAATATATGCCAAAGCAGATACTGAAACTAAAAGAAAAGCGGTTGAAAATCTTTATCCCGATTTAATTGAAAGTCATCTTCCGGATTGGAGCAAGGACCAGACATTGCTTTCCTGGTTGTCTGAATTAAAGTAGGCTTGAGAAATTATGCAAAGTAAATGAAATTAAAAGCCTTATATCTTAATGCCTTAAGTAGTTTACTTTGTATAATGTCCTACTTCGTATAAGGCGGATTATGCAAAGATTTGCATAATCCGCCCTGCGGGCATCCCCGTCCACTAGCCACCACACTTCCATCCTCCTTTATTTCCGGAGTTCTCAGTAAGTGGCACACTAATTTCAAAAAGCGTTTATCTGAGATTTTCTTCCTAAGACTATTCATGATCCCCTCATGCGGGATCGTGTTAAAGCACTTTCGGAGGTCAATCTCCACCACTGCCCCATTGTAGTAACGGAACGTGTGGTTGTTCAACGCCTTTAATGCCTGATGACAGTTCTTTTCAAGTCGAAAACCGTAGGATGATGGCAGGAAAATCGGCTCATAAATACTCGTCAATATTTCGTTGACTGCACTTTGCACCAGTTTATCTTCCAGACAGCTGATCGCCAGCGGTCTAGTGCTGCCATCTTCTTTGGGTATTTCAACTACTCTGGCCGGTTTCGGCCTGTACGTGCCTCGACGAATTCGTTTCAGCAGTTGACTTAGATTTTCTTCTAAGTTTTGCCCGTACTTCGCTTTGGTCACACCATCTACTCCCACCGCTTTATTCCCATCTAGCTGTGCGAATGTTTTCATCAGCATCGGCAAGTCAATGATGTGTCCAATATTATTGAACACCATCTTATTGTCCTTTGCTGAAAGCTCACTTATGCGCTCCAGTTTCGTTTTCCCTGATCGCCCATCTTTGCTGTGTATGGTCATGGTTTCTCCTTTGCGCTCGGTTAATATCCACCGACCCTTCGCTCCTCGGTGATTAGCCGATTCCTCGCTACTACGGTCGATTCAGCCATCCTCAAGACCTTTTCTTTGGCCTCGCGAAGTGCTTCTCCACTTGTACCCTCGATACTCCATCCTTGGAGAATCTTGAGGACTTCTCAGGTTGCTACACTTATCTCTATAATCTCGCCAACGTCTATGACCCCGGTGCTGAGTACCTCTTCGGATTTGTCTTCATCAGGTCTACCTCCGATTTACTTTTTGCCTGCTGTTTTGCCAACAACATCGGCCAGCAACTACCATATGCCTTTCGAGGCTTACCACGTTCACGCGATTTCGGCTCGATTATTTCGCTGTCTACGCTTCGTCACTTTCGTTACCTCCAGCAACGCAAGACTCGCTACAGGGTGGGGCTGACTTCCCCTTCCCAGGTGAGACTTTCACTCACCAGATAAGTGCGCCTTTTCCTGACGCACTGGCAATCGCATTGAAATAAGTTTTCCTGAAAATTTTGCTAACAAAAAATAAAATTCTTTCCAGTGAGCTCCTGTCACAGAACAAATGAGTCAATCAAAGTCATTTTTAGGCTTTCTCTCTGATTTTAACGCAGCCTGGCCGTAACCACTCACTGAGTACTCGATCATTTCAATAAAAATCAATGCTGATTTATTTGGTTTTAAACCCTTGATCAGCCATCAGCACTTTCAACAAGTACTGATGATCCCAACCCGCCGTTTTTCGGCGACAGCTGATGCCATTTTTATGAGTTTTTTCCTGTTTGAGTAAATTCAGTGCTATTCGTCTGACGAGCGCCAGATTCTCAGCAGAATGACCTATCCGGGATTGATTTAAATCCTCATGAAAACTCACATCCAATGACCAATGTAAATCAACCTCAATTTGCCAGTGTTTGCGTACCGCTTTCATAAAAGTATCTATTCCCTCATAGTTTAAACTCGTGACAAAATAGCGGGTGGAATACTCCACTTTATCTTGAGTGGTTCGAGTAATATCCACTTTCCCAAGCCCTTTTAAACCGGGGAATCTGAGACTAAAGCCGGTTTCCTCTCGTGCAGATATCAATGTATAACGCCGAGTTTCTACTCGACCATGATCATGAAGTTTTTCGACTTTTCGCCGATGAAGCATATTTTTATATTTCTTTTCTCCATTCTCACCTAAGAAAAAAATCGACCGAACTTCCTCATAGAGTGTGGGCTGATTTTCTTTGAGTGAAAGGACGTAATCAGCCTCTTGCCTTATAATTTGTTGGGCAATCTCAGTCTGGCAACCCATGGCATCGATCGTGACGGTGGCTCCCTTCACATCAATCAGGTTCAGTACGTGAGGAATGGCGGTAATTTCATTGGATTTTTCGGCGGTTTTCACTTGTGCCAACATCATCCGGTTTTGGGTGGCCCATGCGCTCACCAGGTGGATGGCACGCTGCTCCTGCCTTTTATTACCGGATCCTCTCAATGTTTTTCCATCCAGTGCAATAATTTCCCGCGTTAAATCAATGCTTAAAGAAGCTATCCATTGAGTAAAGCAGGTTTCAAAAGCAGCGGGATCCAATCGGGCAAATACACGAGCAAACGTATCGGGCGAAGGAATGCTATTGGGTAACTTCAAAAATGTGCGTAGCCAGGATTCTTTCGCTAACCCAAATCGATGAATTTCTACCCATCCATCGGCTCCACAAATCGTAGCCAAAATGGTGATGACTAAAATATCGGTTAAGTGATAGCGAAAATTACGGTGAGAGTCTCGCCGGGGATCTTTAAGATTTGAAAAGTGCTCCAGAAAAGTGCTTTCTAGCTTCATTTAAGGCTCCTTCCCTCTATAAAACCGACTGTTTTATAAAGAAAAAAAGACCAAAAATCAATAAGCATTCACCAAATTTGAAAAATAAATCAAGGGATTATCAATGGGAAATTTTCAATGCGATTGCCATGTATCTACTCCAGGCTAGCTTTTATTCTAACTCAGAGCTGTCCAACCGATGAGGTTTTATCATGCCATCTCCTTTGAATAAATTAAGAAATAAAACGGAGTAGCGCAACGGCCTAGAAACTTTAATACTGATACACTCTATTCAAAATGATACCGCCATAAACTCTTTCATTAAATATATTTATATTAGGGGCTGTTTACTGACTTTAATATGTTGATTTACAAGAGAAAACTCGTAAGATTGTGATTCTTAATTAACAATAAAACGAGTTTGCTATGACTAGACAGATGCTCACAGATGAGCACTGGTCAAAGCTAAGGACTATCATGAAGGAACAAGGGATATATGACAAGCCCCATTTACGAAAAACAGTTGAAGGAATCTTGTACCGTATGCGCACAGGAGTGCCTTGGCGCGACCTGCCATCTTTTTTTGGTATATGGATTTCGATTTACCAACCATTTAATTGTTGGTCATCGAAAGATAAATTAATGAATATTTTCAAATCGCTTGTTTAGGAACCCGATTTGGAATGGGAATTTATTGATGGAAGTATTGTCAAAGCGCATCAACATAGCAGTGGCGCCGCTAGCACTAATAATGAAGCGATTGGAAAATCAGTCGCTGGAAATACGACAAAAATATATATCGCAGCCGACGCCTATGGTTTGCCAATTGATTTTATCCTCACAGGCGGTGAAGTTCATGACTGTAAAGTCGCTCCGGAATTTATTGCACAATTACCTTCTGCGGAGTACACGATTGCTGATAAGGGATATGATAGTGATGAGCTCTCCAGATGATTCGCGAGAAATCATCCATACCGATTATCCCGAGAAAAAATAATTCAACAATACGAAATGATGATATGGATTGGGGATTATACAAATACCGGCATTTGGTCGAAAATATTTTTGCGAGGATTAAAAATTTTCGCGCAATAGCGACAAGGTATGATAAATTGAAAAGAAATTATGCGTCAATGGTCGCCATGGCATGCGGGTTTATGTGGTTACCAATGTGAATCGTAAACAGACCCTAGAATCTTTTACCCATTCTCCCTCTTCGGACACTAGAGATTAAGTTGGTTGTTGGTGATGGTGAGTGTTTGGGTCAGACTTAGACTGTGTTTAGGCTTATGTCCGGGTGAGAATAATGAACTCGATATTCGTGATGAAGGTGGACTGGTTGGAGTGGATAATAAACTGGTATTAGGGTATGTTTGTGTTGGCAGGATGGATGAAAGAGAAAGAGACGATGAACTCGAAAAAAATGAGGTAGATGGTGATAGTGACCTTGGAGTGTGGGATTTTTGATCTGAAAGATCTTGACTAGATTGAGAAGATAAAGCGGTACGATTACGTTTTAAATAATATTGAATTAATACCAAAGTATTTTCAGGGATAGGATTTCCTTTTAATTCCAATTGCATAATGGTCATATTATCTTTTATGGCGTGCAGCAAGTGTTGGCCACCCCTGATGCTAATTTCATTGTTAGCGAGGTTGATACGAGTTAATTTGGATAATTTGATTTTAATCAGTTGTGCCACTACCCAAGCGCCTTCATCACGCAATTGATTATTAGCTAAATTTAAGCGGGTAAGCTGCTCTTCTTTTAAAATGTCGTATAATGTCCACGCATCTTTATAATTTAAATGGTTAGCGATTAGATTGATGGAACCAATAGGTGATTGAAATTGAAGTGAGCCTATGAATTTGTCCAATCTTACTTTTTCTTCCTCTATCGATCGATTGACTAATCGCATTGCAATTTTTTCAAACGCTTCCTCTAATCCTAAGATCTTGCCAGAGGGGTCAGGAGGTTGACGCCAACCATCCCAAGCGAGGTAACCGGTAGCGCCGCAGTTTGCAGCGAGTTCTGCTGCCTCTTCATAGCTGACCCGATGATCTTCAGGTTTACGATCTTGAGGTTTATGACTTTCCAAGCCAAGTAAAAAAATGGCAGTATTTGGATCAGCATGCTGTTTGGTGTATTTTATAAAATCTCGGGAACAAGGTGTGGTACCGATGAGCCTGAAAATCGGGAAAATTTATTTTTAAAATCACCTGACCGCAACGCGCAATGGGCGCAGCGGGCTTGATCTCGGCGCAGGATTGCATTACGATCACCAGCAGTAGCCACGACACAGAAGGATTTGTCGATGTCATCTCAACAGCCTGAACTCATGACACTCACCGCTGACGAAGCCGAAGCGCTCAAATCAAGAATTGCCGCCTGTACCTTATTGGATAGCGATAAAAAAATCATGTTAGGTTTAATCTCCTTTACACTCTGGCTGCAAAAACAACTCTCTTTAGCCAGGCTCAGTATCGAACGGCTCAAATCGATGTTCGGTATTTCCACGGAAAAAAAAACTCTATAAAACCTCACCCGCAAACAACGACCGGTCATGCGCCATCAGCGAATGAGGCTGACTTAAAAAATAATGCTGATCCTTCAACTTCATTTATCACTCCTACTCGCGCTCGCCGAAAAACCCAATGGGATCCCAAAAGGAATCACGGTCGCTACGGCGTTCAGGATTACGCGGGATGCGAAGAAGTCACCCTGGCCCATACTGAGTTACACGCTGGCGATGCCTGCCCGGGCTGCGCCGCCAGCCAGACATCGGCGAAGTTGTATCGGGCAGACCCGGGAGTCCTGATTCGACTCAAAGGCCAACCGTTGATTATGGGGACGTGCTATCGCATTGAGAAACTCCGCTGCCTGGTGTGTGGCGAGTTATATTCTGCGCCAATCCCGGAGTCGGTCGTCAATCAGCCTAAATATGATGTGAGTTGCTGTTCTAATTTAGCGATTGGCCGCTATTATCTGGGGCTGCCCTTTAAGCGCATCGAGCTGTGGCAATCATTGCAGAAAATTCCGGTGGCGGACGCCACGCAATGGGATCAAATGCGGAAATTATATCCTTCCATCAAGCCGATTCACGGCTGCTTAACGGAGTTGGCGGCTCAGGGGCAAGTTATTTTTTATGATGACACGCCCAATAAAATTTTGGATCAATCCGGTTTAGTCCACGATGGGAAAGCCCTGCGTAAAGGCGTTTATACCACGGCGGTGGTCTCGCAGATTGAACGGCGCGTGGTCCATCTCTTTTACACGAGCGAGCGCTATGCGGCGGAGAATATCGAGAAATTATTGGCGCATCGCGCTCGCTCCAGCGCGGAACTGATCACGAGGTTTTTTACGGTGCGTAATTTCTAAATTAGAAATAATAGCATTTTGGTCAGTCATCAGGTTTTACCTCCTTTAATTAATCAGTAAAACCATTCAATCAAATTATTCTTATTCTAAAAAGATGGGATTATTAGGGGCTTACGATATTGCTCCTTAAACGAGAAGCACTTCGTTTTGCTTCCTCTTCTAAGGTAGGAATGTAAATACATTTTAAACGACCTGCTGCTAATTGTATTGCTATCTTCTTGGCGTCTCGTTTATCTGTTTTTACCCTATCTCTGCTGGCGACTTCTATTGAGCCAGGATGGATCACATAATTTTTTATTTCTGTCGCGGTCAGTTGTCGATGTAGGTGAAAGCCAGAAAACCCAGCTTCATAAGCTGTTTCAAGTTGAGCGCCGGAAAAATTATTTTTAATATACGTAGTCAAGATCTGTGGGTCGGCTGGCATGGTATCTTTTTTCACGACGTGGCCTTCGCAAACGCTGACACATGAATAGGTCTTTTTATGAACATCAATACCCATAAAAACTCTTTTCCCTGTATAATCATATTTCCCCATAAGTCTTCTCCTTCAATAATTTGTTAAGACCATTTATTTTATAGGAAATTCTTGTGGGGAATACTTAACTACTTAAGCAACATAGCAACTCAGAGTACAATTACTTAAACTTAGCCCAGCAACCATCGACCGTCTTCTGAAGCCGTTGAGGACTTTGCACAAGAGAAGAGGTTTGCCCGGGACTCGGCCAGGATATTTATTGAAGACTCATATTCCCATCAAGACGGATCATTGGGATGTTACCCAACCTGGTTTTTTAGAAGCGGATACAGTAGCTCATGGAGGAGATTCTACTTCAGGAGATTTTGTCTGGAGTATTACCCTCACAGATATTTTAACTGGCTGGACGGAAATACGTGCGACCTGGAATAAAGGAGCGGAAGGTGTTTTAGAACAAATCAAAAATATTGAGAAAATGCTGCCTTTTTCGCTCAAAGGATTTGATTGTGATAATGGCAGTGAATTTTTAAATTGGCATTTATTGTGCTATTTTTCTGAGAATAGAAAAAGCGCTGTACAATTCACTCGATCCAGGCCTTATAAAAAAAATGACAATGCGCACGTTGAACAAAAGAATTGGACTCACGTCAGGCATTTATTTGGCTATGGCCGTTTTGATGATTCCCGCTTAGTGGATATGATGAATGATCTTTACCAAAATGAATGGAGCCTCTATCAAAATCATTTTATGCCCACGCAGAAATTGTTAGAGAAAATTAAAGTTAATTCTAAATATAAGCGTAAATATTCTAAAGCCAAAACAGCCTATGAAAGACTGTTGGAATCCTCGGATGTGAACGAGGAAATTAAAATAAATAAAGCACTGTTACATCAGACTTTAAATCCTTTTGAATTAAAGAAATCCATCGAGCATAAGCTCAAAAAAATATTTAAATATGTCAAGGTGCATCCCAAACCACGCGCTTCGATTTAATTCTGATAGAATAAGAATCCGTGGACGATCCTTCGGAACGTGTGGATAAGACTATGGACGAAATATGGAAAACATCCTGTTTTCCATATTATCGCCCACAGCCTTACCCACACTTCGCCCACCGATAAGTTTTGATAAAATTACAACAAACTTTGGGTTAGGTGAATTGTGAGTCAACGTTATATGACTTTTGTCTTCCCCGGTTAGGTTTTATTTTGAGGCAATGCGCAAAGCATTCGCGGCGGGCATGGACGATTATCTCATTAAACCTTTGACCCTAAAAACCGCACAAGCTGTTTTAAATCAATATTGTGGCCAAACTCATATTTCTAACTCCGCTCGCAAGAGAAACTATCACAAGAGCAATCAATAATTAAATAATGCCTGAATTTTATTGGTGCCAGACCCGCTGCTAAGGCACGGCAATAAGCTGGAAAACATTGATAACGATTTTACCCTAATAAATTAAAACTACGATGGATTGAACGCTCCGGTTTTCTCGCCCGTTTTCGATGGTGGCGATTGACTCGCTCGGCCACCGGAGGGCGGGGATTGGCTGCCATCGCCAAATATAGCCGGTGAACGGCTGCCTCGTCCTGGCGGTGAGACAGACTTCACTGCCTGATCATGCTTTGCTTGCCAGGCGGCCGCTTTTTCCCGATCTTTGGCGACGCCCGTGCCGTAACGGTAGACCTGTGCGAGATTGCCCATCGCCGTGGTATCGCCCGTGGCCGCCGCTTGCTCAAATAATTGAATTGCCCGCTTCGCGTCCATCACGCCCCCCTGGCCGCGGATCAATAATGTCGCTAATTTATTACCGGCCCGTTCAACCCCTGCTGATAGGGCCTGCTCATAAAATTGACGAGCGTGTACATAGTCTTTTTGCGCGTGATAGCGTTTCGCCTCATCATACGCCGTCTCGCCACCAGACGAACGCTGCTGTTTCTGCTCTCGCATCGGTGCAACAGACACCGACAAGGCCGCGGACGAAAACGCAACCACCGGTGGCAGCGCCGCGCCCATATCGGACAGGCTGAGAAATACTCCGGGGGAATCTGTGTGCCCCACTGACGGCGGAATCGTTGGCTTGACCGGTGTGGGAACGGATGCTGCTCTTAAAACCTCCACTAACGCCAAGGCCGATGGCCGTGCGTGCGGGTCTTCCGACCAGCAACGCTCGATCAACTCCGCAACCGCTTTGGGAATGCCTGTGCAGCTTTCCCGTTTGCCGGACAGTATCCACTCTTTCAGCGCCGTGTGTTCGGCGAAGGGTCGCCGTCCGGTAAAAATCTCCCACAAAATCATGCCCGCGCTGAATACATCCGACGCCTGCGTCGCCGCTGCGCCTTTGAGCATTTCCGGCCCACACCACGCCAGCGCCTGGCTGACGCCTATTGCGGACACAATACTCGGATACTGTGCTTTCGATAAACCAAAATCCGTGATTTTGGTTTCCAGATCGGCTCCGTTCATCACGAGCAAAATATTCGCGCTCTTTAAATCGCGGTGTACGATTTTTTTGCCGTGCAGATAGGCCAGCGCCTGGACTAACGACAACGCCAGATGATACTGCGCCGACGGCGTGAGCGTCTGTTTCGGCAGATAATCATAGAGCGAACCCAGCCCACAATACTCCATCACCAGACACGCCTGACCACCTTCCAGACTCGCGCCGTAAAATTGTGGTACAAAGCGCGGCGTATTTAAACGCTGTAATATCTGTGCTTCGCGAATAAATTGCTGTTGCTCCGCTGACTTCAGCTCGCCGTTCCACATTTTAATCGCCACCGGACGATCTTGCCATTGCCCCAAATAGACCGTGCCAAACGAACCTTCACCGATGACTTTTTCCAGGCGCAATTCATAATAAGGAATAGCGATTTTTTCATCCAGGCCTGGCGCAGACGGTTTTTTTATGGCTTTGACTTCGAGCATCAACACCTGTAATTGTGATTGCAATGCCGCCATCTGGCGCTCATGAAACGATTGATTTGGTAAATGTTTCACTTCACTGAGCAGGGTTTGGTTGAGCCGCAGAATCTCCTCCTGATTTTTGAGCAGCGCTTCGTGATCGGCGTGCTGCGCGGCCTGATCTTCTTCGTGATTTAGAATCGCCTGGGCGCTGAGTCCCAGATTTAGCTGGGTAATCGCTTCCGCTAACCGGGCATGGAACTCCTGAAACGTGCCTTGATGATTTCTAGCGCGGATAAACTGCCAATACCATTTCTCGCCACTGAGCGCCTGCATGTAAGTATAGGCTTCCTGTAAGCAGGTTTTTAAACGTCCAAGGCTGAGACGATAAGCTTCAGAATTCGGAATTTTACCCAGTTTTTTAATCGCGCTTTGAATCGTTTGCACCCGTTCGGCCAGCAACACGCATTGCGCGCGATTGGCTTTGGCCAGTTGCGCCTGATCGTAAATGGCCTTGGCTAATTGAAAAATCCCCTGGGCAATTGATGTGGCATCCATGATCGTATTCTCCTTGATTATTATTATCCGTGCAGGAGTTTGGCTGTTTCATAGTAGCCTCACATTACCAAACATGAATCAGATAGCTTAAGCTGAGACGCCAGTGACTCCAATTGCTTAGTGCGAACTTTTGACAAGGCTCGAAGCGCAACAAGATCCTTATCTACCCCTTCCTTATATGCCTCTCTACTCGTAGGCCATGCCAGCGCTGGTCCCCAAGAAAAACCTCGCACTACCGCATATGAATTTCCCAGAAAACCATCATTGACTTCTACAGTATAGAAAGTATCCAAGCCATCACGTGGTAATTTATCCTCTGTAAATTGAGGGCATGGAGAAAATGAACGGCCCCTGCGGCCATACTCATGAAGCACATGGGCAGGTAAGAGTCTTTGCGCTCCACCAACTACTTTTTGCCAATGATTATCCGCCCGCTTATCAAAATGCCAATCTTTATCGGCCTTATCCACAAACGTCTGCAACGCTCCTATTAATGGCTTCAAGCTGAAGTACTTACCATGCACCGTGCCTTTTGTTTCCAAATCCAGAAACTGCTCTCTTTGCTGATCTTCCGGCAAATATTGCTGGATCATTTTCCACATATGCCAGTCCATCGCCCACAATGCGTACTGAAACGCCGTGATTTGCTTAAATTCCCGGCCTGATAAATCCATCATCGTGCCCGCCGACAGCAGTAAACTGCGATCCTTTTTGATCAGTTCTTCGGCCTGATCTTGCTCTCCATCTGCCACTAACTGTAATAATTGACTCAATGCTTTTTCGTCCCCGGGTTTTCTTCTCCCCTTCAACGCCATCAAAACATGCGGACTTTGCGATACCGAAGTTACCGGCGCTGTTGGTGGCGCCATTGACTTTTTCAATTCAGATGAGGCAGTGTCCACACTCAATGATTGACTTGGGATGATTTCTTCCTGGCCTGCCTCAAGCGTTAATAATTTGAGATCGGATGCCAGTAATCCCAATTGGTTGGTAAGCGTTTTCCACAAGGATTGAAGAGCTTTGAGGTTAACCGTAGCCTCTTGGACATTAACAATACGACTCTGACAAAGCCACCCCGGATGAGTGTTCTTGTACACCGCAAATTTAGACCCTAGCAGCCCGCCATTGTATTGAGCCACAAACCAGTCGTCACCACTGCGATTGACCGCACGCGTTCGAGGTAACGTCGTATCAGTAAATTGGGGACACGGGTCAAACTTCTGGTCCCGGCAGTACTCATTAATCGCGTGCGCGGGTAACCGTCTTTGCTCTCCTCCTACCACTGTTTGCCAGTGAGTCTCAGCTCGCTTATCATACCTCCATACTTGCTTAGCATTATCCGTATACGTCTGTAATGCTTCTATCAGTGGCTGCAAACTAAAGTGTTTACCGTGTGACGTACTTTTGAACTCCAGTTCCGCAAATTGTTTCTCTTGCGCCTCTAGAGGTAGATACTTCTGTATCATCGTCCACATGCGCCAATCCATTGCCCACAGCGCATATTGAAACGGCGTGATTTGCTTAAATTCCCGGCCTGATAAATCCGTCACCGTTCCCCCAAATAGCAACAAACCAGGATCTTTCTTCATCAGCGCTTCTGCCTGGTCTTGTTCGCCTTCAGCTACTAACCGTAACAACTGTCCCAGCGCTTTCTCATCTACTGGTTTACTTTCCAGTTTCGGCGCGGTTGGCCTATAGTTTTGCGACGCTGGTATCACCGGCCTTGCACTCAATGGAATTGCTGGTCTTTTTTGCTCCAATGGCAGTGTCTCCAAGCTCGAGGAGGATACATCTAACTGCAATTCTGGGTTGTAACTCGCTGCGGGCAATAATTCGGACTTCAGCGACTCCATCTGCTGCGTGCGCGTTTTCCACAAGGATTGGAGAGCTTTGAGGTCGCCCAACCCGCGCGCCGCGTTCACGTCTGGGTAACTGGCATACCGCCCCGCCACTCCCCCCCCCGAGCCCCCCGTAACTACATCTGTAAAAAGCAAAATTAAGTCCCAACCCGTCTTTAGAAGAGGGCGCAATAAACCATGAACCCTTCACAGTTTTTGATTGCGTACTATCCCACACGTCCATTTCTTTTGTCCGCGACAACTTCGATTCCCATTCTTGCGGACACGGCTCAAACGGGCGGTCGCCTCGGCAATACTCATTCACCACGTGCGCAGGTAACTTCTTTTGCGCTCCGCCCACCACTTTACACCACTGATTTTCGGCGCGCTGGTTATAATTCCATTTTTCCGCATTATCCACATACACCTGCAACGCATCCGTCAGTTCCTGGAGACTAAAATGTTTGCCGTGTGCCGTGCCTTTGGATTCCAGCTCCGTAAATTGCTGGGATTGCGCCTCTGGCGGCAAGTACTTTTTAATCATTGTCCACATGTGCCAATCCATCGCCCATAGCGCATATTGAAATGCCGCGATTCCCTCAAATTCCCGGCCCGATAAATCCGTCACATTTCCCGCGAGCAGTAACAGATTGTTATCTTTTTTGATCAGTTCTTCAGCCTTATCCTGTTCACCTTCTGCCACAAATCGCAATAATTGTCCCAGTGCTTTTTCATCCAATGGTTTTTTGGGCGCTGCAAATAATTCGTCATCCACAACATCAGTCACTTTTTCAATGCTCATTTTGATTTTTGATTTCAAATCCTGATAGTGTTTATCTAAGCGTGAAATAAACGGTTTTACTTCCTGGGGTATCACGATGGTTTGACTTCTTTGTCTGATTTTTTCGCTAAACGCTGGCCAGTCTAAATCTTTCTGATAGTGCTGATTATAGATTTGCAAATGGATGTCACGAAGAAATACATTCTTATCCATTTGTTCAATCAATGTTTGCCAGTCTCCAAAATTTTCTGGAGAAAATTGAGATATTATCCACACCTTATCCTGATAATATTTGCGATTATGCTTTTCGATGTCAGCCCACGTTGGTATTTTTTCGTTCTTCAGTTGACTCAGCAGATAGTCTAAAATTTCTGGTGACATTCCCCAAACGGCTGCGCCAATGGGGTGCTTGCCGGTGGCATCTGGACCAAAGGGTTTGGCTCCTTTTTGAATAGCCTCTCTAACGGCTGACAAATTTCCCTGTTCGCAGGCGAGAATTAATTCATTTTGTAAGGTCATTGCGCTTTTTTTATCTTCCACTGCTATTTCTGGCGACGGATTTTTTTTCAACTCCTGTTCAACAGGCAGCGTTGTCGGTACACCTTCCAAACTTTTTAAAGCAGCCTCAAATTGATCGCCGATGATTTCCGTTTTAGGTCGTTTACCGGGATCTGGATCCCAGCAGGCCGTAATTATCAACTCAAATACCTTTGGACAGTTTTCCGGCAAGGTTTCACGCCTGCCCATCAGCGCCATGCCAACAATGGCGGCAGCCATCCGGCCTTCAAACGGAACTTTTCGGCTGATAATTTCCCAGAGCAACATGCCTAAACTATAAACATCTGTCTCCACCGTATTCGGTTTATTCTCAAACAACTCCGGCGCCATCCACGGCAACGTCCCTGCGGCGCCAGGACTCCCGCCCTTTCTCGATTGGCTGGCTGAACTGGATTTCACCACCGATAAACCAAAATCCGCCACCTTGGCATGTTGTCGACCGTCCAGCAAGATGTTTTCAGCCTTTAAATCCCGATGCACAATCCGCACACTGTGCAGTTGATACAACCCATAACTGATTTGCATTGCCCAGCGCATCTGTTCCAGCAGCGTAATAGGTTCCTGGCTTTTGTCCAACCGCGCCCGCAAGGTGCCACCATCAGCATATTCCATCACCAAGCAATAGCGCGGATCGAAGCAAATACCACGAAAGCCAATCAAATATTCCGAGCGCAAGCCTTCCATTAAATCCGCTTCGCTCAATACCGCTGCTTGCTGTTCTGGCGTTAAGTCGCCTTTAAAATCATAGACTTTAATCGCTACTTTACTTTTGCGGTACGCCCCCGACCAAACCTCGCCATACGCGCCTTTACCCAGGTTTTTTTCAAATTTTAACTCGGCATAACGGATTTCCCAGCGTCTGGCCCCACTTGCTGGGGGACTGCCCGGCGTTTCTGGCCGTGGTGAGTCGTATTTATTTTCTCTAGGAAATTCTCCCAGCGATTGCACCAAGCCGCTGTCAAATTGCGGTGATGAACTGGAAGACATAGATGACGAAGATAAGTTTTGCCTGGACATAATATGACGCTCCTTGTGTGTTATACTAATTCTTTGTATTCCTGCCTCGATTTTTCATAGCGATAGCGAGCCTGTTTTAATACTTCAATTAGCCTGGGACATTTGAACATTCTATTATGGCGGACAGGCATGATACAAGGAGAGAATTCTTAACAATTGCTTAAGTGAAACCAGAGGATACGATTCTATCACGCTATATCATTGCCATTATGACACCAGGCTTGCGAAGGGGAAGCAGTGCAAACTCGCTCAATCATAAAGACAGCCTCATCGGCCACGGCCTGCGACATAAATACTTGAAAAAAATTTATCAGATCATGACTAGCCATAGCCGCACGTCGATTGCTATGCCTATATGGGCGGGCAGTTAAAATAAATCCTTGCCAAGATAATTTTATCAAATAAAAATTAATGTTACCCAAAAGCGAAGCTACGTCACTGAGTTTTACCTTAAAAGTACCCACATGTGGGGTAATTTTAAGGTTTACTCAGTGACGTAGCGATAATCGTATTGATAACACTTTCAATTTTAATCATTATTTCATTCAAATTGTCACTAAATTAAGTGTCATGAGTCAGCATTTTACACGACATGAAACCTGTAAAATATATGATGGCTTCGAGTATTCATCCTATCATTCAACCTTCTTAAGTTATTCTGCTCGTAAGTTAATATTGCATTAAAAAACATTATTACTTAATCGTAGTTGTGAACACTGCTACAATTCCATGCTAAAACGTTTTCCTCGCCGTTGGTTGTATTGCGGACTTTATACTTTGTTTGATCTGTGACCTGAAACCTTCAAACCGCTTTTCCATCCTATTCGGGTCTTCCGTCGTCTCTCGATTTGATAACAAGTTCATCAAAGGCCATACAGAGCCTCCTACCAGCATGCTAAATGTTGATGGAGTTTTTAACGGCAACACCTTCATTGCCCCTGGGCAAGAAAGACTCAAAAATGATTCTTTCATGTAACTCCATGTTACGCCCTCACTAATCCAATCGATCTCCTTTGCTGTTCTCAAATAGAATGCTGGTATGAACAGACTTGAATCCATTTTAAGCAATAACTGATACCATTCTCTGTAATTCTTCGGGTCGAACTTATGTACGATAAACATTTCTTGATAATGTGTTAAATTATGTTGCTCGCATTCCTGCCATGTCATCGACGTAACACCGCCCGTTTGTTTCAGCAAGGCAATGACAGCATTAGGACACATACCCCAAACCGCCGCCCCTAATGGCTGTTCACCTTTGGCGTTGGCGATATCTGGTTTCGCGCCTTGTTGGAGTAATGTTCCAACTGCTTTCGCATCACCTTGTTTACAAGCCATAATGAGTTTATCTTGTAACATCAATTGCTCAGGAGTGGCCTTCGGTTTTGGTGGAGGCATGATGGTTTGTGCAATCGTTTGCGACACCGGCAGCAGTGGCCGCGTAGATTTCAACGGCTGAACCAAGCTTTTTTTTGCATACTTCGATTCTGCTTTCAATCCCTGGTTCTGGCTGGACATGGATAATAATTGAGACTTCAGCGCCTCCAACTGCTGCGAGCGCGTTTTCCATAAAGATTGGAGAGATCGAAGGTCCGCTCCCGCGCCCCGTTCCCAAGCTGGCACAGCAGTTTTACATCCATAGCACAGCACAAAATTCCCTTCACACCAATCCCTTACAAATGCAAATGTTTTTCCGAGTTCATATTTAGAAGAAGGCGCTATAAACCACGATCCCATCGTATATCTCCATTGGGAATTTAGTATATAAGCTACTTCTCTTGTTCGTGGTAATTTCAATTTCCATTCATCAGGACATGATTCTCTTGGACGATCTGGCCGAGTATATTCATTCACCACGTGCGCGGGTAATAGCTTTTGCTGACCTCCCACCACTTTACACCAATGATCTTTTGCTCGCTGATCGTGATGCCAAACTTTTTGAGTATTATCCACATAGGTTTGCAATGCTTCGATCAAGCCTTGCAAGCTAAAATTTTCGCCATGCGCTGTGCCTTTGGTTTCTAATTCTTCTAACTGTTGCGCTTGCGCTTCTTGTGGCAAATATTTTTGGAGCATCGTCCACATGTGCCAATCCATCGCCCATAACGCATATTGAAACGCCGTAATTTGCTTAAATTCTCGATTTGATAAATCAGTTATTGTTCCCGCATACCGTAGTAAATTTTTATCCTGCTGAATCAATTTTTCTGCTTCATCCTGTTCACCTTCAGCAATATATCGCAGCAATTGGCTCAGCATTTTTTGATCAACCAGTGGCTTGCGTGTCAGTTTTGGTGGAACTACGATAGTTTGCGAAATAGTCTGTGACACTAGCGGCAGTGGCGACGTTGATTTCGGTGGTTGAACCGGCGTTTGGAGTTCCAGGTCTTTCCATTTCTGAATATCTAATAGCTGTGTACCCACTGGACTGGATGTCGATGGATTTAAATCGGCTGATGACAATAAAACTTCTGAATTTTGAGAAAGATGAGCGGATAAAACGGATTTTTTCAATTCCGTATTGCTTGTCGTCACTAAAGGTTTCACGGGATTTATTGGTGGCGTAGCGGTTCCCGCGAAAGTTATGGGACACGGATTGTTATCATTTTTCTTTTTTTCATTTTCATACACATTTTTCGGTTCTTGCATGATGTCATCATATTTTTTTTCTTTTTCAACAGGGATTATTACTGTTTTATCTTTGGATTCAGGGTGAATAACTGATAAGGATTGAGACTGCACTTTTTGCCCGGTTTTAAGCGCAAGAGTACTGGACAATTGAGTTTTTTGTTCTGTTTCTGTTACATGAACACTAGAGAGCGAAAGTTTTTGTTCTACCGCTAACATGCATTCGAGTTTTTCTATGATGTCTTTCATTTGTAGACGTTTTTTGGGTTCATTCTGAAAAGACAGAAGTAATGGTTCTATTTCTTTTGGGCAGTCATCTGGAATTTTTGGATGATCTACACTGAACGTGCCATCTTTAATGGCCAAATTTCTATTAGGAATCTTGCGTGTGACCAATTCTAATAATACTATCCCTAAACTATAAATGTCGGCTTCTTTTGTCCATGTATTTCCTTTTTCAAACAATTCAGGCGCCATCCATGGCCATGATCCCTTTGGGATACCACCAGTTTTTTGTACAGTTTGAATAATATTTGATCCTGTCTCTTTGGCTATGCCAAAATCAGCTAATTTAGCACGGTAATTTTTTAGAAGAATATTAAGACTTTTTAAATCTCGATGTATAATCCCATTGTCATGGAGCTCACGTAATCCATAACTAACGTCGCATGCAATTTGGTAACGGATTGACCATGGTAACTTGCAACCTGATTCAAGTAAATCATTTAATGAGCCTGGCATAAGTTCCATGGCAATCATCGCATAGGGTTTTAAACAAATCGCTTTTAACGACATTAAATAGGAAGATTTTAAGCCTATAAGCATAATTTTTGCTTCATTCAAAATTTCTTTCTTCTCTTCCTCAGTAGAGAAAGCATAAAATTTTTTTACAGCAACCTGATTCCCTTTACAAAAACCGGAATACACTGAGGCACTCGCCCCTTGTTTGCTCAATAGTTTTTCTAGCTTTAGTTCTTCAGAGGAGATGGTAAAAGTGCTAAGTTCGTCAAGCATATCTGATTGAGCAATTTCTTTAAGCATATAATGGTTCCTTCTGTATTTAAATTTTTTCTAAATATCCGCATCGGCTTCGCGTATTTACAGACCAAATACGCGCTATAATTCTGCTTGTATGATAGTTACCGCCTCTTGTACTTGCAAGCTGATTGATTTACTTGCTAGATTTTTTTCCTAGCTGCTTCAGATTTTATCTAATTGACCACTCAATGTCGAATAACTGATAGCTCATAAATTAGACATTATATAACAATTCTCTGGTTTTCTATCCTGCGCTACGTCACTAAGTTTTTACCTTAAAAGTACTCTGCATGTGAGATACTTTAAGTCTTTCCTCAGTGACGTGAACGTTATAAAAAATAAGCAGCTTTTGAATAATATTTAGCAAATTCTTTTGGTTGGTATCTTAAGTTGATGTTTAAATTTGTTTTTTGAGAAATTAATAAGATAATTAAGATCTGTTTTAACAACCAAAGGAGTTTTTCTAATGACTCATCATGAATGGATTTCTAAAGAATTTGAGGATATCTGTCTAGGCGATAAGCGGTTAAATAACCGGTTAAAGACCATAGCGACCCAATTTTTCCTGAATCCAGAAAGCACCATACCATCCGCTTGTGAAGGTTGGTCTGGTGCGAAAGCGTGTTATCGATTTTTTAAAAATCCTAAAGTCGATGCCCGAAAAATATTGGAAATACACCGTCAAAAGAGTCTTCAAAGAGTAGAAGGAACAGAAACCGTACTGATCATACAAGATACCACTTCGATTGACTACGATACCCATTATCAAACTAAAGGATTAGGCAGATTAAGAAAAAGAAGGCGGTTAAATGCCAAAGGCTTAACCATGCATTCCTCTTTAGCCGTTTCAGGCGACGGAATTCCTATTGGATTTTTAGGCCAAAAAATTTTTGCCAGGCCTTTTACTGAAGGATTAGGAAAAAGAAATCGTCACGCCACACCGATTCAAGAGAAAAAAGCTATCGGTGGCTAGAGTCTTTCCGCGATTCGGTAAAAGGAGTGTCTAATTTGCAAAGAGTGGTGACAATCGGGGACAGGGAAGGTGATATGTACGAACTGATGCTGGAAATCGATAAAAAAGAGAGTCATTTTCTGATACGTGTTCGTCAAAATAGAGCGATCAATCAAAAATGTAAAGGATCAGCTGTTCAGTACAGAATATGGGATTATATGTCTCAACAAAACCCGGTAGGTTACTTTAAAACGGAAATTCAATGCGTCAATAAGCATGTGAATCAATGGCGGGAAGTCGAATTAAGCGTTAAGATCGGTCGCTTTACGATCCAAGCGCCGCAAGAAAGTAGACATAGGCTGCTTAATGGCCCTCGCGCCATTGAAGTGTATGCGATCTATGTTCAAGAGATGAATCCAAAAACAGGTGAAGATCCCATTGAGTGGATGTTGCTGACTAACTTAAGTACACTCGATTTTGAAACCGCTTTGATTAGAATCAGATGGTATAAATACAGATGGCTGATCGAACTTTTTCATAAAATTCTTAAATCCGGTTATCAGGTAGAAAGCTGCCGATTATCAGAAGCAGAAAGACTGGTTCGCTATTTAACGGTGATGTCCATTATTTCTTTCCGAATTCTTTTCATCACTTATATACAAAAATACAAAGAGCCGGTGAAAGCAGAGACGGTATTTACGCCGGATGAATTGACCATTTTATCCCTGTGGTCCAATAGAGTGGATAAAAATGAATCTTCTCCTTTAAGCTTAGTGGAGGCGGTTAAAATCTTAGCGCAAAAAGGGGGCTTTTTTAATCGGAAATCAGATGAAACTCCCGGTTTCATCACCATCTGGAGGGGACTGAAAAAACTTTCTGAATGCATAGATGCTTGTAAAATGATGACGAAAGCTTTCATTAACGCTCACGTCACTGAGGAAAACTTTTTAAAATGTGGGTACTTTTAAGGTTTTACTCAGTGACGTAGCGATTTATGGAAAGCTAACCTTTTCAATTCACATCATTATTTTAGTAAAATCATCACTCAAAACAAGGGACACTCAGGAAAAGACCAGGGACAGTCACTAAAATCCCTATTTTTATAGGCTTTTTTGTAAAATAATTTCAAAAAACTATTGACTTCTTCAAAAATTTATATATAATGGCTGTTATGAGTCGGCATTTTACACGACATTAAACCGTAAAATATATGATGGCTTCGAATCATTTCGTCCTGTCATTCTACACTTCTTGAGTTAGCTTATTTTCTAAATTAACTTTAATAATATTCGTTAAACAATATTATTCCTTTCTTTGCACTGATTTCCTCCGGGTAATGAGTGTTTCCTTACCTTTCGGCAAGGATTCATATTAAAAAATAAAAACTTAATGACTAAAAACCATAAATAACTATGTATTTAAGTATTAAATTTAAAATATTTTATTAATCTTAAAAAAAACAATCACTTAATTTAAGCAATTAATTTTAATAATCTACAGATATCAAAATTAACAGTGATCAACATAAAAGAATTGATATTAAAAGAAAAGAAAAAACAAGAAATAAAATAAATCACTATTTAACTTAAAAAATAAATTAAACAAGACAAATTTTATAAATCAATCTTTACAGGAGGACAGACGATGACAGACAACCTAAAAAATAACAATCATCAGGAAATTAAATCTAATTACATTAAAGAAGAACAATTTGAAAAAATAAGGCAATGTCAGGCAACTATTTTTGAACAAACTCAAATATCACTCAGCGTAAAAAGAATTATTAATGAACTCATTACAGAAGACAATCTACAAAAAATAAAAGAAAAATTTATTCACTTATTTCGTGGCTAATACCCTCGACCTTTAGTCCAGTAGTCGAAGCAATTCGACCTTTCACACTTTTAACGGGGTGTGGATTGGGGCTTAACACTAAGCAAAATAACCGTTAGAGGGATGTCATCAAATTAAAAGGATATAAAATTATGAGTTTCAAACACCAAATAAAACGTTCTTTACATCAAATTTTACAGAAAGATCATGAAAATTCTTTTGCCACTCGTCATGACCGAACGCAAATATTGTTTCGGATTGTAGATGAACTGTTTGACTTAGGTTATAAATTTTCTTCTGTTCAATCATTAAAAGAAAAACACGTGGTCGAATTAACAAAGCATTGGCAGGAAAAGTCTCTGAAAGTTAGCACGATCAAAAATCGACTCTCAGTATTACGCCGCCTGTCAATCTTGATGGATAAATCTTTTGTCCCCAGTAACGCGACATTACAGGTCGGCTCTCGTTATGCCAAATCGGTTAAAAATCGTGCGATTGTCAATCCCGATATTTCCAAAATTACTGACCCGTATGTGCGGGTGTCTTTGGAGCTGCAAAGAAATTTTGGATTACGCCGTGAGGAATCTTTAAAAATAAAGCCTCATTTGGCCGATCAGGAATACAAATTAGTCTTATTGGGCGCATGGTGCAAAGGCAACCGACACCGGGAAATTCCCATCCGCACGGCTGAACAACGCCGATGGTTGGATGAAGCTAAATTATTGGCCTGGAATGTTAACCGATCTCTGATTCCCGAATCCAAAACGTATATCCAACATCGTTATGTTTACGATAAACAATTACGCAATTCTAACATCCGCTCACATGGATTTCGCCACGCTTATGCGCAGCAACGTTATAAAGAACTCACCGGCTGGAATGCACCCATTGCCGGAGGCCCCGACCCAAAAACATTTAATTATGAACAGCGCCGCCAGGATACATTGGCACGCATGATTTTAACCGAAGAACTCGGCCACGGTCGCATTCAAATTGTAAATGCTTACTTATAAGTAGTATAAAAAATATACTAAAACAGAATTTATTGACTCGTGTCGATAAAAGGAGCGCAAGAATAATTTGTTTTATTTTCTTGTGAAAAACAAAAAAAATAAAGGAGGAAAAACGATGCGTCCTATCAATCTCATCGACTTATTATTGCAAAATAGCACAAAATCCACAGGGGATGAATCCAAAATTGACCGGCTGATGAGACTCCATCGCCAGGCGGCTATTATTTACAATCAAGTCTCGTGGGAAGCAGGACGTGATTGCTCGCCAGAAAACTATTTCCTCAAAGAAAAAATGGCCATTGACACCCGGATCACTACAGAACTGGCTCAGGTCAATCTCACGAATAGTCGGCAATATAACGCTATTGTCAAAGCAGTTGAAGCCTGGCAACCCATCACTCATGACCTGGATGGTCGATCTTCTCAAATTATTCGTAAAGCAGTGATCACTGCTTTACCGGTAGCACGGCAAAAACAGGAACTACAGATCATCTGTCAAGAATATAAAACACATTTGAAAAAAGACATTGAAGCTGAACTCCTGAGCAATCATCCACAAGAATATCAGCAATACGCCGGAAATCGACAAATTAAGGGGGTTCCACTACCGGATTCCGGGAAATTGCCGACCACGCTCATTCAGTCAGGAAAAAACATGGATCGGTTTGTCGATCATCATCCCGACGGAATTGCAAATGGCAGTCAGAGCCTCAATTCAGCCTTAAAAAAATATGCGACTGTCCAGACTATGTCTCGTACCTTAAGTACCCCCCAGCCAGTAGATATCCAGGTCAAGAATTTTAAGCAGAGGTTTCAATCGAAACGGGCTGTAATCGAAAAAGATCGCGATAGCTGGGGGATGAAATTCGCCAAAGCGGTGGCTTCCGTCCTGTCGTTAGGGATAGCGGTATGGTGCGGCATCTGGAGCGTGAAAGGAAAGCAGGCTGCCAGGAATTTAACTGCGGCACTCACGCCCCCACCGACTCCAGGTCTTGTTTAATAGTCATCCACTAACAACCCCCTCTGAACTGCATTCAATTTTATTTTTAAGGAGCATTTTTATGAGTCAATTAATTGAAAATTTTTTAACAACCCATCGTCACTCTCTTACCAAGAATTCCATCGTGAATATTAACCTGGCCCTGGATCAGGAAACATTAGAAATTTATGCGCAAGCCCAACAGGAAACCCGGCATCGTGCCAAAAATAAGTCTACAGAAGTCACCGAGAGAATTTTGAATAATGCTCTGGCTGCTCGCCTGACTCCACTTTTAGCAAAAACTGATTTGCTCAATGCCGAAAATTACAGCAGCCTGACCCAGGCCATCAAACACTGGTGTCCGTGGCAGGGGCCTGTCTACAAGTACAAAAGGTTTTGCTGGCCTTACTGCCTGCCGCACAACAGAAACAGCAATTGGGAGTAGTGTGTCAGGAGTATAAAGCACATCTGACCCTTGAGATTGAAAGGCAGGTGAAAAATGATCATGAACAAGCCTATTTAGCCTGCTCAAATAGCCGGACGGCTTTATGTGGAGCTGAACCCATCGCGAATCGTCCACAAATCAGGATGGTCACCGATAAGAGATCGCCGATTGAACGATTGGCAGCAGAACCCTCCCGTTATATTCAGAATCCCGATAAGACCTTAACCCTGGCATTGCAAAAATACCAAACTGTCAGTCAACTCCAGGCTACGTTAGCCACGCCAGTAAAATCAGCCACGGAACAGGTCAAGGATTTCAATCAGGTATTTAAAGCCCAACGTTCGGTGCTTGAAAAAGATCGCGACAGTTTGGCGATGAAATTCATGAAAAGCGTTGCCACGGTGTTATCACTGGGCATCGCGTGGGGATTGGGCATTTGGGGGATTAAAGGCAAGGTCGCCACTGACAAAGTACAGCAGATGCTTGAAACTTCGACGATAACACCCTCGCGGGTGAACTCGCATTAAGGCATCTTTATCTGACGACTGGCACAGGATGATCTATTCGGCTTTTCGGTGGGTCAACCAACGAAAAGCCGAATAGATCACTGCCTTTTTTAAAAATCAATGATCGAGGGAGTTAATGAAATATTTACATCTGTTTTCGGAGTGGATTGAATCCCTATTAGGAAAAAATCAGCCTGATCAACTCAATCTAAAAAAAGAATTATCCCAAAAAATGCTCGCAGAGTTACAGCATTCTGCATTTTTATGGGGAGAATCACGCTGGCAAACTTTATTGGCGGCCAGCTTAACGGCATTAATAAAGAGCGGTCAACATCGCGGACGTTTACAATCGGCTTTACAACAGGCTGACGATCTCATAGATGAAGCCAAAGTCACTAAAAAAGTGCGGTCTATTTTATTAGAGCAGGTGAGACGCCATGCTATATTAGAAGATGACCAGGTGGAATGCTACGAATCTGTGCGCAAGGAATGTCTATCCCGTCAAGTGTCGCTTCGCGAACTAGAGGATAAAATCGACTGTCTGATAGATGAGGGTCATCAAGCCATCAGCGAACCATCGCTACCTAAAACCACACCCTTATTTAATTTGAATAGCCAGGCTTTTGTCGAAATACTCAAACCTTATCCACTCAAAACGCTCCAGACTCGCTTTTCCGACGCCATATTCGTGACTGGATAACCGGTGAAGGAGATGCTCGTGAAGTTTATCGAAGCCTTTCTCAGGAACTGATGCAAAAATCAGCGACAGAAAAAACAGGAGAAGAGATTCAAAAAGCGAAAAATTCTTTACAGAATCGCCTGGAAAAAATAGAATCTAAAACAAATCATTCCCGTCAAAATATGATTGCGTATAATCGACGCGCCATTGAGCATCGCACCCACGTGATGTTGGCACATGCCAATATAATAGAAAGCATCTCTTTATCATTAGCCGCCATGATTCACCTCCTGCAACCCCATGTAAAATCTCCCTGCTTATTCAGGTTAATGATTGCAGCTCAAACGATGCAAGAATCACTGACCACGAATGCAGATAGTGCTGACTTACAAAGCAAATTATTAGCGATACACCATCATCGAGACACCTACGAAAAATCCATTACTTCGGTTTGGAGTACATTATTTAATCATCGCCAATTGCAGCATCAAAAACAACTCAATGCCGATTTGCAAACAGCGATCACTCGACTGGTCATCCCGATTTGTGGATTTAATGATAAGAATACCGTTGTAGCATCCGAAAGAATTAAACAACTCCAGAAGACGGCGGATAAACTGGCAGCTCAACAAGGCTGTATCGCTCAGGAATTAGTTAAAATTGATCAGATTAAAAATACTTTTCAACCTGCATCATCATCCTAATCTCAATTAAATTGCGCTAATTCAATACTCAACTGTAGCAGTTAATAAGCATCGATAATATAGTCGATTTTTATTTTAAATTTGCACATCTTTGTTCCATCTCTTTCAACCAAATATCTCGCTCAATTATGCAGCTGTCACTAGGTTGAGTAGGGTTACGAAATAAGCCGAATCCAATGAGAGCGCTCACCCCTACCCCTAAACCAACGATAGCCAAGCTTTTCATCGTACAACCAGGTCTTTCAAAAGATAAGAACCTATCATCCTGCTTAGGGGTGCCTGAAGAATGATAGCGAGTTCCCAAAAAATGACTGTCTTTTATATCGCCAGAACTTCTATTCCCAATAGAATTATCTTCTAAATTAGATTGATTTCTATTTTGGGAGGTATGCGAATAGGAATTAATTTCCTGGAGAAAATTAGCATTACGTTTATTCATCGAGTAAAACCCAACAATGGCGCTAAGCGCCGCAATGCCTATCATCATATCAGTGGATGTCAGAGATCTTAAAAAAACAACCAAAAAATTAGGGTTTTTGTTAGGATATTTTTTACAAATATTATCGCACTCCGTATTTTTATGTAACTCAAGAATTTGTTTAAAAGCAATGCAAATTTGTTTTGGCGTTCGATTATCGGGTAAATTTGAAAATGAAGCTGAGCTAGGCAAACTTTTCATAAAACTATTTTCTATTATTTGTTTAGAAAATTCTTTTTTTCTAACATCTTGATTTTCAATCGTATTATTAAGGCAATCCTTAATAAGCTGATAAACATTATCGTATCCTACAAACACCCAGTTAGCTAAATTTGGAAATCTCTCAATCATTCGTTTAAAGTTATCGTAATCACTCTGGCATATCGTTCTACTTATCACAGACTTTTGATCTATTTGACAAATCGCTGTAAAACTATCGGCAATTCTTAGACGCTTTTGAAATACCGTCCTTGTGACATTGATAATCAACTCCGTAAATAAGTTGGGATTATCTATTTGCGCAACATCTAATGTACTACACCCTTGATCACGAATTTTAACTGGATCTATATTGGAACAAGCATCAAGAAAATGATTATAGTCATCGATTGAACCTTTAGAAGCAATATAAAACAAAAGGTGTCTTTGCTTCTGATCTCGAATATTACAAAGCCAAGGATCATGATTAAATTCTTTAAGTAATATACTAAAAGCTTGACTAAGACCTAATATATCCTCAGATAAGGCGCAATCCTTAACTCGAGATAAAATGCTATGCTTTTTATAATTCTCTAAAGCAACAATGGCACCAGTAGGGTTGTATGAAATGTATTGATTTAAGTCTTGACAAATACGATTTTTGAAGTCAAAATCTAGTTCCTTTAATCGCTTAATAAAATTGATATTGTTTATTTCAAACTTTGAATCACGAAGCATGTAAAATAAGATACTTTTGTTGTCCACTATTACATTAACGTTGATATTAAGTTTATCGCCATCTTTAGAATTTTGTGATTTTAACATCATTAAACCAACATTGCCCCACCTTCCTCTATTAGCTGCAAATAATAATGCCTTTATATCATTAAGGTCTTTAATATTTACAGTACCTTCCTTAAGAATATGTTCCATATAATCGCTATCGATTACACTATTTAAAAAAGTCAATTTATTTTCATAGCTACTATCTGCATTGAAAAGTTTAATCAACCCTTGAAAACCCAAAAAATTATTTTTAATAACCAGATTATAGGCATTTGACGGTATCCGTTTTTTATATTTTATATAACTATTCACCATTTGCAAAAACATTTCATCTTGGTTGTGATTAATAGTCATTTCTAAGGGAGTCAAATTTTCAATATTAGTTAAACTTAATAAAGATTCGCCGGTTTCATAAATAATTTTTTTAAAAATTTCGAGTGCATGTTCTTGAATAACATAAGTTAAAACAGTTTCTTGACCATTATTACATCGAAGAGAACCTATGCCTTGACCTACAAATTGTAAAGCTGGAGGATATACTTCTGGAGAATTTTTCAGATATTCAATCATTAAACAAAGTGGATGGGTTTGAAGAAGACCAACTTCTTCAAATCTTTTCACATGACAAGCTTGTTTTTCCAAAATTAGCGCTAAAATATCTGGCTTTTTTTGTTTTATAGCATAAATAAAAACTTCATCACCTTCATCATTTGGTTCACAATAAGTGTCATCGTTGTGAACATTATTCATTAAATACTCTTGAAATTCATCGATCCCCTGGTCAATAGCTTTAAAAATATCTTTATTATAATTTTGACCAGATTCATCAGATTTTATTCTTTTGATTGGTAACGCATGTATAAGCGGAGTTGAAAGTAGTAGAAATGGTAAATTTAAAAACACTAAAGAATTAGTTGAAAATTCATTTTTTATTGTACTGGTCAACCAAATTGAACTCGCTGTCATGACTATTTTGTCAATATCTCGATAATTATAAAATAATTTCCATCCTGATGTTGCAGTTGCTGTAGTGATAATGCTCAAGGTGGTTAGCGGATATTGCTTGACATAGATCATGCACTTTTTCAATCCATCATGGAAAGTACGCAAAAATCCTATCCAAATACCAATATTTTTTTGGTGATCCCACAATGATTGAAACTCATAATTTATTTTTTTTAGAAAATTTAAAAAATAATAGTCTGGAATAGGCTTTGGAAAATTAAATTTATTATCAAAAAGAGGAGATATCCAGGAAAAAATTTTAATTTGATAAATTACTTTCTGGTAAAGTTTTTCAGGAACCAAGGTTTGGTAATATTTTAATGCTTTTGATAGTTGTTCAGCTGTTATTTTTAATTGCGAAATTTTAATTACATAATTAATGACATCGTGATAAAAATAAAAGATAGCTAGCGCAGGATCGTGAGCCAATTTTTTCTGAAATCTATCTTTAATTTCAGCGATATATGTTTTATAAATATTCGGCAATTGACTTTCCAATTTTTTCAAACTAAGATAATAAAATAGGGCTGAAGGAATATAATTCTTACAATCATCTTGCGATATTAAAAACATCTGATTTAGCATCATTGGATTTAATAATCTTTTTTCTTGGATGGTTTCCAAAACCAAGTTTAAGTAACTTCTAAAGATATTTTGCCATATCTGAAATCGAACAAAATCGCTTTCACGAGAGGCTGTAAAAGCAAAGTCAAATTGATCAAATATAAAAAAGGGTTGAATCCATTTTTTATAGCTCAAATAAACCGAATCCTTAAGATGATTAAAATATACTTGTTTCATATAATTGCCTTATTGAGTTATTGCATAACGCAATTGACTACTAACTCTTCATCTTCAATTGAAGAATGATTTATAGTTTTGAATTCTCGAAATAAAGCTGCCTGCACTTGGGAAGGTGAGGATAGATAGTTGCAGCCTGCATACTGTAAAAATTTTATCATAGAGTCAATAATATGCGATTCTGCTTTCAATGTAAAAGATAAATTACTTCGATTTTCCTGTATTTCGAATAGTTCGGACTTAATGCCCGAATTGATTAAGACTTGTTTCAATACTGGAGGTAACTCGAATAGTTTAGCTTCAACCTCTAAGCTGTATTCGCCAGTATATTGAATAAAAAATTGCCTACAGCTTGGTCTCTTTAGAAGAAATGAATAACCTTGAGCTTCACGTAAACTAGATAATTTTTTAATTAATATTTCTTCCGCAGAAAATTCAGTTTGATTACGGAAAAATGATGTTGACGTTGTAATAATACTTCTTGGAGCATCGCTTCTCGTGAAATTGAAACCTATTGTGTTAATAATATATTCTATTTCTTTATTAATCGTGTAATTATGGCATATTGCCATAATAAATCCTGAGAAAATAAAAATTTTCCCAATCTTTCCAAGATCTAAATCAGCGGAAATATTATTATTAAATTGGGAAATTAATATAGAAATAAATCCAATTATAATGAAAAATTTAATAAAAACTATTTTTTTATTTGACTGTTGTTGACAATAGCTTAACAAAGATTCAACTATATGCTTATCAAATTGATTGCGTGATTGATTTTTAAAAAAATAAGGTTCCTGTTTTAATTCATACGGCAATAATTGCCTAGAAATTTTATTTTTTGAATCTTGAATAACTTCAGGTGAGGATTTTAATATTTTTTCATCTGGAGATGATTTTTTTGGTAAAATGGTCATTGATGATGAAGTATTAGTTTTTGTTTCAGGTATTATTAAAACTTGATCTGCTATATTTTTACTAATAAGTTTCATTTCTTCAATTTCGGATATTTCCGAGTAAACGCTTAATTTCTTTTCATCTTGGAAGCGATGAGAAGTAATCAGATCGTCTATTCTTTTTAATTGCATCCTAAATAATTCATATTCTTTTCTATATGCTTCCAAACAATTTCTTCTATATTCCTGAAAATCATTTTTTCGATTTAAACCTAATATGGTCGGTAGTATACCCAATGGACTACACTGAGTAAGTCCTGTTATGTAATTATCAAAAGAACTCCATCCGTGCTGTAATGAATACCATGAAGTGCAATCATGCGCGAATAACGTTCCAGGAAAAATTGTCTCACGCTTTCCTTCTAACAGTATGGGCTGAAGATAATCTGAATCTTTTGTTTTTTTAAATTCTTCTTTAGCAAATAAAAGTTCTTCACGTGCATTAGTTTTCATGCCTTCTGCAGTTTTTGTACCATAACATAATGTGCCAAATAGAAAAACGTATTGGGCAGCTTTAATATTATCATTCATCGCTCTAGGCATCTCTCCAGACATGCATTCCAAATCGAAAAATACGGGTAATTCGGCTGCTTCTAAATGACTTTTCATTGATATTAAAAAGTCTTGTAAATTTTTTAACTCTGTTGATTTATCTGGTTCCCAAGCGTAGCTGAAAAAAATATATGGATTGGTAATTTTTTGGCGTTCAATCTCACCTAAATCTTTAGGCAAATACTTTGCCTTTTCTTCTACTATTTTTCTAACGTTTGCAAAAAAACCTCTCAAAAGTTGCTCTTTGTTTTGCTGTTTTAGCACTTTTATTAGTTTCTGTTCAGAACTCAATAATGGGGCCGTAACAGAAACATCTTCAACTTTAGACATATTTTACCTCCTTGATATTAGCGTAATTTTAAATGCTTTTCGTACAAAAGCGGAGTAGTGTTGCTCCTAATATTTAGTATTTTATCAGAAATTCAGCGTGTAACAATAACTGGATTTTCTGAACATGAGATAAAGGCCAAGGAAATTTTGAATTTAGCCACAGTCTTTTTCCTCACAGTGACTGATGGCTTCATGTTAGAACGACTCATTCGCTATAGATAGTTGCTGTTTTCTCCATTGCCAATTTAATGCTCAAACCACGACAAAAATTAAAGAGCCAAATTATTTCTTTTTTTTCGATTTCAAAAATCCATATAATTTCATTTTTTCCCTTAAAGTGCCGCGACTCAGCTTCAGCATTCTGGCTGCTTCACTTTGATTATCGCGTACATATTGTAATACCATTTCCAGCAAGGGCGATTCGACTTCCACCAGGAATAATTCATAGACATTGGCCGGTTCCGCCCCATCCAGTTTGATAAAATATTCTTTCACTGTAGCGCGTACGCTGTCACGCAATGTAACCGTCTTAGCCGATACGGTATCCGCTAACAGCCCTGCGATGCCGACTTCGGATTCAGCAGAAGGTATCCTTTGACTCATCTCATCACTTCAAAAATTAAACAGTAACGCTCTGGTTATCCAGAACCGAAATTATATACAAAAATTAAGAAAAATTATACGATTTTTCTTAATTTTTATTTGTTTAAAAAATCTCCTTTAATTGTTCAACTGTGTCTATTTTTAATTTTTTAAATCCTCTGTATTTGATGTTAAATACGGTTTTAGTGCTGATACGTAATTTTTCGGCAATCACCTCATGAGTATGCCCTTGCCTCACCAGTGTTAGTACCTGATACTCCCGGTTGCTCAATACATCGGCGGCATGATGCGGACGTTGAATAACGCCTAACGCCAAATCCGGCTGTATATACGTTTTACCTTCGGCAATCGTTTTGATAATCTCCACGCTCAAATAACCCGAATCTTTCGTCAGAAAGCCGGTCGCTGACGTATTAAATAACCGATTCAGCGTGGGGATATCCGCATTTTTTAATAAAAATAGGGTCTTGGTCTGCGGAAAATGGCGATGAATCCAGTCACACAGGCTGACTTCGGTCGCATCCGGCAAATCGGTCGCCAACAACACCACATCCGGCTGTTGCTTACGAATGAAATCCATACCAGCAGTAGCATTGGCTGCTTCGCCCACAATGTCAATGGTGTCATCGGTGAGTAGTTTTCTCAGGCCCAGGCGAAAAATACGATTGGCTTCAATCAATACGATTTTTATTTTAGGGGTCATGAGTCGTCTTCCATGGTTTTTGATGGTTCCAGGACTTTTAACTGCGATATCCGTAGCGTTTTATAGGACGAGAGTGTTGCGGTTTCCTGCCCGCTTTTATACACGACCAATGCTTTTTTTTCATCACCCACAATACGTAGCCAATCATCGCCAGAGTAACCCCTGACCAAATTCCCAGCCCCCATTCGACCCGTCAACTGCCGGGGATATCGGGTGGGTGGATTGCGCCGGTAATTGACATAACGGCCTTCAAATTCCCGCTGCTTAAAGGGTTCGTCTTTGATCTGCATTTCACAGAGCCGTACCCATCCTCCCATATCGTCAATCACGGCGTGAATCAGCGCATCATCGAAAACCAAAGTCTTATCGCCACCGATACGCCGGATGGCGTTCATCACTTTTGTCCACGCCTGTTGTGCCTGCTGTAATGCATTCCCTTCTAACGCCGCAATCAGTTCGCCAGGCTTGGGCATAAAGCGATGACCTTCAGGACTCCTGCAATAATTCACCACGGCCTTTTCAAAATCAGCCAGCGAATAGTTGCGTAGAAAAAGCCAATAATTTTCAATATCCGTCAGGGAGATGTCTGTGATAAAGGTCTGCGCCAGGCCGGTAATCAATTCCACAAACCGTTTTTTATCCGTTGTTTCCATGATGGGCCTCCCCAGTGGAATTACTTTGTTTTAGCCATCTTTCGGCAGCGTCAATATTGCTTTGCAACCGCTGCTCCGATTTTCCCAGAGGACGGGGTGGATTTTTGGCATTGCGGATAAAGCGGTCGATTTGATCGGCAGATTTAAAAATCACATGTAATCCGTCATAACGCTCACCTCGATCATTTTGCCCCATGTTATGCGGCGTGCAGGAACAGCCCTGAATGGCCTGACATAACGCCGTCACGTCATAGCCCATCGCTAAGGCGCTTTGGATGGATTTTCGACGGCTTTTGTCCAACACCGCTTTCGAGTGATTCATCACCCGTTGCCAATAAGAAAAAATTTTTAGCGTCGATTCCGGCGATGATTTCGCGTGTTCGGGTTTTTCCTTCCCACACCCTTCCTTTTCCCGTTCCTGTTCCTTTCCATATTCCTTTCCATATTCCTTTCCATATTCCTTTCCCTTCCCTTTCCCCTCGTGCTGATTAAAGGCAAATAAAGTGGCGTGAGACTCGTGAAGTTCACGCGATGAATTCGCGAGAGGCGTTGGTAATAATTCCCTATTTTTAGAATGAGTTGCAGATTCTGTATCGGAAATTTTATCCTCATCCAGTAAACTCTGCTCTTCTGGCCAAGATAAATTGCCTACTTCCTCACCGATCATCGTTTTTTTAGGTGAATCAGAACATTTTTTAGAAATAGAAGGCGCAAGGTGATCGGGTGATTCTGCGGTGTGATTCGCGAGGTTGACGGGTGAAGCACTCGTTGACTGCGCATTCGGTTCACGAGGAGTTAACTCACCCGCTTCATTGAAAGCCTGATTTAAATCGGCCTGACCAATGGGCGCGTTCAAAATAATGCCCTGTTTAATGTCTGGAATCTGGCTTTTCGATTCTTTGTTATTGATGTATTGGTGTTTATACCAAGTAGGAATATACCCGTAAATAATTCCTTTGACTTGATAAGCCACAATAAAACCAGATTCTGCCAGGGCATCCAGTACCAGAGGCATGTCTATCTGATCGTAAGGCAAAATATCCAGTTTTAACCGGCGTGGCTGCCAACGAAATCGGCCTTCGCGATCACAACACGTAAACAAGCCGATAAAAACCAGACGCAAAGGCAGTTGATAGCGTTCTTCCGCTTCAAACAATCCTTCATGCTTAAACAGTTCTGGTTTAACGGTTCTAATTCGACCCATCATTTTCTCCTTTTTGTTGTTGTTTTAAAATTAAATACCCGCGCATCATGATCAGTAAGATCATTAGCTCACTAGAAAAATCCAATTTTTTATGGTTGATCAGCGTCTTTTTTTCCTTTCCGTAGTGAATGATTTCTTGATGACTTAAATTTAAAATCTGTTGCTGTTCTTCAACGGAGTAACGTGTTAATCGTGCCGCCGTAGAAATACCGATTCGCTCCTCATCCATCGCCTGAATTAAGGCAGAACTGCCTGATTCAACGACCCGTTTAGCTTCTCGGTAAGACTGACGATTACCTAAAACGGCATATTCAGCCGCCATCACATCACAACGATACTTTTTCGCGTCAAAATTTTGACGCGAAATTGAAGGTTTTTGACGATTATTTTGCTCAAAATTTTTCCTATCCTCGCTTTTTAAGGCTTTTTCGTAGGCTATGCCATGCTTCACTCGCTCACTGATGGGTAGGTTGCGCATCACAAAGGGCTGCCCATCCAATTGCTGCTTTAAGGCCGGGCTGAGTCCTGGTAATAATTGATATCGCGATACCACGCCATCGGTGGCTCGCTCTATTAAAACAGCGTCTTCCAGGCTGATTTTTCGCGCTGAATTCAATAAATAGCTCACGCGCTCAGGATTAATACCCATTTTCCTGGCGAGCTTTTTCTGAGAACCGCAATAGCGAATCGCTTTACTGATAGTGTAATCCAGCACGATTAAACGCTCCTGCGATTTGTTTTTGTATTCCGTAAAAATTCATAAAGCTATGCTAAACCAAAAATACAGTGAAATTTCACTGTATTTTTGTAATAAGATAGCCACTATCAGAAATATTTAATGATCAGGAGAAATAACCATGTCATAAAATCGACATAAAAGGTGAGCCATAAAACTCACGAAATAAAAATATCCATGCCGTCATCATCATGGAGAACCAGGATAGTACGCGAATTATGCTTATTTTATAGCTTATTGGGTTTTATTTAAGTTGAAGTATGTTATTTTATTCAGATAATGAATAACGATATCTCTCGGATTATCGAGAATTAACCTATTTTTTAAGGGAAAAAATGAATATGAAATCAGAACAAGAAAATTATTTTCCAAAAATTTTTAAAAAACATGAACTGTTAACTCGACAGGAAGCCGCGGAATACTTAGGAATTACATCCCGTACCCTGGCAGTCTGGGCTTGTGTTAAACGATATAATTTACCCTACGTCAAAATAGGACGATTGGTTAAATATCGGCGCTCTGATCTAGATATTTTTATTAAAAAACGTACAATTCATCACTTAGATTAGGGTATTCTATAAAAAATACCAATAATGAAATTATATAAAAAAATGTTAAACTCATAGCATGATAAACATCATTGCCAAAAATAGTCATCAAATTTATTACCGCATGACTGACTTCACATAAAAATTTTATTAATTAAATAAAAAACAGTACAGGGTCTATATGAACTACTATATTCAAAAAGTACGTGAAAATGTTCTTCCCTTATCGGTGGGTAACTCACTACCACAAGTGTTTACCGAATGGTTTTTTACAGAATTAGTTTTGGATTATGAACAACGAAACGAAATCTGCCAATTATGTAATCAGGAAGAATTACGTTATCATTTCCAAATAAAAAATAGGTACACCAACTATATATTATGGGTTGGCTCACAATGTATCTTAAAATTTAATGTTCCTGTCTATGAAAATGGCTTACTTTTATCTAAACAGAAGGCAAAAAGAAAATTAAAACTTCTCATAGAGAAAAAACATATTGAATTCTGCATAAAATCGCTTGAAAAATTGGCCTCTTCTACCAATAATAAGATTTTACATCATGCTTTAGATTACTATATGAGGGAAAAATCTTTGACGCCTAAATTTGCTTTTGTAGTTTTTTGGCAACTCCAAACTCATAAAATTGATTATAATCCAACTTTTTTTAAAATTAACTTAAAGAAAAAAAGGTATAAAGACAACTTTCAAGACATGCCTTTAGAACGTGTTCATATTATTTGGCCAGCATTATCTTCTTCTCAACGCAATACAGCCATTGAGATGGGACACTCGACACCACATAGCGAGATTAACGAATAAAAATTTGCAGAGCAGCCATTGCTAAAAGAAATTGGAGTCAATCAGGAAATCTTCGATACCTAAACTGATCTATGGATACTCTTTTTGGAATTTCTATTTTTTGCCATAATTAAAAAAATAAACATTATAGAAACTATAAAACCAAAAGAGGCTATAAAAAAAAGAAATAAGGCAATATTTGGAAACCAACCAATTGAAGCAAGGATAAGTTGCAAAGTTCCAATAATAGCTGGGAATCCTATTATAGAACCATAAAATATTAAACTTCCATTACTATCAATTTCTTTAATAAATCCAGTTCGGGGTAATGCCATAAGAAAAAATAGAGCTGTAAAAGAATAACCGGTAATAGCGGCAATAGCAGTAGAAGCCACTTCAGAGGAAGGATGTATAGGAACATATTTACAATACCACAAAAAAAACCAGGAAACTAAAAAAATTACTACTAAGTATATGAAAATTTCTAAAATATATTTACTCTTCATCAAGCTCACCAATTAAATTATCTAATTCATCTTTAAAAATTTCACTTATATTTTCTTCACTTTCAATAATAACACCTTTCTTAAGGTGAATATCTACCAATTTAGTCAAGCGAGCCGATCTTCTATGCTCTATCATCTCTTTGCAAGAAGCAGATTTTAAAGCGTGCTGTTCTTCAAGCTGCTCCATAATATCCACCGCATGAGTCATGGTAATTGTTGGAAGCCCAGCACCTCGCTTAAGGGTTGAAACACTAACATTAAGAATAAGTTGGGTAGTATTTTCAACCTCATCACCGAGCAATTGTCTAATAAGAGGAAACATGACTGATGTATCACTTATCTTGCTGCAATCAATCGCTAATTGGATATTCGATACAGAGCGATCTTTTAAGTAATCTCTTGCCGTATCTTCAATAGTAATCGCTTTAGATTCAATCCATAATGTTGGTTTATCAGGGTTGCTTTTTTTATATCTTTCCCAATGCCTGCTAAAAAAATTATTTATCTTATTCTCACACCCTCTTCCTTTCATCTCAACTAAAGCAATTTGTTTTTTAGGACAAAATATAAAATAAAATTCTGTTTTTTCTCCTTTATCCTGTGGAATTTTAATTGATTCTTCATCTCCATTAAGATCAATTAAATCAAGCTTTTCGATATATCGAACTTCTACGAACTTTCCATAAAAATATTTATCCTTAAAGCCCTCGATCCACAACGGTTTAGATATGGTAACTGGAGAACTATTCACCCCAAAATCAGCATCCCATCTATCTTTAAATGGCAAATTATAAATATAGATGAGAAAATCCATTGGCAATGAAGATTCTTCGCTTTTTTCATTCGTAGCAAACAAATAATAAGCATATAAATTCTTAGTAACCATTTCTATCCTTGACATGTTAAATGAATTTATTAAACATTTCAATGGTAAGTTCTATTTAGTTATCAACCATAATATATGTGAAATCTGAATTAACTATGATAATCTATTGATTATCAAATCAATTTTAGATTAATATTACCTTATTCAATCTCAAAAAACAGCATTTATTTTAAAGTACCTGTCGGAGATAATGGGATCACTGAAGGCTTGTATCGAAAAATGAAACTTATTCTGCGGCGTGCTTATGGCTTCAGAAGTTTTGAAAATTATCAAATCAGAGTTAAAGTATTATGTACAGATTAAATGTGTCCCCTAAATTGGGAAAGACCCAATATAATTAACAGTGAAATCCTAGCACCAGCATAGCACCAAGAATTTTTCAATTTTCCAAAACAATCGTAACCTATTGATTTTATTGAAGCTGGCGATCCGAATTGAACGGACGACCGGCTGATTACAAACCATGCCGTTGGGGGTTTTGATCAGCACCAGCTTACAAGAATTCAGAGGTAACTATTTGTTTTATAAACACTTTATTAACTCGGACGCCCGGCAAATTCTATCGTGAAGTGCAACAGACTCTCAAAGGTTATAATTAACGGCTTGATAAACCAATGAAAAGGAGATTGCTGCACCATGGATTATTATATGCATCTGTCTTTGAAAGAGCGAAGACAAATTTATCTCTTCCTTGATATGAAATTAACCGTGCCTCAAATTGCCCAGCGCCTGGGAAGGCATCGCTCGACCATTGCCCGCGAGATCAAAAGGAATGCAACCGATAAAATTTATCTCCCTGGTCTCGCTAATCGTCTGGCACAAAAACGTACGCGTCAAAGTGTTTGCAAAATAACTACTGACCCCCTCTTACATACTTACCTGTTTACCCATCTTAAAAAAGGCTGGAGTCCAGAACAAATTGCAGGACGGTTACGACACGAAAAAATGCCCTTCTATGCCTGTCACGAAACCATTTACCGATATATCTATGCTCAGGAAGATAAAAACTTGTTTTACCTGTTACCCTATAAAAAACCACGTCGTCACCGGCGTTATCAGCGCATTCATCGCTCGAAATACCTCGATGCCAAGCGGATTCAGACCCGTCCTGAGGAAGTGAATAACCGGCAAATCTTCGGACATTGGGAAGGAGACACTCTCTTTTTTAACACTTCTTTCCACGAGAATGTAACCACTTTAGTAGAAAGAAAAACCCGGTTTGTGATGATGGCCAAAAATAGCAATAAAAAATCAGATGACGTCATGACGACTATTCGAAAAATCATTCAACCCTTGCCAAGGGCCATGTGGAAAACTCTTACTTTTGATCGGGGAGTTGAATTCACTCATTTTAAGCAGATTGAACAGCATACTGCTTGTGCGGCTTATTATTGCGATCCCCATTCACCCTGGCAACGCGGCAGCAATGAAAATATGAACGGGCGGTTGCGGCGATTTTTGCCCCGCCGTTTGAAGGTACAAGCTCTCTCAACCTTGACTTTAAAAAACCTGGCTGATCAAATGAACTGTACGCCTAGGAAATGCCTGGGATTTTTAACCCCACGGGAGGCCTTGTTTTTAGAGAGCTTCGGTCGCACTTGACTTAGAATGTGCCCCCTCTTCATAATTTTGCATATTTTACTATAAAATCCCTAAATCGTGACCCCTTATGACCCCTTGATTCCGGCAAAATTCCGTATATGGACTCACCTGTGATTGCAAGTGCTTTTGACTTTAAATAACAGATCATGGCATACGTATATTCGGCATCAAGATCGTCAAAAGATCTGTGCCTGGATGAACATGCGCGCATTCTTGTTCTGATCGGCAAGTAGGCTTCATAGAGCCACGGAATTTTTCAGTTTACAAGAACGCCGATTTGATCGGTTATCATCCGCCTTTCACTTGCTATTCACTCTGTTGTCGCACCCTCTCAAATTGGTTAACTCAACTCTTCCACAAAAAGCCTTGGGAAAATCACAGGACTTTCGTGGCTGACTTATGCACATATGCACAGGCCAGGAACCCTCATTAACGGATAGGCCTGTGTAGATGTGTATAAGTCAGCCACACCAGCACTATCCTTCTTAATATTACTGAGCATTCCCAACCCCCCACATAGGCTGATGGTTAGGGTTATAATTTTCTCCTCGGGTTAATACTGCCCAGATAATCCGCGCCTGCTTATTGGCTATCGCCACACAAGCTTTATTAAAGCCACAGCGGTCCCTTAGCGCTTTAACCCATCGGCTCCGTGCGTCGTCGCACTTATCTACGCAAGATAAAATAGCTCGCGCTCCGTGGATCAATAATGTTCTCACGTAGGTGTTGCCACGCTTGCTAATTCCCAACAATTTTTGCTGGCCTCCAGAGGAGTTTTGCTGGGGCACTAAGCCTAAGTAAGCCGATAAATGACGGCCATTGCGAAAATGCTTAATATCTCCCACCAATGCAATCACCGCTAATGCACTGATTAGTCCTACGCCTGGAATAGTATATAATCGCTGACAATCTTCAGATTGCTTAAAGAGTGCGGTTAATTCTGCTTCATGAGCTTTAATTTCTTCGGCAATATTTAACCATTCCGTATATAATCGATTTAAAGCCCGACGCATAATTTCTGTCAGCCGCTCGTCGCCTTCCTCTAATAGTTTTACCAATTCTTTTTTGAAAATGTTTATTCCCGTTTTAAAACTAATTCCATATTCATGCAGCAGTCCTCTCATTTCATTGACTAACTGAGTTCGATTATTGACAAGCCGTTCTCGGATTCGCAGTAAGCTTTGAATATCTTGCTGAGCCAAAGTTTTTGGCGGCACAAATGTCATGGTTCTTTGGCTAGCGGCTATGGCAATCGCGCAAGCATCGTTACGGTCGTTTTTCTGGGTTTTGACGAAAGGCTTAACATAGTGAGGATGTAATAGTTTGACCTCCATCCCCAGGGCAGCAAATTCCCGATACCAATGGTGTGAGTAGACCCACCCAGTCACCTGGGTAGGACCCTCTCAGAACCGTACGTGCGGAACTACCGCATACGGCTCCCGATTTAACCGCGAAATTTTTTTTTTCTATCTGCTTGCTTTTAAAACATCGAACATCGAAACCGTCTTCCATCTGCGGGGAAATTGTATCTTCTGAAGTATACGCCCGAAAGTCCTCCAGTTCATTGGATGCTTTCTACCTCGGCGGTTAAACCAGTCGAACAATATGCGCTCGCTGAACCGGATGAATGCGCTCACTCGTCTCTGATTATCAGACACTCCGTGATAGTTTATCCATCCTTTAACCACCCGTACTACCGTTAAGAGTACTCCTAAGGTATTCGGCGTGGTTAAGTTCTCCCAGAGATATTTTCTCAAGCCCTTGAGTTTCTTCGTGAAGCGGTCTCGCCGACTAGTCAATTTCAGCCGCCAAAACCCCTTTCGCGATTTTCCCCAATAGCATGTAAATCCCAGAAAGTGATAGGTCGCCAGGCGCTTCCCCTGCGTTGCCGCTTCCGCCGCTGCTTTCCGTCCTGATCGGATCAGTTGTGATTTCTCTGCATTCAGAGATAATTCATACTTCTCCAATCTCTTCGGTAGCACATCATAAAAGCGTTTCGCATTTTCCAGATTTTGGAAGATAAATACCATATCATCGCAGTATCGCACCATTTCTGCTCCCCCTCTAAAGTTTTCTCGTTTGATCTTTTCAAACCATTCATCAATCACTTCATGAAGATAGATGTTCGCTAATGTTGGCGAACACGTCGAACCCTGCGGGCACCCTCGTTCATTGGTGACCACTCGCTTGTCTTCCGTAATTTCTGGAGTTTTCAGCAAGTGGCACACTAATTTCAGAAAGCGTTTATCTGAGATTTTCTTCCTTAAGCAACTCAGGATTCCCTGATGCGGAATCGTGTTGAAGCACTTTCGGAGATCGATCTCAACCACTGCTCCATTATAACAACGGGACGTGTAGTTATTTAACGCTTTCAGTGCCTGATGGCAGTTCTTTCCAGATCGAAATCCATAAGATACCGGAAGGAAAATCGGCTCATAAATGCTGGTCAATATTTCATTGACTGCACCCTGCACCAATTTATCTTCCAAACAACTGATCGCCAGCGGTCTGGTGCTTCCGTCTTCTTTGGGTATTTCAACCACTCGTGCCGGTTTCGGCCTGTACGTGCCGCGACGAATTCGTATCAGCAGTTGTTTTAGATTTTTCTCCAAATTCCTGCCGTATTGTTCTTTCGTCACGCCGTCTATACCCACTGCTTTATTCCCATCCAGCAGTGCGTAGGTTTTATTCAGCATCGTCCAGTCGATGATGTGCCCTACATTGTTGAACACAATATCTTTGTCCTTTGCTGATCGCTCGCTTATGCGTTCCAGTTTCGTTTTCCCTGATTGCCCATCTTTGCTGTGTATGGTCATGGTTTCTCCTTTACGCTCGGTTAAATCCACCGACCCTTCGCTCCTCGGGGATTAGCCGATTCCCTGCTACTACGGTCGATTCAGCCATCCTCAAAACCATTTCTTCGGCCTCGTGGAGTGTTGCTCCACTTGTACTCTCGATACTCCTTCCTGGAGAGTTTTGAGGACTTCTCAGGTTGCTCTATTTATCTCTATCATCTCGCCAACGTCTACGACCCCGGTGCTGAGTCAATCTTGGATTCACCTTCGCCAGTCTTACCTACCATTGACTTATTGCCTGCTGCTCGCCCAAGAGCATCGGCCAACGACAACACTGTGCTTTCGGGGCTGAAATAACGTTCACGCGATTTCGGCTCGATGATTTCGCTGTCTACGCTTCGTCACATTCGTTACCTCCTGCAACGCAAGACTCGCTACTGGGTGGGGCTGACTCCCCCTTCCCATGTGAGACTTTCACTCACCAGATAAATATGCCTTTTCCTGACGCACTGAGCGCTCCCACAAGCTTCCATCGCCACTGCTTTCACATCTAACTGACAGACCAGCCGGAAGAAGTCTTTGTGCTTAACCGTACGGGTATATACGACCTCACCAGCCGTCCCTAACCCGCAGAGCTCAAAAACATTCTTTGCCAAATCAATACCCAATATTGTAATATTTGTCATGGACTTACCTCCTTTAAAAGTTTAAAAAAACATTTTGGCGCATTATGACGCCGGATTAAAGAGGTGAGTCCATTTCATTGGCAGGGATTTTTTGAATAGTTTTTTCGTTTCTCCTCATTTTATTAAGACCCACTGATTGTTGATCAGTGAATTGAACTCCACTACTGGCAGAGTAACCAGTAATTTTCTTGGTAGATAAATCTCTTGTGATAATTTGGAAACTAAAGTTGTAGAAGTCATTGAAGATGAATAATGCATAACTTCCTCCTTGTCTTAAGTTAACGGCCTTAACAAATTGCACATCGACAACAAGATTCTTCTTCATCCAAGTTACTTTCATCACGATTAAATGCCTTCTCATCCGCAAACGATTCCAAAGGTTCTTGTAAATAGCTTAAATAGGCGAGTGAACGCTGGTGGGGATCGACTTGATTAGTCTTCAAAAGAACAGATATCCGCGATATTTTTTCTACGTTCCTTGTTATCAATTTATACCGGTTTTTTGATAACGGCACTATTGATGATAAAGAATCTTTCAACTCGGCACCTGACTCAAGGCTGCCCTGCTCTGATGCTAGTTGAAACCATCGTATGGCTTCTTTAATGTTGGTTTTAACACCAATACCGTATTTATTGCAATTACCTAATTGGGCTTGTGCTCCTGCAAACCCCTGTTTAGCTGCTTGAGAGAAAAAATTTAAAGCCATTTTTGAATCTCTTTCCACACTGTCACCAACTAGAAAAGTAAGACCTAACCAGGTTTGGGCTTGTAGCACACCCTTTTGAGCAGCTTTAACTAGTAGCGGAGTTGCTACTCGGTACCAAAAGTCTGCTTCTTTCTGGTCTTTCTCGATACCTTTACCAAATTTATATATGTCAGCAATGACATAAGCTGCCCAAGCATCTCGTTTTGATTGTGCTTGTTTTTTTATTTCTATAAAAGCCCGTGCAAGATATTCTGCTGCCTCTATCATTGCTCCATAGTAAGCCATTCCTATATATAATTGCGCACGCGCATGGCCTTGGCGAGCAGGTTCCATACAAAGAGCTAGTGCTTTTTTATATTGAATTGGTCGACCATATCCATATCGATAGCACACACCTAGTAGAAAGCTATAATCATACGGATGTTTTTCTTCGCCCAAATAGAAATGTTGTTCTTCTTTACTCATGGTGATCGTTTCCCTGGGTAAACCGATGACACCATCTTGTTGTTGCAAGAGAGCAGTGCTCATGGAATCCAGTCCGATAGCATCAGTCAATTTGGCTCCAGTCAACCATAAAGGAATTTTCTTAGCCGACATCCATTGTAAGCGAGGCAAGACTTCCTTTATATTAAACTGATAGCATGCAATGCTGCTCCCAAATGCTATTGCCAACGCTGAACCTGAAGCGTTTGCTTGCCATGCAAGGGCATAAATAACATCGGGAAAATAAAAAATTGATAGCATCTGACCACTAGTTGTATCCCAAACTCGTACAGTTTTATCCTTACTCCCTGACGCTAACCGCTTCCCTTCGCATTCCCAGGCAATCGCAAGTACGTGATCCAAATGCCCTGTGAATTTTCGAACTTCTTTGCGTGTGTTTATATCCCAAAGTCGCACACTATTATCCCAACTACCGGAGGCAAGCTGATTTTCTTGCATACCCCAAACAACTGCATTCACATAATGAGTATGCCCTCTAAACACGTAAATTTCTTTCTCCATTGCCACATCCCATAAGCGTATCGTATTATCGGAGCTGCCTGAAGCCAGAAGTTTACCTTGTGCATCCCATACAACTGCATTAACAGCACTAGTATGCCCGAGAAGTAGACTAGTTTCCTTACAAAGGGTTAAATTCCAGATTCTTATTGTCTTATCATCACTCCCAGAAGCAAGCTGCTCTCCTTTTATGTCCCAGTCAACAGTATTTACAAAATCTATATGTCCCTTGAACCTTTGAACTTCTGCACCAGTAGCCATATCCCATACACATACGGTATTATCTCCTCCTAAGTGTATATTTCCACCGCTGGTGGCAAGTCGTTTCCCTTGTCTATCCCAGGCAACAGCAGTAACCCGGTTTTCTTGTGCAAGCAATTGAACAATTTCTTTTCCTGTCATTGCATCCCATATTCGAGCAGTTTTATCGCTTCCAGCAGAAGCGAGCCGTTCACCTTTTGCATCCCAGGCTAACGAGTCCACACGACCAAAACCATGCCCGTTAAATTCATGCAGTTCCTTTACAGTGATATCCCAAACTCTTACTGTGTTATCATAGCTCGTGGAGGTAAGCTGTTCCGCCCCCATCCAAGCAACTGATCTTAAATTATTCGTATGACCTCTCAGTTGACGCAATTCCTTACCTGTCGCCACATCCCATATTAATATGTTTCCATCATGAGAGCCACTTGCAATTCGCTGCCCTTGTTTATCCCATGCAATTGTGAGGACTTGTTTATCATCAGCATGCTGCAGTTGACGTACTTGCCGCTGCTCAACCATATGCCATATTCGTATTCTATCGCCGCTAGAATAAGCGAATTGTGCTCCCAATGGATGCCAAGCTACTGAGTAAATAGTGTCTGTATCTCTTATCTGACAAGTTCCCCTACCCGTAACCATATCCCATATGATGATATCTGCTATTCCGGTAGTATTGAGGGTGTAACTCACCTGGGAGTTAGGCATACCACGCCTCACATCCAATCTTTCTAAGCCACCAAATACTCTTTCTTTTACAAGAACTGAATAGTTCACATCTATAGGCGAATCGTGTTTCGGTTCTTGACAACTGGCTGAAGCGAGATACTGGTTTTGTGGATTCCAACTTAATGAATACACAGGCCCTATATGTCCAATAAACTGATATACTTCTCGTTTTGAAACCAAGTTCCAAACTCGCACAGTTTTATCTGCACTGCCAGATGCCAGCCACTTACCTTGTGAGTCCCAATCAACTGCATACACAGCTCCTTTATGACCAATCAATGGTTCTTGAGACTTATTATCAAGGTCCCACACGCGTACAATATTGTCTTGCCCTCCAGAGGCTAGCCACTTACCACTTGGATCCCAAGCAAGTGATTCTACTTGGCCCGTATGCCCCATTAACCAACGTAACAAGCGATGAGTGAGTAATTCAAATAATAAAATATTTTCACCCACTCCCACCGCTAGCTGCTCTCCATTAAAGGAAACACTACAACAGCTGACTGGATCTTCTATCTGGATTACAGCCTCTCCGCCAAAATTTAAGCCTTGTACCTTAGCTCCTTGCAAATTGATGCCATACGCCCAAGTGCCTTGCAACGATACTTGAGATAAATCAGCACTGCTAAAATTAGTACTATCCAGCAATGCTCCACTGAGATCAGCGCCTGGAATACGAACGTCTCTAAAATCACGACTCGATAAATTTTCACCTGCCGCATTTAAAATAGTAATGGCATTGGCAGAACCAATGGCTACGGTTTCATCAGTTTTAGAGCGCTCAATTAAATCCTCATAATGTTCTTTTTTCTTCGGCTGTTCTTTCAATTCATCCACACGGAACCCAATTGTTTTTTGATCTAGTAATCGTTGACTAGCGGGATCAGGTGGCGGAGCTAAACGGGGTTTTCGGCTTTTACTTTGGGTGGTAGGTTCTGCAGTAGTAGAAAGTTGAGGTGTGCTTTCAGTGTCAGGCTGTGGAGAGACTCTAGATTCACTGGTTGGAGTGATGATAAGTTCTGATTGAAGTAAAGAGATCGTTGTTAGCAATTTTTCTTTATCTTCATCTTTTTCCTCTTTTTCTGAAGTTTTCTCTTCAGAGACAGTGACCGTTTGTTCCACTGAAATCGTTGCCACAAAATAATCAATTAATGAAGCATGCAAAAATTGATGTTCGGTGGCTAAGCTTTGGCGTAATGGACAGCCTTTTCGCACTCGTTGCCAATCAGTGCTGGTTGTGCCAAATAATTCCGTAGCCCAAGATAAATCAGCTGGCTCTACAGTTTCAGAATGGATTTCACCTTCTTTTTGTTCGACAACCAATCTACCACGGCGTTTACTTTCTGCCGGATATTGAACGCTGATTCGATTCGAAGCTTGTAAATGATCGGCAAACAATTGGCAAAATTGGCGATACGCTTGTTTTAAATATTCTGCCGCTAGCAAATCCCCACTGACACCAGTGGCAGTTTGCACAGCAATCATCCCTGCTTCGCCTAATAAGGCTTCAGGATTTTCTAATAATTCTTTAGCTGCTACCGCTTTTTCAGCTTGTCGATGGAACCATTGCTCCATAAACTGGGCATACAACCTCAAGCGGGTAATTTCCTTGCGCGTTTTTTGCAGCGAAATGGGAGTGGCTTTACTGTCTTTTAACTCGTCCTTGACCTCAATCTTGCGCTCTCTTTGTGTTGAATTTTTGGTTTCAATGTCTGGTTCTTTTATCCGGGATTTTTCTTCTCGCTTCGGCTCTTTTTCTTCTGTCTCTTTTAGCTCTAACTTCACCCCTTGCACTATCGTCGGCAAGGCTTCCGCCGCAATCCATAATAAAAATGGAGCAGTGATCAGTGGCTGTAATTCCGGCAGCGCTTTGAAATGTTTTTGATAGGTGGCCACATCCGTCCACAGGCTGATGTCGGTGCGATCTTTATTTTTAGCTAAATAGCGTTCTAAGTAAGCCGCCATTTGCGACTCGGTAAACGGCGATACAAAGCGTTCGCGGTAATAACGATATTCCGCCCTCCCCGTCTCTTGGTGATGTGGTACTAGTTGGTAGCTTTCTACACTCTCACGACCTATAAAATCCCGGCTGCTGATTAAAAGTTTAACTCGACCCGCATAACGATCTAAACCGTTCACATCGTAGAGATTGAGTTTGCCGCCGCTGGGAATTTCATCATAGCCATCGGCAATCAGCAGCATATGATAATCTTCTTTCAGCACATTGATTTCTTCATCGGTAAACGATTCCAACGGTTCGGGTAAAGTACTTAAAAATGCTAATAATCGTTTGGGATTAACCTGACTGGAACCCAATGGAATAAATAACGGTACAGAAGCGGCAGGTGGAACTTCACCCAGCTTCCATTCGGCCCACGCTGGATCCTGCCATAATTGACGCAGCAAATGACGATTAAACGTGCTCTTGCCTGCCCCACCCGGCGCTTTGAGCAGCAGCACACGTGCATTGCTGTGCAAAAACTCTTTCTCAATCCACGGCCGCAACGCCTCAGACTGAGTGCTCAGTGCCGACGACTGCCCATTTGGCGGGACATAATACGCCAATTCTGCGCTGATCTCTGGGTCTTCCAATACGTGCTGACGCAGCGCCTGCAACTTGTGAGCCGCAGTGAGCTTTGCGCCACTGCTGGCGGGATAACCTGTCGGTTGGATGATTTTAGTTTCGCGCAGTGGGTATTTTTCTTCTTTGGTAGAAATACCTGATGAAGATGTCACCGAAGTAGATTCAGTCGTTGTGGTTTTTTCCGTAACAGGTCGCATAAAAATTCTCCTTAATTGTTGTTGTGAGTTGGCCCTTAGACCCCGCGATCAGTCACAATGGGCTATTTGCCAACAGATAGTGTCCACTCAGTAACACCTCCCACAATTGGATAGACAGTTGCCATTGTCATTGGGTGGCGATGACAGATTGACGACCGGACTGATTGAGGTAGTAGTTCGTCTCGGGGCCAGCAATCCGGGACCACCAGAAGTGGTCAATCCGGTAGTGACCGATAGCAAGGGCGTTGTTAAGCTAGGCTGATTCGTTAAAGGGACAAGTTCGGGTTTTGGGATGCTTGTGGAATACATCATGCTTGTTGAAGTGATTGAGATAGAATCAGACTGCGTTTTTTTGAGCGGGGGCGGAGATTCTTTGAATTTCCTTTCTTTGGCTTCAGACGCCGATGATTGCTCATGAATCAATATGCTTGCTGTCGTGGTTGAAGCCGTATTAACAGTGTTTGCAGTGGATTGTGACGGAGGTAGCAATACTTCAGGTACATCGTCTTTTATTAAATTCACTTCGTTTACTTCAGCACCTGCTTGTTCTAGTAAACCTTGACTTTGCTGATTCAAATGGCAGCTTTTAAGTTGTGTACCTATAGCGCCTAACACCATCATGGGCTGTACTGGCATATCTAAAAACCGTGCATTCACACTGCTGTGTGATATTGTCCAAAAGCTGACTACTCCAGCGTCATCCCCTAATGCCAACAGATATTCACCCGGCTTCTGCTGAGGGTGTATCACATGTGGAGAAAAAGCCATGCTATTTACTTTAGTTTGGCCATGTATGATCTGAATGTAGCGACGTTTAGTTATGTCCCATAGGTGCACACCTCTATCGTTGGTACATGCTATATATTGACCTGTAGTATCAAACACCATTTTATTCCAGCCATCATCTTGACTATCGAATCCACTTTCACTCTTCAGTTCACTTTCAGGTAATTCTTGTGCAATTGTGCGAGTGTTAAAGTTCCATCGACTGGCTGAGCGCAAATTATGCTGGCCTAGATATAAACAACTATCACGGCTAAAAGCCAACTCGGTCACATAAATTCCACCTTGATTGTTATAATAGGTATATTCATGTTTTTTATTAGTCAGATAGGTTGGGCGTGCATCATTTGGTTTCTCACTCAGTGATTTATTCAATGGTGTCCGCGTGGCGACATCCCATAGTTCTACGAAAACATTACTGCCTCCGGCAATGGCTAAAATTTTTCCATCGGGACTAAATGCAACACTCCATACACTACCTATCTTTCCCTTTAGCACGCCTAACAGGGTATCAGTTGTAATTGTAATATCCCATAATCGTGCAGTCGCATCATCACCCCCAGCCGAAGCTAAAATCTGGCCACTAGGATCAAATACTAAACTTTCTACCCCGAAGTCCCCCACTACTTCGTGACCAGTCATTTGCTTTAAGACAGTTTTGGTCTCTACATCCCACAACAGTATTCTTCCATCTCTACCACCTGAAGCCATTAATCCACCATCTGGGCTAAACACTATACTCCTAACACTAGCTGTATGACCGAGCAGTGGCTCACATAGCACCCGCTGGCTAGCAACATCCCATAACCATATAGTGCAGTCACTACCGCCTGAAGCGAGTATTTTCCCATTAGGACTAAATACCAACTTCTGGATACCACTCATATGTCCGGTCAGCTTCTTGCTTATTTTTTGTCGATTCCCTATCTTCCACAATCGCGTCGTTTTATCACCACCTGAAATAAGCAACTGACCATCCGGGCTAAACGCTATACTTTTAACAGGACCTGTATGCCCAACTAATGGTTCACTTACCATAGTTTGAGTAACAACATCCCACAATCGGACAGTCCTATCATCACTTGCTGAAACAAGCAGTCGACTGTCCGGACTAAATACCACACTATTTATCGAGCTTATATGATCAGACAGTGGTTGACATGAAACTTTTCGAGTCGCAACGTTCCACAACCATAACTCACCACTTCGACATCCTGCTGCAAGATACTGACCGTCTGGACTGAACGCTAGACTTTGAATCCATTGTATTTGTCCGCTTGGTGGATCACCTAGAGGAGTCCTGGTCAATATATCCCAAAACTGCACAGTTTTGCCTCCCGAAGCTAAATATCGACCATCGGGGCTGAATGCCACACTACGCGAGTCCGCAATTCCAGACAACTTACCTAGAACAGTTTGAGTGGCGACACTCCATAACCACACGATTCTATCATTACTTGCCGAAGCCAAATATTTGTCATCAGGACTAAAAGCCACACTCGTAATATAGCTGGTATGTCCGATCAATGGGTTACCTAATGCTTCCTGGGTATCTACTTTCCATAAATATACTTTGTTATCTTTGCTTCCATAAGCAAGCAGTCGACCATTATGGCTAAACGTCGCATTACTGGTAGCCGTTTCACTGAGAATAGGTTTGCCTATTAGTTTTCTGCTATCGCGATAACGGATTTCAAGCGTGCTGCTTCCCATGATACGCTCGCCATGAACCAGCGCTAACCAAGGTTTGGCAGGGTGGTGAGCAATGGCTATAACATCTTGTTTCAATTCCAGTTTAGGCTGTTCCCCCCATTCCACGTCCTGTAAATCCGCCCCTTGCAAATTGAGTCCGTTTACAATCGTATGGCTTAAGCAGGCGCCGCGCAAATTAGCATGACGCAAATCACTGTTAGCCAGTACGCTGTAGGATAAATCAGCACCTGGCAATTTCACACCTGCCCAGGATCGATACGAAAAAGAAACATTACCGCAATTCAGTACTGTAGCAGCATTAGAGGCGGCAAAAGCGGCGCTCTCTGTATGATCAATCTTAGATCGTTCGATTAAATCTAAGTAATGCTGACTTTTTCCCGGCTGTTCTTTTAATTCATCTACCCGAAATCCAATCGTTTTTTGATCCAGTAGCCGTTGGCTGGCTGGGTCTGGCGGAGGGGCTAAACGGGGTTTGCGATTTTTACTTTTGATAGGTTCTGCAGTGGTGGGAATGAGTGCTGTCTCGGATTTTAGGGTCATTGTGGATTTAATGGGTCGACTGATTTTCGGTTCTGATTTTTGTAACGAAGACGGAGTTGTTACCAGCGATTTATCTTTCTCCTCTTTTTCTACAGGTTTTTCCTCAGAGAAAACCGTTCTTTGTTCCACTGAAATCGTTGCTACAAAATAATCGATTAATGACGCGTGCAGAAATTGATGCTCGTGTGCTGCACTTTGGCGTAACGGGCAACCTTTGCGGACGTGTTGCCAATCTTTACTGGATGTACCAAACAGTTCTGCCGACCAGGATAAATCAGAATCAGTCGATTCTGAAGTTTCAGCATGGGTTTCGCCTTCTTTTTGTTCACCAACTAAACGACCACGGCGTTTGCTTTCCGCCGGGTACTGCACGCTGATTCGATTCGACGCTTGTAAATAATTGGCGAACAATTGGCAAAATTGTCGGTAGGCTTGTTTTAAGTATTCTGCCGCTAATAAATCTCCACTGACACCAGTGGTAGTTTGCACAGCAATCATCCCTGCTGCACCTAGCAAGGCTTCAGGGTCTTCTAATAACTCTTTTGCTGATACCGCTTTTTCAGCTTGGCGATGGAACCATTGTTCCATAAACTGCGCATACAGCCTCAAGCAGGTAATTTCTTTTCGCGTTTTTTTCAGTGAAATGGGAGAAGCTTTACTGTCTTTTAATTCCTTTTTGACCTCCATCTTGCGCTCACGTTGTGTTGAACTTTTAGTTTCAATGTCTGGCTCTTTTTTTCTGGATTTTTCTTCACGTCTTGGCTCTTTTTCTTGAGTTTCTTTTAGTTCTAACTCCACCCCTTGCACAATCGTCGGCAAGGCTTCCGCCGCAATCCATAATAAAAATGGAGCCGTGATCAGCGGTTGCAATTCCGGCAGCGCTTTAAAATGTTTTTGATACGTGACGACATCTGACCACAGGGTGATGTCTGTGCGATCTTTATTTTTAGACAAATAGCGTTCTAAGTAATCCGCAATTTGCAACTCGGTAAACGGCGATACAAAACGTTCGCGATAATAACGATATTCCGCTCTCCCCGTGTCTTTGTGATGCGGCACGAGTTGATAGCTTTCCACATTCTCACGGCCTATAAAATCCCGGCTGCTGATTAACAGTTTGACTCGACCCGCATAACGATCTAAGCCATTCACATCGTAGAGATTCAGTTTGCCGCCACCCGGGATTTCATCATAGCCATCGGCAATCAACAGCATATTGTAATCTTCTTTCAGCACATTGATTTCTTCATCCGTAAACGATTCCAGTGGTTCGGGTAAATTACTCAAGAATACTAACAAGCGCTTGGGATTGACTTGGCTGGAACCTAACGGAATAAATATCGGTACAGAAGCAGTAGGTGGAACTTCACTGGGTTTCCATTCAGCCCAATCCGAATCCTGCCACAACTGCCGCAGCAAATGCCGATTAAAAGTACTCTTCCCTGCTCCACCCGGTGCTTTGAGCAGCAACACCCGCGCATCGCTGTGCAAAAACTCTTTCTCAATCCACGGCTGCAACGGCTCAGACTGAGTGCTGAGTGCAGACGACTGACCGTTAGGCGGCACATAATACGCCAATTCGGCACTGATCTCTGGGTCTTCTAATACATGCTGGCGCAACGCTTGCAGCTTGCGGGCGGCGGTAAACTTCACACCGCTTTTCACTGGGTAACCAGCAAGCTGAGCGGTTTTAGGTAGCGGGTATTTTTCTTCTTTGGTGGGAGCTTGAGATGATGGTGCCACTAACGTTGATAAACTCTCTGAGTTTTTTTCCGGTAATAAATCACGCATAAATAAATCCTTTCTTATTGATAATCCATTTTAAGCTGCCACTTGCACCAAAACTTGTAACGCCCTCCAGTAAACCTCAACACCCATTTATTATCTTAATTTCATTGGTGTCTCATTATTTAATTTATTTTGTTCCTGATGATGAATTTCCCAAAGTGCTTCGAGTGCTTGACAGATTAAAATCAGCCTGCTCTGTGGACAGCTGTAATTGGCCCTTCAACCTAGCAATTCTTGATCCCTGCAAACTACTTTGAGCGACCAAAGAGGATTCGACTGAAGCAGATATAGATGAAGGTGTAAGCACAGACGGAGGTTTCGCTGTGGAAACAGGTTTTGGTGTAATGGGCGGTTTAGGCTGAGATCGGGATTGCATAAACAGGGCTGATTTTTTTAAATCTTCAGGCGAAACGAGAGCCATGGGTTTCGAAGTTGTTGTGCCAGACAGTAATTTCTTGGGCGGCGAGAGAAGGGCCGGTCCACCAGGGCTTGTCAACAAGGAAGTACTGGTCTTCTTCGTTCCCGTCGCCGGCACTTTAATTTCTGGTGTTGCTAGTGAAGCAAAGATTGGTAAGGAAGTTACTACAGTACTTGCTGTTTTTGTTTCTGAAGCAGCCACTACTGGCAACCTGTGAGGATGGACTCCTGTAGTACTATCAATAGAGGAGGACTTTTGGGTAGGCGCAGATTGAGAAGTAGATGGTGATAATGTGGAGGGTGGTTTTGGGACTGGAATAGACTTAGTTTGTGTAGTAGTAACAGTAGTGGGGATAACAGACACAGGAGTACGTTTTGGAGCTGATGCGGGTGGAAGTTGTGGTCTCGGTGGGGGTTGAGGTGTACGTGTAAGTAATCTCGATGCGATCGGAGCAGTAGGCAAGGACGAGTTAGATTGCTCTCCTGTAGGAATTTTACTTGTACTTTTAGAAGGGACAACCAATTTATCATGATATCCACTTTTGACCTCTTTTTGTCTAGCTTGCTCTTGCTTATATTCTTCCAAAGAGAATATTTCTATGGCGTTATTAGGTCCTATGATGGCTATTTGAGGTTCCCCCTCTTCCTCTTCATCGGAAGAGTCTTCAAATAACGAACGAGCATACTCTTCTGTTAATACCAAATCCTTTTCTTGATTGGGTGGTAATCCCAATATTTTTTGTTGAGAAAAAAAAGCCTTAGTCATTGAATCTAAACTGGTATCATCAGTTAATTCAATCCTCGATGCACGCAAAGTAGCACGAGACCCAACAATCCAACGTAACGTAGGAGTTAATTCTTTGCCACTCAAGAAGTAGCATGCAATGTCAGATCCAAAAGCTATTGCTAACAATATACCTTCTTGGGTTCGATGACATGACAAACTTTTAATAGTATCCCCTAAATGAATATAATATAATCCACTCGAGCTTTGATCACTAGGCTTTCCAATCGATCTCACTCTAACAAAACCCCTTGCATCACCAGAAATTATATATTTTCCACTTCGATCCCACTCGACTATTACTGCATTCTCCTTTTCGCGATCATCATGGTCTATATGGTCATCAAAGTTCCACATTGTTTTTCCCGTCGCAAGCATCCATACCCTCACCATTCCACTCTTATCGCCTGAAACTATACGCTCACCTGTCTCATCCCATGATAATGCATTGACAACTTTACCTGGATTTTTTAAACACTGCTTTTCCTTACCAGTTTTCATATTCCAAATTCTAATGGTACCGTCCTCTCCGCTAGAAGCTAAATGTTGACCACTAGCATCCCACGCCACCGATGTGATTGAACCTTTGTGCCCACTAAAACATACAACAACTTTGCGTGTTGTCATATCCCAAACTTTGACTTCCCCGGTTCTGTTGCCTGAAGCGAGGTAATCATTTGTAGTGGGATTCCAAGCTAGCGAGCAGGAACTGCTCCTTTCTTCATCCCCAGACTTTTCATCACCCAAAAAAATCGCTCTCCCTCCACGGAGATTCCATATATGAATACCCGAAGATAAAAGATTCCCTATTGCTAAGTGTTCGCCAGTTCTACTCCATGCTACCATCAACACTGAACTAGTCCGCCGAGTAAATTGATCTATTTCTCGGCCGGAATCAGCTTCCCATATTCGCACAGTATAACTTGCACCAGCCGATACTAAACATTTCCCCTGTGCATCCCAGGAAACTGAACCTACAGCTTCAGGATATCCATGGTATTGTCTCAATTCAGGCTCCTGCTTCACTGTCCAGATCCGCACTCTGCCATCCATACTTCCAGAAACCAAGTTCTCTCCACGCTGATCCCAACCCACTGAACATACATTACCAGTATGTCCACGCAAACTCTGTAATAGTTTTTTAGTAGCAACATCCCATATTCGCACTGAATAATCACCATATTGGCTCAATTCGCTTCTAGCGCACCCCCCACCAGATACTATATATTCATCACTAGGATGCCAAGCGATTGACAAGACAATATCCTGATGACCTACCAAAGAAAGTGGTTCATTGCCCTCTTTAGCCCAAGGATCCCAAATATATATTTTGTGGTCAAAAGTACTAGAAAAAGCTAAACGTTTATCACGATTACTCCATGCTATTTGAGTGAGAGGAGCATAATGCTGATATAAAAATAGTTCCTTGCCTGAACCTACTTCCCATATCCGCACCGCTTCATCTAAACTGACTGACGCAACCTGCTCGCCTTGAGAATCCCATGCGATCGAAGTTATCGCCTTCTTATGGCCTTCTAAGCACTTAAATGTTCGGCCTGTTTCTATATTCCATATCCGTATCTTAGTATCGTGACTTCCTGATGCTAAATATCTACCATTTTTATCCCAAGCTACTGAACTCACTACTCCGGTATGTCCTTCTAGACGTAGCAATTCTTTGCCGTCTAAATCCCAAATTCGAACAGAACAGTCATTATCTCCTGAAGCTAGACGCTTACCTGAAGGGTCCCAAGCCAGTGAATGGCTACCCCGTTGACATGTTTTAAATTTTTTAATCAAATTATGGGATTGCACATCAAATAGATAAATAAAGGGTCCAGATGCAACAATTGCCAGTAGTCGATCATCAGGGGATAAACGGCAACACCATATTTCTTCTTTCCTACCATTGTCCTCTATTTCAATATAAGGGTGCTCACCAATACGTAACCCTTCTAATTTTGCATTACTCAATTTTGATCCAACCATCCACGCCCTCTGTAATGAAACACCAGTAAGGTCAGCACCTTTTAAGTTAGTATGATCTAACAAGGCCCCACTTAAATTGGCGCCAGGAATACGAATACCCTCAAAGTCTCTCCTTGAAAAATTCTCGCCTGCAGCATTCAGTATAGTAATGGCATTCGCAGCAGCAATTGCAATGGATTCATTTGTCTTGGATCGCTCAATTAAGTCGTAATAATATCGGTTTTTTAAAGGCTCTTCTTTTAATTTATCCACTAGGAATGGAATGGTTTTTGAGTCCAATAAACGTTGAGCCGCTGGGTCATGTGGTTCAGCTAAGCGGCCTCTCCTTTGTGGTTTAGGTGTTGGAGTGGGGATAGAGGTTAGCGCTGCAGTAGATGGTGACTTTAACATAGTGATTGGCTGATTGCTTGGACTTATCACAGGCTGTGATCTTTGAGGCGTCACTGCAATAGTTGATGTGTTTTTTTGCGGGGTAGTTGTTGTTAAGGAAATAGCAGGTCGCTCTACAGAAATGGTCGCTACAAAATAATCAATCAGGGAAGCATGGAAAAATTGATGTTCGCACGCAGCGGTTTGGCGTAAGGGGCAGCCTTTGTGGACTCTCCGCCAATCGGTGCTGGTTGTGCCGAATAGTTCCGCCGCCCAAGATAAGTCAGTTGGTTCTGAAGTCTCAGAACGGGATTCACCTTCTTTGAGGTCGCCCATTAAGCGACCGCGACGTTTGCTTTCTGCCGGATATTGTACACTGGTTCGATGGGATGCTTGCAAATGATTGGCGAACAGTTGACAGAATTGTCGATAAGCTTGCTTTAAATATTCTGCCGCTAATAAATCTCCACTGACGCCGGTGGTAGTTTGCACAGCGATTATGCCTGCTTCACCTAATAAGGCTTCAGGGTCTTCTAGTAGTTCTTTTGCTGCTATTGCTTTTTCGGCTTGACGATAGAACCATTGTTCCATAAACTGAGAATAGAGCCTCAGGCGAGTGATTTCTTTACGGCGTACTTTCGGTTCGTCTCTGACCTCGATTTTAAGGTCATGTTCTGGCCGTGATAAGCCTTTGGTTTTGATTTCCGGCTCTTTTTCTTGAGTCTCTTTTAGTTCTAGTTCCACTCCTTGCACAATCGTCGGCAACGCTTCGGCCGCAATCCACAATAAAAATGGTGCAGTGATTAACGGCTGTAATTCCGGCAGCGCTTTAAAATGTTTTTGATAGGTAGCAACATCTGGCCATAGGGAGATGTCCGTGCGCTCTTTATTTTTAACCAAATAGCGTTTTAAGTAATCCGCAATTTGCGACTCGGTAAACGGCGATACAAAACGCTCGCGGTAATAACGATATTCCGCTCTCCCGGTATCTTTGTGATGCGGTACGAGTTGGTAGCTTTCCACACTGTCACGACCTATAAAATCCCGGCTACTGATTAATAGTTTGACTCGACCGGCATAACGATCCAGTCCATTGACATCATAGAGATTGAGTTTGCTGCCACCTGGGATTTCATCATAACCATCCGCAATGAGGAGCAAATGATAATCTTCTTTGAGCACATTGATTTCTTCATCAGTAAATGATTCTAATGGCTCAGGTAAATCACTTAAAAACGCCAATAAGCGCTTAGGATTGACTTGACTGGAACCCAGTGGAATAAATACCGGCATAGAAGCCTTAGGAGGAACCTCACCGGGTTTCCACTCCGCCCAAGCAGGATCTTGCCATAACTGCCGCAGCAAATGGCGATTAAACGTGCTCTTACCTGCCCCACCCGGAGCTTTGAGCAGCAGCACCCGCGCATCACTGTGCAAAAACTCTTTTTCAATCCACGGCTGCAACGGCTCAGACTGGGTGCTGAGTGCAGACGACTGACCATTGGAGGGCACATAATAGGCCAATTCTGCACTGACCTCTTGATCTCCCAACACATACTGACGCAGCGCTTGTAGTTTGCGAGCGGCAGTGAATTTCTGCCCGCTTTTAACCGGGTAACCTCTGGGTTGAGTAGTTTCAGAAACTGGGTATTTTTCTTCTTTAGTGAAAGTACGTGATAAGGACGTCATCAAAGTAGATTCAGTCGTTGTGGTTTTTTTAATAAAAGGTCTCATAAAAATTCTCCTTAATTTTGCTATGAGCAGATTCTATTCTGCCCTCTTTTTAGAAACAGCCTATCAAAAACATTCGCAAAACTCATCATTTTTTCTGTAATGGGTTAAAACTGAGGCTGGCGACACCCCGCAACTGCGGCAACGATTTACCACGTCCTGAAGCCGGAGACGTGCTGCCCACTAACGTCTGCGATAGATTGCTAGACAACGGGGAGGGAGGAGGTTGCGGGCGCGAAGGCAATCCCAGCGCTCCGGTTGAAGGTGAGGGTGCTGAGCGCGGTGGCGGCACCGGAGGAAGAGAAGCTTTTGGGGTGGATACAGCCGGAATGGGACTGATGGTTTGCGTTTCTTGTTTTTGTTCTCGATTACCGATGCTGGCTTCAAAGAAATTAATCAATAACGCATGGATAAAGCTATATTCTATCGACACCGCAGGTCCTCGCCCTTGACCGTGGGTGGTGGTCCGCAAAGGACTGCCGTTGCGGCACCGTTTCATATTGCGATGATAGATATCTTCCTCCGAAAAACCCGAGGGATTGGCGGGGCTCAACAGTTCTTTCATCCAGGAAGCCACGCTGCTGCGCACCTCTGTAGTGGCGGTGGTGACGCCGTCGTCCCTGGTAACCTGGGTGAAGTGGGCGAAGCCGGTGAAATCGGTGAACCGGGGTGGGCGCTTTTCCGGTAAGGGGGGATAAATCGCGCTGGTCAGTTTATCTTCTTGCAGATGGTTGGCAAACTGTTGGCAAAAGAACCAATAGCCTTTCTTTAGGCAATGCACTTCCCACTCTTCGGCATGTTGTTTTTTCAATTCATCCACCACTTCATCCCCAAGTAACGCACCCGGGTCTTCTAAAAAATCTTTATCATTCTTTATGCACTTATCCGCTTGACGCATAAACCAGCCTTCAATAAACCCATCCAGCAATCGTTTTTGGGTCATTTCCAGTTTCGATGGTCGACCGGATTTTTGTGGATTTTTGGCATATTCTTTTTCGATCGCAGCGACAATCCCTGGGAGTACTTCTACGGCAATTCGCAGCAAAAACGGCGTGTTGATGAGGTGCTCCACATTCTGGATTTGCGCCAAATGCCGGCGATAGGTGGCCACGTCTTTCCAAGGGTTACCGGGTTGTTGATCCAAGTATTTCTGAATATAACTATCCATTTGGATATTGCTAAACCGCGCCACGTAAAAATACGCATACGCCGACGCCATAGGCGTATCGCCGCTGGGTTTAAAATACAGCCTTTCATTGTCCGGCGTTAATGAGGGCTCATCACGTCGGCTGATCAGCAATTTGACCCGGCCTTGATACTGTTGGAGTCCGTTTTTGTCATACAAATTGATGAAGGGTTTATTAGGCATTTCGTCATAACCGTCGGCGATCCATAAAAGGCGATACTCCGCTTTGAGGATTTGGATCTCGGTATCGGTAAAATCCGCCACTAACTCCGGCAAGTCGCGCAAGTAGTCAAACAAATGCTTGGGATCGACTTGTTCGGAACCTAACGGTGCAAAAATAGGCACCAGCGCAGCAGGAGCCGGACCACCTGGCTTTAGCTTTTCCCATGCCGGATCTAACCACAACTGCCGCAGCAGATAGCGGTTAAAGGTACTCTTACCCGCCCCCCCCGGCGCTTCTAATAACAATACCCGAATGTCGTCTTTTTTCAAAAAATGAGTGGTGACCCATTCGAATAACGGCGTGGCGCTATCGTCACTGCTGTCGCGCATCCGTTTGCCATTGGGAGCAATATAATAAGCCAGCTCCTGACTAATTTCTTTATCTTCCAGGACGATTTTCCGTAAAGTCAGCAAGCGTTTGCCCAGGGTGTGGCGAGGATCATTTTCGTTGATTCGTTCCCAAGCTTTCTCGAGGTCGCTCTGAATAACCTTCACGCTGCTCTCCAGCTTGCCAACCCGTTCAGATAATACTTCCAGATCGTGTTGCAGTTGTTGTGTATCGCCTTGCAGCTTATCTAAGATCGCCTGATGCAGACTGGTAAAGCGCTGCTCGATCTCTTCGAGAGCCTTCATCTTTTTATCCACATCCACCAAAGTTTCCGCCAAGACTCCATCTGGGTCCCCCTCTTCTTCCTTCACCGCTTGTATGCTATCCCGCTGCTCTTGATAGCTGGCTTTAGCCGCAGCGATCTGTTGCTTCACCTCCGATTCTTTTGCCAAATTGCTTTTGAGTTGCTGCAAACGTTGAGCGGTATAGCCGCATAATGATGTGATTTCAGCAAAACCCTGCTCTCCTCTTTTAATGAGCTTTCCAGGCTGGAAATATGCTTCAAGTTTAATGGTTGCATTTTCCTTAAGCTCATGAGGAATCATTTGATTATTTTCATACCAATAGGCTATAAATTTTCCATTTTCTTTTATCAAATAGATAACATCATTTTTTCTTTTTTCACTCGGCAGCATTTTATTCAACATGAAAATATGGCCACTCTCTTGGACAATGGGTTGCTCGTATTTCTCCTCTTTGCCAGCAGAGTCTTTTAAGGCTTGGCGCAAACTCAGGACTTCTGCCTGTAAATCTTCTTGCTGTTTCACCCAATCAATCAGGCCCACTTGTAACCTCGCCAGTTGTTGGCGGGTGTCGCTTTCTTCGCTCTCAAAGGCAGATAAGCGTTTGCCGGTGTCTACCGCCCAGCTTTTTAACTGGGCCACATCCGCTTCCAATTGTAGTAAGCGTTGATTGCAATTTTCGGCGACTTGATCCATCTGACTTTGTAAGCCTGCCAATGCACTTTTTTGAGCCTCGACATGCATGGCCCAATCCTCGGATAATTGGTGTGACAGAGCAGTCAGTTGCTGCTCTTGGGCTTCTAATTGCACCACTTGAGGTTGGTATTTGGATTTTAAAGCCGGCGTTTTAGAGATCATTTTCTGCTTTAAATCCCGCTGCCGGCTTAATTCACTGTGATAACCGTCTAAGGCGGTTAACAATAGATCCGGAGGGGTTTCCGAAGCCGCAGAGACTTCACTTAAGGTGTATTTCAGTGCTTTGATCTCCCCTTGGAGTATCTTGACCGTTTCGGCATCGGGGGCTGCGGCAATGCGTTGTTGCAGAGCCAAGATTTCCTGGTCTCGTTTGCTCTGCTGTTCCCGCTGAATATGAAGTTCGGCTTGTAGACCTTCCAGTGCTGTTCTCAATTCTTTGACCGCCCCCTTGGCGTCTTTGACTTCCGACTGTTGCGCCCCTAGGATTTCAGTGGCCTGCAGGACCCAACCCTGTAACACATCTACCCGTTTTTCTAAATTTTCAAGGCGCTCGCTCAAGGCGACGTTTAAATCATGTAGATCTTTTTCGAGATCACTTAATCGCTGGCTTTGTTCGTCAAACCGACTTTGACAGTCGATTCGCAGCTGGGCTTCTAAGCGCGCCAGTTCTTTGGACTGCTTTTCTTCCAGAACGCTGAATTGCGTTTGACATTCCGCTTGGCATGTTTTGAAAGCCGCCTGCCAGTCTGTTCCCGTTCGTAAGCGGCTCAGTTCCGCCTGCACGGTGGCTAATTCACCTTGTAACGCTTGTATGATCTGGGCATCCGTCGCTTGATCCAGACGCTGATGTAAGTCTCGCAGTTCGCGTTGGCAATCCGCTTCTATAAGCAAACGAGATTCTTGATGATATAACAATTGCTGGACTTGCGCCGACACCGTTTCTAATGTCTGCTCGGATTGCGTAAAAGCGGTTAAGGACTCTTCCCAAGTGCGGCTTAGAGCCTGCAAGGCTTTTTGTAAATCCCCAGTAGTCGCTGCTTGTAGTTGGGATTTTAGGAAACCTTTTATCGGCATCAGGGCCTCGATGCCTTGGGTTTGAGCGTCTTTGACATATGCCGCCCACTGACTTTGTATTTTGGACCAGGCGAGTTTGGATGCACTGCCCAGTGTTTTAGCCGGAGTCGCTAAAGCCGTTTCCATGCGTTGCAACAGGGTTTGCCAACGTTGTTCCGTATCCGTCTGCAGCCGCTCGATCAACTTTTGTTGAGTCTGTTGAGCTTCTTGTAACTTCTGAAATCGATCAGTTAACGTTTGGAGTTGTACCTGCTGGCTTTTGACTTCACCAGCTAAGGCTTCGGTTTGCTTTTTTTGTTCGCGCCGCGCTTCCGTATCCGAACCTATGCCTGTCAGCACCGCTTCCCTCCACACTGTTCCCATGATTTTACAGCCGGTGAATTGGCAGCGGGATAATTGGGCATAGGAAAAATTCGCTTGGGTTAAATCACTGCCTTCAAAATCCACGCCCTCGGCCTGGCAATATTCCGCATGGGCATGATTCAAATTTACATTGCGGGCGCTAGTCACTCCCTGAAACTGGGCGCCCACCAAATAACCATGACTGAAATTAACTCCGGTTAAATCGCCGCTCAAGATCGCACCGCTGAAATCACAGTGACTGAAGTCAGCCCCCGCTAACGTCAGACCCGTGAGATTCTCCGCGCAAACCACTTGGGCAATGCGAGGATCTTGGACAATGTCACGCACATAATCAACTAAGCTCTTTTCCTGCTCCGCGGTGGTTTTTCTCCACGCAAGGTATTTGGCCACGGTGGTTTTGTCAACCGTGATCACACTGCACGTGGCTACTTTTAATTCAGTTTGCAAATTAAGACTTAATTTTCCGAGCTCTTGAGGCTTGAAATCATACCGATCCCGGATGACAGCTAAGGGTAAGGTCACGAAACCCGCAACAGGGTCTTGGGCACGCTCTTTGTCGCTGCGAAACCGTACGTAACCAAATCCACCCAACGGACGAATCCGTCCCGCGAACAGGTTGGATGCCCCTTCCTTCCAATCGGCAAATTCACTGTGCTTGGGTTTTTCACGGACATATAAAGTATCAATGCGTTGGTCGTCGCGAATTTCGATATGGCGCAGGCCTGCACGGGCGTAGACATCTTCAGCATCGACAGTATCGGGGCGGGTTCGTTTCAGAAGATTCTTTTTGTGGGTTTTCAGTGGCAAGGCATGATTGGTAAAACCCTCCACCCAGGAGCCGGAGCGACCTTCAATTAAACCGGCCAACAAAATGGACTCATTCAATTGCATCTCTACATCCCCACTTTGAGTGCGCTTGGCTTCCCGAAACAGCCGTTCAATCATGCGCCGCGCTCCGACCTGGGCAAACGGTACTACACCCGCTTCCAGATCATCACTTAAGCGATCCACGATAAAACTCTCATAACGGCGTAGCGCCTCGCGCGCCACCACATCCAGGAGAACCCGCAAACGCGGCAGGTCCAAGCTATGCTGTAGGCTAGCCACCACGGCGATCTGCCGATCTCGCCGTTGACTGGCGGCAAACGACGCCACTTGACTGGTCAACGCCAAGACCGTACCGACAATCGGCACAAAACTTTGTGATCCCAGTTTTTGTACCGGCGCTAAAACTTTCTGCGTTAAAGTGTCTCGGGGCTGAGCACGGCCATTAGCCACTTCCCATAAATACATCAGTTCTCGTAAAAATTCTTCTCGTAATACTTTCACAAAGAGGGCCCGTTTACGATCAGCCAAGGAAGAAGCCGGGGAAAGCGGTTCGCTCCGCAAGGTTACTGTGGATGGGCCTTTACTTTCACGGGTTGGGGTCGAAGTGGTTGCAACAGAGGAAATCGAAGATGAGGAAGATGAAGTCACACGCATGATATTCTCCTTAACAATCTATAGGGGTTGCCGTCATGGAACCGGATTAAATTTAAAATTAAAAAATGGGACAGAATCTTTAAGATACTTGTGATAGTAAAAAAAGCAAGTAGAAAATTCTTAAGGTTCACTTAAACAACACCAAAAAATGTTTAAATGAATATTAAATCCTTCTGAAGAAAAATATAAGCTTTACTTATTTTTTGCGAAGTTCAAGGGCTTGTAAAATTAGGGGAAATTGTACTGGCACTTTAATGCTCAATTCTACCCCAATTCAAGAGTAAAACAGGGTCAACATTGGGTGCACTTCTCGCCCCTTAGCAATTGAAACCTGAACCTTTTTCTAGCGCCCTGACTTCTCTCCCATTGACAATGGAAATCAAGCGGCGTCTCAATAATAAATCATTTCTACACCTAATTTTGGCTATTTGAATGTTATGCTGATTGAGATGAGGATTGCCCGGATTTTTTCTGAAAATCTTTATCTTTTTTCAAAACATAACTGGCAGCCTGCTCGAAAAAGTGGTCAATCCGTTCAATGCCAGCCCATTCATTATAAGACTTCACTTTTGTTAATAATTCCTCATCCAGCCGTAAAGAAAGCGTCACTTTTTTAGATTTGGGTTGTACAGTCAGCAAAGACATAATATTAATCTCCATGATGTTAATTTTTTTAGCACAAATCATTAAAAAATAATCGCGCCACCTATCGGGACCCTACTGTAAAAATATAAGAACTGCAAGTGCTTTTACAAAGATCAGGAAAACAATAATCTTTGCAGATTTTTTATATTTTTCTGGGAAAAATTTCTTTTTCCAAATGATTAATCCGATATCAGCTCTTTAGATTATCCAGACTGAATTTTTGTTATCCTTTCGAATCAACAAAAAAAAAATTAATTTTTATTTTTAGAATTTCCCTAGCAAAAACCAGTTAATTGAGCTAATCCTAGAAAACTAAACTACCCTGCTTATTAATTTTTAAGCTGACTCAGCTCAGTTGACAAATATCATTTTTTTGAAAAAAATAAATCTCTTCGCAAATTATTTAATAAAAAAATATTGAAAAATCCCATAAAAAATATTAAATTTATTTCATGGAAAAATATCAATTTTCAAAAAAATCTAATAAAGAAATGGATGAGAGTTTATGCGGATTTCGTCGTCTCTTCTTATTTTAAGGATCACACCCGTCGCACCGGGGGTGCTTGTGCGGAAAACTTCAATCATTCAAACCCTTACATTGCAGTACGATCATGCACGAAAAACAGCCTATTTTTGCTAAAGTGATGATGAAGTGATGATAATTCAGCTATTTTTTGCGGATCATCACCTCATTTTTCAAAAAACCCGCTTTTTTCTCGAGCTTTTTGTGGTATAGTGATGATGTTCGCATCACTTTGTTTATTTTCTGCCACAGTGAATAGAAGGTAGAAAAAGCAGGCATTTTGAAAATGGAAGCCAAAATGAAACGCATTACTATCAGTATTCCGCCGGAAGATTTAGAAAAAATCGAGCGGCTGGCTCAGCAAAAAGGACTGATCCTCTCCGAATGTCTGCGCATGCTAATCCGTATTGGCTTTACAGTTGAGGAAGCCGCTGCGGAAAAAAATTACCCTGAACGACCATCCTTCTTGAGCGTTGATGAACAAATCTTACTCTGGAAAACCCAACTCGCCTGGCAACAGGAAACCCGCCTGTTAGTACGGCATTTAGTCGATACCCTCACTCAAGCCAGTCTGAAAGACCGCGATGCCCTGTTAGAAGACGCTCAACAAAAATCCCAAAATCGCGTAGAGGGTTTGCTGAAACAGATCAGCCACCAAGAACATCATTTTGATTGGGCAGAGGAAGAAAATTCGCCGGAAAATTAGCTCGGTAAAATCAAGGCATTATTAAAAAAATAGTAACGGCTGAACCTCACTACCTAACTTAACTACTTATGATTTTTTTTTTGCCATTTGGTCCTAAAAAACCGTACTGTTTCATTTTCTTACGCACAGTCCCTCGACTGAGCTTGAGATATTTAGCCGCCTGGCTTTGGTTATTTTGCACGTACTTCAGTACCATTTCTAACAGCGGTGCTTCAATTTCCGCCATAAATAACTCATAGAGGTTAGCCGGCGCTGCGCCGTCCAATCGGACAAAATACTCTCTCGCTGCCGCCCGGACATGCTCCCGAAGTGAGGTAGATTCTGAAGGATGAGTGGTGAGGGAGGTGTTGATCTGAGAGATCACAGTGTGATTATCCTGCTCAACAGACAATGCAGTTTGACTCATGGTTGACTCCTGTTTTTTTAATTTAAAAATGCCTTTTCCATCGGCAAACCGGTTATCATGGGAACACTGACTGGGTTTATTTTAATGATCTGGCGGTAAAAGTCAAAAAAACCGTTGATAAACCATGACACCGATCAGGGTATACTGAGGGCGTCCGTCTTAAATCATTTCTTATAGCTCCAAATCCAGTTCTTTTTCAAGTTTTGCCAAGGGTTTGGGGATAATCGTTTTCGGAACGGGATCACTTTTTTTAAGAGAAATAGCAACCTCACGATGAGATGGGTTGGAATGTATTTCTTGATAAATCCCAGGCAAAATATCACTTTCCCGGAGTAGCTTTTCCAAGGAATTTTCTGGATGGACGATCTCCCGTTGCTGACTCAGTGTTTTCTGTAAAGTACGCCCCGATGAAATACTCTCTCGATAATCCGCATACGGGATCGCTTGGTTTAACTCAGTTTTGACGGCCTGTTGGCCTTGCTCCTTGAGAACGTCATTATAATCCTCGCCTTCGATTTTGGGCTGAGCCATCCAGACGGTTTTGCCTTGGTGTTGTAACTGCTCGGCGGCAAAACGAATCAGCCGATCACTCTGTGGGCTCTGGCCGTCGTTATCACAACACAGGACAATATTTTGATGTGTTTTGGCCGGATCGATGGCTTTAAAATTGGATTTGCCCAGGGTGATCCGCACATCCGCACCCCCTAACGCCTGATAGACGCTCAGGGCGGTTTCGGGGCCTTCGGCCAGATAGGTGACCCCCTGGATGCCCGGCGCTTTGCCCAGCGCTTGCAGTGCGACGGATCCCTGAGAAGGACGGCCCCAGGTTTGTTTTTTCACTTCCACATCGGCTTTTTGAGCAGTGTCTTTATCCAGAAATATGGCCTGCACCGCTTGCACCTGATTCGCGCTATCTTTAGCCACCACCAGCAGCGCGGGATGCACGCTTTCATTCCGGCGCGAGTAAATGCCCGGATGAAAACGCACGCTGTCCGGGAACTTATCTAAATCAATGCCCCGATGCTCCCTTAAATAGCGCTCCGCCAAAGTCCCTGCAATGGGTCGGCTTTCTTTGGCCAACCGCTGCGCATAGTGGAGGCTGCGCTGTTGCTCCGGGGTGAGTGGTTGGGATGCCGCCAACGGCAATTTGGTGGGTTTAGACGGGGAAGCTGGAGCGCTGGCCTGAACACTGATATCCGCCGGAGAAGCGCCTAAAATTTTTAGGGCCTCCTGCAACACCACCCGAAAATCCCGCCGCCTATCCAGGTCTTTTTTAAAGGCAATTAAATCCAATAAATGGCCGCCTTCACCGGTTTGAAAGTCATGCCACAACCCTCGTTTGTCGCCGCTCATCGTGATAATCAAACTGCCTTGTTTACTTCCATACCGGTACTGACCGCCGGTCTTAGTTTTCGATTCACCCAATAATTGCTCCACCACGAGCTCCGCCTGATCCGTTAAAGATTGGCTGATCCGTTGAGCATCCAGCCGAGGGGATGATATGGGTTTTGTTGAGATGGACTCAGATTTGACCGTAAGTTTATTTTCAGAAGAATGTTGATTTTCTGGACGGCCTTTAAGCTGGGAGATTGATAAACGCCAGGCATCCGGATTCTCTACCGACCCCATCCCCGGAACCGAACCTTCATCCGGATAAAAGGCCTTCGAAACGCTTTGATCATAACCACGGCGGTCTTGAGAAATTTCAGGATGCTTTAGCGCCGAAGATGACCGTGAAGCGGATGCCGGGGGAAGTTCCCCAACGGCTTCCAGTGCGCTGGATTTACGGCCCGGATTGTTTTGGACGGCTTGCAGTAATCGTTCTTTATTGTCGGTATACAAGGTCACTTGATGGGTGGCTCTCGTCAGCACCACTAACAATGACCGCTGGCTGGTGAGTTGCGGGCGGTAGCTTTCCGCGTTGATCAATACTTCGGTGATGGTTTTTCCCTGCGCACCATACCCGGTAATGGCGTAAGCATGATCCCAATGTTGTAGTCGGGGGTGGGTGCTGATCAATTCAATGGAATTTCCCGTCGGCGTTAACCCCTGGTCGGTTAATTGCAGTGAACGGACAATGATTTTAGCCGGATCGATGGGCGGCTTTTGCGGGGGAAGCTTCCCGATTTCACCAGCGGCTGCGCCAGCCGGTGCGAGGGTTTCTGGGCTTTTGACGGCAAAATAACCGCTTCTACCCGTGCCAACTCCGGACTGAGCAGTCCTAGCGTATCATCCGTCCGCGTCCAGCGGATTAAATCGCCGGCCATTAACTCCCGGCGTTCGATCTCATAGACTTCCACCCCAGCCCGCCTGCCGCTTTGATAGGGTTGGGGCTTCCACAGCACTGGATCTGAGCCGGGGCGCTCCAGTTGCAAGCGCTGCCCTTTGGGGGTGATACCCGCCACTGTCCAGTATTCCCCTTTATGAATGCCGCCGGAATGACTGACATTAAAACGGAGAACATCCCCGACGTGGTAAAATCCCACCTGGCTGCGCTCAATTTCGCTTAAGCGCCGGGACACTAAAATGTCAGTGACCAGGCGGGGGCCCGTGAGTTCACCCTTCAGGATCAACCCTTCCCGAACCAGTGCATTTTGTAAAACCCGATCCTCGTTACCGAAGGTGATCACCTGGGTTTGCGCCCGCCTCATGGTATCCCGGCTGACGTAATCTTCAGCAATCAAAGCCATGCGCTCGGCGCGGTTATCCTGGCGCTTATTTTCATCATCAATAAAACCGCCCACTTCAATAATTCGATTTTCCAAAATCTTAAAGACCTGGGAGAAATTTTTCTGATAGACGGCCTTTACAGCGGCTTTCAGGATTTCATCCTCTTGCCGGGTGATGTGGGTCAAATGCACCATCGATAACCCGACCCGCTGCAAAATTTCAAACGGCTTGCCGGAATCGACTGCCGTGTATTGATGGATATCGCCCACCAACATGCCCGAAGCATCCAGATGAATCAGGGCTTTGATAAAATCACCCAGGCGTTGATTGGACACCATGGACGATTCATCCACCACGATGCAGCGACCTCGATAGGCTTCCGGCGTGATCTTGCCGGCGGCGACATTCAATAAAAACCGATCTAAAGTATAGCCTGCTAAACCACGGCCTCGGATTTCTTTGACGGCGGCATGGGTCGGCGCTAAACACAGCAAGGCCTGCTGGCCTTCCTGCAAAGCGCCCTGGATGTGCTGTAACTGTTCGATATGTTGCAGTAAGGTAGTTTTACCCGTGCCGGCAAAACCTTGTAATAACACGATGCGGTCGGTTTGCACCGCCAGTTCCCGTAACACCCTGACGTGTTCTTCGCTGGCCGGGGTTTTGTCTAAATAGGCGTTAACCACCTCAAGGGACATTCTAGGCGGCAAGACCCCACGGTCTTGCTGGGCGAGTTGAATAATTTCTCTTTCCAGTGTCAGCGCTTCGCGTGTAGTCCAACGGGTGCCGTTCTCAGAATACACGCCACGGATTAATTCGCCCTGTTTTTCCGCTTCCAGAACCGCTTGTTGTAACGCTTTTTGATTCACCTGACCTAACTGCGTATTCCGGCCAAATCGATCAGTGATTCCGGTTTAATTCGATCGACTATTCCGATTTCAACCGATCAAGGATTCTGGTTTCGAGCCGATCTGTGATTCTGGTATGTGGCGATCGGGGATTCTGGTTTAAACCGATCGATCATTCCGGTGAATGTCGATCGTTGACGGGGGATTCATTTGATCAACTCCCAGCCAGCGGGAAAGTCAATAAAATAATAGAAACGCTGCAGCAACATTGAAGCATGGCAGAGAATAAGCGAGTGAATGGATTGAGTTCAGGGAGTGGGTCGGTTATAGCGCTGCCGCGGACTTTCTGGAGCCTTTAAACGTGATCAGCGCGATGCGCGGCGAAGGCTACTGTCTTTAAGTCAAGTGTTTTTTAAACCATATAGCTGCAAAGTTATAATCTCCTTTTTCTACAAAGTTAAAGCATCCCTTTTTGTAAGACAAGAAGGGGAAGAAATGAAAGGGAGACAGGTGACAATGAGCATCAAAAATTTGAGCTTGCTAGAGGTTCGGGAAAGAGTAAAATTCAAAGAAAATCACTCAGAATGAGGTAGCCCAGCAATTGGGTCTAAGGTATAAACAAATCAATCGCTTACGTCAAAAATATCGGGCTGAAGGAGCCAGCGGTTTAGTTTCAAAACGGCACGGAAAGCCAAGCAATAACCGTCTAACAGAGGAAGTTAAAAAAGAGGCTATGCAGATTGTACAGAGCCATTACAAAGATTTTGGTCCTACTTTAGCCCATGAGGAATGGCGAATTCTATTTAGAAGTGCGACAGTTCTAAAAGGCAGTATCAGATTTCAAGTGCGAATCGACCTTGAATTCTGACACTGCCTCAAGGTCGATTCGCACTTGAATTCTGACACTGCCAAAAATGACTGTCGCACTTGGGACTAGAATGCGCCCAGGCTCTAGATAACGCGCCCGGCCTTTTGATGCCACGTGTAGCAATTTTATTGCTGATTGGGTCAGTATTGACTGATGACATCCGACCTGTTTAAAACCTTTGTCGACAAATTGACGGAACAACTCAAAATCCTCTAGCGCTTTCCATTCAAAATGGAACTGCACTCGACTCGCTAACGGCGCACATACACTCCGTTGCAATACATGCTGAAGGGAACCACATCCTACCAGCAGAATAATCATCACGTCACGGGTATCGAAACTGAAGTTTAAGAACGACGGTAATTCAGTGAAGAAATTAAACGGTAACTGGTGGGCTTCCTCTAAAATCCATATCGGCGTCACCTTCTTTTCTTCCGATAAATGCAGTAGCTCTTGTTTTAAACTTCGCCAGAGTTTGGAATAACGATAGTAAACTCCTAACCCTAAACTGTCCGCTAATTGCAGGTAGATATCAAACGCTTTAAAGTGGTTATCCGCCTGATAAATGACCCGATGGGTCAGCGGATTCAACGATTTCACCATTCCCGAACTCCACTGGTCTTACCAATGCCTGCTTCGCCCGTGATCATGCCTACTCCTTTGGTTTCTAATAACCACCGCAGATGTGGAACCAGTTGATCATATTGCGGATACTCCAACCCTTCCCGGCTCTGTTTGCCAAACGGATCATGCTTTAAGCCAAAATATTGTAAATACCTCATACGGTTTCCTCCCGCTTGCTGATTTGGGTCGTATCCCATAAATCCAGATTGTTTTGATACAGCGTCTCTACTAAACCCCAGTTTGGAGTTTTCATATCATGAATCCAAGCCTTTTAATGGCTGAAATTTTGGCTCTACCCCACTTAAGGGGGCATTTTTAACCTAGTTAGGATAACCTAACACCTTGATTGTTCAGAAAAAGGAGGTTTGAAAATGCCCGTGAGTAATTTTATCCTAAATTTACCTGGCTTTACCATCAAAAAAATCCATGATTTTAATCCTATTATCATTGATGTGAACTATCGGCGAAAAAGTCAGTGTCCGCATTGTGGGAATAAACGCCTTCGCAAGAAGTATGGCTATCTTAGGAAGGTGAGACATGAATTGATTGGATTGCGCCAAACCTTCTTACGAGTTAAGGCTTATAAATTCTATTGCCCACCTTGTCAGCGCTATTTCAATCAACAATTTCCCGGCATCGGTCGCTATCAACGCGCCACTGAAAAAGCTCGATCACAAGTTTTTCATCTTCATTCCAAAGGTATTTCTCAAAAAGATTTGGCTCAAGATTTGCAGTGCGGTAAATCCACCATCGAACGCTGGTACCACCAAGGATATTTACGTAATAATGCCGAACTCGATATGCGTATTTGTCCCAGAGTGCTCGGCATTGATGAACATTCTTTTAGTAAAAAAAAGGGCTATGCCACTACCTTCTGTAATCTCGCCAAACATAAAATATTTGACGTCGTCCCCGGAAAATCCGCAGCCAGTCTCAAAGACTATCTTCATCAATTAAGCGGTAAAGAGAGGGTTAAAGTCGTTTGTATCGACTTAAGCACTTCCTATCGTAGTCTGGTTCGACAACACTTTCCTAATGCCTTAATCGTCGCTGATCGCTTCCATGTCATTCGCTTAATCAATCAAATGTGTATGCAGACTTATCATTCTATCGATGGCAATCTGAAATACCAGCGCGGCTTGTTAACCGCTCTCAAAACCAATCCGCAAAATTTAAAACCTCATCAACTCACTCGACGCAATCAATATCTTGAGCAGCAACCCGCCATCGCCGCTATTTATGATTTTAAACAAAAATTGCATCGCTTATTGATGTTTAAACACCGCAAAGCCAGACAGTACAAACGGCTTATACCTATCTTCCTGGAATACATTAAAAAGCTCAAAGAGAGTGGGTTACAATATCTGCAAACCCTGGGCAAAACTTTATATTTATGGCGTGATGAAATCGTCCGCATGTGGCGCTTTACCAGAAATAATGGCATCACCGAAGGGTTCCATCGCAAGATGAAACTTATTCAAAGACGGGCCTATGGCTTCCGTAATTTTGAAAATTACAGAATTAGAGTTAAAGTATTATGTGGTGGTTAAATGTGCCCCCTAATTTGGGGAAGAGCCGAAATTTTTAACGGTTCAATCGCGTAAGCGGCCAGAGCAGAAACTAAATGAGTCATGGCATTTAGTACAGATCGGTGGCGGGTGTGCCATATCTGATAGTGATACTTCAGATGCCCGATCACAGTTTTAATAATACCGCGCTGATTAAGTAGCTGTTATTCGTAGTCAGAGAGGAGGTCTTTTTTCATATTTTTCCGCTTTCGAGTGATTAATTTCAGACCTTGAGAAAAAAGCGTATCGAATAATTTTTTACTGATATAGCCCTTGTCGCCAAAGGCCAATCCTTCCAATTTATGTGCTTGATTAGCCTGCCCCCTAAAGTGGGAAAGACCCAAGACCCGAAAGACCCCGTTTATCAAGAGATAAATCGTAGCACCAATGTAGCACCGGAAATTTTCTATTTTTAAAAATGATTGTAACTGTTTGATTTTAAATTGGGCCGTGCTGGGATCGAACCAGCGACCCGCTGATTAAGAGTTCTAAAAATATTAGTTTTAATACATTTTAAGCAGTTCTACCAAGTGCTATGGAATCATAAAATACTTTACATTACAATCAGTTATTGACATAATAACTCCTAAGCTATTTTAATATGTTTTAGCTATACCTTCTACATAGTTTCTACATGGGAGAACCACTGATGCGATTAACCAAAACCATTGTTGACAATATTCAAGCCCCCTCCGACCGTGATCAAGCCTTCCACCGCGACGGGCAGCTAAAAGGCTTCGCCGTGCGTGTGACCGCCAGTGGCGTTAAAAGCTTCATCGTGGAAAAGCTGGTCAGCGGCAGAGTCCGGCGGATGACCATTGGCCGCTATGGGGAGATTACCGTTGAGCAGGCCCGCCGCGAAGCCCAAAAGTTATTGGGCAAAATCGCCACCGGCATTGACCCACGCGCCGAGAAACAAGCCATTGAACTTCACGCCACGACACTCGGCCAGGTCTTTCAGGACTACACACAAGCCCGCAAAGAATTAAAACCCAGAACGCTTTATGATTACCGGCGGGTAATGGCGTGCGTTTTCTCAGAATGGCAGGATAAACCGTTGCTTGCCATCACCAAGGATAAAGTCGCCAAATTACACACGCGATTAGGCGAAGAGCAAGGCCATGCTTATGCCAATCTCTCCATGCGATTACTGCGCGCGTTATTCAATTTCGCTGCCGGGCAGTATGAAGGTGCTCAGGGCTATTCACTGATTACCGATAATCCCGTGAAACGATTATCCCAGACCCGCGCCTGGTATCGCATCGAGCGGCGGCAAACCTATATTAAATCGCACGAATTGTCCGCCTGGTACCAGGGCGTTATCAAACTGGAAAAAACCACGCTGCGCGATTATTTATTACTCTCTTTATTTACCGGATTACGACGCAACGAAGCCGCAACACTGAAATGGAGCGATATTGATTTAAAGGCAAAAACGCTCACGATTTTAGACACCAAAAACCGTCAACCGCATACCCTGCCGCTGTCTGATTTTTTAGACGGGTTACTCACTCGCCGCCACCAGAATCCCGGCAGTGAATATATTTTTCCTGGAACCGGTCAGGGCGGCTATATTGTCGAGCCACGCAAACAAATAGCAAAAGTATCGCAAGCTTCCGGCGTGTTCTTTACCATGCACGATCTACGCCGTACTTTTATCACTCTCGCCGAAAGCCTGGATATTTCTGCTTATGCCGTTAAACGCCTGGTCAACCACAAAATGACTAACGACGTCACCGCCGGTTATATTATCTCTGACGTTGAAAGACTGCGGAAACCCATGCAGTTAATTACAGACCAGTTGCTAAAATTCATGACTGAAGGTACCCGTTCAGCACTCGCAGCAACCTCTAACGTATAATAAGTACGTTGTTGCTGCACTTACCGATTAACATAGCTGATTTAATGTGATTATTGCGAAAATATAACACTCATTTCGCATCTCATGGAAAGCGACTCTGTCGCAATGTGTCGCAATACGTCGCAATGTGTCGCAATACTTTTTATTCCACGAGTTTCCAAAGAATCATTCGAGCTTTACCTTCACGTTTAATTAACCCCATTCGCTCTAGCTGCAATAAATCTCTCTGAACCGTTCTAATAGAAGGAGAATTTTTTAGTTGATGGGTGATCTCCGCACCGTTTAGCGAAGATTCTCTTAATATACATAATATTTCTTCTTGTCGAGGTGTGAATTGATCTTTGTTTTCTTTCATACCTGGGCTGATAGGTTCTTTAAATTTAAATATCACCGCCAGACCACCCGTCCGCTGAGAAAACTGAGGCTCTGGCAAACCATCCGCTTTACACAGATCAATCATTTCAGTAGTACCTCTACCCCATTTTTCGATATATCCTCTGACATAAAATGCGTTTGCAATCAGCTTATTTCTGGGATTGGAATCATGACGACGCCTTAAATCTTCAAGCGTCAAATTGTCAGGAAGAAGTCCACAATTCCATATTTCGAGGCCATCGTCAAAAATAGCTAAAGAAATATCAGCCGACCGGTTAGCATAGTCGCGATGACAAATAGCATTAATTAATGCTTCGCGGACTGCCATAACCGGCAATGCCGGGGTGTCAATTCGTTTAAACTGATCAGGTTTGAAAGTACTGGCAATGGGTAAATGATTTTTAAGGAATTTATCAGCCGCTTCTAAAAGATCAAAACAATTACCCAATATTTGCTGATTATCAATAAAATTTTTGAGCTTACTGGTACTCCTGAATCGCGCCATTTTGATCATACATTGCATGAAGCCTAAAGATTCTTTTTTAGCATATAGTGCTACAGCCGCATTTTTTAAGTAGCCTCCTTCCATTAATCGAAGTCGTTTTAATATTCCTTCAATATCATCTTTTTGTGCGCTCGCGGGAATACGATTTTCCCGGATGCCCTCGGCTACTGTCTTAAATATTTCCTCATGATCAAGATCACTCAATTTATAATCTCTGGCGATCATTTCTTCCCAAGAATGATTGAGCTGCCCACGAGCAACCAGTAATTGTTCATAACGATGCTGAGGCATTCTACTGGTGGTAGATTGCTGTCGCTGAAAAGCGCGGCTATCATACACATAAGGGGCATGATCGTTGGCAGTCACTCGAATCGCGATAACTGACCTGTTTTTACTAACTGCAACATAATGAATATCAGGATGGACTGGCGGTTCAATTTTATAGAGTTCATTGGCAATTTCCTGGCGCGTATTGTTTGTCACGTCTTGACCCACTAAATCACCTTTGTCATTGACGCCAATCAGTACCAAACCCCCCTTACCATTTAAAAATGCGCAGAGCGTCTCGAAAGCCGCGCGCAGTAATCCAGTTGACTTTTTAAACTCAACCGTCTCTGATTCTCCCTGCTTAACCAGTTTTCGCAGTTGCGCTAACTTCATAAATATTCCCAGCTATAAAGACGATGCTTATTATATGACCGGTACTCATAGCGAGTAAAGCGTGCGTGAGTATGCGTTTTATATACTCACAGAGAAACTTTTAAATCCCAGGAACAAACGACACCAGGCGAACACCAAAGAACACCAGGCTGAAAGCAAAGGACACCAGTTAAACTCCAAAAGACACCAGCTTTGAGAGCTAAGGACACCAGCTTGAAGGGTAAAGAACCCCAGCCTGAATAAACAAACCCAACGGAAAACGCCGACAGTATTAGCAGAGCTTCTCAAGCGTGATAAGAGACGCCTGGTGCGTATGCATCTAAGCCCAATGGTTAAAGAAGGTCTGTTGGTTTATAAATATCCTCAAATGCCTATGCATCCACAACAAGCCTACCGAACCCAGAAAGGCTCTCATTGATGGTTTTTACCCTCAAATATCGCTGATCAAAAAATGACTGCCGAAAATTTTAAATGTTCTGTCCATTACTATTTTTTTCTATCTTTTACTATTTATTACTATAGAGTTTGATAAACATCTGACGAAAATGACTGACCATCAGCAGTTAAAATTTAAAAATCACATTATTACAATCACTTATCATTAGAGAAAAAAACTTTGTAATTTCAAAATTCCGACAATGGGGTATTTTAAGGCCACCACAATTGCATTTATCATCCGGTCGTCTGCTAAAATAGTCATCCTTCTGGGTACTTAATACTCTATAATAAAACCCTTGCCGGAAAAATGCCGGAATCGTGGGAGTAGAATAAAAAAAGGATGATTATCATGAAAAAACCGGAAAGACCCCAATACCATTGGTGGGTTTTCAACATGGAGGTTTGGACGTTGAAGCAGGCGACACTCTTGCTGCATGGACTCGACCCCAACCAGCATCGCTCCTTAAAACCTTATGCTCACAACCTGCCCCCGGAATATGCCCCACTGCAAAAAACCTACCTGGTGCTTCAACAATATCCCTGGGAAGAATATCTGGCCGATTATTATGTTCCAGACAAAGGAATTCATCCCGTGGCGATTATCAGCGTGGCATTACAGAAAAAATTGCCGCTACCCAAGCGATTACGCAAAGCAGTGATTGACCGTTTTCAGCGAGAAAAACAGGCTCAAAAGATGGGTCTTGAAATCCCTGCGGTATTGGCTCCTTACATTTCTGATCTGGCTCCAGCTCCGCCACAACCCAAAATTATTCAGCGTACCTTTGGTTTTACCGCACGAGAAAGAAAAAATTTATTACGTAGTTTAGGCATTGTGATTCGCCTCTGGTTGAGGGATGAGAAAAGTTCACCTCGCCACTGGTACGCCCATCACCTGAATGCTTCCCAGATCGCTCAGACGATTTTAGAACAGGCGCAACAGATGGGTCTTCCCACTCAGGGACTGAAAAGTTTAGATCGAAAAATCACTGAAGCCATGACGTTATTGGCCGCAGAATCCGACGAATAACACGACAAAACCAGATGATTTAGATATTACAAAGTTTTGATTTTTCCCCCCTGTTTTTTTCTCCGCAGACTGTGCCATCCTGTTTTATAGTGTTGTAACCAAAAGGAGAAACCGCTATGAAAACATTACCATCCCGATTAAACCTGATGCAGGAATATGAACTGGCTCCCGATTCCGCTTTATTTACGCAGGAAACCGTGGCCGCTATTCGCGGTTGCTCGATTGCGTTAATTGAGCGCGACCGCTGGACAGGTACAGGCGTGCCGTTTATCAAGACGGGCCGCCTGGTACGATATCGAAAAAAAGATATTCGTACCTGGCTGGAAAGCCATACCGCTTTTAAATCCACCACCCAGGCACAGCAGGAACAGGATAAGCCGCATTCAGTTTCTTCCGGGAAGCCACTATGACATCCCGATCTTATTTTTCACGGCGGCAGCGGCAATTTAATCCGCACCATTTACCCGCACCGATCCATTATTATCGGCATCTCTTTCCAAAATTATCCGCTATTACTGGCTGGGTCAGCGTACATTGTTGCTTCCACGAAAACACCCAGCCCAGTTTGCGCATTAACCTCGACTTTGGCGGCTTCCATTGTTTCGGTTGCGGCGAAAAAGGCGGCGATATTGTGGCGTTCCATCAAAAGCGGTATCAACTGACTTTTGTCGAGGCGGTCAATTACTTTGGCGCATGGGAGTACGACGATGCAGAATGAAAACCCGCAGATTGCCGCCAGACGATTAGCCCAGACCGTCATTGCCAAAGGATATCAACCGGAAGCCCTGCACGCTTATCATGATCAGGAAGGCACGCCGCTGTATTGGCGGATACGATTAAAACATCCGCAGACACAGGCAAAATGGATTCGCCCCATGCATCAAAACAAACAGCAAACGTTTGTCTTCGGCGAACCGCATTTTCCGCATAAAAAACCGCTGTACGGCTTACCGGCTATCCTGCAAAATCCGCAAGCGGTCGTGTGGATTGTGGAAGGCGAATGGTGCGCCGATCAACTCACCGAACTGGGTATTATCGCCATCACTTCAGGCAGTGCGGACAGTGTCAGCACTGCCGACTGGAAACCGTTAACTCATCGAAATGTGATTATTTGGCCGGATAATGATACTGCGGGTCTTAAATACGCACAGGCCGCTACCGAACAATTGCGCGCGTTACATTGCACTGTGCAGTGGATAGATATCGCTCATTTAAATTTACCCGCTAAAGGCGACTGCGTTGACTGGTTATCGGTAAATCCTCAAGCGACTATTCATGAAATCCAGGCATTGCCGTTACAGGAACCACCGCAATACCAACAACAACAAAATCAGCACCCAGAAACAACTCAGTCTGCTAAACCAGTTAAACCAGCCAGCGCATTTATCATCAATGATCAAGGCGTATTTTACAGCGACGGCGATGAAAAACGCTGGATATGCTCACGATTAGAAATTCAAGCGTTAGTACGCGATAAAGCGTCTGAAAATTGGGGACGATTATTGGCATTAACCGATGCCGACGGCCAAATCCATCGCTGGGCGATGCCGATGGAAATGCTCAAAGGCAGCGCCGATGAATTACGCGGCGAACTGTTGCGGTTAGGGCTGCAAATCGCACCCGGCATGAAAGCGCGCCAGCGATTGATCGAATATATCACCACGACCCAGCCCGACACACGCGCCCGCTGCGTCACCAAAACCGGCTGGTATCAAAATGTCTTCGTATTGCCTGATCACACCATCGGCGCAAGTCGAGAACCGGTCATTTATCAGGCCGATAATCTCATCAATCCGTATCAGCAATCTGGTACATTAGCGGATTGGCAACACCACATCGCAGCCTATTGTGCAGGCAATTCGCGATTGGTGTTAGCCGTTGCCTGCGGGTTTGCAGCGATCTTATTGCATCCCGCCGGTGCTGAATCCGGTGGATTGCATTTCGTCGGCGAATCCAGCACTGGAAAAACCACGGCGTTGAAAGTCGCTGCATCGGTATTTGGTGCACCAGATTATTTGCAGCGCTGGCGCGCCACCACCAACGGCATCGAATCTCTGGCCGCTTTACGTTCGGATACCTTACTGGTTTTAGATGAACTGTCACAAGTTGACCCGAAAGAAGCCGGAGAAATTGCGTATATGTTGGCGAATGGCAGCGGCAAAGCGCGGGCGGGTAAAAATGGCGCAGCGCGATCTCGCCAGGAATGGCGATTATTGTTTTTATCGGCGGGCGAAGTGGGATTAGCGCAACATATCCGCGAAGCCGGTAAAAAAGCTAAAGCCGGTCAAACCGTGCGGCTGGTGGATATTCCTGCCGATGCCGGACAAGGATTTGGGATATTCGACACTTTGTACGGCTGCGCTTCTGGCGCGGTACTCAGCAAACAATTAATAGACGCTGCTGCTATTTATTACGGAACCGCCGCCCAATCCTTTTTGGAGTGCATCACCCAGCCCGATGCCTGGGCGAATTTACCTACCGCTATTAAAACTCATCATCAATCATTTCTCGAAAAAAACCTGCCTGGTAATTGCGGTGGTCAGGTACATCGTGTTTGTGACCGCTTCGCCCTGATTGCCGCCGGTGGTGAACTGGCAACACAGTATGGCGTCACCGGCTGGCCGCCCGGAGAAGCCGAGCAAGCCGCCACGTGCTGTTTTCAAGACTGGCTGGAACAGCGCGGCCATGATTGACAACCAAGAAAGCACGGTCTTTAATTGCTCAGGTGCAAGCCTTCTTCGAGGCTCACGGGGCGAGCCGTTTTGAGGATATGCATCCTACCGGCAACAGCCAACACATTATGAACCGGGTAGGATTTAGACAACGTAATGTATTAGATCAATATGAGTACTTCGTCCTCCCCGAAATGTTTCGCCAAGAAATCTGCCAAGGTTGTGATCCTCGTTGGGCAGCCAGAGTGTTAGTACAAGCCGGTATGTTGCAACCGAGCAGTGAAGGCAAACTACAAACTACGTACCGGTTACCCGGCGAAGGGCTAAAAAGATGCTATCGTTTTATTCGCACCGACCCACTATAAGCTCACCATAAAAAACAAACTAACGATTATCAGGGGTTACAACGTGTAACAGGTGTTACAGAACAAAAAATAGTTATCTTATCAATTGATTGGGTTAATTCACTCTCTTTTCGGAGGATGGTGTAACAAGGTGTGACAAAGTGTAACAAAAGGTAGATTGTAACACCTGTCACACCTGTCACACCTTGTTACACCTTGCATTTTTAATTCGCTATAGACGCCTCTTTAAGAAAAAATCATTTAAAAATAATAGATTAGAATGCAAGACATAGGTACGTTACACGTGTTACACCTGTAACACCGAAAAAAAGCCATTCTTATTTTTATTAAACTCATTTTATTAATGAAGACGTGATGGACGTGTTGGACGTTGCGGCCCAATGGGACTTCTGCTAAGGTAGTCATTAAGGTGAGGTCTCTGCCCCTACCTGCTTTAGGCATCAAGGCAGAGACTTCTCTGAAGCGTCCCACCAAAGTACGCGAATACGATGATGGGACTAGCCACAACCAACTAACTTTGGAGTTGATCATGGTTAAAGCCATTGTATCTGAAAATTTGTCTTTCGTCCTACCTTCGCATCGAGGTTTAACACCTCTGGAAATTATTGAAGACTGTTTGGAAAAAACACAACTGCTGTCCGCCCTAGGCATCATCAGTCACACTGAGCACATCGAACAGGCGCAATGCCTGCAACTGTTCTCTATGTTGGATGATTGGAACGCCATTGCGAAACACCAACTAAAAACAGTGATGGCAACCTACACCGAACCTGAACAGCCTTTATAAAAAAATAATCCTGGGCGAACTGAAAACGATTATTTTTCGTTGTTTAGTTTCGCTCAGGATTTTTTATTTTCCTCACCCTTCCATAAAAAATTATCCAGTCCAATAAAATTAGTTTTTATTTTTTAAAATTTTTTTCTCACATTTTCAAAAAAATATTCTTCTCAAGTCACAGCTTACATTCTATGATTTTTAATGAAACCTCAGTTATGCCATTCAATTAAATCTCATCATAAGTATTTATTAAAGCCATTCTGAGTGATGTAAACTGCATCACTTTCAAAAAACCGTGATACACTTTACATCACTTGTCTACGAAAAAAGCAGAAAATCAGCGATAAATGGCCAAAATCAGCAGAAATGGCAATTTAAAATACTTTTTTCTCTGCATGATCGTATCGCACTGTAAGGGTTTGAATGATTGAGATTTTCCGTAAAAGCACCCTAGGTGCGAGGGGTGTGCATGGAAATTTGGCCATAATAACGAAATCTGAATAACTTCTGAAGTGATTCTGTACTGATTTTTTTATAAAACTTATATTTTTACATGAATAGAACTTAAGCTATTTTGGTGCTTCTTTCAATAATTATTTCTCAGTAAGTCGTTTTACTAAAAAAATTATACACTGACGAAACTGGAGATTTTTATTTATTTTTTTCTTTTCAATTTTATTGATACTTCGGGTTAATATACCACTGTATCAAAAATTATTTTTAGATGCTGTCAATTTAGAAAAATAATTAATGACTCTAAATTTAATTATTGACCTAATAAAACACTTTGCTAAAAAATTATTGAAATCTACAGAAAAATTATTTAACTTTACTCCCGTAAAAATATAATTTCCTAAAAATTTTAAATCAAGAATTGCCTGAGATTATGGGCGGATTTCGTTGTTTTGGCGTTTTTAGTATGTACACCCGTCGCACTGTGAGTGCCTTTGCGAAAAACCTCAATCATTCAATCCCTTACACTGCGATACGGTCATGCACGAAAAACAGCAGTTTTTTGCCAAAGTGATGACGATCATCATCACTTTTTCAATAAAAACATGCTGCACACATGCAGCATATTTTACGATTAAAACTTCTTCAGGCTATTTCTGGCTTATTCGCTTTTGACCGCTGAAAAATGCAGCATAGACTTCATCACTTTGCATCACTTTTCAAGATCATTTTGGTACAATCAACTATTGTCGTTTTTAACGAGAATATCAAAACAAATTCATCATCAATAAAAAAGGAGAATTTTTATGGCTCGATTAACTATTACTTTGACGGATGCACAGCTTGAAAAAATCAAAGCGCTGACAGAACAGAGATCAATGACTTTATCTCATTGCAGCACTCATTTAATCGACTTAGGTTTGCGTGTGGAAGATGCTAGCAGACAACCCAAAGCTTTAGCGGAGGGTGCGTTGACCTCATCACCTCATATTCAGCAGTCTAACAGACAATGGCAAAAGCTATTGACTTGGGCGTTAGAATCTCGCTATCTGATTCGATACCTGATCACGCGCAGCTCTCAAGAATCGGTAGAGCAACGCCGTGCGTTTACGGTAGAGGCAAAACAAAAAGCTTCCGATCGAGTAGACCAATTTATCAAAGACACTCAAGAACAATAATTTTTTTGGGTAGGTAGTACCCTTAAAGAACCACAACGCCAATGCCCACCGGTTTATAGGGGTTGACCAGCCCGATGACGCATTGGCGCATGGACTGGACGGTCTTTACGAAAAAACCCCCGCCTTTTTCATCATCCACTGACCTGAAAATCGGGATTGCCCTATGCGCCCGGCTGAAAATACAGACGAGCTTATCCGCAAACGCAAATCGGACGTTATGCGCCTGGGAGTATTGTATCATAGGAAAGCAACCCGGATATTTCAGGAAGATATTTGAAAAAGCGTGAATTTCGTATAAACTGCAATCAGCCATGTTAACTTCTCGTTAAGTTAAAGTGGTTAGTACAGCGCCAAGTGTAACTGCACTTGGCCTGTACGCTCACTATGCCACAGCTTTTTACCGAAAATCAACACTATTATCTAAGTGATTACATTCCATAAGTAATTCTAAGTAATTTTTATGTGCAGTAATTTCTGGCTAAACCCCCATAAAATCTGTCTTTTCTTTGTCTACTGCACATAACAACTTGCTATCCACAATAACTTCGCATTACGCGAATTCGACTATGGCCGAGTTCTTCGGATAGAGTCAGCCGGGCGAGTGTGTCTTGATACCGCTGTTCCGGGGTATAGTCTCTGGGTACAGGGCCGCCAGCAATTGGCGGCAGCCAGCCCGTCAATTCCTGGTAACGCCGCTGCGCATACGCATGGCGCAACGCATGAGAACGCAGCTTGAGCTTACGCAACTGTTTTTCATAAACGTAGCGATGTTGAATATAGGTTTTTTCTTCTGGTATCAGCGAGTGTTGCCGCCGCGCTAATAATTTAGCCTGTTCCAGCCAATACCGCTGCTCTTCGGTGCGAATTGGAATTTCCCGGCTGCGATTGCCTTTGCACCAGGCTCCAAGCAGTGAAAGCTTATCGCCTTTATCCGCCAAGGCAGGTCTGATTTTTAAAGATTCTTCGCGGCGCAATCCGAATACCCGCTGCAATTCCGCCGACACCCGCACATACGGGTCAGCCAGCCTGGACAATTCAGGTTGATGCACGGCGCGATTCTCAAGGCTGTAATACTTCCGGGAACCCACTTTAAGGATGGAGTTATCGGGGATTAAATGGGAATTATTCAACATTCTCGATAAATGCCGGATAACTGCTAACCGGTTTTTAATCGTGCCGTTGTTTAATCCTTTTTGCTGCCAATGCTGCGTCAATGCGGTGACGTGCTTGGATTTAAATTGCTGGATATGAGGAATTTTATAGCCTAATCCAATCAGATCATCGGCTAATTGCATCAGTATTTGCCGCCGGTCTGCGCGCGAAGCAAACGAACCTTGATGATCATTTTGCAAGACCGTGTAAAGCGATCTTTTCAATTCTGTTTTAATACTCATATATTTTTCTCCTTGTGGTGATGAAATGATTAATAAAAAACTGTCATGAAGGGCGTTAGCGAAATCATTCTGTAAACCAGTAATTGGGCACGGGATGACATCGCTTATATGCATCATGATGATAAAAAAATGGAATTCCTTTCTGTTCAGAAAGGAAAAAAAATGCTAAATACGGGAAGTAAATAGCACTTCATAGAAAGAAATAGCACCTATTAAAATACTATCGCAATCAACAAGACTGAGTTGTGAATTTCAGTCAAATGAACAGGCAAAATTTTTTTGCACCGCCATTAACCAGCGCAAAAAAAATTGCGCCAGTCATCAAATAATGATTGGAATTATAAAGAATTTTTACAAAAAAATCAACCGAATTGCATAACTTAATCAACAATTCGTTCTCAAAATCAATCTTCATGAATAGAAAATAATCTTGCTGACATCACGCTTTTTTGATTGGAATCGCTTCGCGATGAAGGCTGGCTTCTCCAGGGATTTTAAATCCTGGGTGGCTCCGCCTCCCAGACCCTCCGCCCTCGTATCATAATGTAGTAGGTGTTATAAAGGTTTTGCGGCCATTAATGGATGGCTGCAAAAGAACAAGCGTGGCAGGCCGTCTCCGCCCTGGGTTTATAAAACCGTCGGCGAGCGAAAGGTCGCCACGCTTCACTTCCTCAATTATCTCGAACAGTTGCCTGGAGCGTTCTGAACGACTCCGTATCTGCGAGGTTGAGACATTAAGGAGATTAAATTATGTCAGAAACTGTGTATAAAGACTATATCGGGATTGATGTGTCCAAAAAACATTTAGACGTGTGTATACGATCAACAGGCGAATATTTTAAAGTAGAGAACAACGCCAATGGTTTTAAGCTGATTAAAAAACGCCTGAGCGCCTACCAGCCCTGTTTACTGATTGCAGAAGCCACCGGTGGTTATGAAACTGATTTGGTGCGCACCCTGCAAAAAGAGAATTTTGCCTGTGCCGTAGTTAACCCACGACAGGTGAGAGATTTTGCCAAAGCGCTGGGACAATTGGCCAAAACCGATAAAATAGATGCGTCTGTTCTGGCGCGTTTTGGAGAAGCCATCAAGCCTGCGGTAAAGGCGGTCGCGTCTTATGAAGAGCAAGACCTGAGTGATACTCAGCAGCGTCGCCGTCAGTTGGTAGAGATGATCACCATGGAAAAGAACCGGTATGATAGAGCCAGCGGAAATACACGCAATCAAATTAAAAAAACCATTCATTTTTTAGATAAACAGTTAAAGGAATTAGAAAAACGTTTGGCTGCACAAATCAATGAAAATGAAGGCTGGCGCACAAAAATGGAACTGTTACAGAGCATTAAAGGCATCGGCCAAGTCATTGCCTTGACGCTGATATCCGATTTGCCAGAGTTAGGTCGGGTGGGTCGTAAAGAAATTGCCGCACTGGTTGGTGTGGCACCTTTAAACCGAGACAGCGGTCAATATCAGGGGCGTAGAGGAACCTGGGGAGGCCGGGCAAATGTTCGGTCAGCACTCTACATGGGTACGTTGGTAGCTGTTCGATTCAACCCAACATTAAAAACATTTTATGACAGGCTTTGCCAGGCAGGCAAAAAAAAGAAAATAGCGCTGATCGCCTGCGTACGGAAATTGCTGGTGATCATGAATACGATGATTAAAAATAACACCCCGTGGCAAGCAAAATTAATTGAAAATTAAACCAGTCATACATGACTTTTAATACTAAGCTAGATTGTTTTTTATTAAATAAAAAACAGGATGAAACTTGCAGGGGGTTAGGGACGGATTTACCCATCCTTTGCCCACCGTCCGCCTCGCCAAATGTAGGGGCTCGGCGGCCCGTGGACAAAGCGTGGATAAATCCTTGAAGCCTGGGCAAAAAGTTCTAAGATTATTTAGAGGCTAAAAACATGATTATGCGATGCTTTGATACTTGACTTTCAAGACAGTTGCTCGCCGGAAGCAGGGTTTGGCAGCGCAAGGCCGCCGCCAAACCCTGCCGATAGGGTATTGTCGCTTTCACCCCGTCAAGGACAAGCTCTACGAGTGGCCGCATGGGTTTTGACCTGCTACAGACCGGCGTTACGCAAAGATCAACACCTTGTCGGACGGTCATCGTATCGCCCCGACCTGTGAGCAGGTCAAAACCCATGCGGCCATCCTTGACGGTGTTCCAGCGACTTTATACTGAATGGATTTAGTTTCAGAAATTGATAAAATTATCCGCCGGGCTGGCTTAATGCGCTAACTTAAAAATCAGTCCTGTCCGGCCTGACGGTTTAATTTAATAAGATAAAGTAAGATATTTCTTTATATTTTACTTTATCTTATTAAATTAAGGAAAATTATTGGACATCAAACGCTATGCATCGGCGCAGACTTTCCAGACCGCTAACCGGCTCGCCACCGTAGCAAACCACATATCCCGCCATACTGCGTACAGCACTACCGTCAGCCATTAACAAAATACCATCAAAGCAGATGCTTTTTGATAAAAAATTAATAGGTATAGAACGATCAACGATTTATTTTTAGAGCAGGTTTTTTCAAAGAATAATGCCGCTGGCGTCACGCCTCTTTTAGTGGCGCACATCCTCTTTCCGTGACGCAAGATGAAATAATTTATTTTAAATTAAAGGACTTAGCTTTCCGGCGATAAGCGCGTCACTGAGTAAAATCTTAAAAGTACCCATATCAAATGGGTACTTTTAAGATTTTACTCAGTGACGCAATGAAATGGACTCACCTCTTTTAAACGGCGTCATAAAGCGCCAAAATGATTTTTTAAAACTTTTAAGGAGATAAGTCCATGACACGTATTACGACATTGGGAATTGATTTGGCAAAGAATGTATTTGAATTATGCGGACTGGATAAAGAGGGTTCCATCCTTTATCGCCGTACGGTGAAAAGATCGGCTTTACACAACACCGTGGCTAAACTATCCGTTAAGGTGATCGCGATGGAAGCCTGCGGTAGCGCTCATCATTGGTACCGAGTATTTAGTGCACTGGGATTGGAAGTTAAGCTGATCTCTCCCGCATATGTAAAGCCCTTTGTAAAGGGACAAAAAAATGATCGCAATGATGCGGAGGGAATTGCGATTGCAGCCAGTCAAAAAAATATGACCTTCGTACCTCCCAAAACTTTAGCGCAACAGGATGTTCAAAGTCTCCTGCGGATTCGGGAACGCTTGATTCATAATCGAACGCAATTGATTAATGAGGTCCGGGGTTTGTTACAGGAATACGGGGTGACGATCAACCGGGGTGCAGGCCGATTTAAAAAAGAATTACCGGCCTTATTGTCGCAAGAGCCGACGCCGTTAACGGAGATCATGCGACGAACAGTGAATCGGTTATATACCGAGTATCTGAATCTGGAAGAAGAGATTCTGGGATATGACCAGGAGTTAACAGCCTTATTCAAGCAATCTGAAGAATGCCAGCGGTTAGCCACGATTCCTGGCGTAGGTTTACTCGGCGCTTTGGCTACTCTGGCCATAGTCGGAGATGCGAGCTACTTTAAAAATGCTCGACATTTATCGGCTTATTTAGGCTTAGTGCCTCGGCAACACTCTTCAGGAGGTCGAGAACAATTATTCGGAATTACCAAGCGTGGCAATACGCTTCTAAGAACGTTATTGATTCATGGTGCTCGTTCAGTTCTCCGGTATGTGGATAAGCATGATGATCAGCGTAGCCGCTGGCTCAAAACTCTCCTGGGGCGGATAGGATTTAATAAAACGTGTGTAGCGTTGGCGAATAAACAGGCGAGAACAATTTGGGCGGTGTTAACACGCCAGGAAGATTATCGCTGCAATTACAAGCCGCAATGGGGTGTGACCCATGCAGTTTAGGCAACCCAGGGAAGACTGGAAAGATCGTGCGGGTGTGGCTGACTTGTACACATCTACACAGGCTCATCCGCCAATTGAAGGGGCTCCTGGCCTGTGCATATGTGCACAAGTCAGCCACGACAGTTCAGTGACATTTTCACAAAACTGAAGAGAGTTGAATTTTTTAGTAGACCACATGTAAGGAGGATACTCACAGAGTTCGCGAGTGGACTGAGGTTGATGTAAACGGATCAAATCCATAAGCTTGTAAACTGAACACGCAGCTGGCTCTTTGAAGTCGATGACGCGATACAGACAGGCTTAGGCGCATGATTCATCAAGGCACAGATCGATTGGCCAAAGGAAGATCTTGATGCCGAATATACGTATGCGATGATTCCTCTTTAGTTTCGACCACAAGATACTTGCAGACAACGGTGAGTCCATATACGGGGCGTTTTGACGGAGTGTGGATAAAGAATATTTTACAAAAAAAAACATCACCATCAAAATCAGAAAGTAACTTTCCAGTTTCGCGTGGCAGCCCATAGCGAAAGAGCCATTCCATATAGCACCAAACTGACTCAGATCATAATCCAAAAAACCCGGCGGGTTTGCTTGCCGCGCGGACGTTTTTCAGCAATACTGTTTCGTCCCAGTTATATTTAGTAATAGTTATTCAGGAATCATAAAAAAGGAGTTCACCATGCGCCCTCAAAATAGCTCAAGTTCGTCCGCGGACAGCCAATCATTACCCTCAAACCAGAACAATCTTCTCCAACAGAGTTCACTGCTCACCGCGTTACCGCCGGACATGCAGGGCGCTGACGCCAAAACCGGTGATCAAAAAACGGTATCGCCTACTACCAGGCTTGCTCTGGCGCAACTGGATTCACAGGGAGAGATCCGTATTAATATTACCGTTCCCAACAGCGCCTTGACGCTGGGGAAATTGCTGGGAGAAGGCGGCTTTGGCGCAGTCTATCAAGGACTCTATAACGGCGACCCAGTGGCGATTAAACGGCTCAAATCGCAAGACCTGACCGACAAAGCCGTTGAAGAATTGCGCAATGAAGCCAAAATCATGTTTCAACTGGGGCTGGAATCCAAATATATTGTGCCATTGAAAAAGATTTGCCTGGAAGCGCCCTATTATTCACTGGTGATGGAACTGATGCCGAAGGGTTCCTTATATGGTCTACTGCGCAACGGCCAGCCGCTGCCGTGGGAGATACGGTTCCAGATCGCAATGGACGCCGCCTGGGGACTCAAGGATTTACACGGTTATCACATTCTGCACCGGGATTTAAAAAGCCTGAATATTCTGTTAGACGACCGTCTGCGAGCGAAGCTGGCGGATTTTGGCCTGGCGAAAGTAAAACACGAAACCAGCAGCCAATCGTCGATAGCGAAAGGCACGGTCTTGTGGATGGCTCCCGAACTGTTCGATGACGAGCCCAAGATGACCACCGCCTCGGATGTGTACAGTTTTGGCATGGTCTTGTGGGAACTGGTGACGCGAGCGCTGCCCTATGCCAAAGCACCTAATCAGATGGTGGCGGCCCGCTGGATTGAGAAAGGCAAAAAAGAAGACATCCCCGGCGATTGCCCGCCGGAGTTAAAAAAGATTATTGAATCCTGCTGGGAATCACTGCCGGTGAAACGCCCCACGGCAATACAGGTCGCGGAGCGATTGAAGCCGTTAGTCACGACAGAAGAGCAAAAACAGCCATCAATCCCGTCCACTACTCTCAGCCCGAAAGAAGACCTGCGCGAACTGGAAATGCAAAAGCTTAAAGCCGAGATGGAGCAGCTTAAGTTAGCGCATGAGCAACAATCTGCGCAATTAGCCGCTGCCGCTGAAGAAAAACGGCGATCAGAAGTTGAAAAGCAAGAAAAACAAAAAGAAATTGAACGGCTGAAACAGCAGCATCAAGTAGAATTAAAACGCAGTCAGGAAAAAGCTGAACTCAAGTCGCCCTCTCAAACCATCGCCACCCCCTCAAAAACCGCGCCCATACCCGCCATACCGCCCACATCGCAGAGTCGGCAAACTTTAATGCCAACGCCAAAACCAACGGCTAGCCCGGAGCAATTAAAACGGCAAGATCAATTGATAGAAGCTTGTAAACAGGGAGATGAAAAAGCGGTAACGGCCTTATTAAAGCAAGGCGCGAAACCGGATATGCCCAATGCCAAAGGGGAGCAGCCGTTAGGGGCGGCGGTGTGGGGCATGTGTCCAGATGTGGTGAATGTATTACTCAAAGAGGCCAAAGGTATCGCGCCGATGACCTGGGGAGAATGTGAAAAACATAATCAGAAATTTTATCAGGAAGTGTTTATCATACCGAAATTTGACCCGGAAACATTTGGAGAGTGGAATGGTTTGCTACAAAAGATGGACCCAAACCCCTTCATTCGGGCATATCATTTAAAGAAAGTAGATGAGGTTTGGCATGATTCCGATTCGAGCAGTTGGGATAGTTGGAGATTATACGTCCAGAGGATCTTGAATCATAAAAAAATTAGAAATAATTCCCAACAAACGATTCGTCAAACTACAGAGACAGGGTATGTAGTTTACAGAACACAGATTAGAAAAGAAGTAGATAGCGCATCGCGTCCAACGGCGGGGAAGATTTTTTAGAGCAGAGTTGGAGTAAGGCCAGTAAATGTTATTGACCAAAATATTCAAGCGCTGCAGTTAACCAAGATTCCCAGTTGAAAAATTCGCGTAGCCCACTAAAGCTCCATTGTACAAATCTGCGCCAATATGACCGCAAGCGCTTATCGCCCACTTGCTGCTCCTGAAGCCCGGACATATTGGTTGCCAATCGACTTAAAGTTTGTTGACTCAAAGTGAGTCCTTTCAGGCCAAGCCGGTAGCCTAAAAAATCAATATCTTTTTCCACATGCCCGGCATCAGTTTTATCGGGATGTTTACTAACCTTCAATTGTTCGAGAATTTGATTCATGATCCCAATCGCCCGGCGCTGTTTCCAGCGCGTGTCGGCCAGAATCAACCAGTCGTCCATAAATCTACAGTAACGGACAGGTAATTTTGTCATCGCGTCATCTAACGGTTGTAAATACATCGCGCCGATAAGGGGCGACAACGGCGAACCCCGGGGCACACCTTTCTTATTCTCGATGAGCAAACCGTCTTTATCAATGAGGTGATTTAAAAATCCATCCAGCAATGCCAACACTGTTTTATCGGAAATAACTTCTGCAAATTGTTGACGAATAATGTCATGATCAAGGGAAGCATAATAAGACAACACATCGCTGCGAAAAAAAAATTGCCCTGGCCGCAAGCCGGACTGCACGTGGCGAACCGCTCCTTTTAAGCCACCGCGCCCGGAAATATGATAACAGCGCGGAGACAGTCGTGGATTCAAATGTTTATCTAAAACGATAGTCATAGCTTTCTGTACCAGCGCATCCTGCGCACCCCATACGTCCACCGCTTCGCCCTGAATGACATAACGGCGCATAGGCGAAAAACGATAACTACCCCCCCCACTGCGTAATCTTTGGGCAATATCGGCTTTAACTTCTTGCCAATGATACCGAACCCACCAAACATCAGCATTGGGCGAGTGATGTTCACGCTGTTTGCAAAGCCATCGAAAGGCTTGCTCCAGCACATCATCGGAGGTTATTTCTTCAATTAATGTCATTATCATAATCCCAGAATGCAATAACCAAGACCTAAAAGCAACCGCTGTTACGGTTGAAATAGTACGAAAGATTCTCGTTAAAGCCCAAAAAGGGCTACGCAATTATTCTACATAGTTTCTACATGAAATTTCTGTATTTTTGGAATTTGTTGTAAGTATTTGATTTTAAACTGGGCCGTGCTGGGATCGAACCAGCGACCCGCTGATTAAGAGTCAGCTGCTCTACCAACTGAGCTAACGGCCCATTGAAGAAGCATGCTATATGAACCCTCCTTGCTTTTCAAGGATGCTTTAGGGAAATATCTTCTCTACCCAGTTGAGTGCTTAACTTCAAATTAAATAATTTTCAGCAATCTTTAACAATTTTTGCAAATTGTCGCCGCCTTTACTCGGATATCGATGACAATAAATTTCAATATAACTTTGCAGTACATATTCATAACCGGGGGTTTTTAATACCTGCAAAATTTTAACTGCGCGCTCAATGTCGATTTGGACGTTAGCGCTGCAGCGTTGGAATAAAATCGCTGCCAAAACTGCTAACTTTGAAGCACGACGTGCAGAATCGGATTCTCTAAAACTTTGGATACAAAATTGTAACGCCCGATCTTTATCCCATTCCAACCATTGATAATAAAATGCTAAAGCATCGCGGGCATCCTCTTTATCTTTATGTCTTGAATATAAAAACCAAATGACCGGCACACTGGATTCAATGTTCGCCCAAGAACAATTGCCGCTGATTTGCGAACCAATAGTCAATTTCGTTAATGGCTTTAAACCCAATAATTTATTTAATTCAATATCAATAAAATTCTTGGTTTGCCGTTTGTACATAAGATTTTTTATTAATTCATTTGACATTAATTGAGGACGAGTAATCTGGTAAATTACTACATTATCAACAAATAAATCATTTTGAGAACGATCACATTTCGCAAGTAGATTGCCATATTTCACAAAAGAAATTGCATGACCCTCATAGGCAACCGGAATCAATAAAATCTCAGATTCCAATAATTTATCTATTGTAGATTTATACGCATTCAAATCAATTTGATACTGTTGATACCGGATTAATTGAGCACCGACAGAAATAGCATCAATTAATTTTCCTAATAAATCAAAATAACGACGCAAATGACGAGCCGAGAAATTATTCCTATATTCTTGCAAAGAATTTAAAATAATATCAATTGTAAATTCTAAAATAAAACCTTCAAAATCAACTTCAGTAAATCGTTGTTTATGATCAGCAATGTCTGCATAACCCACCAATTCGAAACGATGACCTAATAATTTTGTGTTAATATAATCTTGTGCAAAATCAATATTAGCTCCAGCCCGTGTTAATAACTGACGCATGTATCTTTGATGCCGGAGCAATGGCTTGACTAATACTGATTCACTCAGCATATTATAAGCATTCGCATCAGCGCCATGGCTCAATAATAAACGACTGAACCCAACATTATTATTTTCTACTGTCCAATGTAATGCGCTGCCTTTGGTTATATCACGCATGTTAACATCAGCGCCCTTATCCAATAATAACTCCCCCTTGTCAACATCATTCATAATGGCGGTTTGAATGAGCGGAGTAAATCCATATTCATCAATAAAATTTAACTGAGGCTCTTGTCGCAATTTGGTTTCCAATTCGACTAAAGTGCCGTAAATAATTGTATCGGAAATTGACATTATTTTTTAACCACCGGGTTTTGGGGTAGGAGCAGCGGGTCCTAATTTTGGAGTAGCATCTAAACCTAAAGTAGGAGCATATTGCGGAGCTTTTTGGGCGTTTTCTGGGATCATCACATTCGGATTTTTAATATCACCTGAAAATTGACTGGAAGCAGCCAAAATAGGTTGGGGTTTATAAATGTTTTGGGTCCCCATGCCTTCTCCCATTCCTGCACCGTATTCGTTTCTGTTAGAATCACTTTGTGGTAATGCCATTCCCGATTCAAATCCTTTGCCAATTTTCCCTTCACCTAATCGAAGCATTTGCCGCAACTCATATTCCATACTTGTTGTGACTTCGCTAGCCTTATAAGTTTCCAAAATAAGAGCTTTTTGTTCTTCATCCCAAACGAGATTGGGTAAACCTGTTTTTAATAAGGCTATCGTCGTAGAGACGGTCGCCCTCTCGCCGCTGCGGAAAAAAATTTTCTCTATGATTCCGGCTTGCGGGGATAAAATGGTAATGATTTCGCCTGAAGTTTCTAATTCTACTAAAACTTCTCGCGCGGCTACGACATCTCCCTCGCTCCAAAACCAATGGTGAACGCGCGCTTCCTGAAGGGAATAAGGTAATGCTGGGACTTTGATGGCTATACTCATAAACAAGAATATACCAGCAATTTCTCGCTGAATACAACGAGTTGTGCCTCTGTTTTTTTATGCTCCCCTCGGCAAAGCTGATGCTCACAATGAAGAAGGGAGAGAGCTTCGCGTGGCTCCCCCCTTGCGATTCCCTATGGGCGAGGGGCTTGCTAAATTTTAAATTCGCGTTATTATACTAATTCAAATTAAAATAATCACTTTTAACGATAAAATTACTATGCGTCGCAATAAATTACCTTCCATTTTCTATGTTGAAACAGTAAATGCAAAGCCTGAGTTATCGGAAACCGACAACGGCGGAGAAATAGATCCTAATGAAACTTTGCAGGCAGGGCGCCCAATATGGTCTGCTGTCACTTTTCAACCAGAAAACGATCTCACCTTTAAAAACATACTCCTTTCTTGTAAGCCTAGTCAAAACGAAACCCTAAAAAGAAAGCTAACATGCATGCTCTCTGCTTTTAAAGGGGCAGGGATGAACAATATTTACTATTTTGAGAATAGAATATTAACTCAAAAAAACCTCCATGAAATCTTCAGACTGGATGACACAGATGATAGTCAAGGCGAAGATAAAGAGGAAGCTTACAATGACAGCGATGATGACGAGCCTTCAATTGCTCAATTAAGCCCCGCAACAGAAAGTAGTCAAATAATCAAGACAAAGGATGTCGAGAATATTAAAAATGTTGAGGAGGTTAAGGAAATTAAGGGTGTCCAGGATAATGATGACGAAGAAGAAGAAGAAGATGAGGAGGAGGATGATGAAAACTCAATTTCTCAATTAATCGCTAAATTAGAAAGCGGTAATGTAACCCGGATGGCAGAAAAATTAAAGGAAACCGGTAATAATTTAGAGCGCTGGTTTATTTTGGATAATTTTGCAGTTCTCGAGTGGACAAATAGAAGTTCAAATCAGTTACTTGAAGTACCTTGGACCCTAGAACAGATATATAGTCACTTTCTTACCCTTCATCTAAGCTGGGAAGATGGCTCAATCAAGTATAGTCCTTCACTAGATGATATACGTAAAGATAAAATTAAGTTTTTATCCCTTAGCAAGTTAAATTCCACTCATGTTTCCCGCGAATTTTTCAGTGATCTAGGTTTAACTTCAGTTTGTGAAGTTGCTTTAGTCGATTCTGATATAGATTTATTGCAATTCATGCCTAAAAATATTACTGCACTCATCTTAAATCGTTGTGATTACTCAAAATTGGATTTTTCTGTTTTTCAGAATTTGTCCAAATTAACTATAATAGCAAGTACCCCCTCACAATTAAACTTAAAATCTATTCCGTTAAAGACCTTGCATATAAGTAACTGCGCTGTGGTATCTTGTGTAAATATAGATAGCCAAGAAATAATAATTAATAAATGCTATAGTTTAAGGTTTTTAGATAGCTTTGGCGATAATCTAAAAACTCTAAAAATAAAAAAAACCCCATATTTAAGAAAAATACCAGAACTTAAAGAGCCGTTGGAAAAAGTTATTCTTAAAATGACTGGAATTAAAATCCCACCTGCGCTGCCGAGCACAGTTAAATTTAAAAATCTAGACCAAATCTACGACCAGGCAGCAGAACCGACTAGAAATAATAACATCGAATACCATGCTATCGACACAGAGACAGTTAATCAAAACCTTCCTCTTTCCTGCTCGTACGGGATTTGGACAACCATGGATGGTAAATTAGTAGATAATACCCAAAGCAAACAAGCCTACCTACGTGAGCAAGTCATTGAGCAGATGGTGGACGGGCTTAACGAAGAAATCCTCACTATACACAAAACTTGGCCCGATGATCTCACTGAAGAGGAACTTAAATTCAGTTTGAAACATAAAAAAGCTATCGAATTGAAACAAAGCGCTTTTACTGAGACAAATTTATTAGCCATGACACGTGATGAATACTGCATAAATTTTGAAATCGATTCCAGCAAAATCTTATCTAAGTTGGAAGATAATAATGGTTGTCTAGTGTTACCTCAACTTAATCACGATGATTGGATAAAAGCTTTCAGTATTTCCCCCACCGACTTAATAAAAGATATTATCTTTCTCGATGATTTCTATTGGCTACAGTTGAATAGTAGCGCAACTCAGCACCCACTCCTTAAGATAAGTTACATTTGTAGCTCTGCCATCGTGCCTGAATTTAAATTAAAACCATATAGCAGGCGTCATCGCGGTTGTTTCCCTAATGTTGTCAGTCAAATCAGTAATTTTCTCCAGCGGGAATCAAAAACCACAGATGAAGATAAAGAAAGTAAAACCAATTTCCCAAAATTTGCTTCAACAATTCTAGCGATGAGCTGGAAGTCTCAAAAGGAAAAATTTGAATTTGCGATTAACCAATTAAAAGATTATTTTCTAACATTTACCGAAGGGGATTTGGAAGACAAAGCTTTGGAAAAATCTCAACCTATTTTTGCTATTATAAAAGGGCATAAAGGAGCTTGCCGACATCGCACTAAAGGTTATTTCTTGATTGCTCAAGGGCTATTCCATCTAGAAGTCAGAATAATCGAAAGTCCGATACATAGTTGGATTTTAATTTGGAACCCCACTCAATTAGCATGGATGCGGATAGATCTGGATGGATATCCAGCTCCCATGCTTAACAATGCGCCGCCTCTCTCATTTCAAGAAACTAAATCGACAAAGGGTGATGACTTTGGTCCGCCTGCTAAGTATAAGAATTTATTCTCCCCCTATTTAGATATCGACACAAAAAGTTGTCAAACAGCTCAAGATTTGCTGGCACTTGCTTTATCTGCTGCTCCAGGCAATTTATTTATTCCAGCCGCGCATTCTCCCCAAGCCAGGGGAATATTTCGAATTATTTCTCAAGTAGTTAAATCGAAATTTTCAAAGCAACCCATTTTTTATGCGGAATCCTATCAGCAATTTATCAATGGTTTAAGCTGGACAAGAATCAAACCGCGAAAAAGCCCAGAAAAGATTATAGGCCTTGGGGGCAAAGTGTTAAACCAAAGTGGATTTCTCGTGGTTTATTTAAAAAATTTTTCAATTCCTGACATTGTTAAATTCATGAATCTCTTAGAAGTTAAACCCAGCTTCGTTCATCCTCGATTTTGTCTTGAAATTTCCTCTCAGTTGAAAGTTATTGTCCTTTTGGCTGATAATAGCTATTATGCGCCACTCGTGACTCGTGATGGCCAGCACCTGAAATGGCCCAAGAAAATCCCTGTTCCTACTTATCACGTGTTAGACTCTTCCTCCATCGATGACAAAAGCACCGTTATCGACTTATCCAGTCACCTTAATAAATGGCAAGATATTTGTTTTGGGAATTTCATTTTTACCGAGAATGGCTATGAATACAAACCTGGAAAACTAAGCCCCACTGAATCGACAATACAATGGATAGTGACCTCAAAAGAAAAAGAAGACGACGATTTCCAATATTTTTTAACCTTGCTCGGAGTGACTCATCAACTAAATATCAATGGAGAAATGGTTGACTTTAACATAAATCATTGGTCTTTCTTATCCGAAACTAAAGAAGAAATCGTCTTAACTCACCTAGATCCACTATCAGGCGAGAACATCAGCCTGACTGAACAGACAAAAACCAAAACCGATCTCTTTTATGTGGATTCTGCTACTCAACACAAATTATTTCAGCATTTGATCATCAATCAAGAAGGTCAGTTAAAGAAAAAACCCGGATGGGCGCAATTGCCGCCAGACCAAAAAAAATCGAGAAAAATTATCGTTGACCTGCGATCCATCAACAAAAAAACAACCACAGTAGTTAAAGAGTTGGACCCATTAGCCACGCAACACATCACTTACTTAACAGTGGACCAATGTGAACTGAAAAAAAACCAACCTATTCAAGACCTCGACGAGATTAAAAAATTCGGACCCGGCGCCTGGATTGTCACTACTACTGATCCAAGCTTTATAAGCAATTATATTCAGCACCGTTTAAAAACAGACTCAGAAGCAAAAACCACAATCTATTTGATTGATAGCACTTTTCGCGGATTTGAATTGGTATCATGGGATCAAGAAAAAAGTAAAAGTTTTGATTTCCATTATCAGCATCAGTTGCTTCGCATAACACAACAATGGATCGCTGGGGAAAACATTATTCTCCAGGGGACATTATCACCCTATGCTTATTCGGCGATGCTGACTACTCTTAACAAAATGGCAAACATATGGTTGAAAAATAGTGATAAGCCGGTTTTATTGACCGGAACTTTGATTGCAGTCATCCCTCCAAGCCATGTTCTAGATCGCCGCCACCTCGCTATTGCTGCTTTGAATGGCCGATATTTTGAGATTTCAACTGAAGCTTTGTTAGCAGAATATGCCAAACAGGTACTCATAGATATTCCGGGTCTAATTAAAGCCAATTTTGAAAAAATTGAATTATTACTTAAAATCATAGCAAAATTACCCAAGCTGTCTGGCTCGCCTCCACATCCCCCTATCAGTTACCAGCGCACACTCGGAATGATAGCTGCACTCGATGAAAAAGAAAAAAAGACCTGAGCAAGAACAATATCCCTTGCATGACAGCCTCTTGAAACCTTTCTTTACTCAATTTAATGGTGAGTATGCGGCATTGTTAAATGTACTGGGTAAGCTTTATTTTCCGAGTACGCAAGCTAGTCAAGAACCACGACAATTTTTTCGTCAGGGTAAACATTCTTCACTTCCGGCTTCTCCCGAATATTACTGGCAAATACTGAACTGCGCTAACACTGCATTCTTGAAAGTTTATTTTAAAAATAAGGCTCTTAAAGATTGGCTTGCCCAGAGTTACCAATTTTCTATAGAAGGGGTAAACTCATTAAGGGCGTTTCTTGAAAGCACTGAGTTTGGATTTATTCCTAAAAATCCACACCAATATAAAAAAGAAATATCTCGACTATCTTATATTCTGCAATCAAACAAAGCCGTCATTCTAACCGGCCCGCCAGGCGCCGGAAAGAGTCACGTGGCTTTTGAAATAGCAGGCAAAATGGGCGGCGTCATATTTTCAGGCCTACACAACATTCTACCTTGGGCAAAATTTAAAGAAGGCCTATGCGTCTTAATTATTGATGAAATTGACTGCACCGCCCCTGGATTTTTAGATATGTTATCAAGAGCAAGCGGAAAAAATCGTTGGATTGATGACCTCAAAGAGGGCAAGACTTACCCATTGGATGATCAGCATTATCTTATCGGCGCAGGTAATTTTTCTCAGCAATTCTCAGGTCGAAATTGGCATCAACTATTGATTGATATACCAGCCGTGATCATGAAACCTTGGTCGGATGAGGCGATTAAAACAAATATACTCTTACCATTACTATCCCAGCCTTTCCAATCTGAAGAAATAATGACCGCTATCCTCAGCGTCTACCGTTTCATTCAATCTCAGTTTTATGTTGGTCAAATTGGTAATCGTGATTTAATCCAATACCTTCAAAGCTGGTTGTTTCGTTGCCGGCGGTATGAATCCAAAGATGAAAATGCTTGGCAGAAAATCGCTTATCATGCCGCCATCGATCAATGGGAAGATCTGCTTTCCCTAGACGCTAATAAGCCACAGTTTGCTGTGAAATTAAAGTCAACGCTTAAGCTTGAGGAGACTGGCTGTGAATATTCAAAACAGGCCATCCTCGCAACTCATTTTGGCGAATTAAAATCAAGTGGTGATTTTCACCTGTTCTCTCCAGGACAAATAAAATGGATGTACCAAGCATATGAAGCCTGGCAAATCGCCGAATCGGGGGCAACCCGCAAGCCAAAATCTTCATCTTTAGCAGTAAAATTAGGTGTCCTGCTCATTGGCCCGAGCGGCGTCGGTAAAAGTTATTCCATGCGCCAATTATTCATAGCAGCCGGATATATTGAAACAACCATAGGGGCTATTTTAGATGAGAAAGTAACAAATCTTAGTACTCATTTTGCCGAATTCACATTAAACGACGACCTGATTCATTGGCCGAAGGTATTCACAAATTCTTTTCATAAAGGCTGTAAATGGATTTTAAATGAAATAAATTCCTTAACTAAAGCCAATGCCGTGCTCTTTAATCACTTCCTCACCGGCAGGGATTTAGACGGCCAGCCGGCAAAAGTCTTTGGTTTTTTTGTTGCAGCCAGTTTCAATGCGAATTATAGCCACTTAAAATCTTTATCGGGAGATCTCATGGATCGCTATGTACTGATCAAAGTTGAGGAACCGAACGATGAGGATAAGCGGAGCTATATCGCCCGTAGTTTTCCCGAATTACCAGCTGCTGACCAGGCGGGAATTGTAGCAGCTTTTAATTTTCAACGCTGCCAAACTCCTGCATTAACCAATTCCGGAAGTTTTTTCAGGAAGCTTAGACAACTCACTATTCCAACTTCTACTCCGTTGACCTCGACACTTCAACCTGTTGTTGAATCTAGTTTACTGCAAGCTTCACCCTAAAACGGAAATGTTGAACTAGTCACCTCAATTTAAATATCTTAATATAATGAGATAATGATTAAGATGACAATTATATCCGGTGGTCAAACTGGCGTAGATCTAGCAGCCCTTGATGCTGCCATTAAGTATGGCATTCCACATGGTGGCTGGTGCCCGAAAGGAAGGATACAGGAAAAAGGTGGCGTTATACCGAAAAAATACAAATTAACGGAAATTTCTGGTGATTTTGCCACAGAAAAAGAAAATTATGACGCTAGGACCAAAAAAAATATTGAAGATTCTGACGGAACGCTTATTTTAATTCCCAAGATACCCTTGTCTTCTCAAATTAAAGACGGTACTTTATTAACTATAAAAGAAGCGGAAAGCAAAGCTCAACTTCAACACAAAGCGATGCCTTTACTGATAGATTTATCCAAATCACCTGCAGAAAATCTCGAGGCTATCATAACCTGGATAGAAAAAGAAAAAATAAAAACTCTTAACATTGCAGGGCCGCGTGAAACCACTTGCCCTGGTATTTATCAAATGACAATTCAATTTTTAAAGAAGCTCTTTTCACGTTTAGGCTATTCATAGGCGTCTATTCAAATTCGTGGTCGAGTTTGGTTGATTTCGATTTTTTCGTATGCATTTGCTGGCAAAGAATGTTACTGCTACCGTTGCTAATAGCATAGTGCCATAAGTGATCGACATTCCGACATTTTGATAAGGGCTAGGCAAGGCCGGAGCCAGCATAGAATTTTCCGAAGGTCCACCAGGTAAAGATCCAAGCTCCTCTATCCCCATAATATATTCAGAAGGAGTGTTATAAAGACTATAATGTTTTGAAAAAGAAACTTCCAATAGAGACAATTCTTCACTAGGAAAAATTTGTCTACTTAAGTCAAATTTTCTTGCCAATTCGTCTGGGGTAAAATCAGTGGGCTTACCTGTTATTCTCTTGAGAGTTAAGATTCTATCTTTAATTTTTTTTCTTAATGGAGCGTTCTCTTGAAAATTTTTAAATTTGGTAAATATTTTTTCAAATACAGCTGGGGTGATAGGTACGCCGTGGCCCTTCTCATCTACGCACATTAGATGAAAATGCTTAGAAAAATCTGTCTTAAATAGCGTAAAACTCAGATAATATTTTAAATAATTCACCGGTGGATGAATCTTAGCAAAATCCTTTTGGTGTAATGCGTCCCCTCCAAAAATCGGAACCAATTTAAATTCTTCGTGCTCAGTTAGCTTTTCTTCAATGAAAGTGCCAAAATTAAAAATTCCTGAAGCATCAATTTCTACAGTCAAATAATTTTCATTCACAAATATTTGGGAAATCATGGCTTCGCTGGGAGAAAATTCAAAAATAAAACCTTTGGGCATTATATTATTTTCCTTGATCACATCTGAGAAGAAATTATACCCTAATGCTAGAAAATTTAAAATTGCCCTCTCTATAAGATATTGTTAAAATTCACTAGAATTGCTGTTCAAGGAGGTTTAACCATGACCATGATTTGCAGGCTGCGTTTTTTATTAATGTTTTTTCTTGTTTTTCTGCAAATCGCCCATGCTGAGAATACATTAGCCGAGAATAAAACCTTAATCATTAGTGATATACATTTTAGCCCTTTCGCCGGCTGCTCCAATAACTCGAGAATTTGTCCGCTGATCGACAAGCTTAATAAAGCCAACGCTGATCAATGGCCACAAATCCTAGAACAATATAGTCCAAAAACCTTGCCTGAAAACGGCCAAGCTACAAATTATACTTTAATACGCTCGATGCTCGCACAAATTAAAATGCAAAAACCCAATAAGATAATCATTTTGGGTGATTTTCTTGCACATCGTTATCGTAGCCAGTATCTTCTTTATTCACATGATCTCAACCGTAATGATTATGAGGTTTTTGTGACAAAAACTTTAAAATTCTTAACAAATTCAATACAAGCAGTAGTGCCAGCTAATACCGTAATTTATCCCGTCATTGGCAATAACGACACCTATGGAGGACAGGGCTGTGCACATACCGATTATTGCACTATTGCCAATGGCATTTTTTTTCATAATATCAGTAAACTTTGGTCTCCACTGATTAAGGACAACTTAGAATTTTCAAACACTTTTTCTGAAGGAGGATACTATCAAGTTAAATTTGGAAATTCTAAAAATCATCTTATTGTGTTGAATACCGTGATATTTTCAGCTAAAGCGCAAGGTCCAAATCTAGATAAAGCAGCGCAACAGCAACTTGCATGGCTTAAAAGCCAATTAGAAAATATAGCAACACAGAAAGAAAAAACTTGGATCATTTTTCATATTCCTCCTGGAATAGATACATATGCTAGTGCAAAGAGTTTTTTTAGCAAGGTTATACCCTTTTGGGATCCTATTTATTCACAAGAATTTTTGAAAATAATTAATCAATATAATTCCATTATAAATGGAGTACTTTCAGGCCATACTCATATGAATGGTTCTTCAATTTTAACTACCAAAGAAGCCGCCACCAACCAAGTCACGGATATTTTTGTTCCTTCTATTTCACCAATATTCGGCAATAATCCTAGTTATAAAATTTATATGTATAATAATAAAGATTTTAAACCACTTCCAGTTTCAACTTATTATCTCGATTTAAAAAAGAAAGTGGGTGCGCTAGAAGATTGGCAAGAAGCATAATCGCTGTATTCAGCAAGAATTGCTGATTTTTCCTTTTAAAAGAATTTCCAAAAAGATTTTTACTTGAAAAGTATCATTCAAAACAAAATCTGCATAGGTTTTTTGTTCATGGTTTCCAACTAAAATTCCCATCCCATTCTCAGGCAAATCACGAAAAGCATCTTCATCAGTCATATCGTCGCCTATATAAAAATGAAAAAAGTCAGGCTGATCTAAATTCAATTTTTTTGCGACCCAACGCATAGCCTTACCTTTATCCCAATCAACATTGGGACGGAGTTCTAATACCTTTTTACCCAACCCTAACTTTAGGGCAGGATATCTTTTTACAATTTCCTGAATTTTTTGCTTAAAATGATTTATATTTTCCGCCGCTAAGTGACGATAGTGCACCGCTATGGTGAATTTTTTTAGTTCAATTTGGATACCTGGCATATTTAATTCAAGTTGGCACTGTTCCGCAACTTGTCTTAGGATAGTAAAATAATTAGGATCTTGCAGTTGCTGAAATTGGATATCACCTGGTCCTTTTATATCAAAACCATGATTTCCAGCATAAATAAGTGCTGGAAGTTGAACGAAACATTTAACGTTTTCAATATCCCTTCCCGTGATAATTGTCACAGTTGCAATATTGGATAATTTATTCAAAATTTGACGCATCTCATCATCAAGAATGGCCTGCTCAGGTTGATGCGCTATTGGGGTCAAAGTTCCATCATAATCTAAAAAGACCGCAATTTTAAAATTCTTCAGGATTTTTTCTAATTGCGTTTTTTCGCTGAGTAAATTTGGTAATAGTTGAAAGTTTTTAGGATGACGCATATATCTCTCTCTAAATTGCATATTAAATTAGCGAATGTATTGGCATTGAACATATTCGCATTTTTTAACAAAGTATGATTAACTTAATGAGTAACTGTAAAAATCTCCATCACTACGGATTAGGTGTTAAGATTATGTCAGAATTTCAACCTCGTTGGTATCAAGAAGCCATCATTTATGAACTACATATTCGCGCTTTTTTTGATAGTAACAATGATGGCAATGGGGACTTTCGTGGGCTGGTCGAAAAACTAGATTATTTGCAGGATCTAGGTGTAACGGCTATCTGGTTATTGCCATTTTACCCTTCACCATTGAAAGATGATGGGTATGATATTGCCGATTATACCAGCGTTAATCCCACTTATGGCAATCTTAACGATTTTAAATTATTACTCAGAGAAGCACATCGCCGCGATATTCGGGTCATCACCGAATTGGTTATGAATCATACTTCGGACCAACATCCTTGGTTTCAGCGTGCGCGTCAAGCCAAAGCTGGCTCTAAATGGCGTGATTTTTACGTTTGGAGCGATACCGCGGAAGAATATAGAGATGCACGTATCATTTTTAAAGATTTCGAAACCTCAAATTGGACATGGGACCCGGTTGCCAATGCTTATTTTTGGCATCGATTTTATTCACATCAACCCGATCTTAATTTTAAAAGTCCTGATGTGCAAAAAGCAGTTTTGGGCTGGATAGATTTCTGGCTGGCCATGGGTGTCGATGGTTTGCGCTTAGACGCAGTGCCCTATCTGTATGAACGCGACGGCACTAATTGCGAAAACCTGCCAGAAACACATCAATTCTTAAAAAAAATTCGTAAATACATTGATGATCACTATAAAGATCGGATGTTGTTAGCAGAAGCTAATCAATGGCCAGAAGATGCAATCGCTTATTTTGGTGAAGGTGACGAATGCAATATGGCTTTTCATTTTCCATTAATGCCTCGAATGTTTATGTCATTACGTATGGAAGATCGATTTCCATTAATCGATATTATGCAACAAACACCTTCCATTCCGTCGATGTGTCAATGGTCCATTTTTTTGCGTAATCATGATGAATTAACCTTAGAAATGGTGACCGATGAAGAACGGGATTATATGTATCGAGTCTATGCGGAAGATCCACAAGCTAGAATTAATTTAGGTATCAGACGTCGACTAGCACCTTTATTAAGTAATAACCGCAAAAAAATTGAATTAATGAATGGATTATTATTCTCACTACCAGGAACACCAGTTATTTATTATGGTGATGAAATAGGGATGGGAGATAATTTTTATTTAGGAGACCGAAACGGTGTTCGCACACCAATGCAATGGAGCCCTGATCGAAATGCCGGTTTTTCTCAGTCACACCCACAACGTTTATTTTTGCCGGTTATCATAGACCCAGAATATCACTATGAATCTATCAATGTTTCTACTCAACAAAATAATCCTGAATCTCTATTATGGTGGATGAAGCATTTATTGGCATTACGAAAAAAATATCATGCTTTAGCACTGGGTACTTTACGGTTTTTATTTCCTGAAAATCCAAAGGTATTGGCTTTTATCACAGAATATCAAGAGCAAAGAATCTTAGTTATCGCTAATTTATCACGTTTTTCTGAATACATTGAATTGGATTTAACTGAATGGAAAGGTATGAGATTGTTAGAACTGTTTGGTCAAACCCCTTTTCCAGAGATCACCATTGCTCCATATTTTATTACTTTGAATGCACATAGCTTTTATTGGTTTTTGGTGGAAAAATTGCCCTTAGGAAACACAGGCTTAGATAGCAGTCAAATTGAAAGTCCCTCGCTGAACGTTGCTAATTGGGAAATATTATTGAAGAAAGATAACTATTCGAAATTAGAATCAATTCTGCCTAATTTTTTAATTCAGCAACGCTGGTTCGGGGCTAAAACACAAGTGATTAAGTCAATTAAAATAATAGAAGTCATCCAATTTTCACTTGAACAAAAAAAAGCATATTTGATTTTGGTTCAGATCAGTCATCTTAAAGAAGAAGAAGAAATTTATTGTTTACCCATTACTTTTGCTACCGAAGAAGAATCTACTATTTTAAAAGTTCAATTTCCAAAATCTTTAATAGCTCATTTGCCCAAACAAAATGGATATTTAATCGACGCATACTATGATCGTGAATTTACCCAATTGCTTCTTGAAAATATTTCTGAAAATACTAAAAATAAAGGGCTCAATGGCGTATTGGTAACACAACGAAGTGGAAAATTTCGTGATGTGTTTAAAGATGAGGAAATCAAAGATTCACAGCCAATAAAAGCCGAACAAAGTAATACTTCCATTGCCTTTGATAAAAAGCTAATTGTAAAATTTTACCGTCGATGCAGCTTCGGAATTAATCCAGATATAGAAATAGGTCGATTTCTTTCTGAAAAAAGTGAGTTTTTGAATACTCCTGGTTTTGTTGGATCTCTTGAGTATCGACTCAAAAATGGTAATTTAATTTCAATTGGAACTTTACAGCAATATATTTCCCATGAAAATGATGGATGGCAATATACAATTGATAACATTAATCGTTTTTTCGAAGGTATATTAACCTCGGAAAAACTTCATGCTGAACAAATTCCCCCCCCTTCTCTACTTAAATATTTCGAAAACTCTACGAATATTCCAGAGGAAATTCAAGCGATGATGGGAGATTATGGGTTTTCAGCTTCTTTATTAGGTAAGCGAACAGCAGAAATGCATATTGCTTTGGCAAGTGACTCAGAAGACGAAGATTTTGTTCCCGAACCATTTTCTACACTTTATCAACGTACTATCTACCAATCAATTCGTGGACTTTTTGGAAGAACTTTGACTAAAATCCGTAAAAATATGCCCAATTTTTCTGAGCCTATTCAAGAAATTTGTGATTCAATTTTACAAGCAGATAAATTTCTAGAGATTTTTTTGCGAAAAATTATAGACCGTAAAATTTCCGGAATGAGAATTCGCTGTCACGGCGATTTTCATTTAGGTCAAGTTCTTTTCACTGGGAAAGATTTTATTATTGTCGACTTTGAAGGGGAACCCGCCAGGCCATTATCAGAACGTCGTATTAAACGTTCACCCTTGCGCGATGTCGCAGGCATGATGCGCTCTTTCCATTACGCTACTCAGACCGCTTTATACGGAAAAACCAGTATATTTCGCAAAGAAGACATTAAAGCCTTGGAAACATGGGCTAATTTCTGGTATCAATGGAGCTGCGCATACTTTTTGCAAGGATATTTAGAAAATGCAAGAGATTGCAACTTTTTATCTAAAAATCCAGAAGATAATGCCATTATTTTACAAGCGTTTTTATTAGAAAAAGCCATTTATGAAATAGGGTATGAATTAAATAATCGTCCGGATTGGGTGCATATACCTTGCCGAGGCTTACTTGAATTATTAAAATAATGAATATCCAGGTAGATAAAATTCACCAATTAGCCAAATTGTATGGTATTCAAGGTGCATATTATGATGTATTCAAAAAAAGAAGATTAGTTCGCACTGAGTCCCTACTCGCTATTTTAAAATCCATGAATGTAGAGATTGGAAGTTCACAAGATCTAAAAGATTCTCTGCACCAACAAATTAAAAAAATCTGGCAGCGCCCTTTGAATCCTGTCACAGTGGCATGGAATGGTAAGCTTAATATTACTTTATCTATTAGTGAAGAAATTAGTAATACTACTTTACATTGTCAAATTATATGCGAGGATCTTAGTACCTATATATGGAAATTCTCTTTAAAAGAAGCGATAGTAATTGACCAAAAAATAATTGATGGAAAAAAATATTTAAAGAAATCTGTTCATTATTCTAAATCTCTACCTTATGGTTATCACCATTTAATTATTCAGCACCAAAATCAAACCTATTCTTGCTTAATTGTATCCGCTCCACGCTTTGCATATGAAAAACCTAAAAAAAATAAAGAAAAATTATGGGGACTATTTGCACCGGTATATTCATTACATTCACAACATAGCTTTGGAGCCGGCGACATTTCTGATTTCAAACGCATCGTGCATTGGGTAGCAGAACATGGTGGTAATTTGGTGGGAACTTTACCGCTTTTTGCCGAATTTCTACAAAATCCCTGTGAACCAAGCCCTTATTCACCTATCAGTAAATTTTTTTTTAATGAATTTTATTTGGACGTAAAACTGATTCCCGAATTTCAACATAATAAAACTGCTCAGAACATATTAAATTCTAGCAACTTTCAGCGACATTTAAAAAATGTGCGCGAAATTCCTATCATTGATTACCAAAAAATTATGATGCTAAAAAGAAAGATAATCGAAGTGTTAGCAAATGATTTTTTTACCAACGGCAGTGTTGAAAGGCATTGTGTCTTCATTGAATTTTGTCATAGCATTCCAAACCTTAGTGATTATGCAAATTTTCGAGCGGTACAAGAATCGTTGGGAAAACCTTGGCCACAATGGCCACAAACTTTACGTGCTGGAATTATCTATGAGGGTGACTATGATCCACAGGTAAAAAAATATCATATGTACGTTCAGTGGCAAATTCATCAACAAATTAAACAGTTGGCAGAATCTTCGACAGCACAAAATATAGATCTTTATTTAGATATGCCATTAGGAGTTCATCCACATGGATACGATGTGTGGCGCAATCGCGATTTATTCGCGCTGGATTTAATGGTTGGCGCTCCTGTTGACGCGGTTTATCCTGAAGGTCAAAACTGGGGATTTCCTCCACTTATTCCCTATAAACTTCGTGAAAATCATTATTATTATTTTATCCATTCGTTACGCAAGGTATTGCCCTACGTCAATTTATTGCGGATTGATCATGTCATGGGATTACATCGTTTATACTGTATACCAAATGATTTTAAAGCAAAAGATGGCGCGTTTATTCGTTATCCAGCCGAAGAAATGTATGCCATTCTATCTATTGAGTCGCAACGTTATAAAACCTGCGTAATTGGGGAAAACTTAGGTACAGTTCCAAATTACGTTAATAAAGCAATGGCCAAACATCGTTTATATCGTATGTATGTTCTTCAATATGAAATTAATTCCGCACAAGGAATTCTTCCAAAAAAAATACCCGTTCATAGCATCGCAACTTTAAATACCCATGACATGCCACCTTTTGCTGCTTATGCACAGGGTTTAGATATTAAAGATCGCCGTAAAAATGGCACCTTGACGAAGGAGCAGGCCATGCAAGAATGGCATCAACGTAAAGTTTTCAACCCTTTAGGCCGAATGAAACTAGCAAATTCTAGACTCCAATATTTATTGCAAGATTGTTTATACAAATTAGCAGCGAGTCGTAGTCAATTTTTAATGATTAATTTAGAAGACTTATGGTTAGAAGTGAAGCCCCAAAATATTCCGGTTTCTGGAGAGAATTATCCAAATTGGCGGCAAAGATTTAAGTTGAGCTATGAACAATGGCGTCAGAATAGATTTTTATGTGCTACACTTAGCAACATTGCCATGCTTCGTAAAAAAAGGATTTAGCCATGGTAACCATTAGCCAAAATGATATCTATCTATTTAATGAAGGAACGCACCTTCATCTATATAGAATACTTGGCGCTCATCCAACTTTTAATGCTAAACACGAACGGGGCGTGCATTTTGCCGTATGGGCTCCCAATGCCTATCAAGTATCTGTCATTGGCAACTTTAACGATTGGAATCGAACTAGCCATCCCTTATCTCCGCAAGATAGCTCAGGAATATGGACGGGTTTTATTAAGGGCCTGGAAAATGGCGAAATCTACAAATATTTCATCGTTTCTCATCATAACAATATAAGCTTAGAAAAAGCCGATCCTTTGGGATTTTTTCATGAAACTTCCCCGGCAACAGCTTCGATTGTATGGGATAAATCTTATTCTTGGAACGATCAACATTGGATGAATATTAGAGGGCAAAAGCAGAGCCATCAGGAGCCTTTATCTATTTATGAATTGCATATCGGTTCATGGCGAAGGGTTCCAGAAGACTCGCACCGTCCTTTAACTTATCGCGAATTAGCTGAACCTTTAGCTTCCTACATTAAAGAAATGGGTTTTACCCACGTCGAATTTATGCCTATTACTGAACATCCTTTTTACGGATCCTGGGGATATCAAACGACAGGTTATTTTGCCCCCACTAGCCGTTATGGAACCCCTGAAGATTTAAAATTTTTAATTGATTTTCTACATCACCATGAAATTGGCGTTATTCTAGATTGGGTTCCATCGCATTTTCCAACTGATGGTCACGGTTTGGCCTTTTTCGATGGAACTCATCTTTATGAACATGCCGACCCCAGACTCGGATTTCATCCCGACTGGAATAGCGCCATCTTTAATTATGGCCGACATGAGGTACGTAGTTTTTTATTAAGCAGTGCATTTTATTGGCTAGAGGTATTTCACATCGATGGATTACGCGTAGATGCTGTTGCTTCTATGCTTTATTTGGATTACTCACGAAAAGCTGGAGATTGGATACCAAACAGATATGGTGGACGCGAAAATTTAGAGGCCATCGATTTGCTTCGTCAACTCAATGAAAAAGTTTATAAATTTTTCCCAGACGTGCAAATGATAGCTGAAGAATCAACCTCCTGGGGCATGGTTTCAAAACCCACTTATTTAGGCGGATTAGGTTTTGGTTACAAATGGGATATGGGGTGGATGCATGATACGCTATTTTATTTCAGTCATGATCCAATTTACCGTAGTTATCACCATAACCAACTCACTTTCCGCATGCTTTATGCGTATACTGAGAATTTTATTTTGCCACTCTCACACGATGAAGTTGTTCACGGGAAAGGATCGTTGATTGGAAAAATGCCCGGAGATGATTGGCAAAAATTTGCAAGTTTACGCTTATTATTTGGCTATCAATTTACTCAACCCGGAAAAAAATTAATTTTCATGGGCGGAGAATTGGCACAATGGAGTGAATGGAATCATGATTCAAGTATCGAATGGCATTTATTACAATACACTCCCCATCAAGGCATTCAAAGTTGGGTAAAGCAATTAAATCACATTTATCGGGAAGAACCTGCGCTCCACCAATTAGATACCGAACAAGCTGGTTTTGAATGGATAGATTGCGCCGATTACAATCAAAGTATCATCTCTTATCTAAGAATATCAGCCAACGCAAAGCCATTGTTAATTATTGTTAATGCCACTCCGCACCCACTTCCAGTATAAAGTGGGAGTCCCTTCAGGTGGGCTTTGGCAAGAAATACTGAATAGCGATGAAGAATTATATGGTGGCAGTGGGAAAAGAAACCCTGCACCTTTAGAGGCCTCAATGACACCTTTACACAATCGTCCTTTTGCATTAACCCTTGTTGTGCCCCCTTTGAGCGTAATCATTCTGAAACCCAATTAATAGAACACACATATGCTCAATCATAAAAAAATAGGTGCAAATTATTTAGGTGATGGAAAAACAGAATTTTGTGTTTTTGCACCACATACTAAAGAAGTCTTGGTTCATGTTACTTTTCCACATGAGCAACAATGTCTTTTAACACCCATGGGTCGTGGTTATCATCAGGGACTAGTTGAAAATATTCTACCTGGAAGCCGGTATTTCTTTAATCTCGATGGCCGAGAATTTCCCGACCCTGCTTCTAATTTTCAACCCGACGGGGTTTTCGGACCTTCTGAAGTCATCGATAGCAATTATCATTGGTCTTCCCAAGAAAAAAAATGGCGCGGAATTCCCTTATCTCATTATATTATTTACGAGTTACACGTGGGAACTTATACAGCAGAAGGAACTTTTAATGCGATTATTCCTACTTTAGATGAATTGTGTAAATTAGGAATTACTGCAATTGAAATAATGCCCATAGGACAATTTTGCGGAGAAAGAAATTGGGGGTACGACGGCGTATTTCCATTCGCCCCACAAAATAGTTATGGTACACCGGACGATCTAAAAAAATTAATTGAAGCTTGTCATAACAGAGGATTAGCAATTATTCTCGATGTTATTTACAACCACTTAGGACCGGAGGGAAATGTATTAGCTAATTTTGGACCTTATTTTACTGATCGTTATCACACTCCGTGGGGCTCAGCAATCAATTTTGACGGACCATACAGCGACGCCGTGCGTTACTTTTTTTTGCAAAACGCCTTGATGTGGCTAAGAGATTATCGAATTGACGCCTTGCGACTTGACGCGCTACATACCATATTTGATTATTCAGCCTACAATTTTTTATCTGAACTTTCTGATCATGTACACCGTTATGCGCATCGTAGCGATCGTCACATATATTTGGTTGCAGAAAGTTCTCTAAACGACACCAGACTGATTAGACCACATCAAACTGGTGGCCATGCATTGGATGCACAATGGAATGATGATTTTCATCATGCCTTCCACGCCTATCTCACTGATGAACGAACGTCTTATTATCAAGATTTTGGACAACTGAGTCAGCTAGTCAAAGCTCTCTCGGAAGGCTATGTATTAACCGGACAATATTCTGAATATTGGAAATGTCGCCACGGTCATTCTTCTCAAGGAATCCCTGCAGAAAAATTTGTTGTATTCACGCAAAATCATGATCAAATTGGCAATCGCCCCAATGGGAATCGTTTGTGTCACTTAGTAGAATTAGGACAACTCAAAATTGCCGCCGCCCTGACAATTCTATCCCCTTTTATACCATTATTGTTTATGGGTGAAGAGTATGCTGAAACTGCCCCGTTTATGTATTTTACCAGTCATCACGATCAAAATTTAATTAATGCAGTTTGGGAAGGTCGAAAAGCAGAAATTCGTGAAAACTTCCTTGAAAATAGCACCCCTGACCCACAAGATGAAAGTAGTTTTCATCAATCCAAGCTTAACAAAAAATTGGCTTACCAAAGTCACCATGCCGAACTTTTTAAATTTTACCAGCTTTTGATTCAGCTACGAAAAACTTTACCTGCTTTAGTTGAATTAAATAAACGAGCAATGAGAGTACAATCAAGCCCGCAAAAAAAACTGTTATTTCTACATCGCTGGCATCAACACAGCCATGCATTTATCATTTTCAATTTTTCCAAAACCCAACAGAATACTGTCATTTCATTACCGGCTGGGAAATGGAAAAAATACTTAGACAGTAGCGAATCAAAATTTAACAGTAAAGTGAACTTGCTTCCCGATGATTATGATTTGCTAACTTATAAGCAAATTCAAGTCAAATTGCAACCTTATTCAGTTATATTATATTCAGCTGTTAATGTGGGGGAAAAATGAATCGATATATTTGTATACATGGACATTTTTATCAACCGCCACGTGAAAATCCATGGCTAGAAGCGATTGAACAGCAAGACTCAGCCTCACCCTATCATGATTGGAATGAGCGTATCTCTGAAGAATGTTATGCCCCCAATGCGCGATCCAGGATATTAAATGAGAAAAAACAAATTATTAAAATTGTTAATAACTATGCCAAAATTAGTTTTAATTTCGGGCCAACTTTATTGTCATGGATGGAGTCAAAGGCGCCCGAAGTTTATCAAGCTATATTACAAGCCGATAAAGAAAGTCGGCTGCAATTTGAAGGTCATGGAAATGCCATCGCCCAGACCTACAATCACATGATTTTACCTTTATCCAATCATCAAGATAAATATACTCAAATAATATGGGGGATTCGAGATTTTGAACGTCGTTTTAATCGCAAATCTGAAGGGATGTGGTTACCTGAAACCGCAGTAGATTTGGAATCATTAGCCATCATGGCTGAAAATGGTATTAAATTTGTATTACTGGCACAACGACAAGCAAAGCGTACCAGGAAAATCGGTACCAATGCATGGCAAGAGACCGTGCATGAACAAATCGACCCTACCATGCCCTACCTTCTTAATTTAAGCAACGGGCGCTCTATTATAATTTTCTTTTATGATGGGCCAGTATCACAAGAAGTGGCTTTTTCTAACCTACTTAACAAAGGTGAAAATTTAGCAGAAAGGATAAGAAATATTTTCTCAGATAAACGTAACCGACCGCAATTAGCAAATATAGCCACAGATGGAGAAACTTACGGTCATCATCATCGTTTTGGCGATATGGCGCTGGCTTTTGCATTAGAGTATGTAGAAAAAAATAACTTTGCTAAGCTGATTAACTACAGCCTATTTTTACAAAAATTCCCACCTACCCATGAAGTTGAAATTATAGAAAACAGTTCATGGAGTTGTATCCATGGTATTGAACGATGGAAATCAGCATGTGGATGCAACACGGGTCAACACGGCAATTGGAACCAGAATTGGCGAGCTCCGTTGCGACAAGCATTTGACTGGCTTCGCGACACGCTAGCTCCTGTTTACGAAGAAAAAGCGGGCAATCTTTTTCATGATCCATGGGCGGCAAGAAATAATTATATTGACGTTATCCTCGATCGATCCAATGAATCTTTGCAACGTTTCTTTGAAAAAAATGCCAGTCATCCTCTGAATGAAAGAGAGAAAACCACTGCACTCACATTGCTGGAAATGCAACGACATGCCATGCTGATGTACACAAGCTGCGGTTGGTTTTTTGATGAATTATCAGGCATCGAAACTGTACAAGTGATAGAATATGCTTCTCGTGCAGCTCAATTGGCAGAAAAATTCTTTGCAGATTCAATTGAAAAAGAATTGGTGGAAAAATTAGCGAATGCTAAAAGCAACTTAAAGCTATATCAGGATGGAAAATATCTTTATCTAAACTTTGTTAAACCTTGCATATTAGACTGGGATAGAATTGTAGCACACTATGCAATCAGTGCTTTGTTCGAAAATTATGAAAAGAAAGCCACCGTTTATTGCTACGAAATAGATATTGAAGTTAATCAATTAGTCAGTACTGGTCAAGCGCGAGTTGACATTGGAAAAAGTAAATTTAGATCAAAAATCACGACTGAAACTGTTACCCTAGCCTATGCTGCCATTCATTTTGGCGATCAAAATATTAGCTGCGGAGTAGGTGAACTTAGCAATGATGAATATCGCCAAGCAGTCAATGAAATGTCTGAAACATTTAATCGTGCAGATTTGGTTGGAGTGAATAATCTTATTATAAAATATTTTAGTGAGGCATCCTATTCAATCAATTCATTATTTCGCGATGAACAGAGAAAAATAGTACGCTTAATATTGACTGATACTCTAAAGGAGTTGGAAACAATTTATCTACAATTATTTCAGCGCCATGCTACTTTGATTAGATTTATTGAAACATTAAATATTCCCTTACCCGAAGCCTTCCGCACCACAGCCGAACATGTTATTAAATCCGAATTACGAGAGGCATTCACAAAACAAAAATTTAAAGTAAAACATATTAATCACTTACTAGATGAGGCAGAAAAAGCCAAAATTAAATTAGACAAAATTAATTTACGGTTTACCATCCAAAAAAGTTTAGAAAATATGATGAAAACTCTCAATGATGAGCCCCATTCCATACTTCAAATAGATCATCTCAATAAAGCGCTGCAAATTTCAAATCGTCTGCCATTTCAAATAAACTTAAATGATATACAAAATAAATATTATGATTTGTTACACACTTTTTTTTCTGGTATGAAACAAAAAGCTGATAATGGTGATTCGACAGCCAAAGAATGGGTGGAAAAATTTGCTTTGCTAGGCAATCAATTAATGGTACAAGTTCCATAGTAGCCAAGGAGAAGCTTTTGCATATTCCTGTATCAACATACCGATTGCAATTTAACGCGAAATTTCCACTTAAGAATGCAATGGAATTGATACCATATTTTTCAAAATTAGGAATTTCCGACATCTATAGTTCTCCCATCACCCGTGCTATGCCAGGTAGTCAACACGGCTACGATGTTATAGATCCAACTCGACTAAATCCTGAAATTTGTCATTTAAATCATTTAAAAAAATTCACTCATTTATTACATCGTTCTCATATGTTCTTACTTATGGATTTTGTGCCAAACCATATGGCTGCTTCCAACAAAAATAAATGGTGGCAGGATGTTTTGCGTAAAGGTAGAAACTCTCCTTATGCTCGATTTTTCGATATCAATTGGCGCGACAAGAAAAATTTTACCTATCGTCGTTTTTTTGATATTAATGAATTGGTTTGTTTACGTGTCGAAGACAATACAGTTTTTAACGAGATTCATTCATTAATTTGGACTTTAATTAAAAAAAAAATTATCGATGGCTTGCGGATCGACCATATCGATGGACTTTATAATCCTACCGTTTACTTAAATCATCTAAATAATAAGACTTCAAAAATAAATAAAACAAATTTTTATATCCTAGTCGAAAAAATTTTAGCCTTTGATGAACGCTTGCCACCCCAATGGCCTATTGAAGGAACAACCGGTTATGATTTTTTAGATGCCGTCAATGCAATATTTGTTGATAAAAGTGGTTATCAACAACTGGTAGAAAATTATAAGGTATTTACTAGCCTCAATTATAGGTGGCCTGAAATCCGCTATCAAAGTAAAAAACAAGTTATCGAAGAATTATTTCAATCCGAGACCAATCAACTAGTCAACTCAATCATCAAGATGGCAAAGTTAGATCCATCGGCAAGACAATGCCATCGTCATGATTTTAAATTAGTCATTGAAGAACTGACGGCAGCTCTGCCTTTATATCGAACCTATATCAATAGCACCATCCTCCATAAAGATGATAAAAAATATTTACATCAAGCTGTGCGCTTAGCACGTAAAAAATTAGGAAAAAAGGGTCTATTAGCACGTCAATTCGTTGAAAAGGTTTTATTCTTAAAATTCCCCGAGGAAAGTCCACTACTGAAACAAAGCTTAAGTTGGGTTATGCATTGGCAACAATATACAGGACCAATTATGGCCAAAGGGTTCGAGGATACCGCTTGTTATGTTTATAATCCATTGGTATCACTAAACGAAGTAGGCAGTGATCCAAGAATGGAAGAAAATTATGGAGATATCAATATTTTTCATAAATTTTTAAAAAATCGCCAACGCTATACACCTTTTTCTTTAAACGCAACTTCAACTCATGACACAAAACGCAGCGAGGATGTGAGAGCTCGGCTAAATGTTTTATCCGAGCTAGCTGAAGAATGGATCTTTCATTTAAATAATTGGTCACATCTAGTTAAACCGTTAAAAATTATAATCGATTCAATTATTATTCCAGATCCTAATGTCGAAATACTGCTATACCAAAATCTTTTAGGCACATGGCCAATATCAATAGAACGAATGAAAGATTTTATGATTAAAGCTGTTAGAGAAGCGAAACTTAATACTTCCTGGAAAGAGCCTAATAATGCTTATGAAAGTGCTTTATTATTTTTTATTGATTCATTATTAGTAAATAAACCTTTCCTAAAGAATTTCATTCCTTTTCAACAAAAAATTTCTTTTCATGGGGCACTTAACTCTCTTTGTCAGTTATTAATTAAAATAACTGCTTCAGGTGTTCCGGACTTTTACCAAGGCAGCGATTTATGGAATTTTAGTTTAGTCGATCCTGATAATCGGGAACCAGTCGATTTTAGTCAACCGATGCAGTTCCTAGATGAATTACTTTTAAAAAATACCTCTGATCAACGTGCCGAACTATTAAAAGATCTGTCAAGCAATTGGTCGGATGGTAGAATTAAACTTTTCTTAACATCACAAACATTACAATTTCGTCAACTTAACGCTGCTCTTTTCCAACATGGTCGTTACATTCCTTTGCAAGTGACCGGGCAGCATAAACTGCATATTTTTAGTTTTTGCAGATATTATCGTAAAAAATGGTTAATTACCGTAACGCCTCGGTTCACTAGCCGCATGACTCATGACTCAAAATTTCCGCTAGGAAAAAAAATTTGGGCAGATACTGAATTACTCCTACCCGCTTCCGCACCCATACAGTGGAAAAATTTCTACACAAATGAAATAATATCTGTGAACAAGGCAAGGGGTATAAAAGCTTTACCAATCTCCAAAATTTTTAATCAATTTCCAGTTGCCTTATTAATAGGAAGACCATAAACACAAAATGATTTTTTATTGTTCCCTTTCCTTCCGGGAGAGGGGATAAAGACGACAATTTTTTTTTAGAATAAGGATATTCATAATGCAAATTAAAAATGCTGATAATAAATTTGGCCATCAACGAATCGTCATTGAGAACGTTTACCCTGAAATTGATGGTGGCCGATTTGCTATTAAACGTTGTCTAAATGATATCGTCACAGTAGAAGCAAAAATTTTCGCTGATGGTCATGATGAGCTGGCCGCTAAGCTAAGATATCGCTCTGAGAAAGACATAACTTGGCAAAGCGTTGACTTCAAATCCTTGGGCAATGACCTTTGGCAAGCCAAATTTACTGTGTCGGAACTCGGTAATTATTATTTTACCATCGATGCTTGGATTGATTATTTCCATTCATGGAGGCGTAATTTGATTCGTTGGCATGAGGCCCAACAAGATATTTCTATGGAATTACTCATTGGTGCTTCTTTAATATCATCGGCATTTAAACACGCAAAAAATCACGACCTTAAGCGCTTAGTTTTTTTTGCCGATCAATTAAAAACTACCCACGATAAGGAACAAGCTTTTAAGTATGCTGTGGATGTTGAATTATTTACGCTCATGAGTCAGTATCCAGACTTAGAAAACCTGGCACAATATCCCAAAGAATTGCCAATCATTGTTGATCGAGAAAAAGCCCGCTTTAGCAGCTGGTATGAACTTTTCCCAAGATCTCTTGGCAAAAATCTTCGCCATGGCACTTTTAAAGATTTAATTGAACACCTCCCCTATATCTCTAAAATGGGCTTTGACGTTTTATATTTACCGCCCATACATCCGATCGGCAACACATTTCGCAAGGGAAAAAACAATAACCCGCAAGCACAAAATAATGATCCAGGTAGTCCCTGGGGCATTGGCGCACTAGAGGGTGGGCATACATCCATTCATCCGCAGTTAGGCACCTTCGAGGATTTTAGTGAATTAGTGAACAAAGCCAAAGAACAAGGTTTAGAAATCGCTTTAGATCTAGCGATTCAATGTACTCCTGATCATCCCTTCGTCAAAAAATGTTCGCAATGGTTTAAAAAGCGTCCGGATGACTCCATTCAATATGCAGAAAATCCGCCAAAAAAATATCAAGACATTTATCCAATTTATTTCCAAACCGATCAATGGCAAAAACTTTGGGAAACATGGAAACAAACGGTTTTATTTTGGATAAAACAGGGCGTCTATATATTTAGGGTTGACAATCCCCATACCAAATCCTTTATTTTTTGGGAATGGCTCATTCATGAAATTAAGCAAGAATACCCACAAGTTATTTTTTTATCAGAAGCTTTTACTCGTCCCAGTGTCATGTACTACTTAGCCAAATTAGGCTTTAGTCAATCTTATACCTATTTTACCTGGCGAAATAGTAAAGCTGAGCTAACGGAATATCTAACTGAATTAACAAAGACCCCGGTTCGAGAATATTTCCGACCCAACTTTTGGCCAAATACCCCTGATATTTTACATGAATATTTGCAGGTGGGAGGCAGGGCCGCATTTATAGCTCGAGTCGTACTAGCAGCCACACTATGTTCCAATTATGGAATTTATGGACCAGCATATGAACTTTGCATCAATACACCGCGAGAACCAGGCAGTGAAGAATATTTAGATTCAGAAAAATATGAAATTAAATCCTGGGATTTAAATGTTCCCCACAATCTGAATGAAATGATTGCAGTAATTAACAAGGCGCGTCGTGACAATATTTGTTTACATGATAATTTAAGCCTTAATTTTCATTTCGTCGATAACGAACAGTTAATCAGTTACAGTAAATTAAGTGCCGATAAAACTAACGCCATTCTTGTGGTCGTTAATTTAGACCCTCATCATACTCAATCTGGGTGGTTAGATTTTCCCATTCATCATTTTGAGATTCAAGAACATGATACTTATTGTTTGCAGGATTTGTTAAGTGGCGCCCAATATTTGTGGCAAGGGCGCAGAAACTACGTCGAATTAAATCCAAAAAAAATACCTGCGCATATTTTTCGAATTAATCGCAATTTAAAACATGAACAAGATTTTGAAGAGTATCAATAATTTAAAAGTACGTCATCCCGCGGCTTGACCGCTGGCCTGTCCTCGAAGAGGAGATCCAGGAATTCCTGCGGTTCTCTGGACCTCCTCTTCGAGGACAGGCCAGCGGTCAAGTCGCTGTATGACGAAACACTAGGATCTTAGCTCTTAATTCGAAAGCACAACACTAGATTCTTCGGTGGTAGCAATCGAACCGTTAAGGCGAGCATTTGATAGGCCTTGTCTACCATCAAAACATATATCGTATTGCTTAGTTGCTGACTTATAAAAACAAGCCATCCAGCCTGTTTTCTCAAATACGGCTTCTTGTAGCTGTTTTTTTAGCACGACAACAATTTTGTTAAGTTGTTGAGAATTAGAAAAATCGATTTGATCATTTTTTAAAAGTGCATGATGCATGTAATCAAGCACTTTCTTTTGTGTTTTGGGATTAACCTTATTCCAATTATTGCATCCCTCGATCACTTGATTTAACATCATTTTTGCAATTAATTGCTTGCCCGGAGCTTCAGCTTTGGATTCTGAAAACAATTGTGAAAGCAATTGTAAAAGTTGAGCAGGGTCTTTTAAGCGATCTTGCACTTGAAAAAAAACAGTTCCTAAAGAATTTGAACGGATGTGAACCCCCTCTTTTTTAAATTCACTCTGAGCAAGCCTCCGCAATTGAGCAATTTCATTTTTAGACAAACCACTTTCAAAATTTTTCACCGCAGATTCGCCAAGGTATTGTCTGAGTTTTTGATTAATCTTATCGGGAGACACTTGTCCTTGACTATTGAAGATCCGGAGCGCTTCAACTTTTATAAATAATTCATTATGCTTATCGACCAAGGCTGCCGTTTCTTTTCTAAGTTTACCAATTTCTCTTGGTATGGCGACATGCACGCATGCAGCAACGCCAAAAACAGCTGAAACATCATATACCTCATCTGGATCTTGCTTTCGCATAGTAGTACTGTCGAAAACACCACTCTTGACTGGATTTGCATCCACATGGGCAAAACTTGAGGATATAATATTGTCAGAATAATGGTGGATTGTATTAGACGTAATGAGATGATCGACTTTACTATCCACGATTTTGCCTAGAGATTGCATTCCTATAAAAATATCTTTTAGATGGCTGCGTTTGGCCACCCCCATTGTATGATCAAAACAAATATCCACCGCAGTCGTGAACTCCACACCACCTTGTGTAACGCAACGCACATTACCGCCATATGACCAACCATGATCCCATTCCATGGAAGCTAAGGACATCTCTTCAACCTGCTTTTTAAGGGATACTAAGGTTTTTTCTTCTTTTTCCTCAACAGCTTCTCGAAAACTTTTTTCCAATTTGGTCAGCTCTATAGCGAAACCAGCCCCTTGCTCTTTAGTAAGTGCTCCTTCTTTAATTGCGCCACGTAATTCCTCTAGTTGGGATACTAGTTCACCTGGAGAAAGGCTTGGGTTAGAAGCGCAATGTGATAAAGTAATATTAATTAAATCAATTACTGATGTTTGAAAATCCTCGACCTTCTCTAACTGTTTTACCAACTTGTTGACCTGTCTTTTAAGTTTATTGGTGAAATCATTGGTTCTATAGCCTTGGGTAAAATATGGATTTTTTGTGCCAGGATAAACAATATCCTCGTCAGAAGGGACTGCTTTGGCGAAGTTGGTAATAGTGGGCTCAGCAGACCCCCCATGGCATTGGATATAACTTGCCACATTATGTACATTACCTTCAGCATCGACGACTGGGAAGGAAGAGAGTACCAAATGTAGGTTTGGGGGTAGGATTTTAGCATAATCTAACAATTTGTTCATTAACTCATTAAACTCAAGTTTTGTCAGTGGCCCCTTTTCTGTACTTGGATAAAAGCTAAATTCACTAAAGCTTAATCGAGTAATATTATTCTCAGCCTCTGGTCGCATGACCACTTTATCGCCAACCATCATACAATTATCGGCAATATGATGCTTAGTGGCAATTTCAGCCATATTTTTAATATGTTGAGTCATCCTTTCTAATACATATTTAGTGGGTTCCTCACTAACCACATTAGTTTCTCCAGACAAGCGTAGGCCATCTTTGTCCACTTGAAGTACCATAACATCGCGAATTTGGATGGTAGAATGAGTATTTCTGTCTAGTTTAGATTTTAGATTTTTTTCAATATTAAGTAGTTCCTTCATATCATGATCTCTTAACATGTTCCCCCACAAGTTTATCTGGCTATTAGTCATTAAATATACATATTAATGATTTCTAATGTATTTTGCTATTATACAGCCCCCGACTTAACGAAATATTAATCAATAAAGCTATGAAATATCCAAATTTGGTGATAGAATTGCATACTTAAAAAGGAGGGGACACTGTGAGAACATCTATATTTAAATTCACGTTATTGAGGAAAAGTAGCCAAGCTGAAAATAAAGTACCCACGTCCTCAAAGTGGATCTCTCCACTTGAAACCAAAGACATTCTTAATCCATGGAAAAAAACTTTAGATAATATGTATTATGGTCTAAAGTTAGACCTGTTAGATCCAAGCACTAATAAACAAGAAGTCATCGATAATTTTAAGAAAAAATATGACGATTTCATGAAAGATCTTGGGAAAATTATTTGTCGCTACGACTTCCCTTATGAGATCATAGCCAGCGAAAGCAAACAAGCTCTTATCATTACCGATGGAATTACATCGCTTATTACCTGGCTTGTTGAGCAAGAAAACAATATTAACCAATGGCTCCAAAAACATAAATCCTACGTAGCATCAGGTTTATTGCTGCTCTTATCATTATGGCGGGATCCGATAGCCACTAAACAACTAGAAGGACAGCTAAGATATGTAGTGACAAAGTTTCAAACTAAAGCACAAGCATCTTTAGCTACCAAAAGCAATGAAGTTTTAAAATTAACATTAAGTACAGTTAAGAAAATCTCAAAGAATAACCAGAAGTTGCTGTTGAGTTTGCCTGAATTTTTACAACTAACCGCAAGTAGCCAACAAGATATTATTAAAAATTTTAACGATGAGCTTTTAGCGATTGTCCGAATAATACTGCCTAATACTCAATCTAAAGAGTTCTCTTTTACCACATTTTTTGATAATCATCCTATATTCCTCGATGGTATGGCATTTAAGCAAAAAATAAGCCCGGAGCTATTTGCTATATTAAGCAGTACAACTTTATATGAAAGATTGCCTAAACCCCTAGCCACTGAAGTAAGCGATTATAAACCTACTACTCCTTCGTATAGAAGCAGGTAACTTCTTTAAGATATTGAACTTAACTAGATATTCGTTTACCTTATAGTACCCTAAGGACGTACCGAAATCGATTTCAAGATTTTCGCCAGGCGCTAGCTTTGTCGGCAGGTGGCAGAGGTTGTGCTTTTTGCGCGCGGAGCGTACTCGCGAGCACGGAAAAACAATTTTCTCTGACAGGACCCGACATCGCGATTGTCCCGCGATTCCTGGCGACGGAAAATATTGACGGAGGTGGGGTTATATTCACTTATGGATGAGGATGATGGATAAATCGAAAAAACGGATGATTTTGGTTTCTAATCGTTTGCCAATGACAAGCGAAAAACAAGCCGATGGCCAATTTATCATTCAAAGTAGCACTGGCGGATTAGTCGCTGGATTGCGCGAGATTCATCAATCTGAGCAAAGTGTGTGGGTGGGATATAGCGGTGTTGCCTCATCGGACCCAGGTTATCAAAGCTTAAAGAAGCAATTAGCCACAAATCGTTTAATTTCTGTTGATTTAGATGAGGATGAATATAAAGCTTATTACAACGGTGCCAGTAATAATATCATCTGGCCCTTGTTTCATTATTTCCCAGGCGCTATTCATCCCAGTGGGGAAGATTGGCAAGCCTATGAGAATGTTAATTTAAAATTTGCTAAAGCTATCTTAGCCATCGCCCAACCTGATGATCAAATTTGGGTGCATGATTATCAATTGATGCGTTTGCCCGCATTATTACGCCAAGCCAATCCCGATTTTTCCATTGCGTATTTTCATCATATTCCCTTTCCCTCTTCCGAACTTTTTAGAATACTAAAGCCGCGCCGAGAAATGTTACAAGGTCTATTAGGTGCAGATATTATCGGTTTTCACACCTACGATTATGTTCGGCATTTCTTAACCACCGTAACCCGAATTCTCGGTTGTCATACCCATCTCGACGAAATTCTCTATCATGGACGAAGGGTAAAAGTCGTGGCCCAACCGTTAGGCGTTGACGTGCAAATGATCCAAAGAGAAAGCGAAAATGCGAGTGGACAAAAGGATGTGATGAAACTCGCCTACCAGATTGGCAATTGCACTGTGTTGCTTGGGCTTGATCGCTTAGATTATACCAAAGGGATTCCCGAACGTTTAATGGCTTTCCGCCAACTTTTAAAACAATATCCACAATATATTGGCAAAGTGACCTATATTCAAATCAGCGTCCCATCGCGCACTAACATACAAAGTTATTCTGACCTTCGCGCAACGGTTGAACGTTTAATTGGTCAAATTAATGGTGAATTTGGTGCACCTGGGTATACTCCGATTCAATATTTATATCGTTCATTTACTAAAGATGAAATTATTGCTTTTTATAAATTGGCTAGAATAGCCATTGTTACACCGTTGCGCGATGGGCTGAATTTGGTTTGCAAAGAATACGTCGCTGCTCGAGATGATGATGATGGGGTATTAATCCTGAGCGAAATGGCAGGCGCTGCAGCAGAAATGGGCGAAGCTTTATTGGTTAATCCCTACGACGTCGATAGTTTTGCCAAGACCATACATCTCGGCCTAACAATGTCTGCTGCCGAACGCCATCAGCGCATGGTGAAATTACGTCAAAGAATTATTGAATTTGATAATATTGCTTGGTTGCGAGCATTTACCAAAAATTGGGAAGAAGCCGTTAAACGTAATCATATTCATTCTCTGCCTTTAAACGCCTCAATCCAAACACAATTAATAAAAAACATAGGATCGGCACAACGTTGTTTTATTTTCATCGACTATGATAATAGTTTAAATCCAATCGACAACCGTCCAGAAAACATAACACCTAATGCAGACTGTTTAAATTTATTATCCGAGCTCGGTAAAAAAACAAAAATAGAATTAATACTCATGACTGATAGAACAATAGAATTTTGCCGAACTTTTTTTAATGAATTACCTTTACATATTGTCGCGGAACATGGCGCTTTAATTAGGATAAATAAAGGATCGAAAAATTGGCAGCCTTTATTGAGCGCAGAAGAATTCTCCACCATTGAGAAGGATATTCTTCGCTTACTAGAAAGCTATACCCACCACATACCTGGTACTTACGTAGAACAAAAACAATTTTCTATTGTGTGGCATTATCGGCAAGCGGAATCACTTTTCGCTAATGCCCAAGCCCGCGATTTATCAACTGCTTTAGGCCAACTACTAGAAAACACTCCTTTTATAGTAAATAATGAAAAAAAAATGTTAATCATACGACATGTATTGGTCAACAAAGGCTATGCGTTGGAAAAAATGCTGCATGAACTAGAATTTAAACCAGAAGATTTACTAATTACCATCGGCAATGATGAAAGCGATGAAGACATGTATAAAATGCATCTTCAACAAAATTTTGCGATTCATATTGGCTCTTCCAATTTATTTGCTAAATATCATTTGCCCTCATCAGAGGAAACGCAACAGTTATTACTTGAAATAACTGAACTTCTCACAGATCAAACAGAAATGGTGGCCAGTAATGAATAATAGTTTATCACTTAAGGGACAAAGAGCTTTAGTCACTGGGGCTAGCTCCGGCATCGGCAAAGCGATTGCTGAAAGATTAGCAGAGGCAGGTGCAACCGTTGCTGTCAATTACGTGGGTAATGAAAGTGGGGCTGATGCCGTCGTCAATACCATCAAAAATAAGGGTGGCAAAGCATTAGCCATAAAAGCAGATGTAAGCCAGGAAGATCAAGTCAAGCAAATGTTTACTAGCGTGATAAAAGAATTTGGAACTATTGACATCTTGGTCAATAATGCCGGTATTCAAAGAGATGCACCCTTATTAGAGATGACTTTGGACCAATGGAATGCAGTAATCAATGTCAATATGACCGGTTATTTTTTGTGTGCGCGTGAAGCCGCGCGCGAGTTTGTGCGCCGTGGCATCAACAAAGAAATTTCCAAAGCAGCGGGAAAAATTATTTGCATCAGTTCGGTGCATCAAATTATACCTTGGGCGGGACATTGCAACTACGCCTCATCCAAAGGCGGAATTGAGATGCTGATGAAAACTTTGGCGCAAGAATTGTCACCTCATCACATTCGCGTTAACGCCATTGCTCCTGGCGCTATCAAAACCAATATAAATCGCGACGCATGGATCACACCTAAAGCGCAAGCTGAACTATTAGCCCTCATTCCTTACCAACGAATTGGCGAACCAGAAGATATTGCCGCTGCCGCAAACTGGTTAGCCTCAGACGAATCTGATTACGTCCAAGGGACAACGATTCTAGTCGACGGTGGAATGTGCTTGTATCCAGGCTTCACCACTGGAGGATAGCTACCACCTTGTGGATAGGAACGTCCAACTCCCGGATGGGAGAGGGGAATGGGACGTTCTGCGTTTGCATGTTTATATACCCTGATTACCAAGGTTAAGAGGTTAATATGTCGAAACAAGAACAACCCCCTATTAGCGATTATGCTTATATTGGCGATTGTCATTCAGCTGCATTAGTTTCTACACAAGGCTCTATTGATTGGTGCTGTATGCCTAGAATTGATTCTGCCAGTTGCTTTGGTCGCTTATTAGATTGGGAAAAAGCCGGATTTTGTCAAATCAAACCGAAGAAGGAGTTTAAATCATCACGCCGATACTTAGATAATTCTATGATTTTGCAAACCACTTTTGAAACGGAAGATGCTGAAGTACGCATCTATGATTTTTTCACGATGCATACGGGTGGGGAACACCGCCCTTATCGACAAATTGTGCGTCTGGTTGAATGCCTGCGCGGCAACCTCGAGTTGGAACTGACGATCATGCCAAGGTTTGATTACGGGGCAATTAAGCCTTGGATCCGTCGCTATGATCCGGTTTCATATATCGCCATCGGCGGCTGCGATGGTTTGTTGATCTCTTCGAGTGTTAATTTAGCAAGACGAGAGCGCCACCATTTATCCTCCGTCTTTACCTTGCAAGCCGATCAAAAAATACATGTTTCTATCATCTATGCAAAGCCAGAGGATTTAGATGAGGCGACCGTCGAAGTGCCGGCCATTGAACAAATAAAATTGCGATTTGATGAAACGTTACATTGGTGGCAAACATGGGCCGGAAAATCTACTTATCAAGGTCCCTATTCTGACTTAGCATTACGCTCAGCGATGGTTTTAAAATGTTTATCCAATGCCCCAACCGGTGCAATCGCTGCTGCCGCAACCACTTCTTTGCCTGAAAGTGCGGGGGGCAGCCGTAATTGGGATTATCGCTATAGTTGGGTTCGTGATTCCTGTTTTTCAGTACATGCTTTGACCCATTTAGGATTTATCAATGAAGCGGATGGATTCAGAAGATTTATGGAACGCAGTTGTGCCGGCTGCGCTAGTCAAATACAAATCATGTTCGGCGTAGATGGTCAAAGGCATTTATTCGAACATACCCTTGATTATTTAAGCGGATACCGAGGCGCTAAACCCGTACGCGTCGGTAATGCGGCCTACAAACAAATACAATTAGATGTTTATGGAGAATTATTGACATTGGCCTGGAACTGGCATGAACGTGGCCATTCACCTGATATCGAATATTGGACTTTTTTAGTAGAAATTATCAATACTGTGTTACGCGTGTGGGAACTACCTGATCAAGGCATATGGGAAATTCGTGGGGAGCCGCGGCATTTTGTTTTCTCTAAAGTAATGTGCTGGGTGGCGTTGGATCGAGGTATTCGTTTAGCGGAAGATTTGAATCAACATACCGATTTAGAAAAATGGAAGGAAGTTCGCGATAAAATCCGGCTATTGATCGAAGAAAAAGGCTATGATCCCAAACGCGGTGTTTATATCCAGTCTTTTAATTCATCATTGATGGACGCCTCTTTATTGCTACTGCCTTTTTTTGGCTTTGTCGATTATAAAGATCCACGCATGATCCGCACAGTAGAAGCTGTGCGCCAAGATTTGGAAAAAGATGGCCTGGTGTTACGCTATCCCAATGACAGCGATGACATGAGCGGCCAAGAAGGTACATTTCTGGCTTGTTCATTTTGGTTGGCGGCCTGTTTAGCGAGACAAGGAAATAAGCAATTATCTCAGCAAGTTTTTGACCAAGCCGCAGCTACCGGCAATGATTTAGGCCTTTTTGCCGAGGAATATCACATTGAAAAGAAGCAGATGTTGGGCAATTTCCCCCAAGCATTAACCCATTTGTCTATCATTGCCGCGATTTTAGCTCTGAATTCTCCCTGAGTACAGGGAGAATTCAGTCTGTTTTTATGCTCCGCTCGGCAAAGCCGATGCTCGCAATGAAGGGGGAGCGCTTCGCGCAGCTCCCCCTTCGGTCCCCCATGGCGTAAGGTGATTTATTTCATAAATCAGGCAGGGCTATAAGAGTACGAAGATGATGCTGCCTGACTACCTAAAATAGCTTTTTCTAATCCATCTTTGTTGAGTAAGTTACTTCCAGCAAATAAGACAGCTACTCGCCCATAACCTTGCAGATATATGCCATTACCTCTTCCTGAGCCAAGTTTTGTATAAACAGCCGCTTCAACTTTACTCTTAACAGTATCAACTATTGCATCCAAACGCTGTTCATATTCTCTTTGGCTCTTAACGTTGGCTAAATTAGTCAAGTATTCAACGAAATCTTCACCGCTGAAAACGGCTGTTAATAACTCTTTGACTTTAGCTTGAGAATTTTGATCTAATCTTAAATAACCTTTGCTAGTAGAAACCACACGCTGAGTTAGGATCTTCGCAGTCGCATCAACTAACTCCTGCACCGCGGCTTCCTTTTCATCATAAAATGTTTCCAAATTAGCACTGGCTTTGTGAATTTCATTTTGAAGATGATTTAAGGATCGACTATCCAAATCAGGGCGTTGTTCATTGATTATTTTTACCAATTTATAAAAGTATTTAGTATACGTGTCAATATTTTCATCACAATACTGCATCTTTTCTCTAGGAGTTTTTGATTCAGCTGCTACTTTTTCACTTCGCTTAGGTTCAAAGCTGGTTACACTTGAGGTGACTGTTTCAGTAATTTCAGTGATAGTAATCGTAGTGATGGTAGTAGATCTTTTTTCTTCTACAACAATTGGATTGAGCGCTTGACCATTGCCTTCAATTTTTTGAATCAGTTCTGCTAATAGTTCAGCTCCTCTGGCATTCTTTGGAAAAGTTTCGTCTAACTCTTCCCCAGCAAATTTACGGGCAAGGTTTTTCGTAGCCTCAGAATATTTAACATCGCGATAATTTTCTAGATGTCCTTTAAATGATTTTAGTAAGGCTATTGATCCTTGTTCATATTTAGGTTGTTTTTTATTTTCTTCAAAGGAAGGAAGATCGTTGGTTAATTGAGCCATTGCTTTCTTAACCTTCGGGCCTTCTGTTACTGCCCATCCACCATCCAAATAACTCCCAGACACTGATGCCGCATAAAGATTTGCAAATTGTTTACTTCCTTGCGCAAATTCAGGATATGTACGTTTCAATTCATCCAAGCTTTTTTTAACTTCACCCCACCATTTTCCTATCGTCGTTGATTTCATTTTTTCACCTCATTTATATCTATTTCGCTAGTATTCGTTTATTCGTTGTATTTTGGACTACTAAAAGTTTACTAGAGCCGTGTTAAAGAATTCTTAAACACAGATTTTGGCTGGAAAAAACACGTCGTCCCGCGGCTTGTCTGCGGGATCCATCTCCTTGGTGTCGACTATACCCACAATACATCATTGGAGTAATACCGTGTTAATTCAGTAGAATACTGGACAATGCTGGATCCCGCAGACAAGCCGCGGGACGACACGAAAGGCCCTAGGACTTATTTTTGATACTGAAGACTCGGTGTTGGAGAGAATATTCGGCGAGGAGGAACATGGCCGCATTCCAAGATTGGCCTGGCATCCCTTGCGGTTCTCCGCTTTTGCCATGAAACCATTCGTTAAATTGCCAGCCATTTATTTGATTTGCGGATGCTAATTTTATTAAAGCCTCCGAGGCTTCCCGTTTATGGCCAAAGGCAGCCAAAGCCGCCACCCAAAATCCGCCGACAAATGGCCAGGCGCCACCGTTATGATAACGGTATTCTAAATTTTGTCGATGCCGGCCCATATAGGTACGCCAAAGAGGATCCTCTTTACGGATTGGCGATAAGGTGACTACGACAGGAATCGGCATTTCAACATGTTCTTGACGCAATGATCGCAATATCCTATCCGCATGAATATGATTAGCCAAGCCAAATAGGATAGCCAATAAATTTCCGAAGACATCACCCTCATTGCCAAAAAAAGAGAAGTTAACAAAGCTTAAATAAAGTTCGCGATAACTAATTTTCTGGCGAACAAAATGCATGAGCAAACGTAAACGTTGATATTCCGGTAAATCGCTGGCAAAAGGATGAAATAAGTGATTAAAGTGATAACGAGTTTCCTTAAGCTTAGGTAATTTATAGCTGCGTTTGACTTGGAACCATAAGGCATTAGTATATAGCACAAATCCAGAACGCGGCATGATATCAGCCCAATCACTCGCCTCATTTTGTTGTAATAAACAAAGGCGGGGATGCTCCTGACAATGTAGCCAGGTAATAGCTGCGATAATTTTCTCTGCGAATTCAGCTCTTAAATCAATAGCCGTATGACGGCTGACGAAATCAATTGCCAATAGCCACCATAGCGTGGCATCAATGCACCCCATATACCAAAAGTCACCCAGCTCTTTATAAGGATCGACAAATTTAGGAATCTGTCCATTGGCCGCTTGATGTTTGGCTAAAGTGCGCAAGCTTTGACAGGCTCCTACAAGTAGCTCTTGATCTCCACACACCACTATCCCTAGCGTGGAAATACCGACATCACGAGCAAAAATACAATGATATTGTCGAGTTTCGGGAGAAATTTTTACACTAGCTGCTACTAAGCCGGCTGGAGCCAAATTCTGCCGTAATAATATAAGCGCCTGTTCATGGCACTGGGCTATCAGGTCGTGATTGGCGATCGTCAATTTTGGACTCTCCCTAGTCATATTTCCCCTCTCCCGTCAGGGCTAACCTATGCACAGAAGTGTTAAGAGTTTAACCAACCCCGTCAATATTTCCCACCGCCAGGGAATCGCGGGTCAATCGCAATGGCGGGGCCTGGCAGAGAAAATTGTTTTTCCGTGCTCGCGATTACGCTCCGCGCGCAAAAAGCAATTTTCTCTGCCACCCGCCGACAAAGCTAGCGCCTGGCGGTGGGAAATATTGACTAAGCAAATGGATTAGGAATTGAAAGTTTATACTAACACCGCTTTCGAAAGCTAGCGCATTTGGAAGTCAATATTTTCCGTCGCCAGGCGCGAGCTTTGTCGGCGGGTGGCAAAGGTTGTGCTTTTTGCGCGCGGAGCGTACTCGCGAGCACGGAAAAAGCACAACCTTTGCCAGGCCCCGCCATTGCGATTGACCCGCGATTCCCTGGCGACGGAAAATATTGACGAGGATGGTTCAAAGTAAGAACTTCTGTGCATAGGTTAGCCCTGATGGGAGAGGGGATACTTTATCGCAAAATTTCAGCAGCGGCCTTGCCCATTTCTGCGGGAGACTTTACAGTTTGGACTCCGGCTGCTTCCAGAGCTGCGAACTTTTCTGCGGCGGTGCCTTTGCCTCCGGCAATAATCGCGCCAGCATGACCCATGCGTTTGCCCGCAGGCGCAGTCACGCCGGCAATATAAGAAACCACAGGTTTAGTGACGTGGCGTTGGATAAATTCTGCAGCTTCCTCTTCAGCACTTCCCCCAATTTCACCCACCATGATAATCACTTCTGTTTGTGGATCTTTTTCAAATAACTGCAGGACATCGATAAAATTCATGCCTGGAATAGGATCCCCACCAATTCCAACACAGGTACTTTGACCTAACCCCAATTGAGTGGTTTGGGCCACCGCTTCATACGTTAAAGTTCCCGAACGTGACACAATACCCACCTTGCCGGGCTGATGAATATGTCCTGGCATAATACCAATTTTGCAAGCGCCCGGAGTGATAATGCCTGGGCAATTGGGGCCAATCAATCGGGTATTTATTATCTTTTAAATAAGTTTTAACGATAAGCATGTCTAATACTGGGATACCCTTCGGTAATACAGACAATTAATTTAATACCAGCCTCAGCCGCTTCTATAATTGAATCTTTGCAAAAAGGTGCGGGCACATAAATAACACTGGCATCGGCATCCGTCGCTTCCACGGCTTCCGCACGCTATTAAATACAGGTAAACCCAGATGTTTTTCACCGCCTTTACCTGGCGTGACGCCTCCTACCATCTTCGTGCCATAATCAATTGCTTGCTCGGAATGAAAAGTGCCTTGCTTACCAGTAAATCCCTGACAAATACTCTGGTGTTTTCATCAACTAAAATACTCATTCAACTACCTCTTTACTTCTTGCCCGTTAAAGCAACGATTTTTTGGGCGCATCGGTGAAACCTTGGGCCGCAATTATGTTTAAACCACTTTCCATTAATTTTTTCCCACCTTCCTCAGCACGATTTCCTTCTAAACGCACCACCACTGGAACTTTGACCCCCACTTCGGAAACTGCACTGATAATCCCATCTGCAATTAAATCACAACGAACAATGCCACCGAAAATATTCACTAAAATGCCTTTGACATTTTTATCGGAAATAATAATCTTAAATGCTTCGCTAACGCGTTCCTCTGTGGCGCCTCCACCGACATCTAAAAAATTAGCAGGTTTACCACCATTTAATTTGATGAGATCCATCGTCGCCATCGCTAAACCCGCGCCATTGACCATGCAACCTATGTCACCATCCAACGCAATATAATTTAAATTCCATTGCAGAGCACGATTTTCACGCTCATCTTCTTGCGAAGGATCACGCATTTCACGAAGTTCTGATTGCCGATACATGGCATTATCATCAATATTAATTTTGCCATCTAAGCAAATTAATTTTCCGTCTTTGGTGAGCACTAAAGGATTAATTTCCAATAAACTTAAATCTCACTCAATAAACATTTTATATAAGCCCAAAAGAATATGGGTGAAAGCTGACAATTGACTGTTATCCAGCTTTAAATCAAAAAATAATTGACGGCATTGGTAAGGTTGCAAGCCCACCAGAGGATCGATAGAGATCGTTAAAATTTTTTCGGGATGGTTTTTTGCAACTTTCTCAATTTCCATGCCACCTTCAGTTGAAGCCATGAAAACAACGCGCTGTGAAGCACGATCAATGACGGCTCCTAAATATAATTCTCGTTCGATGTCAGAAGGTTGCTCGATCAAAACTTGATTGACGGGTTGACCGTGCTCATCAGTTTGATAAGTCACCAAACGAGTGCCCAATAAGGCTTTAACAGCATTGACCACCTCTTCTTTACTTTTGACGATTTTGACTCCGCCCGCTTTTCCACGCCCGCCCGCATGGACTTGGGCTTTAACTACCCAGCGTTGACCGCCGAGAAGCGTGGACACCTCTAATGCACTTTCCTGACGCTAACCACTTCCCATCCGGTACTGGAACGCCATATTGTTTTAATAAATGTTTGGCTTGATATTCATGTAAATTCATAACTTCCTCAAACTTGTAATAATAATCGAGCGGGATCTTCGAGTAATTCTTTAATCACTACTAAAAATTGCACCGCCTCACTGCCATCGATAATGCGGTGATCATAAGTCAATGCCACATACATCATCGGCCGCACCACGATTGCACCTTGTTCGACGATAGGACGTTCCACAATTTTATGCATGCCCAAAATCGCACTTTGGGGTGGATTAATAATCGGCGTGGACAACATAGAACCAAACACGCCACCATTGGTAATGGTAAATGTGCCGCCGGTCATTTCTTCAATTGTTAATTTATTATTTTGAACTTTATCGGCATATTCGCGAATCTTCTTTTCAATATCAGCCATGCTTAATAGATCTGCATCGCGCACAATCGGCACAACAAACCCACGCGGTCCACCACCTACGGCAATGCCAATGTCAAAATAATTATGATAAATAATATCGTTGCCATCCACAGAGGCATTGACGACAGGGAAACGTTTTAAAGCTTCGACAGCAGCTTTAACAAAGAAAGACATAAACCCTAAACGCACCCCATGAGTTTTTTCAAAACGTTCTTTGTAATTTTGGCGCAATTCCATCACCGGCTGCATATTCACTTCGTTGAAGCTGGTTAACAGGGCGGCTTGGTGTTGGATTGTCACCAATCGCTCAGCAATGCGTGCTCGCAGGCGTGACATCGGCACTCTTTTCTCATTGCGAGCTTCAGAAGGAGTAGAGGATTGTGTCTGGATATGTTTTTCCACATCTTCTTTGGTAAGACGTCCACCTTTTCCGGTCGCTTTGATTTGGTTAGTATCCAAGTTTTTTTCAGCGATCAGCCTTCGCACTGCGGGAGATAAGTCGGTAGTAGATTCTTCGGTTTTTTTTTCGGTTTCTGGGGGTTGCTCTTTTTTTTCTGGCACTTTTTCAGAAGCTTTTTCAGGTGTTTTGCTCGACTTTGCTGGCGTGGCTTCGCCCTCAGTCAACAGTGCAATCACGGTACCGGCTTTTACGGTTTTACCCTCGCCTATCAATATTTCAGTGATCACACCATTATCTGGAGCCGGGACTTCAAGCATGACCTTATCGGTTTCAAGATCCACTAATTGCTCATCACGGTGTACACTATCACCTACTTTTTTATACCATTTAGCCACAGTTGCATCTGCAACCGATTCCGGTAACACCGGTACTTTTATTTCCAGCATAATCAATTCCAAATAAAATAAAAAATTAATGACACAATTGCTCCCCCTTCAACTCAATGCCTGGGCGATCAATGCAGCTTGTTGTTTTTTGTGTAATGCTGAATACCCACCTGAAGGCGCGGCCATTGATTCTCGGCCTGCGTATTCTAATTGACTTTGTTTAGGTAAGCAGCTCAAAAAACGATCGTACATGATATACCATGCACCTTGATTCTTAGGTTCTTCTTGACACCACACCACAGCTTTTACATGACTATAAGGCTTTAACGCTTGCTTTAACTCGTGTTCTGGAAATGGATAAAGCTGTTCTAAACGAATAATGACAATATCATTTTGTTTTTGTTCACGACGCTTTTCCAGCAGCTCATAATAGACTTTTCCAGAACATAAAATCACTTTGCGCACTTTCTTCACTTCAATCGGATCCACTTCTGAAATGACTAATTGTAATTGCCCATTCGCCAAATCGTCTATCGAAGAGACTGCTAATTTATGTCTTAATAAATTTTTTGGACTCATGACAATCAATGGGGTCCGATACGGCCGCAGCACTTGCCTGCGCAGTAAATGAAATATTTGGGCTGGAGTACTTGGCACAAATACTTGCATATTCTCCTGCGCGCATAATTGTAAATATCGTTCTAATCGTGCCGAAGAATGCTCTGGACCTTCACCTTGCTGACCGTGCGGCAATAACAGCACTAATCCGCTTAATCGGTTCCATTTTTGCCAACCAGAACTTAAAAATTGATCGATATAAACCTGAGCCACATTGGCAAAATCTCCATACTGTGCTTCCCAAATCACTAAAGTTTGTGGAGCGGACATGGAATAGCCATATTCAAATCCAATCACTCCCGCTTCAGACAATAGTGAATCATAAATATCAATGCGCGCTTGCTCAGCATTCAGATGCGCCAAGGGCAGATAGCATTCACCATTCTCTTGATCAAATACCGCGGCATGGCGATGGAAAAAAGTGCCACGCCGTGAGTCCTCTCCAGTAAAACGAATGCGGCAATCTTCTGTTAATAGTGAAGCGTAGGCGATAGTCTCAGCGTACCCCCAATCGATAGGTTGTTCACCGGCCGTCATTTTTTCGCGAGCTTGCATGATCATCGCCACATTGCGTTGTAATTTGAAGCCCGATGGCATATGGGTTATTTTCTTGCCTAGCTCTAATAATGTTTTCTTCGGCACTGAGGTATCGGTTTGGATCGCCCAAGTTTGGTTAATGTAGGGCGCCCAATTGGGGGGTGGGAAGCGCTTGATAAATCCATCTTGAATAACCGGCGCAACGGTATGGCCTTCTTCTAATTGAACTCGATAATTTTCCCATGATTCATCAATTTCTTCAGGTTTTAACACGCCTTCTTTGATTAATTTTTCTGCGTAGATTAATCTTGGGACTGGATGTTTATCGATGATGGCATACATCAGCGGCTGAGTAGCCCGAGGTTCATCGGCTTCATTATGTCCATGACGGCGATAACACACTAAATCAATCACCGCGTCTTTGTGAAACTTCATGCGATAATCAATGGCAATTTGAACTGCTTTTACCGCGGCTTCTGCATCATCACCATTGACATGTAAAATCGGCACATCCAAAGTTTTTGCTGCATCGGAACAATAAGTTGAAGAACGACTATCGCGAGGATCACTGGTGGTAAAGCCTACTTGATTATTGACGATGATATGGATGGATCCTCCCACTGAATAGGCACGGGTATTGGACATATTCAGCGATTCTTGGATAATGCCTTGACCAATAAAAGCAGCATCACCATGAATCATGACCGGCACTGCGTAATCTTGATAAGCGCTACTTTGGGGTGATTCACGTTCCTGACGTGCACGAACAGAACCCATCACCACGGTATTAACAAATTCCAAGTGTGAAGGATTACACATTAAAGACAAATGCAAATAACCACTTGGGGTTTTCATATTGCCAGAATAACCGTTGTGATATTTAACATCGCCAGTGGTTAAACCATAATTTTTAGTACCTTCAAATTCTTGAAATAACTCATAGGGCGCTTGGCCCATGGTATTTAATAATACATTGAGCCTGCCGCGATGCGCCATGCCAATCACCATTTCACTCACACCGGCAGCGCACGCACGCTTGGCTAATTCATCCAGCATAGGAATTAATGCGTCGGCGCCTTCAATCGAAAAGCGTTTTTGAGCTGTATATTTACGTTCTAAATATTTTTCCAAGCCATCGGCGGCATTTAATTTTTGAAAAATATTGCGTTTGAATTCGGGATCGAAGGTTAAATGAGGCAGACGATTTTCCATATATTCACGTAGCCACGCTCGCTCTTCTTCATTCCCAATGCGGGTGTATTCGATACCGATACTGCCACAGTAAATTTCACGCAAAGCTTGATAAATTTCTTTCAGAGTGGCATGCGTTTTCGTTAAAATGCCACGAGTCAAAAATTGTTGGTCCATTTGTGCTGGACCCAGTTGATAATGCTTTAATTCTAAGCGCGGATCGATAGGCGCCTCAAAACCCAATGGATTAATGTTTGCATTCAAATGCCCAAAACGGCGGCATGCAGTGATGAGTCGATCCACCGATTCTTGATCGGCAGCAATGGGCGCCGCGGCCATCGCAACTTTAGGCTGTCTGGCTAACTGCCGAAAGTGTTCTTGAATCTGGCGATGAGAGATATCTTGTAACTCTCCAGCATCCACACGGCCATTGGCTAAAGTGCTAAAATAACTGCGCCATTCACTGCTCACCTGATTGGGATCTTGCAAAAATTGTTCATAAAGGTTTTCAATATATTCAGCATTAGCGGCTGATAAATAAGAGGTTAATTGCCAATTTTTTAAAGATGATTTTTGCTCAGACATTGTTTTACCCAATTTTTTATTCAGTATGATGTAACATTTCTCGACGTATCTTGGCGATGGCTTCTGCAGGATTTAAACCTTTGGGACATACATCAGCACAATTCATAATGGTACGACAACGAAAAGCGCTGTAAGGATCTTTAAGTGCTTCCAAGCGTGCCTCGGTTTCCGTGTCGCGACTATCGACAATAAAACGGTAAGCATTGAGCAATCCTGCAGGGCCGATAAATTTATCAGGATTCCACCAATAAGACGGACATGAACTGGTGCAGCAAGCGCATAAAATACATTCATATAACCCATCTAATTTAGCGCGCTCTGCCGGCGACTGTAAACGTTCAGTGGTGGGAGTCGGATTTCTATTTTGTAAATAGGGTTTTACTTTTTCATATTGAGCGAAGAATTTCTCCATATCCACGATTAAATCGCGAATAATCGGAAAACTAGGCAAGGGCTGTAATACTACTCGATCGGGCAAATCATGTAATTTGGTAATACAAGCTAAGCCATTTTTGCCATTGATATTCATGCCATCCGAGCCGCAAACTCCTTCTCCACAAGAACGTCGAAATCCTAAGGTAGGATCTTGAGTTTCTTTAATTGCCTCTAAAGCATTTAATAACATACCCCCTTTAATGGTAGAGATGTCTAACTCATAATCTTGCATATAGGGCGGACGATCGCCTTCTGGATCAAAACGATGGATAGAAAATGTCATTTTACGGGATTTTGAACTCATAATGTTTCTTCTCGTTCTTTAAGCCGAAATGGTGGTACATATTTGGGTGCTTGATTGACCGGCCGACACCCTAGACGACCATCAGCAAAATACAAGGAGTGGACTAACCAATTTTTATCATCGCGTGCTGGAAAATCATAGCGGGCATGTGCGCCGCGACTTTCTTTACGCTGAAGCGCGCACACAGCTGTCGCCACGGCAATCTGCATGAGGTTATCTAATTCTAGCATCTCGATACGATTATTATTGAAAATCTGACTATGGTCAGATAATCGCGCAGTTTGCAAACTTTGTTCCAATTCTAATAATTTCTTTAAGGCCGGTTGCATATGCTTTTGATCACGAAACACGCCAAAATTATTTTGCATAATATTCACGCATCTCTTTGCGGATCGCAATAGGGTCTTCAGTATTATTTTTATTGTTCCAGCGCGCTAGGCGGAGACGAACCCGCTCTAATTCTTGATTGTCAGCCGGTGCGTCTTCCAACTCGCTGCGCAAGGCCTTTTGCAGATGGATCCCTGCGGCACGGCCAAACACCACTAAATCCAATAATGAATTAGTTCCTAAACGATTTGCCCCATGCACCGACACGCAAGCACATTCACCCGCGGCATATAATCCGGGAACAACTTGATCATTGCCATCCGCATCTTGGGTGAGCACTTGGGCATTGATGTTGGTGGGAATACCTCCCATCATATAATGACAAGTAGGCGTGGTAGGAATCGGTTCTTTGATCGGATCGACATTCGCAAAAGTCATTGATAATTCGCGAATACCAGGTAAACGTTGCTTAATCAAATCAGCGCCCAGGTGATCTACCTTTAGTAAAACGTAATCACCCTCAGGCCCACAGCCATTGCCCGCTAAAATTTCCATAATGATGGAACGGGAGACCACATCACGACAATCTAAATCTTTGAGGTGTGGAGAATAACGCTCCATGAATCGCTCACCCTTTTTATTGAGCAAATAGCCACCCTCGCCGCGCACCCCTTCGCTAATCAGACAGCCAACCCCGGCGATCCCAGTGGGATGAAATTGCCAAAACTCCATATCTTCCAGCGGGAATCCAGCTCGAAGGACCATGCCTAGGCCATCGCCACTATTGATAAAAGCGTTAGAAGTGGTGGCGTAAATCCGCCCTGCTCCGCCCGTAGCTAGGATGGTGGCACGTGCTTTAAAAAATACCAACTCTCCCGTTTCCAAGCAAATGGCCACAACACCCGCCACTCCGCCTTGGGTATTTTTAACTCAGATCAATCACATACCATTCACTAAAAAAATGGGTTTTCGCTTCCAAATTTTTTTGGTACATGGTGTGGACCATCGCATGACCGGTTCGATCAGCAGCCGAACAGGTACGTTTGGTTGGTTCACCCGCCATAGTTTTGGGTATGACCACCGAATGCGCGCTGATAAATTTTGCCGTTGTCTAAGCGCGAAAAAGGCAAACCCATGTGCTCTAATTCATACACAGAAGCCGGGGCGTTTTGACACATATATTCAATCGCATCTTGATCACCTAAATAATCTGAACCATTGATCGTGTCATACATATGCCATTCCCAATGATCTTCCACGACATTTCCCAATGCGGCGGCAATTCCACCCTGTGCAGACACGGTATGCGAACGAGTTGGATAAACTTTAGAAATGACAGCCACTTTATAATTAGATTGCGCCAATTGTAAGGCAGCGCGTAAACCTGCTCCACCCGCGCCGACAATGATGGCATCAAATTGTTTTTCTTTGATTTGCATAAGACCTGTGTTCATCCCCACAAAATTTCTATGCCCCAGATGACATAGGCCACTAACAAAATAATCACCAAGCTTTGTAATAAGATCCGTAATCCGATACTTTTAATATAATCAGTCATCACTATCCAAAGACCAAGCCATGCGTGCCATAAGATCGCAATTAAAACTACCAAGGTCGCAATTCTAACTCCCACCAGATGGAATAAATTTTTCCATTGAGCATAATACAAGGGCTGATTAACTAACAAATATATGCTGATATATAAAGCATAAATACCGATAATAACCGCTGTGATTCGCTGAGCCAGCCAATCACGTAATCCGGTATGTGAGGCCTTTGTTACCATAACCATACTCCCAATAAAAGTATGAGGCCAAGACTTATGACCGCAACAAACCATGCAGTCATCCTTGCAGCAGTCAGACTTTCTCCAACCCCAACATCCATGAGTAAATGGCGAATGCCTGCGAGCACATGCCAGATGACCGCCGCCAAAACCACCCATAAAATAAATTTATTACCAGGCATGGCAAGAACCTGTTGCAGATGGTCAAAGCTGTTTTGAGAAATTAATGAATGATGTAAAATATACAATAAGAATGGCAAGCCTAGAAAGATCACCACCCCGGAAACTCGATGCAAAATAGATACAATGCCTGGGATTGGAAGCTTAATCCGCAATAGGTTTAAATATACTGGTCGAGCAGCCTTCACGCGCAAAATCCTTGTTAAAAAATTTCTTTCATTATATTCTGACCATAATTAAAATACAAACTCGCTGTTTTCAGGTAATTATGAAACAATCTCTTACTTTGTTTATTTCTGATTTGCATTTGCAGCCGGACCAACCTCATATTGCTAAAATTTTTCTGCAATTTTTGCAGGAGCAAGCCAGTCAAGCAACCCGGCTTTATATCCTTGGAGATCTTTTCGAAGCCTGGATTGGCGATGATGATTTGAACGCATTTAATCTGCAAATCATTCAAGCCTTGAAACAGGCCGCTCAAACGGGATTATCGATTTATTTTATGCGAGGTAATCGAGATTTTTTGATTAGCAAAAAATTTTCCAGCTCAGCCGGCATCACCCTACTCACAGACCCATCCGTCATTGATCTTTATGGCAAGCGCACCTTACTCATGCATGGCGATAGTTTATGTACACTTGACCGTAAACATCAACGCTTTCGACGAGTGACCCATCATCCATTTTTCCATAAACTGGTATTGTCATTGCCTTTAAAATGGCGAAGACAGATTGGTGCTTGGTTACGTCAACAAAGCCGGCAACATCAAAGCCAATTGAGCGATTCTATTATGGATATTTGCCAAGAAACTGCAGCCTCGCAAATGCAGACGTATCAAACTCCGTTGCTGATTCATGGCCATACCCATCGCCCCGGCTTTCATCAATTAGAATTTAATAATCAGAGTGGACAGCGAATAGTATTGGGGGCCTGGCATCATGCTGGCCATGTGTTAGCTTGTAGCCATACCGGTTATGAATTACGGGAGTTTTGAAAAGTACAGTTGGAGGAGTAGTCGCTCACTCTTAGGATATTATGCATCCTGAATCAGATTTGTCATCACATTGAGAAGAAGAACATATTTTCTCATATCTACTTATTTTAGCTTCAGTAAATAATAACGTATGGATTTTTAATATTTTTTCTACAGGAATATTGATATCTAACTTGTTTTCTACTATGGCAGTGCTCACTTCTTTTATATCATTTATATCAAAAAATTTTCTTAAATTAAGATCGGCTTTCTCTGCATTTATTTTATTATCAGCAATAAGTGAATATTGATTCTTCGCTTTTGCTTTTTTCCACCTTTCACAACCAGTCACACCCAAAAAATACTTAAAGGTTGCAACAACGTCATTCGCAATTTTTGCGCTACTTATTTCATCCAAATATTGGAGAATAATGATCGAGAGCTCAGGGGGAAAAATGGCTAAAACTTCTTGTTTTGCTTCACTAAAAGAGTGATCTGTTAGGATTGGCATTAATTCTTGATTTCTATCTATTTTTATTTTTCCAAAATAAATTATTGATCCATTGAAGTAAAACAATGAAGGCAATAAATCTTTTTCTGAATACGATTGTTGATAACCCAGGTCGTATACTCCATATACTTGTTCAGATACATCTAACGTTCTCAAAGTACACGTGGCGATAAAATTCTTCAAATCTTCCGGAGAGTCGATATGGTTTTTAGATAAATTTAAATTTGTTAATGATGTTGGCGTTTTTGTCAGCATCATTAACAAATTATTTAGACCTAAAGTCTCAATACAGTTCCGAGATAAATCTAATATTGTTAAAGCATGTAACTTTTGCAACACATGAGCGAAGCAAAAATGACTAATACTAATCCGATTATTAAATAGATTCAGTTCACTTAAAGTATAATTATCAATTATCTGCTCCGCCAGTACTTTTATACTTTTATCGCTGATACCAGTACTATTTAGCTCTAATTTTTCGAGTGGACATTGATTTATCACATCTACCAATGCCCTAATAGATTCTGAGCTTGGGTCAGCACGAAATTCAGAAAGTGAGGAATTAATTTTAAGATGAGTCAATGAACCATTTTTAGCAATTGCCGCTAAGCATATTATAAATTCTCTGAGACTGCCCTGGAATTTAATACTAATTTTTCTTAAAGTTTTAGATTTAGATAAAAAAACTGCTAGCGACTTCGTATTCAAATGATCCGAAGTAATGCTCAATTCCTTTAATCCAAGCGATAATAGCGAAAGCATTAATTCTTCTTGTTTGATGTTGCCTTTTTTATTGAAATCCACGAAGACCAGACGATTTACCAAAATAGGATCTGCTTTTAATTCTTTCTTAAATATAGCTGCTTCTGTTTCATTCTTTAGGCTTAGGAGATACTCGCGGATAGGCTTTCTGATTTGGCTTTTTGTCGGTCGTTTCATTTCTGGTGGATTTGTTATGTACGTTTCGCCATGAATATACTGCATTTCCTCAGGTTTTAATATAAGCTGCATCCCTTCTTCAAGTTCTTGTTTATCAGTTAAACCTAAGTCTTCTAACACCAGGTTATTTAAGGCACATTGCTTCCCAACTCTTTTTAATAACTCATTTTTATCTATTACCTTCAAAAATACGTATTTTTTACCTTTATATTCTATATTAATTTTCATTACCTTACCTATTTCAGCCTAAAATAAATTTATAATCCACTTAAGATATCATAAATGATGAAATTATTCAAATTATTTTGTGGTTCAAATAAGACGGGATGTAAAGAAACTATTCACGGGTAAATTCTCTAGGCTATAGGGGACCGCAAGCGTGCTTGCTGAATTAAATTTTTCATTTTTTTTACGGCGGCTTCTAATCCATAATAAACTGCATAAGCAATAATACTGTGACCTATATTCAATTCATTCATCCATTCGATGGCAGCAATTGATTGGACATTATCATAATTCAAACCATGGCCAGCATTGACGATTAAACCCATTTCATTGGCAAATTGAGCAGCTACTTGAATACGATCTAAATTTTGTTGGCGAGCAAGCACAGTTTTTGCATCAGCATATTGACCGGTTGTTAATTCAACTACCGCCGCACCGCAACGCTTCGATGCCTCGACTTGCGTTTGATCAGGATCGATAAATAATGAGACCACAATTCCAGCTCGAGCTAAACGTCCGCAAGCTTCAGTGATCATCGATTCTTGCGCCAATACATTAAGCCCGCCTTCAGTAGTGAGCTCGGCGCGCTTCTCCGGAACCAAACAACAATATTCGGGTTTGACTCGTTCAGCTATTGTTATCATTTCATCAGTGACTGCCATTTCCAAATTTATCGGTGCTAAAATTGCTTTTTTCATTTTTAACAGATCCGCATCTTGGATATGACGACGATCTTCGCGTAAATGGATCGTGACACTATCTGCCCCCGACTTAATGGCTAATAAGGCGGCATCCACCGGATCCGGATAATCAGTGCCTCGCGCTTGACGCAACGTGGCAACATGGTCAACATTGACTCCAAGACGAATAGAATGTTTATCAGACATGGTTTTACCCCTCGGTATTAAAATAATAACTCTCGGCTTTTTAATGGCTTTTCACCTAAATATCGATTTAATACTAAGCGCATTAACCGCTTGGCTGCCTGTAAATCATGAGAATTATTCCACTGCTCTGCTTGTAGCGCTAACAAACTTCTACCTAAAAAATGGCGCTCAGAATGAGAAGAGGCTGCACACAGTTGAAAACCACGGTCCGGCAGCCATTGATAAAACCCTTCGGCATGAATAGCAGTCGCCTGAACATCCTGACTGAAGGATAAACCATACCCCAAATGATCTAACAAACGTTTTTCAAAGCGCCGTAAAATCACCGCGGCATTGGCCGATTGCTCCAACCCTTGCAACGCAGTTTCATAATCAGTAAATATTTCTGGAGCAGGATCATCACGCGGCAATAGTCTCAATAATAATTCATTTAAGTAAAACCCGCACATCAATAACTGTCCTGTCAACTGATAGCACATCCCACGCAATTCGATTTGACTGAGATTCATCAACTCATGCCGCCCGCTCCATGATGCAAGCAATGGCGAAAATAACTGTAAATAACCTCGGTAGCGCGATTTTGGTCCGCGAGCGCTGCGAGCCACAGCAGCCACACGGCCATACTGAGAAGATAAAAACTCTAAAATTAAACTACTGTTGCGATAAGGACGATGATGTAAGACAAAAATAGGTTCTAGCGATATTCGTACCGTCATTGCACTTACTCATAACCTAATTGGCGCAAGAATTTTTCATCATCTGACCAACCACTTTTAACTTTTACCCATAATTTTAAAAAAACTTTTTTATCCAAATATTTCTCTAAGTCAAGCCGAGATTTTTGGCCAATGCTTTTTAATCTTTCACCACCTACGCCGATAATAATGGGTTTTTGGCTGGTTTTTTCTACCCAAATAATTGCAGCAATACGCACAATATCTGGCTGATCTTCAAAAGCGTCAATGGACACACTCAATGCATAAGGCAATTCCTGACCTAATGCGCGCATTAATTTTTCGCGAACCACTTCTCCTGCCATAAATCGGTCACTGCGGTCAGTGAGATGATCTTCGGGGAAAAGGTGGATTTGCTCCGGCAAACATTCACGAATATTTTCTTCCAAAGCATTTAATTGATCACCATTTTTAGCGCTGATAGGAATAATTTTAAAAAAATTATAACGCTGCGCAGCGGTCTCAAGATAAGGGAGTAAAGTCGCTCGATCAGATAATTTATCAATTTTATTAACCGCTAAAATAATGGGTACATTTAAATTATTGATACGTTGCAATACCCAATCATCTTGCTTATCCCAGCGCCGCGCATCCACCACAAAAATAATGACATTGACATCATGCAACGCAGTTAAAGCAGCTCGATTCATATAACGGTTTAAAGCACGGCCATCGTGGTTATGTAAACCAGGAGTGTCGACATAAATATATTGCACCGGTCCTTCCGTTTTAATTCCTAAAATAGTTTGTCGCGTAGTTTGTGGTTTTCGTGAAGTAATACTGATTTTTTGCCCTATTAAATGATTTAATAGAGTCGACTTGCCGACATTTGGTCGGCCAATAATTGCAATAAAACCGGTACGTTGTCTTTCATTCACGTTAATAATCCTAAATAATGACGAGCCGCCATTTGCTCAGCTTTACGACGACTGGTGCTGGTACCCTCACCCACATGAGGCAAGCCTTCAACTCGACAAATCACCAAAAAAGTTTGCTCGTGAGGTTTACCGCTGGTAGTTGCTTGATACACCGGTAAGGAAAACTTATGTGCTTGCGCCCATTCTTGTAAACGACTTTTTGGATCTTTCGCTGGGCTCAATTCTCGCAAGTCATCTATGCGCTGACCATACCATTTAAAGAGACAACGCCGACACATGTCGATATCACTATCTAAATAAATCGCGCCCAACAAGGCTTCAAAAGTATCGGCTAAAATGGAAGCCCGCTGCCGACCACCACTTTTCAATTCCCCAGAGCCCAGCCGAAGATAAGAACCCAAATCTAATTCTTTGGCTATTTCAGCTAAATGAGCACCATTGACTAAAATAGAACGCATTCGACTTAACTCACCTTCAGTGGCATGCGGGTGATGATGAAATAATGCTTCAGCAATAACGGTGCTTAATATGGCATCACCTAAAAATTCTAAACGCTCATTATTCGGGAAACCGGCGCTGCGATGACGCAAAGCACTCTCAAGTAGTTCCAGGTCTTTAAATTGATACTCAATTTTTTCTAGGAATACCTCAAGATTTCTAGGCATTTAATGAAGGCCTTTGCCAATGCGCTGCCAACGAATCTTATCCATACCAGATCCATTCGTATCCCAACTCATAAAGATCCAAAAGGCTTGACCGATCAAATTCTCTTCCGGAACAAAACCCCATATACGACTGTCGCCACTGTTATCACGATTATCCCCCATGGCAAAATAATGCCTGGGCGGAACTACCACGTCTACATCCTGTGTTTCACCACCAGTGGGCTGGACGAAAATTTGATGCTTGACTCCTTCCAAATTTTCTTCAATACGGTTTACGCTAAAATAAACACCGTTTTCATCGATGTAATGTGTGCTCTCTAAAAATTTTTGCTTCTGTTCCTGGCCATTTATGTAAAGTACTTTATTTTTATATTCAATATGGTCTCCAGGAATCCCCACAACCCTTTTGACAAAAGTAACATGCGGATCTGGAGGAGAACGAAACAAGAAAATTTGACCATATCTGGGTTCACTGATTTTTACAATTTTGGTATTGGTCACCGGCAACCGCAACCCATATGCAAATTGTTTGACGACTATGAAATCCCCCGGTAAAACCGTAGGCACCAGCGAACTACTCGGAACTCGATAAGGCTGGACAATGAAAGTGCGAATAATTAATACGATGAGCAAGACTGGAAAAAATGAGCGCGCGTATTCCACCAACAAAGGCTCTTTTTGTCCTTGCTGACGGCGTTTTTTCGCCCAAAAAAGCATATCCAACAGCGCAATAATACCAGTAACCACGACTGCTAACGTTAAATAAAAAGTAAAATCCAAAATAATCAATTGTTTCTCCTGTCACTTTTGTCTGGCCTATTGTAACATCAGTTTCGGCGCAATTCTCTCTTGCTGAGTACAGCGAGAATTGCGTCTGTTTTTATGCTCCGCTCGGCAGAGCCGATGCTCGCAATGAAGGGGGAGCGCTTCGCGCTGCTCCCCCTTGCGATCCCCCATGGCGGAGGGAATTTCTACGAAATTGTTTTTTATTCTTAAGGGGTATCGCCAAATACAGCCCCGCCTGCGGAACGCATTGCACTGGCTAACTGTGCATCAAAGGTAGCAAGTATTGCATTGGCACGCAGAGCCAAATCCAAGTAGAATGCGTCATAAGCAGTTAAATGATGCTCACGTGCAAGGGCCAGGACTAAATCACGGCGGCTATACACAGTGACGGTATCGGTGATGATGGGCAATGCAGATAACCTATTGAGGTAATCAATCACCTGAGCCTCGGTTACTATGCGGCGTCGCTCGCCCACTAATAACGCATTAACCACCTCAGTATGCCAGAGCGAGGGCACCAAAACTTCAGTTTCAGCTATAATGGATATCGCCTGATCGGCGCAAATTGCTTCTTGTTTGTCTTGACGTTCAAACAACCATGCCAAAGCCATAGACGCATCTATAATCAGTCTCATTTTGTCGTAGTTCTCCCTGCAGGCAAAAACGCCCACTTTTACTTCATTTTCGTCCTTCGGCAATCCATTCCGCAATCATTTCCATTGAGACTCCTCGTATTTTATTAATATGACGCATAGCCTCTACCGCTGCATGGGTATCCTGGGAAGCAACCGCGCCTGCACTTGGTACTAAATCAGCGACAGGGCGGCCACGTAAGGTAATGGTAAAACGTTGCCCGCGCTTTACTGCCTGTAAGAGCTCAGACAATTTGGCTTTGGCATTGAAGGAGCCAATTTCAGTATACATAATCTCCTCGAACTAGTTTGTGACCTAGGTTAATTATAATCCAACCCAGGAAAATTATCAAATAATTAATTCACATTTCAGTTGTAATTACCTCTAGGCGAGAAAATATCCAATCAAAAACAACAATTTTCGTAGAAAAAATTCTTTACGCCATGGGGGATCGCAAGGGGAGCAGCGCGAAGCGCTCCCCCTTCAATGCGAGCATTGGCTTTGCCAAGCGGAGCATAAAAACAAACAAAGTCAGTCTTTAGCAACTTTCAATACGGCTAAAAAGGCTTCTTGGGGAATAGAAATTTTACCGACTTGCTTCATACGTTTCTTTCCTGCTTTTTGTTTTTCTAACAATTTACGTTTACGGGAGATATCTCCGCCATAACATTTAGCAGTGACATTTTTACGCAAGGCTTTAATGCTCTGGCGAGCAATGATTTTATTACCAATAGCGGCCTGAATAGCCACTTCGTACATTTGCCTGGGTATTAAATCTTTTAATTTTTCCGCCAAGGCATTGCCACGAGTGAATGCATGATCGCGGTGGACAATTGAAGTCAAAGCATCCACCCGCTCATTGTTAATAAGAATATCTAATTTTACTAAATCAGCTGCAGCAAAATGATTGAAATTATAATCCAATGAGGCAAACCCTCGGCTCACTGACTTGAGACGGTCAAAAAAATCCAACACGATTTCATTCATCGGAATTTGATAGGTTAAGGAGACTTGCTTGCCTACGTATAGCAGTTTTTTTTGTACGCCTCGTCTTTCCATCACCAAAGTAATGACATTACCCAAATATTCACTGGGCACTAGAATATGCACGTCGGCGATCGGTTCACGGATTTCACTCACTCTGCCAATATCTGGGAGCTGGCTGGGATTATCGATATGCAGCACTTCCTCTTGTCTGGTCACCACTTCATAAATAACGGTGGGCGCAGTGGTGATTAATTCTAATTTGTATTCGCGCTCTAAACGTTCTTGCACAATCTCCATATGCAATAAACCTAAAAATCCACAACGAAATCCAAAACCTAAAGCAGAAGAAGATTCTGGTTCGTAAAAAAGCGCAGCGTCGTTTAACTTCAATTTAGACAAGGCTTCACGAAATGCTTCGTAATCATCTGCGCTGATGGGAAATAATCCGGCATAAACTTGCGGCTTTATTTGTGCAAAACCCGGCAAAGGAGCAGGTGCCGAATTTTTGCTGTGAGTTAAAGTATCGCCAACCGGTGCGCCAAAAATTTCTTTAATCCCAGCCACGACAAACCCAACTTCTCCAGCTTGCAAATTCGGTGTAGGGGTGCGCTTAGGAGTAAAAACTCCGACTTCATCGACAAGATGATCTTTGCCGGTCGACATCACTTTTATTTTATCACCTTTTTTCAAGGCGCCTTGCATAATTCTAACTAATGAGACCACACCTAAATAACTATCAAACCAGGAATCAATAATTAATGCTTGTAATGGCGCATCGATATCACCTTTGGGTGGCGGGATGACAGCAATCAGTTGCTCGAGTAATTCATGGATGCCCACACCCTGCTTGGCGCTTACCTTAACTGCATGATCTGCGGAAATGCCGATCACATCCTCAATTTCCTGCATGACCCGTTCAGGTTCGGCTTGGGGAAGGTCGATTTTATTAATGACCGGTAATACTTCCAAACCTTGCTCAATAGCGGTGTAACAGGTGGCTACCGTTTGGGCTTCAACACCTTGCCCAGCGTCAACTACTAATAACGCACCCTCACACGCAGCCAAGGATCGAGAGACCTCATAAGCAAAATCGACATGGCCAGGCGTGTCAATAAAATTTAACTGATACGTTTCACCATTGTCAGCATGATAATGCAAGGTCACACTTTGCGCCTTAATGGTAATGCCACGTTCGCGCTCAATATCCATAGAATCAAGAACCTGTGACACCATTTCGCGTTCACTCAAACCACCGCAAATTTGGATAAGCCGATCCGCCAAAGTAGATTTACCATGGTCAATATGAGCGATGATTGAGAAGTTTCGAATTAAATGTTGCGGTGTTTCTGTCATAGATTCACCATATTAACAAAAATTATAAATTACTGTAACTGAATTTTCTTCTGATCTGGAAAAATAAGATCGGTATTCGGGAAACCTAAGCGCATAGAACAATTATTAAGACTTTCAACAAAAAATGTTACTGAGGCATGTTGCTGCCATTGCTCTCTCTTATTCATCAATTCTTTAAGATGATGACTACCTAATAAATTAACTAGCAATAATAAGCTAGACTTGGCACTCCTACCACCAGAGCCTTTGCATGCCGCTAAAGCAAGTTGTAAGGCAGATTCAACATCGCCATCCTTATCCATAAATAACTTGAGTAATTTACTCTGCTTTTGTTCAGCAAGTTTATATAATACCTGACCTTCGATTCGCATCGTCCAATTTGCAAATAACACATAAGCAACTTGCCAATGTGATTTCTTCAATGCGGTTAAGAGTAATTTTGGTAATTGATCTGGAGAAATTTTAATAGATTTGCTGGCTTTAACTAACTCGTCAATAATAGCAGGTTTATTCCGATCAACAGCAACCTCCAAAGCTTGAGTACAGTCGGCTCCTTTATTGCTAAGCGATTTAGCCAGGTGCAAATAACCACCCACCGCTAAATAATACATAGCCGTTTTCCCATCATTATCTTCAAAGTCAAGATTATCAAGATGAGGAAAGTTTAGCAGAATGATGCTTAAAGATAAATTTTTCCTTGTCGCTGCTATAATTAATGGAGTTTCTTGATCATAATTCGGGAGATTTTTGGCGCCTTCTGCCAATAAAAATTCCGTCAGCTGCGGATGATTGTCTTTAACAGCATAGTGCAATAACGTCTCACCTCGATGATCAGGTCGATTGGGATCTAAAACAGACAGCATAGATAAATTGTCTTCGTGGGATCGTAAGGATGAGAACTGCTGGTAATTAAACTGATCTATATCTCGAGGATTAATTATAACATCATTTTTTATTTCATCAGCCAGCGATTGCGCGGTCTTACCCTGTTGATCGGGATAATAAATATTGGCCCCATGGCGCACTAAATAGTGCACCAATCCCTCATTCTCTAACCTAACCGCGATCAGTAAAGGACTTCCATATTTAGAGTGACCGATATTCACGTTAACCAATCTACCGTCTAATTCGGTTAATTCAAAAACCTTTAGGAAAAATTTAAAATCCCTCGAGTCATCTAATTTTAACAGAAGTCTGGCGATGGCTATGTGGCCTGCTCCCAATGCCTCCTTGAGCATCGTTATACTCTGCTCATCTTTCAATTCAATCCCTGCGCGCAGCTCCAATGTCTGTTTGCCATCTTTCACCGGGGTCAGGCGAAACAAATTCTTTAAGGCAATGCCTGCTAAAGTTAGTCCCGCATTAATCAGCATGAACGCGGTCAAGAAATCTCCTTTAGATAAAGCCAATTCTAAAGAATCTGCAGTGACGGCTAATACCGATATTTTTTTTGCTAATAAATTATTTACCATTAAATAATCACACTTACTGGTGACAGCCTTTGCTTTTATTTCTTTAGCTAATGATTTTCTTATCATGCTATCTTGGTCGATTTCTTGTATGTCGAGGCCGTGTTTCGTCAATAACTCATTCAGTGCCCCTCCTGTCAATTTAATAGCTGCCATCAATGAACCTAAACAACCAGCAGCGGCAGGAATAGTTAATTTAAACGTCTTTAGGAAAGATTTAACTTCACTAAAATTTTCGCTTTCTAATAAAAGCTTGGCTGTTGACATATGCCCTGCTTGCCAAGACGCTTTAAACATTGCTACACGACTTTCATCTTTTAATTCGATATCAAGACGCTTTTGTAATAAGTATTCTCCTTTGATTTCACTCAGCTGAAATATATCTTTTAAAGGAATATCTATTAATTTAACGCCAGCATTCATTAACATCCCTGCCATGCGAGAATTTCCTTTAGTTAAGGATAATTCTATAGAGACCAGCGTTACCGTTAATATATTTTTCTCTAATAAATAATCTAACAGCGGATAATCACAGCGATTGACTAGTTCAGTTAAAATAATATCAGAGACATCTGCTGGATAGATCACCCCGCAATCCGCTATGAGTTTGACGATGTCAAATCGACCCATTTTAGTCGCCATGCTCAGTGCTGTGGTTTTTTGCTTAGTTATGCTATCCACTTGGGCTAAAATTCGCGGTTCCTTCAGCATAATTCTCACTTTCCCAGCATCGCCGGTGGCAATGGCTGCCATCAATAATGTAGCGCCTTTAGAATCTCGATACGCTAGCGCCTTATCAGCACTATTTTTTACTAGCCATTCCAGACCAGGCGCTTTAGCACTTTTCAATGCCCACCATATTAACGGCACAGTTTGATTACCCACTTCCCGGTTAATGGCTTTGAATAACGACGATCTGGCATCCGTCTCGTCTTTATAATCACCTTCGAACAGTTGCCCAGCAATGCCATACCAACCATGCCTCACAGCCAATTGCCAGGCGGTTTGTTGAGCCTTGTTTTTAAGTTTGAGATTGGGGGGCGGCTTGCGAGCAAGTAGCCATTCTACACTCTTACTATCACCACAACGAGCCGCTATCATCAGGGTGGAATTACCCTTCTCATCAACCAAATCAATCAAGTGAGGATGGGATTCTATGATAGCTAATGATTGGTTAATTTCATCTCTGGTTATGTAAAATTGCAAAGATATTATATCACTCTTAGCAACAAGCAAATTTGATTTTTCCAAAAAATCCACATCTTTATGATTTTGAATTGCTTGCAAAAATAATTGCTGAATAGCTTGCTGTTTGTTTTGTATGGCAAAAATTAACGCACATTGTCCTTGTTTATCATATAGATCTAATCTAGCTTTGGCTTTTAGCAAAGCCTTGGCGCTTTCCAATGACCCAGAATAAGCTGCTTTCATAAGCGCAGTTTGTCCTAATTTACATGTGGCGTTTGGATTAGCGCCCCTTGCTAATAAGAGCTCAACTATTGCTAAACAAGTAGGTTTCCCAGCCGCCCACATTAAAATAGTCTGACCTTCTTCATCAGTTACATCTAAGGAATCTTTGGTTAATTTCTCGATAAAAAGATTAGCCGTTTCAACATGTCCTTCTAAAATAGTAAATTTTAACCTTTCATAGTTGAAGCCTTCTTTAAGATTTATCAAAACAGAAGAAGCTGCCAATAATTGCTTAGTAACCGCAACATGGCCATGGCACATAGCAAACATGGATGCGGTATTTTTATTATTTTTAGTAATAAAATCTGTCCTGGCCCCCTTGGCAAGTAGGGTGCGAACCATATCTTCATGTCCATATCGAGCTGCATACATCAGCAGCGAGTTGCCGTTATCATCTTGAATATTGATTTCAGCTTTATGTTCTAATAAAAGATTGAATAGTTCATAATCCGCTTCTTTTCTTTCGCAAATAAGCATTAAGGGACTTTTGTTACTTTGCGATTTATGATTGACATCTACGCCTCGCTTAATCAGCGTGGAAGCTAATTCATAAAATCCCCAATGGATAGCAAAAAATAAAGGACTGAATCCTGATCTAGTCTTATTAAGCTCGTTGAGTGTTAATTCCCCAACCGCACTAAGTACTCGACTTTTTATTTCCGGCGTAAAATGATTATCACATAGGGGAAATTCAGCAGAACTTATAAACTCCCCTAGGCCACCGTCTTTAAGTATCGAGACCAACTGTTGTTCCACAATCTGATCGTACACGGCAAATGGCTGTTTCTGAATTTCATCAATAGATTTCTTTTGCTCTAAACGTTGAACAGGCGCCAAAGCAATACCAAGTATTGTTAAAATGCTATTGCATTGTGCTATCAATTCTTCGGCTAATTTCTTGGTAGAGGAAAAATATATTTCCTGTTTGAAAACTCTTGTATCTATGTAGGTAGAATAATTTGGATCAAATAAAAACCAGCCTTTGCCCTCCTCGTATCGAAGACCAATGGCATGCCTCTCCCCATTTGAAACTTCATAAGATACCTCACAAACATTTTTTTCTATAAACGCTTTGGTGAGCTTATCATCTAATATTTTTTCTAACTTTTCAGCACTAAACCTCCCCGACACTTTATAGACCTTTTCCACAATCATCATCTGTTCAGTTGGAGTGAGCAGGTCAGCATTTTTTATTAAAAATTGCAAACGTCTTAACGAAGTGTCATGAACAGCAAAAACAGGATGAAGTGTTGTATCCTGGATAAATAGCACGACGTCGTTAAACCAATCAAAAATATCTTGTAAAGTTTTAACCCGCTCGCCATTTTTAAGCATCACTCTTTGTTCCAAATTCACTTTGCTTCCATCCCACAAGACTATTTTAGTGAGTACATCGTCCCACCATTCAGATAACCCCCATCTGGCAGAACTGGGCAGGTTCATAACGCCATGAGTCATCACCAACCCAGCACAAATACCGCTCTTAATTTCTCGAAAATCTGCTAATTGCTGCTGACCTTTAGGGGTGGATTTTGAATCACCCCGACACATTTCATAATACTTAATTAAATTGGTGGCTATTAGCCCTTGATTTCTATCGATTCTCATAGTTCCCCGTCAATATATTTTGTCATTATAAAAGGCCAACGTTAATTGAATATTAAATAACTAAGAACTGCTTGAACCTACGACCAGCTAGTCGGGTGAGTATTTACCCTGCTTAACTGGCTATCCCCACTTTTCATTAGCAGTCATTGCGTTATCACCCAAACCAGCGGTTCTCGTCAGCATGTTTATTGAATAGTTAAATAGACTAGATTATAATCAGCGTTTTTTTCGAGGACTTGATCGATGCGACAGGTACCCATATTTAAAATTTTTACTGTAGTCATGTGCGCTGAACTAGGTAGTAATATTCTTTTACCACTGCTAGCTTTTATTTTTTTTGATAATGAAAGTCCTTTATTTTCCCAACCGGTATCAATAGGAGTACGTAGCGGATTATTTGGCTTATGCTTAGGCCTATACAAAATTGGCGGAGTTATCGCTAATATTTGCGTATGTACTTTGTCAGATCACTTCGGCAGAAAGATGGGTTTGTATGCGACCCTTATAGGCTTACTGATGATTGCGATTTTAGGCATCACCGCATTATTGACCCATAGCCCTTGGTTGCTGATCAGTGGTTTCTTTTTAGGTAGTTTACTAGATATTAATAAATCGGTGGGCCCAGCCATCATCGCCGACACCAGTCAGCCTAATAATCAAGTTAAGAATATGGGGATGATTCAAGCGGTCATCGCTTTGGGCGCTTGTTTAGGTCCTATTATCGGTGGTCAATTCGCTCATACTCATTTTGCTTTACAAACGGCCTATGCCACTCCGTTTATTATTGCAGGTATTATCGCTCTAATTGCAATAGCGCTGGTGCCGTTCTGTTATGAAACATTAACTATCAAATCGACTCAAATAAAAATTCAATTCAAACAAATCCTCAGAGATTATTGGCACTTATTAAAAAATAAAAACAATCAATGGCTGTTTATTTTGTTGATTCTTTCTCAAGCCAGCTGGGGTTGCTATTATGAATTTATGCCTCCCACTTTAAAAAATATTTTTAATTATTCCCCTGCGACGGTGGGAATTTTTATGGGAGCCATAGCTTTTTGGCTAATTATTGCTGCAAGCATAGTTATCCGTTTTCTTAGCGTTTATTTTAATTTTAGCCAGCTCATACGATTTTCTACTTTAGCAATAGTATTTGGAACTCTGCTCAGCTTACTGGCCAGTGAGATGCCATTAAACATCGGGAGTGAAGCGTTATTGTGGTTTAGCGCATTCCCGGCAGCAATGGGTGATGTGATACTCTTTAGTATTATCATTGGTCATCTTTCACAAAACATTGCACCAGACCAACAAGGAAAAGCCATGGGATTAACGCTGATTATTTGCACTTTGATTTGGTCGTTAATCGCTTTATTAGGCGGTTTTTTAATGAGCCTTTATATTAATAGTGGAATGTTGTTCGCGCCCGTCGGGGTGGTCCTTTTATTTTTGGTATTAAGTTTTAGACCGCGCAAGGAGCTCAGATATGATTTTGTGTCTTGATGTAGGCAATACTCATATTTTTGGCGGGGTGTTTGATAACCACAAAATTCAATTTCGTTTTCGATACGACACCAAACAACCTCATACCTCAGATCAAATCGGTGTTTTTTTTAGAAGCGTGTTAAGAGAAAATAATATTGACGCAACTCATATCAAAAAAATTGCCATCGCCTCGGTTGTTCCAGGAGTTGATTATTCACTACGCTCGGCTTGCATTAAATATTTTGATATAGAGCCGTTTGTTTTACAAGCTGGGGTAAAAACCGGCTTAAAAATTAAAACTGTTAATCCTACTGAAGTGGGTGCAGATCTCATTGCTGAAGCAATTGCCGGGGTTCATCAATATCCGCAGGAAAACCTTATTATTGTAGATTTTGGTACAGCAACTACCTACATCGCCGTTAATGATCGACAAGAATTTCTTGGGGTAACTATTTTGCCTGGGTTGAAAACATCGATGGAAGCTTTAAAAGCAAATGCGGCAGCGCTACCTGAAGTAGAAATAGTAAAACCCGATGTTATGTTAGGGCGCAATACAGTGCAGTGTATTCAAGCAGGATTGTATCATAGCCAACTAGCGAGCTTAAAAGAATTAACTCGTGGTATCGCCAAGCAATGCTTTAATAATCAGCTGCCGATTATTATTGGCACCGGTGGCTTTTCGTATTTATTTGAAGATGAAAATATATTTACTCACTTAGAGCCAGACATCGTATTGAAAGGATTATATTTAGCTTTATTAAAAAATACCTGAGTTTCTATGGATTTCTTAGATACTTCTCTTCTACCCCATTTGCTGCAACAAATTACTTTGAGAACCGTCGAGAGTTGCAGTTGGTATTAGACTAAGTTTAATAGTATTTTTATTTGCGTTTGGCATTAATTCACCTTGTTTTCTCCGTTTTCCTTCTCGGATAAAGCTAAAGTTTTTTACATAAGTGATACGCGGTGGTGGCGAAAACCGTTTATCCTCGCGTCCTTCTATGCCTCCGGTAGGAGATGACTCTTGATAAGTGACAATCGGTATTATGCGATTAATAACTTGCTTTGCTCGTGCGTCATTTACTTTTTTAGGATCAGCACCGAGAATCAAGAGGAGTCGTATTGCTTCCAATAAATGAGGCAGGAAATTAAATTTATCTTCACTTAACTGATCGGCATTCGATACCACCATATTTAAACCACGCAAAATATTCATACTATGATTGACTTGCTTTGCTTTTTCTTTTTCAGACTCACCACCGAGGCTCAAAAGCCGTATTTCTTCCAATAAATCACGAATAATATTATCCCCAATCAAAGTATCAGATTTATCTTTGGATCCCAATTTTTCCAAATAGATCCATGACGCTTTTGCCACATGGGTAAGCAGAGTTGTTCCATGAAGGTCATCATCTATAGAGACTTTTCCTGCATAAAGAATCAATAGACTTATCATGGAGAGCCGTCGGTGATACACCTGACTTAGAGGTTTCCTACCATCAGGGGGCAGCACATTTACATCACCTTCTTGGGCAACTAGAAGCATAGCTGAACCATATTGGTTTTGGGAAATTGCACGACAAAGAGCAGGATTGTAAGAATAACGCGACTTCGAATCACTTTCAGGCCGAACTCCTTGATCAAACAAACACTGCATGACATCTTCAAATCCTTTGTGGGAGGCATCTGCTAATAATTTTTCCGGAAAATTATCTATTTCAGTTCCAGGCAACTTTTGTTTAAATACATATCTTAAATTTAAGAAGGACTGGATGATCTTACTACAAGCTACTAATGGGCGAAGATTTCCCATCTCTACTGCGAGTTGCAAGCCATTTATTTTATCGCGACCCGTCATCGATGAATAATATGGTTTAGACTCATTATGCTGAGGATCACGACCATCGTCCATATCAATCCCATATCGCGGAATTGAAGCAAGGGTTAGTTGATAGAATTCTTCACTTCTAATATCTAATTGACTCGACTTATCCCAAAAAAGTATTTTAAAATACCACTTGAGATAATTTAGTTTATCCTTAACAAACTTTCCCTTATAAAGCTCTAAATCACGATCTATAGTATTTTTAAATATGATGAATAATTTTGAAAATTTATCTTCTCTTCGCGTCAGTTGGGCTTTATTTTTTTCATCGCCAATACTTCCAAAAGCTGACAATTTATTGTTAGGAAATTGAAGATACCCAAACCCGTGCTCTTTTAATTCATGTAATTTATTTTTAACTTTTTCTTCTATACCTTTTTTTTCTCTTTTGCTTCCGCCAAATAAGTCAGTTTTAATAACAGTTGAGTCTTTTCTAGAATTAATGAACTTATTAACGGCGCGTCAAGAGCAAAAAATATTTCTAAATTCCAACTTCTTTGATAATGAGGATCAAGTAATAATTCAAAAAAATCTGCTTTGATTGCATCATATAAAAGACAGCCTAATCTATTTAAATACTGCTTAGATTGAGTCTCTGGCGTATCAACAATCCTATCATAAAATAACAAATAAATATTTACCCAAAAATCAATTGACTTAGTAAATTTTGAAATTTGCTGATTAACTAGTAGCGCGGCAGTGAAGACCTCTTTTTTTTGCAAGTAGCTCATTAGCCGAAGGAAAAGATAATTATTTTTTAAAATAGAATAGATGGTAGGTTTTTTAATATCTTCCTCTGCTTTAACTAATTTTTGTGGGTTATCATCCAATAATATATAAGTTTGCATATCAAATTCACTTGTATTTCCAAATTGCATAAAGCTCCTTTTCTTATTTTAAATTGCATAAATTTCCTTTTCATATTTTCAAATTGCATAAATCTCCATACAATATTTAGCTGAAAATTTTTTTCAAAAAAATTTTTGAAAAATACACTAACAAAGATTTTATTTTCATGCAATATTATTTCTCAACATCAATAAATTTTAAAAAGTGGTTGATTTTTTAAAATTAAAATGAAACACTACAACCACTTTTTTTATGATAAATAAATATGGATGTTAACTTGCCCAATGAAGTGGCATAAACATAAATCTCAATAACTACAGGAGTATTAAAATTATGAGAATGGAAGACGACCCAATTGAATTTTTCCAACATAGAGAAAAGGATCTGTTTAAAGCAATTCAAGAAGGCATGACTAATTATTTAGGCGAAGAAAATAAAAGCACTGCTTGTTGTTTATATTTTTTTCCTAATCGAAAAAAACCGACTCAGCAAATTGATGAAATCAAACTAATGATTGAAGTAGGTCTTGGTATTGATGTTTTACGAAAAGCCGATGATCTATTTTCTATTAAAGCTCCCTATCTACCATCGGTTGTCGAGGCCCTCTCCACGGTTGCGGAAGATTATTCGATATCGTTTAACCCAGCTTTGAGCACTATCAACACCAAAAATCTTTTTATAAAATTAAGCAGGTTTTATTCTAAGTCAAAGGGTATTCCTATAGAAGACGAGACCTATAATAAACTTGCGATTCTATTAGAGCACTATAAAATTTTCTTTTCAATCGATCCCTTGGATTCAACCAGTATTATAAGCCTACCGCTCAAAGAAAAATTAAACTCACCTCTCCCAATAGTGACTATCGTTTCAGTTATAAATTTTATATTTAAAAACAAGTCATTGGTAACTTGGTATGATTCAAACACTAGAAGAATCACCATCAGTTGCACTAAAAGAGTGGCGTTAACGACATTGCAAATAAAATTAGTCAATAAATCCAAAAAATTGATGCAGGATTTTCTTACTATAAAAGGAATAACTGTTTTGGAACCAGATAGTAAAGAATGTTCTTATTCAGATCCGGTTCCTACAGAGCAAACACAACTTAATGAAGCTCCCGAAAGAATTTTATCCTGTAAGACTTTTCATGAGTTTAAAATCATTGAAAGCTTTATGAATGAAAATTTTGGTCATCATTATTTTCAAATTAAATACAAAAAAAAACATGAAGAAATCTGCTATTTTATACTTACTAATGTGACGATAAATAAACATGATGCCAATCAACCCGGTTTCATTGATTTTTTAAGCACTGTAAACATTCTAATTGAGGAAAATCCAATAAAATTTACTGGTCTTGACACAATATCTGCTATCATTGGAGACTATAATGAAGGTATTGGGCTAATATTTTCGCCTGCAAATCATAAATTATTAACTCCTCATACTCTTACAGTACCGATGCGTTCTGAAACTGACATGATATTATGCGAAAACAAAGTCAATTATGCTCTGCAAAGTTATTCTTTTGATTTAGAAGTAAAAGAGAACAGTTGGCTCTTACGCGATTGAATGTTCATCAGCAAATAAATACATTTTAATGATATTAGAATTGGATATTCGCGGTTTGAAAACTAATTTTATGCAATTATTCACGCAATACGGAGGTGTTGAAAAATATCAGGGTGAAGCACACCATCTATTACAGCATACTCATAAGGATGAAAAATCAACTTGGACAGCGCAGTCAAGCTCAGCACAGTATTTACAATTAATTAAAAAGGACGATTCTCTAGATGTTTGGCATTCATTACTCGAAATTGAAACAATCCTCGGCGATTTATTCGAAGTTGTTTCAGCCAATGGAATGAAATGGACACGACTAACGGAGCCACGTACCATTGAACCGCCCCGCCCATCTTTTTTTAATTTAGGCAAAACAAATCAAGGTGAGAAAACTGCGCAAGTGATTGAAAAATTACGGCAAGGCCAAGCGATAAGACATACCGAAGTTGGTTTATTAAAAAAAACCAAACCAATAAAAACAGGAAGCATCATATTAATTCGCGGTTTGAATCAACATGATACCCGCTTATTAGAAATCTGTTACGCAGCTTTGGTTCAGGATGCTCTGCAAGTAACAGAATTAGCCGCGAATCCAACCAAAATAACACTGAGTTATCTTACTGAGCTGGAAAACCAAGCCGAATCAACTTTACCAGCCATCAGCATGTGAGAAATACTATGCCGAATGTACTGAAATTAGCTGAGTATAAGCTAAATACTGAAACTTTTTATTTTGATTTAGAAGAAATATTACAAAGCTCACTCTCTTTACCCATAAATGTAATCAAAATAGTACTGAATTATCTGTCGCCTTTTTTAAATTCCGCACTCACTAACAGTGCAGCTCTTAGCCAGATAGGGGCGTTTCTAGACAAAACTGAGTTAATTTCATTTTTCTTTATCAATCACTTTATGAGTTCTATTGCTGGTCAATTTATTTACTCGCATTTTTTGCCTATTCCTAGCTCAAACCAGCAAATAATTTTACCTAAAAAAACTCGAGTCAAGCAATTAATCAATGACTTAGAATTTACTATTTTACATGATATTAATTCTGGACATATGCTTGTTGCTGGCCTACTTATTATATCAAAAATACTCAGTGTAAATGCGCAATTCCTGGATGGAGCATTAATTTTGCATACAGTTAAGAGTCACAATTCTAAAGCCCTTAACTTTTTGCTACAGCAAAAAGCTGAAATTAAAGAAGTTAAGGGCCTCAAAGATCAAGAAAATTTACTAACCTTGGCTTTTAAAAATGACTATTTAGAGATTTATAAAATACTGTTACCTTTTTTTTCACCAGTTCCGATAGGACTGCAATCGAACTCGGGAACAACGTTATTTATGCAAGCAGTAGAGCATGAAGATATAGCATTTATGACCGAATTATTGACTAGTCGTGGTGCTGAAATTAACCCCCCTGATCAACGTCCCTTAAAGCAGACTATACACCAAAAAAATTTAAAGACGACTCAATTCCTGCTGGAAAATGGCGTGAAGATCAAATCCGCTACCACAGAATCTAAAGCTGAAGATTTTTCTCCGCTCTATTATTTTGTTCAACGATGTCAGACAACTATTTTTGAATCTAATACTGCTATTAGTCTTTTTCACGAGTTTACAAAGATGTTCGATTTATTGCTACACCATGGCGATAAAATTGATGGTATCAAACCATCCTATATTAGAACACTTTTTTTGAATCAAGATCATATCTTGGCACGGATTATCATTTCGCATGGTGGAAGTGCTGACGAAATAAATATATTTGATATTTACCTGCGATTAAATTACATCGTTAGCTTTTCAGCGGAAGGTAATGATTCGGATTCACTGCTATTTTGGCTAAATATATTAATGACAAAGCTAACTGACTTTGATACTCGATACGAATCATTGCTTGAAGAAGCAGCCATGCTCTTTGAAGGTTCTCTATATCCTGAGTTGCCAATCATAGAGTTACCACCGCAAGTTTATACAGAGAAAATCTTTCACATCACTAAGGCAACCTTGATTCTCACTAAAGATCAAGCTCAAAATACTAAAAATTGGTCTACTATAAAATATTTTACCAACGAGCTAACTAGTGCAGCAAAGCAATTTCTCTATATAAAAATTAAGGAATCTAACAAACTTAATGGAAACACCGATAATTTTTCGGATTCAGATTCTGAACCAACTGAAACAGAGGCAAAAGGTTCTGCTCTACCACCTGCTCCAAATGTCTTGACTACCCCAACAACTAATTTTAGACTCTTTGATTTGAATCCTGTTGAATCCAAACGTATTAACTCAGAGGCTAAGTTTGAAGTCAGCACTCAAAGCGAGAGTTATATTGAGGCCAAGCTGAGTGTCAACCAAGCCGAGGCTGAATATAAGAGTGCGCAACAGGAGGTTGAGAAAGCTAAAAATGAACATAGGAATAAAGGTAGAGCCGGCTCTCTGGCTAAACTAGAAACCAAGGCTATACTTTCCCGCGGCCTGAAAAACCAGGATCCTGAGAAATTATCTCAAGCTCAAGCCAGAGAAATTAAGGCGGTAAAAGAATATCAGCTTACAATTGCGAATTTAGATCAAGCTAAGAAAGAGCTTTTGAATGCAAAGACAAATCTTGTCCTGGCAAATGCTAAATTTGCTGAGGTGAATCACTTCATAAACGAAAGCATACACGTTCATCAGCGGAGGTCGAGCGGCTTTGGATTCCCTCTTTTGCAACCCGCTACAATTGAAGGCGAATCGAAAAATTCATTTGCTGTTGAACCAAGCAAATCAAACTCATCCAGCCAATCCACGTCCAGCTCTTCATTCGCTACATAGATCATCGTAACCGTTCATGGGAAATAGATGGAAACGTCCACTTTTTTCCCTCTCCCCTCCGGCTGAGGGATCGACACGAATTTATTCATAAACAATATCTTGTCGCAGAGAAAGAGCGATTTTCCAAAGTTCTTTCAAAGAAAAATGCATTCCTTTTCGAATCACTTGGCAGCCCAAATAAAATAAGGATAATACACGTCGATTTTAATTGAATTTGATTGAAACTGGACATGCCATCCTTTCGCTTCGGCTGCTTTATCTGTCAACCAAGCCAATAAACTCGCCAATGAGGCAATCAATAGGACAATGGGTCGACGTTTTTTTAACAGTGTCTTGCTTTCTCTTAATCCCAATCCATCAAGATTTTAGCGAAAAACCATTGAACTTATTCAATGGCGTAAACAAAACGCAATAAAGTGGTAATTACTTACCCACCATGACCAAGAATTAAAAAGAAGTTTTCAACAGTGAAGAAATGAGTTAGATTATGGCTCTTCAACTAAGGAACGATAGGGTTAAAAAGGATATGACTCAACCGGCGCAACTTCAGCTATCAACAATAATTGAAGAATGTCACTGCTTCATTCGTCAATTAATGCAGTTGATATCAAATTTTCCGCATCAATTGGAAACACTGGCCCAAGAAAATCAAGCGCTGAAACAATACTTAAATCTCAATTCAAATCATTTATCAGTACCTGCCTCAAAGAATAATCGTAAGGAAAAAGAAAAAAACAAAAGCGCCTTCGATTACCTCAGCAAAGCCATACAAAATCATTTTTATCAGTTGCCAGCTCCCCCTCTCATTCAGGGGTAGCTCACATAAAGTTTGAGTTCGCAATAGGAATACGTGCCTATTATGCCTGATTCTTTTAAAGACATAGAAAGACTGGAAGCCACACTTTGGGAAGCGGCGGATAATCTACGCGCAAATTCTAAACTAACTTCTAGCGAATATTGTATGCCAGTTTTGGGCATTATTTTTTTACGTCATGCTTCCAACCGCTATAATGAAGCCTGTCGGCAAATCATCACCGATCAAGCCACTGGCAATATGGTAAAACGAGATCCAATCAAAGCTGACTTTCTTAAGCGCCGTGCGCTCATGTTGTCGAAAGAAGCCCGCTATGATGAGTTACTTAAGCTTCCGAAAGAGGCAAATCTCGGCACAGCGCTTGTGGATGCAATGAATACTATCGAGCGTGACTTTGAACCGTTGCTCAACCAACTTCCAAAAGACTACGAAAAATTTGAAAAAGACCTGCTCGAAAATTTGTTACGTGTCTTCGACAGTGGGGTACTTCACACCGCCACCGGTGATGTCTTTGGGCGGATTTACGAATATTTCTTGATGAAATTTGCAATGCAAAGCGCACAAGATAATGGTGAATTCTTCACTCCACCGTCACTGGTGCAAACTATTGTGAATGTCATTGAACCAGATCACGGCATCATCTTTGATCCAGCCTGTGGTTCAGGTGGCATGTTCGTGCAATCGAGTCATTTTATTGAGCAAAATGGTGAAGACCCCGGTCATGACGCTACTTTTTATGGTCAAGAAAAAACAGCCTTTACCATCCGTCTAGCAAAGATGAACCTCGCTATTCATGGTCTAGAAGGGGATATCCGTGAGGCAAATACTTTCTACCAAGATGCTCACTCGCTTAATGGTAAATGCGACTTCGTCATAGCTAACCCACCTTTTAACGTGGACATGGTCGATGCGGAAAAAATAAAAGATGATTATCGCCTTCCATTTGGTCTACCAGGAATCAATAAAGAAAAAAAAATTTCTAACGGCAATTACCTTTGGATATCTTATTTTTACAGTTATCTCGGCCCAAAAGGCCGTGCTGGATTTGTGATGTCGTCGCAAGCATCTAGTGCCGGATATGGTGAAGCTGAAGTACGACGCAAGCTCATTGAGACGGGCGCAGTAGATGTGATGATCTCTATTCGTTCCAACTTTTTCTATACGCGCACAATTCCGTGTGAGTTATGGCATTTTGATAAAAATAAACCCGCTGATCGCCAAGATCAAGTGCTAATGATTGATGCGCGCAATATTTATCGCAAAGTTAACCGCAAAATTTACGATTTTACTCCAGAGCAGCTCAAAAACCTCACCGCTATCGTCTGGCTCTATCGCGGACAATATGATCGCTTTTTAGCATTAGTGCAAGATTATCTCGAACGAACCATTGTCGAGGCTAATGCTATCACCAATTTCACTCACATATTTCAAAAAACTTACCATGCTCTAGCTGACGAAGCAGCACCCTATTTAAAGTCTCTGCCGAAAGAGTCGCCTCTATCTGATCTGCTTAAAGAGCGCGATACAGCAGCCAAAGTGTGTTTTGAGACTTTAGAAAAGCTGACGGCTCGAATCTCTAAAGATCGGAAAAAGCCAAGTGAAAAAAAATTGTCTGCACAGAAGAATTTATTGGCAGAACTTGAAGAACTCGTCAAATTAAGTCGTGACCTTATTAAGGACATAGATTTTATTGTAAAGCTCGCTAGTCGATGGGTGGATGCTGCCAAAAAAGAAGGCAATGCACCCTCTCAACGTGCCTGGGATAGCCGCGCGATTGGACAGCTTGAAAAGGATCTGGACGCGTGGCGCAAATCTGCTGTCGAACAACTTAAGCTCACCACTTATTTTTACCGGCAAGCTGAATGGCTTCTTACGCGATTTCCTGATGCTCAGTTTATGCCAATTGCTGGTCTCTGCCGGATTGTCACTCGCGCAGAAATCAAAACCGCTGATTGGAGCCTCACCCCTGGCCGCTATGTGGGTGTAGCCGCGTCCGAAGTGAATGAGAATTTCGATTTTGAGCAAACTCTGCGTGGTATTCACATCGAACTATCCGATCTCACCAAGGAAGCTTCCGTGCTTGCCGCAAAAATTCAGGAAAACTTTGAAGGATTGGGTATATGACTGTACCCGTAAAGAGAATTCAAGATTTAGCGGAAGTCATAATGGGTACCTCGCCCAAAGGACACACCTACAACGAGACTGGCGATGGCATGCCGTTACTAAATGGGCCAACTGAGTTCGGGGATAACCATCCTCAATGTAGTCTATTCACGACCGCATCGGTCAAAGAATGCGAGCCTAATGATTTGATTTTTTGTGTTCGCGGTTCAACAACTGGACGTATGAACTGGGCGGACAAAGTCTACTCGCTTGGCCGCGGTGTCTGTGCGATACGGGGAAAAACTGAAATGGACACCAAATTTATCCGATATTGCCTAGATTACAGACTTTCAGCACTACTTAAACTTGCAGGAGGCACGACTTTTCCAAATCTCCCTCAGAATACAATAAAGAACTTTGAGATTCCAACCCCGTCAAACAGGAGGGAGATTGCCTCGATACTCTCTACATATGACGATCTAATCGAGAACAACCGGCGACGGATGAAGTTATTGGAAGAGGCGGCGCAACTGCTTTACCGCGAATGGTTCATCCACCTCCGCTTTCCCGGCCATGAACGCACTCATACTGTCGTTGGGATACCAGAGGGATGGAAACGTATATTCCTAGGTGAACATGTTACGTTGAATTATGGTAAGGCACTAAAAGCAGAGATGCGAGTAGATGGCCCCTTCCCAGTCTACGGCTCAAGCGGGGTTGTCGGTAGCCATGAAAGGGCTCTAGCCAAAGGACCTGGAATAATTCTAGGACGAAAAGGCAACGTCGGAAGCGTATTTTGGTGCAGCAATGATTTCTACCCTATCGACACTGTATACTTCATTGACGACGAAAATAGTAATCTCTACCTCTACTATGCGCTTAAGCACATGCACTTCATCAGCACAGATGTAGCTGTACCAGGGTTGAATCGAGATTTTGCCTATAGTCGCCCATTCTTCCTTCCCCCCAACACTATTCTTCGTCAGTTCCTAGAGCTTGTCTCTACAATGCATGAGCAGAAAGACCATCTTGAGCGAATCAATACCCGGTTAAAAGCCGCGCGAGACCTGCTCTTACCACGCCTGATGAACGGAGAAATTATGGCCCCTGTCGGAAAAATTTTTCCAAAAAATATCATAGGTATAGCTATGACACTAATTGACTAACCCTTGTTTCAATATTTGCTTGTAAAGAGGGATGTGACCTAAATTTAAAATACATAACATTGCGAAGGGTTTTGCAATATTTAGCGATTGAATTGTTTTTCTTTTAATTTTTTCCTCAAGAGTAGGTCTTCAACCGACGGAGGGAAACTATATTTCATTATTTCATCGCTGATCATTGATTGAGCGATAACGGGTTTAAGTGGTTTTAATTCTTTTGGGGTTTAATAGAATCACTTTTTGCCATTTTTCATATTTTTTACGTAAACCTATAGAGAATTTTGATCCATTTGCATCTGCCGACCGAAGAGATTGAATTTCTTGGCCTTTGTTATTAAATCTTGAGCAATATCAATGGCTTGACGCATACTTTCTCCAAAAGTAGCATTACCACGTGCAAAATAGTACTTTAAAAAAACACAGGCTCCAAACAAAACTATAGCACTGTATCATGATAAATTTATTTTAAAAAGACTAATTTTTTTAAACATAGAAAACACCTCTGATAATTTTTAAATTAAGATATAATCTAATCTATTAACCATCTTTAATGATCTTTAATGGTTGGGCGTCCCCCAAAATTAAGTAAGATGGGGCTTGATCGCTTAACAACTGTTAAACCAGTTTTTACCATGCATGTCTAGTAGTAAGTTATTGTTTTTGCAAATTTATCTTCCTAAATTCGTGTCGGTCCCTCAGCCGTCCGGGAGAGGGGGGAAAAACTTGCCGTGTTCCATTACAACTACTAACCGTGCATGAATTTGGATGGAGGGCTTGAGGGAGGAACCTGAACTTTTAATCCAGATTTGACTTTGGCCACAGATTTATTTGTCTGTTGAGCTACCATAAGTTGTGATAGAAGCGCACCCGTTACCTCACTTTGCTTAATTTTTCGTTTGCTCACGTCATCAAGTCTAGAAGTAGTTAAGGCAAGTCTTGTCTTTACATTCAAAAGTTGTTCTTCAGCTTTATCTAAATTCGCAGTTGCAATCTTATATTCTTCTGCCGCCTTATTTTGATCTGCTTTGTTCGGCTTAGAGAATATAGACTTAACCCTAATTTCTAGGTTAGCCATAGAAACAGCTCTACCCTTACTCCTTTGTTCATTTTTAGCTTTCTCAACCGCCTCTTGCGCAGTCTTATATTCAGCCTCAGCTTCTCGCTTGTCCTGAAGTGCAGTTTCAACTTGGACATTAAGCTTAGCCTCCGTTTGACTTTCTTGGCAATACAAATCCTCAGTAGCTTTGACTTTTTCTGTGCTCTCCTCAAGCTTTGCGCCTATGACAGCCCTTTTGAATTCATCAATAAGCAATGGCTGTCCTGTAGGTATGCGGTTTTCGCCAAAAATACCTACGTACGGTTTTGTCCCTTTTTTTAGAGTTAATGCTGAAGAGGAACCACACATCGATGTTACTGTTGTGAATGTATTTGTACCTTGGGAAACATCTAGCGGAGCGTGTTTTAGTTGCTTAAAATTTATTAGTATTCCATCAACACCTAGTGATTTTAACAATCTATCACACTCATAGTGATCAAGGTCTCGAAATACACTAGTCGATTTAATAGATACTTTATCAAGTTTTTTACTAACTCTCACATACAGAGTGCCTGGATTAGTCTTCTCAGGGAAGTCCGTTACCAGCAAAACTCGTTCATATCCAAACAAAAACTCTGGAGTTAATATTGTAAATCCAGGAACCTGAGTAAAATTGTGGGTAATAGGAACATGAGGGTTTAAATAGCTATTAGCACCCAACTTTGAAGTAAGCTCAGGAAGTTTATTAAAGAAACGTATTGCAATTTTTTGTTCTGGGAAAACAACGCACATTTTTCCATCTGCTATATGCACGGGAAATTTCAGTGCTCGTGAATTTGTCTTAACATAGCTTGGACAATCTCTCCCAGAAAAAACACCTTGGGTAATATTTTTTCTACCTCCAAGCAGCGCCTCAAAAATTTCCTTTGATTCTTCAGTGGGAAAGGTAAGAACTAACTGAGCCGATGAAGTACTTTCAGGCTCATCAGCAATTAGCTTCACCGAAATAGCTAATCCTTCATTAATCCAGTCGATAAACTTTTTAACCGGTTTTACTTCAGTGTATAAATCTTCCTCTTCCTTTTTACTCTCTTCTAAATGCCTTTCTAAATGCGAGGTCCCGCCGTAGTTTTCAAACATATGCGCTTTCATTTTTTCTACAGCCGCAGCGAAATTATTTTCAAAAACTTGATTAATTTTAATTGCAAAAGGTGATTCAACTTTTCTTTCGAGTGAATCAAGAAGCGCACCTACACAGGCAAGATCATCGATATCCTTATCTTTGTCTCGAAATAAATTTTCCTTCCATTGACTATATCCTATATTATCTGCATTCCTCATAAAGTTATCCTCTTTATTTTTATTTGTTAACCTGCAAAATTATCGACCCGAAAAAAAAAATTGGTCTCAATCTTGGCTTCAAGAATTATTCCGTCATTAAGTATGCCGACGGAATTATCTACTAGAGAAATCATTTTATTGGCTTACAGATGATAAAGTCAATAAAATAAATCTTTGTTAATGTTTTTTTCAAAAATGTTTTTTGGAAAAAAATTTTCAGCTAAATATTAAATGGAATTTTATGCAATTTGAAAATGTGAAAAGGATGTTTATGCAATTTGAAAAAATAAATTGAATTTGGTATGCAAACTAATGAAGATATATTTTTGGATGATAAACTACAAAAACTAGTTAAAACAGATGAAGATATTAACGCTATGCCAGAGAATCAATCCAAGAAGTATTTAAATAAATTGGCATGTTACTTAATACTCATTATAAAAGAAGTTGCAATTTAGAAATATTTTTCACTTAAAGCGCGTTAATAAGTTTATTAATACTGGGAAATATTCAACTGTCAAAGTTAAAAATAAATTACATAAGTTAGAAGAGTATGGGTTGGATATCTTCAATTACCTAACGATGAACTGTCAGCTATTAGGGCGATGAAAAAATAAAGCCTGACTGACGCAAAGAGGAAGAAAGATTTTTAAAATTATTCAACGTATTCAAAAATACTATCACCTGTGATTTAGAGCTTTTTTAGGAAAAAGTTGTTTGGGAAATTTCTGTCTATTATAAACGTAGTACGATCATTCAGTCTTTCTTAATTTTAAGATAGGTATTTAAAAAAAGTTACCTGGGTGATATAAATTGCGCGACTTGCAAATACTTCACGAACAAAGATCATTAATCATGGCTGCCTATAGTTATTGGCGTCATCATGAGAACTGATTCATTATTTTTGCTGTTAATTGCAATTCACGCCTATTAGGTCCGCCCGTGTCTAGGATAATGCCTAACTTCACTGCATCTAACCAAAAATTTATTTATATGACCCTTATTTAAGCGTCGAATGACTAGTACACTTAGAACACAATCCATAGATTGTTAGATTATGATCTGTCATTTGAAATTGTGATTTTTGAGCGATTTCGATTTGACGTTTTTCTATGACTTCATCCACAAACTCAGCTACAGCTCCACAACCCACACAAACCAAATGATCGTGATGCGCACCATGCTCTAATTCAAACACTGCTTGGCCAGTGGCAAAATGATGACGCTTGACTAAACCAGCTGCTTCGAATTGAGTTAAAACTCGATATACTGTCGCCAGCCCCACATCCTCACCCTGCTCGACTAATGTTTGATAGATTACTTCAGCGGATAAATGATGGGGATCAGCTTGCTCTAATATTTTTAGTATATTAGTGCGCGCCAAAGTCACTTTTAAACCTGCTTGACGTAATTCTCGATTTGGCATTGTTTCTCCAGAAGAAACTGATTATATGATAGGGTCAAACTTAATATACCAAATCATAGATATTTTTTATATCATTCTAGGCAATTCTCGCTGAATACAGCGTGAATTGCTGTCTGTTATATGCTCCGCTCGGCGGAGCCGAAACGAGTATTTTTGATATCTCTAAAACTTTCCTCTATTTGCATTCTCTTTTTATAAGCATTGAGAACTTGGGTCGTGGTATATTCCTTCGGTAAATTCGTCGCTAATACCCAAGGCTCTTTCGCTAAACGCTGATAATTTCCATTGGCTCCATGATAATTTCGAGGTAATTTAGCTGGCCTTTTTCTTTGACTAATCGCCGATCCTCTTTTAGTAATTACTCGGCAGCGTCGAGGTTCAATCTGGGTAATATAGGCCTGATCATAACATTTAGCCCGAGTACCAATCTCAGGAAACAATTCACTGACTTCTTGCCATTGCCCTTCCTCTGACAATTTAACATACTTGCCACTTCTGGCTCTCACCAACCAATACCATTGTTGGGATTCTATGGCGGCAAACCAACTGTCTCCAAAACCAGCATCCATGATGATTAAAACCTCTCGTCCTTCCGGTAGACAACTCGACAATTTCGATATAAATTCTTTTTCCCGATCTTTAAGCTCCCCCTTCTCAAATACTTCTCGGTACAGGGGAATAGTTCGTCCTTGCGTAGCCACTTCTGCACTCAGCATCTGAATATCCTGATTATCTTTTAAATAACAAAGATCTATTACCACCGGCGAAACTTTATCCTGGGCGATGTATTTAAAAACATACTGCGAAAGTCCACTATATATCCCAGCTAATTCCCCGTATAAATGTTTATTTCCTAGCAAGCGATCCACTTTCTTGATTCGGTGCTTAAGTTGAGTTTCACTGTCTAAATGTCTTCCAATACCCGCAATCGACAGCCTCCGGCTATGTTGTATCCCAGTCGCTACATCCATCACCGCTTGCAGTCTTTTAGCGTGTATCTCTGGACAGCATTCTTCCAAATGAAAAAATAACAGTTCGTTAACCGACATCTTGAATATCCTTATAGCAAAATTAATTCCTCCTTTTTAATAAATTTTCATTTCAATGTCACTTTTTTTCGTGGGGATACTTCAGATCGCGATCCCCCATGGCGTAGGGTTTTTCTACGAAAATTATTTTTTAAAAAGTGGATTTATTACTCTAAATAAATCAGTTAAAATTCACTGAGAATCGCTGGAAGATTCAGAACAAAAAAGGTATGATCTTAGGCATGAGTTTTAAACATTTATCAGTTATATTAATAATTGCCAGCTTAGTATTAAGCGGCTGTGCACTGGTCTATAAACCGGATATCAAACAGGGAAACATTCTAAATCCTGAAAAAATTCGGGAGATAAAACCGGGCATGGACCAAGGACATGTTATTCAATTAATGGGTAATCCGGTGCTAGTTAACCTTTTTAATGATAATCAAATGGTATATGTTTATACGATACAACCCGGTCATGGCCAATTTAAAGCCCAACAATTAAGAATTTACTTTAGCAATGGCCAAGTTACCCATTATTTGGTCACCTACGCTCAAGGTGAAACCCTTCCCTAAAACCCCCCGAATGAATCGTCTAGCTGAAGAATAATTTTCATAGAAAATCCTTACGCCATGGGGGATCGAAGGGGGAGTTGCGCGAAGCGCTCTCCCCCTTCATTGCGAACATTGGCTTTGCCAAGCGGAGCATAAAAACAGGAAGCTATTCTCGCTGAAGCAATCTCGCTGTACTCAGCGTGATTGCTTCAGCGAGAATAGCGGCTCTTTTTATGCGCGCTTGCTTAGGATCCACCAATAAGGGGCGGTAAATTTCAACCCGATCTCCGGCACATACTAAATCATCAAGAGCTACTTTCCGGCTATTTATACCCACAGATGCTTTATTTAAATGTATTTCTGGAAACTGCTGTAATAATCCAGAACGGTTAATGGCTAAAGCAACCGTACAATTTTTTTCCACCTGTAATGAAATCTCTACTTGATGGTCTAATTTGGCATAAGCAATAGTAATTGAAATCATACAATTCCAGATAAATGAAAAGTCATTAAATTATAAATTTTAAAATTCAATATACTTGCTTGGCACGATTTTGAAATGCTTCAACCAACACCAGCGCAACTTGATTAAAAATTGGCCCAAACAATAATCGGAGCATGGTTGTGGAAAATTCAAATTCCAAGTTCAAACTCACTTGACAAGTATTGTGATCTGCTAACGCTTCAAAACTCCAAAAACCTTCCAAATGCTTAAAAGGACCATCTACTAATCGCATTTCTATCATCTTATGCGGCTGCAGACGATTAAGGGTAGTGAAAGATTTGCTAATACCAGCACCTGAAAAAGTTAAACAAGCATGAAGTTCTTCTGCGCCTTTCTTAATTAACTGACTACTGACACAGTAAGGGACAAACTGCGAATATTTCTCGATGTCATTAACCAAATCATACATTTGGATTACAGAATAGGGTACGATTGCTGATTTTTGGATAATAGCCATAATAATTGTGACCTTTCCTCGCCAAATATTCGAGCGGATGATAATATAACGTCCATTATGAATAAGCAATCCAAAAAATCTACTGAGCGTAATATTGCGACCAATAAAAAAGCTTTTCACGATTATATCGTCGAAGATCGTTTTGAAGCAGGATTAGTATTAGAAGGCTGGGAAGTTAAAAGTTTGCGCGCCGGCCGAATTCAACTTAAAGAAAGCTATGTTATTTTAAAAAATGGTGAAGCTTGGCTTATTGGCGCCCACATTTCCCCTTTAAATACCGCTTCGACTCATATCCACCCGGACCCCACTAGGACCCGAAAATTACTATTACATGAACGTGAATTAAGCAAGCTTTTTAAAGCTAAAGAACGTGAAGGTTATACAATTGTCGCTCTAGACCTGCATTGGCTACGCAACCGAGTAAAAATCGAAATAGCTTTGGCAAAAGGCAAAAAAGAACACGATAAACGCGAAGCTACTAAGCAACACGATTGGGCCAGAGAAAAACAACGCTTATTGCAACGTCATTAATTACTTAATTATCAAAAACTTATCTAATATTTTTCCTTTTTTACTTTAATTGTACTATATTTAACCAGGGAATTACTGCAAAAAGAGCAGTTCATCATAACGACATGGATGTCTCATAGTCGGGAGATGAAAAATGAAAAGGTTAAAAGGTATTAAAGCGTTATTGGTATCGACGATGATAGGTCTTATTATTCCAGGGTATGCATTAGCACAAAAAACATTTGTATTCGATCCTGTTCAGCATAAATGGTTTGCCTATGAGAATGGTAATTTAGTCAAGAGCGGCCTGGCTTCAGGCGGCTCAAATTATTGTGCCGATATCCACCGCCGCTGTCATACTCCAGTGGGCGTTTTTTCGGTTCGCGATAAAGGTGGCCCAGGATGTAAATCCAGTATTTACCCGCTAGGCAAAGGGGGCGCACCGATGCCTTATTGTATGCATTTCACTAAATTCTATGCGGTTCATGGCTCTTACGAGGTTGTGCCCGGAAAAAATGTCAGCCATGGCTGTATACGTATATATCCAGAGGCAGCCCGTTGGCTTAGTGAAAACTTTATGACTGTAGGCACCAAAGTTATTGTCAAACCCTATTAAAGTATAATATAATTATTGTATAAGGGGGCGACTTGGCTTCGACGCGGGTTGCAAAACCTGAGGTGCATGTCGAGCGTGCAAACAAGCTCGTAAAACTCTGATTGCAAAACAAATAGCTGGAAAACTTAAAAACAGCATCGCTGCCAACGACAGTTTGGCTTTAGCAGCAGTAGCCGCTTAAGCCATTGTCGCTTACCGTCTTAAACACACGGTACAGCCCATTGACCGATGAGTGCTTGTGTAGTCGGAGTCTGTTCGCAGACGTTCAATGGTCATAATCATCAAGATCGTCCTATAGCATGGCTCATGACCATAGGATTAAACTAAAAGGGCTCGCTGCTAACCTTATCCTGCTTATCGGATAGTTAGCAGTCAAATAAAAGATAAGTCTAAGCATGTAGATCCAAGGGCAGAGGATCAGCGGACGCGGGTTCAATTCCCGCCGCCTCCAAATTTTTAGATTCCGATAACGTCCGAAGAAAGCCAAATTTACCAATAAAATAGAGGACTTAGGCTTTTTTGATGTCCAGCACAGTCTATTACAATCCATTGACAGCCACCTAAAATTGGGGGCATAATCGGGGGCAACCAGGATACACTTAAATGAGGTTGCCCCCATGCCCCTTACCGATATCACGATTCGTAGCGTCAAACCTGGAACCAAAACCATCAAACTCTTTGATGGACACGGTTTGTATTTAGAAATTTCGCCAACCGGTGGCAAATGGTGGCGCGTCAAATACCGTTATGACGGCAAGGAAAAACGGTTGTCGTTGGGTGTTTACCCCGAAGTCAACTTAAAAGAAGCTCGCGAGCGATTGAGCGAAACACGTAAGCTACTAACGAATGGCGTTGACCCAGGCCAGCATCGCAAAGCTGTCAAAGCGGCACGGGTGGGTCAAGCCAGCAACAGCTTTGAGGTAATTGCTCGTGAATGGTATGCACAGCAAGTAAATACCTGGGCAGACAATCACAGCAGCCGTATCCTGCGACGTTTTGAACGAGATATTTTCCCCTGGATGGGTAAGCGCCCCATCACCGAAATTACAGCCCCCGAATTGTTGACTATATTGCGCAAAATCGAAGCACGTGGCGCAGTGGAAACAGCACATCGCGCTTTAAGCAATTGTGGTCAAGTATTCCGTTACGCTGTAGCCACCGGCAGAGCTGAACGCAACCCTACAACTGACCTCCGTGGAGCATTGCCACCCGTCAAAGGCAAGCACTTTGCCGCAGTGACCGAACCTCAACAAGTGAGTGAATTATTACGCGCCCTCAATGGTTATCAAGGCTCTTTAACTGTCGCTGCTGCGCTAAAGCTCGCGCCTTTAGTATTCGTCCGACCCGGCGAACTGCGCCATGCAGAATGGACTAACATTGACTTCAATATTGCTGAATGGCGTTATACTGTCAATAAAACCAAAACCCAGCATATTGTACCGCTCTCGCGCCAGGCGATTATCATTCTATCTGATCTACACAAACTGACGGGGAACAGTCGCTTTGTATTCCCCAGCGCCAGAAGTAATGCCCGCCCTATGAGTGATAATGCTATTCTGGCTGCCATGCGGCGTATGGGAATTCATAAAGACGAAATGAGTGGTCATGGTTTTAGAGCAATGGCACGGACTATCCTGGATGAAGTGCTCGGTGTACGCCCGGATTACATTGAACATCAACTCGCTCATGCCGTGCGTGACCCCAATGGCCGTGCCTACAATCGGACTGCCCATTTAGCTGAACGCCACAAGATGATGCAAATGTGGGCGGATTATTTAGACCAGCTCGTCAACCAAACAACTGAATTGTAGGAATTTTTAACGGGAATTTATATCAAAATCTTGAAGGAGTTTTTTATGTTATTAGAAGTACTCACGGTTGTCGCTATCTTTACTTCTCCTGTGGTGGCTTTGTATATTCAGAGAAAATTAGATATTGAAAGAGAGGCTACAAATCGTAGGCTTAATATTTTCAAAACTCTTATGGCAACACGAGCCTCTATACTATCTTCTGATCATGTTCAAGCCTTGAATATGATTGATATCGAATTTTATGATAATAAAAAGTATGCAGAAGTGAAAAAAGCATGGAGATCGTATTTAAATGCTAGAGTGAGTCATAAAGTAACTAACGATGCTGAAGCTGTTCAATTTAATAAAGATTGTGAAATTACTTTAACTAATTTGTTATTAAAAATTGGGGAAACGCTGGGATACAATTTCGATGAAACTCATCTCAACGACGCTCTAGCTGGAAGCTGGAGGGTTGAGGAATCTTGGCTGGAAGCCGCTGTCATTCTAAAGAAATGTTCTCCAAGCCATTTACTCGATGAGCGTCCACATGATTGTCCAAATAGGCATTAATCATTTCATCCGTCACATTTCCGCTCGTTGAACTAAAATATCCTCGACCCCCAAAATGTCTTCCCCAATACCTCTTCCGAATCTCTGGAAATTCTTGCTGAATTTTTCTTGATGACCGACCTTTCGCTATTTTTACAAAATCACTCACCGCAATATGCGGCGGGATCGACACAAATAGGTGGATGTGGTCACTCGACAATACCCCGTTAATAATTTTAATATCCATCTCTTCGGCTACTTGTGCAATAATTTCCCTAACTCGTAAACGCAAATTTCCTTGTAATACCCGATATCGGTACTTTGTTACCCATACCAGATGGTAACGATGGTGATAAACTGTATGCTGACCATGGGTGTAATTCGTCATCTCGGTAGGATATCTGAAGATTCTCTTAAGTAACTAAGTCGCAGGTTGTTGATATTACAGAGAGTTGTTCCTGCGGTACGAGGGTCAGCCCGAATTGAGCAGCTTTCGCTTTTAAATTTTTAATAATGCGACTTTCATATTGTTTTTCATAATAATCTTGACCCATTTCGATATATTCTTTTTTATATTTCAACATCAGATAAATTCGCTCAGCCAATTTTCTAGCCGTAGCCGTGATAGCTTTCGGCGCTCCAATTCGGCCACGCAGACGGCGAAAATAAGCGCCTAATGCACTCTGGCTGTGATGTAATGACTGCGCTGCTAATCGTAGCGCAGTAGCAGCCGCATTATTGGTTTTTTTACTGCGCCCGCCGAGTCGTCTTCCACCCGATACTTTATTACCTGGACATAAACCTAACCAAGATTCAAAGTGCTTAGAAGTAGGCCAAGCGCTCATATCTGTGCCGATGGCTGAGATTATACTCAAAGCATTGACCGTATGAATACCAGGAATCATGATTAAATCCACTCCTGTCATTTGAATTAAATACCGTCGTACATCAAAATCAGGTGCGTGTTTTCGCGCTTTTTTGCTTTGCACCCTGATGGGTTGTAATTCATACTCCGATATATCGACTTGAGATTCAAAGGATTGTAATTGTTTTTCAATTCTTAAGTCACAAACTTTAACTTTCTCTTGATAAACATCATACAACTCAACCGCTTGTTGTAGTGAGAAAACATGCTCCGGCCGATAATGACCGACTAATGATTTTTGAATCGTTTCTTTCGTATTTTTGCACCGTTTATCCCGATATTGCGCTAAAATCGATGCATCCCGCTCCCCTTGAATAATAGCACGGATAATTTTCATTCCAGTAACACCAGTAATATCATCCACTACGTTGTGTAGTTGAAGATTCATCTGGGATAACGCTTTTTGCATGTGTTGAATGTGAGTCGCTGCATTCATGATCAGCATATCTCGTTGACGCAGATAAGCCCGTAATTCACGAATCGATAACTCAGGAATAAAAGCGCCGGATAATAAGCCATAGGTATGTAATTGTTGCAACCATTGACAGTCCATCACATCTGTTTTACGGCCACTGACGTTTTTCACTTGTCGAGCATCGACTAACTTAACCTCAAATCCATATTCAACCAGTATTTCATAAACCGGTTCCAATAAACACCCGTCGATTCCATCGCTATCGTTTCAATCCCGCATTCCTTCAGCCAAATGGCCATCGCTTCTAAGTCCTCTGTGAAGCTTGCAAATTCACGCACGGGTTTTTCATCCCTATTTTCCGGCACACAAACAAAATGCGATCGGGATCCCACATCAATACCCGCGGCATGATGATTGATCTGTTCTAACGCTTTTTGTTGAGTCCCAGGCAAGGGTTTGTTGGGTTTTGACGTTGATAACGCTTCAGTAGTATACTCGCTCATGTCAGTCTCCTGTTAAAGTGGATTGGCAAGGCGTGCTTCTAAAGCCAAGCATGCTAAAATTCGGCACTCTCTTAAACGGGATGGTATTTATACCTCACCAATCGGGTAGCCGCTCATGCTTGAAACCATGCTTCTAGTCGGGCATGAAAGCACCAATGATTCGACGGTCTTTACAGAAGAAGTACGCCTCCTTTTTTTATAACCTGTGGTCTATCAATAAGCAAGTTACTTCCCCGGGTGATGCAGCGCGCGGCATAAGGATGCTCTTAGGGAACTAACTTGCTTCCAAGTTAATTGGGATTAACTCAAACCCTAATAGCTTAGCTTTTCGCTGCATGTTTTTAATGGCTCGATCTTTATATTGTCGATCATAATAATCCTGCCCAACATCTACATAATCTTTCTGGTTTTTTAACATAGAATAAATCAATCGTGCGATTTTATAAGCTGTCGCAGTAATCGCTTTAGGAGCACCCAGTCTCGCTTTTTGCCTCCGTAGAAAAGCACCTAAAGCCGATGAGTTTCGATGCAAGGTACTGGCTGCAATACGCAGTAAATTGGCTGCTCGATTTGCCGATGGTTTTGTTTTACTGCTTAATCTTTTCCCGCCAGATATTTTAGTACCAGGCGCTAATCCTAACCATGAGCCAAAATGTTTAGCGCTTGGCCATTGGCTCATATCAAGGCCTATTTCTGAAATGATTCTCAACACGGAATGACTGTCTAATCCATCTACTTGTGTCAGGTCAACTCCTGTCATTTGTTGAAGATAACTTTTCGCATTAAAATGCAACTCGTTATTTTTGCGCTTCTTCTTTTTTTCAGGTTGAGTATTCGCAGGAGTTTTACCATTACTGTTAGGCGACAACTGCTGGAGTGTTTTTTCAATCTCCTGATCACATTCGACTATTTTTAGATCGGTACACATCGAATAACTCCACCGCTTGTTGTAAAGTAAATAAATGTTCTTTTCGATAATTACCATACAATGACTGAGCAATGATCTCCTGGCTCTGTTTACATCTTTTATCTCGATAAGAGGCTAACTTTTCAGGAGACCTCTCACCCATCAAAATCGCTCGGATTATGGTCATCCCTGTAACTCCAGTGATATCCTCTACGACATTGGCGAGTTGTACATTCATCTGTGCTAAAGCTTTTTGCATCTTCTGAATATGATGAGCCGTTTCTTGAATTAATGATTCTCTTTGGCGCAAATAAGTTCGAAGGACACAAATATCCTGATCTGGACGGAAAGAACCTCGTAATAACCCATAGGAATGGAGACGTTGAATCCACTGGCAATCTAACACATCTGATTTTCTTCCAGGCACATTTTTAATGTGATGAGCATTAACTAAAAAAACTTCGAATCCACGAGATTCTAATATCTCGTACAAGGGAATCCAATAGACACTGGTGGATTCCATGGCCACCGTTTTAATCTTACAAGCTGTTAACCAATCAGCTAACCGGTTAAGGTCTCCTGTAAAGTTGCTAAATTCTCGAACCGGATTTTCATCACGATCGGCTGGAACAGCCACAAAATGAGAAGAACCACCAATATCAATGCCAGCCGCATCCGGTTTGAAAAGTGATATTTCTTGTTTTTCACTGTTTTTCATCTTGCATTACCTCTCTATTGTAAATATGATTGAACAATAGAATCACCCATAGCAGGGATTGACGAATAAAAGCATTCTCTTAGTCGGGATAGCTTCAGTTCGATAACACTTAATAACTGAGTGTTACTGTCTGTAGCTTCACCAATATTGTTGTCGCAAATCCCTGTGACCAAGCTTCTAGACGGGCGTAATAGCACCAACGAAAGTACGGTCTTTACTATAGGTGATTCTCTTTCAGTATTTTCCAAGGTGATTGAATTTGCAACCCCACCACAGTTCCTACCTATTGTTTATCCGCGCACCGCGGATTGAGGAGCTTCTAGGGAACTTCAACTTCCTACAACTGGGATAGGTACTAATTGAAATCCCATTGTTTTAGCCTTTTTTTGCATGCTCTGAATAATTCGCTCTTGATACTTTTGATTATAATATTCCGCTCCAGGGTCTTTGTATTCTCTGCGATTCTTTAACAAAAAGTAAATCAAACGCGCAATTTTATAAGCGGTTGCCGTGATGGCTTTAGGCGCACCTAATCGAGCCTTTTGTCGCCTAAAAAAAGCACCTAAAGCTGATTGACTTCGATATAATGTGCTGGCGGCTATTCGTAGCAGAGTGGCTGCGCGATTAGAAGAAGGCTTAGTTTTACTACTTAATATTTTTCCTCCCGATATTTTCGTTCCAGGCGCTAATCCTAGCCAAGAACCAAAATGCTTTGCACTCGGCCAGCGATTCATGTCTACTCCAATTTCCGAGATAATTCTCAATACTGAATGAGTACCCAATCCATCTATGTGCGTTAAATCTACCCCACCAGTCATCTGTTGTAGATAACTCTGCGCATTAAAACTCAGATCATTGCGCTGCTTTTTTTTCTTCTTAAGGGGAGTATTTGGCACAGATTCCTCTCTGTCTAAAATGGTTAATTGCTTGAGTACTTGTTCAATCTCATCATCACATTCCGCTATCTTAGCGTGATAACAATCAAAGAGTTCTACAGCTTGTCGTAATGCAAATACATGCTCTGGTCGATAGTTACCTTGTAATGATCGTTCAATCACTTCCAAACTTTGTTGGCATCTATTATCCCGGTAGGCGGCTAACTTTTGGGAGATCGCTCGCCAGCCAGAATAGCTCGAATAATCGTTAGCCCAGTCACTCCCACAATATCGCTCACCACATTTGTTACGTCCCGCTTTAATTTAGACGGGCTATCCTGAGGTCATTGAGGTGGGACAAAGGTGTCCATATTAAGCGTAGTCGCTGTCCGCCGAGGGAGAGGGAGTAGCCTGCTGACTTGACCCGCGCCAGCGTTGTTGAGAGGGCCAGCGCTTCGCCATTGCTGTTTTTTGATTATTTGGGTTTCAGTATGTCAATAGCTTCTTTGATAATGTCATCCGACAGGTGATTTAATTTGACATCCGTGGCGGCCTGTAGTGCCGTCACCAGCAACCGGTTCAGTTGCCGGGGATTGCCCTGCGAAGCCATCCGCAGTAATTCAATCGCCGAGTCAGACAGTAACGTCTGAGTACAGCCCGCCTGCGCAAAACCATGCAGCAGTAGTTGTTTAAATGCCGTCGGGTCGACGATGGGACTTAACACGCAACGCGCCTGCACGCGGGAAGCCAGTGCGGCATGGTGAGATTGATCAACGGCTTTCGCCAGTTCGGGATGGCCGACCAGCCAGACGGTCATGTAGTCCTTGGAGTCAAAGACAAAGTTAATAAAGGACGGGAAATCCCGAAAGAATTCATGCGTCAGGTTGTGGGCTTCGTCAATAATCAGAATGGGTAAAATATTTTTTTGGGTCGCCAACTGGATCACTTGCTCCTTGATGTCGCGCCAGAGTTGGGCGCGACGATAAGCCGGCGCCAGACCAAAGCTGACCGCAACCTGACGATAAAAATCCAGCCGGCCAAAATCTGTTTCCGACACATAGCGGACGACATATTGATGCGGATTTAAGGATCGGGTGATCTGGCGAAGCGCGGCGGTTTTTCCCAGACCTGGTTCCGCGGTAAATAAGCCAATGCCTGGAGAATGCAGGAGCCATCGAAACTGTCTTTCCAGATCCGTCAGCTGGCTGTGATTCCATAACTGCGCAGAGTCTTTACCAAGAGGTGCCTGGGTTAGGCCAAAGTGTTGTCGATACATGATTATTTCTCCTCTTCTTTTTTCAGGGGCTTGCCGGGAATCGTGCAGAGTTGACTATATTGGCGATAGGCGAGTTCAACTGTATTGTGCTCTCTGGCTTTCGATCCCGAAGTTGTCTGCAATGGCCGCTGACGTTTGCGGTGACAATTACTGCGGGCATCCAGTCGGGTGACCGGACCTAATTCATCGCCTGTGGGCGACTCAATACGCAAGGCGGTTTTCGTCTGCGGGTCAACGATCAGCATGACTTTTTTTCCGGCCAGTCCGTGGACGACTTCAAAGCGCTGGCCATCCCAGTTGACCGTGCCGTCTTTTCGCACCAGACGTTCATGCCGGTGGCAAAAAATATTATCCAGGCGTATCGCCATCAGACCCAGCGGTCGGACATGGATTAAATCTTCCCGCCAGCGATCCAGGGGAGTTTTTCCGGCAATGCCCTCATGAGGCCGGCGATGATAGATTTGTTCTAGCCAGGCCCATAGGCGCACATTGATGTCCGTCAGGCCAGTGACTTGAGCGAGGTTCAGTTCATTGAGAAACTGTTTACGAAATGTACTGTGAAAGCGCTCGAGTTTTCCTTTCCCCTGGGGCTCATAAGAGGGACAATAAATCAGCCGTATCTGCAACAGGGCGCAGATGGTTTGCAGGGAGCCTGAACGATAGGCCGCGCCATTGTCGATAATCAGTTTATGGGGCAGTCCCCGCTTGAGGACGGCCTGTTTTAAAACGCCTTCAATATCCAGGGCGGTTTCTCCCAGACAAAAAGCGCTGTGCGTGATCAGGCGGGAAGCATCGTCGAGCAACGAAACCAGATAGGTTTTCCTCATCCCCGCGGAGGTTTGAATGCTCGGGCCGTGCAGGACATCCCCATGCCAGATATCTCCGGCGTGTTCGGCAACAAAGGAGCGTCGTTCAATGGTCTGGAGGTCCGCCACTATCCGTTGAGACCGTTGTTGCCGTTGCAGGAAGCGATGCACGGTGGAGCGGGATAAACGTCCCCGAGCCACTAACCCCTGGTTTTCCAGTAAACTGATCAGGGTATTGATCGAGCGCGCCGGGTTATCGGCTTTCGTCTGTAATAAAATCGCCTGTATTTCGGCGGATAATTGTGTGTGTCCTTTGTCCCGCCGTACCCGGGGTGCCAGGCCGTCGATGCCGTGTCGCAGCCAGGCATAATACCAGCGCAAAATTGTTTTTGGACTCAAATGGGCATGGCGCGAACCAGGAATCTGATAAGCTTGTGCCGCGAGTTGCTGAACCAAGGCTTTGATTTCTCCTCGGTTCAACGACTGGCGGCTGGCGAGTGGGCCTAACACGCTTAAGCGAAATAAGGCGAGAGGATGTAATGGCTGACTCATGACTATTCTCCTGGTTGTTTTTTAAAAGTGTTTTTAGTCGAAGAGTCCAGTGAATCATAAATCGCGCCGTCACCCGTAGAGGCAAAGTGTGTGGGGTCTGTTTTGACGCCCGGCAGCCCCCATCCCAATCTGCCGGGTCGCACCTTGTTCATGGGATGGGAATTCCGGCGACATGGCACAGGCGCATCGCCTGTCCGAGAGAGAATATCTGCAAGACGGCTGACCAGAAATCGGTAAAGCCTGAGGTTCTGCCCAGATCGGGCCTGTGGTAGCCCAGTGTGTCTTTGTGTAGTTGAAACTGATCCTGGAAGCGCTGTATCCAGCGACCGATTGTCTGACGTGAAGGCAGGGCTGACCGGGCAGCGGCATAGAGGCTCCCGCCAGCCAACACGGTCAGGAAAACGGCTTGCTGCACCTCCCACAAATACCAGCGCCGCGGAGGAATGCATTCTGGCAGCGCCGAGGAGGTGTGGCAGCAATCGGGGCAGAAGAAACGAAAAATCGGCACTAGGTTCAGAGACTTTGCCGGCGGGTTTGAACGATCGGCCTTGCGGTAATAATGCCCATGGCACCAAGGACCGGCTTTACCACAATGGCAGCAATATTCCAGCCGGCAACGATCTGGTTGCTCTTCAAGGGTTTTTAAGTATTGCGCTAAAGATAGAATGTCTGCCAGAATAGTTACCATGACTGATCCCTTTAAATGTGCTTGTCTGCTAAACATAACTTTGGAGACGGTCAGTCATATTCTTCCCAACGTTCACCGCCCACTGCCTTGACAGTTCTCTGGCGGGGTTGCCTTGACTGCTCAGCTGTTTTTTTAACCATCACCGGCCCGGGTCATGTCATATTGATGAGCAGAGAGGATTTAATTTTTCTGAATGCCCGCTATACTTCCTGCACTTTTCCTATATGTTTGTCTCAAGATACTTGAGTACAACCTCTTTGTAAAAGACTCAAATAGCACGGGATAAAATCATGAGTTAAGTATCAAATTTTGCGGGACGTAACAACATCAGCAGTACGTTCATCTGCGCTAATGCTTTCTGCATGTGCAAAACCTGCTGACTGGTACTTTGAATTAAAGATTCCCGTTGCCGCAGGTAAGCACGTAATATGCAAATACTCTGATCAGGACGAAAAGAGGCTTGCAGCAGTCCGAAGGTATGCAGTTGCTGAATCCATTGACAATCCATGACATCGGATTTACGACCTGGCACATTTTTAATGTGTCGCGCATTCACTAACAAGACTTTAAAACCTCGTTCTTCTAAAATTTCATACACCGGAATCCAGTAAACACTCGTTGACTCCATCGCAATCGTTTTGATGCCCTTCTCAGACAACCAATCCGCTAATGCGTAGAGATCTGGTGTAAAATTACGAAATTCCCGAACGGGATTTTTATCCCGGTCTTCTGAAATCGCTACGAAATGAGATGTACTGCCGATATCAATACCGGCAGCATCTGTGTTAATCAATGTCATTTTTTTTATTTTCGTTGGCATATTGCTTCTCCTCTAAATATTGAATATCCTTTTTTAGGTAGAGTCATTCAAAGCAGGAGTTGACAAAAAATTAAGTAATCTTCTAGACGGGATAGCATAAAGCTTCACCAATATTATTATCGCAAACTCCCGAGACCAAGCTCCCATACGGGCTTTTTAAGCACCATTGAATTTTACGGTCACGACAATGAATGACTCTACTGATATTGTCTTCTCATTCGGTTATGTATTGCAATCCAACAGTTCCTTTCTATTATTTTTTCGCGTAGTGGATTAATGAGGCTCCCATCTGGAAGATGGGGGTTTCAACCGTTTAGATGACTATGAAATTGAGTGTTAATTATTTTTTAGACTAAGGCTTTGATTAACATGATTTTGATTTTTTGATTTGCAGTAGTAGAAAAGGCCGACGGTTGCTGCAGAAACTACACCAATGAATATCATTTTTTTTAGACGGTTTTTACTTTTTGGTCTGATTTGTTGCCGTGAATTATTTTTTTCTTCTTCGATTCTCTTGGCATCTTCGGATAAATCTTTAATTTCCTTAGGAGTACAGACAATACCTGATAATGAAAATAACCGAGGGGACAAAGAAGCAGCAAGTAATGAAGTACCATATAGCGCGAGTTGAAATCCGGTTGAGGCGATATCGTATTTCAGGTCTTCATAATTTGACTGAAAGAATAAAAAGCCGACAATAAGACTAATTGGTCTTATTAAAAATCCCATTGTATATGCTAGGCTTAAGGTATCTGGTGAATCAAACCTAACGAGTTTTTTAATAATCAGAAGAAAAAAACCGAAATTTGCTGGAATAAGACCAGCATATAAAAAAATCAGTTTTCTTTTATCTCTAGGTACTAAAAAACAAAGAAGAGCAAATGACATTAATCGGCGGAACGATAAGGAGAAATTTACACTATGAAGAGCTGTTAAGTGAAATTTTCTAGATATAATTCTGGCAAGCACAGCATCATGGAGAGTTGACGATATTGCGACAGCAAGAGATGGGATGTTGACTAAGTTTGGAAGAACGTGACTAAATAAGAATTTATTTTCATAAATTAAGCTTTTAAATAAAAAATGTAGAGGTATTCCAATGATTGATGCGAGAATCATTGTTGTAAAAATATCTCGAGGCAAACTCAGTAAATTATAAATTTTCCCTTCGATTAATAGTTCAGAAACAACTCCGCAGCAATTATTTGCATTTTTTAATTTAAGAAAAAGACTTCCCAATATATCCCATTGAAAATTGTTGTTTTGAAATTGTAGAAATTTTTTATTGATTGCATCAACGTCTAAATTATAAAAGTGGTACTCGGATAACTGTTCGAATTGTTCTATGATATCATCCATGTCTGGGGTATGCAGGTGGGAACAAGTCTTTTTGCAAAAATCTTCAGCTTTGCTTTCATTCAAAGTACCGCAAATTCCAGGCCAAAAACTGGCGTAAATTCCTTTTCCTTCTGACCCACCTCGATTTGTTTTTAGTGCGGTATGACCAAATGATTTACTCAGCCTATCCGTTGGGAGCCAAACTCTGATGGTGACTTTATTTTCTATTAATTCTTTGCTGTCAGATTGCATATCTTCCCTAACAAAGTAAACATTGTCCAGAAATAACTTTAGGTTTTGGTATCCCTGTTCCATCTCCTATACCGGCGATAGCTAATTTTTCAAGACACCATCCAGCACAATTGTCTCCTTGCTCAGGATCAAGAAGTAACTTAACAAAAGGATGATGCTTACCTAGTTTTTGATATGAAATAGGTTCTATGGGTTTTCCATCCAAATCTAAAATGAATGACTCTTTTTGCTCATGTTCACCTTTTTTTAAATTTCGACTGTTTCTTGCCCAATTTTCCATGGCTTGTTCGGTACGAGCTCGATCTGCTTTTATAGAAGCAACCATTTTCCAAGCTGCTAATCGAGTAATATAATAAGATTGACTAGGATATCGTTTACTCTCATAGTCTCGTTTGTTTTCTTCATTTTCGTAACATTTAATTTTAGTGATATATCCCTGTGGATTAATGAGGCCGCCTTCTTCAGAATTAGCACTGATGTCATATTGCCCAATGAAAACTTTTTTATTGAGTGAAAAATGATCGTTTTCGATCCCTTCGACAACAATAGCGGCATGTCCGTCTATTAGACTACCGGTGGTATTTAAAACTGAGACAACCCACTTAGCCTCATTATATTCAAACTTTGGGTTAATTTTGCTTTGCCGCATAGTTAATTCTCAATGAAAATAAGTTATTATCTAGATCCAGTAATCACGGTGATTTCAATTTATCTTATGTTAGATTAAAATTCAACTTCTTGGAGATGTTCAAGGATGAAAAATCCGATAAATTCTACAGTAGAGGACACTAAAGATGATGCCAAGGTGACGGTTATCACTTGGCCACCTTCATACAGCAGTGGTAATTCTCGACATTCGTACCTTTCAGAAGGCCATAGCGCTTTACGAACATATAGTGGAGGTCCCGATGGGAAGGGAGTTTACATTAGTTTTTGGCCCGGAAAAAATAAATGGTTTCTTAGTTGCGCAGAACAAAATCAAGAAAATAAAGACGATATTTCTTTATGTCACCAACCTATTACCCATTTCCATTCATCTGATGATGATGACTTAGCCTATCGAAATAATGGAGATATTAAACCAAAAACGAATGAAATTATCGGTCTTAACATAGAAGCTATTAATAAAGCTGCACTGAATAAAAAAGAATTTTCACAAGAATGGACACCTTACTATAATTGCAGTGATCTTACCTTAGAATTGTTAGAAAGGGGCGGGTTATATAAATTAGTGGATGTCCGCCGCTATGGTTGGAAAACCATTGTTTCTTTTGGGTATTTAACCAGTATTGTGCTTTTGGAAACTATCAATCTATTGTGGTCATTGGCTGTACAGGCAAGATATAGAAAATTGCCAGCAATGATAGCCGATCTTAAAAAAAGAAAAGTAAAACAATACTCATTTATTGTTTATTCAGAACCTGTCCTTTGGTTTCTAGGAAGACTGGGATTAAAATTAAACAATCCCTATTACGTATTATCTGAATTAGTGATCAGTGGGGTGATCGGTGCCTTATTGGCAGGTTATACTACTTATCAATATTCGCTTTATAGTTTTGCAAAATCAAAAATTCCCAAAAAATTTGCTCGAACCGTAGCTTTGAAAGATGCTTTAAAAGCTGGAGTAATTGCTTTTTCTGCCGAATTAATTGACTATTTTTTATATCAATACTTTAAAGAATTTTCCTTACCCTCTTTTAAGCATTCATTTTTGCTTTATTTTCTTAAAGACTTTGCGGAGAGGAAAAAAACAAAAAATGTGGGTCGCTACTATTTGCTTTCTGTTATTATCACCAATTTAGCTTTGGTTGCTTTCCCTATATTATTAAAATATTTATTAGATACTATCGCTACGCCGAAACAAATTCAAAAGTTAGCTGAGAAATCTGAGAAAATTGATTCAGCCAAAGTGATTAGTGAAGCAAAGATTGTGACTAAAGCTTCGCTTCCAAAGTTTAGCCATGTCATACTTATATCCGAATTCTCTTCGGTACCGAAAAATAAACACATTGATCGTAAAGCAATTTATCTATTACCAGGAAATTCATCTGAATTATTAATAGTTGCTTGGTATTGTCAGGGGGCAATACACACGAAAAATATTCCTTTACAATTGTTAGATAATTTTTCTTTATCGCATTTTCCTAAGCAAGTGCAAGATTCAATTAAGATAACTTATGAACAAAATCCCAATCTTGTCAAAAAATTAACGATTTTTTGTAAAAATTCTAATTCACGCTATCCTACTTTTCTAGAGAGTGTTTACAATAATCGATATAAAATTTTGTCTGGGGCTTTGACTTTTGCCGGGGTTGCTTTTTTTGCTTATAGAAATTCAATTCAAACCGTTTATCAAAAAGAACCCTTACCTGAACTTGAATCATACCGTCAAACTAAAACTTTTCAAACTACTTTTGGTAAAACAGTTTTATTAAATAATTAAAAACAGCTGGAACAACTTGGGCTAATAATTCCTGAAATGTACCCCCGACGGCCAAAGGTTTGCCGTGATATTCAGGTTGATCTCGTTTTTCGATGACTGCGTAAAAACAATCCATATCGATATGAATAATTTTTCGGGCTGATAGGGAGGAGGGTTGATCGGATTTGCTCTATGACTTAATAAAGTAACAATAACACGAATCTTATCTGCGCATTGAATAGGGCGTTGGAAATTTTTATTAACTAAATATGTCTTAGCATTTTTATTTATTAAAGTTTCAATTATATCCAAATTCGATCTAGCGCAAGCCAAATGCAAGAGAGTATTGCCATCTTTATCAGCGGTATTTACATCAGCCTTTCTCTCAAGAAGTTTCAATACTTTATTTTGCTCATTTTTTTCAGCAGCGGATATTATTTGACTTGCAAATCTAGAAGACCTGTTTTCAGTATGTTTCATATTGATACCTCTAGTATCAAATAAAGCTAGCTTTTGGGTGATGGTGATTGTTCAACGCTAGTTTTTGGTGGTTCTTGAGTAGTTTGTTTAAAGATTCCTGTTTGTCTTAAAAGCTCAGCAACCTTGTGGCAACCTTCTTGTGCTAAATCACCCAAATCCTGGGAGACATCATCTACCAATTTTGTTCCTGTTGTGTAGGTAGCAAACCCTGCTGCGATAGCAGCTGGAGCCCCTATCCCTCCGGTGGCCATAGTTCCTTCTGCAACAACCGCTGCTGTAACGCCGTCTACACCTATTTGACCTAATAAGGCAGACCCTGTTTCTACACCTGCACCTACAGCACCACAAACTCGAATTTCCGTAGTATTATAGTCATTTTTAACGTCTTCCACAGTGCGATCATATGCACCGATTAGAGTATTAAAAAATGCTTGATGTGTATCCATATAGAATCTGATTCCTTGAGCGTGTGTATTCTCAAGAGCTTCAGTTAATCCACTAACTGTGGTATTAATTATTTGAGAAGTCATCAAATTATCATTGGATACAGAAGATCTTTCTAAAGCTGAACGGGGGTGATCATAAATTTCTATCCCTGAAGGGTGAAGCACCATAAGAGGCTCAGTTTGAGGGTTATTCGGGGCAGATAAAGTTGGAGTTGAAACCGAAGTAGTGGGAATAATGGGTAAGTGCGAGGAACTGTCAGATGTAGGTGTTAAATATGATGGCAAATATGCCATAGAACCATCACCAATAGAAAACTCTGTACTATTTGAATTGCGGGTAGATAATGCCGGTGTCCCTGCGCCAGTTGTAGGTAAGGCTTCAAGATCTAAAATAGTCAATGTTGACCGTTCTTGGCTAAAGTTATTAGAGGTTGGTAACGAAGTTAGAGAAGAAGAAACAGAGACGTTTTGAGGAGTAGTGCTTTTCTCCCACGGCGTCATTAATTCAGGATTATAAGAAGTTCCAAGAGCAGCTTTATCGCCAGATAGAGTTCCCTCTAGCATGGGCGCTCTTGGGCCGAATATCTCAGTCATAGCATCTTCTAGAAATTTAGTCCGTGCTTGATGTTCTCTTGGCAATGGACGTATTTCACTTGAGGGTGTATTATTCCATTCGCCTTGTGACAGGGATCGTGAGATTTGCTCAGCTTGATAAAGGTCAACGTCTATTGTCTCTGACCACTGTTCTTCTGGTGCATGTGTTTTGACAAAAGCGGCAATTCCTTTGACAATTCTTTCATCTGATTTATGCTTAGGGCCCTCTAATTCCTTTATAACTAGATCATGAATAGTATGTTTATCTTCAGAAGTTAAGGGGGTAAACCCTTTATTATTAAATATTTGGTCTACTAATAGAGTATTTGTTGTTGCAAAGATTTGTTGCTGCTCAACGCTGCGTAATTGAAGGCTATTCTCTGGAGTTAATGATTCGCCGGATTGATATTTCTGCAGCAGAGTTGGCGCCACAGTTAAAGACTTAGTTTCTAATAAAATATTCGCAGCCACTTTGCTTGCATCCTCAAAACCTCCTCTTCTTTTATCAAGGGCTGTAAATATCTCGCCCTCCCATTGAGAAAAAAGAGCTTGATCCCACGATGAGGGATCCTTTCCCCAGCGGTTCTCAGCTAATAGCTTTGTAGCTTCGTTAGTAATATAAAATTTGTTTCCCGGACCACCTCGCTCAGTTGCTAGATTTTCTGCATCCATCATCAATGTATTCGCACTAATGGCAGGAGGTTGATAAAGTGTTGTTGTGGGTAACGATGATGATGGTTGATTGCTGGAAGGTTGATTTTGGTCTAAGGTCTTATTTTCATGTGTAATTGTGTTAGGCTGAGTATCATTAAGTTTTGCATTTTTTTTCACTTCAAATTTCTGTCTACCTTTTACTTTTAATGCGTCTCTCACGTCTTTTCTAACAAGATTTAGATTTACAGCAGTAGAATTATTATTCGTCTCATTTACATTCATATCGTTTGATTTCATTTCTTGAGAATTAACGCTGTTTGTTAATACCTCGGATTCAGATTTGGGTGCAGATTGATTCTCGGTAGTAGATGATTTAGCTAATCTAGACTGACTTCTCGTCAATCTCTCAGAAGTTGCAGCGACTTCAGAATTATTTTTCACATTTCGCGAACGCAATTTAGCCATTTGATCACATCTTAGTTGCTTAAAATCCTCAATTCGCTTTTGAATGGAATTAGATTGAGATGCCGGTCTTTTAACTTCATTCTGAGATGATAGCGCAATTGTTTTGTTAAGGTATGTTCCCATAGTTTTTCTTGAATTACTCAGTATAATGCTCTGAGTTCCAAGTTTTGCCCGTTTACTTCGAGTCAACATTACAGTCGAAAAATCTACCGGTTCTTCATTTAATAGAGGGTTGTTATAAGTTTTGGATTTCATTTCTTGATAATTATCTTTGTTCGTTAACACCGTGGATTCAGATTTGGATGCAGATTGATTTTCAGGCGCACTTGATTTAGCTAATCTGGCCCTACTTCTCGTCATTCGCTCGGAATGTGCGGTGAACTTAGAATTATTTTTTGGGTTTTGCAAAGAGTAATGAGTCGTTTGATCACAATTTGATTGTCTTAAGTTTTTAATTTGCTTTTGAACAGAGTTAGATCGAGGTGGTAATCTTTTAACTTCATTCTGGGATGGTCGCATAATTGTTTTGTCAATGCGAGTTCGAAGGTATTTTGAATTGTTCAGCCCAATAGTTTTAACTCCAAGTTTTGTGCATTTACTTCGAGTCGATCTTGCAATTGGAAAATCTACCTGTTCTTTATTTAATCGAGACCTAGGAATACGTGATAATTTATAATTCCTTGTGCCTCCATGAATTTTGGATTGAATATTCACGGAGCGAGAGTTATTTAAAATTTTTCCTGATTTTAAGTGTAGTGTGCTGGTATCTTTTTTTAAAGCTAATTTGGTAGAGCCTTTCCGAACATTGAGCTTAATATTACCAGATGAAGTTTTAGTATTAGCCAAAAACCGAAGTTTTTTTCTAGGATTTTCAAATTTTACTTGGGTGACTTTATTTTCTATATTTTTTTCTGGAATTTTTCTTTTCAGCAGGGACGAGCGCAGAGTAGTATGTATAGAATCAATATCCTCTTTCACATTTCGACTGTTTGATTTCAATTTGAGAATAGGCTTAATGCGGTGGTTTATTTTTCCTGATGTTCGTAAAGACGGTCTAGATATTTTTGATTTATTATTTAAAAAAATTGGTTTATTTTCTCGTATAATTTTTTTAATGTTATTCGCTATCTTTCTATTTCCTCCTACCGAAAAACTTGTCTTTAATTCCCGATTAGATTGAGATTTAATTTTTCTGGGATCCCATTTTCCTGTTTTTGATAATCTTGAACTTGCCTTTCTTTTTGCACCAACGTATTTTGACAGCTTCGCTGAGCTTTCCGCTTTTTCTTCTGATGGATTAGATTGTTTTGGTGTTGTAAGATATTGAGCTGTTTGGTATGTTGCCTCACGAGAAACTATTTCTATGATATCCCCCGATAATGTTCCATCAGGAGCATTAAGTCTTCTCTTGGCATATTTAGCAAACCGGCTTGAAGCTAAGCTTACCGTTTTTCTCGTCAAAAATTTTAGCGGATTCACATAAGCTGATACCCCCTCAATACCTACATGGGCAAAAGTTTCTATTTGCGGAATTCCCGTAAAATCTGCTAATTTTTTAGCCAGAGGCATAATCGCTGCAGTTGCTACAACTTCTGGTAACTGGGTAAGATCGGAAAGGCTAAAATTGGGTAGCACATTACGTGTAGTTTCAATCATTTCATAACCTTGCATTAGTAGACTCTTCCTAGGCCTAATTTCAGCTTCTTCCTCATCACTCTCTGAATAAGCAGCTTCTTCTTCATTCACCGAATCTTCTAAATCAGATTCCCCATTAAATACGTTCCTTCTCATAGCGCTACTCCTGTGTTAATTGTAAGTTCTAGGATCAATGGCAATAGCTCAAGAAATTGCCAATGCCTAAATATATGATTGAAATAAAACCAGTCTTCCAAGTTTTGAAAATGATTTCATCTAAAATGACTTCTAAAATGGAGGCTGCGAAATGAATCCTACTCAAAATCATAAAATATTACAATTCAAGCGCTGCAGGCTTGGAGCAAAGTACTGCGCGCTATTCGTGGTATCGGAGCCTATCGTACAGTGATTTTTAATGATCCCCTGAATCCATGCGGTGATTTGGGATATGGGTGGCTGGCAAGCGCTATGCGCGATGTTAATTGAAGACGAACCATTTTGAGCAAAAGAATTTGAGCGGCGCTATGTAGGCTATGTGGCGCGCCCGCCAACTTTAATTGGTGATGAAAAAAAGGCCTTATAAGTGCTACAAAATGGACAAGATGCCAGCCATTTATTATCTTTCAAGGGAATGACTGCCGAACAATTCGCTCAGCTTTGTTTAAAAAAAATTGAAGAAAAAACTTCAACATGACATCTGCAATTTGCTTTGATCCAAATTTCAGATTCTGTTTTATGATCTTATTCAATCATGCCGAAGCTCAAAGGAATGAAATTTGGCATCAAGGATTTTGTCGGTTCGTGATTGACCAAGGAAGTTGAATACGAGTTTGCAGATGGTTGTTTTTGCATTTTTAGCACTATTGCTTAAAAGACTTTGAACAGGTTCTAAGAGGACGCGCATGATTTTATAGAGCAGATATTTACAGCCTTCATTTCAAGTTCAGGCGAAACTATATTTGGAAATTGATTTTTTGAACCATTAGCACTATGGGCAGCAAAAACATCAGTACATGATCTTGGTCGAACTGTTACTACAAGCGCCGGAGCTGGACAAGGTATTTCCATTGAAAATGCACATACTTATTTCGCAATTGCGGTTAAATCAGGGAAAAACATTTTTAATGCACAAAGTACCAAAGGGCAAAATAAGGAAATTGAAGAGCTTGAGCTAGACTTAGAAAAAATAACAAACAATATCGTGCAATTATTGGCTATAGTTATGGCCGAAGCAACCCCCGCAAAAAATCTAATATTGAAAAAAGTATTGGTCAAAAATTTTGGAAACTACTAACGGGTGAAGAACCATCCGGCGTGGGTTTGAGCCTCTTGGCAAGAATCAAAGATTTTACAGTAACCATTTGTTTTGTATGTAATTTATTAACTTGGACGCTCTTCATGTTTTGTCCAAAATTATTACAAACTCCTGAAATCGTAACCCCTCATGACCCCCTTGATTCCGGCAAAATTACGGCAGGCATTTTTTGAACAATTCTCCTTATTTTAGCCAAATTCTATAAGACCCACTGATTTTTAGTCAGGTGGGCACTGATAAATTCTGCGACTTTTTCTCATCCACCTCTTTTAGTCTTGTTTCGATTATTTCGTTTATGCTATAATTAACACAGGACGAAACCAACCCAGAGGTTCAATATGTCACATACTAAAGCTATCAAAACCATCATTCCTTCTAAAAAGGATACTTCCTTGGCTGAACTATCGAGCCGGATATTGGCTACCCAGATAAAATCAACCCAAAACCCCAGTATTCAGATTCTTATAGAAGGAAAAGCTCAAGAATCAGTCACCCTGCCCGCCACTGCCTTACGCTTATTAGTCGATATTCTGGTACAAATGGCCGAAGGAAATGCTGTCAGCATCATCCCTATTCGCGCCGAACTCACAACGCAAGAGGCAGCAGAGTTGCTGAACGTTTCTCGGCCACACATGGTTAGCCTGGTGGAAAGTGGTGAAATCCCTTATCGAAAAGTAGGTAGTCATCGGCGTATACTGGCAAAAGATGTGCTGGCATATAAAATCAAAATTGATGATGCCCGCCTTAAAACCTTAGCTGAGCTTTCAGAGCAAGCACAAAAATTGAAAATGGGATATGAATAGCATTTATGGATCGATTAATTGCAGTATATGACTCTTGCGTGCTTTATCCTGCGCCATTACGAGATTTACTCATGCACTTGGCGGTTACAGATTTATTTCAAGCCAAGTGGACAGACACTATTCATCAAGAATGGATGAAAAATGTTCTTGCCAACCGGCCTGACCTAACCTCAAATCAACTAGAACGAACACGTGATTTAATGAATATGCATGTACGTGACTGCTTAGTGACAGGGCATGAAGCACTAATCCCTACTCTGTTATTACCTGATCCAAATGACCATCATATCTTAGCAGCAGCAATTTTTAGTTCAGCCTCTATAATAGTGACTTATAATTTAAAAGATTTTCCCTTCAAATCGACCCAGATGTTTGGTATTGAGGCCTGGCACCCAGATGATTTCGTTTCTTATTTTATCGATATAGAACCTGGCATTGTTTGTACAGCTATTCGAAAATTGCGAGCTACACTTAAAAATCCTGTCATTGAACAGAAAATTTACCTAGAAATATTGGAGCGCCAATCTTTGCCAAAAACCGTTACCAAATTGCAAAAATTTATCGAATTAATTTAGCTATGAAGGTTATAGCATGTCCAGCTTAACCAATGAAACTCAAAAGCTCATAGATTTCCATTGTGTCTACTGCAATCGTCTACATCCTATGAACCACAATACCGACGAGCATATCGTGCCTAAAGGATTATATAATAAAAATTATGTTCTCCATAATGCCTGCAGTTTTATTAATAATTATATGGCTCACTCTTTTGAAAACCGTGTAATGAAATCACCTCCTGTAGAAGAAATAAAACTTATGATTCAACTTCCCAAAAAACCGATTCATAGGAGAAAGATTCCAATATCTTTGGGATTTGAAGTAGCCCAAACCACATTTCCCTCTGGGGAATGTAAAGTTGTTCTATTACCTCAATATATACAAAGTGACACCATTGAAATTACTGTAAAAGCCAGCAATGGAGAATCAGCGCATCACAAACTTAAATTACCTTTTTCTGTTATAAATGTAACTGGTACCTCAGAATTCATACAGCCGAACCGAGCGTTTAAAAAATTTGAACAGGCTTTACTTCCCTACCTTAAAAATTTATCCGAAACCCCTTCCTTAGACCCTGCTTTTGATCTTTTTCTAAAAAAAAATGGAGCAACCTTCGATATCAAAGATTTTAAAATAGAAGCTAAAGAAACTAAAAACCCACCAATTATAATTCCTCCTGAAGAACTTGCTATAAAATCAAATATTGATGATGAAGCCTTATATAAATTTTTTTTCAAAATTGCCTGGACTCATGGGGCAAAGCAGCTAGGCCGAAATGCGTTATCGAACCCTATTGCTGAATGGATTTTCTCTTATATTTCTTCCGGCCACATTAAGAGTAAAAAATTAATACGTAACTATCCTGATTTGTGTTCAAACTCTATAGTAATTGAAAATCAGGAATATGTTTTTTGGAAATATGGTATTAACGAAACACTTGATTGGATCGAAAAAAATACTGAGGAAGTAAATCGTAATTATATAATGCATCACCATATAGATCGTGTTCAACAATTTAATATAGCTTCTCAGTTTATTAAGGTATCCAATCCAGTTGATTTAATAGACAATACACTAAGAGCTCGATCTAAAGAATTTAGTTTTCACGAGCTTGATTTAAAAACTCTCCATGTACAGGGAACCCCAATTACCGTATGCTCCATAAAACTTTTTGGTGGAATTCTTGTTGCCACCGTTCAACTTTCTCAAACACCGTTAACAGAAATATATCCAAAGAATATTATAATTAAATTATGAAAAAAATGAATAAGAAGGCAACCAGTCTCCCCAAAGGGTAGTAATGGAATGGTCCCTGCCACCTTTAAACCGGCTTCGAAGTGGGCCAGAATGATGTTTTTTAATCATTCCAATCAGCGGAGGAACTAGCTATGAATATTACTACAATCGGGATTGATCTAGCAAAAAACGTATTTCAACTACACGGCGTTGATGCCCAAGGCCAAAGCATTGTCCAGAAGAAAATCACTCGCAATAAACTACCCGAGTTTGTGGCCAATTTACCGCCTTGCTTAATTGGCTTAGAAGCCTGTGGTGGAGCTCATTACTGGGCCCGAAAATTCACTCAAATGGGTCATCAAGTCAAACTCATGAGCCCTCAATTTGTCAAACCCTACGTGAAATCCAATAAAAATGATGCCTTGGATGCACAAGCCATTTGTGAGGCAGTAACCCGCCCTAACATGAGATTTGTGGCGCCCAAAACTATTGAACAACAAGATATCCAAAGCCTTCACCGCATTCGCAGCAGTTTCGTCAAGCAAAGGACGGCATTGATCAACCAGATTCGTGGATTATTAGCCGAATATGGCATTGTTATTGCCCAAGGGATTACTTATGTTCGAAAAAAATTACCGGAGATTATTGAAGATGCCCATAATGATTTGAGCTGTTACGGATGGCAGCTTTTTAATGAATTACTGACTACTTTACGAGATTTAGACGAAAAGGTAGATCATTATAACCAGCAGGTTGAAATCATTTGTAAAAATAATAAAACTTGCCAACGGCTCGTTCAGATCGAGGGTATAGGGGCTTTGACGGCGACGGCTTTAATGGCTTCTATTGGTGATGCGCAGGTATTTAAAAATGGTCGGGAGATGTCGGCATTCATTGGTTTGGTACCCAAACAACATTCTTCCGGTGGTAAGACAAAGTTGTTAGGGATCAGTAAACGAGGTGACCGCTATTTGCGTTGTTTATTAATTCATGGCGCAAGAGCCGTGATTTCTCGTTCTAAAAATTTACCGAAGAAGAAAGCTCAATGGCTAGCTGACCTGATTGAAAGGAGAGGGAAAAATAGAGCGACCGTCGCTTTAGCCAATAAAAATGTACGAACGATGTGGGCTATGATGGCTCATGATGAATATTACTCTGCAGCGAAATAATCGCTGTAAAATAGAGCTAATTCACAAAGGAGATATTTAGAGTTCTAGCGAATTGCCAGTAAAATTAAGAAGAGATGGTGATCAGGTCACACTTGCTTTTTACAAAACCTGTTTTGCGACAAGGCTATTAAAAGCCGTGGTTGTGATGAGGAGTAGAAAGTACGCAGATTCCATCGGGGCTCAAGCAGTCACTGCTGACTGAGAAGCCGTATATATGTATGCAATCTCTCTGATCTCATTTTTTCGAAATTTTGCTTGACAATAGGCAGGGACCATATATGTCGCAAACACTGGGCGATTCGATTATACTTGCCAAAATATAATCAATTTGCAGGAAGCCAATGAGATGGAAATCAACTTCAAATGGAAACATTTCAAGAAAGAAATGATTTTAATGGCCGTTCGATGGTATGTCGCTTACGCACTCAGTTATCGGAATATTGAAGAGTTGATGGCCGGGCGCGGTTCTGCCGTCGATCACGCGACTATCAATCGTTGGGTGGTTGAGTACGCTCCTTTACTCGAAGAATCTTTCCGTCGACGTCATAAAAAACCGGTGGGTTCGAGTTGGCGGATGGATGAAACTTATATCAAGGTTAAAGGTGATTGGCATTATCTTTACCGCGCCGTTGACAAAGAAGGCAACACGATTGATTTCATGTTATCGAAAAATCGAGATCAGGAAGCCGCTGAAAAATTCCTGGAAAAAGCGATCGGTTGTAGTGGATTACCGGATAAAATCACTATTGGTAAGAGTGGTGCTAACAAGGCGGGATTGGAGGCTATTAATGTTCAACTAGAGATTTTATTGAGATGGAACGGTCAATTTTTTGAGATCCGTCAACTCAAATATTTGAATAATGTGATCGAGCAAGATCACCGGGCGATAAAGCGAATAGTCAATCCGATGATGGGATTCAAGGCATTTCAGAGTGCAGAAGCGACATTAGCGGGAATTAAATTGCATCATATGCTGAGAAAAGGCCAGCACCGTGAAGCGGCTAACTTGCCGATCTTCGAGCAATTTTATGCGTTAGCGGCCTAACTGCGCCCAGGGATATTTCAGTTGGAGAAAAATGAGCCCGATAAATTATTTGCGACATATATGGTCCCTGCCTATTGTCAAGCAAAATTTCGAAAAAATGAGATCAGAGAGATTGCATACATATATACGGCTTCTCAGTCAGCAGTGACTGCTTGAGCCCCGATGGAATCTGCGTACTTTCTACTCCTCATCACAACCACGGCTTTTAATAGCCTTGTCGCAAAACAGGTTTTGTAAAAAGCAAGTGTGACCTGATCACCATCTCTTCTTAATTTTACTGGCAATTCGCTAGAACTCTAAATATCTCCTTTGTGAATTAGCTCTATTTTACAGCGATTATTTCGCTGCAGAGTAATATTCATCATGAGCCATCATAGCCCACATCGTTCGTACATTTTTATTGGCTAAAGCGACGGTCGCTCTATTTTTCCCTCTCCTTTCAATCAGGTCAGCTAGCCATTGAGCTTTCTTCTTCGGTAAATTTTTAGAACGAGAAATCACGGCTCTTGCGCCATGAATTAATAAACAACGCAAATAGCGGTCACCTCGTTTACTGATCCCTAACAACTTTGTCTTACCACCGGAAGAATGTTGTTTGGGTACCAAACCAATGAATGCCGACATCTCCCGACCATTTTTAAATACCTGCGCATCACCAATAGAAGCCATTAAAGCCGTCGCCGTCAAAGCCCCTATACCCTCGATCTGAACGAGCCGTTGGCAAGTTTTATTATTTTTACAAATGATTTCAACCTGCTGGTTATAATGATCTACCTTTTCGTCTAAATCTCGTAAAGTAGTCAGTAATTCATTAAAAAGCTGCCATCCGTAACAGCTCAAATCATTATGGGCATCTTCAATAATCTCCGGTAATTTTTTTCGAACATAAGTAATCCCTTGGGCAATAACAATGCCATATTCGGCTAATAATCCACGAATCTGGTTGATCAATGCCGTCCTTTGCTTGACGAAACTGCTGCGAATGCGGTGAAGGCTTTGGATATCTTGTTGTTCAATAGTTTTGGGCGCCACAAATCTCATGTTAGGGCGGGTTACTGCCTCACAAATGGCTTGTGCATCCAAGGCATCATTTTTATTGGATTTCACGTAGGGTTTGACAAATTGAGGGCTCATGAGTTTGACTTGATGACCCATTTGAGTGAATTTTCGGGCCCAGTAATGAGCTCCACCACAGGCTTCTAAGCCAATTAAGCAAGGCGGTAAATTGGCCACAAACTCGGGTAGTTTATTGCGAGTGATTTTCTTCTGGACAATGCTTTGGCCTTGGGCATCAACGCCGTGTAGTTGAAATACGTTTTTTGCTAGATCAATCCCGATTGTAGTAATATTCATAGCTAGTTCCTCCGCTGATTGGAATGATTAAAAAACATCATTCTGGCCCACTTCGAAGCCGGTTTAAAGGTGGCAGGGACCATTCCATTACAACCAGATTACATGCCTGGGTCAATTTGGAAATGAAAAGGGCATTTTAAGTAAGTTTTTAACTGCTGATAATCAGGTTCAGATGGGGTAATAATATTTTTACGTATTAGAAAATCAATCATGATGAGTGCAGAGTTGGCTTTAAAATGTCGGGTATTTTTGACTAATTCGTAAACTTCTGAAGCGGGCATGCATGAAAAACTTTCGACCTCACCATCATTAACAATTGGTATGACAGTGGGTGATAATTCTAAATCATAAATAAATATTAATTCAGGAGCGATACCGTGGGAAGAGGTTGATACATAAGAAATAAATCCTTTTGCACGTACCTTTTTGGTTAACGCTTCTGGCAACCTCGCTTCTTCCCAGGCTTCTTTAATAATATTTTCTTTGGGGGTAATGCCTTTAGGTAAACCTCCGGCAGTAATATTATCCAATAACCCTGGGGCTACAACTAAATTTTTTGAACGTTTTGCTATCCAAATATATAAGTCTCCGTGGTGATAAGTATAACCATTCAAATGAGTACCGAAAGCCGCAAAGCCAAAAAAAGCAACTGCGCCTCGTTCTAAGGCAAATAAAGCAGGGCGCCCGTATTCAAATGTAATGTCATACAACTCCCCACGCCATTGGCTGAGATGGCCATGTTGCTTTCAAGTAGGAAACCACTGTAGCAAGGGCTTGACTGCGTAATTCATAATTAGAAAGGTTAGGATGCAAAATTATTTTATCATCTGTAAATAAAAAATAATCAGGAAAATGCTGTAAAATCGGTCTATGAGAACGTAAAGTCCAACCCACTTGTTGTCGTCCAACAAAAAAAGGATAAGCGGCCTGGTCAGAAAATTGATTACACCGAGCAATTTGTATTAAAAAGTTCATAAGTACTGGCTCAGGTAGTATATATATGCAAACGATTGGGTAGAGAGGCGCGATTGCTCGCGTCTCCCCCCATTTAGAACCGCATCGTGGGGTACAGGCCTCATAGCTGCAGAAATATACTCTGGCGTATTGTACGAATAATCATTATCAGCTAGTACTTATTCTTCGCACCCGGCCATTGCTAATTCTTCAGGACTCATCATGATCCTTCACCCTTTGACGGCTTCTGTCGTTTTTTCTTGTTGGTAGGGAGAATAAAATCGCTGTCGTGAAGCTCCATCAATGGCTTTGACAGCGATTTCTTGGACTTGCATACCTGCATGGTTGGCTTTTTCAGTTAACTCCTTAATTAATTTTTCGTGTTGTCCAATTTTGGACTCGAGTGCAGATATCATTTGTTGATATAAATTTCTTTCACCTTCGACTTCTTTTTTGGTCAGCTTAGCTTCATACTCGTATTTGAATTGCAGGCGTTCTGTAATAAATTTCTCTGTATCCTCACTAATTTTTTGGAGTTTTGAAGGGAACTCTTCTACTTGTAATTTTAGGTTTTGGAATTCCTGTTCTTTTGCTAATAGAGTAGTTTCCCTTTCGGTAAATTCTTTTTCTAGTAATGTCTTTTTATCGGCGAGTTCTTTTTCTAATAATTGTTTTTGTGTTTTATATTGATCCTGTTCTTTTTTTCGCTCCAAATCCCGTTTATAAATGTATTCTTCTTCTTCTCGCTGCTTCAGTTTTTTTTGTAGCAGGTCTTGATCTTTTCTTAAACTTTCTGCCTCCTCTTGTTCTTTTTTCCATGAGAATCTTTTTTGAAACATTTCTTGCTCAAAGATTTGCCGCTGTTCATTCATCTCTTTTTCAAAAGACTCTTTCTTTTGTTTTTGTGCTTGGAGCAATGCGGTCAGAGTATCCATATCGATTTTAATTTCATGCAGTTCTTCTAACTCTTTCTTCTGTATTTCTATGGCTTGACGTAAAGTCACTAATTTTTTATGTTCTTCTAAAAGCTGATTAGCTAATTCCTCGAGTGAATTGACAATAGATAATTTGAGATTAGCTAAATTTTTTACAATTTCATCGGCTGTATTTTTAGAAGCAATTTGAATAATTTCTTGCTTTTCTTGTTCACGTTTGACTTCTTGTTTGCTAATTTTTTTAGTTTCTTTGAGTTGTTGAAGTACTTCATAATAAGCATCCAATATTTCATTTTTAGTATTTTTGGTGCTCATGTCAGTGGTTGTCATCCGCTTTCACTCCTTGGGGTTAAAAATCCTCTGAAATTCTACTTCATACATCTCTTTCGTACAACCAGCATTGAACGAAGTAAAATAGGGTTGTGCTCCCATAGTATGAAAATATGAAATCATTGGTCGAGTTTCCTGTGATCACCAGGAAACCCCATTAACCCTAAAAGAATTAACATGCCGCTCACTTTACAGCGTTGAGAGCGTCATCTACCCTACTCGAGCTGTGATCACAGGTGCTGGCGGTTGATTCAAAACCGTTTGTAGATCTTCAGAGGCCTCTTTGCCCCTCACGTTCCAGATCCCCATCGCCCAAGCAAAACCAATCGATAAAACGGTCGCTACCCCCTTCGCAAATTTCATGGCCCAACTATCGCGATCTTTTTCAATGATCGCGCGTTGAGATTGAAAGGTTTGTTTAAACTGCTGCAATTGCTGATCGACCGGTTGAGGTGTAGTTAAAGTGCTGCACATTGTATTGACCGTGGCATATTTTCTGATCGCGGCATTCAAACCATGACTGCCTTGAGGGATCCCCTGCGGATGAGCCGCCACAAATCGATCCATATTCTGACCGCCTAGAATGACGGGCGCAGGTAATTTTCCTGAACCAGGTAAAGGCACACCGATGATTTTCCGATTAGCCGTAAACTGGGCGTATTCCTGGGGATGCTTGTCTTTGAGTTCGCTCACAATCTCCTGTTTCAAATGGGCCTGGTACTCATGGCAAATAGCCTGTACCTCTTGTTTTTGCCGAACTTTGGGTAATACATCGATTAAAATCTGGCGAACCCTTTGACATGGGTGAAAGGCCGGATCAGAAGGAACCAGCTGCCAAGCTTCAATAGCCGCCACGACTCGATTAAACTGCTGGACATGGGTTAAATTAATCCGCTCTAACTCTGCCGCTACTCTGGCGTTGAGTGCAGCGTTCTCTTTATCTAAAGAACGTTGGCGATTTGAAATATTTCGTCCACTTTCTCGTGAAGCTTGTGCACAGAGTAAAGCGGCATGACGATTGAGGCGTAGGAGTCTATCGAGTTGAGAATGATGGACTGTCGAGGGTTGATTGATCTGAAGTAATAAATGAATTAAGTTCACACTATTAAAATGACGCATGATTGGTTTCCTTTCGTTTTGTTTTGACACGAGCGCAAGCTCTATCGTTGAATCGCTCTTGCGCTTCCCTTTATCCACACAGATCAATTGATGTTTTAGGGGCTACCCTAAGTACACCTTATGTGCTTCAGCACATAAAAACTATTGTGGTTAGTTAGTAGTTATGCGCAGTAAATAAAAAAATATCAATTTTTATAGGATGTTATCCAAAAATTACTACACATAAAATCTATACTGATTTTTTTAAGCGATTACTGTTATCACAGTAAATTAACAGGAGTCATTACAAAATATAAATTTAAAAAATCAGTATGGTTTCTATTTTTAAACCTGTAATTAAAGGGAGAAAATGAATTTACACTGCAATAATGAAATCACTTTAACAAAAGGTATTTATGTGCTTTTTCATGAAAGTTACATTCATTATTCTAATATTTTATGTGCGGCAATTTTTGGATAAGCGATTGTAAAAAATATGGTTTATCTCCCTACTACGCATAAAAACTTAGTGAAGATAATAATTTTTGGTGATTTGAATTCGGCTATGGCCGAGTTCTTCGGTTAAAATCATTCGCGCCAAGGTATCTTGACGACGCTGTTCATAATTCAATGTTTTGAAATCGGGGCCTCCGGCAATGGGAGCACTCCAACCCGTCAGTTCTTGATAACGTCGCTGCGCATAGGCATGACGAAGCCCATGGGAACGAATCCCAGAATGACGTAATTGCTGATCATAGACATATCGTTGCTGAATATAATTTTTGGTTTCTGGAATTAACGAGCGGCTGACATTCCAAGCCAGTAATTTCGCTTCATCTAACCAACGACGTTGTTCAGCCGTGCGAATGGGAATTTCTCGAGGCCGATTCCCTTTACACCAAGTGCCCAACAGTACTAACTTGTGTTCTTGATCGGCCAAGTGCGGCTTGATCTTCAAGGATTCTTCTCGCCTGAGTCCAAAATGTCTTTGTAACTCGAGCGATACTCGCACATAAGGATCGATAATTTTAGAAATATCGGGATTGACAATCGCCCTATTTTTAGCGGGTTCAACGTGACGTGAACCGATTTGTAACACCTTATTCTCGGGTACAAAAGGTTTATCCATTAAGATGGCTAAACGCCGTAACACCGAGAGCCGATTTTTAATGGTGCTGATTTGAAGGGATTTACCTTGCCAATGTTGAACTAATCCTCTGACATGTTTCCCTTTCAATTGTTGAACTGACGCTAATTTATAATCCAAATCGTGCAACTCACCGGCAATACGAAACAAAATTTGAGTGCGATCATGTCGAGTTGCAAATGAATTGCCATGATCTTTCTGTAAGATTTGATATAAAGATCGCTTAAATTGTTTTTGGAAACCCATTTTTTTCTTGCCCCATTTAAATGCGACTTAAATCCCTCCAAAACGGTTATTGTGCTTAGTGTTAAGCCCCAATTCACACCCCGTTAGAAGTGTGAAAGGCCGAATGACTTCGGCTAAAGAGCTAAAGATCGAGGGGTTTAGCCACGAAACAATTGAATATATTTCTCTTTTATGTGTTGTAGATTGTCTTCTGTAATCAGTTCATTAATAATTCTTTTAACGCTGAGCGAGATTTGTGTTGCTTCAAAAATAGCTTCCTGACAGTGTTTTATTTTTTCATATTGCTCTGGTTTAATGTAATTTGATTTTTTTTCTTGATGGTTATTACTTATTTTGTTTTGATGTTCAGTCACCTTTTATTCTCCGGTCATAAAATAATTTTTCAATTTTATTTTTTAATGATTAATTTTTATTTTGTAGAGGATTAAATGATTTCAGGTAGATTCATATGTTTAATCTTTAATCATTGCTATGATTTACGTTTTAATTCTGTTTTTTGTATTCTTATCGATGAATCCATTCCGAAAGAAAGGACATACTGATTCTCAGACGAGAAACAGCATTCAAAATGAAACAATCATATGGATTAATTAATGCCATATGATTAAAGCTAACTGATAAAAAGAATAACTTAAGAAGTGTTTGAATGACAGGACGAATATTCGAAGCTACCATATGTTTTACCATTTAATGTCGTGTAAAACGCCGACTGATGAAGCATAGTGTAAATGAATTTTTAAAAAAGTCAATAATTTTTTAAAAATGTTTTCAATAATTTCCTATAAAAATAGGAATTTTTAGTGACTGTCCCTGGTGATTTCCTGACTGTCCCTGGTTTTCAGTGAAGAATTGGATGAAATAATGATTGTAATTGAAAACGTTAGCGAAATGGTTTTCGCTACGTCACTGAGTAAAACTCAGTGACGTAGCGCATGATGAAAATTCGTATAAAATTTTTCAAAAAACTATAAGAAACAATACTGCACTATAAATAGCCACTTAAGATAATTCACATTCTAATTTAAACCTCTAGGGAAATTCTCTATAATAGTGTCCATCTCAACGTGAATAAAAATTAGACACTGATACCAGAAAGGATTCTGACGATGTATAGACAAACCACCATTGATTCTAAAGAATTGGAGGAGCTGCAACAGCAAGTACGGAATGCTGAGGTCAAAGACCAGCAGGCTCTGTTAACCGAATTTCTCTCGAATATCAAACAAATGATCCAAGAAAAAGCCACCTTGCATTTACCCCAAGACTTGCCTAATCGTAACGCTATTATCCAACCGCAAGTTTTTCTCAGCTATGCTTGGGAAGCTCAAGGCACCACTAAATTAGAGAATTTGCACACTTTACTTAAACATTTAAGAGATGATTTACAAACTGCTGGATTAGTTCCTTGGCTTGATCTTGAGCGTTTGACTGGACATATTGCAAAACAAATGGGTCAAAATATTAAAATAAGTCAATATGTGCTACTCATTGGCACCAACCGTTATACTGAACGAACTAAAGAGGGTCAAGACACTAATGTCCGCAAAGAACTTGAGTTTGCTCTGCAAGAAGCTAAAGAAAACAAACGCATTGATTTCTTACTCCCTTTAATGTTGGAAGGAGACTTTACCTCGACTTTTATTGCTAGCGTGGCCGAAAACCTAATTCGAGATTGCCGAACATGGTATGACCTAGAGCAGAAACCAGGTCAATGGCAATCTTTTGATAGTTATTTGAAAGAACTGACGCAATACGAGCCATTAGGCATCTTACCCACTCTGTTGGGATTCAGTGGTGTTAACAATGAATTAAAATCGTATTACGATGAATGCAAAAAAGATTACCGGAAACATCAAAAAGCACTCATGGCAACACTTAAACTCCGTCAGAGAGAAGCGGAAATCAAAAAATTAATCAACAAACTTTTCATAGTAGATAAAAACTATAAAATTCTCAGAATATCTGTCCTGATAGTAGGTATCGGAATCGCTTGTAAATTTTTAATATCTCGTAATTTTGATAACAGCAATCCAAGTTCCAGCACTGACAAACCAACTTCAATAAAAAAGGACAAAAAATCGATTGCTTCATCACCAGAAAAATTTTCAGTTCAAAATGATATTTGTCAACAAGATGACTATCATAGTTATTCCAATTCCAGCTTAGATAAATTCAATCTACCCTATGATAATAACATTAATAATCAATGTCTTATTTCGCATAATCCACCCATTCAAAATGAGACTTCTTTACAAAATGACGATAATCTCAATAATTCAATTTCGGGTAAATCCAATCTGCCTCCTGATGATGACAGCAACGCTCAACATTCTAGTCTAACCAACTCCCAGTCTAATCTTAACTCCTCTCCATACGATGATGGAATATCAATTTCAATGCTCCAACCATTGAATCTGAAGCGTAGTGATATTTGTTATCCGGGAGATGAACTATCATCAACTGTCTCCAATGCTTCGGCAACAGCTCCTCGTTTAAAAAGTAACACAGTATCTGTTGCCCTTAAGCAAAATGATCTGCATGAGTTATTACTGGAAAAGAATAATAAACCAACAGAAAATAAAATAACTCAAACAGAATTGACGCAGGAAACTATAAAGTTACCTACTATCGTCGAAGAACCGACATTAAAAAATCTGGCTATTATCCGTAAATCAGATTATATCGAGTTTTTCAGAGTTGAAAATTTAAGTACTGAGGACACCATGATGAAAAAAAGTTATCAAAAAATGCAAGCAACAATTAGAGCATTCTATGAAACTGAATACCAAGGAATCCCCTTATTTATGCCTCAAGAAGACAAAATGTCGCATTTAGATATTAACGACTATATCCAAACAAAATTTAAGCGTCAAGATGATAATCCCTCTGAAGAAAACAAAATGGATAGACCTTTGTTGTTAATTACTGCAGAATCGGGCTATGGAAAAACCGTATGGTGTCATCATACGCTTTATTTTTGGAGTGTTGGTTTATATTGGAATCAATGTTATCAACTTATTATTTATATACCCGCCAGTAAAATTATTACTAAAATCAAAAAAATTCAACCCGATGAAAAAATAGATCTATCCAGTTTAATTTCAACAATTTATCAGTTCGACGAAGAAATTAAAACATATATTAACAAGATATTAGTCAATAAAGATAAGGAAATTCTCTATATTTTCGATGGGTTGGATGAAATAATAGAAAAAATGTATAGCGCCAAAGCACATACGTTACCGCTGCTGCATGAGATACTTAATAAGAAAAATGTGCTAGTCACTTCCAGAATTTACGGTGTAGCGTATCTCAGTAAGGAACTAAAAAATATTCGTAGCCCTAAAAAAATATATCATTATCAATTAAATCCCCTAAAAAACGAATTACAGATGAGAAAATATATGGATATTCTGTTTAAGAATGATGTTGATAAACAGAAGCAGTTAGAAATTTATATCCAAGCTGGTTTAAATCGTGCATTCGACACCATTATTACCAATCCTTTAGGCTTACAACTTTTTAGTGGAGCTTGGATTAAGCTATTAAGTTGGAAAGGAAATAAGGATAAACCGAGAAATCCAACTCATGACAAATTATTATCAGAATATGTTAATGCCGTGACGCTACGTTTTTTGAGTAAACGAGGTGAAGATTCCTTAATATTAGCCGCCGACAAAATTAAAGCAATGAAATTTACGATTGATTTAGTTAAACTCATAACGGGATTTCTGCAGGCCAACACGAAATCAGAAATTGCGACTGACGATTTACAAAGGTTAATAAACACTTATCGTGATATTTTCTCACAAAATGATCCAAAATCTTACAAAAATTATTTAAAACTAGTATATGGTCATTCATCATATGAAATAGAAAACTATGAAATATTGTTGGATCTGATAGATTTAAATTTCATAACGTCAACACAAATAGGAGAAATTCAGAACAATAAAGCTTTACCATATCATTTCCAATATCCAATCATTGAAATTTTTTTTCAAAGATGGTATTTGGCAGATTGCATATTTTCCAATTTAAATCTAAATAAATTGGCTATTACTGATTTTTGTCAAACAAAATTATTTGATGATATTCATGATAGAATCATAAACTCTCACATTCACTTTTTTGATGAAAAATATAAAGACTATCAGTCGACTATGAAGACCATATTTTCCATTTACTTACATCGTGACGATGTTGGTATTGAAAATATAATCAATAAATATTTTAAGAAAAATAATGAATATGCATTAGAAAGTCATAATCTTGGAATTGCAATCGCAGCCGTTAATGAAATAATTGGTGAAAACATTCATAAAGAAAATATTTTAAATTTCATTACAGCAGTAAAAAACAAAGGAAATGCTGAGCTTTTAAGCTTAATCCAATCTCCATCAAAAATAAGAATAGACCAATTAGAAAATAATATTGTTGTCAACACATTAAAAACTAATCTTTATTTCTATAAAGTTTTAATAACTGAAATAGATTTTCTTAATTTACTTAGGCCATCGACACCTATTATAAAAGTGATTAATTTATTGGAAATAGTCAAGCATATTAACTATTTTGATACAGATTTAAATAATGCCGCATGGAAGCTAGTTATCCATGAAAATTTAGAAATCATTTCTGCAGCAGTCGAATTTCTGACAAAATTTAAACAATATGATAAAATCTCTCCACAAAACTTATTAACTCAGTTAATCAATCCAAAGCACGATAATCAGCGTGAAACAATCACTGCTCGAGTAGACGCTATAAAACAATTACTCCTTCAGTACAATTACGTTAATGCTAATTTAGTGACCACATTATTTGAACTTTTAAATCATCAAACAAGTAATGAGCATTTAATTATTAAATTACTACTTAATCTAGTGACCAATAATGAAATGCAATTAACAAATAGACAATGCGGTCATTTGCCAACGATCAATGAACAAGGATCTCCAGATCATGATGAAACTCTTGTGTGTTATACCCTCAACGATCAAACTCTACCACCAAAATCTGTTCAAACAACTGACTCAATAGTGAGTAATAACACAGGATGTGTTGATGGTTTTATAGTAAAACTCTTTCTACAGCATCCTGAATCCCATTTAGTAGATCGTTACAAAACATTACCTTTTATCTTCATCTATCCACAAGAACAAAAATTTTATTATATTCGTCATGACAACCCATTGGATAATTTTGTTGAGTATGAAATTTATGAGCCAAGTGCTATTCGAAAGTTGAAAGAAATCAAACAAGATTCAGATTTAGTCACTCTTATTAATCAATTTAAAAATGAACATTTCAATACCTGTTATTCAGCGATTACTTATTTTGAATGTTTGTTATTACAAGCCAATAGGCTGGAAGCTATTCAAGTATTATTACAGGCTGGTTTTTTAGAAAAATTGGGACCTACCGATCACCAATTTTTATTTCTACTGAATCAATTTTTCGTCAACAAAACGACAACATCCGCTCAAAAAAATCATCTGCTAGAAGCTATCCATGGCAGAGAATTATCCAATAGAAAAATTACGTTATTATTCACCCAGTCTGCGAATGAAAGTAGTCAGGAGGTTAAAACACTGATTGAAAGTTTAATATTGATTGCCCAAAAAGACTCTGATCCCATCGTGAGAATCAATGCAGTCAAAATATTAGGTAATGCAATTCACACTAAAGGACATACCTTAAACTCTCCAATCGACATTACCTATTTGAATAACTATCAAGCAGAGAGTTTGATTAATCAAATTCCATCGGGTGTGATTCAAACTAATAAATATATTTTAAATTCTCTGATCGACATTACTTACTGGAATAACCCACAAGTAGTGGGTTTCATTATTGATCAAATACCATCAGATTTGAACGATGTATTATATAGTCCATTTTATTGGATTATTATCAATTCAAACGATCATTACATATTGGATGTGATCTTTACCGCCATTTCATCCCGATACATGTTATCAAACATGATGGATTATCTGGAATCGCAATCAACATTAAATAGCTTTACTCAAAAATTAGTAAATCTATTGGCAGAAATTTTTTATAAGAAGCATTTTATCAATTTATTGATGATGCTGCAAAAAGTCTCCAGTAAAAATAAGATTGATAATCATCAAGTGCTCATTAATATTTTAAAACATGATGCTATCCAAGAAGAAATTATGAATAGGATTATTGATCACTCGAACTCAAGAGTGTATCTGCCTCATCAATCTTATTGTGAACGCTTAAAATATTTCAAACCTTGGTTATATATATACGCAAAAGATGATCTTCAAAAGATCAGTAATCTCCTAAGATGCATTATGTATCTTCATGATACTAATTTAGTCGTTACCCATCGAGTATTAACCACCACCAGTTTCGTACAAAAATTTGCATTATCCCCATTTATACATGACGCTGATGTTCGCCAAATGAAATCTGTATTAAAAACATATGGTAGTAATTATAAATCTAAAAATTATAATGATTTGGAAATAATCATAAAAGGAATCAATTTCACCATCAACAATCAATGCAATATGAATGGCTTTGAAAATTTTTTTGAATTATTCACTTCCTTCTACGCTTCCGTCATGTTAACGTCCATTCCCAAATCAGAAAAGCATGCTATTTTAAAGAATATTTTTCAAGATAATTTTTTAACCTCTTGTTTTAGTAAAGAAGCTTACATATACCTACTTCTGCTAACCTTAAAAGACCCCCAGGTTGACAATTACAATCATTTTTTACAATTAAAACAAACATGTTACCCAACCGATGTTGATTTTAATCGTGAACTGAAAGCAATATCGAGAGTAATTACTCAACCTGAAATTAGAAATTCCTTACAATCTTTAGCTGATTATTATGATAGGTCTTGGTACAATCCATTTGCTTATTGGCCAACATCATCTTTTTTAGCTGATATTCATCGAGTATTTAACTCCTTACACGAAGATTTGATTGATCACCTGATCATTTATCAAAAGAATTTGCAAACGTCATCTGCTTCTCAAACAGCAAATCTAGATTATTTTGGTCTCAGGCAATCGTCCACATACATCAGTGCAGCCGTAGGCTTTATTTCTTCACAAAGTATGGATTTAGTAAAGACAATTCTTGGAGAATATCGAATTTACGATTATAATCTGGCAAGTCACCAGGTTAGCGCTAATGGCCTTCTAGATCAGAACCCATATGCGGTTGCTATGCCATTATCTCGTCATCAACATCAAAAAATATCGCTATTTGAAATAGATATTAAACAACAATCCACAACAATTTCATTTGCTGAACATACTTCTTCTACAGTAGTTACTAGTTGCATCTTAGGCATGCTGACTCAAGGACTCAATACCTTAGTGCTAGCCAACACTGGAGAACCGAGGATCGCAAATTTAGTCATTGACTGCACTCACATCATGATGCTAATCATTTCCCTCGACAAGGATATTCATTTGTTTTCAGTATTATGCCCATTATTAATCAATCAAATTATGCTTCGGACAACAAAACGGTTACAACTTTCTCCCATGCTGGCAAAATCAATAGTTATGCTAACAAATCTTTGTCTAGTCTTGCAGCATAAATCTAGTTTACAAGCCGTTTTATCATTAGGAATCAGTTTAATGGGTTACGCATTTGGCACTTCACTGATCCCCAAAGTCACACCCGCAATGATCCCCTATCAGTCCCAACCACTCTCCGATCTAGTTTATCAAGGTAAAGTACAATCTCTGGATAAACAATGGCAAAAATTAAAAATATCAATAGAAGATATTGACAAAGGCAAATATATTACGCAACGGAAACCACTAAAACGAATAAAATCACTTCATCGAACAGGAACAATGATGTTAAATAAATTACGTGCACAAGGTCAGGCAACGTTAGTACAAGTGATTAATATTCGTAAATTAGGCTGGGAATTAGAAGCTGAACTAGCAGCATTAACTCCAATCAATCATTATCACTCTGTTCGTTTATTCAATCAGAAAAGTCAGTCCTTAGGTAAGGTTTTATCAAATACGATGCATCGTTTAGGTTTCTAGTAAAATAAGGAGTTAGATTGTAATGACTAAAAAAAGAAAAAGCCTGGCCGATGGAAAATTTGAAACTTCAAACAAGGAGAAAATTATGAAATTAGACGAACAAGATAATCAAAGCGTGAACGATACTGAGATGAATGAAACCCTTAGTGACGAAAAAAAAGAAATTGAACAATTACGAAGCCAGCCAGAACCTGTAAAACTAAAAGCTGATAATATCAGAACTCAATTGCCTGTTACTAATCAAATTAATGGATATACTCAAAGTCCTTTAGATACTAAATTTCCTAAAGGGGAATATCACTATCCGGAGAAAAATCAATTGCTCCTAATTTCACCGACAAGACTGCGATCTCAATCACTTTCAATGCCAAAACAACCCAAGATCATAAGTAATACGCAGACAAGGCAACCTAATGAAATTTCTAATGACGAAACAAACAGAATTCGACAACTACGAACTCAGTCAGATCCTGTGCAACGAAAAGATAATGATATTGGAACTCCATTGCATGTCAAAGATGCTAGTACGAAAATTCATGAAATGAAAAACAAAAACTTTTCAATCAGTCTTCTTAAAATACTATCATCAGGGTATTTTTTATTATATTGGTGGTTTAATAAAAAATCTAACCCTGAAAGTAAGCAAACTGAACAAATAGAAACAATTGTTAATCAAACCAAAAAAATTTATATTGAACTTTACATGAACTATAAAAAGCATTCGCAAATAAAAGTTCCTGAATTACGTATTGACCTTAATGCTTCTATTGACTTTAATAATTCAACTCACTGGTTACTACTCCATGACAATTTTTACAGAGATAAAAATTTGTGGTTAATACAACATCTCTATAATTGGTCAATAGGCCAGTCCTGGCGTGAATTTCAATTGGTTATCTTGAACAGCAATCCAACTCCCCTCTCGACACATTTGTCAACAGAGTCATTAATAACAGCAGCTCAGTATTACAAAAACAAAACATTATGGATTTACGATTTTACCGATTCCAAATTGTCTGATAACGATATACTGGTTATTAATAGTACTTATTCGATAAATTCAACATTACTAATGATTAGCTCAGGAAACTTTTCTATCATAGTAATTACGCGTAAAGATCATGCATCATTATTACCTATAGAAAAAAACATTTTTAATATTAATAATACTGTGGAAATCAACTCTCTTTCCCAAAACATCAGTCGTAATTATTTACAAGTATGTACTCAAAATTTAAACTATTCAACTTTACCATTTGGTAGTTGTTATCGAGTTTTGGAGTCATGGTATCCACGAAATAATGCTTTTAAAAATGTGTTATCGAATCCAGGCACAATTCCTCTAGTTTGTCAGTACTGGCCAGAATTATTTAACTACAATTTTAAAAAACAACGTTCACTCTTCTATTTTTTGAATCAATTTATTAAACATATCATTACTGATAATATTGCAGCTCGATTGTTTTATCAACCTGCTCAGCCATCAATTACTCAATTGACATTAATGATGGATACCTTTTCTTGTTTAATTTACAACCTGGGTGAATTGGAAACTCTATCAATAAAATCAGGCATAATAAACATTACTCATTGTAATTCAAATAATTTATTTGACCAAGAATCAGTTTTACAATTGGGCTTATTTAAAAGAAAGTTGAATAACAATGGATTCCACTATTATGTCGATGACACTTTTGCTTCATTATTTAGATCGTATTATTTTTCCCAAGACATATCACGACTTAACAAACAAATTGAAAATTTTAAAAACCGTGTTAAGCAGAACTCACAATTATCTCAGAAAATTTCTCCTTGGGTCATCACTCATCTCATTAACACAACTAATCAACTACAAAATTTAGAAATTTTTTTAAATTCTATTTTTGAAGTTAACGGCAGTTTGACGATCACCACCAAAAATCTTGACGCTGCCATATCATATGCCAATGAACTTTATGAACAAGATATTAATAAAATTATTATCAGAAAATTCATCAATGCTATCATTGAATTTATCAAACCTCACATTATTAATTTTGCAACACCAACTACTCAAGACCATGATCGTGAAAATATGTTATCAGCTTTGAAAGAAGGTCCTATTTTTCGAGAGAATTTATATGATAAAATCAATATGACCAATAGATTATTGGATCCAAATTTTGCAAAATATTTGTTGCCACTATTAAAAGAAGCAGGCCTCTCTTATAATTCAGAAAGAAGAAATGCAATATTAAATCTAAGAGACCGGCATAGTAAAGGAGCCCCAATTTACAATTTAGCTCATGATATTGATTTTCAATTTTATGATACAAGTTTTGAAAATATTTCTAATGATACAATTTTTCAATATCAAAACATAATATTTACGACCAGAACGAACCAATCTAACTTCAACCAGCTCCAATTTACTAATTCTATTCACGGTTCATTATCTTCCTTACAAACCTTTATAGATTTTTTGTTTAAAACTGGAATTCTAACTACTAATTTATTAGGAGGTTGCAGTCACCGAATAATTGAAGAACAAATTTTTCAAATGATTTATCATAGAATTAAAAAATACGTCAATCATGAGGAATTATTGCACCTGTTTATTCATTGTGTTGTTTCCTTATTATCCTTTCCTAATTTCGACAACTACTCCTCATTTATTTTTGTTTACAGGATAGTCAGTGCTTTACCATTGAACTATTTCTTGAGAGAGAATAGCATCACCCTTAAAGCCATGGCTACCTTAATGATCGCATTATCTCATTTCAAGGAAATTAACTGCTATACTATTGGCTATATCATGGCAGATATTGGATATAGGTTAGTAAATAATGCTTTAACCCTTGAAGCTCCGATTCCTTCCATTAACTTTGTGAACAACCAAAAAAACCAAAATCCAGTTCATGAAAGAGTAAATATCTCAACTAATCGCTGGTCATTTTATAGTCCTTGGAGCAGCAATTTCTTCGGAAAAATCCAACGTACTTTGGATTATCTCAGCAATGCAAGACAATTTTTCAGATAATCTCGGCTTATTATTTTTAAATGACAACAGGCCAATATCCATGAAGATCACCCCTTTGATGTAATTGAAAACGTTAGCGAAATGGTTTTCGCTACGTCACTGAGTAAAACTCAGTGACGTAGCGAGTTATTTTATGAACTATTAAAACTAAAATGATTTATAGTGAAAAGAAATCAACTCATATCAATTCTTAAATATTAAGTTATGGCAAATAATAATTGATAAATAGTTTTACATATTTATCTATTGCTAACCTATAAATAATTAATATGACTAATCCTTTTAAACTAATTCCTAATTTATATAAAAACCCCATAATTTAACCAGCAATATATAGGCACTGGTAAGACTAGAAGATTATTTATGTTTAGGTATAGAATAATTTTTTAAATAATGGTATATTCCAGACTGGATAGTTAATGTTCTAAATTCATTGAGATCGTGACTCATTCAATAAGGTATTTTTATGGAATTAGGATTACAAAAAAAATACTTTGAGAAATTAAGAAGAATAGACCAACCTGTATATGATTCATTTGGAGCAACCTATTTCTCACAAACTCGTGCATTTAGAGATGGAAAATTTATTCAACTCTCGACCAAACCTGAAATTATAGAAGACTTTTTAGCTCATAAAATGCCAATAAGCTTTTCCAATGGAAAAGGGGTTTTCTCAAAAAAAGAATTCTATATTGCAAGCCACCTCGGAAAACATTCATATCCTCAAGAAAAATCAAATCGATTAAGGGAAAAATTCAATATCGGCAATGTCCTCTATATCGTAGAGCAAACCGAGGAACACGATGATTTATATTTGTTTGGATCAGACCGACTAGGATATCAATGCAAAACCGAATTCATTTTATTAGCTGAAAAGCTCAATTTGATTGTTTTTTTGAAGAATCTCACTTAATTTTGGAGGTGCACGCTCTTTATCAAATAAAAACCTAATAAAATTTTTGTTAGCTTGGGATCCAAGTGAACTATAGAGATTTTGGTATTGAACTAATTTTTGATCATTATGTCGCTGCGGTCATTTTTTTATTTAACTCAGGAGGTTTTATGAGCAAAAATAATTCGGGACTATTACAATCATTTTTAAATTTACCATCTACTGCCTTGGAAGGAATTGGTAAATTTTCCAAAGGCATGATCAATGCTGCCACCGGTTTTTTTGAGTCAATAACAGAAATGCTTACAGCTCGAAAACATACGCTGGATACTCTGAAAATTAATCATGAACATGATCTGGCGCGTCAGCGTATTGAGAGCGAATATGCACGTGAATCTAAGCGATTAGACTCAGGCGTTGAGAAAGAAAGATTAAGAAGTTTGAAAATAACTTTATTAAAACGTATAGAAGCTCAAAAAACAGTCTTTATACGGATGATAGAGAAAGATGAGAAAGTTGAATTAGCATGGATTGACGCCAACCTTAAAACAAGATTAGCAGAAATTAACAAAGAAGAAAAAACGATAATCGCAATACTCGGAATATTAAAAATTTCGGCCGAAAGAGATCAACCCTTGGACCATGACATGAAGCAGCTTTGTTTTAGAGCTTTGGAAACCACATCCTCAATACCATTACCATCTCAATTACCGCCACTACCACCTGTTAGATCAAAAGAAGTTACTTTTTCATTTTACCTTCCTAATAATGAATACAAACCATCGCTAATCGGAGAGTTCACTGAATGGAAAAATTGGCGTATGGTAAATAGCGGGAATAACAATTGGTGCCTCACAGTTTCTTTGCCTCCAGGAGACTATCAATATGGATTTCACATTTACCCCTCTCTCGAGCCTAAATATGATCAGTTAATCGTTAGTGTCCCTGAAGACGAAAATACCAATGTTTTCGTCTTCGGTTATGAAGACTGTTTTCCTACTTCATTCTTATCTTTTGTCAACGAAGAAGAAAAAATGTGGGTGACTGGCGATTTTGTTGGCTGGAGAAAAAAAAGCGATTCTCGTTTAATGTCAAAGGATGATGATTTCTATCACGTCACTTATTCATTTACAGCGACAAAAGCAGAATACCAATTCAAATTTTTTGGTCATGCTAATGGATTGGATAATTTTCCCGCCTCCAGTCGCTGGATTCCAGATTCAGCTCCCAATTTAAAATTAAAAATTACGAAAGGACGTTCCACTGGTCTGCAATCTAGAATGACTCTTTTGGGCTCTCAAGCTTATCTACAGTCACGTAGTTCGAGGTTGCCCACAAACACATTAGAATATCACCGTTGATTATAAAATTTGTTAGAGCTTTGAACTAAATAAAATACCTCGCGCTGATGCGCGGGGTATTTTATTTGTTTGATTTCGTTCCGCGCGAAGCAAGTTCGCGCGGAACGACCCCTAAAAAAAAGTCTCTTTTATAATTTAAAATTAAATTCTATTCATTCCTCCAGATTCAATCCATTTTTAATCCAAAAACTCCGTAAAGTAAAACAATTTGGCTCTTTGGCTCATAGTAAAGTGCTTTTATCGACTGGCTAAACACTAAAAATCTGCTTCGATCAGCTACTCTCACCCCAGCAGAATGTTTAAAACTTCCGAGTTTTACCCCATTCAGTAACTGTGTTTTAAAAGTGCAAATTTTTACCAACTATGATATAATAAAAGTTTTCAATAATTATATGCTGAATGCAGGTAGCAAAAATGACGCGAAAACAAGAACTTCTCATTAATGCGATAAAAGAAAATAAATTACCTCAAGTAAAAAAATTAGTTGATAATGAAGGAGTTTCTCCTAACTATACGCTGAATGACACCACGCCACTGATTGAGGCGATCAAGCAAAAATCTCTACTTATTGTTGAATACTTAGTGAATAGGGAAGAGATTGACATCGATTTTTTTAATGGAAGCAATTCAGTATGGGATCACATCGTGGCAAGCGGAGAGGAAAAAATATTTCAAGCTATCCTAAAAAATTGGAAATTTCCCAGTGGAATAAAAATGAATGTTTGGATTAATGAGGCACAACGCTTTTGGGGTAGTGATAAAGCCATCCATGCATTAGATATTGCCACCAGCCATTTAGTAGGATTTGATATCACTCAATTGTACGACAAAGAGAAGTTAGAGACATTCGTTGCTCAAATACGCGCTGTGGAAGGCAGTTACATCGATGCAGAGAAAAAAGTTACTGTTGATTTATCAGGGATAGAGAGTGATGTGCTATTACCTTTGTCTATACGAGTTTTACTTGAAATGGTGGTAGAAAATAGATACTTAAATAAAGAAGATATAGCCAGGCAAGCTACTGCAGAATTGCGAACGGCATTGTACGCCTATTTTATCGTTAAAATAGGGTTTTGCGCACATTTATTAGGAGAATTAGGAAAGTTACTCCCCTTAGCTGCAAAAATTATTAATCAAATTGATACCTTGGCAGACGGTAAAGAGTTTAGTTTTACTTCGGGCTGGGCAACCCACGCTGTTTGTATTGCGATAATGAAAAGGCCAAACGATGAGCTTTGGTTACGGGTCGATAATACAGGGGGTGAAAGTAAAGACAATCATTATATACCTTCTGATGAAAAAGTTTATCCTAGGTTACTTGCCAAAAAAGCAATGAAAAATTTGCGAGATGGTGAATTGTTACAATATATTAATGATGTCATCGGAATGCAACGTCTTCCGAAAACATTAACTGAAAATAATCCCATCGACTATATTTATGATAGGGAACCTCCCTCTGAGTCTACCTGAACAAGAACACGACCCCCCAGAATAGCCAGCAAGCCCAAGCTAGCAGAGTCTGTCGTTTTTCCTCCATCTGCACCACAACTGGGCTCGAATTGTGAATGGAATAGCATGGAAATAGGCATTTTGATACGGCAAGGAGGGGGAGTTACAGCAAACACATTTAGGAAATTGTTGCGCACCAAAGCAATGGTTGTTGCGGAGCAAGAACATAAACATTCTTTGCAAGGAGATGCTCTCGCAGCTGCCTTGGCTATGACTAATCACCGATGGAAATTGCGTGTCAGTGTCATTCAAGAATTAAAGCAGGTTGCTCAAGCCATTAAGCTACCACGCATTGGCCAAGATAAAGAAGATATCTTATTAAAAGATCATTACATTGATTTACAGATTGTTCCTACTTCTTTTAAAGCAGAGATGGTTATTCTTTCAGAACAAGTTTCTTTAAGCCATTGGTTCGATGATAAAGCACCGATTGATCGACGTGTTTTTTTAACAGGCCAGTCCGGTATGGGTAAAACAAGTTTATGTCAACATATACTACAGCAATGGAGTGAAAACCTTTTGTGGGAATATCGTCGCTTTGAAGCCATATTGTATTTTCCTTTAAGATATCTCCTCAACGCTCAACCAAGAGAAACTGTGATCGATTTACTCGCGCAATATTGTTTCCCAACGCGATTATCGGCTAGCGATACATTATTACTAAAAGAAGCTTATGACAAGGGTAACTTATTGCTGTTATTAGATGGAGAAAATGAGCTGGCTGAATTAAAAGGGGAATCATTGGCTAAAGAATTTCACGATGAATTATTACAATACCCTCATTATGTATTAACCGGTCGCCCTTATAGCATTACTTCTTCTAATATTCGGGAAACCGATTTATTATTAAAAATTGAAGGATTTACTCCAACCACTATTCCAGCTTATGTCAAAAAATTTTTTGGTAATCAACAGTCCCTCATTGAATCCTTTGGCCAAGCACTCAGAACTTACCCTTATTTAATTTCAATCTGTCGCGCCCCCTTACTACTAGCACTATGTTGCACGCTGCATGAGCAGTCAAACCTTTTAGGGCAGGATTTCACTTTAACTACTTTATACAAAGATATCATGGGTCTTTTACTTAAACAGCATGTTGACTCAAAAAGAGAAAACCCTCAACAATTGAATCATCGAACTATTTATAGAAGTATTTTGATAAAAAGTCTATTGCCTTTTATTGAACATTTAGCCGTCGCAGCCATCACCGCTAAAGATCATCAAACGATTGATTCAGCAGCCTTCGCTCGAGTTTGTTTAACCATGGATGTTGATCAAGAAGTTTCTCAAGATCCTTTAAAATTTAGTTTGCTTAAAACGATTCGTCAAGATAGCAGAGCGATGATTAACACGTGTTATTTTGCACATCAGAGTTTTCGCGATTTTCTAGTGGCTTCTCAATTAGTCAGAGAGCTCAAAGAAAGTAAGTCCATTGAAAAACAGATATTAGAAGATCGTTATGACTTGCAATATCGTGCCGTGTGGCCATTTCTAGTGGGTTTATTAGCGCTTGAAGAACAAGGACCACAACATCTGCAGAAAATATTTGAGATTTTTTCTAGAGAACCACAAGAGGTGGGTAGCTTTTTTAGGGTGCCTTTATTCTTGCAATGCCTGGAGGAATGCCCTTCAGTATTGGTTAGAAAGATACCCTTTTTGCAGAACGTTGCAAATGCCCTGCAAGAGTTACTGAATCTGGTGATGAATCCTCAAAATCCCATTCCTTATCGATTATTAGAAGATTTAGGCAGTTGTCCTAAAGTATTGAATGACTTAAAGTTGACTTCGGGTTTAAAGGCAATCCTTAAAGATAACAATGTTTCTGCTGACACAAAGATCAGAGCAGTTTGCTGTTGGATTTATCTAGGTCTTGTCCATTTCGCTGATGCTGAAATCACTATTGACAAAATAAAGCAGACGCTTGTGAATGGTCTGAAGAATAAACAATTACAATATGAATCATTAAAGGCCTTGATACAACTTAAAAAGTTATTTGCCGATATCAAAATTGAAGAAATTCTTTGGCAAATTGCTTCTTCTGATTTTTCTAATGCTGCAATGCTAAATTTAGCGACTCAAGCACTGAGTGCACATTATCACCAATCCTCATTGCTAGTGACGGGCATTCAAGAAAAAATAGCGACATTTACCGCATCCACCATACCTCGACCTAATAGAATACTGGCTCTTCGAAAAATCAAACCCTCCCTATTGACTTTGATTAGCGAGTCAGAGGCTAAGAAACTAGTGAATCAGATGACGACGGACTTGAAAGGATGTGCAGGCAATTATAAATTATTGGCCGTATTGACTTATTATTGGGGATTGGCATTACAAAAATGTCCGTCCATTTCAATGAACCATTACATAGATGGAGTCATTAATCATAAAAATTTTTGTCCCGCTATCATTTTGCTGGCGAGCGGCAAACGTTGCCCCCAAAAGCATATAGAGATATGTCTGCAAGCAGCATTCTTTTTTGCTAATCAGGATAACTCATTGGACGTCATGTCACCGATAGCGGGAGCCATTGTACAGCAATTAAAACGTAATGATATTCCTACCTTCGAGCATCCACAGTTGAAAAATATACTTTTATTTATCGTCAACCACTTGCCAGAACAATTACTAGAAATACGTACAGAATATTTGTTCAAATTTTTAGATACAGCCAGTTGGGAACATATCAATGAAAAGCATGAATCCTTACTAACTAGATTTCCAACCGCTGTTTTATTGGATGCATGTGTCAAAAGTAATCATAAAAACTTATGGAAGATGTTGGTAAATCGATTACAAGAGCAAGGATTAGCTTTAGTGATCAATCAAGATAATATTAAAAGAAAAAGGCTAGAAGTTGACTCGAAGAATCAAGTCAGCAGGAGCACTAAGATAGGCATTATTTATGAAGGAAGCAAATCTTATCAACAAAACCTGACTGATCAACAGGCTGAATTTTTACAAGAAATTAAATCAATACTCACTCTCAAACCGAATGTTGGTTCATCTTCTTCGTTAGCCAGTCTCTCCCTCACCACTTCAACTTCTTTGAGCTCTTTTAGTTTAAGCTCTTCCACTGGCAGTACTAATTCACTATCTATTGTTAAATGATGACTGAGAAGATAATTTGGCCTTATAATTGGCATAGATGTGCTCATACAACTGGGTAAACAGCAAATCTAACCGTACCATTTTACCTGATTGATCTGAACCAATATCTGGCATAAGGCAATAACGATGGGGGCATAAGGATTTTTTCAAAATGTCTAATAACAGTTTAATATGATCAGGGTTTGCTTTATAAACGTACACTTTAGCCACATCACTTGTATGAACAGGGGAATATATGTTTAACTCATGTGATTTTGCTTCCAACTCTTGTCGTGGAAATGCAATGCTTGATTGATGATGCAATGTAACACTGAGATTGGTTTCTTTACTGTCTTTGTCATCTAACCAAACAGAAATATAAATGGCTTTGTACGCATCTTGCACTTCTTCATTATAATCCAAAACAAAATAACTGTCGGACTTTTTTTCTAAAGGCACCGATCTTAATGTACAAAGTACAGGTGTGGATTGCCCTGTACCCACTGTACTATAATACTGGCCTAGAATTTTTGTTCCCTTGTCTTCTTTACGAGATTTTATTTCTGAATCTTTAGGTGCTGTAAGATTGAAATCTGGTAGAAGTTTATTGAACATGCGCTTGCTCCTTAAATAATTAAGGATTTAATTTAGTTAAGTAATTATATATCCATTTTCACTAGTGAGTCAACGTCCTGCTCTAAAGTGTCAATCCAAAATTAAAATGTCCCCTCAATTTCCAAAGTGAAATCTAGATAATTTTTCTCTTCTTTGGCGTTTAAGGCGCATGATGCCTGCAATATGCGAGTTTTCAGCTTTTAAACGACAGAATTTGGCGCAAGAAATTCAGGCAGCAATTTTTATTGATATAGTAGAAAAAGGAATATTTAAATTACCCAATAATTTTATCTTATGGGAGAACTTAAAAATTCTGTGCTGTTCAAAGAGAGTATACTGGGAGATAATGACCGTTTTTTCATACAAAACAATCAATGAAATGCTAGAGAGTATTGTTCGTGTAAAAATTACATTCGAAAGTCAACATAATTGCTCATCAGCAGAAGCAGACAGAGAATATTTGCAACTCACACCACCTAGATTAAAAAGGATATACCATTTTAGTTCAAGCGTATCAATCATTTCGCTTGCTTGCTTTTACGACCTACCCTCACAAATTTACTGACATTCACCTTTTATTTGGGAAAGGATAAAAGTAGAATTTTAGCTAACTCAACTGTCAGTTTCTCGAAGAATCGTACACAGGATACAAAAGCAATGATAGAATTTTGTTCGACACAGTAGGTAAAGTAAAAATTAAATTAGTGCACGCAACCTTTACCGAAAAGACACATCACTACCCAATAACATTCCTTCTCACGACACTTTCGCTCGAGTTTTACCCTCATTTACTGAAAGTGTTAATCCTGTCACGTACGCTTCCCGGACGGATGCCCTCTTTTTTGGTCGGTGAGTGCGTCGTTGTTTGTCTCGGGACCGGAAATTGACCTTGGCTTAAAATACCGTTTTTAGAGGGAGATAAAGATTCCGGTAAAGGCTTCTCCACGCTTTGAATGGCTTCTCTATTGCTTAAGTGTTTTAATCGATCTTTCCAGTTTGGCAATTGACTCAAGGTATCGTTAATCTCTTTAATCTGAGCCTGAGTAAATTCATCCTGCTCGTTTTCAAAGACTTTTATCTTTTCCTGAGGAATTTGCAGGTCTATAGTATTTGCTATCACACGATAATCAACAATCCGGCGGCCTGACAACCTTGTCATCGTGATTTAACTCGTTACAAGCGCCAATCGTGTAGAGAGGAGTCTGCTGTTGTGCAAAATCTTTATTTTCTCTCAATGGATTTTTTAGATAATCACTGATATTGCTCACCACAATAGGCCCGCAATCCCAACCATTATCTTGTTGTTTAATCGCTTTAGCATATTGCCTTACGGCACCATCTTCTAAACGAATCACAACAAACCTATTACCTCGCTTATAATTAAATAAACGCGGTAATAATTCTTTGAAAGCCGTCAACATACTTTAAATCAAAATTATTTTTATTTCAGCACAAAAGATTTAAAAAAAATATAAGTATTTTTACCCACAAAAACTATTACGTTTTAATGATGTGATCTAATAACGATAGACACTAAAATTGAGAGAAATTAGGTATAATATTTATACTGTGTAAATGCCTTGTTTGATGGCAGTGGCTAATTAATTTTTCTTTTACGTTACCTAAATGATTTTCAATGCTGAGGACGAGAGGGAAGAAAAAAGGAAAAATGACGGCCTTAGCTTGTCTTAAGAGGGTTTGTGTTTTATTAGCAAAGTTCGGCGTAATATGAAAGAGAACACTAAAAACTGATTGCAGGACTTCTAAATTGAGGATCATCAAAGCGCTTCATAAAATCGTGGATAAATTCCAGATCGCCACTTAACCGTGCATATCTCATGACATCAAAATCAATCTTACAAAAATAAGGTTTGTTCATTAATTCCTGACATAAGGCCATATTACCCGATGATGCGGCATAACATAAAGCGGTGTTGTCTGATAAGACCTCATATAATTCTTTGTCATTTTGATGCATTAATTGATCGAGAATGTAATTGACTGAATGCTGACTTCCTGCTGCACAGGCAAAATTTAACATGTAATACCAACTGTATTCGGCATCTTTAAGTGGTAATTTGGGCATGTCCTCCAATATGGCTTTAATGAAAGGTTTTTGAATGGCTTCTTCAGTCAATAGCCTTGACATACCATAATCAATATGCTTTTTAGATGATATGGCTTGTCGATGCTTCAACCAATCTAACCGGGTCCATTCTTTGAATTCGGAGAAAAGTTTGGAATCACTGACTTTTTGATTTTTCTTCTGAGAGACATTACCTCTAATATTTGTAGTTGTTTCTTCATTGGTTGTCGATTTCTCGGTATTTGAAAACAAACTGATATGACCATGTTTTCTTTTTTTAATATTGCGCACAGTGAAATACTCCTAAGGTACTAAATTCATTTTAACTATTTAAATCAGTTTACGCAAGTATTGTGCTAGCGGATACGGGCTGTTTCTCACCCAAATCCATAGGATTGAGATAACTCCTGGTCACGTATCAGCCTTTTTTTCCGTGAGCCCTCGGTTAGAAGAGACTGTTGCACTAATGGTGACGAAACTTTTCTTTTCTTTTTAATTGTCGTTAGTTTTTTTGGTTCTAGAGAGAGTTTAGATTCCTGTGCTTGAAGCTGCTGTTCTCTTTTTGGTCTAAAATGTTTTTTTCCTGATTTAAATAGTTGCTTTCTTATTGTTGTTAACCCACTTTTGACCGTAGCTAAGTGGTATTACTCCCCTCTTGGAGCATCGTCTTTTCTCACTAAGGGGGAAACCTTATTTTTTAGTTTTTGATTGTCAGTATCAAATAAGTTATTAATAAAGAGTGATAACATAATATCTTGATATTCTTCAATTTTGGCTGCTCTAAATTGACCTATTTCTTGCGGTGCACTGACTTGTTGATTAAACATTTTTAATGTTGCGTTGTAATTTTTTATTGTACATTTTCAAATCCTTAAGATTCGATGCAGTGACCATATCAACAAAATTGGTCTTAACTACGTCACTCAGTTGGGACATTTCAGGAAACATCGCATTGTGTAATGCATTGAGTATACTGAGCATATCAGAGCGGTTTGGCACAATTCCACATTTTTGGGGGGTAACCTTTTGAATCGTAGGAGGATCCATAAAAACTCTCTTTTTAGAAGATACTCGGGGACAATATCCTACTTTGTATAAAGCCCCCAATTCATAAGCAAAAGCACTGAGATCACCATCGTCCTGTCGTCTTAGAAAGTTTTTTCTAGTGGGTATCGATAATACATACGCTGTTTTATTTGCTTGCGCAACGCCACAGACCCATGCCAGGTTGTGTTCTAGCTTATGATCTTCGCCCGGGCTATAGATTATGCCGGGGTTATCTTGATTCAACAGAAAATGATCTTCGTAAGGGTCTCGTAAGGTTTGAATGAGTAAGTCAGCAAGCCTTAAGTCCTCGGAGGTAGTACCAGGACCAGCCTCTATGGTGTCTAAGGATTGGTAAATTTTATAAATTTCAGGAGCTTCTTTGGAGAGTTTGGATTCAAAATAGGTTTCTTTATCTTCTATACGATAAAGTACGCAATAAGATTTTGTCTTAATAAAAAGCAATCCGCTGGTGTCGGCTGCCCCTTGTGCTTTTAATTCTTTCGCTAAGTTTGAGTTAAAACGATTACTATCTATCTTTTGTTCTTTCATTTATGTGCTCTTGATACCTGCATTTGATCAATAAAACTTTATTATTCCATCATTATATTAAGATTTTATTAAATCCAACCTCGCTATTCACTCATTACCAAATAATTTCGAATGAATCTTCAGAGTTGCTTGGAAAGATTCTGCTGAATTGACTCTTGTACGATTCACTACTGACTGTCCAAGTCACAGGGAGACCTATCCTGAATAGGAAAATTGCTTGGAAAAAACTTCTTCTTTCTGTTTGAGCGCTAACCCCAGCGCCTGATGTAATGGCGACCCAATTTTTAAATAATTGAAATGCGGATGAGCCTCTATATATTTCAATTCCAACTTAATTTTATCAAAATTATTTCGTTATTAGTATTGACAGCAATGGTTCGCTGTTTGTAGATTGATCGAAGCACAAATAAAAATGATGAAAGGTTATGCCGAGGCAGAGAGGAAGGAAAAAAGGAAAAATGATGGCCTTAGCTTGTCTTAAACTGTATTTTTAAATAACAAGGAGTGTTTCAATGTCTAGTGATAATAAGCAAGATGCTGACTATTTCGTTCACAATTTCTTTAAACTAAGAGAGAAAATGAATGAAATCAAGGCAAAACAGCAGAGACCCCTTGATACCCAGGCAGAGTATTTTAAGGTTTTACAAGACTATGCTAAACATCATCAAGACGAAGCCACGGAATTCCATAGACAAGGTGACTTGAAAAAAGCTTTCGGATCTACGAGTCTCAGTTTGTTTTCTACTTTAATGCGTGATCAAAAAAATTATGATGCGATTCACAATAATCCCAACATAGTTTCTCCCATCGACATACAACCGATACTCAATCAAGCTTATGCCTTCTATAAAGGAAAAAATTCCAATATAGACGGATCTATAAGCAAATTACTGACCAAACGTCTTCGCTTGTTAAAAGCGATACCCCTGCAAGACCCCAGTTTAGGAAAGACCGAATATACCGATGCTTACAATCAAATTGATAAAAATGAAAAGAAGGATTTCCAATCTAATCATGATACTGATGAATCAGAAAAACTGAAGGAAGAAAACGACACCGATCTACGCTGTGAACAAGTCACTGAAAAAATTCAAGAGGAATTGAGAAAAAATGGAACTGAACTCAAACAGTTAAATCAAGATTTAAATGGTTTGATTGAGTTAAAGCCCCGATTTTATGAATGCAATATTTTTAGACATGTGGGCTTTTATTTTATCCCCTATATTGCCAAATTAATTGGTGATCCGGATGAGACTATTATAGAAGAAATAAACAAACGATATAAAAAAGTTTTAGAACCCGAGTGCTTAGCAGCCAATATTCAATTATTAAAAATATATTTAGCAAGATACAAGACAAGACATGATCAAAATTATGATGAAATCAAAACCCCCTTATTTCCCAACTCCAAAAAATTGGTAGAGATGGATCATCGCAGCATTATTTCTCATTATGAATATGCTTTACTCAGTTTTTGGGCTTATGAAAGACACCCTCATGTGGTAAAAAACCTAAAACAAAGAACACTATTATTAGAGGATAATTTAGGATGGATTTTATTAGCAACTTCAGATGAATTAGGCATCAAAAATGATATGCATTATTTCGGCGTGGCTTATTATAAACCTTCGGCTAATGCTATCGTCATCGCCCATAAGGGTACCAATCAGTTTTTTGATTATATCGCGGATGCTTATTACGCGGTTTTGGATCAAATGTATATTCATTTTCCTGCGGCGGTTGTTTTTGTAAAAAAATTAGAGGCCAATTTAAAAAAACTAACAGCATATATTAAAGAACAACATAAAAACAATAATGACGAAAAAATAAATGAAAAAACAGTATTAACAGATCTTACCAATGATTTATTAAGAAATTATGGCTTTCAATCGATAGCAGATAAATCCATTTCAAAAGAAACCTTTACTCAGTTAATACTCAAGTTAGTGAAAAACCAAGAAACTACTATTTCTATGTCACATACCGGTCATTCATTAGGGGCGTTATTAGCAGAATTTACCGCATGTTGCTTTGACCAAGTGGCGGTTACTTTTGATAGTCCCGGATCAAAGCGAATTTTAAAATACTTAGCTAAAATTAAAGGCCAATCAATAAAAAAAGATTATCACTCTTTAATAACCACTTATTTTGCCGAACCCAATATCATTAATGTCACTGATGAACATGTGGGCACTATGCTTAGAATTTATCCTTATAAAATTGCTACCCTGGGGTTTTTACCACCTCGTGAGCGCTGGCAAGCCATACAAAAAGCATTTCAAATTTATATGGCTATTAAATTGTTACAAAAAGCACTGTCTTTCCTAACAAAACACGATGGGTTAAATTCAAGCTTATTGACGACTTTACTCAGCTTAGTCGGTCAAAGAAGCATAAGCTTGGAAAAATGGTTGATTCTGAGTCTGGTGACCTATCCTATCGAATGGCTTACAAAAAGAATAAGCAATAGTCAATACAATAACGACTTATCATTCACCATCACCCTATTAAAGTCTAGTTTAATTTTTGCCTCTTTTTCTTTGGCATCTTTTTTAGGTAGAGATCCGATTTTGATTAAAGATACAAAATTTAGCGCGGTTTTGCGAAAATTAATACTCAACACGCCACTTTACTTTAAAAAAATAGATACTGCCATTCTGTCATTTTTTGAAGCGCTGTATCAATTGATCAGAGCTTGTGGCCAAAAAACAGATCAGTTTTTTATGGGCATACAAACTGTCTGGGATAATATCTTCGAATCGATTAGAAGCGCTTTCGAATTTATTTGGCGTCATAAAATCAAAATCGGTTTTCTTTTTACTTCCATAGTGAGTCACTTTATTTTTTCTTCTACTCCTAACCGGTTTTTACTTTATACAATGATATCAGTATCACTTTTTCTAATATTATCACTGCCCATCATTGGATTAATAGATATCTCATTTAATTCAACTAAAAGATTAACTTCTGTAATTTTGGCATTAGTGCTAGCTATTACTGTTTTAATCGAAACAATAGTCACTATTCTAAAAAACATACCCATAAAAATAAATGAAATCATTTGGAAAATCGTGCCCACTTTTGCCAACTACTCTTCAATCTTCCTAAATAAATGGGGTATAAAACTGATAGCAATACTTCCTATTCTCCGCTCACCCTCTTTATGGAATTTTATTAAAACATTCATCACTAACCAAATAGCAAGGTTTCGTGAATTTGGGTATCATTTACCAGTACAACTCATTTATATTTATAACTCATTAATTTATATTTCACAATTATCTTTGGTTAAATCTTTGAAAAATTTATCTGCAATACCCTCGCTGGTTTTACACTCTACCACTAATCAATTTTTGCCTTGGGTTTTAGCAGGGGTCGCTTACACGCTAATAAAAAATCTTTATGAGTTTTATCTTGAAATCAACGCCAACAAAGAAGTATTAATTGGAAAAAGTCATTCTTTAAGGAGGATGTTGGAAATTTTAGAATTTGGTTATCTCACTCAATTTCCACTATCTATGCAACGGGTACAGCACTGGCCCAGAGGGGGCGTTCCTACTTCACATTTTAGAACGCTCTCTGTTCAACAGCAAATCATCGATTTTAATCAAAAAAATGAGTTCAAAGAGGTTGACGAAAAAAAATATGATCTCGACGATTTTGATTTAGACAGCAAGTCCTTACCTTCTTCTACCGAAAATAGGAGTCCAGCTGATCAGCCGCCTAAAACAGGGATACAATATCTGGATCATTTTTTAAAATTTATCTTTAATTCTGAAATGACTAAAAACAAAGAAGTTATTAAAAATTTGTATCCCTTAATCCGATTATTAGGTATCCAATATAAAGCTTCTCCAGTCGTGGTAGAACAATACTTTTTATATCGAATACCAGATGAATTATCTACTGAATTGAAAACCTATCAAAGTCAAAGACCCGATGCTGTCATTCACGAATCAAAAGAAAATAAAACACTGATCGTGACAAACTATGCAGTCTCTTCTGATGAATTACGCACCGATATTAGACGTTGGCAAACTCAGGGCATTTTTCGAATTCGAAATAATCCGATTGAACAAATTTTTTCTGGTCAAAGCCTGGTTAATTCTTTCCCTTTATAATTTGGCAATCAAAAATAAATTAATTGGCAAGAAAAATTTATTTTATTTGTGTCAGTCAGGATAAGTATCTATTAAAGATATAGTTTAACTTAATGTTATTTTTTTAAATTTTCATCGGCTCTGACACCTGCTTTCTAATTCAATAGCTGTTAATCCTATATCAACCTCAGTTAGGAGTTTTGAAAAGTTGAGCTGATAGGGTAACCTGTTGATTTTGTAAGACCAATTAGGAGAATCCGTTAAAGAGATAGACACATGAAAATAAACCTTTCTTGTTCAAAAAATAAAACCTGGCTTAGAACAACTCCTTCTCTAAAGCAGTTCAAGCTGCCGCATCGTTTGGATTTCTGGATTAGTGACTCTGGGTGTTGCAAGAGTACTGCCTAGAAAACTTGTTGTTGAATCTCACTGGATTAAAGGATAGCCTAATAGGGTGAGGAAATGCTATTTATCCCAATAATCACTCAATTTTAAAGTCACTCCTTTGAATGAATCTATTTTACTCGGAGAACGAGTGCATGAAATTATCTGCTTTTTTAAAAAATTGGACCAGTGTAAAACTGGCGGACAAGAAAACTTTGTCCATAGAAATGAGTAGCCGGCAATCGATAGGGCTGTCGGTTGAACCTCAATCTGCTGTTTCTCCAAGAAATTATCGTCATCCCATTGCCAAGGCCTGTTATCTATTATCTTTTGCGGTAGGGACTATCGGGACTTATTTCACCCTGCGATCTCAAACTACAGATGATACTGATATGCCGAGTCGAGTGCTTTATAGTTTGACGCTGATGTCGGCGGGTTTATTACTGGAGGTGGCCAGAGTAGCAGCTTCAGATGAATCTACCGAGCCAGCATCCCACTCTAAAGTGCCAGACACTCAGGAGTCTGTAGAAATGGATACGTTAATTACCGAAGAAAAAGAAGATAAAACTGATATCACACTCACACTTGATCTCAAACAAACCGTTAATCAGCCATTGTCCCCAAGACCTAGCAGTCCTTCCAGTGGAGCAGACCTGCCCTTTTCACCAGCGGAATCCACACCGGTTACAAAAAATGATAGAGCAAATACTATCACCAAGCCATTCACTGGGCTTAATTCCCCTCCACCCACGAAGTTTTGGCAATGGTTTCCCATCGGTCTGAATGCACTTTCAGTGACTTGGTTTGGGCAAACTTTTTCATTGTTTGTGCGCAACGCCATCGTGGAGTCATCCAGTTCTCATTTATTGCCCTATACCACACTGGTTGGGTTAGCCACCGGATATTTATTTCATGTTTGTCTTAAGCCCTGGCGACTGTGGGGTTTACGCGATTGGATTGTGAATAACCGCAACACATTCACAGGGATGGAATGTGTGATATTTTTTTTCTTACCCCCCGTCATTGGCCAAGATTTGTCTTTGTACTACTACACTATTTCAGCATTTTGGAGTGGTTTTAATTTGAATGATGGAATCGGTTTCATTATCAATAAGCTTATTACAAAAAAGTTACCCCTGAAAATCACCGATGAGATTTTCATAGATCGGGAAGTTCAACTGCACATTCCTTATTCTTATTGGCGTAACGGCTTTCCTATCACAGCAACAGGAGGCGTTTTAATTACCGGTGCAATTTTATTATTGCAGTTAGTTACTGATGACAATACAGGTCTTCGAAATATTTTTGCGATCTTGTTTAGCGCCATAGGATGTTATCTATTGACTTATCCTTTAGGAGTGATATTAGGACGTAAAATTCCACCCCGATATTATAACGATATGTTGGAATTATGCACCTACTTGTTAGTACCTTTAGCCTCCCCCAATCTCAGTATTCTGCACCTGTTAGCAATGACCGGAGCAGGTGTTTGCGGCGGAATTGCTCACGATATTTTTGAGGGACGTTATCAAAAAAAATTAACCATGATGCATCGCCAATTAGAGGAGATCGAAAAACAACTGGTTACATTTCCTGTGTTGGTAGAACAATTGCTAAAGTTACCCTTGCCCAAAGATTGGTTTTTGGTTGATACTCAAAAGAAAAATATTAAATACATGTTAATCGCCAGATCAACATATCCTGTTGTTTTCATCTGTGCTTTAGCCACTCAATTGCTCTGGAAAAATCCTTCAGTCACCATTGGCGCAGTGATGAGTTTATTATTACTACCCGTCATGACCAGTTTTGTTTTACCAAAATATGCACCCTCCATTTATAAAATCCATCAGCTATCCTGGCTCCCGCATTTTTTATATTCGGACTCATTTAGTGCCATCTACATGGTTAAAGTCATGATGTTTGTCAATCTGCAATATATTTATGGGGTTCATGGCAATTTTTTATTATCGCAGAAAACAACCTCACCTGATACTATTTTCTCCATGAATTTTAGTTACCTCCTGTACGCTATTTTCTCCATGAAAGCAGGTTATATTTTATCTCAGGGAGGTTACATTCCGTATTTTCCATCTCATCAGGAAATAAAAAAACTCATGTTGCTCACTCAGCCTGAAAAAATTAAGCTGCATCTTAAGAATGTAAGTGACTATAAAAATCAGCCCATTGCTCTTAACTATCACTTGCTTCAATTCATGAAACATAATTTAAAATTCACCACCGAACACAAAATAGATACCACAAATAATACCGAACAAAAAGAACGAAAAACAAATCTCGAAAATCCATGTCCTCATCCCCTATCCCAATTGAATTTATTTTCGGTGGTTCATCATTTACCTACTCACGCTAATCATAACAATGAAATCCGTTCTTTGCCGCTGGCCACCGTTCATTGTGAAGACTGTGCTCAAGAGGTGATACAAATTAATTCCGAGTGGGATCAAAGAAGTCAACGATATATCAAAACTCGTTTCGATGTCAGTTTATATTCCAGAAGTGCTGATGCTATTATCAGAGGTAATGCCCTTGCACGTCAATTCACTTTTGGTCTGCCAGCAGGATTAGGTTTAGCCGAAGGCGTTAAAAGCTTTTCTATTTAATTCAGATTTCTAATTCAATCACAAATTAGGGTTTTTGAAAAGTTGAGCTGATAAGCGTAACCTGATGATTTTCTAATACCAAAGGAGAATCAGCATGGATGTAAGCCAACTTAAAAACAAATGCGTTTTGATTTTCAATATCCTGTATACAGCGGCTTCACCAATTCCAACTTTTTTGGCAATACTTACTTTCGACATACTTTGTGCTGCTAGTACTCCTCGACTATTATCAAGCCTCAATAAATGAAAGTATTTATAGATCAGAAAAAATTCCTAATTCTTTAGCTATCTCCATTAATTTGTAACGACCACTCTTTTGTTTAACATTTTCTATATGCCTTAATATAGTTTTGAAGCTGATATTTAACTGCGATGAAGCTGCTTTAGCTGATCCAGTTTTGATGTAAGCTTGTAAACATTCAGCTTCGCGTGCAGTTAAATAAAAATCATCTCCGATTCCAGGTAAAAAATATTTTTTTATACAAAGATTATTTTTCAATGAATACTCGTAATTAATTAATTTTTCATTTATAAAATTAGCATTGGATGTTTCTGGTGTTAATAATAGTTTTTCAGCTTCTGCTTGTAAAATTAATTCACGGGCATTCTCGCGAAAATAAAATACAAATTGCTTAAAAATATTATGATTTAAAGAATAAATATCAGGAGTTGGGGATGCAAATTCAAATATTTCCATGAACTGGTTATATTTAATTAATAATGAAACACCATGGAAAATTTTAAATCCAGCCATAATCTTATCTTTTTTAAAGTCAATCTCTTGAGATTCATTAATAATTCTATGTATTGCCCATATATCGAATCCCGAAGAGTAATCTACATTAGACTTACTATTGTTATCATACCAGGTCATTGGATAACGATGTTCTTCATAACAATATTGAATAATTTCAGGCCTATTACATAGAATAGCGCGAGAATAGTCGTTGTAACGAGTCATATAACGAAAATAATTAATTCCAAAAGATTTGAGCGGCTTACAAATTTCATTCACTTCAGCGCTAGTAGCAATAATGGTGCTGTTTCGTAAGCTCAAATTAGACGCCATAACTTTCAAAAATCTCCTTATCTGATCATACCATATATGGGAAAAATTCCCATATCAATTAAAAGATATTTAGGGATAAATTACAACCTTTGTTCTGTTAATCGCTTAAGGAGAAATATGCAAAAAAATAAATCAAATTTTGGTCAATATTCAAGTCCAGCACTTCAGATGGAAGTTGTTTCTCAGCGTACGATCAGTATAGAAAGTTCCGAAGAAATAGATACTATGGACTTAAAACAAGTCATTAATGAACAAAATCAGATCGCTACGTTTAAAAGTGAAACTGCAGCAGGTCTTTCTGCCGAAATTGTTCCTTCATTACCTGGAGGAAGTAGTTGTGTAACCTGGCGTCAGACTCCGTTGGATGGTTTAAAATCTATATTAGATTTGGCACGAGATCAAGATAGTTGGAAAAAAAATCTCCCAACAAGATATGCAATATGTAATTCAATGTTATGATTATAAAGGACATTATCCATTTGCCGATAAAAGAAAATTAGCAAAAACAGCTATCAGAATCTTAAGCTATATTGCCCAACATCAGTGGCACCTACCCAGCGATGCTATCAATATACTGCTAGCAGAATTAAAAAGGCTAAATGGTAAAACAGTAAACTATGCTTTATTAGCGATTAGTTATGCAATCAACAATGAAAAAATGGATATAAAACAAGATATAAAACCATTATTGCTTCAAGGAATAAACAAAATTATAAGCTCTGAAAGAATAGAACACTATCCGACAATAATAATCACATTATCAGCACTGACAAAATTGGGATACAAATTAATAGATTCAAATTTATTATTCATTGAACATCAGTTAATTGATGCTACGGAAAATAAATCTCATTTATTTTATCAAAAAAAAATATCTTCAAAATTTTCTGCAAAAACAGAAAGTCTTTCTAATTGGAGAAGTCAAGACGCTGAGTTAGATCGTATGAAACAGCAATCTAAAGAAGGATTATTGTTATCTAAGGACCAACTAGCTCGTGTTCAGAGACAGTGGATAAAAGAACCTTCTCTTAAAACCAAGATCAAGATTTTGCATATAGTCAAAAACGTCATTAAGAATAGACAAAAATTTGAAGAATGGGGTTGTGAAGATTTCTTAAATATGCTAATTCAAGCTAGTCAAAGCTCCGAAATAAAAATCAAACACGACGCGATTTATACATTAAACTATTTAACTATTAATACCTGCCCAATTGATTCTGATATCAAAAAAGAGACAAAAAATCTCAGTATTAAAGAAAAACTCAAAAAAGCAGAGGCGCCCTATCGATTATTTGCTTTAAAAGCTTTAATTATGCATTGCGAAAATAACGATTGTGTTTTACCTGAAATTGATAAATGGATTGCTATTCTCAATGAATTATCTGGTGACGACAAATTGGAACATTACTCACAATATTTAAAACACTTACTCGAAAACGATTTACGATCTCTGAGAAATCTTTTATTAAACGAGAAGCATTCAATAAAAGCCAGTATGGCATTACTCAATGCCGCGAAAAAACAATTAAATTTCGATTCTACAATTTTTCAGAATATGATTTCTGTGCTTACTGAATATAGATATCCTTTCGAAGCCAAATTAAATATTATTCTAGTTTTAACTTTTTTGCTACAAAATCACCATATAATTCCTAACAATGCTATTTCAGCAATTATTTCTATTTTATCTTTCCACTCAAAAAAGATCATCCTAGAAATGAAAGCTACCCCAAATAGCAGAAATTCAAATAGATTAGGTTCCTATTCATTAATTAACGCAGCGTTGGTATTTTTAAGTATGTGTCCATCTGAAAACATTAAAAAACTATTATCTGAAGACTTGACAGAGAAAATTGGAAAATTATTATACGTGCGAGAAGTGGCACACAATGCCAGTTGTTTATTAGTTAACATTGTTAAAGATACTCCCGACGACAAATTCAATGGTAAAATTTCTGAATTGTTAAAAAGATCAAGTCTACTATTGATCAATCAAACTTATGACTTAGAAATTCAAAAAAATATCAGCTTACTCTTATTAAAATCAGCAGAAATAAAATCAAACGGGGTAAATAAAGATTTTATAAATAGCATATTTCAAGCTTTGAAAAAAAAACAGTGAAGAAAATATTCAAATAAACCTCATAGCAACCCTTGGTCTAATAATAAAAGCTGAAAGTACAATATATATACCACCAGCAATAATTAAATTTTTAATTAATGGATTAGGTAAAACATCAAACAACTTGCAAAATATTTGCAGCCAAGTATTAATTGAGTATGCTAAAAAAGCATCTAAACCTTTAGCTACCGAAGCTATTGATTTAATTACTGAATACTTGTTTAAGCAAGAATCACCATTAATAACATGTAAAATAATAGAATATGCTACTGAATCTGGTAGTGTATTATCTGAGAAGTCATTGGGTTTGCTCGTAAATTTATTAATGGATCATTCTTTAGAAGTTAAAATAACAATTACAAGAATTCTCTATAATGCCTCAATAGTTCAACCATTATCGTGCTTAGTCATTGCAAAAATACAATTAGGTTTAAAAGATTTCTCAGAAGAAGTAGTAAAATACACGGTTCAAGCTTTAGAAATAGTTTTTAAGAAAAAAAATGTTCATAAATCTCTTTTTGAAAATATCGACACGATGACTCATGCATTAGTCGATGTTGCCAGCAATCAGTTGTATCGGAATAATGAAATTAATGTATCAGCAATTATGGTTTTGCGTAAAATAACTAGTCAAAGTAAAAGATTAAAATTTGATTTATTAACTAGATGTATACCATTATTAAAATCTTTAAATGACAAATTGCGCTGTCAGACAGCTCAATTATTTAATGACCAGATTGATCATTTACAATTATCTATTAAAAACTCTAACTTAGGTATTATCGAGATATTAGATAATTTGACTAAATTCATCTCTGATGAAACTATCCTGAAAACTATATTAAGCATTTTCCTTAAATCACAAAATTATGGCTATAGAATACCTGAAGACACTTTAACCCAAATTGCCGGATTTTTGCTTAATCATCCAGATAATGAAATCGTCAAAATATCCTCAGTCATTCTAAAGAATGCCGATATTTACCAAAATCTCTTCAATTCCTAGTTCAACTGGAAACTGCAAGTAACCACTTATTATCGGTCAGTGAAGGAGATGAAAAAAATTATAATTTAAAAATAATACACAATGCAGTTACTGGAAAACAGATATTAAGTAATCGTTGTTTTAAAGCATTAAATAAAATTTTGAATATAAAAACCGGATTATTTTCTGAAACACTCGAAATTTGTTTTTTGGTGGCAAAAAATGGACAATCACTACCTGAATTTTTACTTAAAACTATCGAAAATATTTTTTTGAATCAAAATCATCAAGATAACGACATTGTCTTAGCAGGTTTAATTATTTCGCATATGATAATTAGAGATAATCGCTATATTACTAAAGCAATCTACGAAAAAATCGAGGAATTATTTGTCGATGATAGTCAATTTTCTATTTACTTACTAGATTTCATCAAGACCACTATATCTAAAGGATTTAAGCCAAAAATAAATTGTATTAATAAAATTATAACCCTGACATTATCAGATAATTCTGAACTGAATTTAAAATCAGCTGAAATTTTAATTGCTATCTCAGAATTATTATCTGATGATTCATTAGATAAATTGGCTACTCAGTTAACTAAAATTGTAGATGTAAGAATTCAGAAAAAAATAGTTTATATATTGAAAATACAGTTTACTAGACTCGATATATTGACAAAGGCGACCGTAACTAAGACGTTAATTGATGTTTTAGAAGCTGGTGTCTCCTCGGATGTTGAAACTGAAGTTTTAAGTATTTTGAGAACCCAACAAACAAAAGAAGTTATGCCTCAAAATCTCTCTCAGAAACTACTTACAAAATCACAAAGGCATATATTACTTGAAGAAAAAATTGATAATAACATTAAGTTATCTGCAATAGACTGTTTACTAAATCAAGATCATTGCTTTGATACCAAAGATTTTAAAGCAATGGCTAAATTTGTAAAAATTCTAATTACAGATGATAATTTGTCAAACTCCGAAATATTAATGAATTTTTTTGGAATCTGTTTAAAAATAAAATTTTCTAATAATAAATTACCAGTTTCCTTTGTGGATGTACTGACCAATATTTTTCTTAATCACCAAGATGATGAAATTAGACAATTAGCTTTGAAAGTGATCCAGTATTTTATTGACAAAAATACTATAAAATTAGACAAGAAAAATTACTTGATAGCGCTGATCAGCCGAGAATGGAATAATGATCAGAAAGATATAGAAAAAATAAAATTAATTGAATTATTATTGAATGGAAAATTGCCAATTTCTTTAGGGAATATCGATGCTCTCTGTGATTTTATTTCTAAGGCCGATTTTACAGTACAGAATAAAATTATTAAAATCCTAGTAAATGAAAAAGAAAAAATTTCTCCTACCTATTTTAAAACTATATTAGATACGTTAATTGAGATAGTAAAACATTCATCTTCCAAAATTAATGACCATAATATCATTGACCTATTTATTAACATATTTAATCAATCTGATTTTCATGAAGAAATAAATCAGTTAATTTCGGTTTTTAATGAACAATTTATTGTTAAAAATATTAATTATACTAATTTAACTATATTTTATCGCCTTATTAGCCAAGGTTTATTTAATGATATTGATTGCCAAATTTTACTTTTAATAAAAAATTTTAATGAGATCGATGAATTTGGATTGAAAAAAAATATATTAGACATTGCGTTCAATTATGTGATGAATCATGAATTCTCTGGTATTTCAGTTTTACAAGAAATTGTTAATTTGATAAATATTATTGACAATCCAGGTTATCAAAGTCAGGAAATAGTTTGCCAATTAATTAATTTATTATCCGTGGTGAAAGTTTTTCACAGTCATTTTTTTGAAACTGTAAAGGATAAATTAGTTAATTATCTTTCGGATCAATTTAATAAAAAATTTCCTGACTACAGGCATTTTTTAGATGAAATAAATGTAAGTGATCAAACAAGTTTTATATTGATTGTATTGTCCAGTCCACATAAGCGCATAAATGATATTTTGAAAAATACTCCTAGTGAGGATTATATTGAATCATTATTATGTGAAGATTTAATCACATATAGCGAATCAAAAGATCAAAATTGCTTTTCTGACGATAAGTATTTCCATTTAATGGCTAAATGTCTCGTTAATTTAGATCTTCTTAATAAAGATAATCCTTATTGGCGCAATCAAAAAATAAGATTCTTATGGGCATTAAAGTATAAACAAAGTGTTGAAAAACTTACCATCACTCAAATTATTGATTTACTAGCTATGCTGTATTCTTATTATGATTTTAGAATAGAAAATCCCGAGGATCTATTAATAAAGCACCATGTTAATGAAAGCAAAGCCTTTTGGATCCTTGAAATTTTATCTACTTCTGAAAGCTTTATAGATGAGAGCAGTAAAGAAAAGATTGTTGATCTATGTCAAACCAGTCCACTAAGCATCATTGTGATCGAAGAGTTATTGGCCGTATTAACCACTAAAATAGATATTAATTTATTCGCAGAGTGCTTGCAACTGATAGAAAAATATCAAATCAGTGAATCTTTGTTAATTACTTTAATAAACAAGAATACTGTTGAAACTATTGATGATCTTAAAAAAGAATTAATTATTCAATTGATCTCTGCTCAAGTGAATACACTTATTGGTCAATTTTCTGGAAATAAATATAGGATTGATTTATTAACCACAATTCTATGTTCTTTGGTGAATAAAGGATGGAATTTATCTTCTCTCTATAATCTGCTAGTTAGTTTAGGAGAACTGGAAGAAACTGAAATTATCGATATGTTTGAAGTATCATATCTTTATAAGATAAGCGAAATTGATTTTTATAGAATTTATAATGATAAAAGTTCAAAAACACTTGTTAAACGCTTATATACTCATATTGCTCAGCAAAATTTTTTAGAAACAGGAAATGAAAAATCTGTTACCGAACTCATTGCTGAAATCAAACGAATGCCTATCAACCAAACTAATTCACAGTTAATTTCATTGTTAGAAAACGATCAATTACTATCGATACTATTAGGATCCGATAATTATAGTGACCAATCTAAATTGACGCTATCACGTTTTGAGGGCAATGATGGTCGCCCTATCAAACAATGGACTAAATCAGATATTAAAAAGTGGGCAATCTATATTAGAAGTATAAAATCTCCGCAAACACTACTATTGCCTGAAATCCTAGCTGTTATCAAAAGAGCTTGTCTACTGCATCATGGATTTGAACCTCGAGCAGTACAGCTGCTAGCTCTACTTTTTTTATATACTCGCACTGAGCACAAGGGCAGATTTGCTCAAATTGCCACTGGTGAAGGCAAGTCATTAATTGTTGCTATGTTGGCAACGATCAAGGCCTTAGAGGGTGAAACCGTTGAGGTAGCGACTAGTTCTCCAATTTTAGCTAAACGTGATGCTGATAATTACAAGAGATTTTATCAACTATTTGGTTTAAAAGTAGCATGTAATGGTCATGAACACAGATATGTGCAAGGAATTAAAGAATGCTATCAAGAAGACATTCAAATTATATATGGAGATGCGGCCAATTTTCAATTTGATATTTTACGACATGAATACAGTAGTCTTGGAACTCGTGGAAAAAGAGATTTTAACACTATTATTGTCGACGAAGTCGATAATCTGTTAATCGATGAAAATGCCAAAATAGCGATGTTATCGTCTACTATTCCGGGGATGGATTTACTGATTCCAATATTAACCACCCTATGGCACAAGCTGCAAACTATCGTTATCTCAAATTCGCGATCTGATCAGGCATATATCGCTGAGGTTGGTCAAATATTGACTGAGTATTTGCACACGATAATGGATGAGAAAACCAACGATTTTGTTGCAATTCCTGCACATCTTAAAGCATTGGCTAAAATTCAAGCTCCTAAATGGATTGATAGCGCACTATTAGCTCATTTTACATATAAAGAAAGTCGTGACTATACCATTGAATTAAACAATTCTAGTCGACATGTGGTTGTTCCCGTAGATTTTGCTAATACGGGAGTGTTACAAAATGGAACCTCTTGGAATAATGGATTACATCAATTTTTACAAATTAAACATGGTCTCGAGGTATATCCAGAGAGTTTGACCACTAACTTTTTTTCCAATCTAGCATTAATTGATAGATATCAAAAAAATGTCTATGGAATCACCGGAACACTTGGTTCTCAGGAATCTCAAAAATTATTAGATGATGTTTACTCTATAGACTTTGTAGATATTCCTACCTATAAAAACAAGCGCTTCATTGAACTATCAGGTGAGGTTATCGCTTCTTCTCTTGATTGGCAATCGAAAATCGTCAGCAGCAGTATTCGTGAAGCCACCAATGGTCGAGTTGTATTAGTTGTGTGTGAAAGTATAGAAGAAACTAACCGAATTTTTGAAGAATTAAGAAAAAAACATTCAGGACAATTATATAAATACTCTAAAAACGGCACATTAGAAGAACATTTCTTAAAGGATTTAGTAAATAGTGGCACTATTATTGTAGCAACTAATCTTGCCGGGCGAGGCACCGATATTAGGATAAGTAATGAGGCTATTAACTATGGCGGACTACATGTTTGCTGTACTTTTATGCCAGAAAATGAACGAGTGGAAACACAAATATTCGGCAGAGCTTCACGTAATGGAGAACCTGGAAGTGGACAACTAATTATAAATGATTTGAGGCCATTAAGTATTGAACAACTTAAATCTATTCGTAATGAAAATGAAAAATTAGAATTAGATAAAATTCGACAATATCAACTACCGAGAATCAGATTTAAGGATAAATTGTTTAACGAATACATGCAATTATTCAAAAATCTACAAGAAATTAGTGGTATCAAAAAAATTGATGAATCAATTAGTAGCGAATGGAAATTAGAGTCATCGATTCATACGTATTTAAAACCAGAGCTAATAAAATATAATAAATTTACTATTGAGGAACGTTGGGGTATATGGTTAAAAGAACATGATTTAGAATATCAAGAAAATAAAGAATCTAAATTTTATGACAAAGTCAAAGAAGATTTTATAATTTTTAAAAACACTATTCTCCAAGACTATGGGAAAAAGTCATTTATTAATAATGCTAGTCATTGGCTAAATATAGCTAATAATTTTTTGAAAAAAGCAAATTCTTCAAGATATCCTCTAAAAAAGAAAGAATTATTACAAACAGCAATTAAAATCTATGATTATGCAATTTCGATTGATCCAAACTATGCATGTATTGCTAATTATAATAAGGCAGCGGCATTAATCGCATTGGCTGAAGGTGATTATAGAGAAAAAGCCAAAAAGTGCCTGCAAACAACTTGCGAAATAATAAAAGAAAAATTACTCTGTAAAAATCAAGTGATTGCTAATTTATCTGAAAATATTAGGCAATTGACTGCAGAATATGCCAACAAGAATAAAGATAAAATATTAACTTTTAGAAATGATGCGTTGGAACAAATCGTAGAAAATACGCAGATAATAAATGTTTTCCTAAATTCAGTCTGTTTAGCAATAGATCGCATTGAAAGATCGCAACGACTTGTGGATATTAATTTAGAAACCAAATATACTAACGAAACATTTAGTAAATTAGATAAAGCAGCCAGTTTGCAAGTGATAACTAAAGAGGAAAAAGCTAAGATTAGCATTACATTTCATGGACTAATAAAATACAACGATTGCGTCACTCATTACCCTTTGTTAAAAACAATGGAGAAATTCGAAAAAAATTGTCCAGTTAAGTCACGAGTCAATATTATTTTTGACAGTAAAGATTTGGAAGTAAAAGATAATGTGTGTTCTACTCTAAAAAAATTATTACCCATTAATCATAAGATTGATGATAACAAATCAAGTAACCCGGAAGAAAAAAAATCTGAAGAAGCTAAGCAAGAGCGCTTGATTGGTAGTCGAGAACATTTTCTCTATGCTGGAAAAAAAATTGTTTCCGGAATTAGTAAAGCCACTCATGCAGTTTCAAATGCAGTTAGTTATGTTTCTAAACCAATTGTCGACCAAGTTAGCGATCGTTGGTATGACTTTCCACGTGCTAAAAAACTATTAGTTACTTTGGAATTACAACAGTTAGTTTTTCCCAAGATAAAATCAATTATTGAATCTGAAATAAAATTTGATACTAGTGAACCTAGAGTAGACTTATCATTAGAAAATTTTAGTCTTATTATTCGCCAGCCCAATTCAAAGATTTTTAAATTGTTAAAAAATGATAATGAATTGAAACAGAATATACAGGTTGTTATGACTACAAAAGATTCGAGCAATGATTTACATACTGCCTCAATAATGCGTGATCTTAAAGAAGTTGACTGCCAGCCTGAAGTCTGTGATCTGGTATTATCTAGTAATAAAAAGCAGGATTTACTAGAATTTTTAAATTATCTTGAGGAAAACTCCAAAGAACAAGATAATCCACAATTATTACTGACTAATTTTTATTTAGTTTTTGATAAAATTCCTCAGCAACAAGCCAATTGTTTGCTCGATCATTCAGGGAGCGCTGCTCGATTAATTTTCAAAGATTTAGAAAAAGAAGATGCCAAACCCGTGGTAAAATTAGCTGACAACCAATATGACAATGCTATTTTTGAATTCACCGGATTAACTCACAAAGAAGCAGAATCCCTGATGCTATCTGCAGACAGGCCAGATCCAGGATTGATTCTCAATTCTAAATCTATTGAAATAGAGTTCTTGAAAATAAATCCTTCCTTGTCATTACTGCTGCAGTATAAAGATAATGGCTATGATTTTTTATTCGATGTTGCTGAAAAAAGTCCATTACCATGGCGAGCAATGTGCTTGGTTTCTACCCTAGGAGTGCTTCAGATTGGAGCTGGGATTGCATTAATGACGTTTACTGGGGGAATTGGTTCTACTATTGGATTGGGTTTAATTACTGAAGGCGTATCTGATCTATTACGGGTGGCGGCAGCTGGTCATACTAGAAAGTTAAATATGACTGACTATTTGACTCAAAAATCAATTAGTATGACGATTTCTCTAGTGACTGCAGGCATAGCAAGTTACTCTTCATCCTTGACTATGGCAGGTCAGGAAGCAGCTAGTTTGACTGACGAAGCTTTACTTGCAGCCCGGGCGCTTCGCGGAACTGTAAATCAGGCAATTACTGCTAGTAAACATGTTGCTGTTCAAATTGGTGAAAGTATTGCTGCTGAGAGTGCTCGTGTGGTTTGCTCCCATATCAGTACTAAAGCTGCCGATTCTCTAAGACCAGATATCATTAAATACACACAGCAAATGTTTGAAAAAGAAATTTTTTCGGGGCATTCTAAAAATGTCATGTATAAAATATTTGCTATGGACTATTTTATATCTGGTAATCAATATTCTCATTACGCCAATTGTGTCAAACTCGCAGCACAACAGGCCATTAACTCCATATCATTGGCTATACCCGGCATTGAATTATTTGACTTGAATGGCTTTGATAAAATTTATCAAATTGTAAGGGAAAAACTAGTAGAAATCGAACGTGAGTTGGATGAATTTAATGTCATGCTTTTTAAGCATTTTAAATCTAATCAAATTGATCTAAAACTAGATCAAGTCAATGAAATATGTCTATTACTAAAAAAGAAGGCGATATTGTCAGAAAACTGCAGAATTAAAATGCAATCATTGAAAAAGTATCTACGTATTAAAGATCAAGACATGAAAACTTATATCATTGACTATGATATCGATCATTATAATTTTGATGATTTAGATCTAGGTCAGTATAATCAATATAAAATTAAAATATTAACTGCCTGTCTAAACTGTCATTATATTATTAATGAGGATCACTCGTCGCAATTAAATCATTTTTCTAAAGAAATTGCTGAACTTTTAGCGAGTCGTTTTCAAAGTTCAGTCAGCACCGTTGCCAATATATTGGGATCTGCAGTCGCGGGAATGGTCAATTTCGGTATCAGTGCTGGCACCCGTGAGATCGAAAATCAACTAATTACTAACTCGCAAATTTCTGAACAGACTTTATCTCAAGAAATGGCAGAACAGAAAACTACTTCTGCATCTACTTCTGACCTTAGAAAAAATAGCCCAGATTCGAAATGCACTCGGAATTCAAATATGCGATTAGCTGGTGATAGGCCAGCATCAGGAAAATGGCATCGTGCTGGAACTCGAAGAAAGATACGCAGACATGATCATAGAATACGGGCTGTGAAAAAATCTGATCAAATCACTGAGCTTTCTGAAGCTAGTAAATCAAAATATCATACTTATCAACATCTAGCTGCTCGAAAAGTTAATAAACATAACCAAGCCGTAAATATGCGTAGAAAATGGCTTAAAAAAGAAAACAATACATCTACCTCTAATAAACCAAGTTTATCGCGCGAGAATTTTGATAGCAAAGAAATCAAGCCTTTTAATTTTACTATGAGCAGTCCTGATTTTAATTTACTGACGACTTCAGTTTACATCATCAGCAAAAGCTGTACGGAATACTATAAGATCAAATTAGAAAGATCATTACGCGAAATGGGTTTAATCATGGGAAAAACTATCGAAGAAATCTTAACTAAAAATTGGTCGATGTTATCCAGTATTTTAATTGATAAGAAAAAAATAATCCGATTTTTAATCGCATTAATACTTTCTGAGAAGCATTGCTTGCATTTTGAATGCTCACTAAGAGAATCACTAACAAAGGGTACTATTGTTCAGAAAGATGAAACCAGGCGTGCTATTGAAAGAATCGATGTCACTTCCGAGAAAATTCTCGATTTGATACTCGAATCTTCAACTATAGATGTCAATAGCATAATTAAACAATACGCAGGTATCGATTTAGATACCAACGATAATGGACGCTTATTAAAAAAACTAATAAGCGAGTATTTTCAACTCAATAAGGACAGATCTATGTTACAACAAAAATTTGATTCTACACTTGCTACTTTAGCAGATAAAGTTAATTTCGATAAATTTGGTGATCTTTTGACAGAAAGGATTTCTGTAGGACAATATAGTGAATGCGGTAATCTTTTGAGACATGGAAAACTTGGAGAACAAGGATTTATTCTCGGTTCAGTTATTGAAAAAACTGGTTCAATAATTGATAATCTTATCAAAACTCATCAACTTTCAATTCGCGCTGATCATGCTATAAAAGCAGCATTAGTTAAGTTTGCCGAAAAGTCTTTAAGTGAACAAAAGCAACTATTTGATAAGTACGGTAAAATTGCAGACGAACGTAAGCAGATGATGTATAAGGCTATGAAATATCTTGAAAAGCAAAACGAAAAAGCTATAGAGTTATATAACGATGCTAGAAAAACTCCAGATAGAGAAGAAAAACTATTAGCAATGAAATTTGCCGAAAACTATCGTCAAGGAGCACAACAGTCTTTTTCAGATCTAAAAGAAATAGCAAAATCATGCGCAATTGATCCTCAAGTGCTGGTAGAATGTAGTAGGCAAATGTATAACAGTACTAAAGTGATTTGTGAGACTTTAGTAGCGCTTGGCGCTCAAGATGTACAAAAAAGCGAAATTCTATCAGCTCGCATTAGCGAAGCAGGAGCAATAGGTAAATCACTTTTGGAACTTAATGATTCCAAGTCTTCTTCTGCCACGATTAAGAATGAAAGCACTGATTCTAAAGACTTAACCCCAAAAATTACTTATTTGGAAGATAAATCTTCAGATATTAGTTCAGCTGCATCGGATGAACACAAAGATGATAAATCAGTAAATAATCCAGCCCCGGAATTGGTTGAAGTTAAAGAATCAAAAGCTGCGCAGAAATTGAAAACACAGTTAGGTGAAATGATATCCAAAGTATACAACAGATACAGCTACAAATTTAATGTTAGCTGCCTTCCCAAGGATAAACAAATTATTATTGAATTTGCTGGTGATTTCGAAAAAGAAGTTACTAGGGATAGAGATACTGTGAAGAAGGATTTAGGTAGCTTAAATAATCTTCTTCAAGATTGTCTTGAAGAGTTAAAAGTGGAAAACTATCAAGCCAAAGCTAATATGATCGAACTAAGATTAACGCTGGGATCAGAGTCTTCTGCTGTAATCGATCAAATTGCTAGATTACTGCAAGAAGTGGGGCTATTGGTAAAACCAAGACCACAAGCTATCCCTCCAGATTCGTTCTTTTACCACCGGTCAAGTGATGCTCTGCCAACTGATAGTAAAAAATTAGACCTGGCTGCTTGCCTCATGATGTAACCCTGATTGCGCCTATGCTGGTCACTTGCCTTTGTCAAAACCTGGCAACGCATGGGCGCAGTTGAAACAATGATGGTAAAGAGGCTATAATTTGCTAATTTAACTTGTTGATTTCAGGGAATTCTATGAAAACAATATTTAAATTGGACCATAACGGTGATTATTTATTACATATTAATTATTCTCTACAAAATCAATTAGAATTCAATTTTACTTATAAAAATAGCGCCAATCCCGAATTTTGTAAAAAAATTATTCAATCAACAGATATCCATGTTAACAATAATCAATTTGAGTTTGACAGTAAAAATTTATATCAGGTCAAACCAACAATTCTTTTAGAATCACCGTACCATATCAAAATTTATATCGCCGAGCAATTAGTTTTCTATCGAGTAATCAAAAGTAATTCAGATTTTAACGATCAAATATCATTGCCATTTTCTATATCAGAAACTCGCTTAATCGCTATGGATTATTTTCATGGGAATCCCATTATTCCGTTTACAAGAAATAAACAATACACTCTGCTAACTGATTTACACACGCATTTTGACGCTGTATTGCTACCATATGAACTGTTAAACATCGCCTTAAAAAAAAATTTAGTCATTGATACTGATGCTCTCAAAACAGTCCTTGCCGACAAAGGTATCAGTGCTGATTTCAAGGAAACAACTATCGAATTATCACAGTTTAAAGATATTTATCCCAATGCTTACCGGTTTATAGCAGATAAACTATCAATTTCTTCGGGTAGGATTATCCCTTTTGGCGAATTAGAAGAAATTTATGCTTGTAGAGATTTGATTACAGATCACATAATCTTATTTGCAGAAATATTAAAGAAAATCGGTAGAAGCTGTCGTGAGCAAGGCATTCAATACATCGAACTGTCAATGAATAATATTCTAAAAGATGATTGGCTAGCAATAGCTAGTCAAACTGTAGAAGAAATTCAAAAAAAATATCAAGTTACCATTCGTTTTTTAGCAGCTATTTATAATTACAATACCGATCCACAAATCTGTGACGACCTTAAACGAATTCAGGAAAAATCTTTTTCACCTTATATCGTTGGTTTAGATTTTTCTGGACATGAACAATATAATTTTTATGAACGAAATATTATTCGTTATATGGAATACATCGCCGAGTGGATTAGTAAGTATAATCCAACTTTCGTTATGAGAGTGCACGCCGGAGAAAATAGCTTACATTTAGAAAATATTTCCACTATTTTAGAGATAGCGCAAAAATATCCTGTTTTCATGAGAATCGGTCATGGGATTTATGGATGGAACTCATTCAATTTTTCTCTTTTTAACAAATTAAAAAATCGTGTCATTATTGAACTTAATCCAGATTCTAATCTGGCTCTAAATAATATTCAAAATTTTAATCAACTTCCTATCAAGCAGTTAACTCAGTATCAAATTCCTGTTGTATTTGGTACTGATGGATCTGGATTTTATAGAACCAATAGCAAACAAACTGTGATCAGCGCTTTTCAAGGCGGAGCTACTGAAGAGACATTAGAATTAGTTAACACTACTGAGCGGATTTATATTCAATTTCAAAAAAAACAATATCGAATAAAATCCCAACAAATGATCATAAGAAAAAAATTATTTAAATTGTTTCCCTTTAAGCAGATACACTTGTGGGAGAATTTAGATAAAAAATCAGCCGAAAAAATCAGTTTGATAAGCTTAACTGACATAGCAACTAGAAAGCCTATTTATCTGGTTAGTAATGTTCGCATTTCCTCTGCTAATCTTACCAGGTTTTATTTAATGAAACTAATTCAAGCAATAACTAATTTAGTAATATCCATTGATCCTAGTAAAGCTTTTTTTCTTGTTAATTCAGCCAAAACCGAGTTGACTACTATCTTGAAATTTATCGTCAATATGTATAATTCGGAAAATAAAGGTCAGCATCATGATATCATTTGCGCAATTACTCGAGAACAAAAATCTTTCAATCCGTTTACTAAAATTAGTATCAGCGACTCACTAACTGATTTTCCTAAAAAAATCATTCAATATTTACAAAAAAATAATGGCTGTATGTTTGTTTTCAGTGGAGATGCAGTCACCAATGATATTATTTTGCAGGCACTAAATTCAGAAACTCTGTTTTATTTGTTTTCGGACGGAACTATTATAGATGCTTATAAACAGGCGGCATATTCCCACAATATCACTGTCGATCAAATGCTAACAGTTATTAGTAAAGACTATTCAGAATTAATAAGAGAATCAAAGCAATTAACCTTTTTACCGCTGACTCCTATCTTTTGTAATACTTTAATTGCCAAAACTTTAATTGAATACGGAGATCAAGATTATCGAACCTTGAAAGAGTGGCGAGCTCGGCAAGAATTATGGAAGTTGGCTGATTTAGCCATTGAACCTGGAAAACATACACTACAAGAGATGGGATTTCCTCATATCAGTGGTCAGTCTGAGGAAATTAGAATTTTGTGTGCTCAACTTTTACATAATTCTGCCGAATGGCATTACAAAAAAGGCCATTATGATGAAGCCCATAAAATTCTCCTTAATGCCGAAGAAATTTGTCATAATCTTAAAGAAAGTCAACTGGTTTTAGGATTGATTGCAGATATCTACATGGCATACGGCAGATTGTTTACTTGGCAATCAAATACCTATCAAAAATGTGTTTCCTATCTGGCCAAAGCACATTTAATCATGAAAGCAATTTATGGTGTTAATGCTGAAAAAACTTTGAGAGCATTTGGCGCAATTGCCGTAGGTCACAATAAATTTGGGAATCCTAAAAAAGCAATTGAAATTTTTCATACATTATTGGAAAATTTGGAACTGATAAAGAACGATTGGCAAGAAGCTGGATACAATGCTAATTTGGCAGAAATCTATTTTGAACAAAAGAACTTTACTAAAGTAGAGCATCATGCTAAACAGGCCGAAAGAGTATATAGTTATCACAATCACCCACAAAAATATTGCTTTTTTAATACGTTAGGATTTAGTTATTTGAAGGCCAACAACGGCCCAAAATCTGGTGAATATTTTAATCATGCTCGAAAAGACTATGAAAGTAACCCGGATAATTCTTCTATTTTCCCCATTAATGTTGCTGAAGCTTATTATGGTCTGATGTTGGTGAATTCTAAATTTCAAAATAATAAAGCGGCATTTTTAAATTTGAAAAAATGTGTTCGAGTCATTGAAGATAAAAAATTAGATATTAAAGGTCATAGAAATTTCGTTAATTTTATTGCTGATTCGAGAAAAGTGATATCAAAAATTGCAACCGGGCAATCTCAACCAATTTTATCTCATTTATAATTTACTTATTTTAAAACCATAATTAAGATCTGAATCACAGTGTTTTGAAATTAAATGATTTGCTAATAGCGTGTCTGATGCACAGGACAATCTGGTATTTTTAAGTGTTGGGAATAATTGGTAAAGGTTAAAAACACTAAATTGACTAAACACCATAGCAATTACTCTATCATCCAAAATCACAAACGATTCATATTTATTATTACTATAATTAAGTATATTGGTTTTAGGTTTAGACCCTTCATGCAGGTTTTCAGTTTTAATAGCTATTGGTATGACTTGTTCCAAGTTATAAATGCCAAAATAAGAAGCATTGTGGCTGCATCTTGCTTGATTAATGAGAGCAACCTTGGTTTTCAGTTCATATAAACTGATAGGTCGATTAAAAATAGAAATTATTTTAAGATAACATAAATTCCATTCGGCTACTCTGTGGATAGCGTAGAATGAAGATATCGTGAATTCACCTAGTGAAAATATACTGTAAGTTTCTTTTTCTATTAATTTTCGCAAACTCTCAGTAAGAGTACATTCTTCTCGTTCAAGTGCTAACTGATCCCCCACACAACATTGCAATTCTTGTTGATTATGAGTACTTTGATCAGTATTAATTTGCGGTATCCCTAAAACAAAATATCCTAGCTTTGGCACTTTAAATATCGTGATGATACCATGGCAAAGTGATGTTATTTGATCTTGATGTCGATAAGACAACTTAATTTCGTTTTGAAATTTTGCTGGTTTATTCAAATCTAATTCATTGACCATCATAAGACAGTCAAATTCATCTCTCTTAATCATTTCTCAATTCCCTATATTTCTGAGCACCTATTAACTCATGAGTGAAAATTCACATACTCATTAAATGATTTTTAAAAGTATATTACAAGTGTTCTGTTTTTATTTTCTATAATATTTATAACTTATTTTGAAGTTATATTTATGAGATAATTTGGTGGCAGTAAGTCTAAAACTAATCCATCGTCTGCATCTAGTTCTACATTAGATCAACCTCCAGGGCTTTATAGACCTTACAGTACTCCTACTTGGAAAAAATTAAGTACTCTAGAGGGAGGCGATTACTTTTTTTACCAATGAAGAGGTCAATGGTTTGATCAGATAATCATTCATACCCTCTGCCAATGCCTTGGTTTTTAAGTCGGAATCATCATGGGCCGTTAGTGCAATCATAGGAACAGGTGGTTTTCCATTTTCTTGTTCCCGAATCAATTGAGCCGCCTTTATACCATCAATTCCAGGCAGGCCAATATCCATAAAAATTAAATCATAGTGATTGTTTACGCACAATTTCACCGCTTCTTCGCCAGTTGAAACAATCTCTACGCGACAATGGAGTCGCTTTAATATCGCCTCTGCAATTTTTTGCGGTAAAGGAGAATCTTCAACTAATAATATCTTTTTTCTATGCATAATTTCATCCTCGAAAAATCTGATCGGATAAAGGGATCTTCACCGGTAAAAAAACTTGAAAGACCGTTCCTTGATTCAATTCACTGTGCACCGCAATATCGCCATTCATTTCTTCAATAAATTGTTTGACAATTCGTAATCCTAATCCGCTGCCTTTATATAATCCTTTATTGCTCGGGGTGATTTTTGAAAATTTTTCGTAAATCAACTCGATTTTTTCAGCTGGAATGCCTATACCACTGTCTTTGATGGAAATCCAAATGACGGCTTCTTGTCGATTGATCTTCGACTTTTCAGCCTGAACCCACACTTGGACATAACCTTGAGGAGTGAATTTAATGGCATTGCTGATTAAATTGATCAAAACTTGCTTTATTCGATAGAGATCACCCAGGACAATATTAGGAACTTGTTTTCCATATCGGATCGATAAGCGGATTCTCTTGAATCGAGCGGTGT
>CAWFUJ010000011.1:0-47951 GCA_963818985.1 uncultured Pseudomonadota bacterium | reverse complement strand
CGTCACGCAGGATCCGATCAAGAGTTAAAATCTTTATTTGAATTATTGTTTACCAAGGCTGAGCAGGATCAATTAGCCATGCGGGTTGAGAGACTGAGAGCATTATTGAAAGCTGACAAGCCTCAACGTGCCATTGCTGAAGATTTGCAAATAAGCATCGCTAAAATCACTCGCGGTTCAAATGCATTAAAATCGATTAGTCCCCAACTGCGTCGTTTTCTTATTCATGCGTTATTTTGAGCTTGTCATCCCGGAAAATGCGCAGTATTTATCCGGGGTTCCGGATAAATACTGCGCATTTTTTGGGATGACAAATAAAAACTCCCGCACGTGGCGGGAGTTTTGGTGAGTTACCTGGTGATAGGTTAAAGAACGAAAATCTGCATTAATATCTCGCCAATCACTAATATACCTAAGATAGTTGATAATAACTTTACCCGGTTTGGTTTGCTCGGTGTTAATATAATTTTTTTCATATTATGCTCCCCTTGCTCATCTATATATTGCCTTCTCAATATCAAATATAGCTCATAAAGAAGAGCCAATGATGAGAAAAAATGCAATTATTCTAAGTATTTAGTCAATTTTAGATTATCTGATTGAAATCTATGTCAAAACAAAAAAGGGGATACCAAGCGCGATGACCCTAAGGGGAGTCTATTTCCTACATCATGCCCGGTATTTGCTATAATTTAAAGTTATCAGTTCACTATTTTAGGAGTACCTGCCATGGCGAAAAAGCCCGATTTATCTTCAGGAATTGACTAAAAAATTTGATTTAAACAGTATTGTTGGTCCAATCAAATCATTACTGAACCCAGAGAGTGAAATTCCTACGGTAGACCCTAGTGATGCCATCGGGACTAAAATTGCCCAATTGAGCTTGATGATGGAACAGATGGGTAAGATTCAAGAGCAGCAAGCCAAGGATTTTGTCATTGCCAGCCACTTATTAAATGATTTATACAAAGATTTACAAAGCATTAAGTCATCCCCCAGTAGCGCACTCCAAACACCGAATCAAGTACTTCGGCGCCTAATGAATCCGATGAAAAAGATCAGAAGTAGAGGTTCATCATCCCACTGACAACCCCACAGGAATGACGGCGCTGGTTTTTTTAGCTTAAGTTGACGCCTTGTGTTCACCTATCATATGTGACCTGCACGGGGCTTTCAGATTTTGTTTTAGAAACATCTTTAAGCGCATCCCGCCATACTCTTTTGCATTGCCCTACGATACCGCCACCCGTTCCCTTAAAAATTCCACCCCCATTAGGATTAACATAGTGGCATTGTCCTTTCGAATCCTTGGCTACTGTCGTGATATGTCTTTCTGGGCCCCTTGGTGTACTCATTGAGTAATTTAAAAATGATAATAGTTTGTGAGATAATTCTGAAATAACTTGCTTATTATTAAAATCTTTATCTTCTAATGATTCCTGTCCGTAATCGACCCCAAGACTGTGAAAAGTAGCTTGTTCTTGAGATTCACCATCTCGCACCCCCTCTAGCTGTTTCGCTTCAGCAGCTTCTACTTTGGGGGCGATGAGGTCGTAATTTTGGTTTTGAAAGGCTTCAATAACATTATCTTGTTCCCGATAAAAAGCGGCGCCAATTACGCCAGCAATACCCGCGCAACCGCCGTCTCCCTCAATTACCCTTTTATGGCCATTTCTCATTGCACCTAAAATACCGCTATGTGATAAATGAAATTCTTGTTTTACCGGCCATTTGCTCTTTTTCATATCTCGCTCATCTATTGTAATTTTTAATTACTTGAGTATAGATAAAGATTATTAAAGAATTCTTATTTTTTATTATGAATTTTTTATTTATTTTTAAGGTAGATATGAGAGATAATTCAATGGTTAATTCAGCTCTTAGTCAAGATTCCCTCGCCACTTATTGTCTGAAAAAGACGCTCAATGGTTGTTACAATGACTTGGGTGGTGCGGTCGAGTTCGATATTAAATCGTTCACCAATCTGTTTATGACCAAAGTTGGTTAAACGCAAGGTTTCCGGGATGAGATGAATGTCAAAAAGCCCTTCTGAACGACAGGCGCCGACAGTCAAGCTTGAGCCATCTACCGCGATAAAACCTTTGGGTAAAATATATTTCATCCATTCACTTGGACAGCGCAGAGTGAGTCGCAAATTATTTTCATGCCGATTGATTTGCAGAATTTCTGCAGTGCCAATAATATGACCGGCGATTTCTGCCCGCCGATTTCATCACCATAATGTATGCTGCGTTCAATGCTCACCAGTCTACCTACGAATAACTCATTAAGGGTGGTGCATCTTAAAGTTTCATCGATGGCGGTGAACTGGACTTCAAGGGCATTGATGGCGGCCACAGTTTGGCAGACGCCGTCGACATTCACGCTACTACCAATTTTTAAACCATCCATTAAATGCTCATTTAACACGACAGCATAATGGATGATCCCCGGTTTCTTCTCCACACGGGAAACAACAAATAAGCCTTGGGTGATTCCGCTATACATAGCCTATATTAACATTTTTTTCTAACGCCACAAATGCTTGATCGCGGGGTGTTCTTTCAAGATATTTACAGGACTATTCAAAATTCGTTGAAATTGAGGTAGATTTTTTAATAATTCACTCCCGTAAGATTTGCTATACATTCGTTTATCTAAAATAGTGACAATGCCCATATCAGTTTCTTGGCGAATTAATCGCCCAACATATTGAGCGAGCCGCACCGAAGTTGCCGGTAGTGTTGCTAAATTAAAAGGATTACGCTTATTTTTTTCTAACCACTCGTTAGAGTTAATTGGATCGGAGTGGTGGGCACTGCAAATGGTAGTTTATGAATAATCACATGTTGGCATAGATCATCGGGTAAATCTAAGCCTTCGCCAAAAGAAGTTAAGCCGAATAATATCGAACGTAATTGATTTTGAATTTTATCTTGATGGCGAGTTAATAGTATCGATTTAGCCACAGTGCCTTGCATAAGAATATCCGCTTGTAACTCAACTGACATATGCGCAAAAGTAAATTCCATGGCAGACTTACTGGTGAATAAAACCAAAGTGCCGCCCCTTGGCAAGATTAATTGCGGTAACAAGTGAATGGCTTCCTGACGATGTTGGGTTTGTTCACTGCCCTGTGGTGCATGTTGCATTTGCGGCACAAATAAAACCGAGCGATTGTAATCAAAACAAGTATCTAACGCTAATTCAATTAATTTAGGATGATTTTGCAAACCTGTTTTACGGTGATAATCACTGAAGCTTCCAACTGCGCGGATAGTTGCAGAACATAATAATGCCCCTAAAGATAATTTATCCCAAAATAAAGCTTTCAACGATTTGCTTATATTGATCGGCGCTACATGGCAAGTAAAATTCTGGTCTTGCTGAATAAACCAGCGGGCTATGGGCGGCTCATTGGCGGCATCTGCTTGACAGAATAATTCCCAAGTCTGATAAAGATTCTCAAGGCGTGTTTGATAAAACCCAAATTGAGCTATTAATTTAGTGAGATTCTGTTGAAGGACTTTATCATTCATCGCTAATTTTAGATGGTCTTCTAATTCTGATAACAATAATTGGCATTCGTTCCACAATTGTTTACTAGCCAGATAAATTGGCTGCGCCAAGTTTAAAACCGCGGCTTGAGGTTCGCGGCAGCGCCAGGTTTTCTCAGCATACTGAGCGTTAGTATCTTCGAACAAGTGCTGGTTTTGCTGTAGAAATAAATTAAAAGCATGCAAAGCTTGGATTAAGTTCGATGATAAGTCTTGTAATATTTTTTGTCGTGTTTCAGGGAGCTGCTCGTTGCGTACTGCTTTGCCAGCTGCCGTATTCAAGAGGTTGATCCAATCAACAGATGGCAAGACTACAGCCGAGCGCGCGAAATAATCCAAAGCCTTACTCGGCAAGTGGTGGCATTCATCGATAACATAAATAGATTTTTCCGGTTTAGGCAGGAGCATGCCGCCGCCTAATGCCAGATCGGCCAATAATAAACTGTGGTTGGTAATAACAAAATCACATTGTTGCCACTTTTGTCGTGCTTGATAAAAGGCGCACTGATTAAAGTAAGCGCATAGCTTGCCGCTGCAGCCAATTGAGTCGGTGCTGACCTGTGACCATTCCTGATCGGAGAGGGGGGCTTCCAACGTATCTCGATCTCCATCCCAGCTTTTTTTTTCTAACAATGATTGCAGTACTTGCCGATAGCTATCATTGCTAAAAATATCCATCTGTAAATTGTCATCAAATAAACGTGCATGGCAGACATAGCGTCGCCTGCCTTTGGCTTGGCCGCTGCGGATTGGAACATTTAAAATCTTAGCCAGTAGTGGGATATCTTTATTTTGCAACTGTTCTTGTAATGCAACCGTTGCAGTACTAATAATAACCGTTTGTTGATCGGTTTTTGCCAGATGGCTGGCGATTCCATAACTAATGGTTTTACCAGTTCCGGTTGGGGCTTCTAGGCATATAATTTGTTTGTTGTTAAGAGCCATTAGCGCCTCACTAATCATTTTAAGCTGCGATGGCCGTTGATGTAATCCGGCATGTTTAAGTTTGGCTGCAATCTGATCAGTATTCATAAGCAAATCTCAATATAATTTATTTCCTGGGAATAGGTATAATGACTATGTTAAAATAAATCCAAGTTCAGTTGATAGGAGTTTTTATGAAAAAAATATTAATGTTAGTGATTAGTTTGTTATTTGCGCCTTTGATTGCCCTGGCAGTGGGCGGGAGCGACACTAACTCGGTTAACTCTCCTAACTCTGTCAATAGCGCGAATTCCGTTAATCAAGTTAATCCCACTAATACGATCGAAGATCCCTCTCTGGTGGCTGCTTCTTATCAACAAGGAGAGGATGCAGATCCAGCTCCCCCCATAGTGACTAAACCCCCGGTGGTTAAAGTGCCAGATCAGGCGGCTGAGACAGCCAAAACTGATAGCAATTTCTCCAAAGAAATCACAGGCTTATCGCAGCTTGTTGATGATCTACAAAATAATCAGAGTGAGCTCCAACAACGGCTAGGGAACTTGCAGCAACAAATTAATAAACAACAATACTTACTAGCTGGACTGGCGTCCTTTATGGTGATTTTATTTGTTCTCACATTAATTGCTTATAGAAAAAAATCTCTTAAGACCGTGCGAGCTGCCACGCTTAATCCACCTGAGGCAATTAAACCCAAGGAAGAAGAAAACGATACTCAATGTGAATATGATTTTATGGGCAGTAGTGAGGCGATTCCAGCTAAATTAGATCTGGCTCGAGCTTATATTGCTATGGAAGATTACGTTGCTGCACGTGAGACCCTGGCGGAAATAATCGGTGATGGTAATAGTGAAGAACATCGGCAAGAAGCCAAGGTATTGTTAGCTAAAATCAATTAATTTCAGCAATTCTCGCTGGGTACAGCGAGAATTGCTTCCTGTTTGTATCCTCCGCTCGGCGGAGCCGACGCGCCCTCCTCAGGAGGAGTGTTTAAAATGGAAAACATTAAGTAATGGAAAATATTAAACGTATTGCTTTATGTTTGCGTTATGAAGGTACGCATTATTATGGTTGGCAAAACCAAGATGGATTATTGACCTTGCAGGCGACAGTTGAAAAAGCTTTGTCCTACGTCGCCAATCATCCAGTCGCAGTGACCTGTTCTGGCCGGACTGATGCTGGAGTCCATGCCACTGGTCAAATTGTTCACTTTGACGCCAAGGTAAATCGCAACGATCATGCTTGGGTCTTTGGTGCCAACAGCAATCTTCCCGCTGATATCAGTGTGGTTTGGGCTAAGCATGTATGGATGAATTTCCATGCGCGTTTTTCCGCACTGCTTCGCCGCTACAGATATATTATTTACAATCATGAGATTAGGCCTGGAATTTTACGTAATGCTGTAGGTTGGTACTATCGATTATTAAATGAAGAGCGAATGTATGAGGGCGCCAAATATTTACTAGGCGAGCATGATTTTAGTGCTTTTCGGGGTGCGGGTTGTCAATCAAATTCGCCGATTCGACAAATTTTCGATATCGAAGTGATTCGCTACCGGCGAATGATCGTGATAGATATTCAAGCCAATGCATTTTTACTTCATATGGTGCGCAATATTGTCGGCGTGTTGGTGGCGATTGGCAGTGGTGAAAAACCACCCGAATGGGCCAAAGAAGTTTTACAAAGCCGTGATCGTCGTTGTGCAGGCATAACAATTCAACCCAATGGCTTATATTTAGTTGAAGTAAAATACCCAGAAGAATTCGATCTACCCCATTCTCCCCTAGGCCCATTTTTTTTACCCTAACCAATTTTGTTATGTTGAACTACTGCAGAGTCAATATTGACGGAGTGGGGGTACAACTCGATAGCAGAATTTTGTATAATCCCCGAAGAGGTATCCAATATGAGCTGGTTTGAAAAGCTATTGCCAAAGGTTTCTACCGCCAAGAAAAAAGGCGTCCCCGAAGGAGTTTGGAGTAAATGCGAGTCTTGCCAGGCAACCCTGTACAGGGCTGAACTAGAGAATAATTATGAAGTCTGCGTCAAGTGCAACTACCATATGCGAATCGGTGCGCGCAAGCGCTTGGATTTATTTTTAGACCCAGAAGGTCGTATAGAGCTTGGTCAAAACGTTAGACCAAAAGATTGGTTAAAATTTAAAGACTCGAAAAAATACCGAGATCGTTTGCAAGTCGCTCAAAGAAATTCTGGGGAGAAAGAAGCTTTAATTGTCATGGCAGGAACCCTTGAAAAAATTCCGGTCATCGTTGCCAATTTTGACTTTAATTTTATCGGTGGGTCGATGAGTGCTGGCGTAGGTGAGCGGTTTGTCGTGGGCGCACAAGCGGCCCTAGCCAAAAAAATTCCTTTTATTTGCTTCTCCACCAGTGGCGGAGCGCGTATGCAGGAAGGGTTGTATTCCTTATTTCAAATGGCCAAAACCAGTGCAGTATTAGCGAGATTAGCGAAGGGAGGGGTCCCTTATATTTCAATATTAACAGACCCAACTATGGGCGGAGTCTCAGCGAGTTTGGCGATGCTAGGCGACATTATTATTGCCGAACCTAATGCATTAATTGGCTTCTCTGGCCCTCGAGTCATTGAACAAACCATACGCCAAACCCTGCCTGAGGGTTTCCAGCGCAGCGAGTTTCTGTTGGAACATGGTGCTATCGATATGATTGTCGATCGGCGTATAATGCGTAGCAAAATAGCTCATCTCATTGCAAAGTTGACTCATGCCCCAGAACCTGTCGCCTCGTAACCTTCAACAATGGTTGGATTATATAAGCCAACTCCACCCCAAGGAAATGGATTTGGGTTTAGAGCGGGTTATTGCTGTGGCGAAACCTTTAGGTTGGCAGCAATTCTCTTGTCCAGTCGTGACCGTCACCGGAACCAATGGTAAGGGTTCTTGTGTCAAGTTTTTAGAAAGTATATACAGTGCAGCGGGATATCGAGTGGGTGCTTTCACTTCCCCACATTTATCGGTGTTTAACGAGCGAATACGCATTGTTAATCAAATGGTTAACAATCAAGAATTGCTAAACGCTTTTAAAGTAACTGAACAAAATCGCCAAGAGTATTCACTCAGTTTTTTCGAATTTACCTTTCTAGCGGCCTTACAAATATTTCAAGCAAAAAATTTGGATTTATTGATATTAGAGGTGGGTCTAGGTGGTCGCCTGGACGCAGTGAACATTGTCGATGCTGACATCGCTGTTATAACCACCATCGACTTAGATCATACTGAATGGTTAGGTCCAGATCGAGCTTCCATAGCCAAAGAAAAAGCGGGAATTTTTCGTCCAAATTGTCCCGTGGTGTGTGGGGATCCTGAACCTCCTCATAATTTAAAACCGATAGCCGCTCAACTCAAATCCTCTTGGTACGGATTAAAATATGAATTTGGCTATCATCATCAATCTGATGATTCAACTTGGCAATGGTGGGGCCCAGAACGCCAAATATCTCAATTGCCAAAGCTCGCATTAAAGCACCAAAATGCAGCGACCAGTTTAATGGTGGTTGAATTATTGCAGAGCCATTTACCTATTACCGAGGCTGATATGAAAGAGGGTTTGGCCAAGGCCTGGTTACCGGGTCGTTTTGAAAAAATGAGTACAAATTCTGTATCTTGTTACCTAGATGTAGCGCATAATCCTCAGGGTGGGCATTGGTTAGCAGAACAATGGCAGACATTGTCGATACCAGGGCGTAGAATAGCTGTTTTGGGTATGCTAGCTGATAAAGATATTGCAGGAACTGTCCAACCTTTATTACACTATGTAGACCACTGGTATGTTGCCTCATTAGCTTGCGCCCGCGGCGCAAAAGCCCGACAGCTGCATACCGCGCTTACTTTATTAGGTGTTAAAAATTGTGAGCAGTACATGACGGTCGAGAAAGCCTTGCAATCGGCACTTGCAGTGGTGGATGTGAACGATTCAATTTTAATATTCGGTTCATTTTACACTGTTGCGCAAGCGCGGCAGTATTTATTAAGCCAGGAGACAAAAGTATGAGAGATTTGAACGAACACACTTCAATTCATAGTTCAAGGGCTAAATTTAAACAGCGTATCGCCGGCGGAGCAGTTTTACTGCTGATTCTAGCGATTTTTTTACCATTTATTTTTAGTCATTCTCATGTGGCCACGCCAAGTAGTGAATCCACTTTAAATCAAACCGCCAATCAAGTAGCGGAGCAAACACCGCAACCTGCTTCAGTAGCAACCATGGTTCAATCTGATCAAGCCTTGGCTGACGCTGAAGCGCAAGCCACTCCCGCCGTCACGGCCAATCCTGATGCAGAGCTGACTCAATCGACGCAGGCGGCTAATTTCCAACCTGATTCTGAGTTAACGACCGTGCAAAATGAGGGCTCCGCAGCATTGCCGAGCCCAGTGGCTAGCGAAGATTATAAGCCTATGGAAGCTAATCCGCCGCCAGAGCTCACACTCAGTTCACAATCAGTTCAATTTGAGTCTGGGCAAGTTTCTAATAAATCCTCCAAACGCTTGCCACCACCGGCTGCCAGCAGTTGGGTAGTGCAGGTGGGTAGTTTTACTGAACCTACCTACGCAAAGCAATTAGTTGCTAAACTCCAGCAGCAAGGTGTGAAAGCGTCTATTCAACCGGGGCCAAACAATACATTTAGAGTGATTGTCGGTCCCGTTAATTCCCATAAGAAAGCGCTTGTGCTTCAACAACAAATTAAAAATCAATTTAAATTGAGCGGAATTGTTAGAGAATGAGTACGCATTGGTATAGTTTTAATTGGATTGATTATTTAATCATTGGCGTGGTGCTTTTATCTTTATTGATAGGAGTGATTCGTGGTTTTATTTGTGAATTAATATCACTCATAACCTGGATTGTTGCTTTATTATTGGCTTTTAAATTCGCGCATCCTTTGGCTAATCATCTATCTTCTTGGATTGATTCTGCGACAGCTCGATATTTTGTCGCATTTGCCATTATTTTCATTGTCATCTTAATCATTGGTATTACCATTAATGTATTGATACGGACGATGGTCTGGCATCGAACGGGCGTCCCATTCACTGATCGGCTTTTAGGTCTGGTATTTGGTTTTGCTCGAGGTATTTTGATCATTGCATTGGTATTATTATTTGTTCAGGTGAGTGTTTTAAAAAATGAACCCGAGGTTAAGGAATCTCAATTGATCCCGCAATTTAAAGGGCTAGTCGGTTGGTTGCGTCGGGTCTTACCGGAAAAAATAGTGAATATTTCTTATTGGATAGAAAAAGATGAACAGCCTCAGCCTGTGAGTAAAATTCCAAGTAATCAAAAAAATATATAGTGGTGATAACATGTGTGGCATTGTGGGTATTTTAGCGACCGGTTCAGTCAATCAAGATATATACGACGCATTGACCATAATCCAGCATCGCGGACAAGATGCCGCTGGGATTATGACTAGCGATGGGCAACGGGTATTTTTAAGAAAAGCCAATGGTTTGGTACGTGATGCTATTCAAAAATCGCATATGCAGCATTTGCAAGGGCGTATGGGTTTGGGACATGTCCGTTATCCTACAGCTGGGACTCAGGATCCTGAAGAATCCCAACCTTTTTATGTCAATTCGCCTTATGGGCTTAGTATTGTTCATAATGGCAATCTCACCAATGCTAAAGCCCTGGCCAATGATTTAATTCGCAGTGATCTACGTCATTTAAATACCGAATCCGATACCGAAGTGCTATTGAACATTTTTGCCCATGAATTGCAGAAAACCGGTGGGATGAGGCTGACTCCTAGTGAACTATTTTCCGCTTTAAAAAAAGTCTATCAGCGGGTGCATGGCGCTTACTCTGCCATTGCCATGATCACCGGTTATGGAATCATTGCCTTCCGCGACCCTTATGGTATTCGTCCGCTGGTGTATGGTAAACGCAAAACGGAATTAGGTTTTGACTATATGATCGCTTCTGAAAGTATCGCTTTGGACGCCTTAGGATATCAGCTGATAGATGACGTTGCCCCCGGTCAAGCAATTTTTATTGATCAAACTGGGAAAGTCCATCAGCAACAATGTGCAGAAATAGTTCAAAGTTCGCCTTGTTTATTTGAATATGTTTATTTAGCGCGACCCGATTCTGTCATTGATCATATTTCGGTATATCATGCTCGAATAAATATGGGAAAGCGTTTAGCGGAAAAAATTCTTAAATTACGTCCTCAACATGATGTGGATGTCGTGATTCCAATTCCCGACACCAGTCGAACCGTGGCCTTGCCGTTGGCGCAGCGGTTGGGTGTCCCTTACTCAGAGGGATTTGTCAAAAATCGTTATATTGGCCGTACTTTTATTATGCCAGCGCAAGCGCTGCGCCGTAGTTCGGTACGAATGAAGTTAAATGCCATGAAAACTGAATTCGCGAATAGAAATGTTTTATTGGTGGATGATTCTATTGTGCGAGGTACAACTTCTAAAGAAATTATTCAAATGGCTCGTGAGGCAGGTGCTAACAAAGTTTATTTTGCTTCCGCTGCACCTCCTGTTCGTCATCCAAATGTGTATGGAATCGATATGCCAAACGCCAAGGAATTGGTCGCATTTAATCGGTCGGTCGAACAAGTCGCGCAGTTTATAGGCGCAGATTGGTTGATTTATCAAGATTTAGATGACTTGTATGAGTCAGTCAATGAAGCCGCAAGCTCAGAGGAGGACCGAGTTAAACGTTTTGAAGACTCAGTCTTTACGGGCCAATATATAACCCGAGACATCAGCACGGAATACCTCGCCGAACTTGCAGAAATACGCAGCGAACAAACCAAGCTAAAACAAGTTCATCCCCTCTCCCGTCAGGGCGAGGGAAATGCGTCCTAATGGTAAATGGATTTAATGATTGCAGCCCTTGCCCAATCTATTCATGCTGTTCTAGTCACTAATAATGGAAAAGAATTCTCGCGCGTTCCAAAACTTAAAGTTGAGAATTGGCTCTAAGCACTCGACTCTAGGGTTATTACGAATTGCGGCCATAGATATCTTCTAGACGGACTATGTCATCTTCACCTAGATAGTCGCCGACTTGCACTTCAATGAGTTTGCAAACCTGTTCGCTGAAATTTTCAATTCGATGGATGGCTTCACGGGCAATAAAAACACTTTCATTGACTTGATAAACTTTAGTTTGCTCATTAATCGTCAACGTTGGGGTTCCGGCCACGACTACCCAGTGTTCGGCACGCTTAAAATGTTTTTGTAAGGACAATCGACCGCCAGGATTGATTAATAATAATTTGACCTGATAATTGTCTTCTATAAATAAAGTTTGATAACTTCCCCACGGCCGTTGATAAATTTTACCCTGTTCATTATGACTCATTTTTAACTCCTTTTGCTAATGCAGCTAGAGCAATTGCTCCACACACGCCTGCATTTTCATGTAAACCTGGTTCCACAATATAATTCTCAATACCTTGGATGACAGTAGGATTTTGAATATAGCCACCTAAATGCTTAAGCAATTGTTGACGAATTTTGGAGATTAAATGAGTTTGACGCATAACACCGCCGCCAATAATAATTCTTTTTGGTGAAAAACTCATGGTATAATTGGCTAGGGCAATGCCTAGGTAATTAGCCTCCAGCTCCCAGCCTGGATGTTCTTCAGGTAAATCTAAGGCCGATTTCACCCGCCATCGTTCTTTAATAGCAGGGCCAGAGGCTAAACCCTCTAAACAATTACCATGATATTTGCAGACTCCGGAAAATGAATCGTGTTGGATATCTTGGGGGATGAGGATGTGGCCCATTTCTGGATGCATGGCGCCATGCACTAATTTATGATCAACAATGATGCCGCCGCCAATTCCTGTTCCTACCGTCAAATATAATAGATCACTCAGGTTTTTGGCATTGCCCCATCGATATTCACTGATGGCTGCGGCATTCACATCGGTGTCAAACCCGATAGGTAAATTGAATTCGCGCTTGAGAGTTCCGACAAAATCGAAATTGACCCAGGCGAGTTTAGGTGTGCTGGTGATATACCCATAAGTTCTTGATTCGCGGTCTAAATCTAAAGGGCCAAATACAGATGCGCCGATTCCAGAGATTTTCACTTTTTTTTGGATATTACGAATATATTCAATGAGCTCACGCATAGTCACCTCAGGGGCGGCGGTACGGATTTGAGTGCGTTGGTGGAGATCATTTGGACCAGATCCATAAGCGCAGATAAATTTAGTGCCGCCACCTTCGATGCCAATGAATTGAGTCATGCTATGCTCCTGCGTATAGAAGATGTTTAAGAAGATAAAGTTGCGCTGTATCCAAGGATGATGACCGCTATGACCAGTAAGCCTATTGCCTTTAACGCTTTTCGAGCGATGATTGAAGTGGTGTCCGCCCATTCATGATGTTGCCACCCCCAAAAATTCGATGCCAAAATAATCAGCACCATAAATAACGGCCAAGCAACGATAGGCCCTAAATTACCAATTAATAAAGAAGCTTCACTATATAAAACCAAGGACAAAAACCAGAATACGCCCATTCCGATCGCCAATAAAAAATTAATCAAGGTTTGCTTGCCGGTGTAGTTAGCAAACGAATTATTTTTAAAATGTAAATACAACATGTAAATAATATAAGGAATAAAGGTAAATATTAAAAATACTGGCCAGATAATGATGGCGGAAGCGAGTTGTTTTAGGCCCATTGAAACCGCCAACTGCTGCATGTGGGTGGTGGTGGCAAAGGTAAAATTTTGCCCTGCTGAAAAAATACCGGCAATAATCGCCAGCATGACCCCTAAATGATATTGGCTAGGGGGGGCAGAGGGTTGAGCTGATTTGCTATGAGCGTCGCGTTCGTGCCCAGCACGATAAGAAAGAATTAATCCAGCAATAATAAAAACAATCCCAATTAAAGTCACATAACCAAATGGGGTTAAAATCTTCGAAGGATGCAAAACTACCAAGGGCAGTAAAAATCCCAAACCAGTTCCTAGACCAATATTGATGACAAATCCTAATCCGAAACCTATCATTTTCAATGCTTGAGCGAAGCATACTTGGCCTACGCCGAAGGCAATTCCACCGATCATGAGAATCAATAATTGCGAAAAAGGAGCAGCTGAATACACTTGCCAGGCACGGGGTGCTAAAAGAAAAATAGTCAGCCAGGGCAATATTAAAAATCCCCAGAAACCGTAATTTAACCAGATATTTTCAAAGTTCCATTGTTTAATATTTTTAGTGGGTAGGGCAAAGGATCCATTGAGCAAACCGGCTATTAGAGTAAAAAGTAAAGCAAAGAGTAACGACATAAAACTCCATCTTAAATAATTTTCCCCTCTCCCTGGTGTGGAGAGGGAAAAGTAATTAACCTTTAATATAGCATATTCTTTGACCTAAAGAATTTTTCACTATATCCTTGAGGCCTCATGAGTATCAATAGAAAATTATCCATTGCGCCGATGATGGCTTACACTGACCGTCATTATCGGGTGTTAATGCGGCTGATAAGTCGTCAAGCTTTATTATACACGGAAATGGTAACAACAGGGTTTTTGATCCATGGCCATGATCCTAAACGGGCTCTTACTTATTCACCGATTGAACACCCTTTAGCTTTGCAATTAGGGGGGGCAGACCCTGCACAATTGGTTATTTGCGCCCGCATGGCTGAAGACTTTCAATACGATGAAGTAAATTTAAACGTGGGTTGCCCCAGTGATCGAGTCAATACAGGTCAATTCGGTGCATGCTTAATGAAAAAACCAGAACTTGTAGCCGAATGTGTTGCTGCAATGTGCGCAGCCGTTAAGTTACCGATTACTGTCAAAACTCGTATTGGCGTAGATCAACAGGATAGTTATGAGCAATTACAATTTTTTATCCGTACGGTCGCTGCTGCGGGGTGTAAAACCTTTATTATTCATGCCAGAAAAGCTTGGTTAAAAGGCTTAAGTCCACGCCAAAATAGATCGGTTCCGCCCTTACGATATGATCTGGTTTATCAGCTTAAACGTGATTTTCCTCATCTAGAGTTGATCATCAATGGCGGTATTAAAACTATTACCGAGGTTGAACACCATTTGCAACAGGTAGATGGAGTCATGATTGGCCGAGAAGCTTACGACAATCCATTTTTGTTAGCAGAAATAGATCATCAATTTTTTGGTAGCTCAATTGTTAATAGAAGTAGGGAAGAGGTTGTTAACCAATATTTGCCTTACATTTTAGATCAATTAGGGCAAGGAGAACCATTTTCAAGAGTTTCTCGTCATTTAATGGGTCTATTTCAAGGTCAGCCGGGTGCAAGACAATGGCGCCGAATGCTAAGCGAATGGCGAATTGCCCCTCAATCGTTACAAGAATTACAAGCCAAAATGGTTAATTCCCTCACCCTAACCCTCTCCTGGATGGGAGAGGGGAATAGCTAATTATTTGGTGTCCGATTTATTTGCAGCGCCTTTTTTGGCATACCTTTGGCGGAATCTTTCAACTCGACCAGCGGTATCAATCATTTTTTGCTGACCGGTAAAAAACGGGTGGCAATGAGAGCAAATGTCTAAGTGGACTTCATCTTGATCAATTGTAGAATTAACTTTAAATTGATGACCGCAACTACAGTTGAAGGTGACTTCATGATATTTAGGGTGTATATCTTTTTGCATTTTTTATTCCTCGAGAATATTAAGCGTCATAGCATAACCTAAGCGGAGGTTTTTGGCAATGGTGGTAAACCCCAGCTGGATTTTAATTTTAAATATTGATCTTTTGGTAATTGCACAAGAACTGGGTTAGCTTTATGATTAATCCAATCCCACAGATTTGATAAATAGGAGAACTCCATGGCGGTACAGCCCGCTGTACCAGCCGCGGTGGTTTCTCCTTTAATATGTATAAAAATACAGGAACCTGCGCCCAGCATTTTGCCATCGGTATTATAATCAACAACAAAGCCTTTTTTATAAACTGGAATTTCCGACATTAATTCAGCGCTATTCCAATCCTTAGTGACTTCGGAGGTATCGATAATTTTTCCATAATATTTAGATTTAACATCGTCAACACAAATAATCGAAGGGGTAATGGCTAAATAAGGAAAATTAAATGGGCTATCAGAACTAGGTGAAAAACCGAATGCCAAGTTTATTTTAAATGCCCCAGCCGGTGCCTTATTATCACCCTCTTTTTTCATAGGTTCTTCGGACCCGGCATAAGTTTTTAAATTATCAGCCCAGGCGAGCCCATTTTTCCCTACGACTATCGGCCATGATTTGCCCGTAGCATGCCATGGTTGCTTGGTACTGTTGCGTTCATATAATTGCAACTGCCCTTGAAAATTATCCCATGAGTCTGTAACCACAACAATAAGTTGTTTACTTTTATTGAGTAATATGGGTTTGGGGGGCAATGCATTGGCATTGGCCGCAGCAACTATACCTAAAGTGAGACAAACTAATGAAAAAGCTTTAACTGGCTTTGGTAATCCCTTCATAAAAAGGCTCCTAGAAATGAGTGATAGATTTATCTAACAATAAAATCTCGGTGCTGTCAATCTTAAAAAGGGGCGACCTATTTATAAATTTAAATCGAGAAGCTGATAATCATCTGTTTTACGCGGTGTAAGGCTTGTGGTCTTTTTGTAAGTACTTGAATAACGATTATCAGATACCTTGGCTTTAGGAGTAGCGTTTTTTATCGTATCAACGATGGCGTCATTGCCAGAGATAGTTGCTAAATATTCAGGATTTTGACCGTTTGAATTAGGAGCACCTAATTGCTTAATACTAAAGACCTTATGTTCTATCATTAATTTCAAAAGTTGAACATAATTGCCTCTCGCCGCGATATGCAATAAATTATCACCTTCTATATTTAAGCGAATATCTAAAACGGCCTGAGATTTACATAGAATCTGAAACAATGCCGTTGCTGCCTTTTCATCTTGATCGTAAGCAATTCCAATCGAAATAATGATGGCCGGGGTCAGAGGGGGGGTTGAGTTAGTTAAGAGTGTAGGTAAATAAGTTTGGAGAGGTTTATTAAGCTGCCTATTAAAAAACCAGTTTTTTGAATCCATCTCTAAAGCGGAGATTAACTTGCCTCGGGCTAAATCAATCGCCTTCTTGGAGAGCTTATCTTCTTGGGTGAGGGTGTAGTACTGGCTAGCGCTCGCATATAAGGCGCTGTCCTCTACAGATATCATTTTGTGACTTTGCCCTGCAGAAAGTGCTAAACGAATCAATTTGATATTATTTTCAAATTGTTCAACTTCATGGGATATGGTTGATTTTTTCATAGGCCTCTGTTTTTTTATTTGTATTAGCTGGTTATAAAGAGAAAATAATATTAGCAATAATTTATTAAGGTTTTCTTATATAAATCTTATGACGTTGAATATAATTTGCAACTGTAGGTGGCAACCATATATCTGGGGGTGTTTTTGACTGTAAATCATGACGAATTGCAGTAGCCGAAGAAGGATTTGGCGGCATATTTTCCAGTAAAATTCCGCCATATAAATGCTTTTTAAAATATTCAATTGATGATACTTGGAAAGTTTTTAAGAAATCCTGGCTCCAAGGTGCTAATTCATACCCAGGCCTATTAACCACAATTAAATGTGCCAATTGCAAAATACTCTGCCATTGATGCCATTGATTAAATTGAGCAAATGCATCCATCCCCAAAATTAAGCACCAAGAGATATTTGGCTGTTGTTGGCGCAATATTCTCAGCGTGTCAACCATATACGAGGGCGCAGTGCGATGATAATCGATATCATTGGCTAACCACTTGGGATGATCGGCAATCGCTAATTTTAACATAGCCAGGCGATGTTCAGGGCTGGCTTGAGGAGTTTGACGGTGCGGTGGACTTAAACAGGGAATAAATTGAATTTGCGATAATGGCAAATGTTTGAATAAATAGTCAGCCAACGCTAAATGCCCATCATGAACAGGGTCAAAAGTTCCTCCCAGTATTCCAATAATCGGATAACTCATTAGCAATTCTCAGTAAATATTAACTACCTTACGCATGAGGGGATCAATCAATGAATCACCCGTATAAAAAAACAATTTTCGCAGAAATTCCTTACGCCATGGGGGATCGCAAGGGGGAGCAGCGCGAAGCGCTCCCCCTTCATTCCGAGCATCGGCTTCGCCGAGCGCAGGATATAAACCAGGAAGTAATTCTCGCTGTACTCAGCGAGAATTACTGACAAATTCAAGACTAAGGTGAGACAACCCTTGCCACGCATCGCCCAGCTTAACTCCCTTTATTAATTTATCGACTTCATGGCAACCTAACATGAGTCCTGTGAGCTTAGACAAATTCAGGCGACACAGAGCGGTTTGATACCATGGTTTGAGCGAAGCCCATTTTGATGCTAAGACTTCTTGCATGGATTTGCCCTGTTTAATTTGATAGGCCATATTCAATAATTCGCGACATTCGCGGGCTAGTAACCACAGCACCAATGTAGGTTCAGTCTCTTGTACCTGCAGATGATACAACACGCGCATGACGGCGCGACAATCACCTTGCAGCAAATACTGGCTTAATTCAAAAATATTAAATTGAGCGCTGTCACCAATGACTTCGGCCATTTGCTTAACGCTAATATTTTGTTGTGGATAGAGTAAACGTAATTTAGTAATGGCTTGCTGAGTGGCCAGCAAATTCCCCTCAGTGAGTTCTGCCAACAGTCGTATACTGGCTGCATCAGCTTTTAAGCCAACTTGCTGCATGCGCTGCTGGATCCATTGGGGCAGCTCTGGTAATTTTATTGGCCAAATAGTGATAATTGCACCTTGGGTGCTGATTGCTTTATACCAGTGAGTTTTTTGTTGAGCGCTACTCAGCTTAGCAGTCGTCATAAGTAAAATTTTGTGGGTGGAGGGAGACGAACAATAAGTCAGTAAAATTTTGCCGGCTTCAGTATCAAATTTGCCACTGGGGTTATGCACCTCAATCAGTGTGCGCTCGCTAAATAAATTATAATTATTGGAAAGTTCGGTTAATTTTTGCCAATTGAATCCGGGCTCGACATCCAGTCGCTGGCGATGTTGAAAGCCATGGTGCTCCGCAGCATGGCGAACGGCATCGCGGGCTTCCTGCATTAACAAAGGCACGTCGCCAGTGATTAAATAAATCGGTTGCAATGGTCCACTAAAGTGTTGGTTTAATTGTTTTGGATTGAGCTGCATGAGCTTGATTTTCCTGTGCTGAAACCAATAAACGCTGAGTACTTTCGCTAGTGAGCCAATAGTACATTAAATTAATGACCTCACGCTGTAATTCTTGTTGAAATAAATTGGTTGAATTGATAGTAAAAATTTGATTAACGTTAACGGTGATATTTCGCGTAGCGACTATTTGCCGCGGAGGGACAATGATTTGACCATTCGTACCTAGAATTGCAACCGTGACTTGCAACGTAAAAATATAAGTAATGGCGACATTGGTGGTGGAAACCGATGGATTATTACGTACCAGAGAATAGTTAGAAACCCGCAAAGCAAAAGGCGCTAACGTAGGATTAGCGACTTTTTGAATATGCATAGATTCCAATAAATTTTTTAATTTCACCAAAAAATGACTTTCGATACTTCCAGCATCTAAATACAAAATTTTTAGTTGAGGTGGCACTTCATTGGGGTTGCGTAATTGCCAGTGGCAGCTTGTGCAAACGAGGGTGAGCAGCATGGCAATAACTATCAACTTTATAGATTTTAATTGTTTCATAAAACGATATTTATTAGTTTAAAGGGCACAATAATAATTTTCTTAATTGGCTGCTGGTTGATATGTCGCTGAATATTTTCTTCGTGCAATGCCAATTGTTCGATTTCCAGGTTAGAAGCTTGAGCGGGAACGATGATTTTCCCGCGAAGTTTCCCGTTGATCTGTACTACCATTTGCACCTCATCAGTCTGTAGTGCTTTGATATTCAGTTTAGGCCAGGGTGCGCATAAAATATCTTCGCCATAGCCCAATTCACGCCATAAATAATGGCTGATATGAGGCGTTATGGGTGCTAACAAGCGCAATAAAATTCCTAAGCCTTCCTGGATAATAGGCAGATTTTGCTGATCGATGGGTTGTTTGCTGATTAGATTCAACAACTTCATTGCGGCAGAAACCACGGTATTTAATTGTAAACGATCAATATCTTGTAGGGCTTGCTGTAATATTTGATGGATTTGTTGATATAAACTCTGTTGTTCTGGCGATAGAATGGTTGGCAAAGCTTGCAAGGGGTTGTGGATCTGGATGGCAAAATTCCATAATTTTTTTAAAAATCGATATGCGCCTTCAACACCACTATCTGACCATTCAAGCGCTTGCTCTGGTGGAGCAGCGAAGATAATAAATAAACGTACGGTATCTGCACCATATTCTTTTATCAACTGATGTGGAGCGACAATATTACCTTTGGATTTAGACATTTTAAACCCGTCTTTGAGAACCATGCCTTGAGTAAGCAAGGATTTAAAAGGTTCATTAGAATTTAAAAGGCCTTGATCGCGCAATAGTTTATGCATAAAGCGCGCATACAGTAGATGTAAAATAGCATGCTCGATGCCGCCGACATATTGATCGACAGGGGTCCAATATTTTGACCGATCATCCAGCATGGTATTTTGCTGGTCAAAACAGCAGTACCGAGCATAATACCAAGAAGATTCGATGAATGTGTCCATGGTATCAGTTTCACGTTGAGCGGCTGCCCCGCATTGCGGACAGTGGGTTTGATAGAAACTAGGTGTTGATTTAAGCGGTGAAGCGTGGCCGTCTGGAATTAAATCATTGGGCAAAACGACTGGTAAGTCATCCTCGGGGACTAACACATCACCGCAGTGAGAGCAATGAATAACAGGAATTGGAGTTCCCCAATAGCGTTGGCGAGAAATTCCCCAGTCACGCAAACGAAAGTTTATTTGTGGACTGCCTAAATCGCTTTTAACAAGAAAATCAGTGATAGCTTTTTTGGCCATTTCCGTGGATAAGCCATTAAAAGTGCCGGAATTTATTAAGATTCCGCCCTCAGTATAAGCCGCCAGTTGGAAATCCCAACCAGCATTTGTCTGGGGTTGAATGACCGGTTTAATGGGTAAATGATAAAGTTGGGCAAATTCAAAATCGCGTGGATCATGAGCGGGCACTGCCATAATTGCACCAGTGCCATATTCCATCAAGACAAAATTGGTGACCCACACCGGTAATTTTTGATGAGTCAGGGGGTGGGTGGCCTGGATTGCTAAACAAATGCCTTTTTTAGGTTGGGTGGCTATATCGACTTCGGATACTTTGGTGTGGCGGCATTGTTCAATAAAATCGGCTAGTGGTGGATAGTTAGCAGCTGCTTGCAAAGCTAAGGGGTGTTCAGGCGCAATAGCAATATAAGTGACGCCCATGAGAGTGTCGGCACGAGTGGTGAATATGGAAAGGGGCGGGTAGGGTTCATCTAGGGAGAATTCAATATTCACGCCTTCAGAGCGACCAATCCAGTTGCGTTGCATCGTCCGCACTTGTTCAGGCCAATTGGATAGATGATCAATTTCGTTTAATAATTCCTGCGCATAAGTAGTTATTTTTAAAAACCACTGAGGAATCTCGCGGCGTTCGACCGGGGCGCCGGAACGCCAGCCTTTGCCGTTAACCACTTGCTCGTTGGCAAGTACAGTGTTATCCACCGGATCCCAATTGACGACAGCATTTTTCTTATAAACTAAACCTTTTTTATAGAGTTGAATAAATAACCATTGCTCCCAACGGTAATAGCTGGGCTCACAAGTCGAAATTTCTCGATGCCAATCAAAACTGAAACCTAGTTCCTTAAATTGGGCGCGCATTTTCTCGATATTTCTTTTAGTCCATTCTCCTGGGGGTAAATGATGGGCGATGGCGGCATTTTCTGCAGGTAGACCAAAAGCATCCCAACCCATGGGATGTAGCACATTTTTGCCGAGCATACGCTGATAGCGAGCGATCACATCACTGATGGTATAATTACGCACATGGCCCATGTGCAATTCACCGCTAGGATATGGCAGCATTGATAAACAATAAAATTTTTCTTTGCTCGGATCCTCAATACAATGAAAGCTTTGCTTATCTTGCCAATATTTCTGCACGGCGACTTCTATTACTGCAGGTTCATATGAATTTTTCATAATGATAGCTTACCTTATTCGTAGATTTATGCAATAATAACCAGATTATAAGGGCTGTTTTAGGCTGACTATCCCAGGAGGGAAAGTAAAATCATGTTAAGTAGCGTGGCTCACTTGCAGAAAATCATGCAAACAAAAATTTACCAATTAGGACATTTATTACCGGTTTTTCCGGCTAGCAAATTACTGGCTGACAATCGGCACCAGGCGATAATTGTGGAGATCCAACAATTAAGTGGATTACCAGAATCGTATTTTAAAGCTTTATATCGACCAGCCTTGCAGAAATTCGCGGAATTTGTTCAAGTTATTCCCGATCAGCCTCAAGGGGCCTTAGGTGGATTATTAAATCTGGGATTATCTCGGTCGGTTTTAAGTCTGCGGCAGTTTGCCACGGAGGCAGGTGCTAAATTCGACGCAGATCCACTCGTTAATTATGCTATTTTTAGTGCCGCATTATTTTTTGATGTTGCGCGAGTCATCAGTCAACAAAGAGTTGTTATTGCTGATATCAGTGGGCAATATTTACAAGATTGGTACCCATATTTAGGCACGATGTTGGAGCAGGGGTTCGAATTTTATAAAATATATCCGTTTAATACCAGTGTGTATGAAGCTTTAAATCATGAGGCCGCAGCTCTTTTAGCTCGGCAATTGATGCCTAACGAAGGGTTTATTTGGTTAAGCAGTGATTTGGAATTATTTATCGATTGGCTGGATGCTTTACGGGGTGGCACAGGTGAGGGTGGACGAAAAATTAGCCGATCGTTAGCGCTAATTCGAGATGAAGATTTGTTAGATTTTATGAAATCTATCAGTCAAATTCAAATTGACATGATCCTTCCTAAGGAGATGCCACTTCAAGATAAATTTTATATTTGGTTGCGTGAGGGAATCTCAAAGGGCAGTATTGAAATTAATACTAAAGATGCTCATTTACATTTATTAGATAATGGCATTTTATTTATTAACAATGAAATTTTTAAACGTTTTTTGGAAAGCAATAAAACTCCTGGAGACGTCAATAAGTTATCTCGAGATTTTGCTGAGGAATTTGCGTTATCTAGCCGTGTTACTCAGGAAAAAACCATCCACGCAAATGCTTTTTTAGCTCATCGATTAGATCAAAAAAGTTTACCTGGTCGGCAGGGTATGCTTTATTTTGCTTCGTTATTTATTATGAATACGGCTGGGATTCCCATGAGCCCGCTAAGAAAAGATATTATGTCTGGAATTCATCAAGCTAGAGAATTACCTGGAGTTAAGCAAACTATCGCAGTAGAACGCCGACCCGACTCAGGACCCTCCTTTAAAATGCGTTAATTAGCCATCTACTCCCCTCCCTTCTCCTGACCAGGAAAGGGGACGTGCCGCACTTGAACTAATAATTTGTTAAGTATAATAGTTTAAAATTGGTAAAAAATTAAGTAAAGAGAATAGAAAAATGCGCGCCGTAAATCATAATCAGCAAGATAAAGAAGAAAACAAAACTGTCAATAATGAAGATAGTGATATTGATTCAAGTTTGACTAGCACTCGTTCTGGAATGGGACGCTTATCTATAGGAAGTTCAGATTCGGACGAGGATTCACTTGAAAAGAAAGAGATCTCCTTAAACGGATTTAAAAATAGATATATCAAGGGCTTGGCGGCCCAATTGCTTGAAGGTTCGGAAATTAAAATATCAACGAGAGCTTCAACGGTAACTATCGATAAGGAATACGCTTTCAAAAATAAAAAAGAAGATAAGGACAACGGGGTCTCTCCAGGGTTTATGTTGTTTAACACCGAGCCCTCAGATGATAAAGAAATTGTGGGTATGCTCAAGTTGCCAAAAAATCAACTTTGGAGACCATATAGAAGTGCTATTTATGATACTTTAGGGGAACTTTTAGCTATAGGTATTGCTGATATTTGGGGTTTTTCTAGGGCCGATTGCACCTTAAAGTTTGTTTCGGTTGATGGTCAACAAGCTAAACCAAGTATATTTAGCAAGTTTAACCTCAATTTGAAAAAATTTGATCTCGCCGGTAACAATCCAAAATTTAATGATTCACGCTTACAGCCGGTGGGTGAAGGTTTAGTAGCAGTGGATGATGATTTAATAGAAGATTTTGGTAAATACCAAATCTTTTGGTTCATATTGAATGATAATGATGCTATTGGAAAAATCGCTAATAATTCGCGTATTGAAAAGCAAGGAGATGGACCATATGGTTTCTTTCATTTCGACAAATGTTTTGTGCTTAAACCTTATAATTTCCAGAAAATGTCGCTGCGAAAAGACTTTTACCTATCGACACCAGGATTCGAAAAAGAATGGATCCTCAAAGAAAATCTTATGTGGATTATGAAAAAGAAGGCGGCCTGAGAAATTATTCAATTTTAGAAGGACAATTTACTGAAAAATTTTTGTCTCTGGTAAATTTTCAAAGTAAATATAAAGATACACTAGAATTATTCGATTGTTTTGAAGAACGCCTCAAGAATTTAGCTTCTTCAACTTCAAATCAAGATATTCAAGATATTTTGCAATGGTTTTTAACAGATCTTCAAAGTGCAAAAGAAGTTTTGCAGCAGCGCTCGGAGGAGTTAGAGCGTACATTTTCTCTAACAATGAACTTGTATGAAAAATCCGGCCATGATTTGAGTTTGGTAGATGCAGTGAATGCTTTAGAAGAATATTTTACGCCCTCCACAATGTATTCACGACAAGGCATCCCTTGTCGAACCATACACGCAGTGAATTCACAAAATAAAGTTCTTTTTGAAGTGACAGGATATAATCAAGAGTATTTAACCCTTATAATAAACCATCCTTCAGCTAAATTGCCCCCAAGCCTTTTCGAGTCTTTAGGAGGTTCAAATTACCGAATATCGGTAGAAAACCTTAAATTATTTGATTCTAAGAGAAATCAGCGTACCTTCCATCCGCAGTCCTTGCCATTTAATGCTTTTATAGAAGCAAATAAACCGATTCCACAAAACTATCTCTTATCAAAAGACGCTTTGAGCAAGATGGAGGCTGCTTACTGTGAAAGCGATTCCACTTTCATAGAAAGCTACCATTATGAATATGAAAAATATCAAACCCTTAGTCAAACAATTGCCAAAGAAGATAAGAGTCTGATAACTTTAGATGAAGAAAAATATCAAGAAGAAAAAATTTCAAATCACCGACTTGTTCAGATTACTTTAGAAAAAATGTATCAAATGGTGAACCATAAATTACAAGTTTTTAATAATAATCCTCCATTGTTGTTAAAGCGAGGCTTAGGTTTTTACACCGAGCTCAAAGCTAGAATTACCAAGCAGCAGCAATTAGAATTAAAAAATTTGCTAGTTAATAACAAAGAATTTGTCAGTGAGTTAAGGCAAGAGGGTGAGCCAGAACAAATATTGTGTAATTTTTTCAGCCAAATTCATCGCTTAGATCTTAATCATGAGGTTAATCAGTTATTGATTACCGCATTAAACACGAAACAGCTTTTAAACACGGATTTATTGGCAATATTAGTCACTCTGGCGTCTGGCTTTAAAGATAAAGATTATTATCAATTATGTGATAAAGTGGCAATAATGCGAGGCGTAATCATTGATTTAGAAAAATCTTTAAAATCTAATGTGACAGCTACTCAATGTGGCATTTTTAAGCTGACAAACCCCTCATCTTCGCAATCGCAAGGTTCCTTAGCACACGTTGAAAAAGCCTTTTCTTGACGCAACTGCTATTTTTTTTATATGATGAATTAAAAGCTGCTTTTAGCTTTTTGAACATTGATGTTTAAGCAGAACAATAAGGAGAAACTACTATGAGAAAACAAGTCACTTTGGCTACGATAATGGTGGCCACATTATTTTGTGCAGAAGCAAATGCTCAGGGATCTCTCAATATAAAAACCAACACTCAAGGTTCCAACGAGCCCTGTCTGCCTGGCACCTTTTGTGTTCGTTTAATACTGCCTTCCCAATCAGGAAATTTGGGTGAAAGTTATAAGCTGTCGTTTGATGGAAATTTTATTATTAATGACTTTGAAACCGCAAATAGCAGTAGTTTACGCAGTTCACCTGGTGATCACATATTGTTAACCACGGATTCTAAAAGTACTGTTCAGTATGCCAATATTACTTTAAGTAATTTTAGTTATAGAAGTTCTAATTTAAATGTTTATTCTCAGGAGCTCGGTTCTTGTCATATTACTTTCCCATCAGGAGCACTGAAAAAAGAATACGACATTAAGGTGATTCCTGATAAATCCGGATACTTCTGTCAATTAAATAGTTAACATTAAGACAGATCTGCATCCCGGAAGCTACTTTTCCGGGATGACAGTTTTTGAGAGACATTTTCGTCCAATAAACAATTGTCTTTATAAAAATATTAGCACCAACATGACCAACATCAGCGCCATCAATGGATAATAATGAAGGTACATTAAAGGTGTTTTGCCGACCATTGCGGATACCGAGCCAGATAAGATCCCACTTTGATGAAGGGGTAGAGTAGAGACTAGTTTTCCTTGTGGATTAATAATAGCGGTCACACCTGTATTCGCCGCCAACAATGCAAAGCGGCCAGTTTCTAAAGCCCGCATCCGTGCCATTTGCATTTGTTGCATAGACGCCATTGATTTTCCAAACCAACTGTCGTCACTGATATTAACAATTAATTGCCGATCTTCGGTAAATTTTAAAACCAAATTTGGATAAGCGATTTCATAACAAATAAAACCAGCAATAGGAATACCCGCCACACTAAAAGAATCTTGATGAGAAGGACCCGCTTGGAAACTAGACATTGGAATATTCCAATATTTTAATAAGAATGAAAATATTTTAGGTAAAGGTGTATATTCACCGAAGGGCACCAAATGGCGTTTACGATATTCACCGTGATCGACGCCCAATAATAAAATGCCATTATAGTAACGATGCGGCCCATCAGCTAAGAGAATTCCCAACATCAAAGTGGTATTTTTCTCCTGACCGGTACGATCTAATTGATCAAGAGTACCGGCTACTTCCCAGCAAAAGCGGGCAGTGCGGCTTCGGGCCACACAATCAATCGACTTTTTTCCCATTGAGATTCAGTTAATTTTTGATAAGTTTCCAAAATAGTTCCAAATCGCCCTGGTTGCCATTTAATGGATTGAGCAATATTGGCTTGCACTAACGTGACTGATAATGGTTTGCCAGTTCGTTTAGTCCACTTAATATGGCTTAATTGCCAGCCTGCAAATATCAATATAATTAAAATCCCTAAGGCCAATAATTTAGTGCGCAATGTCTGGCGAGTACACATGAGCACAAAGCACCCGCAAAGCACTGCCACCACCAATGACACTCCATAGACGCCCATCAGCGGTGCAAATCCACGCAGTGGTGTCGTAATTTGACTATACCCTAAAAATAACCATGGAAAACCATTTAAAGGTAAGCTTCGTAACCATTCGAACAAAACCCAAGTGACAGGAAAAGCAGCTAAACATAGGGCTAGCGGATTTTTATTAGCAAAAAATCGAATTAAGATGTAGCCTTGGACAGCAGGAAATAATGCAAGGAATGACACCATGGCTAACGTGATGAACGTTGAGATCAATCCTGAAGCATTACCAAACGTATGGATACTAATATAAACCCAAGAGACCCCCACACCAAAAAAACCCAGCCCAAATATCAGTCCTTTAACAAACGCCTGTCGTGGAGTTGATTTCTGCCATTCATAAAGAACGACAGCAGGTGCAATAAACGCTAAGGTAAATATACTTAAAGGTGCAAATGCAAAAGGTAGAATTAATCCCATGCAAAAGATTAGTAAATAAGAAAACCACATCATGCTATACCTTATCTAATATTTTGATTTGAAGGGTTTGGATACCGCGTTTACTGGCTTCAATGACGGTAATTTTGAATGGCCCCAAAATAATAGATTCTCCTCGTTTGGGCAGCCGACTTAATTTTTTTAATACCAGACCACCAATGGTATCCATATCTTCTTCCTGAAAATTTGAATGAAAGTATTCATTGAACTCACTTAACGGAGTGAGTGCCTTAACGATAAATTCATTTTTCTTGTGAGTGATTCGAATAAACGGTTCTTCTTCGATATCATATTCATCAGCTATTTCACCTACAATCTCTTCTAGGACATCTTCTATGGTGATTAGACCGGAAACACCCCCATATTCATCGACGACAATAGCCATATGATTACGATTAGAGCGAAATTCTCTTAGTAATACATTTAAACGCTTGCTTTCTGGGATAAAAGTTGCGTGCCTGACTAGATGGCGGATTTGAGTGGCCGTGGAAGTAGATTGGGCTAAACAACAGGTTAATAAATCTTTTGCCAACAAAATTCCCAACACTTCATCACGGTCTTCCCCGGTAACAGGAAAACGTGAATGGCCAGCCTCAATGACTTGCGGTAATGCTTCTTGAGGGGATAGGTCGCCCTCAATAACTACCATTTGCGGACGTGGGATCATGGCATCACGCACTTGCATTTGAGATACTTGCATTGCGCCTTTGATCATATCGAAGGTTTCAATATCAATCAGCTGATCGTCTTTAGCGGTACGCAATAAAGCAATGAGCTCTGCTTGATCATGCGGGTGGGGATTGATACTGTCACGCAATTTTTCAAGCCAGCGATGATAAAGAGAAGGTTTTTCCGAATTATTATTCATAAATTTAATCTGCTACCACGTCCTGATAAGGATTTGCAAAACCAAGTTTTTTGAGAATTTTTATTTCTAGTTGTTCCATTTGCGCAGCGCTAGTTGTTTCAACATGATCGTAGCCTTGTAAGTGTAACATGCCATGAACCGTTAAATGCGCCCAATGTGCCAGCAAAATCTTTTTTTCAGTTTCAGCCTCTTGTTGAACCAACTCGGCGCAAATGACTAAATCACCCAGCAAAGCAGTGGACTCCTCTCCAGGAACATTAGAATAGTTAAATGATAAAACATTGGTAGGTCCATTTTTATGTCGGTAGGTTTCATTGAGTCTAGCGCTTTCTGTTGCATTGACAATTCGAATGGTGACTTCAGCGGTACAAGTTGGCGAGATTAATGCAGTTTGCGCCCATTGCTGAAATTGGAACTTATTGGGTGAATGAAATTTTTTTGTCCGTTTTTGAACATAGACTTTAATTTCACTTTGCATATCATGTTTGGAATTAGTGGGTTTCTGCTTCATATGCTTCAATAATTTGTTGAACAAGGGGATGGCGAACCACATCGGCTGCTAGAAAGAAAGAAAACCGAATCGCATTAATGTCCCGCAACAGAGTAATCGCATGTCTAAGTCCCGATTCGGTTTTTGCAGGTAAATCAATCTGAGTGATATCGCCGGTGATAACCGCCTTTGAGCCGAAACCGATGCGAGTCAAAAACATTTTCATCTGTTCTTTTGAGGTATTTTGACCTTCATCCAAAATGATAAAAGCATCATTTAATGTGCGTCCACGCATATATGCCAAAGGTGCAATCTCAATGGCGCCTTTTTCAATTAATTTGCTGACAGCTGTGGTTCCGGCCATTTCATAGAGAGCGTCGTATAATGGTCGAAGGTAAGGATCAATTTTTTGGGCTAAATCACCGGGTAAAAAACCCAAACTTTCTCCCGCTTCCACTGCTGGTCTTACTAAGATAATTCGTTTAACTTGGTCGGTGTGTAAGGCCTGTAAGGCGCACGCGACTGCTAGGTATGTTTTTCCTGTACCTGAAGGGCCAATGCCAAAATTAATATCATATTTTTGAATGGAGCGAATATAATGAATTTGATTGGCGGTACGTGGTTTAATGCTAGTGAGTGATAGCTTGAGCGTTGCTTCATCTAACTTTTTTTGAAATTCGGCGCTGTTAAATTCGAATTTCATATCCATTGATTTCATCATTAACTGGATATTCTGTTCAGTAAGTTCATGTCCAAAAGCGGTTTCGGTATATAATTTTTGTAAAATTTCACATGCTTTTTGGACCGACATTGGAATACCGATTATTTCAAACTCATTGCCGCGATTATTAATTTCTACGCCCAGATGGCGTTCAATGATATGTAAATTTTCGTCTAGTTCACCACATAACATGGCTAGACGCCTATTATCAGGAGGGGCAAGAGTAATATGTTTTCTTGATTCTGAGGTAGCCAATTCAATTCCCTAGTAATAACTCATTATCAGCAATTCCCGCCCAAGGGCGAGAACTGCTGTTTTTGTTTATATCCTGCGCATCAGCAAAGCCGATTGCTCGGAATGAAGAGCTATTACTTTCCCTATGAATAATAGCGCGTAATGAGTTTGGTAAAGCAGCGGTGATTTTGACAGAAATCATATGTCCAATCAAGCTGATGGGGCCGGCAAAATTAACGACTCGATTATTTTCAGTGCGTCCATTCAATTCTTGGGGATCTTTTTTGGAAACACCATTCACTAAAATTCTTTGTATGGTACCAACCATATTTTCGCTAATTTTTGCACCTTGGATTAATAATTGATTCTGTAAAATATTAAGCCTCTGTTTCTTAATAGCAGGATCCAGCTCATCTGCTAATTGAGCTGCAGGTGTTCCTGGGCGTTTGCTATATATAAAACTAAAAGAATAATCAAAGCCAATTTCGGTAATCAAGTTCATTGTCGCTTGAAAATCCTCTTCAGTTTCACCTGGGAAGCCAATAATGAAATCACTAGAAATACTGATATCTGGTCTAAATTGGCGTAATTTACGAATTTTTGATTTGTATTCCAAAACCGTATAATTCCGTTTCATGGCCGATAATATCCGGTCTGAACCGCTTTGCACAGGTAAATGAAGGTGATTGGCTAGTATAGGTTCTTCAGCATATGCGGCAATCAAACGATCGTTAAATGCTGATGGATGCGAGGTCATAAAACGAATACGTTCGATACCCGGGATAGCGACCACATAATGGATTAGTAACGCGAGATCAGCGATTTGTCCGTCATGCATTAAACCACGATAATCGTTAACGTTTTGGCCGAGAAGAGTCACTTCACGCACGCCTTGTTCGGTCAAATTGACTATTTCAGCAATAATATCATCAAAAGGGCGACTGATTTCTTCGCCACGAGTATAGGGAACCACACAGAAACTACAATATTTGCTGCAACCCTCCATAATTGAGACAAAAGCGCTAGGGCCCTCGGCTCGTGGTTCGGGCAAATGATCAAATTTTTCAATCTCTGGAAAGCTAATATCGATAGCGGCTTTTTGAGTCGCTAATGCTTGATTGATCAGCTCTGGTAAACGATGCAAGGTTTGCGGGCCAAAGACTAAATCCACAAAAGGGGCGCGCTTGACGATCAAAGCCCCCTCTTGGCTAGCGACGCAGCCACCGACCCCAATCAGTACATGAGGTCTTTCCATTTTGTAAGGCCGCCATCTGCCCAGCTCAGAAAATAATTTTTCTTGGGCTTTTTCGCGAACAGAGCAAGTATTAATTAATAGTACATCTGCTTCATCAGGTTGATCAGTTAACTCCAATCCGTGAGACACTTTAAGTACGTCAGCCATTTTATTGGAATCGTATTCATTCATCTGACAGCCATGAGTTTTAATATACAGTTTTTTCATAGGATGATATTATAGAGGCAAGTGGTGATGTTTGCCTAGCATAATTGATAGTAGAAAAAATTCGCGGTTCAGACAGTTTTCCCATAATACGTCAATATTTTCCCCCGCCAGGGATTTGCGGGTCAATCGCAATGGCGGGGCTTGTCAGAGGAAGCCGATTTTCCGTGCGCGCGGAATACGCGCACCCGGAAAATTCGGCTTCCTCTGCCACCCGCCGACAAAGCTCGCGCCTGGCGGGGGGCAATATTGATGGAGATTAGTCAATGCACTTTGATCTATAATAAGCAATCCAAAAATTCTAAGATTTTTCGGAATTTTATAATGAATTATCGTCATATATATCACGCGGGAAATTTTACTGAAGTATTAAAGCATAGTGTGTTGACTCTGATCATTGATTATTTAAGGCAAAAGCCGGCGTCATTTTGTTATATAGATTCTCATGCGGGAGCAGGGCTTTATGATCTTAAATCTATGCAAGCTGAGAAAACAGGTGAAGCATGTGCAGGGGTACAGCGACTCATTGATTTCCCAGGGCGGCACCCCGATTGTATGAGTATTTATTTGCAAGCGCTAAAACCTTACCAAACTTTAAATGGCTTGTTGTACTATCCAGGTTCACCCATGTTAGCTTACTCATTGCTGCGGGGTGGTGATCATATGCTGTTAAATGAATTTCATCCGGAAATAAATAAATCATTAAAACAAAATTTTCGCGGAAAAAACAATGTCTTTATTCACCGTCGTGATGCTTACGAATTTTTGCCAGCTATTTTGCCCCCTAGTCAGTCTAGAGGTATTGTGTTAATAGATCCACCCTTTGAACAAGAAGACGAAAATGAAAAGATTAATAAGGTCATGCAAAAATGTTTAAAGCGTTGGGCCCATGGTATTTATATGATCTGGTATCCCATATCAACAAAACGCAGCTGGAATTTATTAGAAATTGTCGAACAAAATGCGATTAAAAAATATATTATTGTTGAATTTTCCATCGGCAATGAAGAAATCCAAGAGAAGGGATTAGTCGGATGTAAACTGTTAATTGTTAACCCGCCTTGGAAGTTGCGCGAATCGTTGGAGATTTTATTAGAACACCTTTGGAAGTTATTTAGCCCCAATGGTAAAGGGGCTTGGTCAATTAAATACTAAGCGAAACGGACAAACCAGTCGGTGGCTAATGTCATCACTTGTTCTAATGTGCCGGATTCTTCAAATAAATGAGTGGCGCCCGGAACAATTTTCAGTGCATTTTCTACGCATAATTGTGATTGCGCTTGTTTATTTAATTCTATTACTTCGGTGTCTAATTCACCCACAATCAGTAAAGTGGGTGATATCACTTGGGGTAAACTGGATCCTGCTAAGTCTGGCCGTCCGCCCCTCGACACCACAGCTTTGATTTTTTTGCCTTGTTTTGCAGCCGCGATCAGTGCAGCGGCAGCGCCGGTGCTGGCGCCAAAATAATTGACCCCTAGATTTTTTAAATGACTATCTTCTTGAAACCACTCGGTTACTAGGCTGAGTCGATTTGCAAGCAAAGGAATATTAAACCGATATTGACGTGTAAACTCGTCAATTTTTTCTTCTTCATTGGTTAATAAATCAAAAAGCAAAGTGGCAAAATTAGCTTTATGCAGTGCATTGGCTACCGCTATATTGCGCGGACTAAACCGGCTACTGCCGCTGCCATGTGCAAACAAAACGATACCCAATGGCCGAGTTAAAGTTTGTAACTCTCCAAATAAAGTCACATCATCAGGTAAATGAATCTCAACATTCTTTTTTCCATTAATCGCGTTCACGTTTGGCCTTTTCTAATAAAGTGATAACTTCCTCATCACTGGTTTGAGAAAAATCTTCGTACCAATTGCCAATAGCAAAGAAAGGAGAAGGCGTGGCAAGACAAATAAGTTGGTCTGCTAATTGGCTGAATTGATTCAAAACATCGGGCGGAGCCACTGGAACAGCAATAATAATATTCAAAGAACCTAATTTGCGTATTGCTTTCAAAGCAGCACGTATGGTGGCGCCCGTGGCAATACCATCATCAACTAAAATAACGGTGCGATTTTTAATATCGGGTGGATTCTGATTTCCGCGATATTTTAGATTACGTTCGGTTAAAACACGTTGTTCTTTGGCAATGATTTCATTTATGTCGATTTGATTCAGTGCCAAGCTTTGGACAATCTCTTCATTAAAAACGATCACATTCCCAGTGGCGATGGCGCCTAAAGCTAACTCTTCTTGTCCTGGCACACCTAATTTGCGCACTAAAAATATGTCTAAAGGCAATTTAAGTGCTTTAGCAATTTCGTAACCAACCGGCACACCTCCGCGTGGTAATGCCAAAACCAGGACTCCATCTTGACTAGCAAAATGTTGCAATTTTTTAGCCAACATCTGCCCAGCTTCAATACGATTGCGAATTTTTTTTATCATAAAAAAACTATGGCAGCCTTTTTAATTATTTGCAAATCTGCAATTCTTGCTGAATATAGTACAGAGTACGCGGAGAGGAGTCTAATGTCATGGGTACTGGAGGTGGATTAAAGCCAAATCATGCCATGGTTTTTTCAAGGAATTTCTCAAAGCGGTTTTTGACCATAACGCGCCGGCGCGGCGAGACAATATGGGAAATAATTGATTGGGCGGTGTTTAAATTAAAATTCTTAGGTAATTCGACTTCAGGTAAAGAGCGAAACAAGCGGCTTTTTGCGGCACTTAAGTAAATAATATCAATGAGCGTTTTTTCGGGTGTGGCCATTTTGATAAGAGTTCCTGGCAATAATTTAAAACCAAAGAAAAAATTTTCTTCCAGGTGATGAATGGATACTTCGGCCAATGGAGTAGAAAATACTTTTGTTCTGGCTAATGAGACGGCATAAATTATCGTAGGTAATTGAGAAATCATGCCGTGATGATAAAGTGCGGTTTGTAGCGAAATATAGCTTGGACAAGGTATGGTTAAATACTCCGGCAATTGCAATGGATCTAATTTTTCTGGAAAAGCCCATAAGCCTCTATGGATATGAACAAGATGGTTATATTTAGATAAACGTCGCAGTATTTTGCTGGCATGCGCAGTGTTTATATTTAAAAAAGCCGCGACATCGCGAGTTTGAATGCAGGGTTGATTTAATTGTTTTAATTTTTGTAAAACTTCTACTATTTGCATTTTATCCCTCACCCATGGCGTCGCATATATTTAAGACAATCATATCCCAAATCTGGGGATCATCGTATTGCTGCTGATATTCCAATGGTAAATAAGCTAAAACCTGGCCTTTAAAATCCGTGAAATTTAGACTCATTGCCTGAGTCTGGGCTTGTTGGAATAAAGATTTTATTTCAGTGGGTATTTCCTTCAAATTTAAATCGCTCCTTCCAAGTAAAATATATAAATCAAAAACGTCACGCGCCTGAGTTTGCTGTCTAAATACCAGAGCACGGATTTTTTGTTGAAAGGCCATCGTAGCAGGATAGTGACTCGATAATATTGGCATTAAGTGATAATGTTGAATAATTTCTGTTTGCACAGATTCAAAGAGTGCTGTTTCAATTTGTTCACGCCGCGAAAACTCTATGCTGGTATTAATCATCACTGCCGAATTCGGTAACCCTAAATCCAGTTTCCAGCGTTGGGTGGTTTCGGTCTGCTTTGGCTGCGAATGTTTCCGTAAAATAATACCCCGAATGGCCAATATCCGCTGAAATGAGTCGGCATTTAAAATTTGATTCACTTTATTGCGTAAAGTAAGGGGGGCGATGGTTTGTACATCGATATCTATATCTTCCGAATAACGAATGCTATTAAAATAGAATCTTAAGTTACATCCGCCTTTTAAAGCATAAAGCCGTTTGTCCAGCTTTTGTCCCAACTGGTTTAAAAATAAGAGATGAAATTGTTCCACAACTTTTCTTAATCTTTCCTGTTCCATTGGACCGATCCTCCTAGAATAATAATACGATAAATTGCCAGATATGTCAACTTCAGGTATTGATTCTGTCAATCCAAAATTAAAATGTCCCCTCAATTTCCAAAGTGATAATGTCTCCCGCCTAGCACAAGAGATTGTTTTGTTTTTTTAAATAATCTTGTTATGAAGCGAAGCGGTGGGTAACTCGCGTGAAGCCCTTCGCCAGGAGGGCGAAGAGTAGCGAGTTATCCACCGTTGAGCGTCTTAGTCATGAGAGACGGTGGGTAGCGTGTAGGCAATAGGGATGTTATCCACCGCTATCCACCGTCGCCGCGGAAAACATAGTGGATTTATCTTGTCGCACTCTTTTTTTTGCCCCGACACGTATCGCCGGATGGGCGCTGTCGCCTTTCAACCAGTAAGGATTATATTGGCTCCACGGTGTTTTCCATTTGTTGCATCGCGAATACTCACTGCGCCGGGTTGTATTATATCCACCTTCGGATGATTTCGTCGCCGCTGTTTTTTTAGCAACGTGCTTAATCTCTTCCACCATCACGCGATTTTCTTTGTACCAGACCGACAGGCTTTTATCTAAATGTTGACGTACCATCACCTTGTCTTTAGGTTTTATTCTCACCGCTAATTCCCGTAACAATGGGGGACATTTTTATTTTGGATTCAGGGGGACATTATCACTTTGGGATGGCATCCGAAAAATACTTGGAAGAATTTAAGATTACTAAACTGAAGTATACAGTAGATTGTATTGCCAGCGGAGATCAATTTATAGCAGATGCTTTGAAAACCGCAGCTATTTTAGCTGATCAACCTAATACTGCGGCTGTAGAAATGGAAGGAGCAGCGGTGGCACAGGTTTGCAGTGACTTCGGAATTCCATTTTATAGTGATTCGAACCATATCTGATTTGGCCAATCATTCCGCTGCAATTGATTTTCCAAAATTTATTAATCAAATTGCCAATCTCTACCTGATTAAGCATTTATCTTCAGATGGAGATGGAGTCGAAGGTGTTGGGGGTCCAGACTGCTGTTGAAAAACACGATTTTTATTGAATTCGGCGCGACCCTCTTCCATCGTCAGCTTACCTAAAATATCACAACATTCCTTCTCTAAAGCCTTTATTTGCGAAACATTAAAATAGTCAAATAGGGCTTTATCTGTGGGCCCTGCCAAATACTTTTGGTACATCTTTAACAATTCCTCGGCACACAGTTGTTTACTAGTAACATCTTTGGTTTCACGCATTTCATTAAGCCATGTATCGTGTAATTCTTTTCTGGAGCTGGTGATGACTTTATTTTCTGTAAAATCCTCATATCGATCATATATGGCATTATATAGACCATGCTTGTTCAGAACATTGAAAAGCCCCTCAGAGCCAGGGACATGTAGATCATTTAATGCATAAATAATTTCTGCTTTTAGCATTGAACTACTTATCTCCTTTTTTCTTTCATCTTTCAGTAAATCGAGAGCATTTTCATACCATTTTATTGCAGATTGTCTGAAAGAATTTTTTAAATTTTCATCACTTGTACTTTTCAACTTGAATTCAAAAATTCTACCCAGCTCCCCAGCTATTTGGGAATGTTTGTCAACTTCAAAGGCAGATTCGAGTAATAATCGGTATGGTTCATTGGTATCTGAAAAAGTTCTTCGGTAAGCTAAGGCGAGCGTTGTTCGTGCTGATGGCCCAGGAAACTTATTTTCAACTGCACTTTTAAGCAAGGGATGAGCTCTTTTGTTATCTGAAACATTTTTGCTCCTTAGTAAAAGAACACCTTGGATATAGCATGCCCAGGGAAAACAATTGATAGTTTCCTCGGAATTCGGCCCAAGAAAAGTATCCAACTCTGTTTGTACTAATGCTTGCGGGGTGGGTGATTTGGTAAAAAGCGCTAGTATACAATAAATTTTTTTCAAGGATGGCACCTTTTCTTCAGCAAGCTGATCAGGAGTAGCAAATGTAGAAAAATGCTCGCGAATTAGACGCTTCCAATATTGGTTTTGTTGACTTTGATTACGAAAGCTTCGATTCAGTAATTGTATCAGGGTAGGTGTAGATAAAAATAAAATTATTTGCATTACTGAATCTTCTGGCAGCCTGGACAAAGTGTTTTTTTTCATAATTTATACCTAATTTACTTTTTTTTCTATATATTATTTAAATACTTAAACGCGCCTACTAAACATTAACGGCTAAACGCACGCTAATTGAGTAAATAATATACAACAATTAGAAGCTTGAGTCAAGCGTTTACGTATCTTTGTCAATCCAAAATTAAAATGTTCCTTCAATTTCCAAAGTGATAATGTCCCCCACCTAGCACAAGAGATTGTTTTCAGTACCTCTGAGAGTAGAAAGTGATAATGACTCTCAAGAAAATCCCTAACTCAAGGAACTGCTAAAAAATAGAGAAAATAATCGCCTTGATAAGGAGTATTTACCGGCCATTACTCGTTCCATTAAAAAGCATATACGTTGGCTTGACCAGGAAATTAATACAATCGAAAAGCAACTGAAAAAATACGCCCATGAAGCTTCTCAACGAAGTGTTTTAGACTTACTGACCTCTATTCCACGAGTAGGAGAATTAACGGCTTGTTACCTATTAGCTTATCTTCCGGAAATCAAAGATCAATATTGCCGGAGGTGATTTGATCCACATAAGACTTCTAGGCTGCTTTCTTTGTAACATTGGTTTTAGCTGGTTGACGTGCGATAATCCTTATAATTATCACCCACCAGGATTTTATTATGTTGAAATGCTTTATCTCATCTCCAGATCCACAAATGGTGCCTATAAAGCCGCTGCTAAAAAATAATTTAGAAAAATGGTTGGCCACTCAAAGCGAGCATGTCAAACGCTGGGTTCAAATCACACGTTTTATTGCGGATCCTGGTACCGCATGTCTAGTGCCTAATGAAAAGGGAGGTTTAGCTTTAGTATTAGTTGCTTTAAGCACCATTCATGATTTTTGGGCTTTTGGTGATTTAGCCATGCGTGTCCCTGAAGGAAAATATTACTTAGATATGGATGTGAATGAATGGCCAGATCAAGAGCAATGGCATCGAGCTCTTTTTGCATGGGGCTCGGGATGCTATAGTTTTAATCGATATAAACGTACTCAAAAAATAGTTTTACCAAAACCTCAATTATTAATCCCCGCTAATGCGAATGCGAATTTATGTGAACAGTGGGTGACAAGTATTTACTGGGTGCGAGATTTAATTAACACCCCCACCGAAGATATGAGTCCAGAAACCTTAGCTAATGTTGCTTTAGAATTTGGTAAATCTTATAAATGTCAAGTCAATATGATTGTCGGTGAGGATTTGCTAAAAGCAAATTATCCGACCATCTATATGGTGGGCCGCGCTAGTAATCGTAAGCCACGACTGATTGATTTGCGCTGGGGAGATAAAAATGCGCCTAAAGTCACACTAGTAGGGAAAGGCATTTGTTTTGATAGCGGCGGTTTAAATTTAAAAAGTAGTGACGGCATGTTGACCATGAAGAAAGATATGGCTGGGGCAGCACATGTATTAGGTTTAGCGCGCATGATTATAACCCAAGAATTACCGGTCTGTTTACGGGTGTTAATACCAGCGGCAGAAAATATGTTGTCTGGCAATAGCTACCGGCCTGGAGACGTCATCATAACGCGAGCTGGTATTACCGTGGAAGTGACCAATACCGATGCTGAAGGCCGTTTAGTATTATGTGATGCGCTTTCTGCCGCCGCTGATGAAGAACAGCTTGACCTGTTATTGGATTTCAGCACATTAACGGGAGCGGCCCGAGTGGCGCTTGGTCCAGAAATTCCAGCTTTTTTTAGTAATAATTTGGCTTTAACCCAAGGATTGCTTTTGGCTGCCGAACAAAGCTTTGATCCATTGTGGTCAATGCCCTTATATCAACCATATGAGCGTTATTTAAAAAGTGAAGTGGCTGACTTTGCGAATGCAGCGTTAGTTTCTCATGCAGGAGCGATCACTGCAGCTTTGTACCTAAAGCAGTTTGTGCCTAAATTGGTCCCTTGGGCTCACTTCGATATGAGCGCATGGAATTCTGAAAAATTGCCAGGTCGTTGGGTGGGTGCTGAAATGAATGCATTACGTGCGGTTTTTAATTATTTACAAACACGTTATCAATCAAGTGAGTCATGATGTCTTTAGTCGTCGCGATAATTTTTATCGCTGTTATATGGACACTGGCTTTTTATCGAAGTTCGGTAAAGCTGTGGTTGCCATTGACTGGATTAATGTTGGCGGCTTTAACCTATTTAAAGCTATTTTTATTGACAATACTAATTTTATTGTGGGTCTTTTGGGTTATTGTCGCTCTGTTATTGTTAATTAGTCCGTTACGATATTTACTAATTACCAAGCCGTTTTTACGCTGGTTCCAGCGTGAAGAGCCTCCTTTATCGGTCGCTGAGCAACAAGTATTAGATGCTGGCGGCATTTGGTGGGAAGGTCAATTATTTAGCGGTGAGCCTGATTGGCAGTCCTTATTTTCCTTAGGAAAATTAAATTTAACTGAAATTGAGCAAGCTTTCCTTGATAACCAAGTGAGTGCATTATGTGATTTATTAGATGAATGGCGAATTTCTTATGTGGATTATGATTTATCCTTGCAAGCGTGGGAATATATAAAAGTCGAAAAATTTTGGGGTTTAGAAATTGATCCCAAGTACGGAGGTCACGGTTTTTCAGCGCTAGCGCATTCCAGCATTATTAGTAAAATTGCTTCAAGAAGTCTGAGTGCAGCGATTATGGTGATGGTGCCTAATTCTTTAGGGCCGGCTGAATTTTTAAAACACTATGGTACGGATGATCAAAAAAATTATTATTTGCCACGTTTAGCTAGCGGCAAAGAAATTCCTTGTTTTGCATTAACGGGAATTGAAGCCGGTAGTGACGCAGCAAGCATCAGTGATACAGGAGTGGTTTGTTATGGTGAATATGGCGGTCAAAATGTACTGGGTCTGCGTTTAAATTGGAGCAAGCGCTATATCACTTTAGCTCCTATTACTACATTAATTGGTTTGGCATTTAATATGCTGGACCCAGACCGTCTTCTGAGCTCCGAAATCACAGTGGGTATTACTTTAGCGCTGATACCAGCACATTTACCCGGCATTGAAAAAGGGACAAGACATTATCCTGCAAACATGGGATTTATGAATGGTCCGCTGCAAGGCAGCAATGTATTTGTTCCTTTAGAGCAAATCATTGGTGGTGTTGATCGTCGTGGGCAGGGTTGGCAAATGATGATGGAATGTTTAGCAATAGGTCGAGGCATTTCATTACCCAGTTTGGCAACGTCCATGAGCAAATTTTGTTTTCAATTGAGTGGTGCTTACAGTCTAGTGCGTCATCAATTTGCCCGACCTATTTCGCGATTTGAAGGGGTGCAAGAAGCATTGGCCAAAATTGGTGGTTTTACCTATCTATGTGAAGCAACACGGTTGTTGACGGTGCACGCTGTCCAAAACGGGGTAAGGCCGGCGGTGGCTTCGGCCATTGCTAAATATCATTTAACCGAGTTGAGCCGGCAAATTGTCAACCATAGTATGGATATTTATGCTGGAAGGGGCATTCAATTAGGCCCGCGAAATTATTTAAGTTTTTTATATAATGCAGTTCCGGTAAATATCACCGTGGAAGGCGCCAATATATTAACCCGGAGTTTAATAATTTACGGACAAGGCGTGATGCGCTGTCATCCTTATTTGCGCAGTGAATTAACGGCTGCCGGTGCATTAAATTATCGAAGATTCGACCAAATATTTCGCCAACATATGGGTTTTACCATCAGCCATTTTTCACGCGTAATTATTTACGGTTTGAGTGGAGGACGTTTTATAAGAATTCGTCAGCAGCCCCATGTGCAGCAATTGACTCGGCTTAGCAATGCATTTGTCACCTTAACCGATATCACTTTGCTAGTATTGGGCAAACGTTTAAAAATAAAAGAATCGTTGTCAGCTCGACTTGGAGATGTGGTCAGTCATTTATATATGGCGACTGCGGTACTTAAATATTCTCAAGATCAGGACCAGCCCGAAGATCAAGTTTTTGTCGATTGGTGTATGGCTTATTGTTTAGCTAAAATCCAAGAGGCGATCATCGGTTTTCTAGCAAATTTTCCAGCAAAATGGTTGGCGGTCATTATGCGGGGGTTAATTTTCCCTTGGGGTCAGCCTTATTCTGGACCTAGTGATTTATTGGGAGCAAAAATTGCTCGCTTAATGCAAGAAAATTCTTTAATTCGACAACGTTTAATTGGTGAAACTTATTTAGTGTCAGGAAGTGCGGCAGCCAAAATGGAACTGGCCATGCAATCTATTTTGCAAAACGAAGCCTTATTAAAAAAGCTAATACCGGCTAATAAAAATCATAAAATTTTACCTTTACCAAATGAAAGTTATCTTTGCGCGCAAATTCGCTATACTTATCAAAACAAAATAATTAACGAACAACAGCGCGATCAATTATTACAAATGGCAGATTTATGTTGGGAAGCTATTCAAGTAGATGATTTTGTCAAGTTACAGACTAGGTAACTTAGGAGCATTATGACAAGGAAAACTATATATATTGTGGATGGTGCGCGAACACCCTATTTAAAAGCGCGAGAACAACCAGGACCGTTTTCTGCAGCGGATTTGGCGTTTGCTGCGGGAAGCCAATTATTATTACGCCAACCATTTGCTCCGACCGACATCGGTGAGGTCATATTGGGTTGCGTCATGCCTCGCGAAAATGAGGCCAATATCGCGCGTATAGTCGGTTTACGTTTAGGATGCGGAGTGAAAGTCCCAGCTTGGACTGTACAACGAAATTGTGCTTCAGGTATGCAAGCCTTAGATTCAGCAATGAAAGATATCATATTGGATCGATACGATTTAGTGCTAGCGGGTGGCACGGAAGCCATGAGTAGAGCGCCATTAATATGGGGTTCAGAGTTGATTAGCTGGATGGCTAATTTTTGCACTCAAAAATCTTTGGTGAAAAAAATCCAAACGTTTGGCCAATTCAAACCTAGTTTCTTAAAACCAATTGTTGCCTTATTACGCGGTTTAAATGACCCCTTAATTGGATTGAGTATGGGTCAAACAACAGAAATTTTAGCAGAACAGTTTCACATTACCCGCCAACAAATGGATGACTTTGCCTTACGTAGTCATCAACGTTTAGCAAGAGCCCAAGATGAAAATCTTTTAGAACGCGAAATAATTGCATTATTTGATAGTAAAGATGGTTATTATCCTGAAGATACCGGTTTAAGGCGTGATACTTCACCGCAAAAATTAGCGGCATTAAAACCATTTTTTGATCGGCCATTTGGGCTGATTACGGCAGGGAATAGTTCGCAAGTCTCAGATGGTGCCACTTTACTGATATTAGCCAGTGAGAAGGCAGTTAAGCAATATAATTTACCTGTTTTGGGCCGAATTGTTGATATTGAATGGGCAGCGTTGCCGCCCGAGACCATGGGACTAGGTCCCGTTGTTGCTGCAACACCACTATTACAGCGAAATCAATTCAGCTTAGACGACATTGATTATTGGGAAATTAACGAAGCATTTGCTGGTCAAGTGCTAGCTTGTTTGGCTGCTTGGGAAGATTCACAGTTTTGTCAGCAATATTTACATCTGTCAGGGGCTTTTGGCAGAATCGATGAGGATCGATTGAATATTGACGGCGGTGCAGTCGCCTTGGGTCACCCGGTTGGATCCAGTGGTGCGCGGATAGTGTTGCATTTACTGCATGTTTTAAAGCGTCATCATGCCAAACGTGGCGTAGCTGCCATCTGCATAGGTGGCGGGCAGGGCGGAGCTATGTTGATAGAGCGGGAATAGGGAGGATATATGGACGATCAAAAAAACCAAGTTTATCAAAATTGGCAACTGCATCGAGATTCAAACCATATTTTATGGTTAACTCTAAATCGGCAAGATGCTTCAGTCAACTCTATTAACCAACTAATTTTTGAAGAATTAGATGCTATTCTGAATGAAGTCACTCAAAATTTTCCAACAGGTGTCGTCATATTATCGGGTAAATCTAAAGGATTTATTGCCGGAGCCGATATTAAACAATTTGTTCATATAAAAGATGAGGAAACGGCTTTTAAGTTGATACGTCAGGCACAAATTATTTTGCAAAAACTCGCCGATTTAAAGATTCCCACTGTGGCTATGATTCGAGGATTTTGTTTGGGAGGAGGCTTGGAATTAGCACTTGCATGTCGCTATCGAGTCGCTGAAGACAGCCTGTCTACAATCTTAGGTTTACCTGAAGTGAACCTAGGTTTACACCCTGGCTGGGGAGGCACTGTTCGATTACCCAAACGAGTGGGTGCGTTCCAGGCCATGGCCATGATGTTGACGGGTAAGCCGGTATCCGCTAAAAAAGCAGCCAATATTGGTTTGGTCGATGCTGCAGTTCCTGAAAGACATCTTCGTCGCGCTGCGACTTATTATATTTTGAATAAACCTCTGCCACAAAAACCTAAAGGATTTGGACGATGGAGTAATGCCAGCTGGGCACGTCCATTACTGAGAGTTTGGTTTCAAAAAAAATTATCTGAAAAAGTTAATCCAGCCTATTATCCTGCTCCTTTTGCTATTATTAATAATTGGCAACGAGAGGGTGTTTTGGGTGAGCAGCCCTATATTTCTGAAGCGCGCTCTATTGCTCATTTAATGGTGGGTTCTACTAGTCAGCAATTAGTTCGAGTTTTTTTCTTACAAGAGCAACTTAAGTCTTTAGCAAAGGGCATTCATTTTAAACCACAGCACATTCACGTGATTGGTGCAGGGACTATGGGCGGAGATATTGCCGCCTGGTGTGCTTACAAAGGCTTTTATGTGACGTTAGAAGATAAAAATCCAACGCAAATTGCCGCTGCGATTCACAGAGCCTTTCAATTATTCTCATATAAACTAGAACAACCACGCTTAGTACAAGCGACGATGGATCGTTTACTGGCAGATCCTCAAGGCTTTGGAATAAAAAAAGCCGAGATAGTTATTGAAGCGGCATTTGAAAATTTAGCAGTCAAACAGCAAATTTTTCAATCTATTATACCCGTGCTTCGGCCGCAGGTTTTGTTAGCGACTAACACTTCTAGCATTCGCCTAGAAGAAATTGCATCAGGCATAGTAAAGATGGAAAGTTTGATGGGTTTACATTTTTTTAATCCAGTGTCTAAAATGCCCTTGGTGGAAATCGTCTATACTCCGCAAACCACTCAAGAGCAGTTACAAATGGCGGCAAGCTTTGTCAATCAACTGGGCCATTATCCACTACCCGTCACCAGTAGTCCCGGATTTTTGGTTAATAGAATTTTGATGCCTTATTTATTGGAAGCCATGATTTTATTAGAAGAGGGGGCAGCCATTGAGCAGATTGACTTTGCTGCCAAAAATTTTGGTATGCCCATGGGTCCAATTGAGTTAGCAGATAAAGTTGGCTTGGATATCTGCTTATCAGTCGCCAATAATTTGGCAACTTATTATGGATTTACGGTGCCTGCGATTTTAATCGAGCAAGTAAAGCAAGGCCATTTAGGGCTGAAATCTAAGCATGGATTTTATCAATATACGCGCTCGGGGAAGCCTGTCGCATCTATTCCAAAATCAAATTCAAACACGCAATCAACTGTTATTTTTGAAATGACCGATAGGATGATATTAAGATTATGTAATGAAGCAGTCGCATGTCTTGCAGAAAAAGTCGTGGCCAGTGCGGATATGGTAGATGCTGGCATGATTTATGGCGCCGGCTTTGCCCCTTTTCGTGGTGGCCCTATCCAGTATATACGTACTCAAGGTAGCCAAGTTTTGCAACTAAAATTACAAAAATTAGCGACCCAGTTTGGTGAACGCTTTAAACCCCATCCATTTTGGAATGAAATAACATGATTTACCCATTAACAGTGATCGAATTTGAAAAGCTTTTATCTTTAAGTTTTCGTCATTGGTTAAAGACTTTAGAACAAATATTCATATTTATTTTTTTATTTACTCTGGCGAAAGCGGCAATGGTTTATTTACCGCCGTTAAGAGTTTTATTGGATATCCTGATAGGCATTGTCATGGCTGCGTTAACTTTAATGCTATTTTCACTGGCTTTATATCGCACTGACGCTTTATTACGTGGTCAGCCAGCTTCACTGCTTGAAAGTTGGCAAGCAGTAACCAAGCAAATCTTAAAGGTTTTTGCAGCCGGTTTGATTTTTACCCTGGGTATCATTCTTATTTTTTTCTTAGCCAAATGGTTTACATTTTCTCTATTTAAATTGAAGGGTCTAATGGCGGTATTTGCAGTGACTTGTCTGGTGAGTTTACCGGTATTTATCGGACTAATCTTTTTTTATCTCACGATTCCTATCATTGTGGTTGATAAAGAATCTATATGGATGGCTTTTTATCGGAGTGCAGACCTGACCCAACAAAATTGGTTACATGTTTTTGCCTTGTATGCGACGATGGTGATTATTTTAATTCCCAAAGGTCTGCTCCCACACCGGGACTGTGGATCGCGTCGGAAAGAGGCGTGTAGGCGGTCCACCCGAAATCGGCCGCCCCGCCAGGGGCGATGAAGCCACTCAACGCGATGAGCGCTCCGAAGACGAACAGCCAGAACGACAGTGCGTTCAGGCGGGGGAAGGCCACGTCGGGCGCGCCGATCTGCAGCGGCAGCACCAGGTTCGCAAATCCGAAGACGACAGGGGTCGCGTAGAACAGCAACATGGCGGTGCCGTGCATGGTGAACAGTTGGTTGTATTGCTCGTTGGACAAGAATTGCAGGCCGGGTTTCGCCAGCTCGACGCGCATCAACAACGCCATCAGACCGGCGATGAAGAAGAAGGTAAAGCTCGCGACCATGTACATGACGCCGATCATCTTGTGGTCGGTGGTGCTGATGACCTTGTAGATCAGATTCCCCGGCGGACCGTGCCGCGGCGGAAACGGACGGTGCGCCTCGAGATCGGCGATGGGCGGCGCTTCGGCGGTCATGCGTTGCCTCCAGGGGATCTGATAACCGGCTCGGCATTCGCCAAGCCGCCCAAGTCTTTTCCAGCCGCGCCGCACCGCCCTAGGGCCAAATGTCCTCAAATTCAGGGCATCCTGGGCCCGGCGTTCGCCGTTAGTGTCGGCTGGTGGCGAACGTGCCGTCGGTCTTGAGCGCTTTGGCGGCGCTGATGCCCTCGGACTTGCGGGCTTCCCTGTCGAGGAAGCGCTGCTTGGACACCTCGAATTTGTCGCACGTGTCCTCCAGTTCCTTGACGAGGACCGCGAGGTCGTCGCGCAACCGGGCACCCTCGCCGCTGAAGTCGTCGCGCTCGAAGATGCGCCACTTCTTCAAGACCGGCATCACCACTTCGTCGAGGTGGATGCGTGGGTCGTAAACACCGCCGACCGCGATGATCACGGCCTTGCGGCGGAATCCGGGGACTGTGAAACCGGGCATCTGGAAATTGCGCAGAACGCGATGTATCGACGTCATCGCCTGGTTCGGCGCGACCTCGAGGCCGGCTTCGGTGACGTCGCGGTAGAAGATCATGTGCAGGTTCTCGTCGTGCGACAACCTGGCCATCAGCTGGTCGGCGATCGTGTCGTTGCAGGCTCTGCCGGTGTTGCGGTGTGAGACACGGGTGGCCAATTCCTGGAACGAGACATAGACGACGGAGTCGAACAGGCTCTCCGCGAAGAGGGTGCCCTGGCGGTTCTGACCTGGACTGAAGCCTCTCGTGACCTGCTCCATCCGGAGTCTCTCCAGATCGAACGGGTCGACTGAGCGGGTCACCACCAGGTAGTCGCGCAGCGCGGTGCTGTGCCGGTTCTCCTCGGCGGTCCAGCGGTTCACCCACTGGCCCCAGGCGCCGTCCATGCCGAAATTCATGGCGATTTCGCGGTGATACGACGGCAGGTTGTCCTTGGTCAACAGGTTCTGCACCATGGCTACTCGAGCGACGTCGGAGAGTCCGCACTGCTCGGGCTCCCAGTCTTGGCCGCCCAGCGTCGTGAAGTTCTTGCCTTCGGCCCACGGGATGAAGTCGTGTGGATTCCAGTTTTTGAACATCGAGATGTGGCGGTTCATCAGTCGCTCCGCCACGGGCTCGAGCTCGAGCAAGAGCTGCTGCTGGGTCAGGGTGGTGGCCACGTCGCCTCCGATTTATGTGTGTATGCCGGTTGCAGTAAATATATGTGTATAAGCCGGTTACAAACAAGTAAGCGAAGGCTCGCCTGAGGTGGAGGAACTATGCGGGCGCTAATGTGGTGCCGAAGTTTCTGCCGCAGTTGGCCGAAACTTGCTGTCAGGGGCGGTAGCTCAGTTGGTTAGAGCCGCGGACTCATAATCCGTAGGTCGCGGGTTCGAGCCCCGCCCGCCCCACGTCAGAGCTGTGTGACTTCGGCTGATGTTTGACACTCCCCTTGATGAGGGAGTTGAGCGTGGCCGAGCAGAGGTATCGGGCTGCGTTGGTGGCCGCGAAGTCCGCCGATCTCTGCGCCGTTCAACTACTGAATACGCGGAATTCGCTTAATAGCCGCTAAACCGACATTCAGAGAATGCTCGGCAAGATCCGAATTTCCAAGGCTCTGATTAGTAGTCCGATTGGACCAGTTTGCGCCGTGCGCCGAGGCCGGCATCGTGGCCATGAATTGCGTTCTGATCTGCGGTGATTCGTGTCGGACGGTCGATACACGTCGTTGGGT
>CAWFUJ010000010.1:0-549016 GCA_963818985.1 uncultured Pseudomonadota bacterium | reverse complement strand
AACATTATCAAAATAAGGACACAAGAATATAACCCAATCCTGTGTCCTTTTTCCCCATTAATTACACCAAGCTGGAATTGCTTTTTGTTTTTCGAATAAAGTTTTTAATAACTTCATTTTTGTCTCCCTTATCAAAAAATACAAAGTAAATCAACCTGAATTTAGACTGATTAGCTTCCCCATTTCTCAGGCAGTGCCTGAAGAATTCATAAATAATCTTTTCAATCTAATTTTGAAAGGTATGGGTTTAACTGCATAAATATATTCACCAAACTCTGTGTAATATAGCTCTTGTGTCTTTTTAAAACCTTCTGCGATTTCTTGATCGGTAATGCTGTTATTTTTACCGTGATGTGGATGGTGATGTAAAAAATCTCCAAACACTTCTTTGCAAAAAGTATAGTAGTCTTCAGTATGTAAAATATGGGCATGCCATACTTCATCAATATCGTAAGAAGGTGGTAAAGAATAGGTCTTACCATATTTCTTCTTTAGAAAAAGATAATTACGATATTGTTGAACTGCTTTTAAAGCCAATGAGTTTTTCCAATGATGAACCTTAACAAGTCTGTTAATTGTTGAACTTAAATCTACCGCATTAATTAGTTTTTTTATTTTAGCGAAATCTGGCTCTGTAAGTAACATATCCATTTTTACACTCTAAGCAGTCCGCATTAAATATCTATAGTAATCTGGCGTAGGCTTCATAATTAAAATTGATTTTTGAAATCGTATTCCCTTCGTGGTAATGCCATATTAATTTTCGCAACTGCTCAATCAAATCCTCTATACGGATAAATGATTTTGAACCGTATACTTTTTGCTTCAACCATTGCCAAAAACGTTCGATTGGATTGTATTCTGGCGAATACGGCGGCAGAAAAAACAATTTTACCCAATCATGTTTTTTAACGAATGACTGTACTTTTTTACTTTGATGAATAGAACCATTGTCCAAAATAATAATCAAACTTTTAGAGGGATTGGCCTGATGAAGTTGATGCAGAAACTGAATAAATTGAATACTGTTACCCCTATCTGACTGTTTCCAATAAAAGCGGTTCTTTCGTAGACTTAATGCACCAAAAATCGTTTTGCTTAGCCTGTTTTTACAGTGTTTACCATTTTTTTTCACCACGTCTAAACCAGCCCCGACTGACATAAGGTTGATTTGAAAAGTGAGATTCATCTACAAACAATATCTCAGTTTCCTTTGGAGGATAATTTTTTATTGCTTCCACCATATTTTCTATCTTGTCGTTTTTCTCCGAGCTTGATAGTGTATTTTTAGGTAACGTTTTTGAAAACCGTTTATACACAAAACCTAATTTGTTGAGAGATTTAACTATCGTATTATCGCACGCAATACAACCTTGTTTTGAAAACCAATCTCGCAAGATGTTAACTTGCCATCCCGCTTCTTGATATCCATAATCTTTTGGCGAATGACTCAGTAATTCTTTAAGGCTTTCTTCAATGACGAGGGCTTTTTTTGCTGGTCGGCCAGGTTGTTTTTTAGTTTTTAAACCAGTCATTCCTTGATTCAGATAGCGGCCAAGCCATAAACGAATGGTTATGACACTTCGCTTCAAATACTCTGCTATTTCAGGGGGAGATTTACCATCAGCAGCTAATAAAACATAATAAGCACGTTCTCCTATGCTCGATTTACGATGTAGCCTCAGTTGCGTTAATGCTGTTTTTTCTTGGGGCGTTAAAAATATCCTTATCATAACCTTCAACTCATTAATTTTAATTGGCTCAAGGATACAGTATTTTTAATATTAGTGATAGATATTTAATGAGAATTTCTTATTTCCAAAAAATTTATTAGCAATGACTATATCAACTTTGAAAATTACTATCAACTTACTTTGCATTAGAGCTCTTTTTTACTCATAATGAGCCAGTCCCCCATTGTCACCACCTCACAATTTTTAACAGTTTTATAGGTGGTTTTATTGTACAATGAAGGACTCTTTTATTTTGGTCTTAAGGGGAACATTATCATTTTTGTGATAACACCGAATAGGCAGAAAATTTATGATCAAATCGTAAATTGATACCGATCAATATTAAAACAGTTTATAATATCAAAACGCAAGCTTTTAAAAAGTTAGCCATTGAAAGCTTATTGGATTGATGGGACTTTTCTAATACTGATTAGAAAAAATATTTTACCATCTATCTCAGCATCCTTCTTATAATTCATATATAAAAATCTGATTTAGTGGATAAGGTTTTAACCACTGAATCAATAATTAAAAATTAATTATGCTCCATCGTAAACAAAACGTTACCATCTGATATTTCAGAATCTGTCTAGTACAAATAAAATTATAATTCCAAGCTTTTGCAGAAGATGTATTCTGGCCGTTTTTATCTGTGATTTTGAAAGTAAATTGACAAGCATGTTTTAACTGACCGTTATCAAGAGACCTTGATAAACAAATGATAATATATTGCCGCAAGAATTATCAGCTGTGTTTACTATAATTGCATACTCTTCGGTGTTTGTGGGGAGGCCTTAAAGAAGTTGTTCGGCAATATAAATTCCATTGATTACGACTGATTATGGGTTTATAAGCCACATTTATTTTCCATACAGGAAAAATAATGTGGCTTATAAGTGAAATCTTAAAAACAATAAGCGGACTTGGCTTTCTTCAAGAATTTCAGTAACTTCTTCATTGCCTTTCTCCTTTGATATGAGGTTCATACTAACTAACTCATCGCAGATGAGCCTCCTTTTCCTAGCTTTGATAGACAAAGCTAAAACTTGTAGAAAAATTAATTTTCATCATCGTAGTCAAAATTTTTAAAGCTTGTGCCATATATCATATAAATTGAAATTCCAAATGATATAGCCCATATTCCAAATAGCATCATTATTTTTTCCTCTTTTCCAAAAACTAAAGCTTTTCAGTTGTAACGATCATGTTTTTATTGATTTTAATGAACGCAACCAATCTCTTTAAGATCACATTTAATGACAAGGGCACCACTGCCTCGATATATTCTCCAAATTCTAAATAATATAATTTCTGGGTTTCTTGTTCAAAGGCTTTGGCAATATCGGTATCAGTTAACTGATTGTCTTTGCCTTGATGAGGGTGATGATGTAAAAAAAAGCCAAAGACATTCTGACAAAATTCGGCATATTCTTCCGTATGCAAAATATGAGCATGCCAGACCCATGCTTTCAAATAAAGTCAAAATTCATGAATTTTAAAGAGAGCATGGCTTTACTTAATTACATACAATGAGCAAATTGCGCTTTTTTTAAGAATTTTAATAGCTTTTTCATTGCCTTCTCCTTTGAGATGTTAATACTAACTCATCACAGATGAGTCTCCTTTTCTAGCTCTGATAGACAAAGCTAAAACTTGTAAAAAAATCAATTTTAATCATCGCAGTCAAAATTTTTAAAGCTTGTGCCATATATCATATAAATTGAAATTCCAAATGATATAGCCCATATTCCAAATAGCATCATTATTTTTTCCTCTTTTCTAAAATCTAAAGCTTTTCAGTTGTAGCGATCATGTTTTTATTGATTTTAATGAACGCAACTAATCTCTTTAAGATCACATTGAATGACAAGGGCATCACTGCCTCGATATATTCTCCAAATTCTAAATAATATAATTTCTGGGTTTCTTGTTCAAAAGATTTAGCGATATCGGCATCTGTTAACTGATTGTCTTTGCCATGGTGAGGTTGATGGTGTAAAAAAAAGCCAAAGACATTCTGACAAAATTCGGCATATTCTTCAGTATGCAAAATATGAGCATGCCAGACCTCATCAATATCTAAGGATGGAGGTAGCGAATGCGTGTTGTTATATTTGAATTTCAAAAAAAGATAATTGCGATATTGCTGAACTGCTTTTAAAGCTAATGATTTTTTCCAATGATGAACCTTAACAAGTCTGTTAATTGTTGAACTTAAATCAACTGTATTAATCAGTTTTCTTACTCTTGTGAAATCTGGCTTTGTAAATAACATATCCATTTTTACATTCTATTCTCAAAAACTTTGTAAGAATGACTATATCAACTTTGAAAGTTACTGTCAATTTTTAGCATAAGAAATTAAATTTTTATTTAGCTCCCGATTTATTAATTATCAATGAGCTGGGATTTAAAAAAGTTCCTAGCCACAGTGCGGATGATTTTTTTGAAATTATCTCTCGCCGTTATGAAAACGGTTCAATCATGATGACGACTAATAAATCCTTTGAGCAATGGGGAGATATTTTTGCTGAAATATTTTAGCCTCCGCTACTTTAGATCGAGTTGTTCATTATTCTTCCATCATTAAAGTAAATAGGCTAAGTTATAGACAGAAAAATCTGAAAAAAACTGCACAAGGGGTTGATTTGTTTTAATAAATCTATGGAAAAATCTCCGGCGATTACTCTAAAATTTTACTTGACTTTGAGGAAGCGTTTGACGTCAGAATAAAGCACAGTGTAAAGAAATATCTTGAAGAAAGTCCCCATTCTGCACTTTATAAATTCAAAAAAGGATATTATGCAGCGGTTTTATGCTGGAAGTTCTGAATAAAGCGCAGCTGTTACTGTATGAAGATCATAGCGTATCAGAGGCAGTCCGTCAGCTTCAACTCACATTCCGCACGAGTTAATTAAAACTATAGTAAAACTATAATCTGAGAATCCAGTAATCCTACCCATCCATGATTTGTCCGGTAAACACGAAGATTAATCATGTGATTGATGTTGTCTATCTTCCACCAAGCTCCCACTATTTTTAATCGTTTCTGCAATACATAATAGTGCGGCTCCTAATCTCACCCCACCAATCGGTAAGTCATTTCCCAGAATTTGCAGTTTAAGCATATTAAATGCAGATCAAAAAATCATTTTCAAACCATTCAAATCTTAACCATACAAGTTATTGTTGTCTGGGGACGGCTTCAGGGGATTTAAAGCCCATCGACTTGATTATTATTTGACCATTTCAACTCTGTGCGTTATAATTAATATTAAATTTATTAATAATTCACAAGGCGACGACTATGGCAGACATGAAAGAACCTTTCACTCCAGACCAGAAGATTTCCCCAACCAATTCTGGCCAAGAACGTCGATTTCTTTCCATTCTTTTGAACGCCGCCGATGTGATCACTGCAACTGGATTCATGGTCGGAGCTGGCTTTTTTACCCTCCTTCTTCTGACCGGGATGAACATTGCACTACAACGCTCCACAATGGAAGGATTTTGGATGATGATGGGCCTTGCCATGTTGATGTCAACCCTGATATCTCTACTGACCTACAATATCACTGCAAAAGTAGTTCATTTCAAAGAGAAAATATTCGAACTAGCTTTGCCCTCAATACCGCTAACCGATCTTCTATCAATGCAAGTGGAAATACAAAAGCAACAGGAAATTTTACTAGCCTTGCAAAAAGAGTTATCAAAAAATATCCATAAAGATGATCATTCATCAGGCAATTAAGGGTATAGGAGAGTTATACTTTTTTCTGAAAAAACTCATAAACCTCATGGCCCTCAGGCAGCTCTTTTATTACACAATAACTGAAAAAAGAATTCATTATTCCTCAGGATATTTAAAATTTGAGCTGCGTGTAATTCACTATAGACCGCTAATTGAATGAATATTATCAATTCCTAATTGAGGAATTCGATAAATCCCAGAAAGTCTTCTACAATTTAAAAGACTCAAAACAACAAATTAATTAATGCAGAAAGCATAGCATAAATTTTTTATGTAAAGACATTCTGGCATGATTAATTGGCATTAATTAATTATCTGAGGAGGTAAGATGGATAATGATAAAAGAGTTGGAGTGGTATATGATTCAACTAATGCCATTATGCTACTTGAAATTAATCAAACTCTAACAAGGATAGCTTATTTGATTGCCATAGGCTTGTTGGTTATTATGTGGTCTGTGGTTTTGTCAGCTCAACATACCTCTTTATCTAATCTAATAATATTTATAATATTTTCCTTACTTTTATTTGTAATTTATCAATGGATTGCCTGGAAAGAAAAAAAATACCGAGAAAATGCATTGCAAAATTTCATAAAAGATAAAATAGAGAAAAATACTTAAAATTAAAAATTGATGCTCAACCTAATTTTATAAATGGAGCTATTTATCTCTCTATAGAGATTATCTTAAAAATAAATATAGAAGGGTGCTAATTGAAATTTATTTCGTCTATTTTTATTATGTTATTTCGAAGTGTTTTGACGATTAATTCTAAATCATTTTTGACCTGCATTTCTGCAAAATTCTGGAACGATAGGGGTGGGTTGTTCTGTCACTGACATGAATTTTTTGACCTCAACGCCATTAACGACTATGTTCATAACTTCAAGTTCATGGTTAAAGATTAGAAAATTAACCTGTTTTTCTGGAAAATTTTGCAATTCCTATTTTTTGTGAAATCGCGAAGTTGATAAATATTAACCTATATAAATAGTTTTAATCGCCAGCATTAACTCATCAAACGATGAATTCTTGATTATATAATTATATAACCCAGTGCTCCGGCGTCGAGAAGACACGAAGACATATGGGGAATTGAGGTAATTACTGACATTCCATACGAAAACAGTCTAATTTAAAGATTTTGTTCTATCCCTTTTTATTTTTCAGGCAATAAGGTTAAATTCTACGCACTAAAATAATTAGTTATCTCCCCATCTATCTGTACTTACAAGCATAGTAAGCTTGTTCGTGAAAAGTTAAATATTTTAGCGGCTTAATCCTCTTATTTATCTTTATCCATGACATCGCATATTTGCCAAATTAATGCTTATTTTTTCTGAAAGTAAAGTTTAGCATCGACCTTTTATAACGGTTTTTATAATTAAGAATAAATTCATTCTACCATTACATCAGCCCCCTCAGCTGAGCATGAGTTTCAATGGCTAATTTTTTAAAAGCTCGCGTCTTGATGTTATAAATCGTTTTGATACTGATCGGCATCGATGATGCAATTTCATCATAGGTTTTACCTTTAGCTAGCATGAACAAAACTTCATACTCTCGGGCAGATAATTCCTCTAACCGGGGCAGTGGCGAACAACTGCGATACTGCAATAACTCCAATGCTAGATCGGGTTGCAAATAAGTTTTTCCAGTCAACACGGTTTTAATTGCATCCGGACACCAAAAACAAGATTCTTTGGTTAAAAACCCACGTGCAGACGAAACCAGTAAGCGACTGAGGGTTGGCCAATGCACCGTATTCATCAAAAAAATTAACGGAATAGTTGGCCTATGGCGATGAAAATAACGGCATAGCTTTTCTCCTGGCATATCGGGTAACTGCATATTCAGCAAGATCAGATCGGGTTGTTTAAGGGTTTTTTGCTGGTGGCGCTGGATACACACCATACCCTGCGCACCGGTATAGGCCTCGCCAATAATGACGATCTCATGGCCAGATAGTATTTTTTCTAATCCACAACGAAACATCCGATTATCATCGATCAACAAAATAGTAATCATAATGGATCCTCATCTTTAGATTGTTGAGTTGATAGTAATTTTGCCGATTGCTTGAGCGATAATGGCTTAAAACTCAATAATTGATGGCCGTCTTGCCCGCCTTTTAATACCTGTAACGCTCGTTTTTCATCACCAATCAGGATGGGTGATGAAGCTTGATCATGACCGCGCGCCGCATTGACCGCATCGATAATGCCAATCAGCTGTTTTGGATAAGCTATTGGCGGACGCGCTAGGTAATGTGTGTAGCGCTTCTCAAATTCTTTTGCCTGAAATGGCTGATCTTGAACTCGCATCGCGCATAAACGCTGCCATCCACCCATGTCCCCAATCACCGCTTGTATCAGCGGATCGTCAAATATTACGCTTCGATAAGCCCCTACACTCTGTATGGCGCGCAAAATTTTCGTCCATGCTAGCAGGGCTTGGCCCACACTGTCGCCTTGCACCAGGGCCACTAATTCGCCCGGCTTGGGTAAAAATTTGATGTGCATCCGGACTGCGGCAATACGCTATAATCGCTTGTTCCACCGCCTTCAGCGGAAAGACCTTGAGTAACTGCCAGTAATTTTCTAAATCACCACTGCTGATCGGCGTTTGAAAAGTTTGCGCCAAACCCGTGATTAATTTAGCAAAGCGCACCTTATCTGCTGTGTTCACTTTCACCCTCCTCCTTTTGCAACCAAGTTTGGGCGGCTTGAACATTACCCTGCAATCGCTGTTCAGCTTTGTTCAACAGCTTTGGCGGCTGTTTGGAATTACGAATAAAGCGATCGATTTGATCCGCTGAACGCAAAATCAGGTGTAAACCATCGTAGCGTTCACCTCGATCGTTATGACCACGATTGTGCGGAGTAAAGCTACAGCCGGTAATTGCTTGGCACAAGTCGTCAACACTGTAACCCTTGTCCAGCGCTAGGCGAATAAATCGACGGCGTTGTTTATCCAGCACCGCTTTGGGGTGGTCCATCACTCGCTGCCAATGTTCAAAAACCAACATCACCGGATCGGGAACTGCACGAAGGTGTGGGGGTGTACTTTTTTTCCATTTCCCTTCCATTTCCTTTTCCAGTTCCACTTCCTCTTCCACTTCCATTTCCATTTCCATTTCCATTTCCAACGATGCAGGAATATACGCTGCCAGGCTATGCATATGCGTCGCTGTGTCTGGCATGTGCGCCGTATTGTTCGGCATCGGGGTCGTCATACTGGGAGTCTCTACCAACAAGGGCGCTGCTTTTGGTTCAATTGCTCCAATAAGAGAATTGGATGAGCTGTTTAACTCACTCTTTACTATATTTGCCGAGCTTTCAGCAGTACTGAGTTGAGATGAAGCTATGTTGAGATCAGCATGTGCAGTACGCTGTGCGACATATGCAGACATATTCCGCTCAGAATATGTTTGTATCGATAAGGTCGGCGCATGCATAGCAGTACCACGCTGCGGATCAGGTAGAACACTTTCCGGCTCGCGCTGATTAATACTCTGATGTTTGCGCCAACTAGGAATGTACCCATAACATTCACCCTGGCATTCATAACGTTGGACAAAACCAAATTCCGCTAATGCAGAAAGAGCCGCACTAAAATTAATATCATCATAAGGCAAGATATCCAGTTTGAGTTGCCGAGGTCGCCAACGAAAGCGCCCTGCGGCATCAGCCACGGTAAATAATCCGATAAATATTAATCGTAACGGAAATTCACTGTTTTGCTCCGCTTCGAATAATTGCTCGTGCCGAAACAATTCTGGCTTCACCGTTCTGATTTTACTCATGACAGACCCCTTCTTGATTTAAATAACGAAACTTGAAAAAATTTAAAAAAACCATCCATGTCGTAACAAATAAACAAGATGAACACGGCATATTTTGATTTAGATTTTTAGTATTTTTATTAGTATTTTTAATGGAAGATTTTTTGATGCTGATTTCTTTTAATTCCTGGATCAGCGCCTTGCGAGTAAGCTCTAAAAAATAAAGTTGCTTTCCCTCAGGATATTGGGCAATTTTGGCTGCACAGGAAATTGATAAATGATCTTGATCAACGGCGGCAATTAGCGCAGGAATTCCAGACTCGACAATTCGCTTGGCATCTCGGTAAGTGCGATAATTGCCAAAACCAGCCTGTTTAGCAGCGAATGCATCACTTCGACCCTTGCACTCCTGCAGCTGAAATTCTTCGAAAATTCCTGCCACCTTGTGAAAATTTTCACAAGGTGGAAGAGATTTTCTAGCACCATTAGTACCATTCCGGTCACCCAAAGCTTGTTCGCAAGCAAGACCCAACGCGACCTTCTCTTGTAAAATACGCGGTGAGTTTATTGGTTTTTCTGCTTGTAACTGCTGTTTGACTTTTCTATCAAGATGAGGGACTAACTGAAGCCGATGTACTTTACCTTCCACGGCCTTTTCGATTTTTATCGCATTCTCCAGGCTAATTCCTTTAGTATGATTCAACCAAGCCGTTATCCGCCCTCGCTTGACGCCTATGCGGCGCGCAAGTTCTTTGCGAGAACCGCAGAGATTGATAGCCACTTGTAACCAATATTGATGCATGATCCTGATTCACAGCCCTGAATAAAAAATTTCCTTTTTCTTCCTTCCATGCTATTCAATAATTCGGTCGCTTTGGCGACCAAATTTTTAGTTACGATATCGTCAACTCGCATTGCTATTGTTGAACTGCTTAGAGCAAACATCATCCCAAGTTTTTTTCAGATGCTGGCAGTGGGGTATCCCGTTCCATGGAATATTGACCCAATGGCTCTCGGTTAAATTTTAAGCAACATTAAATGTATATTTCACAATATAAAAATACATTTATGATTTAAAAATTATTAATTAATTTCAATATACATAAATTATTGGAAAAATAAATATAGTACTTATCATTCTGAGGCCAAAAGATGTCCATTTTATTGCTGTATGAATCGTAAGCGATTTAATCGTGAAGTCGGCCCTGACACTCGTATTGATTGGCAAAACCGGCATCGGTTTTCATCGCAATGAAAATGAATACGGTTTATGCGACCAGGAAGTCTGTCGGTTGCAGTGGGAATGTATTTCTGATGACGAGCACTATTATTTCCAATAATGCCCTTAGTGTTAATTCCAATAGGAGAAAATAATGAATCAAGAAAAACCAAATATGCTGAGGATACTTCGACGCAAACAGGTGGAAGACCGCACCGGACTTTCCCGTTCAACCATTTATGCCCGTATTGCCGAAGGCTCGTTTCCCCGCCCCATTGATCTGGGCGGTGGCAGAGCTGTCGGCTGGATTGAAGCTGAAATCGAAGCCTGGCTGCAAACACGGATTGAGTGTGGTCGAAAATCGTTTCAAGGGAAAATAACCAATCGAAACATATAAATCATACAGAATTTCAATTCAGTTTGCTCCATCGTATTTCCTGTCAGCAAAAGGATAATTTACCGGTAACGATCGGAATTGTCCGGGGCTTCGAGTTTTCAAGTACACTTAATCAAAAAGGTATCAATAAAAAATAATACTTGCAGATATTGAAGTTAAAAATAAAAACTAACTTAAACAAGAAATTGTCAAAATGTCCGCAGTATTTTAATAAATCTGTAACTGGCTTAACTTAATCAAGCCTATAATATTGGCTCAAAATGGTATTTAATTGTGGATAAAGCTACTACTTATGGGGGCAACTTTGGGGGCAAGTGAACCTGACATTAAAAATAAAATCCTTTATTATCAATATGTAACATCAACGGTTCAGTAGTCGCCGCCTCCACGATATAACTATTTGATATTAAAGACAAAATTTCATCATTACCCCCTTTTGGGTTTATTTTGGGTTTATTCGCGTAAATTGCCCCCCAATTATTCACGGGCAAATAGCCCCTTTTAACCCGGGTATCAGGAATCCATTTACCATAGGTCTTCATCACCATCTGAATGTCGGTATGACCCATTTGGGTGGCTACCCACATCATGTTCTCACCCCCCGACAACATCATGGATGCATAAGTATGCCGAGTCTGATAAGGATTCCGATATCGAACGCCTGCTTTCTTGAGCGCATATATCCAGGCAGTTCTGCGTATTTGATGATCAGTCTCCCAAGGCTGACTGGTGCGCGGATTATGAAAGACTCGTTTACCGATCATAAATGTGTACGGTTTTTGGCCTTTTAAGGCCGCTAAGGCTGGCGGCAACAGTAAAACATCACGCTCCCCCGCCTCTGTTTTAGTTCCTTTTACCCGCTTTTTAACGACAGCTCTCACCACATGAACAACGCCATTAATCCAATCAATATCATCCCATTCCAGCGCAATCAATTCAGAAGTGCGCAATCCTGTAAAAAAAGCAAATTGAAAAAGATGCTTAATTTGCTCATCATGGGCTGCGTTCACAATGGCTTGTATTTCATTCTTATCAAATGGGTCTACTTTAAAATCACTCTTACTGCTTGCCTTACACAATAATTTTGCAATCACAATTTTATCGAGCGGATTACTTTTGATAGAGTCATCATTCAGTGCTTGATCTATGACTGCACGCAAGGGTATTAAAATATTACTCACTGTTTTTGAAGTGACCTTGAGACCACGCACCCATTGACGAATAACGGTTGGTTTTAAATCCTGAATGGCAATAGTGCCAAAATTCGGGATTAGATGCATATCGCAAATTTTTTTATACCCTAGATAGGTACTCCATTCGCAGGTTGCTTTTGTCTGCTCAAGAAATTCATTTAATAATTCACCCACAGTCACATTGGTTCGCACATGACCAAATCGCCTCGCCAATCTGGAATTCGGAAAATAATCGGCGTAAGAGAAAGTACCTCGCGCAATAGCGTTCATAATCTCGCCGCGTAACCGCTCAGCATATTTAATGTTAGACGCAGTAGCTTCAAGCTTAAGCATTTCGCGACATTGGACGTTTCGATAATAAAAAGTAATACGTAGAGTATTACCCGTTTTCCCATACCTTGCCTCTACTCCTGGCGGAGTTTTGGCAGCACTGCCCGATTGCCGTTTTCTACCCATTTTTCAACCTCAATTAAATTTATCCATAAATTGCCATCTGGCCCAACCTTACAATGTAAACCATCCAGCCATAACCCACGTTTGCGCTTCGCATGGACAGCATTGGCTGTATCACCTGAGTCGTCGCAATATTTCCTCAATTTGACCCATTTCATTTTTAATTTACCCCCATTTTAACAAGTAATCAGCGTGATGACACCTGATTAAGTATTGATAAATCATTTTGATCGCCTCCTCTCATTTTTTAAATCGTATTCTGTGAAACTATTTGGGCTTCAGTGTTTTTATTTTGTACATCAACTATTTCCTTTCTTTTTCTTTCCTGGAATAAACCAGCTTGGAATAAGGCTAACATGGCTAAGGATTCACAACGTGAGCAAGGTTTTTCTTCTGTACTGTTTTTGGCATGGCCATTTGAGCTATTGATTTGCTCCCATTTATCGGCCCCTCTCTGAGCAATAGCTTCATTTAACACTTTGATCATCAAAGGCTCAACTAAGCTTAAAAAATAACGTTGTTTCTCCAGGGGAAATTCGCTCATTTTAAAGGCCCGAAAGATAGACAGTCCTTTATCGACTGCCTCTGGTAATTCAGGCACTCCATTTTTCACTATTTTTTTAGCTTGCTGATAAGTTTTGTAGTTATCAAAATAAGTTTTATAGTTACCCAAACCAACCAATTTAGCCGCTATCTCTTCCGTTCGGCCTCGTAATACCAGTTTTTTGTCTAAAATATTATCAAGATTAATGATCACTTCGGGAAAATTTTCCCTAAGTGAAAGATCAGTTCTAGCCCCTTTTCGGCATCCTAAAGCCGCTTCATGGGCTAAACCGAGTTCTACTTGCTGTATAAAGGTCAGTGGAGGCTGGCTGCGTTTGAGGATTTCAACTTCAGCTTTTAAGGTGGCTATATATGCCTATCTCTGTCTGAAACTAATTGATCTCTGGTCACTCTCCAATTCGTCGCTTTTTCTATTTTCATCGCATTTTTCAGGGTAATAGCTCGCGATCCGCTAAGCCATTCGGAGATACGGTCTACGTCAATACCCGTAAGCTCCGAGAGCCGATTGCGGCTTCCGCAAATTTTAATAGCTACCCATAAAAAATAGATATTGGTCATTCCATCATCCGTTTGAGGATTCCTATCAAAGCTCCCCTTTGATTTTTTATGCTACCTAAAAAATTTCCTGCATTTGCAGGAAGTTTTTTAAGTAGGCTGGGAATCCTTCAATGCTGATTTTTGGCATCAAAATAGGTGGGAAAATGAAAAAAAGTTAGCTCCCCCTGTTTTTAAAAAAATAAGTCAAAAGCATCCCTTCTGTTGAACACAGTTCAACAGAAGGGAAGTTATTATTCGAGGAGCATCCTGCTATGAATGTAGAAGTGACGATAAGTTTAAGCGAAAAATGGCCATTCCATAGCCAATATCTTTCTATTTTTTACGATACATCGCCGAAATTTGCGGTAACTATAGTTCAAAATGAGAAGTCAAGCCAATTTTAGGCTTAAAAATAGACATTTTTAAACAAAATTTGATGAATTGAAATTAAGGAGATGATGAATGAATCGAATCAGAACCGTTAAACCCGAATTATTTCGGCATCTGGCGTTATTTGAAGCCGAGGAAAAATACCAGATGCCATTGCGCATCGCTTTTGTCGGGTTGTTTACCTGCTGTGATCGCCGTGGCCGGTTTTTATGGCAGCCCCGCCGCTTAAAAGTCGATATCTTACCTTATGATGACGTCAATATGGATGATGTCCTCAATGCGTTAATTGAAAGCGGTTTTATACGGGCGTATGAAGTCAATGGGCTGGTTTACGGTTGTATTCCGAGTTGGGGAACTCATCAGTACTTCAATGGCAAAGAAGCGGACAGTAAATTACCGGATATTCAGGAAGGTCGCCTATTAAAAGGCACGATCACCCAATCCATGTTGACCGTCCATGCTCGCTTGTCCCACGAAACGCTGTTACCGATCAATCCAGAACTGGACATGCACATCACGGGTGAAGATCATGTGCCGCCTGAATTCACTGAAAATTCAGAATTACCGACTCAGAAATCATTACCTGACGAATCGGTATCCCCTGATTTATCGGATTCTCCGTCGGTACGATCATCAAAAACCACACGTGAATCACGCGAACCTGCACGGGTGAATCACACGTGCCCTACCCGTGAGGCACTTAATGGAAAGGAAAGGAAGGGAAAGGAAAGAGTTAAAACCGGAGTAATTAAAAATCCCATACATTGTCCAGTCGCAAAAGAAGACGTGTTAAAAATTTTTACACACTGGCAGCAGACGATGCAGCACCCACAAGCCAGGCTGGATAGCAGCCGCGACAAGTGGATTCGCAGTGCCTTGCGGATGGGTTACAGCGTGGAGGATTGTTGTCAGGCCATCACCGGTTGCAGTGTCACCCCGCACAATCAGGGCTGTAACGAGCGAGGGGAACGTTACGACGGTCTGCATGTGATTTTCCGCTCCGCTGACCAAATCGACCGGTTCATGCAGAACGCTCTCTCACCACCCCGACCCTCCGGCAAAGCGGAACAACGCCTGCACCACAACACCCAGGCGGCGCAAGCCTGGTTGAATACTCAACCCCCGAGGGAGGCATAGCCCATGGAAGACACCGACAAGAAACGGTTTGCCGAACTGATGGCGGGATTAGCGCAGACCTTCATCACGGACATTTCAGCGCAAGACCTGGAAAACTACTGGCGACTGCTGAAAGGTTATCCCATTAGCCAAATTGAACAGGCCATCATCGGCTATTGCGCCAGCCCAGAAGGACACCGGTTCATGCCAAAACCGGGGGAAATCATTGCCGCCTTCCACGGCAAGGAAAGCGAACAATCCCTGCTGGCGTGGGTGAAAGTCACCAAAGGCATGCGCCAGGTAGGAGCATCCAAAACGGTGGTTTTTGATGACCCCATCATCCATGCAGTGATTGCCGATCTGGGCGGCTGGATTCGCCTGTGTCGTCTGACCGAGCGGGAACTCAATTTTCAACAGCGAGAATTTGAACGGCTGTATGCCTGTTATCGGCTACGTCCGTTGAAAAAATATCCGCGCCAACTCACCGGCATCCCGGATACGGCCAATGCCGCCGCCGGTTATGAGTGGTCGCAAAAGCCGGTATTGTTAGGCGACCTGACCCAGGCGGCATTGGTTTACAAAAACGGGACGAATCACCGATTGCCATCCCAGGCATTATCCGTTCAGCAGATTTTGCAGCTCAGTGAGGGGAAATTACTGCGTAAAGACGATGATTTAGAGGCTAGTCCACCCGTTAAAGAAAAAAGTTTAGTGGGAGATCAGCATGACGATTAAAGTGGCTTTGATTGATGAAAGCGCCATATTCCGCTTGGGATTAAAAAACTGTCTGGCTGATTCGGGCATTGAGGTGATTGGTGAAGCGTCTGATGGGGTATCCGGCCAGCGTCTGATCCGGCAAAAGCAACCGGATATGGTGCTGTTAAGCGCCGATCTGCCGGATGGTGCAGCGTTGACTCTCTGTGATTTTGCGGCGGCGTATTTTCCGCAAATGCCGATGGTGTGCTTGCTTTCTCCCCATGATTTCAATTTACTGAGCCGCCTGATGCGCACTGCCGTCAAAGGGTTTTTAACGAAAAGTTCTGTCTATCCATTACGTGAAGCCATTGAAACTATCCACAGCGGTAAAACCTATTTGCAACCCGATATGGGCTTAGAATGGCTACAGTTGCATGAAAAACGGACTGCGCCAGCCATTCATACCTTGACAGATCGCGAGTACCGAATATTACTCTTGTGGGCGCGAGGAAAGACCGGCGAAGACATCGCGGCGATGACTCACTTGAGTATTCGCACCGTATCCAATCTCAAATCCACCGGGTTTAAAAAATTGGGCATTGATACCGTGGAACAATTGCGAGAGTTAATTTTAAAATGATCATTTTTACTGATAAGATATTGCTTATAGGTATAGAGCTTTGCGGAGTGATGAATGAAACTCAGGCATTGACTTGACTGTATTATACCTTATGGTATTATACCATTAGGTACTTTATTTGGAGAGCATATTATGCAGGACTTTTTCCCATTAGGACTGGCAAAAGGGGATGCGTTTTGTAATCGGTTTGGCGAAAGGAAACAGTTACAAAACAATATTAAAAAATGTAGACATACTTTAATTAGCTCGCCCAGACGTTACGGGAAAACCAGTCTCGTCTGTAAAGTGTTGGAGGATTCTCGGATACCTTATGAAAAAATTGATTTGTCACTGGTGGTGACTGAGGAATCTGTTCGAGATTACATTTTGTTTGCCATACAACGGTTGCTTACTCAATTACAGCCCTCCTATAAAAAGGCTTATGAAATAGCCAAACAATTACTGAGCAGCTTCAAGCCGAAATTGATTCTGGATGAAGAAACAGGTCCCAGAATTGAATTGACTTACCAAAGAAAAGAGAATCCATTAACAAATATCAGAGAGGCACTGTTATCACTAGATTTGATGGCCAAGAAAACCAAAAAGCGAGCGGTGATTTTTATCGATGAATTTCAGCAAATTGCTACTTTACCTCAACATCAGACGATAGAGGCATCCCTGAGAAGTGTTGCGCAAGAATTAGAAAGGGTGACATTGATTTTTTCAGGGAGTAACCGGAAATTATTACTCATGATGTTTGATGACAGGAAAAGACCTTTTTTTCAACTGTGTGAAAAAATATTTTTGGAGCGGATTTCAAAAAATGATTATGTTAAACATTTACAAAAATTAGCTCAAAAACATTGGCAAAATTTTTTATCCGAAAATGCCTTAGGGTCGATTTTTGAATTGTCGCAAAATCATCCTTATTACCTAAACCTTCTATGCAGCAAGCTATGGAATATCTCTAAATTACCAGACAGTCGCACGGTTAAACTATGTTGGCAGCACTGCCTTCAAGAAGAGACCCATCTTTTATCACAGGCATTGATTTCACTCAGCACTACTCAAAGGGCTTTTTTGCTATTAATACTGGAAGAAAAAATTGATCAACCTGGCAGTAAAAAAGTAGCGAATAGTCTGAATGTTACCCCAAGAGCAGTTATTAAAGCGGTCAACTCTTTAATTGACAATGATTACATTTTTAAAGATAGTGGCGGTTATTATCAGTTGATCAATCCTTTATTAAAAGATTATATGGAAAAACAGAAGAGATTTATTTCTTCAACTTCAAGTAGTCCGTAATCACAACTGACGATCCGAGCTGAGCGGATGCTCCACTGATTACGAATACCCGACTCGGGTTTACTATAAACGTCTATATTTTTCTATCTATTTATATTTAAAGTTTTTTTTACTTTCTTGATCTTCTATATTTTTCTTGGAAAGTTTACACCCTGATTACGCTTCGCCAATAAAACCAAGCAGCGCAACCTTTTCACATTTGAAAGTCTTAAAAAATAAAAAAATCTCTAGAGGACAGAAAAAATATATCACCTCACACTAAATAAATATAAGTCCATAACCAGCAGCGCAGTCTCCACTAGTAGTGCCGACACGGTATTATTCAGCTATTTCCGCAAAGAAAATACCACAGTTGATTTTAATAGTCAGCAGCAATATGCTGCAGTGACTGCCCAACAGTGAAGACACAACAAATCTATTAGTGAGATAACGAGAGTTAGATCGCTTGGAAAAGTTGCCATTTTAACTCCTCGATTAACTTACGTAAATAACTTTCACGCTTCATAGGCTACTTCCAAGCGGTAGGTACGAAAATAATAAATTTTTGATTTTATGCTTCGATAAGGCCTTCATAACCGGTTTCCCCTTATCTATAGCTTTGGTAATCTCAATCTATAATTGATGAATTATAAAATTTTTTATGATATAAATAATCGTAATTGAAACCATCACGTGAGATCAATATTACTGAGTTTATTTTAACCACTAACAGGGAGGTTATACATGCAGGATTCCTCATCATCTATTCAGAAAGAACCCAGCCAGGAAGTAAAAGATACTACGCAATCATCAGAATCTTCTGCTTCTTCTCAAGTGAGCCAAGAACAGGACAAAAAATCTGAAAGATCCAGTCATAACTTACTTTATTCAAAAGTGGAAAACCTATTTGGATATATCCTCGAAGAAAAATCAATCAAACGTTATAAATTGCTGTTTAGACAACTTAATGAATATTTATATGACTCAGATATCGCTTGGAATCTACAAGAAGAAGTATCTTTAACTATTACTGAAACAGGAGGAGAACAAAATTATATAAAAAATTTTACAGGAACACCGCTCAGCATCGTTATTCAGTTCTATAAAGAATCTATTTATGGAGAAGAAGAATTATCAACGATAAAGAAAGTTTGTCACGTACTATGTGCAATAGCTGAACGTTATTTGGATTTGACTTTAGCTAATGATATTGAAAATACGAATGATATTCCATTATTAAGACAATTTATTGAATCTTATCAACAAAGAAAACATACAAGCAAAGATACTTTTTGGGTTTCAATGTCTTATCGTCAGGCGTCAAAAGAAGAAATAAAAGAAGAAGCTGGTGTGCAATTATGTTTCAGTGTAAAAAATTTATTTTCTCAATTTTTAGATGAGGGAATAGAAGGTGGTGTAATAGTGAAATCACCAGAGGAACTTAAAGAACACCTGAAAAAACTGAAAAAGTTAAAATCTGATTTATCAGAATGGAAAATTGATTGGAATAGAGGTATAGAAGTCAGACAAATGCAGCCAAATAAAGCAATACAAGGAAAACCATTCGAAATTATTTTAAATCATTACTATGAAGAAGTTGTAAAATACAGCAGTAATACATCTGGCGAAAAAGGATGTGGAGATATAATTTATATTATTGCAAGAAGTATTTTACAGGAAGGCATTCGTTTAAATTACGAAATTATCGAAAAAATTCCCTGGCTTAAACAGCTCATTCAATCACATGATTTACTGAAACCGTATGAAGGAGAAGAACCTTATGCAGTTAAATGGGTGCAGTCTTTGGATGTGACATATGGCCGAAAGCTTGTATTTTCGAGTGCAAATTTCTTAACTGAAAAAGATCATTATTTATTAGAATATCTAACTAGGATGCCGAAGCGCGATCATAAGAAAGTTGCCCCTAAAGAAAAAGGCGATCCGAATTTAGCTCATGCGGGCATAAGTTTGATAGTTAAAGATCCAAATGTTTTAAAATCTAGCCCAGACTACATTAGAAAGTTTTATTTACCTTTAGGTGACGAAAATGCTAGACAAGCTCAAATGACGACGGATGATGCTAAAAAAGTCAGTGAACGCATTTCCAAAGCTAGAAGCTTAGATGGTAAAATAGAAACTCCTAGACTGGTTAGGTTTGATCATGAAAAATATCCACCTCTGATAACAGAAGATTTAGGGCAAATTGGAGTTAATGATACCAAATTTCATCATAGTGAGCAGGAAATTTATAATTATTTAGAAGATCCTCTTAACTTAAGAATTCTTTTACAAGATTTCAAAAAAGAAATTGAAGCGTTATATCCTGCTTATAGAGATGGTTTTAGTGAAAGACTAATACCATTAAAACCATTAAATATTGTTGCTTTTATTCTACATGTTCATTCAGAAAAATATATGTGCGAAAATTGCCAAGTCGGAGCGATTGGTTTCCAGCACACAGAAAATTTTAGAAGAAATTTAAAAGATGCAGTTGAATCGAAAGAAGTTAAAGGCTTATTAGTTTTAAATAATTTAGAAAAATTAGCTTTTTTTATGTTAGTGAGTACTCATTTACAATTTCCAAAAGAAGCAAGAGAAAGGTTTGAACCTGAAAGAGGGACAGAACAAGGTAGGCATCGAGAAGGGGTCATTAATATTAAATTAATGAGAGATTCCACTAAGTTTTTTATTTTTTCAAAAGATACTAGAACTGGCTGCCTTCAATCTCATTCTCCGTTCTATAGTAGATTGAATGTAGCCAAGGCGTACAATAAAAAATTTGCTAAGCCACGAATTGATGAATCAAAGAAAAAAGATACTTCTTCCTCATCTTCTTGTAGCTCTAGTATGCATAGCTCAAGTAGTGGTTCCAACGATTCATTACCTAAAGATACTGATTCAAGTAGAGAAGATGAGGATTTAACAAAAGAAGTAGAAAAATTTTCCGTTAAAACTGGTCATCAAGATCAATTACTTAGGAGAATGCAAGCTGAACAACATAGCAGATTAGAGACAGAGCTTGATGTAACATTTGCTCGAACATCGAGTACTCAAGAATCATTGGAAGAAAAATACACCATGCTGCAAACTCAAATGGAAAGGAGGGTAACGCGATCAACTGCTTCTTACTCCCCTCTAGTAGAAGCAGGTGAGTTTGGAATTAAAAAGAGCAAGAAGAGAAAAAAAACTCAAGAAGAGAGTGTTAATTATAGCAAATTTTCTAAAGGGAGTGAAACGTGATGGTTTAAAATTTATCTAGTAGTTTTGGTATTGCGTAAGTGGCTAGTAATCCCTAAAATTACCTGGCATTTTAAGATTCCCGAATGGAATTTGTATGAGGGTCGGGGATCCAAAAACAGTCCGTAATTTTTTGTCAAAACCAATAGAGTAAATTAATTTAAACCAACATAATGTCCACTAAGGGTAAGAGGAAGAAGCGAAAGCAATAAAATGGTATAAGGATAACGCTCCCTTCAATCCCCGTACAATGAAACCGAAATTAATTTATTTTTTCGAGATACCTTAAAAATAAATATAATCTCCTCGCCGACTTCAGCACCTCTATACTTGGGTTGAATGATAAGCATGATATTTATCTAGTTACATACTTATATTAAATAAAACTTATCATTACCTCATTTATTTTTCTGTTTCAAATTTATTATCATATAAATTTTCATTGGTAACTGTTTGAGATAGTTCTAATTTCCCTGTCCAATAACAAAATAATGATGCAGGTATTTTCAAAATATGAGTATCACACAAATTAGGGTTTTCCAGAAGGCCAAAATCATCTAGAGATTTCGTAATAATATAAGCATGTTTAACTGATTTTTTTTGACAAAATTCTAGAAGACCTTTCAAATTTCTTGTTCCAACATGTTGAGAATGATAGTTTATTACAAATGGTGTAATCTCATTATTATCCTCCATTAGTAAATATTCTTCATGTTTTTTATCATCTTGCCAATATGTGATACGTGAATTTTTGGCATAATGAACAAAAAGATGCTTGAAAAATGCCGTCTCAATAGAAACTCCTAAAGCCACATGGTCATCCAATATACTTGTTCCTTTCAAAAGAACGGATGGAGCAATAGCAGCATCCGCTAGATAGATTTTAAATCTACCACGCAATATCTCTTTTCCATAACCAAAAGGCTGTAACCTATATATAAGATGTGTCGCTTCTAAAAGCTCTACAAAATGTTGTGCTGTTGGCCGTTTGACCCCTAAATTGCTACAAAGCATAGGCATATCAAGTAAGCAACCATCATGCATACATAAATATAAAAAAGTTTGTTCCAGATCGAGAACATTACGCACTCCAAAAAATGCCGTCATATCTCGTTTTAACATTTTATCAATGATATCTTCACGTATTAAACTCTGCGCCTGAGTTACACTTTCTACCTGCGCAGTCTGTGGAAAGCCACCTCTCACCAAATACTGATGAAAATGAGCCACATAAGGCATAGCAAGCTCTGTGGTACGTTGAAATTCGTGTAAGGACCAATTAAATAACTCATTTAAAGATTTTATTTCAGGCAATTTTGGTAATTTAGTAAATTCAAACATTAGTTCGAAATTTTTTTTAAAAATATCAAATTTAAACTCCAGGTTCTCCCAGCTCTCTTCATTTTCTTTATTAATATTACGCTTATTGATTTTATCGTAAAGAAAGGACTTGCCTTCAGGCTTAGGCTTAAAATTAAAGAAAATTTTTCTGAACTGACCACTTTCAGCCGGAGCAAATTGTTTTAATTGTAGATATTCATAGAATGAAAGAGTAGCTAATTTAATTGTGTGCCATCGCCCTACACCAGATTCTTGTCCTCTGTGGGTTACAGGCATAGCGGAACCTGTAAAAATTACTCTTCTATTTTTATTAAAATCTACCTGATGTTTGACCCAAACTCCCCAATCATTTATAAATTGTGCCTCATCAAGGAAAAGGTATTCCGCTCCTTGTACAATCGGTTCGCGCTCACGCCATGCTTGCAGCACAGCATCAATGCCCGCCATCTTGATAATGGGGTGATCAAAAGTTGCGTAAAGAATATTGGAAGCAGCAACACCTTCGTTAAGCAACCCTTCAATTGCTTGTAGTAATAAAGTGGTTTTACCTATTTGCCTTGCCCCTGAAAGCAAGACTGCTCTTGGAACGGGGGGTGAGTAAATCCATTGAAATAATTCATGAAATGATGCGCGTTTCCAATTGGGAAGATCAGTAATAGCTACTTTTTCGCCACCACGGGTTGAATTGGGAGAGAACGGCAGTTAATTCGCTTTTAGCTATTTCCATTCTGGCAAAGTATCAGATTTCCCGCCAGTTGTCAACTTACAATATTCCAATAAATATTGTTTTATTACTTTATATATTACATAAAAATCAAAATTAGCTATTGTGTAGAGTTAATATCCATGTTAAATTGAGAATTGTTAGGCACTATTGCCGTAGTGCCTAACATAAGCCAGTAACATTTGTAAAAATCTTTACTGGCATCGGCCAAAATGGAGCGGTAAGGGGCGCAGTATCCATTTTAGAGAGCGAGTTGCCTTGCAGGTATTTTAACCTGAACTACTCTCTTTTCATAGTGAGCGCCCATTCTTAAGAGGTGTAAATTTTATGTCCAAAAGCGACAAAAAGAAAAACTCTGTGAGAGCATCAAAAAAAGAAGCCCGCATAGCCGCTCAGGTTCTTTCGGATCCGAAGGAATCTAAGAAAGCCAAGGGCCTTGCTGGCAGTGTTCTCAGCAACCGCAAAAAACGGTAGCACAAGTAATTTGTCCGGGGAAAACGCTTTCCCCGGGCAAATCATTAAAGGAACGATTTTAAAGGCTCACGCCATCTATTTACAAACCAAATACTATCGGCAGAGATTATCACTCCAATGGAGAGATGTTTACACATTTGTCGGTTTTAAATTAAAAATAAAATCATGCGCAAGGATAAAATATATGAGTCGCGATCATCCAATTCCAAAAGACCAAATAAAATTTGATACAAAAGATAAAACTGCCAAGTTTATTAGGCAATGGATGCAAAAAAAGCATTTTAAAAAGTGCGCTCATTTAGGCATAAAGGAAAATCCACTTACTCTGCACCATCTTTATTCATGCGAACCTAAGTGCAGTCATGCTTGCTTTGATATCGAAAAGCGCCGCGACTCCCATTTTTTTAAAGGCTGCCCAGAAGATTGCTCTTTTTACCAACCAAAATGGCGCGGCAAGATAATAACATCTTGGAATATTTTTATTTCAGTTTGCAATAAATTTAAAAAAAATACTATCAGATTACTTTGGGCACTTCACTCTCTAGACTGGAAAATACAAATAATCATAGTATTGGCTATCTTATTTGGTTATTATCGGCCTTTTTTTGAAAAAATTGTTCCCATAATAATAAGCCTAAAATGCCCTTAATAAAATAAATAATAACAGTCTACTTATAATTAAATACCCAGCCTTTACATTTAATCGCCTTCGCCTGACTCTGGAATTAAACAAAGCCCAGCAATCCAAGATTGAACAGGATAAACGTCAAGCCATTGCCGATCAACGATTACTGGATGCTCAATCTCGCTGTGAGGAATTAGAAAATTTATATCGAGAATCCGCACTCGCGCGTGAGCGGGCGCACACTGAAAAAGTGATGATTGAAAAACAGAACCAAGTACTGGAAAAACGGATAACGTATTTAGAGCAGCAATGGTCAGAGAAGCCGCCAAGCAAATCAACCTCGACCATTCCGGTTGAAAATAAAAAATCAACGCCAAAAAATAAAAAAGTAATCGCTTAGAAAATGACCAAAAAACATTTTTGACTTTTGGGATTAAATTATTAGGATAGGGGTATTGCCCCACTATTGCCAATTTTTAGCCGAGAAAACCGAGACTGACGTTCGCACTGCTAAACGAATTTAATATCGGATAGTGTTTGTTCAAATCTTCAAAGTCTTTGACTTTGACCCTGTTGACGCTAGAATAGCCCCGTCCCCGTCAGTGAGGCCAAAAGGCTCGCCGATGTCTTTATAAAAAGCAATACAATTTTTATCTGGGAGCCACTATGACTGATACTGTTACTTTGACTAAAAATGAAGCTTCTACAATTCTACCAACAGAGACACCACCCTCTCAAGCTGCGTCTGTCACATTGCGAAATCATGTGCGTGAATTTCTGCGGCAATATTTTGTCCGACTTCAGGAAATGCCTCCTACTAATCTTTATGAACTCATCCTGGCCGAGATAGAAGCGCCTATGCTGGAAGTCGTTTTGCAATACGTAGGGAAAAATCAGAGTCAGGCCGCCCGTTTACTCGCGATGAGTCGCGGTACTTTACGAAAAAAAATGCACCAATACGGAATGCTGCCCAATAAAAGGAAAAAACAATAAATACCACGAAGCAGGAAGACCTCAATAGCCTGGGAATAAGACAGAATACCCCGTTATAGGGTTTTCGGTTTTAACCTAGAAATAGCGCTGTAAATTTTTGTTTTTAAAGATATTTTTTTAATCCGGACGCCCTTCTCAACTTTGTATATTTTGCTATAAAATCACCGAATTAACTAAAATCAACTAATCTTTAATCAGGGAGTCCCTGAAAAATTCTACTATTTTTTGTCTTTCGCTCATGTTAACTATATTGCGATTATTTCGTTAAAGCCGTTTTTGTTTTCTTCTTTCGCTGGCGCGTACTCCAAGCTAGAATGTCGGATAACCGCAATCTGGAGAAGAGCATCGAGATAACTTTTAAAATCGGGAGGGAGAACAGTGCCACAATCATCTGAGTTGGGGGGAGGCGATGCTTTTACCTTCGAGGGTGCCGTTGCAGCGCTCTATTTAACATATCTTCTAGCGGAGGCATACGCCCCAGGCATTGATCACCGAATAGTGTCACGCGTGGCAGTTCAGCAGCGCGACTTTGGCGATCCTCTTGATGACGTAATCATCGATTTTCGAAGTAAATCAGGCGAACTTGCCCGCCTCAGTCTTCAGGTGAAACGTACTCTGACAATCAGTAGTGCGCAATCAAACACCGATTTCCGAGACGTCATCCGCTATTGCTGGGTCACTTTTAATAAAAATGACTTTAAACACGGAGTTGACCGTTTCGGAGCAGGTGTGGGAGAAATCGCGGCAGCAAAAGAGCGAGATCTTCGCTATCTCTGCGAGATAGCGCGTGAGAGTGTTACTCTAGAACACTTTAATGCTAGGTTCGCTCCAGAGGGAAATGCTAGCCAGGAAATCAGAGCTATTAAGAATGATATTGAAGTTCTACTCAATGAAAAGTCAAGGCTAGCGCGAAAACAAAAAAAGCCGCTCCGTCAAAAAAGACGATCCAAAAAAGACTCATTAAAAAAGCAGCCACGTCCCGGACAAAGAAAAAAGTGTCCGCGATCCCTAAGGATACCACAGTGTCACACCTTACTTGATTGTGGATGGCGCTGCTAAGGCTATTGAGTTTTACAAAAAAGCCTTTGGCGCGAAAGTAAGCTTAAAGATGGAGCAACCCGATGGAAAAAAGATTGCCCATGCCGAATTGAAAATTGGCGATTCGATGATTATGTTAGCCGATGAATGCCCTTCGGCAAAAACCCGCAGCCCCAAAGCGTATGGCGGTTCGGCGGTGGGCTTTCATCTCTATGTCAAAGATGTCGACCAAGTGGTTAAACGCGCCATTGCCGCCGGAGCAAAACTGATAAAACCTATTGAAAATATGTTTTACGGTGACCGCTGTGGTCACCTACAGGATCAATACGGCCACCAATGGTATGTCTCAACCCATATTGAAGACGTTCCGACTCGTGAGCTGAAAAAACGCGCAGCAAAATTGTTTGGCAAATAATAATAACGAGCCTCAACCCAATGCAGCAAGTTGATTTAAACTTGTCGCACTACAGTAAGACCCATCGATCTTTAACAGGCGTTTAACAAGCAGGTGCATTGCTTTGGCGTGCGATAAATCCCCATCCCGTTGCAAATCCAGCCAATATTCCGGTAGGGTATCGAAGGCTTCCGAAAACGAATTAAGGAGACGAACGGGAATTATCTCTATCGGCTGTTGGAACCATGCCCGAAGAAAATTTGTTGAGGCGATTAAAGTCAGCCACAGTGATCAAGGTATGGCTGGAAAATTATTAGCGCTGATCAATGGGATTTTCGTCCCAATCTTCTGGAATTGCCACAAATGAGAAATGCCAATATCGATTCCGACTTAATTGGAGCAGAGCCTTCTTTATTAAAGCGAGACCAACACAATGGAAGGAAGTCCGCATCGTCCCAGGCTTTTATTCACTTGCACCATCGCCGATGGCAACAATGCTGTTGCAGCATACTGTAACAGCATATGCTCAGGTAAAAACACAACGCCACTAAGCTGGCCTGATTGCACCAAATGAATACTAAAAATAGCTCGTTGCTGACGATGCGCCTGAATCGATAATTGCAAAGCAACTTCCACACTACCATCCCCTAAATGCGCAGTAATGTTCGGTTGAATTTGTGTCTCCACCGTCGGCGGCCAAGGTTGCATAGCCTGTTCCGGCAGCAGTTGTGTGGTGACCTGGATTTGACGACACCATGAGCGTACCAGTTTGAAACTGACTTGTGGCGCTGGTTGCCCATTTTGTCCAAAAGCCAGCGCTTCCCAGCGATTACCTTTTTTAAGATAAAGACCGGGATTAACCCTATATTTTCCTACCCGGATTCGCTTGAATAGATATCGATTATAGGGATTTTGTCCCAGTATTTCATTTTTAGCCAGTAACGCAGAAAGATATTGACGCCGTTTGCGATAAGCCGGACAGACGGTTTCTGAAAAATTGTCCAGTGTCGAAGCCAGCTCACCCGCAGAAAAAGGTTTATCAAAATGCATACTGACCGCTAGTATTAAAAATTCCCCCTGGCGCTGATCAATTTTAATGAGACGACCATTGACCTGAATATCCAGGCTTTCCGGGGTCAATAACCGAAATACCTCTGCCAATTGGGTTTGCGCAAACCGTTTATCGCTTAACGCTCTTTGCAGTACTAATACAAATGCCGTTTTACCCGTGTTATCGGTGAGATCAGGATTGGCGCCACTATTCAATAACCAACGCGCTAAAGCCGCGTTACCCACTATCCCCGCAACCATCAGTATGGTTTGATTAAACGGGTTACGAAAATCGACGCCATATTTTCTCACCTGGGACTGAGTGGACGACAAATTCACACTGCTATAAGAATCAAAATATTTACGCCAAACCAGTTCAAAACTTTTTTTAGCGTTTTGTGCAGCCGATAAGCCTTGTTTAGCTAACAGATCAACGATTGAACTTTGCCGGTAAACTAAAGCATATTCCAATAATTGAATTTTTTGCTCCTTAGTACTCCGACCCTGGAAAATTTGCTCTGTCAGCCGTTGCACCTGTGGCAGCGCCATCACTGGCCAAGGGACAGGCGTTTGCTGCAGACGGTCGCGAATGGCGTCGGCCTGCTCCTGCTTACCTTGCATCTCCAATTTACGCGCTTCCTTCTGCCATTCTTCACTACTGGAGGCGGTGGTTTCCAATGTCAGTGAAGATTGATAGTTTTCTAATTGTAACAAGTCAAACAGCGGATGTTGCTTTTGTGACTCTACCCAATATACATTTTTCAAGGAACGGGTGACGGCGACATAGAGTGCATTAATATAAAATTTGTAGATCTCTAAAGATTTATCGGTTTTTTCTTTAGCACGGGCGTAAGTAAAGTCACCCTGTAGATCAGTCAGACTGACGCCTCCGGCTATTTCTGAAAAAGGCCGGTTTTCTACGGAAATGAAATCGAATAAAATAATATGGTCGTATTCCAGTCCTTTCGTTTCAAAAATAGAAAATACCAGAGGGGTTTGAAAATATTTTTTAGCGGCTTCTTTCCAATCATCGTGGATCACGATCACGGCATATCGAGTTGACTGTTGAGTTTTTTGATTGAGTTCAACCGTGTTTTTATCGTCAGTCTGCCAAAAGAATACCGAGCCGGCTTTTTCAGAATGGTTATCCATCAAATAATGACTTTCTTTGTCGACCGATCCCAGACGAGTATTTTTGATTCTGAGAATCCGGTTAGCTAAATCGGTAACAGCCAGGGAATTGCGATAATTGACCCTTAAAATCCGCAAGGATTGTTCGTTAGTCGACAAACTACCCCGATAAAATAACGTCTTAATTTTAGACCAGGAGAAAAAATTAGGGTGGACGATTTGATTGGCGTCACCGCACATTAAAAAATGTGCGGGATTTTTTAAGCTTTTATGAATCAATGCCAATTGGACGGGAGTGAAATCCTGAATTTCATCGATAACCACGGCGTCATATCGGGGCTGACAGCGCGACAGGTAATCATAAGACAATAAATTTAAATCCAGATAGTCATTTTCCCGGCAGAAATTCAAGTAACGGCTAAAGACCTCGTAAATCAACTCGCGCTCTTCGGCCAGGAAGATCGATTGCCTGACCCCTAAATTAAGATAATCGGTCTTCGATAAATACGCTTTATCCAGCGCTACCCCGGCAATCACTCCTCTAAATTCTTCCAGGATTTTATGCGGATCTCTGAGCAGTTTATTCGGTTTGAGACGCTTTAACCAGGCTGAAAAGTCATTCAAGGGCATTTCCCTGCCAGAGGGAATTTGCATGGTTTCCAGAAATTCACGATAGGAAAAAAATTCGATCGCCTGTTGATCGTTGGTATATTGGTGCGCGTAATACAACCGCTGCGCATGCTGCACCAAATACGGAGAATGGGTGATATATAAAATATCACCGCTGCACGCTTTCATTTTTTCCAGGGTTAAGGCGGTTTTTCCACTGCCTGCTGAACCGATGACGACTAAAGGTAAAGGGGATCGATAAATGACTTGTTGATCGTCGTCAAATGAAATCCATTTATCTAACACATGAAAATGGGTACTGGAGGGATGAACATAAATCATCGGCTCAGCGCTCGCCTGTGCCGGTTGATCAATGATTTTAGATTCGTCCACCTTGGCGCCTTGTAAAAATTTGGACTTGTCGTATTGATGTTGGCGGATAATCTCCAACATTAAAATATATTTTTTCCCGTCATACTGTACGATCTGGAATAGGACGCGATTGGTGTAATCCAGTTTGGCGCGATAATACGAAGTGGGTTGAAGTTTTTTGACCTCCGCCGAATAAAAATCTCCCTGCTCAAGCATCGCTTTTATTTTTTGATAAGATTTTTCCACCCCATCCAAATCTAAATCGGTGTATTCCAGCACTTTCACGATGACACCTGAACGAGAAAAGGTTGTAGAGAATCCGAATGTTCTAACCGGCCATGTCGAAAACGTCGATAACACTCGGCAAAATTCACGTGTAATAAATAGACCTGCGGCCAACCCGCCTCAGCTAACAAATCATTGATATGAACCCTCGCGTAACCCAATAAAAGATCACAACCAGCGCCATACAACTGTGCTTCAATTTGTTCCGGGGTCATCTGCCGCAATACAAAAACGCCGGCTTGATCGATGGCTATTGTTGCCTGTGATTGGGGGCTTTGATGCAATTGGATGCTCAACGCTAAAATCAGTTCAAAACGGCTGTCTTTCAAGGAATGGTAGTGAGGATTGGCTTGAAAACTCACAGATTGAGACCACGGCCGGGTGGGATCGCCGATAAATTTCCCGGCGTCTAACCGCAGATTTTTGATATAAATCTGTGAGGGTGAGCCTAAATCGCCGGTTGGTAAGGGGATCATCAAATACTTCCTAATAAAAAACAAAATATTGTACAATATGTTCAGCAACTTATCAAAAAACGCGCTCCTTTAATAACTTAACAAAGGCGTCGTCAATGGATCGGCAGTTCCCACTAAAGTTGTAGCATGTTGATTCGGCTCTTGCTTGATTTCATTGTATTTTAATTCTTTTTCAGCGGGAGTTACTGTCAATGGATCAGAATTATTTGCATTCACGCTGCTGTCCACATTATTCAAGCTTACCGAAGTGCTACTGCGACGTATTTGGGCTTCATCTTTCGCATCATTTTGAGCAGACGACCGTCGGCAACAGAACAACCTACCCCAACAGTTAATATTGGGTCGCGACTCTTTAGCGTCGCCTGGTTGTTGCGACTCCTGATAAATTTCCTCGACGATTTCTCTACTCTTCTCTTCATTAAATTCTCTAAAATTTAAACTTTTACCCAAGAAGCTTATCCCACAATGGTCAGTTTTAATTCTTTTTCCTGAACTCATATGCTTTGCAAACAGCTCAGCATATCGTTTGTATTCATCCGGATTCTTGTCCTCAATTTCCACCTTTTTCTCTGATTTTAATTGTTTCACCATGGTGTTAACTATATCAGAAAATCTTTGACCTCTTCCGCGGTCGTGAAAATCTACATAAGATAATCCAAGTTTGCTGTGAATCTCTTCAGCGAATGGATTATCTGTCTCCCGTTCGATACGTTGAAGACGTCTATAGTATAAATAAATCAATCGCCCCAAGATTACACCTCCTATCGAACTTAACACTGATGATACAGTTTTAAGATCAATCAACGGACTATCGGGCGACGTACGTTCTGCAATTTTCAGTGCAAAAAAAGTAACGGTCGAAAGCTGCGCTACGCTGGTAGCAGTTACTGAAATATTATAATCCTCCGGTAAATTCATTAAACCCGTAAACGTTGAAGTTGGCGAATCAAACGTAATCTCTTCGGGTAAAGGCAATCCATCGGCTAAGGTCGACGATAACCGGATTGGTTTTCCCTGTTCATCGTAAAAAGTATCTGCCGCAATTTTAAAATTAAACGCGTCACCAACCGCAAAGGTTTCTGGGGGAATGGGATTTAATAGTGTCGGTGGCTTATCAACCAAGGTGAAATTAATGACACTACTTGCCGGCCCTACCGTAAAATAGCCGTCACTGCCTGTGACCTGATAGCTTGGCGCCACAGGCTTGTTATTATGGACAAACTGAATTTGTCCTAATTTGATTTGCTGCTGAGTAAACTGAATGGTTGTGTCGTTCCTGGCAGGAATCAATTCAAATTGACCATTTTGACAATCACTGATAGTAAACAATACTTGCGCATCTGGATAATCATCTTGCAGGCTTAAATCATTGGCGGTGATCAATACCGTGGCTCCTTCCGAAATCTGCAGTTGATTATAAATAAAAGACGGTCGACGATAAAACGTAATATCGGCGGTCTGTGGCGACAGAGGCAACGCTAAACCGTCGCTTTGCACTTGAACTGCATAACTGGGTGCTTGTTGACTACCATCGTGAATAAATTGAATCTGACCATCCCATACTTGCGACTGATTAAATGATGTGATGGCTTGATCAGTTGAATTAACTAATGAAAAATACCCACGTTGAATTTGAGTGACATTAAATCGTAAACCGGCTGGGGGATGATTAAAATCGGCAGCATTGAGATTTTGACTGTCCAAAACAACGGTTTGATTTTGATTAACAATTAATTGGTTTAAATTCAATTGCGGAGGGACATCACCAAAAACGACATAACTACGACCCGTATGGCTATTCCACAAGGAAGCGCCAACCAATACATCACTTATCCCATCACTATTAATATCTCCTGTAAAAGAAAAAGCGTAACCTAGAGTATCACCGGGGTTCTCTCCATTCAGTTTAAAGCCATTAGCTCCGTTAAGGCTGGAGAGTGATAATAAACCATTTTTTCCTATTTCTGAATTCCCGAATACGATATAAATACAGCCCGAACCAGAATTATAACCAGGCGCCCCAATGGATAAATCAGCATATCCATCTCCATTGATATCACCTGCAGCCTGTACTGAATGGCCACTTTCCTCTCCAACAACGTCTCCGTCAATTTTAAAACCGTTAGTGCCATTCAGGCTGGATAATAAAATCAGCCCGCTGCTACCCACATCTGTTTTTCCAAAGATCACATAACTGCGGCCTGTGCTTTTACTATAACCAGCTGCCCCTATGGCTAAATCTGGAAAGCCGTCTCCATTGATGTCGCCTATTCCACCCGTTGACCAACCACAACTATCACCAGGGAATTCACCATCTAATTTAAAACCATTTGTACCGTTAAGGCTGGAAAGCGCTATCGAACCACTGCTGCCAATTCCTGGTTTCCCAAATATAACATACACCCGACCGGTGCTACTGTTATGCCCGGGAGTTCCAATTACCAAATCTATATAGCCATCCCCATTGACATCACCTGCAGAACCCACCGACATAGCCCCATTACAGTCATTCACCGCTTCGCCATTGATTTTAAAACCATTGACTCCATTTAACGAGGATAGTGCTATTAACCCATTACTACCTACTCCAGATTTGCCAAAGATCACATAACTACGGCCGGTATAGCTATTCCAACCTAGAGCACCAATCAATAAATCGGCATAGCCATCACCGTTAATATCGCCACTGTCTACAGGATAGCCACTGCAATCACCGCCGTTTTCTCCATCTAATTTAAAACCATTCATTCCATTCAAGCTGGAAAGCGGTAAAATACTGGTCTTACCGACTGTCGGTCCGCCAAAGACTACATAACTTCGTCCCACATTATTATTAAAATGATAAGCACCAATCACCAAATCCCTGTATCCATCGCCGTTAATATCGCCTCCAGCACTTAACGAAATCCCACTGTTACCATCTTCACCATCCAACTTAAAACCATTCGTCCCATTTAAGCTGGATAATTTTAACAAACCACTACTTCCTATTCCGGAACCGCCAAAAACGACATAACTGCGCCCCGCATTATTATTGTGACCTAAAGCGCCAATCAGTGAATCTGCATAGCCGTCACCATTCATATCACCGACATTAACCCATTGACCACTGTAATCTCCTGCTGCTTCACCATCGATTTTAAAACCCGTTTTACCATTTAAACTGGATAATGGCACTACTGCGGGAAATACACTGGGCGGAAGTTTCAAACTGGTAAAAGTAATTTTGGCTAAAGTTGACGCTACATAAGCAATTCCCGTAGTGTGAACAGATACGCTATAACCTGGAGCCATTAATGTGCCATCATGGACAAACTGAATTTCCCCATTGTGGATTCGCTGTTGAGTAAAGTTAGCTAATGGTATTCCAGGATTATCCAAAGACTCAAAACGGCCATGAGAAACTCCAGTCGGAATAAATGACAACGTATCATTATTATGATTAAGATCATAAGCAGATAAGTAAGTTGCATTCATTCGAACCGTTTCGCCCATGGATATGTTCATTTGATTAGTCATAAGCACTGGCGGAATATCCCCAAACACCACGTAGCTACGGCCTGTATTGCTATTATAACCAATAGCTCCGATTAACAAATCATCTAATCCATCTCCATTCATGTCTCCAGGAATACTAACCGACCAGCCGCTTTGATCACCTCCTCTTTCACCATCAAGTTTAAATCCATCGATTCCGTTCAAATTTGACAGGGAAATGACGCCGCCACTACCCACTATTGGTCCACCAAATAGCGCATAGCTACGACCTATATTACCGTTATAACCGGCGGCTCCAATGATTAAATCCGAGAACCCGTCGCTATTGATATCCCCCGTGCCAGCCGGCCAATATGAGGTTTGACTACCTGCCGATTCTCCATCGATTTTAAAGCCATTCGTTCCATTGAGACTCGAAAGTGGTAATAAACCGTTGCGCCCCACATCAGGTCCGCCAAATACCACATAACTGCGTCCTGTACCGCTGCCGCGATTAAACGCTCCAATAAACAAATCCACGATGCCATCTCCATTGATGTCGCTGATGAAGTTGACAGAATGACCACTGTAATCATTACCCGCCTCACCATCCAGTTTAAAGCCATTTTTTCCATTTAAACTGGATAAAGATAAGAGGCCGCTTTTTCCTATACCTGGATCACCAAACACCACATAGCTACGACCAACATAATTATTATATCCATAGCCACTAATAATAAAATCAGTGATGCCATCGCCGTTAACATCTCCGGCGGAACTGAGACAGCGGCCAATAAATTCCTTACCTGCTTCTCCGTCCATCTTGAAACCCATAGAGCCGTTCAAAGTAGATAATTTAATGAGACCACCATTACTGATTATTTCTTTACCTCCAAATATCGCATAACCGCGTCCAGAAGAATCGGACCGATCAGGAGCTCCAATTAATACATCAGTGTACCCATCGTCATTAACGTCTCCGGCTGTATTAATAAATAATCCACTGACGTCATTCGTTCCCTCACCATCCAACTTAAAACCATTACTTCCATTTATATCTGTCAAAGCAATGAATCCATCTTTTCCTACTGCAGGTCCACCAAATATGATATAGCTACGCCCGGTATTACCGTTGTAACCATAAGCGCCAATGAATATATCTGCATAACCGTCATTATTGATATCTCCGTAAATACTCACTGCATTACAACCTAGGCCATCGTTTGGCGTTTCTGCAACAAGTTTAAAACCATTCGTACCATTTAAATTAGCAACAGATAATAAACCAGTTTGCCCCAACCCCGAATTTCCAAATACAACATAGCCATGGCTTATCGCATTACAAACAGTTATTCCATATACACAATTGGGAGCGCCGATAATAAAATCCGATAAACCATCACCATTAATATCTCCTCCTCCAGCGACAAAACCGGCAAATTCTCCTGCTGTTTCCGCATCAATTTTAAAGCCATTCTGCCCATCCAAACTCGCCAGCGGCAATACCGCTGGAAATTGTCCTTGTTTCATTTTCACTATCTCCCTCAAGTTGAGTGATTAATTCGTGCAGAATTTTCTACACATTCGTTTGATGACTACGATCCCAAAACCCGCACAGATTCTTTTTCCTGGCGCAGCAAAACCCCTACGGTTGTTAACATTCAAAGTCCTAATACCTCAGATCGACCGGTCGCTTTCTTTTCCTGAGAAAAGTCTGTTAATTCACCTTGATCCTGCTTTTCGAGAGCAGTTCTGAACATTGCGCTCAACGCTCTATCCCTGGAACCTCCAGAGGAAGATGCTAATAACTGACGTTGACCCTCCATTTCATCAGGCTCTGTACCCTTTAAATCTCCAGTCATCGGCTCTCCTAAATCGGCATCGCTTGATTTCTCAGCCAGCTTTTCAACGCCGCCTCCTTTTTTTAATTCTTCCAACTCCACTTCCTCCACTGCCTGGGATGATCGGCAGCAAGAAAAAAATCCAAAACGCGAGGGGCGAGATCCTTCAACGAGGACTTCACCTTCCTGGCCGGTAGCGACACGTTGAATGACATCGTCAACTACTTCCTATTTCATAGCCTCCAAATACCATGTAGCTGCGACCTTTAAGCGAACCAAATATCAAATAAGAGCGACCGGTCAAATTGTTATGACCATCTGAACCCACTGCAAAATCAGCTATCCCATCGCCATTGATATCCCCTGCAGTTTCGATACCATATACATTTGGATAACATAACGGATGCTGGAAATTGTCCTTTCATAAATTGTTCCTTGTAGTCTTGGTTAAAAATACCTTGCGAATTATTGCACTGCCGCCCCACTCTGCGCTTTTTCTTGTTGCGCCTGCGCTTGCTGCTGCTGTTGGCGGTATAACTGAATAAAATCCAAAGGCGCTAAATACACCGGCTGCAAACCGGATTGCGTTAAAATCTGGTTGATCATCACACCCACATAGGGAAATAAAAAATTGGAACAGGCGCCGTACAATACCGATTCCCGTTGCTGCGGATCTTCCGTAGTGACGGTAAACAACCCTGCTTGCTCGAAATAAATCTCAAAAACCGGTTTCTCTTCTTGCTGAGCGTTGAGCTGCAACGCCAATATCACTTCCGTACGATCCTTCCCCGCATCCTGGATACGCGGGTTAGCACGCAGATCGATTTTTGGATTCCAGGCGACTGTCCATTCTTCCGGCAACCCCTGGATCACCACCCGTTGGTTTTTGCTGTAAATCCGGTGAATCTGGATATTCACCGACTTAGACGAGGCACTATTCAATTCTTTCGACATGGTCAAACTCCTTGTTGTTTAAAAATTAAATCAATAACACACTGGTGAGACAGAATGGGTCTTACACTGAAAGGAAGGAAAACCATAACCCTTAATGACAGTCCGTGAAATAATCCTATAGTATCGAACATCCCTTTCTGAGCACCTTCACTCTTTCCTTGAACATTAATCGGCTGTGACATCTCCTTATTCACAGTCCCTGGGACTTTCCTATTTTAACGAGACCAGGCTATTTGTAAATAAAAAAATTCTTAAGATTTGATTAAAGGAAAAAATTCACATAAAGATTATTGAAAGAAAAAACAATCCGGAGATTCGCGGTCACTATTCTGTCTGACGGAATCGTTTAATTTCTTCCAACGATAAATGAGTATGGGCGGCAATTTCCGAGTCGGATAAACCCGCCTGTTTCAGGGATCGAGCGATTTGCAATTGCATTTGCTTATGACCTTCCGCAAGCCCTTCTTCGCGGCCTTCTTCGCGACCTTCTTCGCGGCCTTCTTCGCGGCCCTCTTTACGACCTTTAGCCTCGGAGATACTCAGCATATCACTGAAACTACCATCGTCATGCAGGCTTTCCTGATACCGCTCATAGGCACGCCGATCTTTTTCGTTCAAGTGCAAGACATCCAGTTTCTCCGCCGCGCTTTGCAGGCCCTGTGCCACAAACTCTTTTTCTATTCGACCGTTCTTCAGAAAATAAATCCATTCGTCTAATTTATCTTTCACTTTCTCCTGAAACTGCGTGACCTTAATGATGTAATATTCCGGAAAGATCATCTCCGGCGTTTCCAGCTTCAGACCATCCGGTTGACAGTAGGCTTCTTTCTCCTGCGGATTTAAATCCAGCGTGTCGTGATAATGCAAACCTTTGAACGTCGTACCGCCTTTGTAAAGATAATCTTTACCCTGCCCCAGATTAAAAAATACAATACTCACCGAAATCACTTTGCGAACTTTTCGATACGCGTCTCCTTGCCCCAGATGTTCGCACACCACTTTAGAAGTGCCGTAAAGAATACGGCTGAGATAGTCCCACTGCCCGGAACATTGCACTTCAATGATGATGTATTTATCTTTATCGGTTCGCACCAGCAGGTCCACCCGGTTAAATTTATCTTCGGCATGATTCTTGTTACTTTCCGATTCCAGAATCTGTTCTATATGAATAGGCGTTTTGAGCAGTTCGGATAAAAAACCTTCTAAAATGTCAAAATTAGCCTTATTACGCAGCAGATATTTGATCGCCCAATCGAACCGCACCAATTTGGTCATAAAAATTACTCCGCTATTTCAGGATAAGTGCCTGTTTTAAAATGGATTCTCGCCTTTGCGGGAACAAGAATGCCTGAAACTGACGATTGAAAAGTGACGTATTTTGCCATTATCATACCAGAACGCAGATTATCCTGCATGAGAATGACCTACTGCAGCAATGGCGCCGTCAATCCAGAATCATTCAGACTACTGCTGACTGGGGTCAAGCGCACACCACGCTGATCTGAGCCTTTGGCTTCAACACCATCAGTAAAGGTTTCCCGCACTGCGTCCGCGATTGCATTCGCCTGGTCGCGAATCATTCGGGGCGTGGCTTCTGCTTTATAAAAACTGGTAAAGCTGCGTGATGAGCAACAGCGATTATTGCCCGCGAGCTCTTTGGTATGCATGGCGATCGCATCAATAATCTTTTGCTTTTTCGGTCTCGACAGGGTACTCCAACTATCTGGTTTTATCACTCCTTTCGTTTCCAACGCGGCGACAACAACACTCACCGCGCCCACGTATTCATTATATTGTCGCTTGCCGATATAACCTAAACAGCCGGTGATCTTTATTCGTGAAAATACTTCTCGCGCGATCGGCAATAATAATGTGTCAGGATAGGTGTCTTGTTCTGCACCGTCTATCATCGGCCTGGCGTTGCGCTGTAAACTGAGCGAGTGCCTATATTTCAGCGCAAAGAACAACAATCCCATCATACCACTGACCGCTGCGCCGATGACAGCGTTTTTGATGATTTCCGATAGATTGGAACTCGGCGGACTGCCGCCGCCAAACACCACGTCCGCCGGTTGCGGACAAGCCCAACAATGCAGTCGCCCATCCCATACGGATACTTTAAATTCTGGAGCGAGTCCGCTTTTATCCGTCACAAAGATGATACTGCCGTTCATCACTTGTTGCTGGGTAAAATTCGTTAAATCCACCTGCCATTGACTTTTATCTGCGAAATATCCATGGGTCATTTCGCTGATCTCAAAGACCAGTTCATTGATGTTGGCTGTTGAACTGGCCGCTTTTAAATTGATATCAGTGATGGGTGAACGATCACCGGAATAGGTTGACAAATAAGTGTTCTGAAGCCAGGGCGCCGCGTCAAAGTCTATTTGACAGGCCACGGCGCCTTGAACACCACTGGGCTGACCATTACTGATGGTCAAATAGGCGCCCGGAGCGCTGGTGGCGTTATCCGAAACAAAAACAATGTCATTCGCGCTAATTTGTTTTTGCTGAAAACTCACTAAAGGATATTTCGGATTGGAGACTAATTCAAACTGGCCGTGCTGCACTGTACCGACGATAGGTGAAAACAAAATATCGCCATCATCGCCTCGATTACCGGTGGCTTTTAATACATTCTCTGTGAGCAGAAAAGTATCGCCCTGATTGATGCGGAAATAATTATTCACCACCAGAATAAGACCGGTTTCTTGCACATCGCTAGACAAATCCGTGGAGCTATCCCACACTTTAAGCCGGCAATCGGGTATTTGCGTGCTATTATCCGCCACGAACTGGATATTCTGCTGCATGATATCCTGCTGATAAAAAGACAGAATCGCCACCCCTGGATTACCGCGCTTTTCAAAACGGCCGTGACTGACCGATGACACCAGAAATTGCAAATCTTCCGCCATTTCTCCGGCACGGGTCGCCGCCAAATTGGCGCTGGTTAACCACGCCGATTGACCGGCGCTTACCAAAAATTGATTTTGCGTTAATACCGGCTTGACATAAAAAGTCACGTTTGCAGATGCCGGCAGCAGCGTGATCCGTCCATCCGTCACCGAAACCTGATAAGCGGGTTTCCCAGACCCCTGTTGTGAAAAGCGGACCCCTTGATCCAGCACTTGTTGTTGTGAAAAGTTGAGATCACCCGTGAAAAGCTGATTGACGCCTGAAACAATAAATCCGCCGTTATTCACGTTGCTGATGATAAAGATTAAACCCGGTTCGGTGGAGCCATTATGAATCGCTGATAAATTATCGGCGGTTAAAGTGAGGGTTTCGTCTTCACCAATGGTTAATTTATTATTGACCAGGACAGGACGTTGATCAAAATCAATCAGGCTCCATACTGGCGTCGTGGTCAACCGCCCGTCGCTCACGGCGACCCGATACACCGGAGCAACTGTTGAATTATCATGCACAAACTGCACGAGTTGATCGGTCACATTTTGTTGCTGAAAAACTGTTATCGACGCATGAGGCGCTGTCACCCATTGAAATTGGCCGTGCTGACAGTCGCTGATGATAAAATCCAGACTATCATCCATGTTGCCGGCATGGCTCGCCCGCAAATTATCGGTGTTTATGACCACAGTCTGGCCTTGATTAACCACCAGTTGATTGTTTTCTAAAATCGGGAATACATCAAAATCAATCACCGCAGCAACCGGCGGTAACGTCATGCGACCGTCACTGACACTGACGAGATAGCCGGGAGCTTCTGTTGAATTGTCGTGGCTGAATTGAACCACTCGATCAGAAATATTTTGCTGATAAAAACTAAAAATGGATTGATCAGGCACAGTGATCAGACTAAATTTTCCCTGTTGAACCGTACTGATATTAAACCACAACTGATTGTCATCGCCGCCAGGATGAATGGCGCTTAAACTGGCAGGCGTCAACAGCATCGTCTGACCTTGATCAATCACCAAGGTGTTATTCATCAAGATGGGCGAAGCGTCAAAATCAATCTGGGCCGCTTGTGCTGGCGACACCGTCCGTCCGTCCGTGACAACGACAACGTATCCTGGCGCTGATATTGAATTGTCATGCACAAACTGCACACGGCCATCTGTGATGTTTTGTTGATAACAGTGAACAATTGATTCACTGGGCTGATCTACCCAGTGAAATTCGCCGTGCGTCAGCGACATCCAGTTAAACAACAACAGACTATCCTCGCCCGTTGGATGTGTCGCACTCAACATGTCACTGGTCATCACTACCGTCTCGCCTTGATTGATGCGCAAAGCATTATTCAGCAAGATTGGAATAGCATCAAAATCAATCCGTGCCGGTTGTGGTGGCGCAGCCGTTCGACCATCCGTCACCACGACCACATATCCCGGCGCCACCGTTGAATTATCATGCATAAACTGCACTCTTTGATCGGTAATATTTTGCTGATAAAAACTCAGTATCTCCTGCTGAGGAAAATTCACCCAGCTAAATTTTCCCTGTTTTACGTTATTCACACTAAACAACAGTACACTGTCATCACCGCCCGGGTGTATTGCGCTCAAGCTATCAGCCGTTAATCGAACTACCTGCCCTTGATCAATCACCAGCGTGTTATTCAATAGGATTGGTGTCGCGTCAAAATCAATTAGCGCGGATTGCAATGACGAAGTCGTCCGCCCATCGGTTACGGAAACTTGATATGCGGGCGCTTGAGTGGAATTATCGTGAGTAAATTGAATGAACCCATCACTGATATTTTTCTGATAAAAATCGGTGAGTGAATCGGCGGGAGAATTCAGCCAGTGGAATTGACCGTGAGTCACGTTAATCACATTAAATTGTAATCGCTCATTATCATTACTGTCCGGATGAGTAGCGCTCAATAATTCCGGAGTCATCGATATAGTTTCACCTTGATTAATCCGCAAATGATTATTCACTAAAACCGGAATCGTATCGAAATCAATCTGCGCAGCCTGGAAAGTAGAACGAGTGCGTCCATCGGTAACAGAAACAGTGTAAGCGGGTGCAATGATAGAATTATCATGTAGAAATTGAACTCGGTGATCCGTAATGTTTCGCTGGTAAAAACAGGTAATAGATTCATCGGAAAAATCGACCCAAGTAAATTGACCGTGAATGATATCGGTTAAATTGAACAACAACATGTTATCGTCGCCTGTTGGATGGGTTGCGCTTAAAATAGCGCCGGTAATGAGAATATTTTCTCCCTGATTAATACGCAAGGTATTATTCAATAGGATAGGAATCGTATCAAAATCAATTTGCGCGGCCTGTGACAGCGAACGAGTTCGACCGTCCGTTACCGAAACATTGTAAGCAGGCGCGATTGTTGAATTGTCATGAATAAACTCCACCAACCCATCCGTGATATTTTGTTGATAAAAATAAGTAATGGGACAAGAAGGGCCATTCATCCAACAAAATTGACCTTGTTGCAACTCGGTAATATCAAAACGCAAATGGCTACTATCGTTTGCCCCAGGATGCGTCGCGTTCAGCATGGCTGCCGTGAAAAAAATGCTTTGCCCCTGATTAATAACTAATTGATTCGTCAGTAACAGCGGGATTGTGTCAAAATCAATCCAAGCAGTCTGGGGTGGGGTGCTGATAGTGCCATTACTTACCTCTATTTGATAATACGGTGCGTTGATGGACTGATCGTGAATAAAACGCACGCAGCCGTCAGTAATGTTCTGCTGCTGAAACACCACAATGGGCTGATGGGGAAAAGCAACATATTCGAATTGACCATGGGCTAAACCATTCACCCAAAAGCTCAAATCTCCATCTACTTTATTAACGTAAGTGGCTTTGAGATTAGCAGCTGTGAGAGTGACCACTTGACCTTGGTTGATGATGAGTTGATTATTTTCTAAGAAAATACTATTCAATGTAACGTTAGCTGCAAGAGGGCCTGTCCACGCAATTCCGGTGCTACGCACCGTAACTTGGTAGCTTGGCATAACCGTCGAACCATCGTGTACAAACTGGAGGGTACCGCTGCGAACTTGCACTTGGGTGACATTCATGACCGGTGTTGTGGGAGCATTCTTCAGGGCAAAAAAACCATGCTGCAACTCAGTAAACATAAACACCAAGCTATCATTAGGGTGGTTGCGGTCATAACCGCCTAAATCATTCGAGGTCACGGCAATCGTACCCCATGAGCATACTGTCAAGCTGTTATTAACCAACACCGGAGGCACATCGCCGAATACCACATAGCTGCGGCCTTTAGCACCATCGTACTCATAAGCCCCAATCACCAAATCATCCACAGAATCGCCATTGATGTCTCCGGCGGCACTGATGGAATGACCGCTGGAATCTTTATTATTTTCGCCATCGAGCTTAAAGCCGTTGGTGCCGTTGAAGCTTGACAGCAGCAAGTCACCACTCTGTCCCACCCCCGGGCCACCAAACACCACATAGCAACGGCCTTTATAACTACCGCTAGGATACCCATCAGCTCCAATTACTATATCGGTATAACCATCGCCGTTGATGTCCCCGGCGGCGCTGACGGACCAGCCACTGCGATCATAATTATTTTCGCCATCGAGTTTAAAGCCATTGCTGCCACTGAGGCTTGATAGCAGCAGATCACCCGTCTTACCCACTCCCAAGCCACCAAACACCACATAACTACGGCCTTTATTAATATCCTCTGGATACAGGTACCCAAAAGCCCCAATCATCAGATCAGCATAACCATCATCATTGATGTCTCCGGCGGCGCTGACGGAATAGCCGCTGTAATCATAATTATTTTCGGCGTCCAGTTTAAAGCCGTTGATACCATTGAGACTTGATAACGCTAGAGTTCCACTATTACCAACTCCTGGGCCACCAAACACCACATAGCTGCGGCCTTTACCAATACCGCTGGGATATCTCCAAGCCCCTATCACCATATCATTTTGCCCATCACCATTGATATCTCCGATGGCACTGACAGAATAGCCGCTGGAATCCTGATTATTTTCGCCGTCGAGTTTAAAGCCGTTGCTGCCGTTGAGGCTTGATAGCGGCAAGTCACCACTCTGCCCCACCCCCGGGCCACCAAATACCACATAACAACGGCCTTTATAACTACCGTTGGGATACCCATCAGCTCCAATTACCACATCGGTATAGCCATCGCCATTGATGTCGCCCACAGCACTCACCGAGATGCCGCTATCATCTCTATCATTTTCGCCATCCAATTTAAAACCATTAGTACCATTTAGACTCGACAACGCGATAATCCCACTACTACCGACACCCGGACCCCCAAAAACTACATAGCAGCGACTTTTGTATGGAGCACCAATCAGTAGATCCGTATACCCATCACTATTGATATCACCTGCAGCGCTCACCGAATAGCCACTCCCGTCACTCGTTGCTTCACCGTCGAGTTTAAAGCCGTTGGCGCCGTTGAGGCCTGACAGCGGCAGGTCACCACTCTGCCCCACTCCCGGGCCACCAAACACCATATAACTGCGACCCGTCCGGCCCGCATGATAAGGTGCCCCGATCAGCAGGTCGACAACCCCATCGCTATTGATGTCGCCCACAGCACTCACCGAGATGCCGCTCTGGTCACCACTTGTTTCACCATCAAGTTTAAAACCATTTTGACCGTTTAAATCCTCTAACTTGATTATTTCTGGAAATTGTCCTTTCATAAAAACCTCCTTTTCATTGGTTAAAATTCCTGTGATTTCAATCATTGCTCATTAACACCAGTTCAAACAAAATCATATGTTATGAGCCGCTTAGTAAAGGTATTTTCATCTGAGAATTATTGAGACTGCTGCGGGCTGCGGTCAGGCGTACGCTGTGGATGCGCGAGTCCTTGGCTTCGATACGATCCGATAACGTTTCTTGTACCGCATCGGCAATCGCTTCTGCGTTATCTCGAATCATTTTCGGTGTTGCTTCCGCTCGATAAAAACCGGTGAAGGTGCGCATTGAGCAACAACGACTATTGCCGACTAATTCTTTGGTATGCATGGCAACGGCGTCAAGGATTTTTTGTTTCTGCGGACGGGTTATGGTGCTCCATTGACTCGGATGCAAAACTTCTCGCGTTTCTAATGCCGCCACAATCACACTCACTGCACCCACGTATTCATTGTACTGCTCTTGACTGATATAGCCCAGGCAGCCGCTGATTTTAATCCGTGAAAAAATTTCCCGCGCAATCGGCAATAACAGCGTGTCTGGATATAAATCCTGCGCATCGCCTTCAATGGTTGGCCTTACCGTGCGTTGTAAATGCATGGTGTGTTTGTAATTCAAATACCATTTTATCCCAAAAAATAATAGCCCTACCCCACCACTGACCAGAGCGCCAATCAGTGAGCTTTTAATCGTCGCAGAAAGACCATCGTCGGTTGAGCCGCTGTCAGGAAACACAATTTCCGCTGGTTGCGGACAATTCGTGCAGTGCAAACGCCCATCCCACACCGACACCTGAAAATCTGGCGCAATCCCGGAATTATCCGTGATAAACACCATTTCATTGTTTAATATCTGTTGCTGGGAAAAATTGCTGACGACAGCCTGCCAATCGCGATTTTCGGCGAAATAACCGTGCTGCACTGCGCTGATTTCAAAAATCAAACTGCCGGAGGGGCGCGTATAACTCATCGCCTGCAAATTGACGTCGGTAAGTTTGACCACTTCACTGACGCTGGTTTTGAGATAAGCGTGTCCTAATACCGGCGGAATATCGAAATCGATGCCACAGGAGACCGTCCCGTTGACGCCGTCGGGTCTGCCGTCACTGACTCTCAGCACACCGCCCGGCGCTTCGAAAGAATCGGCATCCGGCGCAAAAATAAGTCCTCCAGCGTCCACTTCCGTTTGAGAAAATTGCCACAATGGCGTCTGCGGCGTCTCCGCCCGCGCAAAATGACCGTGCGCCATGGACTGATTGACGAGGGCGAACTGGATACCGGCCTCCTCTGGACGATTGCTGACGGCGCTGAGCATCGCTGAAGTGACGCCCAGTATTTGTCCCTGATTCACAGGAAAATCATTATTCACCACCAACAGCGTCGCCGCCGCCTGCACCGGACTGGTCAAGTTGGTTTGGCGATCCTGGGCGGATAAAGCATAATCGGGCGCCTGCGTGCCGCCGTCATGCACAAACTGGACTGTGTTCTGTAAGATCTCCTGCTGCGAAAATACCATAATTTTCGCGCCCGGATCACTGCGATACTCAAAATGGCCATGGGTGATATTGGCTATCACAAACTGCAAATCCCCCGCCAACTGGCCGCCGCGCGTCGCGGCGAGATTCTCCGTACTCACCATCAATGTTTGACCCCGGCTCAGCGCTAATTGATTGTTTTGCAGAATTGGCTGAATATAAAAAATCACCTGCGCCGGTTCTGGCGAGGTGGTGATCCGGCCATCGGTCACCGACACATTATACGCTGGCGTATTGACGCTGTGTTGAGAAAACGCCACTTGCCCTGCCGTCACCTGCTGTTGCAGAAAAGTCACGTTCGACGGGGTGTCGCCCGCCACACTAAAAAAACCATTGCGCACATCGGTGATGATAAATCGTAAATCCGGCGCGGCAGCGCCATTGTGTGTCGCCAGTAAATTATCCGGCGTCAAAACTACCGTTTCTTCCTGTTCCAGCGACAGCGTATTTTTCACTAACAACGGACGTTGATCAAAATCAATGAAAGCGGTTGTGGGTGTGGTGGTGATCCGCCCATCGCTGACGGCTATTCGGTAAGACGGCGCCACCGGTGTATCGTCATGCACAAAACGGATTTGTTGATCAGTCACATTCTGCTGCTGAAATCGCGTGAGCGATTGGCTGGAGTCCGTGATGCACTCAAATTGGCCGTGTTGCAGATCGCTGACGATAAAACTTAAATCGCCGTCACTGCTACCGGGATGAGTCGCCAGCAGGTTATCCGCCGTCAATAACACGTGATCGCCTTGATTGAGACTCAATTGATTGATCATCAATATCGGCGTGGCGTCAAAATCAATCACCGCCGCTTGCGGATCACTGGCGACTCGGCCATCGCTGACGGTCACGGTATACTGTGGCTTGCTGGTAGAGTTATCCTGGGTGAATTGCACGCGACGGTCGGTAATATTTTGTTGCTGAAATTCAGTGATCGGTTGAACTGGCGCCGTGACCCAGGAAAATTGGCCGTGCTGAAGATCATGGATGATAAATCGTAGCCCAGAAAAATCCGTGTCGCCGGTGTGATTGGCGAACAAATTATCGCTGGTCATGGTAACGGTTTGTCCCTGGTTAATCACCAACCGGTTGTTCACTAACAGCGGCCTGGCGTCAAAATCAATCAGCGCGTTTTGCGGCGGCGTGGTCAGCACGCCGTTGCTGACGGCAACCGCATAAACCGGCGCCGCCGGCGTATCGTCATGGACAAAGCTCACCATCCCGGCGGTCACATTACTTTGTTGAAAGCTTGCAATCGGCTGGCTGGGATGAGCGACCAACGCAAAATAACCATGTTGGAGTTCGCTGATCAAAAAACTTAAAGGGTCGTTCGGCTCACCGTTGGCCGTTGCGTTCAAGCTATCACCGCTGATAATTACCGTCTGTCCCTGATTAATCACCAGGCGATTCGTGACTAAGACCAATGCGGGCATAAAATCAATATCGGCGGCTTGTGGCGCCGTCGTCACCCGGCCATCGCTGACCATGACCTGATAAGCCGGCGTCGTAAAACCGTTGTCATGAACGAAACACACCTGAGCGTTGGTGACATTTTGTTGCTGAAATTCGGTAATGGCAGATGACGTCGTATCGATATAAGCAAAGTAACCGAAGGTGACGTTGCGGATGAGAAAACGCAGCGTGCTGTTATCGTCGGCGCCGGGATGAGACGCCCGCAAATTATCCGCAGTCAGCGTCAGCGTCTCGCCCTGATGGAGAGTCAATTGATTGGTGGTCAGCACCGGCAGCGCGTCAAAATCAATCACCGCCGGTTGCGGATCGCTGACTGCCCGTCCATTGCTGACCGCAACCTGATAACCTGGTGCATTGGGCGTGTTGTCATGGATAAAACCCACGTTTTGACCGGTGACATTGCCCTGCTGAAACGCCGTGATGATCTGTCCGGGATCATTGATAAATTCAAAATGCCCGTGGACCCCGTTGCTGATGATAAAGGTTAAACCGCTGTCGGCGTCGCCGTCATACGTGGCGCGCAGATTTTCGCCGGTCAGGGTGACGGTTTGTCCCTGGTTAATGATCAGTTGGTTATTTTCCAATATCGGAATCAAGGCGAAATCAACCACGGCGGCCTCCGGTAAACTCCAGGTGCGTCCATCGCTCACATTCACCCAATAGGCCGGCGGATTAAGAGAACCATCATGCGTAAATTGAATGGTTTGCACAGCGATGTCTTTTTGCTGAAAACTCAGCAGCGGTTGCGGCGGATTACCGATTCGAGCGAATTGACCATATTGGAGATTGCTGATCGTGAAAGTTAAACTATTATCCACACTGCCGGCGTGAGTGGCCAGCAGATTACTGGCATTTAACAGTTGGGTTTGACCTTGATTAATCACCAACTGATTGGTGACCAGCACCGGGAGAGGATCAAAATCAATGAGCGCGGGTTGAGGCGGATTGGTCAGCGTGCCATTGCTGATCGCCACTTGGTACGTCGGCGCGAATGAACTATTATCATGGATAAAACGCACTCGACCATCGGTAATATTGCGCTGCTGGAAAACAAGAATGGATTGACCGGGATTATTGATAAACTCAAATTGTCCATGCGTAATATTATAAATCAGGAAACTCAAATCCTCTTCTACAGCGCCTTTATAAGCGCCTTGCAAATTGTTGGCAGTGAACAGCACGGTTTGCCCTTGATTGATAAGCAACTGATTATTTTCCAGGATTAAAAATCCAAACGCGATTTTCGCCGGATCGGGACCGACCCAGGCGATGCCGGGACTGCGGACGGTGATATTATAACTGGGCGCTGAGTCCGTGCCATCGTGAATAAATCTAATGGTGTGATTGGCAATTTGCGCCTGGGTGAAATTGACCAGCGCGATTCCGGGTTGATCGAGCGTTTCAAATCGACCATGCGTCACGGCCGTCGGTACAAAAGTTAATGTGTCATTGTTGTGGTTGCGATCGCTGGCAGCGAGGTTTTCACCAGTGATTTCCACAATTTCTCCGGGATATAAATATAAGCTGTTGTTGAGTAAGGCTGGTGGGATGTCGCCGAAAATAATGTAGACACGCGTAGGTGTTATATAAGTACTTGGTACTCCAATCAATATATCTTCTACTCCATCGTTATTCACATCCCCAGCTGTGCTGACTGAAATTCCACTCAAATCTTGTTGATACTGCCCATCTACCTTAAATCCATTCCTACCATTCAAGCTGGAAAGCGGTACTACACCATCCGTACTTTCTGGGCTGCCAAAAACGACATAGCTACGACCCGTTTGGTATTGAGTCTCAGGCGTTGCATATGGAGCACTAATCAGTAGATCATCATACCCGTCACCATTAAAATCTCCAATCCCACTCACTGACCGGCCAGAGTAGTCAGAAGCATATTCTCCTGTAAGCTTAAAACCATTAGTTCCATCCATAATCAATGGAAAAACCCCATTGTTATCGACTATTTCATAACCGCCAAAAACCACATAACTACTTCCTGCATTTGGCTGGCCAGATGGAGAATCAGAAATAGCTCCAATTAATAAATCTAACTTATCATCACCATTTACATCACCGGCATGACTAATTGAATAACCACTATATTCAAAAGGTGTTGCACCATCTAACTTAAACCCGTTAGCACCATTCACAGATGAAAGAGGTAGAGAACCATTACTGCCTATCTTTGATCCACCAAAAATCAGATAAGTGCGACCCCCGCTGCCTTCGGATGGGTAGGGTGCTCCCACCAAAAAATCAGCTACTCCATCGCCATTCATATCTCCTGATCTGTCAACCGAAAAACCACTCCCACTACTCGCAATTGCTATGTCGCCATCTACTTTAAAACCATTAGAGCCATTAAGAGAAGAAAGGCTAAAAAGACCGTCGCTTCCTACTATTCGCCCGCCAAATATCACGTAGCTGCGACCAGCTTGGTTTAGCGCAAAGGGAGCGCCAATAAGTAGATCATCAAATCCGTCGTTATTGACATCATCTATACCGCTTACCGACCAGCCACTTTTATCATTGCGCGACTCACCATTAATTCTAAAACCATCAGTGCCATTAAGAATTAATATATCCACCAAACCATTCTTACCGACTCCTTGTCCACCAAAAATTACATAACTTTGTCCCGATTGATATTGGTTGTTAGGTGAAGCCAAAGGCGCTCCAATGATAATATCTTGATATCCATCATCATTGACGTCTCCTGCTGTATTAACCATATAATTTACGTTTCCTTCGCCAGTAAAACTAAAACCATTGCTGCCATTAAGATCACTTAGCTTCACTATGCCATCTTGGCCAACTTCTGGGCCACCAAATACTACATACCCTCCATAGCCACCAGGAGAAGCACCAACCAGTATATCTGGATAATTATCGCCGTTGATGTCTTTTCCGCCACTAACTGATCGCCCAATAGAACTTGAACCATCATTCTTAATAACATAACCAATCCGGCTATCAAAATTCGCCAATTGAATCACTTCTGGAAATTGTCCGTTTTTCATAGTTGTCTCCTTATCTGATAGAAAATTTTACTGATTTAATAAAGGTACAGTCAGCGGATCTTGATTTGGCATGTTCAAACCGCTGTTCACCGCTGTCAAACGCAATGAAGCGCTGCGAGAATGAGGGACTTTGGATTCAGCTACTTCGGTACTTTGTCGAAACGATGACAGCCGACGGCAACAGAATAAACTGCACCAACTCGAATGCTTGAGCGGCGCATTCTTCTCATCATCGGGCTGTGAGATTTGTCGAATAACTTCGTCGACAATTTGTTCACACTTACTGTTGAGTCCTCGCAAATGTAATTCCCGACTCAGACCACAGTATACCGAGTTGGTTTTAACTTGCTTGGTAATAACAACAGCAAATATATCCGCATAGCGATTATAAAGTGCTTTGTCATCTGGATTTTGCAAATCTTGCAGTGTTTCTATATCCACACCATTTTTGATTTTCACCAGAGCCATCATTCGATCAACTAATGTGGCGTATTCTTTCCCGTCTTTATCAAAAAAATCTAAGTATGATAAATTTAAGCGTTGATGCAGCGCATTCGCAAAGGGATGTTCGAAATCGCGTTTGTTGCGAAAATGATATTTGGTATACAGAAAACTCAGTATCGTTAATCCGATACCCACAATACTGCCAGCGATAGAGGCCAGCGTTTTCATATCAATGAGCGGTGAAGCAGCACTTTGACCCGAAATTTTTAACATAAAAAATGTCGTCGTCGCCAGTTCCGCCACGCTGGTTCCTGTCACCGAAATATTATAATCCGCCGGAGAATTCACTAAGCCGGTGAATGTCGCAGACGGGGGATCGAAAGTGACGTCTTCAGGCAATGGTGAATCATCCGCCAATGCTGAGGACAAACTAATCGGTTTTCCCTGTTCATCAGAAAAAGTATCCGCCGCGATTTTAAAGTTGAACGCTTGACCAATGGCGAACGTTTCCGGCGGAATCGGTTGCACTAAAAACGGCGGTTTATCCACCAACGTAAAATTAATGGCGCTGCTCATCGGCCCCATCGTAAAATAGCCGTCGTTGGCCATGACCTGGTAACTCGGCGCCGTCGGCGCATTATCATGAACGAATTGAATTTGCCCTGTATTCACTTGCTGCTGAGTAAATTGAATAGTCGACATATTCTTCGCCGGAATTAATTCAAACTGACCGTGCTGACATTCACTGATAATAAATAATATTTGAGAATCCGGATAATCATCCTGAAGGCTTAACTCGTTAGCGGTGATCAATACCGTTTCGCCTTCCAAAATCCGCAGTTGATTGTGAATGAACGAAGGCCGACGGTAAAAGGTCGTTGTGACCGAAGAGGTTGGGGGGAGATTGAAATAAGGATCACTCATTCCCATTTGATAACCCGGCGCCTCGGCACTGTTATCCTGTACAAACAGGATTTCCCCAGCCATGAGTTGTGCTTTTGTAAATTGCCGCACTGTGGTATTTGGGGGTAATAACTGAAATTGACCATGCTGAATCTGATCGGCAATAAAAATAACTTGAGACGAGGGGTAATCATCTATGCCGTTCAACTGAGATAAAGACATCACGACAGTTTGTCCCTGGTTAATCAATAATTGATTAGTGGTAATAACCGGTTTCCGATAAAACGTAGTATTTACTTTTGCCGGCGGCAAAGTGAAATACGGATCGCGTATTCCGACCTCATAACTCGGTGTGTTTGTACCGCCGTCCTGCACAAACACCACCTGCTGCGCCAGAAGTTGTTGTTCAGTGAATTGCGTCAATGAAGTATTCAACGGTAATAATTGAAATTGACCATGTTGAATCTGGGCAATCATAAAAATAACCTCGTCGGATGGATAATCGTCAACGACACTCAACAACGAAGAGGTCATGATCACCGTTTCTCCTTGATGAATCGGCAATTGATTTGTGGTAATCACCGGTCGACGGTAGAAAGTGGTTTTTACTTTAGACGGAGGAAGACTAAAATACGGATCGCTCAGGCTAATTTGATAATCCGGCGCACTCGCGCTACCCTCTTGTGTAAATATAATCTGTCTGGCTTCGAGTTGTTGTTCGTTAAATTGAGTAATTGTGGTATTCAAAGGTAATAATTGAAACTGACCGTGTTGAACCTGACTGACGGTAAAAATCACTTGATCCGGCGGATAATCATCCATAGCGCTCAACTGTGAGGCAGTCATCACCACAGCTTCTCCCTGATGAATTAACAATTGATTGGTTGTGATTCCAGGTTGACGATAAAAAATAATTGTTGCTGAAGTGGAAGGAAGGCTGAAATAGGGGTCACTCATCCCCACTTGATAATTTGACGTACTATTACCGCCGTCCTGTGCAAATATCACCTGTTCGGCTGCGAGTTGTTGTTCGCTGAATTGAGTTAATGACGTGTTCAACGGCAATAATTGAAATTGTCCGTGCTGAACTTCACTAACAGTAAAAATCACTTGATCCGGCGGATAATCATCCATCACACTCAACTGCGCCGGAGTCATTACCACTGCTTCCCCTTGATTAATCAGCAATTGATTCGTCGTAATAGTTGGTCGGCGATAAAAAGTGGTCGTTACTGAAGACGTTGGCGGCAAAGTAAAATAAGGATCGCTTACACCCACCTGATAATCCGGTGCACCGGTACTGTTATCCTGTGCAAATCGCACCTGACCCGCCCATAATTGTTCTGCGGTAAATTGAGTGACAGTGGTGTTGGCAGGCATTAATTGAAACTGCCCATGCTGAAGATTACTGATAGTAAAAATAACCTGGCTGTCGGAGTAATCATCGGTGACATTCAAAAAACCCGGTGTCATCGCTATGCTTTCGCCTTGATGGATCACCAGTTGATTGTTCACGATCACGGGACGGCGATAAAAAGTCAGAGTGACTGGGTCTGCCGACAGAGTAAAATAAGGATCACTGACAATCACTTGATAGTTCGGCACGTTTGCACTGTCATCCTGTACAAACACGATCTGACCGGCTAGTAACTGTTGCTCGCTAAACTGTGAAACGGGAATCGCCGGCGCTAACTGAAACTGGCCGTATTGCAGGCCACTGATGGTATACATCACCTGATCGCTGGGATAATCATCCGTTACATTCAAATCGTTCGCCGTGACTCTAAGGGTTTCACCTTGATGCACCAATAAACTATTTTGTAGTAAAGCGGGTCGCCGATAAAAACTGATATTGGCGGGTTGTGAAGGCGGTGGTAAAGCCAGCCCATCACTTTGAACCTGAACCGTATAATTCGACGCCTGTTGACTACCGTCGTGGATAAATTGAATCTGACCATTCCATATCTGCGATTGATTAAATGATGTGATTGCCTGATCTGTAGAATTGACTAAAGAAAAATATCCGTGTTGAACTTGTGTGACATTGAATCGTAAACTGGCTGCCGGATGATTAAAGTCTGTAGCATTGAGATTTTGACTATTCAAAATAATGGCTTGATTTTGGTGAATTGTTAAAGGACCAACCATAAACTGTGGGGCGACATCGCCAAAGACCACATAACTGCGACCGGTATTGCCATTATGACCAGCAGCGCCAATCAATAGATCGGAAATTCCATCACTGTTAACGTCGCCCAAAGCGCTGACGGAACCCAAAGGGGTATTGCTAGAACCGAAGTCGCCAATAGCTTCTCCATCAAATTTAATTCCATTGATACCATTCAGATCTGCCAGAGAAATTAATCCGCTTTTCCCCACTTCCGGCCCCCCGAAAATTAAATAAATACGACCCATTTTATTATTATGACCATAAGAGCCGATCACCAGGTCAGTATAACCATCACCGTTGAAATCCCCAGCAAGATTAGTAGGCATATAGCCAGCGCCATCACTTATCGCTTCTCCATCTATTTTAAATCCATTCGCACCATTTAAACTGGAAAGAGGCAAAAGCCCATTAGCACCAATTCCAGGATCACCAAATATTACATAACCTCGGCCTGTTGAACTATTATAACCACCGGCTCCAATAATTAAATCTGAAATTCCGTCGCCATTAACATCACCTGGTATACATCCTCCCAGCGAATACCCACTGATATCGCCTGCATTTTCACCATCTAATTTAAATCCATTCTCCCCGTTAAGATTGGAAAGAGGAATGAGTCCATTACTTCCTAAATTAATTTTTCCAAATACCACATAACTGCGACCAAGGCGATTAGCCCGATAAGGTGCTCCTATCAATAAATCATCATATCCATCATCATTGATATCTCCTGCAGCAGCCACGGCAGCACCACTAGCATCACCGCTGGTTTCACCGTCAAGTTTAAATCCATTCGCACCATTTAAATTACCCAGTAACAATACAGAACTTTGGTTAACATTATGACCTCCGAATACAACATAGCTACGGCCGACATTACTGGCATGATAAGGCGCCCCTATCAATAAATCATCATACCCATCACCATTGATATCCCGCACACCATTCACTGCCTGACCACTGATATCACCGTTAACCTCTCCCTGAAGTTTAAAACCATTGACTCCATTTAGATTGGTGAGTGATAGTAAACCTTCTTGACCTATCCCAGAATTACCAAAAACTACATAAGTTCGGCCAGGACCGTTAGAAAATTCATTCGCTCCAATTATCAGATCACTATAACTGTCTCCATTGATATCAATAGAACTCACTGAAACGCCAGCACCTCCACTCCCATCGAGTTTAAAACCAAGAGTTCCATTAAGGCTGGAAAGCGTGATAATACCTAAATCCACAACATTCGGACTACCAAAAACAACATAGCTACGACCTGCGGCGTTACCATAATAAGGAGCTCCGATTATAAAATCGTCACAATCATCACCATTGATGTCGCCTGTTATGCTAACTGATTGGCCACTGTGATCTCCTGACATTTCTCCATCAATTTTAAAACCTGTTTTGCCATTTAAGCTTGACAATTGAACAACTGCAGGAAATACGCTGGGTTGCACACCAGTAAAAATAATTTTCGCCAAGGTTGAATTTATATTAGCAATACCGCCGCTATTCACGGCAATGTTATAGCTTGGCGCCATTAACGTTCCATCATGAACAAATTGAATTTCGCCATCGCGGATTCGTTGCTGAGTGAAATTTGCTAATGGAACACCGGGATTATTCGAGGACTCAAAGCGGCCATGAACAACACTGCCTGGAATGAATAACAGGGTGTTATTGTTGTGATTAAGATCGTAAGCAGACAGATACGTCGCATTTAATCGCGTAGCACCGCCAACTGTAGAATATAGTTGATTATTTACTAATACCGGCGGAATATCACCAAATACGACATAACTGCGACCTTTATTACCACCTCCTGGATAACCATCGGCTCCAATTAACAAATCAGATACGCCATCTCCATTAATATCTCCGGCTACACTAATCGATTTGCCGCTCAGATCACCATTATTTTCACCATCCAGTTTAAAGCCGTTGACACCATTCAGGCTGGAAAGAGCCAATATTCCTCCAGATTCAGTCCCTGGCCCGCCAAACACCACATAACTACGACCTTTATTGCTACCCCCTGGATAATAATCAGCCCCAATAATGAGATCAGCATACCCATCACCATTGATGTCTCCCGAGCCACTGACTGAATGGCCGCTATCGTCGCCATTGTTTTCACCATCCAGTTTAAAGCCATTAACGCCATTTAATGTTGATAACGGAATAACTCCACTGCTACCCACTCCTGATCCACCAAACAACACATAACTACGGCCTTTATTGCTACCTCCCAAGTATTCGAAAGATGAGATGATCAAATCATCATGCCCATCACCATTGACATCCCCAACTCCTCTGACAGCACCGCCGCTATGATCATTATTATTTTCACCATTGAGTTTAAAGCCATTAACGCCATTCAGGTCTAATAAGGCAATTTTCCCGCTACCCCCTACCTTCGGGCCACCAAATACCACATAGCTACGACCTTTATAGTTATTTTCCGGATAACCAGGCGCTCCGATTACCAGGTCATCATAACCATCGGCATTAAGATCTCCAACTCGACTGACACAACCGCCGCTGTAATCATTATTATTTTCACCGTCGAGTTTAAAGCCGTTAGCGCCATTGAGACTGGAAAGAGAGATCACACCCCCACTACCTACATTCGCAGCGCCAAATATCACATAGCTACGACCGGTCATATTCCCATAATTAGGCGCCCCTATCAGCAAATCGGCGTAGCCATCACCATTAATATCTCCCGCCGTACTGACGGACGAGCCACTGTTATCACCATTATTTTCACCATCCAGTACAAAACCATTCTGGCCATTTAAATCCGCCAATCGAACCACTGCTGGAAATTGTCCTTGTCTCATTTTCTTTCTCCTGAAATTTGTATAAGGTTAAGATTCCTGCGCTATTTGTTTTTCACCGCCATCGAGGTACTGCTTTTCTTCAATGGGTCCGTGTCGCCGGTGGATGGCGGCTGGGCTTTCTTACCCTCTCCGGCCACCAGGGTCTGAGACAACGAATTGCTCAAGGGACGCCTGGGTTCTGATCCAACCATACTACTGGCCGTGCTGCTGGAGGATGAAGAAAGCGAATGCATGGCTCTATCCGCAGACGCTGAAGTGGATTCGGTGGAAACGCGGGTTCCGCTGACCGGTATTGTGCCGCTGGTTTCCGAGGATGACGTTTTTAATAACTTTTCCAAAGGATAAACGATCACCGGCGTTGCTGCGTACCAGGTTTTGATTCTTCTGGCCAAAGTCGCCAGAGATACACGTTGCGTGGCTGTTTTTAAGTAGCTCTCCAAAGCAGAATCCATCGCCTTGACGGCGGAAGTCAACGCATTTTTCCGCTGAGAATCCACTTGGCGTATCGAGGATTCGGCAAAAGTTAAAGTGATATCTTTTTCCTCGCCTTCCTTCTCGGCGCTCCAATCCCGTTCTTTTTCTTCGTATTGCCCATGCCGGGTCAGACCATGCTCTCTCAATAAGGCCGCGTGCAATTTCTCATGCGTCTTGAGCAATTGGAGAGCGATTCCTTTGGCTCGCGCCACTTCCGCGCTGAGTTTCACTTCAGGAACCAGGAAATTTTGTAACTCCAACGAAAACTCCAATCCCTGATATTCCGGTTTATAAACAAATGACTTGATAGAAGGCGGCGTGATGTACGATAACCTGGGCAGTCCAATCCAGGAGAGACTGCCACCCCAATCAATATGCTGCGCCGCCAAACCCGCCACCGTCGCCGGCGTTTTCAAAGCATCGGGCTTCCTCCAGATTTCCAGCAGAGTACGAAAATAAGGCGATAATGCATCATTGATTTCCACCATATTTTTAATCTCTATTTCAATGCAATGAAATCCGAACAACAACTCAAACGGTTGGGTGGGAATTTCTTTTTTAGCGGCAAAAAACGGACAACCTGGATGGAGGATCAGCGAATCTCTCAGCAGGTAATCATATAATTCAATCAATTTATTTTTTGCTGGATAATCGCGCGACACACGCTCAGCACTCAAGGTTTTGGTTTCAGTCGTCAACTGTTCGCGGATTTTTTGCAAAAAAGTTTTAAACATTTTGGCATGATCTGGAAATTGACTTTTTTTCACGAGAAATTCACAGATCTTTTGTTCTTCCGCACTGAGATTATCCGGAGTGGTGCTCTGGGATCTCAAATCCATCAACTGAATCACCACAAAACTCATCAGGGTAATGCGAGACACCGCCGTCAAAATATGCACGTCAGCGAAGTATGACGCCGGAATTTTAAATTCAGGCTGTCGAAAAATATCTTGCGCCATGGTTAACAAATCGTGTCGAGTCACTGATCTCATAAAAACCTCCTTAGTTAAATTTTAAAAAATTATGAATGCAATAATGATAAAGGTCTGGATTCCAGATCGTGGGCACAACTGCTGAAAATTGTCCGTTTTTCAAATCACTCTCCCTTTAATTATCAAAAAATTCTACGAAAAAATATCTATGATCTACTCAATAACGGTGTTTTCATTTGAGAATTATTGAGACTGGTGCGGGTTGCTGTCAGGCGCACGCTGCGAGTGCGTGAGCCTTTGGCTTCGGCGCGATCCGATAACGTTTCCTGCACGGCGGCGGCAATTTCTTCCGCTTTATCTCGAATCATTTTCGGCGTCGCTTCGGCCCGATAAAAACCGGTGAAAGTGCGCGTTGAACAGCAACGATTATTGCCGACTAATTCTTTGGTATGTGTGTGAGTAGACCCACCCGGTCACCCGGATGAGTCCCTCTTAGAACCGTACGTGCGGAACTACCGCATACGGCTCCCGATATCACCGCGATTTTTTTTTTTCCTATCTGTTCGCCTTTAAAACATCGAAACCGTTTTCCAGCTCTTGGGAAATTGTATCTTCTGGAGTATGCGTCCGAAGGTAGCCCAGCTCATTGGTCTTTTCCTTCCTCGGCGATTAAACCAGCCAAACAATATTCGCTTGCTGTACTCGATGAATGCACTCACTCGTCTCTGATTGTCAGATATTCCGTGATAATTTATCCACCCCTTAACCACCCGCACTACCGTTTGTAAAATTCCTAACGTGTTCGGTGTGTTTAAATTCTCTCTCAGGTACTTTCTCAACCCTTTGAGTTTCTTCGTGAAACGATCTCGACGGCTTGTAAATTTTAACCGCCAATATCCTTTTCGCGATTTACCCCAATAGCAAGTAAATCCTAGAAAGTTGTACGTTTCTAAGCGTTTCCCCTGGGCTGCTTCTTCTTCCGCTGCCTTTAATCCCGATCGAATCAGTTGTGATTTCTCCGCATTTAGCGATAAACCATACTTCTCCAACCGCACTGGCAGTACTTCGTAAAAGCGTTCTGCATCCCTTTTGTCCTGGAAAATAAATACCATGTCATCGCAGTATCTCACCATCTCTGCTGCTCCCCTAAAGTTCTCTCGCTTGATCTTTTCAAACCATTCGTCAATCACTTCATGGAGATATAGATTTGCAATCGTTGGTGAGCAAATCGAACCCTGCGGGCATCCCCGTCCACTAGCCACCACACTTCCATCCTCCTTTATTTCCGGAGTTCTCAGTAAGTGGCACACTAATTTCAAAAAGCGTTTATCTGAGATTTTCTTCCTAAGACTATTCATGATCCCCTCATGCGGGATCGTGTTAAAGCACTTTCGGAGGTCAATCTCCACCACTGCCCCATTGTAGTAACGGAACGTGTGGTTGTTCAACGCCTTTAATGCCTGATGACAGTTCTTTTCAAGTCGAAAACCGTAGGATGATGGCAGGAAAATCGGCTCATAAATACTCGTCAATATTTCGTTGACTGCACTTTGCACCAGTTTATCTTCCAGACAGCTGATCGCCAGCGGTCTAGTGCTGCCATCTTCTTTGGGTATTTCAACTACTCTGGCCGGTTTCGGCCTGTACGTGCCTCGACGAATTCGTTTCAGCAGTTGACTTAGATTTTCTTCTAAGTTTTGCCCGTACTTCGCTTTGGTCACACCATCTACTCCCACCGCTTTATTCCCATCTAGCTGTGCGAATGTTTTCATCAGCATCGGCAAGTCAATGATGTGTCCAATATTATTGAACACCATCTTATTGTCCTTTGCTGAAAGCTCACTTATGCGCTCCAGTTTCGTTTTCCCTGATCGCCCATCTTTGCTGTGTATGGTCATGGTTTCTCCTTTGCGCTCGGTTAATATCCACCGACCCTTCGCTCCTCGGTGATTAGCCGATTCCTCGCTACTACGGTCGATTCAGCCATCCTCAAGACCTTTTCTTTGGCCTCGCGAAGTGCTTCTCCACTTGTACCCTCGATACTCCATCCTTGGAGAATCTTGAGGACTTCTCAGGTTGCTACACTTATCTCTATAATCTCGCCAACGTCTATGACCCCGGTGCTGAGTACCTCTTCGGATTTGTCTTCATCAGGTCTACCTCCGATTTACTTTTTGCCTGCTGTTTTGCCAACAACATCGGCCAGCAACTACCATATGCCTTTCGAGGCTTACCACGTTCACGCGATTTCGGCTCGATTATTTCGCTGTCTACGCTTCGTCACTTTCGTTACCTCCAGCAACGCAAGACTCGCTACAGGGTGGGGCTGACTTCCCCTTCCCAGGTGAGACTTTCACTCACCAGATAAGTGCGCCTTTTCCTGACGCACTGGCAATCGCATCAATGATTTTTTGTTTTTGCGGGCGGGTCATGATGCTATTCCATTGGTCCGGAGGAAAAACTTGCCGCGCTTCTAATGCCGCTACGATCACACTCACCGCACCCACGTATTCGTTATATTGTTCCTGACCCACGTAACCTAAACAGCCGCCGATCTTGATTCGCGAAAAAATTTCTCGCGCGATCGGCAATAACAACGCATCCGAATATAAATCCTGAGCTTCGCCATCAATGGTCGGTCTGGCTGTGCGTTGCAAATTCAACTGATGTTTGTAATTCAAATACCATTTGAATGCAAAAAATAATAAACCTACACCACCACTGACGAGAGCGCCGATCAACGAACTTTTAATGGTTGATGATAAACTGCCGTCGCCAGAACCTCCACCATCGCCGGAAAACACAATCTCTGCGGGCTGTGGACAACCCACACAATGCAGGCGGCCATCCCACACCGATACTTTAAATTGTGGACTTTGTCCGGACTCATCGGTGATAAAAATAATATCGCCGTCGGTTATTTTCTGCTGAGTAAAATTAACTAATGGGATTTTCCATTGATTATTATCGGCAAAATACCCATGACTGATTTCGCTGATTTCAAAAACCAATCCATTCACCGAAGCGGTAAGACTGGCCGCTTTTAGGTTGATATCTGTTATTTTAACTTGTTCACCCGCACTGCTTTTGAGATACGCTTTTTGTAAAATCGGTGGAACATCAAAATCAATTTTGCAGGCGATAGTGCCTTGAGTACCGTCAGCCTGGCCATCGCTCACCGTCAAATAACCGCTCGGCGCGCTCGTGGAACCGTCGGCAACAAAAATAATATCATTAGCGCTGATTTGTTGTTGCTGAAAACTGGTTAATGGATAATCCGGAGCTGTCGGCAACGAAAAATGACCGTGCTGCACGGTACCGATAATCGGAGTGAAAATAATACTTCCCGTATTCTGTGACTGCGCACTGCTGGCATTGAGAACGAATTCTGTGATGGTGAGAACCTCTCCCTGATTGACCGGAAAATAGTTATTGACCACCAAAAGCGTTTTACCGGCTTGTACATCGCTTGATACACCGCTCTGATTATCTCGCACCAACAGGGAATACGCAGGCGTTTCTGTGCTGTTATCGTGGGTAAATTGAATGTTTTGCTGGAGAATATCCTGCTGGTAAAACGAGGTGATGGCGCCACCCGAGTTGCCGCGTTGTTCAAAATATCCGTGTTTGACAACGCTCGTCACCACCAACTGCAAATCTTCCGCCAACGTGCCGTTGCGCGTAGCGGCGATATTGTCCGTGGTTAATACCGTGGCTTGACCTCGGTTTGCCAAAAACTGATTGCGTGTCAAAATGGGTTTCCAGAAAAAGGTAATCGCTGCCGGCTGCGGATTCGTCGTGATGCGTCCATCTGTGACCGACACTTGGTAAGCCGGCGCCTCCGAATTTTGCGATAAAAAAACCACTTGTCCGGCGACCACTTGTTGCTGCAAAAAACTGGCGTTGCTCATTACGCTTTGCGCCGGATCGGATAGCAGAATAAAACCACCATTTTGTACATTGGTCACTTGAAAAATAAGCGCCGGTTCGGCAACGCCGTTATGATTTGCCAACAGATTGGCGCTGGTGAGGGTAACGTTTTCCCCCTGCACGATCGTAAGCTGGTTGTTAACCAATAACGGCGCGGCATCGAAATCAATATCGCTATTGGCAGGCGCCGTGATTATACGGCCATCGCTGACGGATACTTTATAAGCCGGTGCAAAAGATGAATTGTTATGGATAAATATGATCTGCCGCTCAGTGATATTATTCTGCCAAAAAGAATCGAGTGATTGCCGAGAATCATCCAACCCAACAAACTGACCTTGTTGCACATCACTGATCATAAATTCCAGGCTATTTTCCACATTTCCGGCGTGTGTAGCGAGCAGATTATTTTCCGTCAACACCACAGTTTGACCCTGGTTAATCATTAATTGATTGACTTCCAAAATCGGAGCCACATCAAAATTAATCTCAGCGACCACCGGCGACAAAGTGATGCGGCCATCACTGACGCTGACCTGATAACCCGGTGGTTGAATCGAATTATCATGACTGAATTGAATCATACGATCCGTCATATTTTGCTGGTAAAAAACAAAAATGGGCTGATCAGGAAAATCAGTCAAACTGAATTTCCCGTGTTCGACGCGACTGACATTAAATAATAATACCTTGTCATCTCCGCCCGGATGCGTGCGTGGCGCTCAGAAAAGCGGAAGTGAATAATAGTGTTTGACCCTGGTTAATCACCAGACTGTTGTTTAATAAAATCGGCGTCGCATCAAAATCAATAAATGACGACTGTGCTGGACTGGTCAATGTACCATTACTGACAGCCACTCGATAACCTGGTGCGCTTTGCGAATTATCATGCACAAAATACACACTGCCATCGGTAATATTTTGCTGTTGAAAAATTAAAATAGATTGGTTGGGATCTGCAATAAATTCAAATTGTCCGTGCACCAGATCGCTCATCAAAAAACTTAAATTCTCATCCACTTCGCCTCTATTTGTTGCTTTCAAATTAGCAGACGTTAGAATCAGACTTTGACCTTGATTAATGACCAACTGATTATTTTCGATAACAAAATTATCAAAAAAGGTAATATTCGCGGCAATAGGCCCTGTCCAGGCAATTCCCTCGCTGCGAATTGTAATATTATAAGCCGGTGCGTCGGAACTGCCGTCATGCACAAATCGAATATTGCCATCCCAAATTTGCTGTTGCGTGAAATTGCTAAGCATAACACCTGGATCACTGACCAATTCAAATTGCCCGTGAGTCAAGTTAGTGGGAATGAATACCAAAGTATTATTATCATGATTGTGGTCATAAGCGGCTAGATCGGAAGCACTTAAAGAGATAGTCTCACCACTGAATAAGACTAAACTATTATTGACTAATACAGGTGGAGCATCACCAAAAATCACGTAACTGCGGCCAACGCCATTATTATAGCCATATGCTCCTATCAGGAAATCGGCTACCCCATCACCATTAATATCGCCAGCCGCACTAACAGCACCACTATAATCACCCGACATCTCACCGACTAGTTTTATTCCGTTAAACCCGTTCAAATTTGCTAGGCTGAACTGACCTCCGACGTATACTTCAGCGCTACCAAAAACTAGATAACTACAACCCTCCGCACCAGCCTCATAATGAGCGCCAATTAAAATATCACTATAACCATCAGCATTAATGTCACCGGCCATACTCACTCGGCTACCGGACAAGTCATTGAGGGACTCACCATCGAGTTTAAATCCATTTGTACCATTGATGCTGGCAAGACTAAATGTTCCTGCACTACCTAACCCAGGGGCGCCAAATACTACATAAGTACGGCCAATCTGCTGATTATACCAAGCTGCTCTAATCAAGAAGTCTTGATATCCATCACCATTGATATCACCATTCCCACCTAACCAATTGCCACTCCATACATTTCCAATTTCGCCATCCAGCTTCAAACCAGTCGTGCCATTGAAACTCGAAAGACTGATGATTGAACTGCTGGCTATTGGCGGTCCACCAAAAATGACATAACTACGGCCTATACCACCATTATAACTCCAAGCGGATACCAGCATATCTGCATAGCCGTCATCATTGACATCACCTGGGTTACCTAATGCCATCCCACTTTCATCACCGACATTTTCACCATCTAGTATAAAACCATTAATACCGTCTAAACTGCCAAGAGAAATTAACCCGCTGTTTCCCAGCTTTAATCCTCCAAAAAGAACATAAGTGCGACCAGTATCACCATTATGCCCAGCAGCTCCAATTGCGATATCCGCTATCCCATCGCTGTTAACATCCCCGACCGCACTGACGAAACTGCCGCTGCTATCATTATTATTTTCGCCATCCAGTTTAAAGCCGTTGCTCCCATTAAGACTTGATAGTGCAATGATTCCATTGCTGCCAACGCTCGGACCGCCAAAAATCACATAACTACGTCCCCTACTGCTACTATAACCCAAAGCCCCAATCAATAGATCGGCATGCCCGTCGCCATTGATATCTCCAGCTGTACTCACAGAATAGCCACTGTTATCCCTATTGTTTTCGCCATCGAGTTTAAAGCCATTGGCGCCATTAAGACCTGATAGCGCAATGACTTCATTGCTGCCAACTCCTGGCCCACCAAATACTACATAGCTGCGGCCTTTATTAGCTCCGCCTAGATAACCTGCAGCCCCAATGATCAAATCGGGATACCCATCATCATTAATATCCCCAGTTGCACTGACAGAATAGCCGCTGGCATCACCACTATTTTCACCATCGATTTTAAAGCCATTCTGGCCGTTTAAATCCCCCAATTTTATTACTTCTGGGAATTGTCCGTTTTTCATAAAAACCTCCATTTAAATAAATTATTAAAAAATCCTGTGATTTTAATCATCGCTCATTAATATCAATCCAAACAAAATCATATTTTATGGTCCACGCACCCACTGAAATGGGTGGGCAAAAATGGATTCCGGTCTGCGCCGGAATGACATCCATAGAGGCCTTGTTTCATAGCCTGTCCCCTGATGATGACATTTGATTTTCCTCAACAGCCCTTAACAATGTCTGACTGTCACGCCATACCTGCTGCCACTGATCTTTTGCAAAATCAGCCGGGCTTTCTTGCAAAAACGTTATGAGCGATAAACTGGATGCAGGTAAATACCCCTGGCTGATCAAGGACTGGATTTGTTCGCGGGAGGGGGTCTCATTCTGTAGGGCCTCGCCCAAACCTTGTCGCCAGGCAATCGCCGCTAACGACAGTTCAATGCCTTCACGCCAGGGTTTTAAGGCTTCCTGATAAAATTCTCCTTTGAACAGTAACCCGGCCAGCCGGAGCGGACGTTCGGCCTGTTGTTGTTTTTGCCGCGCGGTATTCAACCAGTGCTCGGGAATAGCCGCAGGCGTAGACGCCGCGGTTTCAGCGTTGCCATAGAGTGAACGCATCTGCGGATGTAAAGTCAGTAACCCTGCCTGGGCCAGCCGCTGAATCAGCGCAAAAGTCTGACGATCCAGCATTTCCAGAGTCGGCGTTTGCTGGGGATAACAGGCATTCATCACCGCCTGGGTTTGTTCTCGTAAAGTCGCGGAGCTATGTTCGGCTACCGCCAAGATCACTGGCGATGCGGATTCCGTCTCCCGAACCGCCAGATAATGGATTGTTTTCGGTAATTGATCCCAAGATTGCGTGGTTGACTGCGCAGACGCGGCTGGATGAGCCGACTGAAGCAACTCCGCGATCCGTTCCAGGAAGGCATTGCGACCCGAAGGCAATTTCATGCTGCGCAAATCGTTCTCACCGTGCAGCACCCCCTCCGACAGCGCCTGTTTTTGACTGAGCAGGTGGACCATGCGGTGTTCAATGCTGTGCTGGGCGATCAGGTTAATGACCTGAACCCGCCGTAGCTGATGTTTGCGCCAGGCGCGCGCAATACGCTGCGCCAGTTTCGCGGGATTCCACGGTAAATCCAGATTAATCACCACACTGGCCGCCTGTAAATTCAGTCCCACACTGCCCGAATCCGTCGATAAAAACAACCGGCAATGTGGGTCCTGCTTAAACCGGTTGATTTCCTGACGGCGTTTCATCTGAGTGACATCGCCGGTATGCCAGGCGGCGTCCAAACCCATGCTTTGCGCCAGTTCGCGCACCAATTGCAACATGCGCGACCACTCGGAAAAAATAATGATTTTGACTGTCGGATCCGCCAGCCACTCTTCGAGAATCTTTTCCAGTGCAATTAACTTGGGGCAGTCCCGGCAATCGGGATCGAGAATATACGGCGTATCGCATAACATGCGCATACAGGATAAATGCCGTTGCAGTTTTTTAAATTCTTCCGGGGACAGCGGACGGCGCTCGGCGATTTTCGCCAGACGGCTTACCTGTTTTTCATGCTCCTGATAACGGATGGTTTGTTCTTCGGTCATACCGACAAAATATTCCTGGGTAACGCAGGGCGGTAATTCCCGTTCGATATCCTGTTTGCGGCGTCTGAGCATAATGGGTTGGAGCCGTCGATGGAGCTGGTCTAAATTTTTATAAGCAACGGGTTTCCCTTTGTCATTTAATTCGTAAAAATCGCGGTTAAACCGAAATAACGGGCCAAACAAGGACGGATCGAGAAATTGCACGATGGAATAGATGTCGTCAATGCGATTTTCCAGCGGCGTGCCGGTTAACACAAACGCATAACGACTGTCTAATTGTTTAATGGCGTGGGCGGTTTTGGTCTGCCAGTTTTTAATGCGCTGCGCTTCATCGAGAATAATGATATCCGGCGCGATCAATCGCTGGATATCGGCGGCGTCGGAGATAATTTGTTCATAGTTGGTCAGAGAGAAAAAACCGGGTTGTCGATATTGTTTTAAGCGGTGCGCGCGCTCGCCCGATATGATTGAATAAGGCAAATCCACGAATTTTTTAATCTGCTCTTCCCATTCGGTTTTTAATGAAGCGGTCGCCACCACTAACACTGTTTGGATGCCCTGGGTGCGCCGCAACAACTCACAGGCGGCAATGGCCTGACCGGTCTTTCCCAATCCCATGTCATCGCACAACAGGGCGCGTTCATTGAGCGCCAGATGCAGCATCCCTTCCTGCTGATACGGATATAACGGCAGTTTTACAATATCCAAGGTTCGTTTGCCTTGCTGAATATCCCGTAAAAAAGCCTGTTTATTCTGCTGCTTTTGTTGTTGGCGGCGGCACTGCTGAATAAACGGTTCAATCTGGCTGGAGATTCGAACCAGAGCGCGCACTTCAGGCTTCATAGTTTCCAGCATTGGTCGTAACTGTGACCAGCCGGTCAGAGGATCTGTCAATAGACGGTCATTCGTAGAAAAAAATCCATCCAGCAATCGTTTGACGGACGAACGGCTCGGCAGCACCGCCGGCCATTTCACACACAGGCCAGCATGTTGTTCCCGCCGATCCAGGTAAATTTCCACACGCGGGCTGCCGGCGGTTTCGGCCTGCGCAAATTTACGGTTTCCGCGTCGGCGCAAATACCACAAGGTTTTTTCAATGTGTTTGCACACCCCCAGGCCGTTATGCAGAAAATCTGGACAATCGCAGGTATTCAATAACGCAGATAAATGACGAATTTCGACGTGATAACTCAGTTGTGGCGTAGACTGGACGCAAAACGCACCGAAATATGGATAGTGAGATTCAAGCGGCCGTACCGACATCGGCTCGGTTGCTCCGCGCCAACGCCGTAACGCGATCTCGTCTTCATCGGTCGTATTCCATCCCAGCGGTTTCGGCTTTGCCGCCGTCACGTTTTCTGCTATAGACTGTGCAGTACGCATCCGCGCCTCCTATCTTGGACTTTCTAGCGATATACTTGAATTATCCGATTGCGCTGGGCTGCGTTGCTTATTGGTGAAAATCCTGCTGTCGCTTGAACGTCGCCGCAGAAGGATATCCTGAGACGCACCAGATTCCGCTCTTACAACGGCCAACGGCGATCTTGATGAAGAAAGTACGTCATCCTCTACCAGCGTAACCTCTTCTTTACTCTCTCTGCCTTGAAGCCCCTCTTGATCTTCCTCCAGCCGTTTCAGTTCCAATGCAGGGATAGCAATTGAATTAGAATCTCGGGGCGGTTCAGCGCTTAATTCAACGACAGATTGCTGTCCCTGCGGTTTCAATACACTGACATTTCTGCCGGTCAGCGATTTGACGACGTTAGCCGCAATGTCTGCCGCCGCCAGACGAATGGCTTCGGGCGTCGTTTGGGCTTTAAAAAATTTCATCAACGAAGTGCAGTAGCCTTTAGGCGCCAGACGCAACCGGGTTTGTACGGCAATTTCGTTGATGAGTCCATCGCGCCTGATTTCAGTCATCTCCGTGAAACGCAGATCCACGCCGCGCTGATCTAATTCCGTTAACAGCGTGCGCACCGCAGCTTTGAAATGCACCATCTCGCTGTTAGTGGTGTGGTTCATACAGCCCGTCACTTTCACCTGCCGGGCGATTTCTTTGGCTACCGGACGCACTACGTTCAGATCAAAAGGATCAGACCCGTCACCCAGCGCATGCGCCAGTTTTTTGTTGGCGGCGCGTTTGAGATAGATTTGCAAACCCAGAAAAAATAATCCTACCAGCCCCGAGGCAACGGCGCTGGCGACGGTCTTTTCTAAAGAAACACCATTGGACGCCGCCAGCTGAGAAGCAATTGTCAGAATAAAATCCGCCGGCGCGGAAACCAGCCCTTCCGGGTCGCGGGCCGTTACACCAATATCAAGAGAACCAGAGGTGTCGGGAACTCCGCTCAGGCGATTAATGCCGGTATCAAAAGCAAGCCAGGCCGGCAGCGGTAGCGTGCTGTTGAATCGTCCCACCGACAGGGTAACGGGTTCTCCCTGCGGGTCGATAAAAGTCCCTGGCAGTATTGTGTAACTAAAGGGTTGTCCTGCTTGTATAGTTTGACCAGGCAGAGATTTTGCGAGAACCGGCGGCTGATTGACAGTTCTGAAGAAAATAGCAGCCGCCAGACTGGGACTTTGTAACCCCCCCGCTTCCACTGCGGTACGATAACCCGGAACGATCTTCGATCCATCATGAGTAAACTGCACCGACAAATTCTGCAATTGCTGCTGGCTGAAAAACGGAATCCACACGTCCGGATCCTGATTTAAACTGAAATACCCATGACTGACGTCACTGACATAAAATAAGGCGCTGTCAGTCACCGACTGATTGCCCTGCAGAGCGGCTACGTTTTGAGAAGTGAGAGTGGTCGTGGCGCCTTCAATCACCAGCAGGTAATTATTCAGCAAACGGGGTGCTGGAATACCCTGTGAGCTGAACTGAATATCGACGGTACTGGGAGCGCTGGTAATGCCGCTGCCGGGTGATGTCGCCGCCACCGTATAGCTTGGCGCGACCAGCGAGCCGTCCTGAGTGAGCTGAATATAGCCGGCTTGTACATCACCCAGCGTAAAATTGGATACGTCCGTTCCGGTTTGGGTCGAAGTCAGAATGGCATGCTGAACATCAGAGACTTGCAGCACCACCTGATCAGGGGTACTGCCATCATTCACGGTCACGTTTAAATTCGCGGGCGTCAGCGTTACCGTCTGGCCAGGCTGTATCAATACAGTATTCTGTGTCACCACCGGAGCGCCGCTGAAATTAATCATGGCCTGGCTGGGCGGGCTGGTGCGGTTACCATCACTGACCGTGACCGCATAACCGGGCGCGTGCTCATTCCCTAAATGGGTGAATTCCACTTGCCCGGCATTTACCGTTTGCTGGGTAAATGTATTAATAAGTTGAACATCAGCGCCACTGACTGGAACCAAGGCAAAGTAACCATTCTCCACATTTCCTACCGTAAATGTTAGGCCGCTGTCGCTAACCCCCGGTTCTGTCGCCTCTAGATTATTGGATGAAAGCACGACGGTTTGCCCATCACTGAGCGTGAGCTGATTGTTAACCAGCACAGGAATGGGAGAAAGTGTTGGCGTCATGGAAGGAGCCGGTGTCGGGATAGGTGTAAAAGTGGTGGTTAGTGCGACAGTCGATGACGCTAGCGCCGGTGTAAGCGAAGGCGTGGACGTCGTGACAGGCAACGATGGTGTCGAAGTCGGTGAAGGTGGAGATGTCGTAATGGGCGCGGAGGTCGTGGTTGGTGCGCCAGTAGACGGCGTTGGTGACGGGGTGGGAGAAGGCGTCAAAGTTGTCACCGGCGTAGCAGTCGATGGCGAGGCGTTACCGTATGCGAAGTTGTGGAGGTTGTGACTAGCACCGTAGTCGTGCTTGGCGAGACTGTGGACGGTGTCGGCGTTGAGGCAGGTGAAGGCGTTACCGTCGTTGAAGGGCTCGACGTCGTAGTTGTCGAACTGGGAGTAACAGTTTGAGTAGTCGGCGTGATTGTAGAAGAAGGACTCATTGTCGGAGTCAATGTGGAGGAACTGGGACTTGGTGACACGGTTGTAGAAAAAATCGGGGTCGCCGTGGGTGTCGGCAACATAAAAGTAATGTTGGCTGCCGAAGGACCAGTCCAGGCAATTCCTGCACTACGTATTGTAATGTTGTAACTGGGCGCAATTGAACTGCCATCGTGAACAAATAGTACAGTATTATTAGTCAATTGCGGTTGCGTAAAATTATTTAAAGCCACACCCGGTTGACTCGACAGTTCAAAGTGTCCGTGAGTTATATCTGTGAGAACAAATACAATTGTATTATTATGGTGATTGCGGTCGTAAGCCGATAAAAAAATTGAATTAAGCAGAACCTGATCGCCGGGTTGCAATGTTAAACGATTTTGTACCAATGTGGGTGGAGCATCGCCAAAAACAATATAAGTTCGGCCAACAGCATTATTGTAATTGTTTGCACCGATTCCCATATCGGGAACACCATCGCCATTGATATCACCTACTCCCGTCACTGCAAAGAAGCCGCTCATTTCTCCTTCTATTTCTCCATCCATTTTAAATCCGGCGTCGCCATCCAAATCAGTTAATGACAACAATCCGTTGCTGCCCACCGTAGTTCCACCAAATATGATATAACTACGGCCCGTGTTATTCTGGAAACCCCAAGAACTGATAGGGATATCGGGATAACCATCGGCATTAATATCTCCAATCGGCCCTGCAGAGTTAGAAGAAGTGCCACTGTTATCTCCTGGAAATTCACCCTCTATTTTAAATCCGTTGCTTCCATTCAAATCTGTCAATAAAATTTCACCACTGATTCCTATCGCGGATTTTCCAAATAGGACATAGCTACGACCTGTTTTATTATTAAAATAACAGGCGCCAATCAATACATCATCATAACCATCCCCATTGATATCACCTGGCCCATTCACTATTCCACTGACATCTCCAACTATTTCACCGATAATTTTAAATCCATTCGTGCCATTTAACATCGATAATTCTAAAGTTTCATTGCTACCCAATCTAGAACTACCAAATACAACATAACTATGCCCCAGACTATCATTGTACGAAGGTGCTCCGATAATCAAATCAGCATAGCTATCGCCGTTCACATCACCTGCACCATTAACCCAACGCCCGGTCTCCGACGCACCACCTGACGATTCCCCATTTAGAATAAAACCATTTAAACCGTTGAAAGCAGATGCTGATATCAAACCGTTTTCACCAAGATTAGGCTCACCAAATAAAACATACACCCAACCTGCGAAAGTATTATTGTATTCAACATGACCATAGGCACCGAACACTAAATCCAGATATCCATCATTATTCAAATCCCCGGCCGGTCTCAGCGCAACACCCACTTGATCTTGATTAACTCCTTCAAATACAAATCCATTCGTGCCATTGACATTGGCCAATAACAATAGGCCCGATCCTCCAACAGCAGCACCTCCATATAGAATATAACTACGACCCGCATTAGAATTGTTTGTATAAGAATAGAGAGGAGCACCAATCATAAAATCCGCATATCCATCGTGGTTCATATCGCCTGCGGCACTGACAGAAAAACCGCTTAATTCACCAGCGATTTCACCATCGAGCTTAAAACCATTGGCGCCATTAAGACTACTGAGTGGAAACAATCCGCCCTGACCTATTTCAGGAGCGCCAAAGACTATATAACTACGACCTGCTTTGTTTGCATACCCATAAGCCCCAATCAATGTGTCGGCGTAGCCATCCCCATTGATATCGCCCGCGGCGCTCACCGAATTGCCGCTGTTATCACCAACCATTTCACCGTCTATTTTAAAGCCGTTTTGTCCATTTAAGCTTGCCAGCGGAATAATTGCTGGAAAATGACTTTGTGGAGCGCCGATAAAATTAATTTTTGCGGCTAATGGGCCAGTCCAAGCGATACCCATACTACGCACGGTAATGTTGTAACTCGGTGCAACTAACGTTCCGTCATGGACGAATTGAATCTGGCCGCTGGTGATTTGTTGTTGCGTGAAATTAACGAGTGAAACGTCGGGTGCACTCGTTGTTGAAAAATACCCATGTGTCAGCGCAGAAGGGATAAATACCAAAGTACTATTGTTATGGTTTCTATCGTAAGCTGCCAGATAATTGACATTGAGTGAAATAGTTGCACCAGGTGATAAGCTTAAACTATTATTCACCAAAACCGGCGGCACATCACCAAACACCACATAACTGCGACCGGTTAAATTGGCGTGGCCATAAGCTCCAATCAGCACATCTACTACGCCATCGCCGTTGACATCTCCCGCCGTGCTGACAGAAGCACCACTGATATCTCGATTGTTTTCACCATCGAGTTTAAAGCCGTTAGCGCCATTGAGGCTGGAAAGATTAAATACCCCGCTGCCGCCCACAATCGTTGGCCCACCAAATACCACGTAGCTACGGCCCGTGTTATTGCCTTTCGGATACCCATAAGCCCCAATCAGCAAATCAGCATACCCATCACCATTGATATCTCTGCCCGCACTGACAGACCAGCCGCTGTGATCCAGGATATTTTCTCCATCCAGTTTAAAGCCGTTGACGCCAGTAAGACCGGAAAGATTGAATACCCCACCACTGCCAATCCCCGGATCGCCAAATACCACATAGCTGCGACCCTTATAACTGCCTCCCGGATAGCCGTAAGCCCCAACGATCAGATCAGTGTGCCCATCACCATTGATGTCACCGACCGCATTAACAGACTGGCCACTGTAATCACTGCTATTTTCACCATCGAGTTTAAAACCGTTGGTACCATTGAGGCTGGAAAGACTCAACACTCCACCGCTAACCACAGCTTTCGATCCACCAAACACCACATAGCTGCGACCTTTAAGACCACCTCCCGGATAGCCCCTAGCCCCAATCAGCAGATCGGCATGTCCATCGCCATTAATATCTCCCGCCGCGCTGACAGAAGTACCGCTCAGATCCCCACTGTTTTCACCATCGAGTTTCAAACCATTAGTTCCATTAAGGCTGGAGAGATTAAAGGCCCCACTATGGACCCCCAGCCCACCAAACATGAGATAACTGCGGCCTTCGGTACTGCCTGCTAAATATCGGTAAGCCCCAATGAGCAGATCGACATGCCCATCACCATTGATATCTCCCGCCGCACTAACGGCAATGCTGCTCTGATCACCATTATTTTCACCATCGAGTTTAAAACCGTTGACGCCATTGAGGTTAGAAAGACTGAATACTCCACCGCTACCGATACTCAATCCGCCAAACACCACATAGCTGCGACCTTTAGCGTTGCCTCCCAGATAGCCATATGCCCCAATGAGCAGATCATCATACCCATCACCATTGATATCCCCAGCCGCGCTGACAGCATTGCCGCTCTGATCGCCATTATTTTCACCATCGAGTTTAAAGCCATTGGCGCCCGTAAGATTGGAAAGATTGAGTAACCCGCTGCCGCCGATTCCGGGACCGCCAAATACTACATAGCTGCGACCTTTTAAACTATTTTCAGGATAACTAAAAGCGCCGATAATTAGATCGCTATGCCCGTCACCATTGACATCGCCAGCGGTACTAACGGCCATGCCGCTCCGATCATCATTGTTTTCACCATCGATTTTAAATCCATTCTGGCCATCTAAACTAGCCAACGGCAGAATTGCCGGAAATTGTCCTTTCATAAAAATTCTCCTGAAAATTAAAGTTAAAATCCTACGTTAGCGCAGCTAATGAATTATTCCGCAATTCCTCTTGTCCACTCTTTCGCAATGACGGCGAATCTATCTCCAATAACTCTACACTGGGCATACTGTTTTTTGGGTCTTTATAAATAGGACTACCCGATGTCAATAGCCCTGCACTCAGACTCTGCTGACTTTTATTACGTTCTTGTAAAGCACTCACTACATTATTGGCAATTTCATCCGTTGCATCTTGCAAATTCTCTGGCACAATCTCTGGTCTGAAAAAGGCACTTAATCCCGGGCAGCATGCTGTGCAGCCGTGGCGTTTCGATTTCATCCATCGGTATGTCTGATTACCGATTTCATTGATCAACGCATCTCTCTCTACCGGTTTCATTTCGGTAAAATTTAAATTGACACCCTTCTCTGATAAAGCACTCAACAAGCTGCGCACCGCGCTTTTAAAACTACGTATTCGGGTATTGGTTGTTGCATTTAAAAATCCGGTGATCTTAATCCGCCCGGCGATTTCCTGCGCCACAGGCCGCACTACGGTCAGATCATACTCATCCGTCCCTTCGCCCAAGGTCTGCAATAATTTTTTATTTGCCGAACGTTTTAAACATCCTTGCAACATCGCAAAGAAAATGCCAATAGTTCCCGACACCACCGCACCAATAATCGCCTTCTCCACCGTCGAGTACTCTGAGTCTCCGCTGTTAGATCCCAATGGACCAGAATCGTCGATCGGCGTAAAAAAAATTCCCGCCGGCTGGCTGGCGCTTTGTAACCCATCGGCAGCTACGGCAGTGGAATAACCCGGGGCCGATAATGAACCGTCCTGCACAAATTGCACCTGGCCACTGTTCAACTGTCCCTGGCTGAAAGATGACAGCTCTTGAGTCGGTTGACTGCGCAAACTGAAGTGGCCGAAGGTGACATCGCCCACATAAAACATCGTATTATTCCCCAGCGACGGGCCATACGGCTGTCTCGCCGATAAATATTGAGAAGTCAATACCGTCGCTTCACCTTATATCACCGATAAATAATTACTGACTAGCTGCGGCGCATATACGCCATGACTGGAAAAAGATACATTCGTTTGACTCTGTGCACTGCTCTGGCCTTGTTTGCCTTGCACCACAATGAGGTAACTTGGGGCGATGGCGCTGCCATCCTGAATGATTTCAATGTCGTCAGCCTGCAACTGGGCTAAAGTAAAGTTATTGACCGGCGTCCCAGTGAGTTTGAAAATAATCGTTGCATGTTGCAGATCGATAACAGTGAACACCACCTGGCCTGGGGTACTGCCATCGGTCACTGTGACATTGAGCAATTGGGACGTCAAAGTCATCTCGCCACCTTGAGTGATGTTTAAAGTGTTTTCCGTGAGTAACGGTGCACCGACAAAATAGACCGCGGCTGATTTCGGCAAGGTCGACTGCCTGCCGTCGCTGACTAAAACCAAGTAACTCGGCGCCTGACCCTGGCCATTATGGACGAATTCAATTGACCCACTTTGAATCTGGCCCTGGGTAAACCCGGTGAGACTTTTGCCGACGCCTATCGACGTCGTGGTAAAATATCCATTTTGCACATTGCTCACATTAAAAATCAGCCGACTGTTATTAAAGCCGGCTTCGCTGGCCTGGAGATCACCGGGAGATAACACTACCGTTTGGCCATTGCTGAGGGTTAATTGATTACTCAATAAGGTAATCGGTGATAACCCCGGGGTCGAGGTGGAAGTAGGTGTGGAAGTCATTGTCGGCATGGGAGTTAATCCGAAGGTAATATTTGCCGGCCATGGTCCTGTCCAAGCAATGCCGCCATTGCTACGCACGGTGATGTTGTAACTCGGCGCATAGTTTGAGCCGTCATGTACAAACTGGATCGAACTATTGATAACCTGTTCTTGTGTAAAGTTTGCCAAAAATTGCAGTGGAGCGCTTAACGTAGAAAAAAAGCCATGCAAAACATTACTGAGAACAAACACCAACGTATTATTATTATGATTACGGTCGTAGGCATACAAATTATTGGAACGGACAATAAGTCTGCCCCCTAACCAAACATACAAATTATTATTGACTAATACCGGTGGAATATCGCCAAATACCACATAAGTCCGACCTATACCGGTACCCTGCTGAGAATATTCATATGCCCCAATTACTAGATCAACTACACCATCACTGTTTATATCGCCAACTGAGCTGACCGAATATCCGCTGTAATCGCCCTCATTTTCACCATCCAGCCTAAAGCCATTGGTACCATTCAAACTCGACAAGGCAATGGTTCCATTATAAATACGACTCCCAAATACTACATAACTGCGGCCCTGATCATAAGGACTATATATAGAATCATCAGTTGGATAACCATAATCCCCAATCAATACATCTGCATATCCGTCAGCATTGATGTCACCAGCGGAGCTAACCGAATAACCACAGTAATTATAAGCAGCCTCTCCATCCAGTTTGAAACCGTTGGTCCCATTCAAACTTGATAATAGAATCGTTTCATTAAGACCCACTTTAGGCCCGCCAAACACTACGTAAATGCGACCTATTGCAGTATTCCAATTATAAGCTCCAATCAGCAGATCTGGATATCCATCGCGGTTAACGTCCCCGGCAGCGCTCACTGAAAAACCGCTGGCATCACCAATATTCTCGCCATCCATTTTAAAACCATTGGTTCCATTTAAGCTGGATAAGTTAATGGTTCCATTATTATCTTTCCCTACTCCAGGGCCGCCAAACACCACATAGCTGCGGCCTTTACCGCCATCACTGGGATAACCGTAAGCCCCAATCACCAAATCCCCATACCCATCACCGTTGATATCACCAGCAGATCTGACTGAATGACCGCTATAATCATCCTCATTTTCACCATTCAACTTAAAGCCCTGGGTTCCATTCAAACCTGACAAAGAGAGGGTTCCACTATGACCGACTGTTGGGCCACCAAACACTACATAGGTCCGGCCTCTTTGAGGAACTGCTGGAGAGGTATAAATGCTATAGGCGTCAGCTCCTATTAATACATCCCCGTATCCATCGCCGTTGATATCACCGCCAGAGCTGATTGAATAACCACTATTATCCTGATCATTTTCTCCATCCAGTTTAAAACCATTGATCCCATTCAAACTTGCTAAGGAGATAGTTCCATTGTGACCCACTGCCGGACCACCAAACACCACGTAGGTACGACCCACCTGATTACCTTGTGGATAGCCATAAGCCCCTATCAATAGATCAGTATACCCATCGCCATTGATGTCTCCACCGGAACTGACTGAGCTACCAGTATAGTCATTATAATTTTCTCCATCGAGTTTAAAACCATTGGCGCCATTTAAACTGCCTAACGAAATATCCCCACTACTTCCCACACCAAAGCCACCAAACACTACATAACTGCGACCTATTCTATTTCCATTAGGTATATAACCAGGACTTCCAATCACCAGATCCGCTATTCCATCACCATTGATATCTCCGGCCCCACTGACGGAATAACCACTCTCTCCGGGCTCACTTTCCCCATCTAATTTGAAGCCATTTTGGCCATTCAAACTCCCTAACGGCAACACTGCCGGAAAAAATTGTCCTTGTTTCATCTCAATATCTCCCTAAAGTTGAGTTATCAATAGCGTTTAGAATTCTCTGAATCATCCTTTTCTACCTGGATGTGAACCGGCAGTCCTCCTGTAAAAATTAAAAAAAACCTGTTGCAAAATTTCAGTTTACCGTAAACCTCAACTCAGTTGTGAAGACGATAAATCACTGCGCACTTCCTCCGGCGGATGGGATTGCCGTGAGGGGGAATCGACCAACCCCAGTTCCACACTGGGCTTTTTGGGTGGATCCTGATACAGCGGACTGCCCGATACCAACAGATTTCGCACTTAAACTCAGCTGGCTTTTCCGGGCCGCCACAATTTTATCGGCAATCTCCGCTGCCGCGTCCGCTAAACTGTCGGGATTTAACTGTGGCTTAAAAAACGCCGTTAATCCCGGACAACAGGCGGTACAACCCCGCCGGTTCTCTTTCACCCAGCGTTCCACCTGACGACCAATTTCATTAATCAATGCATCTCTTTTGACGGGTTTCATTTCAGCAAGATTTAAATCTACACCACGTTGATCCAATGCGGTTAACAAACTACGCACCGCACTCTTAAAACTCATCATCTGCTTATTGGTCGTTGCGTTCAGAAATCCGGTGATCTTGAGCCTTCGCGCAATATCCCTTGCAATCGGTGAGACGACCTCGCGATCATAGGTTTCGTTGCCTTCACCTAACGCGTGTAATAATTTCCGGTTCGCCGCACGCTTCAGGCACGCCTGAAAGACAGCGAAGAAAATCCCGATCGTGCCTGACACCACTGCGCCAATAATTGCCTTCTGCACGGTTGAATAGTCTGAGCTTCCATCCGAAGAGGTCGATGGTGGCGCTTCATTCACCGGCGTAAAGAATATTCCCGCCGGTAGGCTCGCGCTTTGCAATCCAAACGCTTTCACCGCCGCGCTATAACCGGGAATCGATAACGAACCATCCTGTATAAACTGCACTTGGCCGCTGCTCAATTGTTCCTGATCGAAAAACGATATCCAAGTCTGTGGTTGCGTGATTAAACTGAAATGACCATGACTGATCTCGCTGATATAGATATAATACTGGGTCGCATTATCCAGTGCTTGACCATACGGCTGCATTGCGGATAAATAGCGGGTAGATAGCACCGTCGACTTACCCTGCGTCACCTGCAAGTAATTATTCACTAACTGCGGTGCATACACGCCCTGATTGGAAAAATAAACCTGAGCCTGGTTCGGCGCACTGCTCTGTGATTTTACGCCCTCTGCTATGATGGTGTAACTCGGCGTGATTAAATTGCCATCCTGTGTCAACTGAATCTGATCCGCTTGCAATTGCGCCAGGGTAAAACTACTCACCGGTAATCCGGTTACATTCGAAGTGATACTGGCGTGTTGCAGATTGCTGACCGTCAACACGACCTGGCTAGGCGAACTGCCATCCGTAATGGTCAGATTCAACATGGCCGGCGTCAAAGTAATGGTTTCACCGGTAGTGATATTCAGGGTATTTTGTGTAATAGTGGGTGCGTCGGCAAAATAAACCGTAGCCGTACTGGGCACAGTCGATTGCACACCATCGCTCACCAACACTGAATAACCGGGGGACTGACTATTTCCTACAGAAACAAATTCAATCGCGCCACTGATGATTTGCCCCTGGGTAAATGAAGTTATATTTTTAGAGGGACTGGTACTGGAAGGCGTCGTGGCAAAATACCCGTTCTGCACATTACCCACCACAAAAATCAGTCGACTGTTATTAAAACCTGCTTCACTCGCTTTGAGATTATTGTTGGATAACACCACCGACTGACCATTGCTGAGCGTTAATTGATTATTCAGTAAAACAGGATGAACAGAAAGGGGAGTTGGAGTTGGAGTGGCGCCGGGCGTAGAAACTACGGTCGTCGTTGGCAGTATAAAAGTAATGTTAGCCGGAGCCGGTCCTGTCCATGCAATGCCCGCGCTGTAAACCGTCATATTGTAACTGGGCGCAAAAGAACTGCCATCGTGAACAAACTGCACGGTACCATTGATGAGTTGCGGTTGCGTGAAATTCACCAGAGAACTTCCAGGTTGACTAATCAGTTCAAAATAACCGTGCGTCACGTTAGTGGGGACAAACACTATAGTATTATTGTTATTATTACGATCATAAGCTGATAAAAAAGTTGTATTCAGAATAACATTGCCACCCGATGGAACAATTAATCTATTTTGAACTAAAACAGGAGGAATATCGCCAAAAATCACATAACTTCGACCTGTCTTATTATTATGTAATGGGGCTCCAATAAGAAAATCATTGACCCCGTCCCCATTCACATCTCCCGTTAACATGAGGTCTTGGCTACTATCGCCTGCATTTTCACCTTCAAATTTAAAACCATTATCCCCATCCAAATGGGTTAAATTAAAAAAACCATTACTGCCGATATTAGATGATCCAAATATTACATAATTACTGCCGGCTCCTAACAATCCTCCTGAAGTAGCATTGTCGGAACTAATAAAAAAATCAGCATACCCATCGCTATTAATATCGTTTGCAGCATTAATAAAAATTCCGCTTCTATCTCCAGCAGCTTCACCATCAATCCGAAATCCATTGGTTAGATTTAAATCAGAAAGTTCAATGACCCCTCCTTTACCAATCGAGGAACTACCAAAAATGACGTAATTGCTACCTGCATTTATTAGACCGTTGGGAGAAGCCAAAAAAGCCCCTATCATTAAATCTTCATATCCGTCTCCATTAATATCTCCTATCGCACCTAGAGATCCGGTATGGTCTCCCGGATTTATTCCATTAATTTTGAACCCATTCAACCCATTCAACGTTGTTAAATTAAATGATCCATCATTCACATATCCCAAAGGACCGAATATGACATAACCACGGCCCGCGAGAGACCTTCCACCCGGAGAGCTCTCAAAAGATGAAATAAATATATCCTCATACCCATCACCATTGACATCTCCTGTTTCTCCATTGATATAACCCGTATAATCCCCACTAAATTCCCCCTCTACTTCAAAGCCATTAGTTCCATTCAAACTAGAAAGATTAAACACTCCCATATTACCAACTTGCGGACCACCAAAAACAATATAACTACAACCTACGTAACCTAAACCTCGCCGTGACGCACGTGAGGCGCCGATATATACATCAGCATAACTATCATCATTAACATCTCCCGCCGAATTAACCCAAACCCCATTCCAATCACCCGCCATTTCAGCAGGTAAAACAAAACCATTGCTACCATTTAAACTTGACAAATTGATAATTCCAGAATTACCAATCTCTGAATGTCCAAATAAAATATAACTTCGACCTGATATTAATTGGCCATTCCTGGAAGCGTTATATGCGCCAATGATCAAATCATTATGTCCATCGCCATTAAAATCCCCTATGCCTCGAGAAGAGCTTCCACTTAAATCATCGGGTTGTTCCCCGTTAATTTTAAAACCATTTAAACCGTTCAGACTCGATAAATTAAATTGGCCGTTTATACCTATACCGGGCTTACCGAATATGACATAAGTGCAGCCTGCATTTGCCAACTTGCCATAGGCTGAAACAAAGATATCATCATAACTATCTCCATTAATATCTCCGATAGTGCCTACCATACCACCACTCAAATCTCCCGCGGCTTCACCATCAATTTTAAATCCATTTTGACCATTCAAATCGGCAAGTGGAATAATTGCTGGGAAATGACTTTGTGGTGCGCCGATAAAATTAATTTGCGCGAGTAAAGGACCGGTCCAGGCAATGCCAGTGCTGCGCACGGTAATGTTGTAGCTCGGCGCCACTAAAGTGCCGTCATGCACAAACTGAATCGCGCCGCTGGTGATTTGTTGCTGGGTGAAATTAACGAGTGGACTGCCGGACTCAGTGACCAATTCAAATTGACCGTGAATGACTGCGCTGGGGACAAATATCAAAGTATTATTGTTATGATTGCGATCATAAGCCGCTAAATAAGTTGAATTGAGTTGAATGGCCGCGCCTACCGACAATGACAGACTATTGTTAACCAACACCGGTGGCGCATCGCCAAAAACCACATAGCTGCGACCCGTGCCACTACTGTGATTATAGGCTCCAATTACGATATCCCCTATTCCATCACCATTGATATCCCCTGCTTGACTCACTGCGGAGCCACTCAAATCACCTATCGATTCACCATCGAGTTTAAATCCATTTTTCCCATTGAGATTTGCCAGCGAAAATAAACCGGAGTTGCCCACTCTGGGGCCACCAAAAACGACGTACGCACGTCCTGTAGTAAAAGCCACATTAGCACCAATCAATAAATCGCTATAACCATCTCCGTTAATATCACCCGCTCCACTGATTGAAATGCCTGCGTTGTTACCTGCGGCTTCACCATCCAGTTTAAAGCCATTGGTACCGTTGAGACTGGAAAGCAAGATAATGCCTCCAACTCCCGTTGCTAGACCCCCAAAAACCACATAGCCGCGGCCGGTTGAGTTTGCATGACCAAAAGCTCCAAACGCCAAATCGGCATAACCATCACTATTGATATCGCCTGCGGCGCTCACCGGATAGCCGCCATAATCACCACTCGCTTCGCCATCGAGTTTAAAACCGTTGGTGCCATTGAGGCTGGATAGCAATACTCTACCTCCGCTGCCCACATTCAAACCGCCAAAGGCTACGTAGCTGCGACCCGTTCTGTTCGTATGGTCTGGAGATGAAATCAGCAGATCTGCACGACCATCACCATTAATATCGCCCCCAGCACTTACCGAATTACCACTATAATCACCACTCGCTTCGCCATCGAATTTAATGCCATTAGTGCCGTTGACCGTGGCAAGCAGGATCACGCCCCCATCACCCACATTCGGACCACCAAAAATCACATAACTGCGACCCACGCCTGCAGAGTTTGGGTAACCAAAAGCCCCGATCACTAGATCAGCATGACCATCACTATTGAAATCGACTGCTCCACTCACCGAAATACCACTCCGATCACTAATCAATTCACCATCCAGTTTAAAGCCGTTCGTGCCATTAAGGCTGGAAAGTGAAATTCTGCCTCCAGCACCCACATTCATAGCACCAAAGACCACGTAACTACGACCCGTCGTGCTTGCATGAAAATAAGCCCCAATCAACAGATCAGCATAGCCATCACTATTGATATCGCCTACTGTACTCACCGATATGCCACTGTGATCACCAATCACTTCACCATCTAATTTAAAGCCGTTCGTGCCATTAAGGCCGGAAAGTGCAATCGTGCCCCCAGCGCCCACAGTCGGACCTCCAAACACTACATAGCTTCGCCCTGTGTTGTTTGCATGACCCATAGCCCCAATCAGTAGATCAGCATAGCCGTCACCATTGACGTCACCCGCGATGCTTACTGAAAAACCACTTTGATCACCACTCATTTCCCCATCAATCTTAAATCCATTTTGTCCATTCAAACTCGCCAGCGGCAGAATTGCCGGAAATTGTCCTTGTTTCATTTTCATATCTCCTCATGTTGCGTAAAATATAATCGTCCGCGCTATTTGGTTTTTAACACCAGCGGGATACTGCTTTTTAATGCGATAACGAAAAGGACTTTTTGAATTCCATTGATCATTCCTCTTTTCTTTAATTCAACAACTGTAATTGCGATTCTGAAGAGGGGGTTTTATTCAGGCTGCTATCTATCCGCATCAACCCAACGTCGAGTGAGCGGGAGGTTTTACTTTCTCTCTCTTCTGATAAAGATTTCTGAACCGCGATCGCAATTTGATCCGGTTTATCTCGAAGCCTTTTAGGGGTGATTTCGGCTTTATAAAAACCAGTAAACAGACGTGTTGAACAGCAGCGATTATTGGCCACGATTTGTTTGGTTTGGGTCGCAATCGCATCAATGATTCTTTGCTTTTGTGGCCGAAGTAAGGTGTGCCAACTGTCTGGATGTAAAACTCCCCGCGTTTCCATGGCCGCGACAACCGCACTCACCGCTCCCACGTACTCATTATATTCCCTCTGACTGATATAACCCAGGCACCCCTGATTAATCACCAGTTGATTAGTCTGAATGGACAGAGGAGCCTCAAAAGTAATATTGGCGGGTTGCGGCCCTGTCCAGGCGATGCCGGCGCTGCGAACAGTGATACTATAACTTGGGGCAATTTGGGTGCCGTCGTGTATAAATTGATCGACCTGTTGAAAATATCCATGAGTGACATCGGATGGAATAAAAGCCAGAGTCTTATTGTTATGATTTAGGTCGTACGCTGCCAAGTGAGAAGAATCCAAAAATACCGGAGATCCTGCGTAAACTTTTAAGGTATTATTGACCAACACGGGTGGAATATCTCCAAATACCACATAGCTGACTCCAGTCCCTGAATTTGCATAAGGAGTTCCAATAATCAGATCGTCACATCCATCATTATTGATATCCCCCGCTCCACTAACAGTGCCGCTCTGATCTCCACTCATTTCACCATCCAATTTAAATCCATTAACTCCCGTGAGACTCGAAAGATTATACGCCGCGCTGCCGCCCAATCCTGACCCGCCAAACACCACGTAGCTGCGGCCTTGACTGCTCTATTATACCTAGGAGATCCAATGATTAGGTCGGCATGCCCATCGCCATTGATATCTCCGGCTGCACTAACGGAACTACCACTCAAATCACCATTGTATTCACCATCCAGTTTAAAACCATTAGCGCCATTAAGTTCCGATAACGGGATAGTTCCACCACTACCCGCTCCTAAGCCACCAAATACTACGTAGCTACGGCCCTTAGCTTTAGCTCCCGGGTAAAAATAGGCCCCTATAATTAAATCATCCTGCCCATCATTATTGATATCCTCCGTCATACTGACGGAAAAGCCACTATGATCACCAGAGTTTTCTCCATCCAGTTTAAAGCCATTAATACCCATAAGACTGGAGAGGTTAAATAGCCCACCACTTCCCACACCGGGTCCACCCAATACCACATAGCTGCGACCTTTCACACTGCTGCCTCCTTTATAGCCATCAGCTCCGATGATCAGATCGGTATATCCATCACTATTGATATCCCTTCCTGCACTGACGGATTGGCCACTATTATCACCCACATTTTCGCCATTGAGTTTAAATCCGTTAGCACCATTGAGGCTGGACAGGTTGAATACTCCTCTGACACCCACTTCCGATCCGCCAAACACCACATAGCTACGGGCACTGGCCCCATTCCCGATAATCAAATCGTCATGACCATCGCTATTGATATCTCCCGCTGCGTTGACGTACCAGCTACTGTAATAGGGAGGATTTGGGTCATAGAGTCTAAAACCGTTAGTACCATTAAGACTGGAAAGAGTAAACAGTCCAGTGTTGCCCACTCTCGGTCCACCAAATACCACACTACTAGAGCTCCATGCCCCGATAATCAGATCGTCATATCCATCGCTATTAATATCTCCGGCTGCACTGACCGAAAAACCGCTTTGATCACCATTTTCGCCATAGATCTTAAAACCATTCTGGCCGTTTAAGTCCGCCAGTTTTATCACTGCTGGAAATTGTCCTTGTTTCATTGTCTCGTTCTCCCTAAAATTTTAAAAAACCTCATTCTGAAGCATCAATTTATTGTAATCATCAACTCAGTTGCGAAGACGATAAATCGCTGCGCACCGTCTCTGACTGCAAAGATTGCACAGAGACCGGTTCTATCAATGAAAGCTCCACACTCTTCTTGCGGGGCGATTCTTCTCTATACAGCGGGCTGCCAGATACCGACAAGTGCTTACTTAAGCTCAGTTGGCTTTTGCGGGCCTGAACAATTTTATCGGCAATCTCTCCCGCCGCAGCCGCTAAGCTATCGGGATTTAACTGTGGCTTAAAAAACGCCGTTAACCCTGGACAACAGGCGGTACAACCCCGCCGATTCTCTCTTACCCAAAGTTCCACTTGACGGCCAATTTCATTAATCAATCCATCTCTTTTGGACTCGCTCATCGCCGTGAGATTTAAATCCACGCCTCGAGCATCCAGAGCGGTTAACAGGCTGCGTACCGCGCTCTTAAAACTCATCATCTGCTTATTGGTGGTCGCATTCAGAAATCCTGTGACCTTTATCCTTCTCGCAATATCTCTGGCGATCGGCGACACGACATCCCGATCGTAGGTTTCTTTACTTTCACCTAACGCGTGTAATAATTTCCGGTTCGCCGCACGCTTCAGACACGCCTGAAAGACGGCGAAGAAAATTCCAATCGTTCCTGACACCACCGCGCCGATAATCGCTTTCTGCACGGTTGAATAACCGCTGTCTCCTAACGCAGGCACGGTGGTCGGCGGCTCATTGTTCGGCGTGAAGAAAATACTGGCCGGTATGCTGGCGCTTTGTAAGCCAAAAGACACGACCGAGGTTTGATAACCCGGCGTGGCTGCGCTGCCGTCTTGCACAAACTGCACTTGGTTTTCCAGCAATTGTTGTTGACTGAACGAGGTAATCCACGTTTGCGGCTTCGGAGTTAAACTAAAATGACCGTATTCAATATTGCCCACATAAAACATCGTCGCATTACTTAATGCTTGACCACTCGGCGGTTCCTGCGCCGATAAATCCTGATCCGATAATATCGTCGCTTCGCCTTGAGTGACGGTTAAGTAATTATTCACCAACTGCGGTGCATACACACCTTGATTCGAAAAATAAACGGTCGCCGTGTTCGGGGCGCTGCTTTGTGCTTTAACCCCTTTGGCAGTGAGGGTGTAACTCGGCGTGATTAAATTGCCATCCTGTGTCAACTGAATCTGATCCGCTTGCAATTGCGCCAGGGTAAAACTACTCACCGGTAATCCGGTTACATTCGAAGTGATACTGGCGTGTTGCAGATTGCTGACCGTCAACACGACCTGGCTAGGCGAACTGCCATCCGTGATGGTCAGATTCAACATGGCTGGCGTCAAAGTAATGGTTTCTCCGGTAGTGATATTCAGGGTATTTTGTGTAATAGTGGGTGCGTCGGCAAAATAAACCGTAGCCGTACTGGGCACTGTCGATTGCACACCATCGCTCACCAACACTGAATAACCGGGGGACTGACTATTTCCTGCGGAAACAAATTCAATCGCGCCACTGATGATTTGCCCCTGGGTAAATGAAGTTATATTTTTAGAGGGACTGGTACTGGAAGGCGTCGTGGCAAAATACCCGTTCTGCACATTACCCACCACAAAAATCAGTCGACTGTTATTAAAACCTGCTTCACTCGCTTTGAGATTATTGTTGGATAACACCACCGACTGACCATTGCTGAGCGTTAATTGATTATTCAGTAAAACAGGATGAACAGAAAGGGGAGTTGGAGTTGGAGTGGGCGTGACGCCGGGCGTAGAAACTACGGTCGTCGTTGGCAGTATAAAAGTAATGTTAGCCGGAGCCGGTCCTGTCCATGCAATGCCCGCGCTGTAAACCGTCATATTGTAACTGGGCGCAAAAGAACTGCCATCGTGAACAAACTGCACGGTACCATTGATGAGTTGCGGTTGCGTGAAATTCACCAGAGAACTTCCAGGTTGACTAATCAGTTCAAAATAACCGTGCGTCACGTTAGTGGGGACAAACACTATAGTATTATTGTTATTATTACGATCATAAGCCGATAAGAAAGTCGAATTGAGTGGAACTCGACTGCCGGATTGCAATGTTAAACGATTTTGTACCAATGTGGGTGGAATATCGCCGAATACAATATAAGTACGTCCAGTATAATTGTTGTAATTGACAGCTCCGATTATAAAGTCATCTATTCCATCGCCATTGATATCTCCTGCAGCGCTGGTTGAATAACTGGCTTCAGAACTGACTTCACCATCGAGTTTGAAGCCATTAGCTCCGTCCAAATTGGATAACGATATTAAGCCGCTACTCCCAACACTTAAACCACCAAAAACTACATAATTGCGGCCTTGTGAGCCTCCTTCCGGATAATTAGGAGCCCCAATCAGCAAATCAGCATATCCATCACCGTTAACATCACCGGCTAAACTCACAGAATAGCCGCTGTTATCGTGCAGATTTTCTCCATCCATTTTAAACCCATTGACGCCATTGAGATTGCCCAGCGCAATGCTGCCATTACTGCCAATTATTGGGTTGCCAAAGACCACATAGCTGCGACCGGTATTGGCGCCATAACCATAAGCCCCTATTAACAGATCCGAATAACCGTCATTATTTATATCACCCGCCCCGCTCACTGAATATCCAGCTACATTACCCTGTAACTCCCCATAGAGCTTAAAACCGTTGATCCCGGTGAGATTCGATAAAGAGATGACGCCTACGGTTCCCCCCACCCCAGGACCACCGAATACGACATAACCGCTGCCCGTGCTAATGTTATTACGATAGTCGCCTATTAACAAATCTATATACCCATCATTATTAATATCTCCGGCGGTACTGATTGAGTTACCGGCTACTCCGTTAGCTTCACCATTCAATTTAAACCCATTGATTCCTGAAAGGCTGGCGAGGCTGATATTACCATTGCTCCCAACACCTGAACCACCAAATAAAACATAGCCATGACCTGAACCAATCCCTAGGACCCCAATAAGTATATCGGCTATGCCATCACCATTAATATCCCCTACATTGACAGAGTATCCACTTTGTTCATCTATAAATTCACCATCCACTTTAAATCCATTCATTCCAGAAAGGGCGGAAAGGAGAATAATCCCGCTACTCCCCACCTTTGGGTTACCAAATACCACATAACTACGCCCGGTTAAACTATTATAGTGATTAGCACCAATCAACAAATCTGCGTAACCATCATCGTTGATATCTCCCGCTCCGCTGACTGAAATACCACTTTGATCATTGATGACTTCACCATCCAGTTTAAAACCTTGAGTGCCATTCAATGCCGAAAGAGCGAGGAGCCCACTACCACCCACACCCGGACCTCCAAACACCACGTAACTGCGCCCGGCAGGAGAATGTAAAGGTGCTCCGATGACTAAATCCGCCCATCCATCGGCATTCACATCACCAGCGGCGCTAACCGAGTTGCCGCTAGTATCGCCCGCAGATTCTCCGTCGATCTTAATACCATTTTGCCCATTCAAGCTGGCTAACAGCAGGATTGCAGGAAAATAACTTTGAGGAGCGCCGATAAAATTGATTTTTGCAGGGGAAGGACCCGTCCAGGCAATACCTGTACTACGGACAGTCATGTTATAACTGGGCGCAACCAAGCTGCCATCGTGCACAAACTGAACCACGCCGCTGGCAACTTGCTGTTGCGTGAAATTAACCAGTGGAATACCGGGTACACCAATAATTTCGAATTGACCGTGAGTCACTGCACTGGGAATAAATACCAACGTATTGTTATTATGATTGCGATCGTAAGCAGCTAAATAAGTTGCATTGAGTTGTATAGTAGCGCCCACAGATAATGCCAGGCTGTTGTTCACTAAGGCGGGTGGAATATCACCAAACACCACATAAGTGCGACCAGTCAAATTGTTATATCCAAAGGCTCCAATGATCATATCAGCCACTCCATCGCCGTTGATATCACCAGCGGTACCAACTGAAATACCATTGTGATCACCAGGCAATTCACCATCCAGCTTAAAACCATTCATACCTTCAAGATCGGTAAGTGAAATGATACCGTTTCCGCCGATATTTTGGCCACCAAACATCACATAGTTACGACCCCTTGAATTATTATGTAGGTGTGCACCAATAATAACATCCAGATAACCATCACCATTAATATCCCCAGCTGTATTGATAGAATACCCACTTTCATCCTGGCTAGATTCTCCGTTTAATTTAAAACCATTTTTACCATTGACATTAGCTAAGGGGAAAAGGCCATTGTTTCCAACATTTGCCCCCCCGAATACCACATAACTGGAACCAGTATGATTGTTACACCACGGAGATCCAATCAATAAATCATCGACATAATCACCATTAATGTCAGCCGTTTTAACTGACCAACCACTTAAACTACCTGCTTTCTCGCCGTCGACTTTAAATCCAGTACTGCCATTAAGACTGCTTAGAGAAATATTCCCATTCCCGCCTATACCTATTCCGCCAAAAATAACATAGCTTCGTCCCTGATAAGTACCCGCTGGATAGCCATGAGCTCCTATCACTAAATCAGCAACACCATCACCATTGATGTCACCAGTCGCACCATAAGAACCACTAAAATCTCCTCCTTCTTCACCATTCATCTTAAAACCATTCGTACCATTCAAATTTGATAGTACTAATATTCCGCTACTGCCTATGTTAGGTCCACCAAATACTACATAACTACGACCATATCCTGTTCCACCACGATAGCCATTAGCTCCGATTAATAGGTCAATGTAGCCATCCATATTGACATCATCTGACGCACTCACTAATACACCACTTTGATCATCAAGCACTTCGCCATCCACTTTAAAACCATTGATCCCATTTAAACTAAATAATGGGAGCGAACCGTTAATACCCACCTTTGAACCACCAAAAACTAAATAACTACGTCCTGTACTTATGTTATGGTTGTAGGCTCCAATTAGTAAATCACTTATGTGATCACCATTGATATCTCCCGCTCCATTAATCGAATAGCCATCTCCAGGAGGAGACGCATCGCCTAGCATCTCTCCATCCAATTTAAAACCATTAGATCCATTAAGATTTGATAAAGATATCAACCCACTATGACCTATATTAGGTCCACCAAATACGACATAGTTTCGGCTTGTTGCATTGTTAAAATTATTGGCTGCAATCAGTAAATCGTCATAACCATCACCATTAATATCCCCACCTGCGCTGACAGATGCGCCGCTGTAGCTATTAAATGCCTCACCATCAATTTTAAATCCATTCTGCCCGTTCAAACTCGCTAACGGCAGGATTGCCGGAAATTGTCCATTTTTCATAATACTGACTCCTTATGTTGTTAATCAATCGCCGAGAATTCACTTGCCCGGATTTCGCCGGTGTAGACCAAACCTATAAATCCACCGAAGTTATCCATCAACTCAACTAGGAGGAAGATAAATCACTGCGCACTTCCTCCGGCGGATTGGATTGCCGTGAGGAATCGACCAACCCCAGTTCCACGCTGGGCTTTTTTTGTGGTTCTTGATACACCGGGCTGCCGGATACCGACAGGTTCACGCTTAAGCTTAGTTGGCTTTTCCGGGCTTGAACAATATTATCCGCAATCTCTCCCGCCGCTGCTCTTAAACTATCTGGATTGAGTTGCGGTTTAAAAAATGCTGTTAAGTTTGGACAACAGGCCGTGCATCTCCGGCGATTCACTTTCACCCAACGTTCAACCTGATTGCCGATTTCATTGACCAACGCGTCTTTTTTGGCGGGTTTCATATCGGCAAGATTTAAATCCACGCCACGCTCATCCAGAGCAGTTAACAGGCTGCGCACCGCGCCCTTAAAGCTCATCATCTCTCGATTAGTGGTCGCGTTCAAAAATCCCGTGATTTTGATTCGCTGGGCAATTTCTTTCGCCACCGGACGCACCACGGTCAGATCATACTCATCCGTGCCTTCGCCCAGCGCCTGCAATAATTTTTTATTCGCCGCGCGCTTCAGACACACCTGAAAGACCGCGAAGAAAATCCCGATGGTTCCTGACACCACCGCCCCGATAATCGCTTTCTGCACGGTTGAATAGTCTGAGCCTCCCGTCGAAGAGGTCAATGGCGGCGCTTCATTCACCGGCGTAAAGAAAATTCCCGCCGGCTGACTGGCGCTTTGTAAGCCAAACGCTTTGGCTGAAACACTATAACCCGGGATGGATAACGAACCGTCCTGGATAAACTGCACCTGACCGTTGCTTAATTGTTCTTGATTAAAAAACGATATCCAGGTCTGCGGTTGGATGGTTAAACTGAAATGACCGTGATTGATGTCACTGATATAAAACTGGGTAGCATTATCATTATCCAGCGCCTGACCATTCGGTTGCATTGCCGATAAATAACGATTTGACAACTGCGTGGCTGCCCCTTGCGTCACCGCTAAATAATTATTCCCCAACTGCGGCGCGTACACGCCTTGATTGGATAAATAAACCTGACTCTGGTTCGGTGCGCTACTCAGCGATTTAACGCCTTCGACGGTGATGGTATAACTCGGCGTGATCGAACTCCCATCGTCTGTCAATTGAATATCGCCGGCCTGCACATCCGCTAACGTAAAATTATTCACCGGCATTCCCGTCACCGTGGAAGTGAGGGTGGCATGCTGTAAATTACTGACCGTAATGATCACCTGACTCGGTGCGCTGCCGTCAGTGGCCGTGACATTGAGCAACGCCGGTGTCAAAGTGATGGTTCCACCCACCGTGATATTGAGCGTATTTTGGGTAATGATCGGCGCGCCCTTAAAATGAATCATCGCAGCACTCGGCAAAGTGGATTGCACACCATCGCTCACCAGCACGGCATAAGCCGGCGCCTGACCGTTATCAGCATGAATGAATTCAACCGCGCCGCTTTGAATCTGCGCCTGAGTAAAACTCGTGAGATTTTTCGTCACGCCATTGCTCATCAGCACTGTGGAAAAATAACCGTTCCGCACATTGCCCACGGAAAAAACCAGTTGGCTGTCGTTAAATCCAGCTTCACTCGCTTGCAGATTATTGGAAGATAATATCACCGTCTGACCGTCGCTCAGGGTTAACTGATTGGTGAGCAGCACAGGACCGGCAGGACTCGGAGTTAGTGTTGAAGTCGCGGTTGGCGTAGGCGTGCTGGGAATAGGCGTGGATGATGGCGAGGGGCTGGGTGTGACAGTGCCGGTGACAGAAGGAGTCGGTGTCTGAACGGGAGTAAGTGTTTGAGACGTGGTGACCGGCGTAGAAACAACTGTCGCCGCCGCCGCGGGTATAAAAGTGATATTGGCCGAAGAAGGCCCTGTCCATGCAATGCCCGCGCTGTATACGGTCATATCGTAGCTGGGTGTAAATGAACTGCCATCGTGGATAAATCGCACGCTTCCGCCAATCAACTGCGGTTGTGTGAAATTCATCAGAAACACTCCCGGCTGAGTGATTAACTCAAATTGCCCATGTGAAACAGCGGTGGGAACAAATACCAGTGTATTATTGTTATGATTGCGGTCATAAGCCGAAAGAAAACTACTATTCAACGAAACTGTTAATCCTGGATACAAAGACAAGCGGTTTTGCACCAGAGTCGGCGGTGCATCGCCAAAAATAACATAACTACAACCGGCATTCGTTCGCCCTCCGGGCGACGCTTCCTCATCGGTAATGAAAAAGTCATCTATTCCATCGCCGTTGACATCTCCTGCAAAACCGGCCGCCCAACCCAAATTGATATTATAGGATGCATTATTTTCAATTTGAAAACCGTTCGTGCCGTCCACAGTGGAAAGCGGCAATGACCCATTCTTTCCTATATTCCTCCCGCCAAAGATGACATAACCACCGCCCACGCTTCCCAACCCATTCGCTCCAATCACTAAATCCGCGTAGCCGTCGCCATTCACATCTCCAGCCGTGTTCACGGAGGAACCGCTGCCTTCATAGGCTATACTTCCATCCAGTTTAAACCCGTTGGCGCCGTTCAAGCCGGTCAGCGATAGCGAACCATTGCCGTGGATTTTTGTTCCACCAAAGATGACATAACTACGTCCTGCCTGTTTTATTCCACCCGGCGAGGCCTCGAAAGCCCCCACAATAACCTCTGCATAACCATCTCCATTGATATCTCCGGCCACGTTCAACCAACCGCTCACCCAACCATTACCATAGTCGGTGGTTAATTCACCATCAATCTGAAAGCCATTCTGACCGGTGAGCGCAGTAAGGTTCACACTTCCGCCCTTTCCAACACCTACACCTCCGAATATGACATAACTGCGGGCAGGCAAAGTTCGACTGCCGCCGTGTTGGAGTAAAACGCCTGTCAGTAGATCATCAACGCCATCTCCATTAATGTCTCCGGCGCTCACCGTATAACCATTCTGATCTCCAGGCAACTGCCCATTCACTCTAAAGCCGTTTAGACCGTTGAGACTGGATAAATTAAAAACCCCACTATTGCCCAAAGCTGGACTGCCGAAGACGACATCGCTGTGCCCAACTTGCAATGCCCCGCTAAAAGCGGCGTACGGCACACCACCATGTGGAGCGCCGATCACCAAATCATCGTAGCCATCCTGATTGATATCCCCCGCCGGACTGACCCAGCTACCACTGAAGTCATACGCCGCCCCCCCTTCGATCCTGAAACCGTTGGCTCCATTGAGCGCAGTGACATTCAACCAACCCTGACTGCCTATCCCAGGACTACCCAGGACGACATAACTTCGACCCGCATCACTTTGACCGCCTAAATACGCCCCAATGAGGAGATCGCCATAAAGGTCTCCATTCACATTACATCCACTCACCGAAAAACCATTTTGTTCCTTTGATCCAGTCCGTCCGTTAATTTTAAAACCTTGCGTGCCGTTTAAGCTGCTGAGAGTTATCAAGCCTTTCTGACCCACATTGGGGCCGCCGAAAACCACATAAGTACGGCCATCCTCATTGTTATGGCTAGGCGCGCCTATCACCATATCCGCATAACCATCTCCATTCACATCACTCGCAGTACTCATACTGTAACCACTGGTATCAGCGGCGGTTTCGCCCTCTAACCGAAATCCATTTTGGCCATTTAAGCTGGCCACCGGAATCACCGCAGGAAAATAGCTGAGCGGTGTTCCCAAAAAGGTAACTTTCGCAGACGCCGGGCCAGTCCAGGCAATACCCGGGCTGCGTACTGTTATGTTATAAGTTGGGGCGACCAATGTGCCGTCATGAACGAACTGAACCACGCCACTGATTATTTGTTGCTGAGTGAAATTAACCAGTGCAACGCCAGGCGCACTGACACTTTCAAATTGGCCGTGAGTCACACCGCTGGGAACAAATACCAGGGTATTATTGTTATGATTGCGATCATAAGCAGATAAATAAGTTGAATTTAGTTGAATCGCTGCACCCACGGATAATGACAGGCTGTTGTTCACTAAGACGGGTGGAATATCACCAAATATCACATAGCTACGACCTCTATTGCTGCCTCCCGGATAGCCATATGCCCCAATAATCAGATCGGCAACCCCATCACCATTGATATCCCCGGCGGCGCTAACGGAAATACCGCTGTAATCATTATTATTTTCACCATCAATTATAAAGCCACTGATGCCATCAAAACTTGATAGCGCGATAGTTCCGCGACTGCCTACCTGATATCCACCAAATAATATATAGCTGCGACCCTTACTATTTCCGCCTGGATAACCATACACCCCAATAACCACATCCCCATACCCATCACCATTGATATCTCCCGCCGCACTAATAAACTTATTGCCCAAATTGCCGTTGTAATCATTATTATTTTCTCCATCCAATTTAAAGCCGTTAGCACCGTTTAAACTTGAGAGATTAAATACTCCTTTACTGCCAACCTCTTGACCACCAAACACTACATAGCTGCGACCGGTATAATTGCCTTTCGGATAACCATAGGCATCGATGATTATATCGGCATGCCCATCACCATTGATATCTCCGGCTTTACTGATAGAATGGCCACTCCAATCATTATTATTTTCTCCATCCAGTTTAAAACCATTGGCGCCGTTCAGGCTGGAAAGATTGAATAGGCTACTGTTGCCAACTCCAGGACCACCAAACACCAAATAACTGCGACCTTTCAGGCTGCCGGCTAAATAACGATCAGCCCCAATGAGCAGATCATCATACCCATCACCACTGATATCCCCAACTATACTAGGAGAAACAGCACTATAATCTCCATTATTTTCACCATCTAGCTTAAAGCCGGTAATACCATTAAGACTAGACAGCGAAGCAAGACCACCACTACCTATGCCGGATCCACCAAAGACCACATAACTGCGACCCTTACCACCGCCTCCCAGATAGCCCCAAGCTCCGATGATGAGATCGTTATACCCATCACCACTGATATCTCCGTCTGCATTGATGAAAGCGCCACTCTGATCATTATTGTCTTCTCCATCCAGTTTAAAGCCATTCGTGCCATTGAGGCTGGAAAGACTGAATATACCACTACTGCCAACCCCCGCCCCACCAAACACCACATAGCTGCGGCCTTTACCGACTCCTCCTGGATAATTATGAGCACCGATGATGAGATCGTCATATCCATCAACATTGAAATCCCCAGCCGCACTGACAGAAACACCACTCCAATCTCCGTTATTTTCGCCGTCAAGTTTAAAGCCATTAGAGCCAGTAAGACTGGAAAGATTGAATAGTCCGCCACTGCCCACTCCTAACCCACCAAATACCACATAGCTGCGACCTCTATTGATACCGCCGGGATAACCATAAGATCCAATGATCAGATCATCGTAACCATCGCCGTTGAAATCACCAGCCCAATTAACGAAATAACCGCTCTGATCTTTAATATTCTCCCCGTCGAGTTTAAAACCATTTTGGCCATTCAAACTGGCTAACGGCAATATTGCCGGAAATTGTCCTTGTTTCATAAAAATGATCTCCTTAAGTTGTTAAATATGCGAAATACGCTAAACGCCAGTCTTAAAAAGCGGCGGTGAATAAATCATCATTTTGCACGACTTTATCTTTTTGAGATTGCACGGATGCCTTTGAAGGTTGTTCTTGTGAAGATTTGAATATCACGCTTAAACTTTTCGCCAGCACTTTGGCCGGTGGCCGTTTGTCAGGTTCTTGCCAGCACGCTCGCATCAAGTGCGCCAGCTTGGGTGGACAGGTTTCAGGAATGGTTTCTTGTTTATCACCTCGAGCAAGTTTCGCGCTAATCAATGACGCAGGCGCCAAACCCTGGAAGGGAACTCGATAGGGATTCACCATCATTTCCCATAGGACCATGGCAAAGGCATAAATATCTGCTGCCGTGGTGGCTTTGGCTTCTTCAGTAAACAGTTCCGGCGCCATCCAGCCCAACGTACCTTTCATTCCTTTGCTTGAACTCGCACTGCTCATTTCGGATTTCATCTTCGATAATCCAAAATCAGTAATCCTGGCGCGAAACCGATCGTCCAACAATACATTCAAACTCTTTAAATCCCGATGTAAAATATCTTTTTCGTGTAAGTGATATAAACCATAACACACGTCTAAACCAATTTGATAGCGAACCGATAAAGGTAATTCCGGTGAGTTCTGCAATACACTATACAAAGAGCCTTTCGGCATCAGCTCCATCACCAAACAAAAATGCGGCGCTTCTAAGCAGATTCCTTGCAATTGCACAATATAGTTAGAACGCATCGAACCCAAAATACCGGCTTCCAGTTTTAATTCATCCACAGCCGCAGCGCTTAACTGTTGAGCATGCAACTGCTTAATCGCAACGTCGTTAAATTTATAGGTTCCCTTATAAACCGTTCCGTAAGCGCCAGACCCCAGTTTATCTTTTTCATCAAATTCCAAATCCTGATAGGCGATACTCAAAGAAATTTTCATGTCACCAACATCATCGATCAATTGAGAAGAAACATGAGAAATCTGACTACGACTCGAAATTTTAAGCTCACTGAATGATTCAGGGTCTGCTTTTCCCGGCTGGTGCTCCGAAATGCTGGCTGGAGGTGGTAATGGTAATTGGTGTTGAGAGATAGACGCCAGTTCCATTGAGACGGGACTGATATTCCCAGGAGTCGAATAGTCTTCTACATCCCGTGAAGACGTCCGTTTAGCAGCAGACTGAACTGGAGAAAACAATTTACTATCTTTGGGAGTTTCCGTGACAAGCGTTTTTGAAGCGCCCTGTTTTTTTCGTCTATAATACCATGCCCCACCGCATAATGCGGCAAACGCGGCCAGCCCGCCTACCGCGGCCCCTATAAGGATTGGTAAAATAGAATGATCATCGCTGGACGGAGCAGTAGAAAATGGTGGCGTAAAGTTAGAGGTCGGCGTCAATGTGGGAGTTAATGTTGGAGTTGGAGTTATGGGAGGCATAATCGTAGTCGTTGGATTTAATGTCATAGGAGAAGGCGTCGGCGTTGGTGTGGAGCCGGACGTTGTAGTGGTAGGTAATATGGTTGATGTCGGAGTAGGTGTGCCTGACGGAGAAGGACTCAAAGAGAGAGTGGGCATCGACGGAGTGGCGCTTGGCGATGTTGTCGTAGAAAAAACCGGGGTCGTCGTAGGTACTGGAATAAAAGTGATGTTAGCTGGAATCGGTCCCGTCCACGCGATGCCGGTGCTGCGCACCGTGACATTGTAGCTCGGGGCAAAAGCCGAGCCGTCGTGAGAAAATGTGACGGTCCCATTGCGGACTTGGGCTTGGGTAACATTCACTACCGGCGTTATGGGTGTACTGCGCAGAGCAAAAAAGCCATGTTGCAACCCAGTAAATACAAACAATAAGCTCTGATTGTTATGATTGCGGTCATAAGCACCTAAATTGCTTGAGTTTACTGCAATCGTACCACCTACCCCAATAGACAAGCTGTTGTTCACCAACACCGGCGGGACATCGCCGAATACCACATAACTGCGGCCTTTATTAGCACCACCGGGATAGCCATGAGCCCCAATCAATACATCATCCACGGAATCGCCATTGATGTCTCCGGCGGCGCTGACGGGAGCGCCGCTATCATCATTATTATTTTCGCCATCGAGTTTAAAACCGTTGGCGCCATTGAGACTGGATAGCAGGATATTTCCGCTACCACCCACACCTGGACCTCCAAACACCACATAACTGCGGCCTTTATCAGTATTACTGGGATATCCATAAGCCCCAATCAACAAATCGGTATAGCCATCGCCATTGATGTCTCCGGCGGCACTGACGGAAAGGCCGCTCTGATCATTATTATTTTCGCCATCGAGTTTAAAGCCGTTGGCGCCATTGAGACTGGATAGCAGGATATTTCCGCTACCACCCACACCTGGACCTCCAAACACCACATAGCTGCGGCCTTTACCACTACCACTGGGATACTCATAAGCCCCAATCAGCAAATCATTATATCCATCGCCATTGATGTCCCCAGCGGCGCTGACGGAAACGCCACTCCGATCATTATTATTTTCGCCATCGAGTTTAAAGCCGTTAGTACCATTGAGGCTGGACAGCAACAAATCACCGCTCTGGCCAACGCCTGGGCCTCCAAATACCACATAACTGCGGCCTTTAAAATTATTACTGGGATACCCATAAGCCCCAATCAACAAATCATCATGACCATCACCATTGATATCTCCGGCGGCGCTGACGGAACCGCTGCCGTAATCAGCATTATTTTCGCTATCGAGTTTAAAGCCATTAGCACCATTGAGACTGGATAACAACAGGCCGCCGCTCTTGCTCACACCCGGGCCTCCAAATACCACATAGCTACGGCCTTTAGCACTACCACTGAGATACTCCACAGCCCCAATCACTAAATCGTCATGACCATCGCCATTGATATCACCAACGGCTCTAACCGACCAGCCGCTGTAATCATTATTATTTTCGCCATCGAGTTTAAAGCCGTTGGTACCGTTGAGGCTAGACAGCATCAAGTCGCCGCTCTGGCCCACGCCAGGGCCTCCAAACACCACATAACTGCGGCCTTTATCAGTATTACTGGGATATCCATAAGCCCCGATAACCAGATCATCATGCCCATCGCCATTGATGTCGCCGGCAGCACCGACCGACCCGCCGCTATTATCATTATTATTTTCACCATCGAGTTTAAAGCCGTTGGCGCCATTGAGACTGGATAGCAAGATATCTCCGCTACCACCCACACCTGGACCTCCAAACACCACATAACTGCGGCCTTTACCGCTATTACTGGGATATCCATAAGCCCCGATAACCAGATCATCATGCCCATCGCCATTGATGTCGCCGGCAGCACCGACCGACCCACCGCTATTATCATTATTATTTTCACCGTCGAGTTTAAAGCCGTTTTGTCCATTTAAATCTGTTAAATTTAAAACGGCTGGAAATTGTCCATTTTTCATAAATTGCTCCTTATGTTGGTAAAAATTCACTCAGGGTCTTGGCAACCCCAATGTCGTTGAGAGTTCGGTTGCCGGGACATCGCCAATACAGACCAAACCCGTAATTCCCGTCGGAGTTAACACCGGCAGTCCCTGAATTTCGCATTCCACCCGGCGCGCAGCGCCGGAGGGGGTGAGCCAGGACAGTGTCAGGGGATTGCGTTGGCTGTTCAGCCATAAGCGCGGATCACGAAAATCGGCGCTCTCGATCTTCCATTCCTGGATACCGGGCTGCCGCGCGGCGGCATGCGACAGTAACGCCACCGCGGTATCGCGGTACAACATTCGATGCTGCACGTTGACGGCCAGGACAAATAGCGCCATCATGCCTCGCTGTCCCAGCATCGCGCCGCCCTGGCGGATCAGCAGTCCCCCTAACTCGGCGCCTTCTGTGGGAGACGTTTGCCGGGAGCGAGATCTCCGTGGCAATAGCCGGGTGGCGGCGGTCATCGCCACCGCACTACCGGCCAGTCCGCCGGTCGTACTGACCAACGGCATTAAGCTGCCCAGCACCAAGGCTTCGCCACCGTGCCATAGCAAGACACTCAGTCGGTGCAGCGCCGTCAAACTGAATTCCGGTTCTTTGAGTTCCGCCTTCAGGTCATCCAGCCGCCTGGATTCGATCGTTCGCTGCATTCTCAATGTCAGTGCGGCGATCCCCAGCATTTGCACGAAGGCATACGGTCCAAAGGCGATCTGAACCCCCGCGCCCACCAATGTTCCCAACACACCCAAGCTGCGGCTGACGGGTTCCGTGCCTAAAAATAGCCGCGCGGCGGTTTCACTGCGCACCGACAGTGTTTCCGATCGGGTCATTCGCTTCACCACTGCGGCCGCCCAGCGAGCTTCCTTAGCGGCTAAATCCCGCGCCGATTCGCTGACTTTTTCTTCCGGTGAACCACCTTCTCCCACCAAGGGTCCACTGATCTGTCTGAATAATTCTCCTCCTAACCCTAAAAACGAAGCATAGTAGATAAAATTCCACGCCTGCGTGACATAATCACAGGGGGTTGAGCGATAATGTTTGATCCGGGCTTCCAGATCCATTTCCCACGACAGCAGTTCCCGCCGTAATTCATCCCGATGGGTATTGAGTGTTTTGAGATTTTCCGTCACCTCCGGAGTGATCAGAAAAGACGCCAGCACCGTCAGCGGCAGCCTTTCAATCAGGGCGCGCGAATCGGGAAAACGCTGGGCATATAAGTGACGCTTCATCGCTTCATCCCGCGCTTTCACCACCCGCAGCGACACCGAATTTTCCTCCTCCCGCCGGTACTCCGACTGACGTTGAGTGTTCAGGGTGGCCATGATCAATACAGTGCGCAAGGCAGCGGTTAATTCCTGCTGCAACAGCGCGTCCCGGTGTTCGGTCTGCTCCCATCGCGTCAAAATCGCCTGCACGCAGCGCTCTCGATGCGCCGCGACCACTGTAGCCGGATCGATATCACGAGTTTGACCATGTTGCAGCATCCCCAAAATATCTTCCATCAATATCACGGAATACGCATTATTCACGGGAATCGCTTTAAAATTGAGATCCATATGCCCACGACCGATTTTTCCCAACGGCGCTTGTAATTTTTGTACTAAGTCGGGCTGCGCGGCCATGCCTAAGACGGTAACCTGCACCTGCGTATAAAAACGCAACGCAGCCTGGGATAATGTTGACTCCAATAGCGCCGGCATCGACTCAGTTCTCGTCTCTTTGTTTTCTTGCCAACATTGACTGGCCAAAGTGGTATTCGGTGCGGAATATTGAATGACAACTCCTAGTCGTTGCACTTGCCCAGTCTGTGAATACGCCGCGCTGAAGACATACGCCACTCGCCGGTTTTCCAGACGGCCTTGTTGCGCCTGCCAATAGGATAATAAATCCTGTAAAAAAACCGTCCCGGTCAGCTTCGATTCCGGATAGGCCGTCAACTCAAATCCACCGCTGCTGTCGCGCGAGAGTTTGGCCTCGGGCGCCGGGGCGATTTGATAAGCCCGCAAAATACCCGCCATGATCGCCGGTGTGTAGAGAAGGCTGTTATCTACCGAATCTACCGAAGGAGCGGAAACTGGAGGCGGCGTTGGCTTCTCTTCCCGGGGAAGTGCTAGCGGCGTTTTTGAACGGCTTGCTGCCGGTTTTTCGAAGGGCGCTAAAATTTCTGCGGGTAACGCCAGGGCATAGAGGGCGTCCGGCGCAATGAGCTGGAAATCGCACTCTGCATCCAAACCGGTCACCTGAAACGCTTGACCGGACGAGGCTACCTGCTCACAGCCACGAAACACCATCACCCGCACTTCCGCATAAAATGTCGGGACGGTGCGGGTCAAATCGGCCTTCTGAAGATAACGTTTTATCTTCGGCCCTTCGTCCGTGACGCGATGCACCTGCCACATCTGTTTCGCTAAGGCTGTATTCGGATGCGACCAGCGAACCACGATGCCCAATCCGTGTCCGTCAGCCGCCCTGAAGAAATAAACAACCTGGCGGTTTTGTATGTCTCCCTGTTTTTCATGCCAATATTTTAAGGTGTTTTGCAACCAGTAGTCTTTTTTCTTCAAAAAACGCAGGTCGCGAACAAGATACTCCATATTTTTCAGCTTTTCCCGTTTTTCAGCAGGGATTTTAATCTCCGGATCTGTCCGGTAAACCGCCAGGTGGAACCTGTCGAATAAACCAGCCTCCTGAACAGAGAACAGGGGTTTTTTCTCCGCATCCTGCCCCGACCCTCCCCTGGCCGCAACGGTCTTCAAGGCTTCCGGCAACCAGGAGAGATCCGCCGGGCTTTCTTTCGTTTCCGGCTCCGTACTCGCCGGTTCTACCGCAAACGAGCTCGCCGGTTCTACCGCAAACGAGGAAGATGTCATCGCTCCCGATGAAGCCACCTGCAAGGCCGGCGGCACTGCGGGTTTTGTGAATAACGACCCCAGCACGGTTTGTAGCCTGGATAAGGATAATTGATCTGTCTCCGAAAATTTCACTCCGCCCCGACCCACGGCCATGATGGCGAAATAGAGCACCCACCAGGGGCTGTCTGATGTTTCAACGCACATCGCCCGGCAACCGTGGAAAAATCCCAACACGTTAAACACGGGTTCCACCGTGACATTCACTGGACGCCCCTGTTGAACCGCCGGGACCTGGCAACCTTTTATCAACACCTGACAGAACGTGATCACTTCCCTCGGCGCTTGACTCGCCGACAGATCACTTTGCGGATCGAAATAGTAAAATAAGGGGTTTTGATCATTGCCTACCGGCTTGCCCTCCGGCGGTTGATAATTCCTCGGCACGATGATGATGGCTTTCCAGGCGTTGACGATCACCGCGGCACGACCGGTTTTACTGTCCGCAAAGCCAGTCGCCCGGAATTTTTCTTCCTGCCTTGGCTGTGCCACCAGCATCACGATCGGTTTTTTCAGCATCGATAGCACCGGGCCACGCGTCCCGGGCGCTGCCAGTTGCCGCAGCGCCTGTAAGTACAAGACGGCTCCAGCCCCCTGCAAGGGTCCTCCTGCTATCGGTGAAGCCTGCAAAGACAGCGCCGGATCAATGATATCCACGCTGTCGCCGAATACTCGGCGCAACAGGGATACCATCTGTTCGGGTTTCAGTTCTTCCCACCGCATCGGTGATTCGCTCAATAAATCCTGGGTTTTTGTCTCTGATAAAGCTGACAATATGCCTTTCAGTTCTTTCATTTCTCATTTCTCCATAAGCTAATTCCAAATTAATACCTTTTGCGTTTGTGGCAGTCTTTCTTACACCAACCCTCTTCCATATGATTTTAAGTTGCGTAGCTGGCCGAGCCAAATTCATTGGATGGCGTTCCTTCCTCCACTAAGGACTTGCTGACTGCACCAATTTCTTGCGCCACAAATGAATAACGTTTAGGTTTGGGCGTTTCCGCTTGGTCTTTACGCTGATCCTGCGGCATTCCCATCTCAGTTTCTGGTATTTCCACTTTCGTTTCCTGCAACCGGGTTTGCTGGTTTGAGACATCAGGAATCAGGGACGGCGACTGCGGCCGGTCCGGTAATGTACTTTGATCAGCTTTCTGATCGGATGACAAAAGCTCTCCGTTTTCTAAAGTAGCCCTTGAAGACGCCGCCATTTCAGCGCCAGAAGAACCGCGCCGTTGATAGGCAGTGGATTTTTGAAATAAGCCACAACAAGATCGGCTAGATTCAGCAGATAATGACAATGAATCGGATCTCAGCAGTTGACTGGCAGTCGCTGCGATTTCGTCAAGCCCTGCAGCCAGCGCATCTGGATTAAATTCGTAGGATCGCCAACGGGGTATCGGCATCGGTATCACATAAAAATAATGATGGATCGACATCTTCATCACCACACCGTTAACCGTTTTTTATCTACCTTACCGCACAGTGTTGGGAAGACAATATGCTGACGAATGGCTTGGCTGATCGCTGCAGCATATCTTGCCTGTTGTTTGGGTTTCATCTCTGCCACAGCTTTACCGACAAGAACATTGTAATCTCTTTCGTCACCCACCCTGGAGATTTGCAAAATTCGGCCAATTAATTTAAATAAAGAACTGATATACACCCATTCATTTTGAGATAAGCCGATCGACAGATTAAGTTGATCTCTTACTCGAGTGTGAATCGCATAGCGTGGCTCTTTCCAACTTCGGTTGACTACCCAACTCGTCAAAGCAACGGTGAGCGCCGGCAGCAACACAGATGGAACCGCTGAAACGACAGTCAGCAACAATTTGCATTGGATACTGTCGCTGGTTAACTTACCTATTTTTTTTGATCCCAGATAACACGCACCATTCGCCGGTGGGATAAATGTCACTTTCGCCGCAAGCGGACCCGTCTGCAAACCAAAATTGTCAGTGGCTGTTAATGCATAAGAAGGTGCTGACAAGCTGCCATCATGTACAAACTGGATTACACCCGAACTAATTTGCTGTTGAGTGAAATAAGAAACCGACTGCGAAGACGCTTCCAATAAGGAAAAATGACCGTACCGAATATTAGATGCCGTCAATGCCAGTTGAGAGTCGGGTGTGTAATAATCACTTGCACGGACGCTTTTTGCATCCAAAATAACGGTTTCCCTCGGGGTAATGGTCAATTGGTTGACCAAAAAACTAGGTGCCTGTTCGGGTAAGTCAAAAAGAACATAACTGCGGCCAAAGCCGTTATTATAATTTGGGGCGCCCATAATAAAATCAGGACGGACGTCACCATTAACATCACCCAATTCGCTGGTTGATGTAATCGGTTGATCCTCGGCATCTTCCGAAGCCAATGCAAATCCATTAGCGCCATTCAAACTAGAAAGTGACAAGGTTCCTCCTGCGCCAATGCTATTTCCACCTAATATCACATAACCAATGCCTGGGGTGGCTGCGGTTACTGAACCTTGTGGCACTACGATAAAGTCAACATATGTATCTTTATTAATATCTCCAACCGGACTGACAACAGGAAAAGCAAAACTAAAAGACCCTACGATATTGAACCCATTATTGCCATTGAGACTGGACAAAGATAATAAACCACCATTACCCACATTAGAACCACCAAATACAACACAGCTATATCCCAAGAAGCTGGGGTAATTACCATCCGGATCACCATGACTAATCAGTAAATCATCATAGTTATCACCATTCAAATCACCAGCACCGGCAACTATATCTACAGTATGCCCTGATGATTGTGATTGGTTAATTTTGAATCCATTAACCCCATTTAGAGAAGAAAGTGACAACAATCCACCACTGCCCATTCCTGGACTACCAAACACCACATAAATACGACCCCCAGAAGTAGAAGGGTTATATGTCGATGCAATGATAAAATCGGTATATCCATCTCCATTGACATCGCCTGCTGTACTCACGGATTGCCCACTACAAGAATACGCCGCAGGATCGGTGCTAACTTCACCATCTATCTTGAAACCGTTATTTCCATTCAGACTTGATAATGCTAAAGAACCGCCCCTACCTATATTTTGACCACCAAAGATGACATAACTGCATCCATTATTATTACAAAGAGCACCACCTTTCATAACGATACCACTTGGATAAGCCGGTGATCCGATAATAATGTCAGGATAACCATCCGCATTGACATCTCCGGCTGAGCTAATAGCCGTAGGATCTCCGACTTCCGGGGAAATAATAAAACCATTCTTTCCATCTAGTGTTGATAACGACAGTACCCCCTCTAGACCTATAGTTGGTCCGCCAAATATCACGTAGATAGAATTAACAGGGCTAACAACACTATTATAGATACCATAATAACCACATGATGATGCCCCAAAATTCTGCGTTGCTGCGCAGCCACTAATTAAAATGTCCGCATAACCGTCTCTATTAACATCACCTGCGGCGCTTACCGACTTACCAGCCGCAATACCCATACCTGTGCCATCGATCTTAAAACCATTTAGGCCATTCAAACTGGATAAAGATAACAACCCTCCTTCTGTAATTCCTACCTCCGGACTACCAAATATAACATAGGAATAAAGATAATCACTTCCAATCAGGATATCGGCGTAATGATCGCCATTCATATCCCCCGCCGCACTGACTGAAATACCACTATTTTCATTTAGAAATTCTCCATCGATTTTAAATCCAGATTGACCATTCAAATTATTTATTTGAATGATGGATGAATATCTTTGTGTAGGCATAGTTTTTTTCCTTAGACCAAAATCTGCCTCGGCCTGCGAGGCCGACTGGCATACGCTAAATTATTTTTTCTTTTACACTTCACCTCCAACCCTCTCTCACCAGAAAAGAGGGTGGTTTGAGTGTGTATCTTTTTGAACTTGCTTTTCAGTTACTGCACCGCCGCCGCGCTCTGTTCTTTCTCTGCTTGCGCCTGGTTTTGCTGTTGCTGCTGGTGTTGGCGATACAATTGAATAAAATCCAGCGATGCTAAATACACAGGTTGTAAACTGGATTGGGTCAGAATCTGATTGATCATCACGCCCGCGTACGGAAATAAAAAATTCGAACACGTGCCGTATAACACTTCGTCTTTTTGCTGTGGATTTTCAGTGGTGATCGTGAATAAACCGGCCTGCTCAAAATAAATTTCAAATACCGGTTTATCTTGCTGCTGGGCAGTCAGCTGCAACGCCAATACGACTTCCATGCGATCATTACCGGTGTACTGCACGCGTGGATTAGCGCGCAGATCAATTTTTGGATTCCAGGAAACCGTCCATTCTTCCGGTAAGCCTTGAATGACGACATGCTGGTTTTTAGTGTAAATTCGGTGAATCTGAATATTCACAGATTTGGGTGAAAGGTTCGATTCTTGATTAGATATCATCTGAGTTTCTCCTGAGATAAAATGAATAACAACAAATCACTGTAAGACGGCCAATCCTGAAAATCAAAACGCTCTGAGTTGAAACAATGGATTGAAAGCCAGAGCGTGATGGAGCCATAATGCCTAACGGTACTCTGTCGATGGGGATTTAGACGGAATGTCCATTTTAAATACTCCTGTTTGTGTTTCTTTCCTGAATCAACTTATTGCGAAACATCCTGTTTGCGTGGTTTCCTTGGGACAATCCTTATTGTAGCGAGGTATGAGGGTTTGTAAACAAAAAAATTCTTAACGTTTCGTTAAGTTATGACTGGAACGTGTTGACACTAAATCCGGTTTTGGCGTGGATAATGGTGACAACAAAATCCATCGTTAACCGTCACTGCCCATTCCCATTAGCTCATTTGGAGCAGACTATGGGGGCGGCTCAGGGGAGGAGACGATCTCTCCTTAAAAAGGTTCCGCGGCAAGCCGCGGCGAATAAATTTAAAATTTCAGACGCAAGCTCGGTTACACACCAGAAAAACATTCGGAAAAACTTATTTGACGGAGTACTAGGTGGCTTGAGGTGTGAATTGACTTTTTAACTGCGATAATTCTTTCTCAAGCGCTTCCACACGGCTTTGCAAACTCGGCAACTGCCGCGCTTTGACAAAGGTACTGGACTGGCCGCCTGCCAGACTGGATGAAACCGCCGGTGAGGAAGACGTCAATTCAATCTCCTGCCCAAACGGCTCAACACGCGACGGTGAGGCGATTCGTGAAGAATCATCGTCGCTTTTCAGTTCCTCTATTTCCGCTGTTGACATAAAAAACACATCTTCCCCTTCCAGGGCTTTTCTGATAGCCACGGCGATGCGAATTTTATGCTCTTCAATTTGAGCAGGTGTGACCTCAGGGCAGAAAAAATGCGAGGGTGAACAACACATTCGATCAGGCACTAAGGTTTGCTGCACCTGGCGCGCGATCGTATCGACCAGATGATGTTTTTGCGTGGGTTTTAGTTTTTGCAGATCCATAATCAGCCCTTGTTTTTCCAGTTCATGGATCAATCTAGTAATGGCGCTGAGCGCATTTTGCATGGTTTTGTCGCTGACAGAACCCATAAATCCGGTAATCTGAATGCGTTCTAAAATGCGTTTTGCAATCGGGTGAAGCACGTTCTGACGAAAATCTGCCAGTTCTTTTCCCACGCCCTCACCTTCAGCAGCCGCTTTTTCAAACCGTTGATGCGCTTTGCGTTTCACCCAGATCTGGAAGGCAAAAAATCCGAGCCCGATCACGCCGCTCACCACAGAGCCGATAATTGCGTTGCGTACCGTATTATTTTCAGTGATCGACGCAGCCGTACCCGGAGAAAAATTCACAATCGCCGCCGCGGAAGGTGTGGATAAACTGCCATCGCTGACCGATATATTATAAGCCGGAGCATCACTGCTGCCATCACTGACAAACGTTAACGCACCGCTGGTAATTCTCTGCTGGCCAAAGGTTGTAATGGCGACCTGAGGCGCTCCTATATCTTCAAAATGGCCATGAGTCACAGCACTGGCGGTGAAGACCAGATCGCTACTGGCCGTTTCCCGATCGCTGGCGCTGAGCTGGTCGGAAGTCAATATCAGCGTTTGCCCCTGGGTAATCCTCAGACTGTTTTTATCCAGCACCGGCATCGCATCAAAAGTGATCGCACTGGCTTGGGACGGAAGCGTAATCTGACCATCACTTACGGCAATGCTGTAGCTGGGCACGGTGGCCGTACCATCCTGCACAAACTGCACGGCGCCGGATTGAATTTGCGCCTGAGTAAAGTGGGTGATGGCGACCCCGGGGACACCGACTAATTCAAACTGGCCACCAATCACGTTGCTCACGTTAAATGTCAAACTACTCACAATGCTGCCTGCCTGTGTCGCACTGATCTGCGCCGGCGTCACAATCACGGTCTGGCCTTGTTTGACGTTTAACACATTGTTCACCAACACCGGCGCCACATGGAAGGTCACGTTACTAAATTGGGAAGGGCTGCTGACTTTGCCATCACTGACAGCGACACTGTAGACTGGCGGATTGCTGCCGCCATCCGGGATCCATTGAATCTGACCATTCTGGATCTCGCCTTGAGTAAAGCTGGGTATAATTACACCGCGGTTAGTCAGCGATTCAAAATGACCATACTGCACCCCGCTGACGATAAATATTAGGCTGGGCGCGCTATTGTCGGGATCGGTGGCGCTGAGGTCGCCGCTGGTGATGATCACAGGTTGACCCTGATTCACGGTCAGGTCGTTATTGACTAACGTTGGAGCGATATTGAACGCGATAGAAGCGCTTTGCGCGGGCGTCGTGATAATGCCATCACTGACGGAAACATCGTAAGCGGGTGTGCTGGCGCCGCCATCCGACACAAACTGAATCACCCCGTTTTGCACCTGGCTTTGAATAAAGCTGCTCAACGCGACACCCGAATCAGAGACGCTTTCAAAGTAACCATGTTGTACGTCACTGACCAGGAACGTGAGGCCGGCGGCGGAATTGTCGGGATCGGTAGCCGCTAAATTGACGGGGCTTAACAATACAGTTTGGCCTTGACTCAAGGCAAGACTGTTGACAGTTAATACTGGCGACGCATCGAAAGTGATGAGGCTGGGCTGAGGCAGGATCGTCATTTTACCATCACTGACCGCGACTTGATAACTGGGTGTGGTGATGCTGCCATCGTGCACAAACTGAATCGCTCCGCCTTGCACCTCCGCCTGAGTAAAACTGGTGATGATGGTGCCGGGTGAGCTGATCCGTTCAAACCGGCCATGCGCTACATTGCCCACTATAAAAGTCAAACCCGGTGCGCTGTCATCGGGATCCGTGGCACTCAAGTTATTGCTGGTCAAAATCACTGTCTGGCCTTGATTGACCGTCAATCGATTGTTGCCCAGAACCGGGGCGGCGTTGAAAAAAATCTTGCTGGCTTGGGACGCAATCGTCATTGCACCATCGCTGACCGCGACTTTATCGCTGGGCGCATAAGCCGTGCCATCCTGCACAAACTGCACCGTGCCATTTTGAACCTGCGCCTGGGTAAAGCTGGTGATGGAATCGCCAGGACTGCTGACCAACTCAAACTGACCATGTTGCACATTGCTGGTGATAAAAGTGAGGCCCGGCGCCGGATCATCGGGATCAGTGGCGCTTAAAAAACTGCTGTTCAGCACTAACGTTTGACCCTGATTGAGAATAAGGGTGTTATTATCTAATATCGGCGCCAGATTAAAACTGATTGTACTAGCCTGGGATGTACTGGCAATATAGCCGTCACTCACAGAAATATTGTAACTAGGTGTACTACTGCTACCATCATGAACGAATTGAATCGTTCCTGCCTGGACTTGGGACTGAATAAATCCTGTAATCGGAAAACCTAGATTCCCTGTCTGCTGGAAATAACCGTACTGCACTGCACTCACTAAAAAAATCAGGCCGGGATTATCTTTGACATTATCCAGATCGCCAGCACTGAGTTGGCTGGAAAAAAGTGTAGCAGTCTGTCCCTGATTAACCGCCAGTTGATTGGTGATTAATACCGCCCCTTGATGAATAAAAGTGATGGATGCTGGTTGCACTAGCGTGGCTAAACCGCCCCCTATTTGTACACTGTATGAAGGAGAGAACGGGCCATCATCATGAGAAAACTGCACCTGGCCGCTGTCAACCTGCTGTTGTAAAAATCCAGTAATGACACTAAAAGTGTTATTAATCAGTGAAAAGTAGCCATGCTGTATTGTATTCACAGTAAAAATAATATTGGGATTCTGGGTTGAGCTTTTCACATAAGTTGCATTCAAATTATTGCTGGTTAACAGTAACGTTTGGCCTTTGGTGACCGTTAATTGATTATTTGATAAAGAAATAAAAGGAGACCCAAATACCACATAGCTAGCACCTATACCAAGCGCCCCAATAATCAGATCAACTACTCCATCTCCATTGATATCACCTACACTACTAATCGAATAGCCACTATTACTATTACTACCTGCTCCCCCATTCAGAACAAACCCATTGCCGCCACTCAAGCTCGACAATGCCAAGTTACCTGAGCTGCCCATCCCCGGTTTACCAAATACCACATAACTGGCGCCCGCACCTGAATTCGCATTAGGCGCACCAATGATCAGATCAGCTATCCCATCCCCATTGATATCGCCTGCACCACTCACCGAATTGCCACTGCCACTGCCTGCCACTCCATTCAGAACAAACCCATTGCTGCTATTTAAGCCCGACAATGCCAAGCTACCCGAACTGCCAATCCCCGCTTTACCAAACACCACATAACTGGCACCCGCATTGGAATTCGCATTATATGCACCAATGATCAGATCGGCTATCCCATCGCCATTGATATCACCTGCGCCGCTCACCGAAACGCCACTGTAATCATTGACTGCCACTCCAGGCAGGACAAATCCATTATTGCCATTCAAACTCGATAGCGCTATGCTACCCGAACTGCCAATCCCTGGATTCCCAAATACTACATAGCTAGAACCTGCATAGGAATTCGCGTAAGGCGCACCAATAATGAGATCGGCCACCCCATCCCCATTGATGTCGCCTACACCGCTCACCGAAAAGCCACTCATCTCATTGGCTGCTATCCCATTCAAAACAAACCCATTGTCGCCATTCAAGCTTGACAATGCCAGGGCTCCCGAACTGCCAATGCCCAGCCTTCCAAACACCACATAACTGGCGCCCGGACCATAACTGGCGCCGCCCACACTCGCATTCGCATTACGCGCACCAATGATGAGATCAGCCATCCCATCCCCATTGATATCACCTACGGCGCTCACCGAATTGCCACTACCACTACCTGTCACTCCCGGCAAGCTGGCCACTCCCGGCAGAACAAATCCATTGTCACCATTTAAGCTCGACAATGCCAAACTACCTGAACTGCCAATACCCGGCCTTCCAAACACTACATAACTGGCGCCTGCATTGGAATTCGCAGAAGGCGCACCAATGATGAGATCGGCTATCCCATCCCCATTAATATCACCTGCACCGCTCACCGAATTGCCACTACCACTGTCTGCTACTCCCGGAAGGACAAACCCATTGTCGCCGTTTAAATTCGACAAATCCAGGCTGCCAATCCCCGGTTTACCAAACACCACATAACTGGCGCCCGCCGCATAAGGCGCACCAATAATGAGATCAGCTATCCCGTCCCCATTGATATCACCAGCGCCGCTCACCGAAGCGCCACTTCGACTGATGGCCGCTCCGTTCAGAGCGAAACCCACACTCGGGTTTAAAGTAGATAAATCAACACTGGCTGGAAATGATGTCTGTGTTCCTTTCATAAAAATTCTCCTGAAAAATTAAAATTCAATTCCTTATAACATCTGCATGGGACTTTGCAATATTAAACGGTGCGCATTAGGTTGTCCAACGCATCTCCCGCTAAGATTTCATTAACGCAAGACGGATTGCCCTTGATGATACAGACTCCTCTATTTCCCGAATAGTGGCAGGTAATATTCTCATCTGAGTCACCTGAAAAACGCGGATTCATCATTCCACTTTTGGCGTCTGGGCCGGTTCTTTTTGGCCTGCAGATGCTGATGATATAACACCATAAAATCTAACGGCGCTAAATAGACCGGCGGCAAGCCTGCCTGCGAGAGAAACAAATTTAACAATACGCCGACAGTGGGAAATAATAGATTCGGGCAGGCGCCATAGAGCACCCGCTCCTTTTGCTCCGCCGGGATATTTTCTAAAACCCCAGTTTTGAGTTTTCATGCCATCAATCCAAGCCGTTTAATAGCTGAAATTTTCAAGGGTTCGATGGTGTAAGCGGCCAGCGCTGAAACTAAGTGAGTCATCGCATTCAACACAGAGCGATGGCGGGTATGCCATATTTGATAGTGGTACTTGAGATGCCCAATCACAGTTTCAACAATTCCCCGCTGGTTAAACAACTGCTGCTCATAGTCGGAGAGTGGAACTTTTTTCATGTTTTTTCTCTTCCGGGTGACTAATTTCAGCCCTTGAGAAAAAAGAGTGTCAAATAATTTTTTACTGATGTAACCTTTATCTCCGAAGGCTAACCCTTCTAATTTGCGGAGTAAACAAGTGGCTTCTCGACTGTCACTGCGGTTACCTTGAGTGATTTTGAAAGCCATTAATTCGCCGCGATCATTCATCACAATATGTAATTTTAAACCAAAAAACCAGCCCACAGAAGTCTTGCCATACTGCGCAATTTGATCAAAAGTTTTATGGCGTTTACTGCGTTTGAGATGACTAACCGGCAAACAACTAGAGTCCAAATAATAGATACCAGTTCGCTTTCCGCTTTTCAGTTGCGTGAATATCGTCATCGGAAAAATAGCGCGTTTCATCAAGGTAATAAATCGAGAATAACTTGGCAGATGGGGGAAATAACCTCGCCAATACACTTCCAAAAATCCAATATAAAATCTTTTAAAATCTCGAAACCGCACTTCATGAAACATAATGAGGATGGTCATGATTTCACTGATCACCAATCCGATTTTGGGACCTCGCTTACCCGGGTGAGGACCTGTCAATAATTTATTTTTTGTTAACGTATCAAACTCCTTGCAAAAATCGTCTATTTCACAAAAAATAGAAATCAGTTGATTTGCTATTTCCATCAGCTCATTTCCTTTTGTAGAGATTAGAAAATGATCAGGATAGCAAATCAACTCTTTTTTTCAAGCACCAATTTCTATAACCAGTTGATTTTAAATTTTTAAAACCCAAAACTGGGGTTTAAGTAACGAAATAAAACGCTGAGGATGAAGTGATATTGACAGTACAAAGCACCCTTCGAGGCGTGCATTGTCATCGATGTGGGAAATGGTGGATTGAAAAGATTCATAGCCATGAAGATTCCAAACTACTGAACGTCGTATCCAAAAGTGCCAGAGACATAGCTCCGTCTTAATGAAATTTGCTATTTCTTTGAGCAACATTCCACTGCCATTGCCATGAACTCGCTATCGGATAAACTCAAATCTCTTTGCCGGAGTTTTGAACGCATAGAAAATTTTACAATTTTTTATCTATCAAACAATAGGTCGTAATGATAAAATTCTTTAATAACATAAGACTTCCTCTGTCATTTTTGTGGTCTGTTAAGCAACAAAATTACATGGAGCTTATTATTGATGCAATCTTGATTAAATTAGCTCAGAAATTGAAAATCACCTTAACTTAGGTATTTTAATTAAAGGAAGGAAGCCAACATGCAATTAGAAAACATAACCTCAGATAACGACCACCCGTTAGTCCCATCACTCAGTATTCAAAATAAAGAAGGCAGTTATATGCTATTTTCTGATGAAAGCGAACTAGATAGCTTTCTGTCTGATTTAGACATCGAGCGAAAAGATATCAAGGTCGATAGTCAATATTTGCTTACCCTGTTTCAACAAGAGAAGAGTACCTGTTCCTGGATGAAATGGGCGAGCTTAGATCATGCCTTAGAGAAACTATTACAATGGCCTTTGTTATCGGCTCGTGATCTGGGACCGGAAACTAAAACCAGCGCCTGGCGACGCGTCCGACCGGCGGAGCGGTCTATTCTGTTAAAAAGCACTTGGGGGTTAGTTAAAGCGTATGCGGTACAGGGATTTGTCCGTGGTCTGGAATTGGGATTATTTACGTCTATTCATATTTTTATCTATTCCATGCTGTTATATCGTTTGGTTAAATTGATCCAAACCGGTTCTACCAGTATGGAAGAATTTCGGGCTTCGTTTATCGGCTCGGATCAAAAAGGGATTGATAGTTTTGTGCGGTTGTTAGCGGGATTAGAAAGCCGCTGGCTAAAATTGATTTTAACCAGTCCCTTCATAATGGGCGGGTTACAAAGTATCTCCAGTCTATGGAGAGCACGACGCACTTCACCGGCCACTCTACAAATTTACATTCAAACCATTGACACTCATCTACAAAAAGGCGGTGGTTGGTTACGGAATGGTGCGTATGAATATCTCCCAGGCGTTTCCAGCGCTGGGTTTTTGTCATTAAGCGGAAAATTACAAAAACTGGAAAGTCTGGTGCGTTGGGATGGGCGTTTATCCAGTGAAGAACGGACACAAATTTTTGAAGCTTTACGGCGAGTGGCGATAACTGGAAAAAAAACCATGCAACTGAGCGCCTTGCAATATTTAGCCAAGATTGCGCATGGCGTAGGATTTAAAGATTTATCCCGTCTCAAAGAAGCCGGTTACTCTAAAGAAGAGTTAATTACGATATTATATATTAAGGGCAAATCGTTAGAAGTGATCCTTTCATTGCCGAAAGAAGAGATTAAAGAAAGTAAACCATTACGATGCCAAGCCATTCGATCATTGCCGCAACGCTTATATCGTCAATATTTATTGTGGTGGTTATTAGGCTTAAAAACGCATGGCTGCAAGCAACAATTACCTGCCTTATTGCTGAAAGCTGCGAAGTTAGCAATAGAATTCTATTTTTTTCAAATGATTATGCTCAGCATTTTAGAAGCGATTCGTTGTCCGGACAAGCTGGGATTTGAATTGGGCTTTGGTTATCCGGAGTGGGCGACTGAATTGACCACGGATTGTTTTGTTGAGCTGATTGAAAATCAATTTCGTACTGTTAATTTAAGCGACCCAGTTAATGATTTGATTGCGCAAATTCCGTTATTTAACTTAGCAGACTTAGATACCTTAGAACTTGCTTATAAAAATTTAACAGGAATTGACATGGCGAAAATTCTCACAGCAATGACAGTAAGAGGGGCGCCATTAACTACCTTAACCATTTATGATTACTTTGCCGATGCGGATATGGAAGCGTTAACCCAGCAGTACTTGAAAACTTCTCAAATTAATGACTTATGGTTAGGTTGTTATGATGAGATATATTCTGGAGGAGAAGGTTTAACCAGTCAAGGATTGCAATTTTTGACTGATGTACTACCCAATATGCAGTTAACAACTTTTCGTATTTGTTTTCCTAATGTTGATAACGTAGGGATCATTGCTCTGGCCGAGCAATTAAACAAAACGAAAATCAATCGATTTTATATAACCAGTGCAAATATTGATGATACCGCAGGTCAAATCATAGCCCAAACGTTAGCGGAAATGCCGATAAAGAGGGTGATTTTGAGTGGGTCTCGCCTTGGCGACGAAACGGTACGAGCTTTGACGACGCTGATTCAAAATAATCCGGCATTAACAGAATTATGGATTCAAGGCGATCTGATCACTAATCAGGGAGCTGCCTATTTTGCCCAAATGATTCAACATTCCAATTTGGATACTGTGGGACTTGAAAGTAGTCAAATCACGGATAGTGGAATGATCTCCTTAGCGGATAGTTTAAAGGAACTACCTTCGCTAACTAATGGTTTTGCCATTACCAGTCAATCTGGCGAACAAGGCATCGTCACCTTGGCACAGCAATTAAATCAAACTGATTTTTGGTATTTTGAATTAATAGGATTTGGGAACTTATTAACTGTTAACAGTATAAGGGCGTTATCTAGCTCATGGCCGTTAACACAAATTACTTTCTTTGGGTTAATAGGTTATCAATTGAATAATGAAACGCTGACTCTATTGGCTGACGGAATAAGATTTTCATTAATTACAACGCTAGGGTTTGATCACATTACATTAATAGATTCGGTGTTGCCCTTAGGCCCTGGTATCAGGGAACTAGAAAGGCTTGAATTGAGTTTTTGTAATCTTACTGACGATGACGTGATTGCTTTGGCTCCCTATTTACCGGGATCAGCCATTCAAGAACTTTATTTAGATGACAATAATATTAGTAATCTAGGAATATTGGCTTTAACCCAAGTATTACCTTTCACCAATGTCACTGTCATAGACTTATCAAATAACGAAATCACTAATATCGGCGCTCAGGCGCTGGCTGATGTTTATGCTGCCACTCGTTTGAATGTGCTGTACTTGTATGGCAATAATATTTCTTCCAGTTTGTTGGCGCAAATTGAAAGGTTTCAGTGGCAACGGTATTGCCAAGATCAGCTTTGCCATGCCAATGCTCGATATAATGATTACACCACTACTTTAACATCAGGCGATTCATCGACCATGCGCCGCCATTTATCTTATCGTGGACGAAATTACTTAAAACCCAGTCGCAGATATAATGTTTTCGATAGCGATGTTAAAGGGGACACCTCTAAAAAAATAACCTGGGGCGCTGTCAGTTCTATTGAAGTGATCGAAGATGATCACCCGCTGGCAGCAACAACCGACACCAACTCAGATCATTCCGCTGGATTTTATACCACCGAATCATTGTCAACTTGGACTCCTCCAGCCTTGTCCAGCCCAAGTTCCAGCGAATCATCAGCCGAATTCTTACTCGCTCCCGCTGCTGCCGGAGCCATGATCGTAGGTATAGTGGGACTGAGTCTTTTAGTCTATAAAAATGTCACTATAGTGCGAACCGTTGTCAACGCTGGCTGCCAAGTATTGCAGCGGTGTTTTTCCGCAACCCATGATGGTTCCAAAATCTCCACAAATGCCCATTCATTTCATTCACCCCATAAAACAAGGACGACACCAGGCGCGGAATCACGCCCAATGGCCGCATTCAGTCATTAATAACAAATTACTTTTGCTGATTGATATGCAATGCTGACATAGCACCTGACGAGATGAGGTTATAAATCAGCTCGGAATGGTCATGATCTTTTGAAAATTAAATATGCCGGAAGGTTCTTCTGCCTGTAAATATCTAAAAAAAGAATGGATGGCGGCTAACCTTTGATTTCGAGTGGATATACTACATTTCCTATCCGTTTCCAACCACTGTAAAAAATCAGCCAGCCATTGACTGGAGATCGTACTCAGAGTGATTTTTTTCTGCCGGCGTTTTTTTAATTTCTTGACAATAATTAATCAATAATTTAAAGGTATCTCGATAAGAATAGATAGTGTTTTTGCTGACATTTTTTTGTGTTGGCAAGTAAACGGAAAGAAATTCAGTTAAGTGTTTTGCAAAATCAGTAGGTTTCATAAAACTTCTCCTTCTAGTGTGGGAATGATGCCAGGATATTGAGTCTCTATTTACAACGTGATGTGAGGAAAGACATCGGCGGTCAGACGTAAATAATAGGCGGTTTCATCAAACGAATCGTGCCCCATGTAGGTTTTTAGTATAGGAAGATAAACAGTCAGATCTTTTCCTTGCTCAGCCCATTTTTTTAAGAAATTTATCGCAAAAACATGCCTAAAAGCGTGAATGCGTGGGCCATACCCTCTACCGCTATGAGAAATTCCGGCACGCCACAAAAATCTACGGAAATTATGGTAAACATTGTCTATTGTCATCGGTTTACCGTTTAATGTCGGAAAGTAATAGTCATTTTCAGTCGAGTTAAGATGTACCTGTCTCGAGAAATTTCGACACAGGTTAGTCAGAAAATCAGACATAGGCACGAGTCGGCTATTATCTTTTTTAGACTGATGGATAGTGAGGACACCATTTTCAAGATCGACATCTGCTACCTTGAGTAGCCTGGCTTCAGATAACCTCAATCCACACAGATAAATCATACGAAAAATCACGGGCATAATCAGATGCCGGGAGGGACATTCATAACAATATCGACATTGATCGGTTTCAGAAAAAAACTTCGCTAATTCTTCGTCAGTATAAATATATGGTACATATTGTTGCTCGGTAGAATAATAATTTTTTGGCAGGATATAAGCATTCTCTCCGATGGAATCAAGATATTTTCCAAATTGACGAATGATAGAGGCACGCGCGTTTTGGTTGGCTTGTGCTTCATAAGTTTTTTTTCTGCACCAGTCGAGTACGATTTCCTTGGTTAGGATAGTAGCCTGTGGGTATTTTTCTAATGTAAATTGATCAAAAAATTTTAAACGACCGGCGTCAGTACGATACTTATACCCAACAGCCTGTTTTAATTTCACATGATTTTGAATATGATTTTTAAAAGGGCCAGTATAAATAAAATTATTCATGATGAGTATCCTTCCCAAAAGTTAATGCGCACTCCTTTAATTTTTTTATATCAACCTTTAAATAAATTGCAGTGGAATCAGTATCCATGTGACCGAGAATGTCAGAAATAACCGCAAGAGGCGTATCCTTTTCCAAAAGGTAACTAGCCGCCGTATGCCGAAGAGAATGCATCCCTCTCCTCTTTTTTAAAGTGGGCAAATGTGCCAGGACCATATAGTTTTTAATTAACTGAGTTAAATGATCACCTTCCAAAAAAGGGCCAAAGGGCGCCATGTGCTTAACAAAAATATAAGTAGTGTCTATTTTAGGTCTGCCATGCTGGAGATAATCAACGATCGCCCAACCTACTTCTGGTGTTAATGGAAGCACAGTAGGAGTTTTTGTTTTGGATTGTATGAAAATTAATTTTTTCTCTTCCCATTTCAAATTTTCCATTTTTAAATGTTTAATATCTCCGCTACGCATTCCCAGGCAACAAGCCAATAAAATGATGGCATAATCTCGTTTGCCTTTTGGACTTCCTCTATCAATAGCAGCAATCAGTTTTTTCAACTCGTCGATTGTCCACACAGAGGGAACACGAGTTTTCTTTCTAGCCTGAACCATCGGAGTTTTAGCTGCAAAATCAGTCATCACTTCCTCTATTTCTAAAAGAAAGCGAAAAAATGCACGTAAAGAACAAATATTTTGTTCCACTGTTTTATAAGTGTAACCAGACAGCGTTTTAATGTAATTATGAATGAGTGGTAAATTAATATCGTTACAACTGAGGATTTTCTGCGAGGCGAGATAATCCATAAATTGCGCAGATTGCTTAACGTAATGATCAGTGGTGATGTGAGAATAACCTTTATTAACACAGTAAGATTTAAATTGATCACTGATAGTTAAAAAATAAGGTTCAGTTAGAATTTCCTTATGTTTATGATTATGATATCGACGTAAAATAGTGTGATGGAGTTGAAAGTCTCCAATGACTCGTATAATGCGAAGCTCTTGAGCTTCTGCCTGAGAAAATTTACGATCTGCATCCTTCTCAAGGATATGAAAATGTTTTTCAAGAAAATCCATTCCTAAACTTTCAGAAAAAAAGGCTTCATCTCTTTCTGCTTTGTCCGCCAGCATTTCTACCATGGGTTCAAAGGAGAGCAGATGCAAAGCCTGCATCGCTCGACATTTGAGGGTGGGAATCGACAGCGGGCGACGTTCAGTGGCATTATTTTTCTTTGGGATATAAATGCGGCGCAACGGTTGGGCTTGATAACCCTGCCGTCGCAATCTGAAGTATCCCCACAAATTTCACCATACTCTAGCTAACTCCGTTTCAATTTGTGTGGTCAAATTTTTATAATCAATAATAAGTTCATGCAATTTGTGAAACTCAACGATTAATTGTCCTAAATAAAAGTACGAAAATACTTTTCTATCCTTCACTGTATTGGACTGGAATACTCTTTGAAATCCCTGGCTGTGTCCAATCACTCCGATAATCCATAGAGTAATCTGTACAATGGCAGCCAGTAACATGAAAACTCCCCATCTATAAACACACCGGGTCTCAATCTGTCTACTTCCTAATCCATAACGAGTATTTTTGATATCTCTAAAACTTTCCTCTATTTGCATTCTCTTTTTATAAGCATTGAGAACTTGGGTCGTGGTATATTCCTTCGGTAAATTCGTCGCTAATACCCAAGGCTCTTTCGCTAAACGCTGATAATTTCCATTGGCTCCATGATAATTTCGAGGTAATTTAGCTGGCCTTTTTCTTTGACTAACCGCCGATCCTCTTTTAGTAATTACTCGGCAGCGTCGAGGTTCACTCTGGGTAATATAGGCCTGATCATAACATTTAGCCCGAATACCAATCTCAGGAAACAATTCACTGACTTCTTGCCATTGCCCTTCCTCTGACAATTTAACATACTTGCCACCTCTGGCTCTCACCAACCAATACCATTGTTGGGATTCTATGGCGGCAAACCAACTGTCTCCAAAACCAGCATCCATGATGATTAAAACCTCTCGTCCTTCCGGTAGACAACTCGACAATTTCGATATAAATTCTTTTTCCCGATCTTTAAGCTCCCCCTTCTCAAATACTTCTCGGTACAGGGGAATAGTTCGTCCTTGCATAGCCACTTCTGCACTCAGCATCTGAATATCCTGATTATCTTTTAAATAACAAAGATCTATTACCACCGGCGAAACTTTATCCTGGGCGATGTATTTAAAAACATACTGCGAAAGTCCACTATATATCCCAGCTAATTCCCCGTATAAATGTTTATTTCCTAGCAAGCGATCCACTTTCTTGATTCGGTGCTTAAGTTGAATTTCACTGTCTAAATGTCTTCCAATACCCGCAATCGACAGCCTCCGGCTATGTTGTATCCCAGTCGCTACATCCATCACCGCTTGCAGTCTTTTAGCGTGTATCTCTGGACAGCATTCTTCCAAATGAAAAAATAACAGTTCGTTAACCGACATCTTGAATATCCTTATAGCAAAATTAATTCCTCCTTTTTAATAAATTTTCATTTCAATGTCACTTCTTTTCGTGGGGATACTTCAGGTCGCAATGACCGCGCCAGTTGTAGTTTCTGTCTGGACGTTCGACAGATTTTACCATCCACACCCGCAGTTTTTGCACCACGGTTTTCTGTCACCCGTTTCGTAGCCAACAATTTGGCATGATACGAGCGCGTCAGGAGCCATTGTAAGGTTTTCACTTTATTATGGCGTCCTGCCTGTACAGCCTTCGCAATACGCATCTGGAGTCGCCGTACCGAGGATTCCACAGCTTCCCAATCCTGGGCTTCCCACGGAAGAGTATCGGCTGAAGGCGCACCAGCCAGAGATACGCTCCTGGCCGTCATTTGCTTTTCCCTCATTTTCGTCGATTCTCCAAACTTTCTTGCGATGAAACACCAGTCAGAAGTTAGCCTCCTTTCGGAGTGGGCATTCGCCCTATTCACACCGTTACAGCATGGCTTTCGCTTACTCTGACCTCCCATACCTGCTGACCCGTCGGCCAACCTTGCAGTTAGCTTTCTCTGTCCCCAGAGAGGTCAACAGGCTTACTTCGTTCCGCACGGGAGACGATAGATGGGTTAGGCTCCGTCTCTGCGCCGGTAAGCTGAATATCCGCGTATAAATAAGTGAATATATATTTATACTCGCTTACGTACCGTTTTGGTTCAAGCTTGTCAGCCTCTTTAGCTTGTCGACAAAGTCACGACGCTTTAAACCAACGATTCACTTACATTAGCCATACCATCCCACCCAAGTGTCCAGCCGCATTGAGGCTTGCAGCGTTGACGTTCCTCACGGAACCTTCTTCTTGCTAAATTAGCAAAGGACTCCACTTTCTCCTTGAAGCTTCGCACCCGGCAATTACTTGCCACGCACGTTCAAGTAGGGATCCGATGGCGGAACATCGGGTCTTAATTTTGAGTGATTTTCTACTAAAACAGTGATACTATTTCAGTAGCTAGAAGAATCAGAACTCTCCTAAAAAAAACTTCTTTACCTGTAAAACTGATGTCAGTTATACGAAAAGAAATAATCAAAATCAATCAATAACTAAGACAATCTCCTATGCAGCTTCGAGTCACACATCCACACATCCACACCCCTCGCAACTGGGTTGCTTTTACGGAAAACTTCAATCATTCAAACCCTTACATCGTGATACGGGCATGCAAGAAAAAATGTTGAATTTTGCTAAAATGGTGCAGAGTGGTGCTGTTTTTTAAGGTATTAATCTGTACTATCTTAAATTCTCGCCTTTTTTTAGCTGATTTGTTAATATAGTGGTGCAGGTAGCACCTTAATGCACCACATTGCACCACTTAAAAAAGCCCAAACAAACAGGATCATGACCGTTAAAATAGGAAAAGGAGGCATCATGCATCGCACCAGTATCGGCATCAAAGATGCCGATTTCAAAAAAATACAGGCGAACGCCGAAAAAAAATCACTGAACACGGCAGACTATATTCGCCTATTGGTCAACATTGGTTTAAAAGTCGAAGAGGCGGCAGAAAAAAGCCTGGCCGATCGGCCAACTCCCACTGATTATTCCCAGGATACAGAAGCTCTCTGGAAAAGCCTGTTGGCCTGTGGGCTGGAAACCCGCTTTCTGATCCGTCACTTGATTAAACAGGGTTTTCCGGAAACAATTGAACAACGTCAATTATTTCTTGATGACACCAAAGAAACAGCGTTAATTAAAGCAGAGGAATTGCTGGGCAACCTTGGTACAATCGAAAAATCATAAGCACCTTAAAGCTTCTTATAGTAGGTAACATGGAATAGGTCGGTATTAATCAAAATAAAGAAGAAACTCTATAATTTTTCATAATGTGATTATGGGAAAATTAAATTTGAAAGCCTACTTTGACAGATTTACCTTCATGTTATCTATTCGCTTCTAAAAGAAGTTAATGAGCTCGGTTTAACAACACTGAGTGGACAAGATTTGGAAGAATTGCCTCGAGGCCTAGGAATCAATCCATATCGAGAACCTGAACCAGGTGGCAGCTTAGAACGATTTAATGAAACATTGCCAACAACAGGACTTTCTTTTTTAAGAGAAAATTGGCTTAAAGGTGCATGAGAAGAAGCGCTTCTCACTTGGTCACGGTCCAGAACGAGTTCTGTATATTTTTCACTCATTTTTTCAAATAGGCTCCTTTGAATCTTATCCTGAGGGGTGCGGTCACCACGCGCCCGTAATATATTAAGTTGTTCTTCCAACTGCATCCTTCCCTGGTATGTATTTGGATATAATTCTTCTAACATTTGGATTAGCTCTTTTTCAGCTGTACATAATTTTATCATAGTGTCTGCAGCATCTTCTCGATCTGGTTTATTAACGTGTGTTCTATATTCATTTTGCAGAGTTACTAAATTTTTACACCGCATTTCGATAGCTAAAGAAGATTGCCTCCCTTTTTGCTCATGAAAAAAACCATTCCGCCATGTTTCCGGCGAGTCTTTAAGGGTTAAATTAGGCACCTGGGATAGATCTTCGGAAAAGGAATTAGAGATTAAAAGAGGATTGCTGATAGGCTCATCCGACACACTTTCTTCTTCGCCGAATTCAGAACTGGATTCTTGAATTTCTTCATTACTCTCACTAAAAGAGGATTTCCTGGGAGAGAAAATTTTCAAATCTAATGGTTTGAGTGAAGAGGGCTGGCGTTTCGTTTCTGGTGTAAAATCTGGTAGTTGTGAGGACAATAGAACCTTCCTCTTATGCTTAATCGGTTTTTTAGACGCTAACCCAGAGCTAGTGGTCGATCTCTTTCTTTTTGATGGCACGGCAACTTGTTTATTTTCAGAATCATCCACCTCAACATCTGAGCTAACACTTCTTTCCATTACTTTCTTTTTAGAAGATAGTTTTGTTAGACCATTTTTTACTGTAACGCCTTCAAGAAGATCAAAATCCATTTGGTTTTCCTCACATAAGGATTGAATATGATTTCTTTGGCGTAGAGTCAAATATTTTTTTCGAGCATAAAATTTCTTAAAAGACTCCCCTGAATCAACAATTCCATTCTTCAATGTCAACTGATCAACTTTCTCTAGAAAATCTAAAATCTTTGATTGCTTGGATTTTCTTGGATTCTTTTTATTTTTATTAGTTTTGGGTGATTTATTTTTTTCTGATATCCCAAGGATTTCTTTTTGCGACTTATTGAGCCATTTTTTTATAGCCTGTAACTGCTTTGATTGTAAATTAGCGAATTCCTCCACAGTAGCTCCGATGATATCAATTTTATACCTACGCCTTATTTTTTTATTTTTCATATGCGCAGCTATTTTAACTGCTTGTATTGGCGTAAAAAAACCATTTTGTTTATAAAATAAATCAAGAAAATTTTCTTTAGAAGTAGAAGATGCAGGTATTTCTTGTAATATCTGTTTCATTTCTTTTCGTTTTTCGTGTGTGGTTTTATCAGCCGCTGTTTGTCTCAACCGGTTTTTTTCACCTAAAATAGGTATATCCAGTTCGTCAATAAATTGAATATCATCGAATTCTGTGATACACTTACTTCCTGTGCTTAAGGTGTTACCATTATAAATGTTAATAATATCGTATTCATGAAGAATACCATCGTATTTACACAAGCGACACTTATCTTCTTCTTCCAGTTTACGATAATTTCCAGTATATTCCCATTCCTTTAAAGCTTCACTAATATCGTATTTTTCTACACTGCGAGGCAGAAGGGTTTCACTAACTCGATCTATCCATGACGGCCGTTTATACAACGCACTCAGCAAGGAATAGCTTCCGTGACTCAGGAATAGAGTATAGTTTTTATCGCTGTCAGAATCATCAGGATCGGAAATTTTTCGAGTACGACGTTGAATAAATAGTCCATTACTCATAAAATTTCTTCTAGGACTTTTATTATCAGGATAATAAAGCGCCCGTGTATATGAATTCTTGGATTCATCAGTTAAAGGGGAAAAATCAAAACAAAATTGCACAGCCGCCGCTAGACGGGGTGATTTTTTTGGGATGGCCATACCTCTCATCAAAATTTTATTTTCTATAACTCGCAACAGACTCCTCATCAAAATCTCTAATCCTTGCATATGACAATCGTCACAACTGCGAAATCGTGAAATCAACTGAAAAACAACCGCATTAATTTTCTTAATTACAGGCTGAACAGATAAAGCATTTACACGAAATAATTGATCAGGTAAGTCATCTAACATGCTATCGATTATTTCTCCCTGTCTTAATAGAGAAGATAGGGCGGGTTCTGAATGCTTACCTTTCTCACTATATACCAATGATGTGGGGCTATATACTGGCATATAAATAATTGCCCTTTTTTTAGTAGTTTTATCCTCATCCGTATAAGTTAAATTAAAAGCAATATTAGCAATCAAGTGGTTTCTTTTCTCTAATGCCTCATATTCTTTTGTTTCTTTTGCTGCAGACATGGCTTTACTTAAAGCCAATCTTAAATCCATGAATGGTCGTTCAAAATTAAACATGGTTATTTTAGATGGCTTAAATACTTTATGCTGAGGCTTTAGATTACCGTGTATTAAATACCCCATTTTCTCTAGGCGCTCAGCAATTTTGATTCTTTGAACAGGGGTGGTTGACATTTTTTTTATAATCTTCAAAGCACTCTCCGCCAAACCTTGCTCGTAAAGTGGCCTATTGTCAAGTACTGCTAGCATTGCTTCCAAGCTTTGGATAATTTTTTCAGGACTTTTAATATCCTGAACGTTTTGTGAATTTCTTTTACCTTTAACAATAAGAGAAAAACTTAATTCAGTATTTTTTTCAAGCCGAGAGCATCTACCATCCTCTGTAAACTGAATTTCACACACTTCGGTTATTTTAGGATTTAAAACATCAACAAATAGCAATTTTTCTTGGTAAAAAATGTAGACGGCTATTCGTTTTTTTGAATATTCGGCTAACATGGATAATTCAACGTCAGTAAAGGATGCACTGTATCTATCTTTTTTCAAATAATCCATATATTCGGCAATAACAGGCTTTGAGCTTAGATTACCCCACTTGAAGTCAACAGCTAATTTTTCCCTATAGCCGATAAAACGTTGATTTAAAAAATCAATCGACTTAATCAATCGAATCAATAATGATCTATTTAGTTTCATGACCTCTGTGAACTTTTCTTTCAAATTCTTTGCTTTTGATTGCGGTGCAAATTTTTCAATAAAAGCAATTATCGGAAAACTATTTAACAAATAGAGTTCGAATTCTCCCCAATTTTTTTGTTCTTCTTTATTTTCTCTTAAAAATTCTAAGTATTCTTTTCTCACTTGCGATATTTGTTTTCCTTCAGTGTAACAACCATCTATGACTAAGTTTTTGATTGCTTGATCTCGTAATCTAGCGAGACTGGAGCCTTCGCTCGCAGTTTGTATGGCTTGGATAAAATTCGCTTTATAGCCTGGAAGACCGTCATAATAAATTTTATTCTTGTTCGGATTAAGTTTTCCCAAAATAGTATGATAAATAGAATCTTTTTCTTCAGTTGGCCTTGACTGTCGAAGTGGACGAATTTTTTCAAGAGCAGTCTGAAGTAATTGCTCACCCCGAGATACCGACTTGACATCACCACTACTCTTTTTCATATCTTCTTCCTTTTAGATAGCAAGAGGTACATTTATTATCCACTTCCATTATTTAGGTTAACAATTTTTTTTAATAAGGCAAAAACGCCGAATTCATATGACTTAGCTCATCAGGATGCTTGATTACTGAATAGTGTAAAAGGTTTATTATTTTTTGCACAATTTTATTACCTGATCTTTTCCCAACATATCATTTAAGAGAATCTTATACAAGCAAGCACTCATTTAGAAAAAAATAGTATGATAAATAAGAGAATGATTTTTTCTTGATTTTAGGCGTAATGTCTCAAATAAATAAATTTTTCTCTTCCAATCAAGGTTCTAGTTCTCTCTCAAGTTCTACTAATGGACGCGGCGGTTGAGCGGGACGACACTGGGGAATCGATTGAGTATTTTCACGATCAATCTTATCGGGATATAAAACATCTGTGAAACTGGTTTTCTGCTCTATTTTTTCTAGTGATGTCGGCAGAGGCGGCGTAGACAAATGAGCCTCCCTGAATAGGACACTCTCTTTGTCGATCTGATTTTCTGTAGCCTGTTGCGCTTTCTGAAAATTCTGCGTGACAGAGGACAACGCATCTTTTCCAATAAATGATATAGACGTACCGGAAAGCGATTGACAATAATCTGCATAAGAAACCGCTTTTTCCATCGCTTCTTTCACCGCTGCCTGACCTTGCTGCAACAGCACATCGTTATAATCCTGGCCTGCTATGGCCGGTTGAGCGATCCACACCTGCTTGCCCTGTTCCCTCAGTTTTTCTACTGCGGTATGGATTAATTTATCGCTCTGAGGATTCTGGCCATCATTATCCAGGCACAACACAATATGCTGGTTGGTTTTAGCGGGATCGATATTTTTAAAATTGGATTTACCCAGTGTCACCCGCACATCTGCGCCATTGAGTGCGGTATACACACTGAGCGCCGTTTCAGCGCCTTCGGCCAGATAGGTGATATTCCGGGAAGCGGCTAATTCCGCGAGTGCGACTGATCCCTGCGAAGGCCGACCCCAGGTTTGTTTTTTGACGGATACATCGGCTTTTTTTGCAGTTTCCTTATCCAGAAAAATAGCCTGCACTGCCTGCACTTTTTCTTCGCTGTCTTTAGCCACCACCAATAACGCCGGATGCATGCCCTCATTTTTACGCGAGTAAATACCCGGATGAAATCGCACACTGTCCGGAAAACTCTCCAGTGCAATGCCCCGATGTTCCCGCAAATAGCGCTCGGCCAGCGTACCGACCACCGGCTGGCTTTCCCGCGCCAGTTGCCGCGCATAGCGCAGACTCCGTTGTTGCTCCGGGGTGGGCGCTTTGGATACCGTTGTGGGCATTGTTGAGGGCGGGTGAGGCGGTGTCAGGGTATTGGCTTGCACACTCAACTCTGCAGGCGAGGTACCCAGAATTTTTAACGCCTCCTGCAACACGGCCTGAAAATCCCTCTGGACATCCAGGCTCCGCTGAACCGCAATTAATTTCAATAAATGGCCGCCCTGTCCGGTCTGGAAATCATACCAGGAACCCCGCTTGTCGCCAGCGACGGTGACCACCAGACTGCCCTGGTGGGTACCGTAACGATACTGGTTCCCCGCTTTGGTTTTAGGTTCGCCCAACAAACGCTCTAACACCACCTCGGCTTGATCCGTCAGCAGATGGCTGATTCGCTGCGCATCCAGTCTCGGCGGTGCTGGCCTTTCCAGCACAGGCGCAAGGGTCAAGGAACCCATTCTGCCCGTGATTTCTCCCGATAATTCCGCAGGTGGATGTCTCTCAGCCTGCAAAACACGTTGTCCAACGCCGGAATGCAGCCGGGTGTTCGTTGTCTGATTTACCCCGGATTGAAGGGTGGACAGGGCTGCCCACACAGAGTCCTCGCCCATAATTTCCAGTGCACTCGATTTATCCGCCGGGTTCTCCATGACTGCCTTCAGCAACGCCTGCTTATCATCCGTATAGAGGGTCAGGTGCTTGGCTGCGCGCGTTAGCGATACCAATAAGGAAGGCTGGCTGGTCAGTTGCGGTCGATGACTTTCCGCATTGATGAGTACTTCCCATGAGGTTTTCCCCTGCGCGCTGTAGCCGGTCATGGCGTAAGCATGATCCCAATGCTGCAGACGGGGATCCCCTAATGCCAGCTCGATCGGTTTTCCCTGCGGGATCAATGCCTCATCCATTAATTGAAGTGAGCGTACCGTCACTGTTTTGGCGCTAACGCTTTCCACCTGCGCCAATTCCGGGCTGAGTAGCCCCAGTGCCTCATCTGACCGCGTCCAGCGAATGAGATCGCCTGCCATCAATTCGCGCTTTTCTATGTGATACACTTCGACACCCGAGCGCTCATTGGCTTGATGAGGACGGGGCTTCCACAGGATGGGGTCGCTACGGGCTGCTCCGGTTTTTTCAATTTTTTCAAGCTGGATCCACTGCTGTTCCGGCAGGACGGTTTTCACTGTCCAGTAATCGCCTTTATGGATGCCCACACTGAAATCACTGACGTTGAAACGCAAAATGTCACCCAGGCGATAATGCATCGCTTCGCTGCGCTCGACCTCACTGAGCTGGCGGGAGACTAAAATCGAAGAAACCGCTCTCTCGCCCCCCAGCTCTCCGCGCTGTTGGCGTCCTATGCGAATCTTCTCGTTTTGCAGCTCGCGATCCACATTTCCAAAAGTAATAATCAGGGTCTTCGAACGGCGCACCGGATCCCGATCGAGATAATCTTCGGCAATCCTGGTTAACCGCGCATCCCGATTATCCTTTTTTTGATCCTCTTCCCAATAGGAACCGACTTCAACGATGTTTTTTTCCAGGATATTAAAGACCTCGGGAAAATTTTTTTGATACAGGGCTTTCACGGCAGCTTTGAGAGTATCGTCTTTTTGTCGGGTAATATCCGTCAGAATCAGCGGAGAAAGAAATCGCTGTAAAATGGCAAACGGCTTACCGGCGTCAATCGCGGTATATTGATGGATATCACCTATCAGCAGCGCCCAGGCATCGAGCTGTCTGACTGCCACCAGAAAGTCATGCAACTTCCGGTTGGAGATCATCGACGATTCATCGACTACCAGCACTTTATGCCGATAATCTGCGGGTTCCAGTTTACCGGCAGCGTACTCGACTAAAAAACGATCCAGGGTTTTCCCGACCAGTCCCCGCGCGCGAATTTCTTTGACTGCCGTATGCGTGGGCGCTAAACACAGCAAGGCACGCTGGGAATCCGATAACAGGTGTTGCACATGCTGCAGGGCTTCCACATGTTGCAATAAAGTGGTTTTACCCGTGCCGGCAAAACCCTGCAGCAAAACAACTCGATCAGTTTTTGCAGACAAATCTTTTAATACCTGCGTATGCTCAGGACTGGGTTGTGTTTTTTGCAGATAGGATTCGGCCAGATCAGCCGCCACCAAGAGGGGCATCTTGCCACGATCGACGGTAGCCAGTGAGACAATAGCCCGCTCCAGGGTGAGTGCCTCCCGCGTTGTCCAGCGTGTGCCATCTTCGGAATAAACACCCCGAATCAATTCTCCGTGTTTTTCAGCCTCCACCACAGCCTGCTCCAATTGCGCATGGTTGGCTTTGCCTAACACATGCGTCAACGCCACGGTCATCACATCTTTATGCGCAAAAGCCGCCTCTTTTTCGCTGAGATAGCCCAGCGCATACCGCACGGCGGCGGCGGCCTGTTGCTCAGGTTCCGGGAGAGCAGAACCCTGTTGATACTTTTGAATGGCGGCCTGAACCGCTTTCTCTAACAGACGAATATGCTCACCGGTAGAAATTCCGGACGTCCGGGTCAATTCTGGCGAGGATGGCTCGCCCGATATTCCCGCGTGCAATACAGCGTCAATCGCTGTCAATTTATCCCCAGATTGCCGTTGTACCGTTTTTAATAATTGGGCTTTATTTTCCGTGTAAATCCAGGCCTGAGAACTCGCCTGAGCGATGATCTGGTAAAAAGCGCGTTGATGACTTTGACGGGAGCCGCTGTTTTGATAAGCGATCACAATCTCCGGGTGTCGATGCGACGCCTGCAACGGCGTCAACGCAACGCCATAATCAAAATGACGGGAAGACAGATCAGTTAAATCCCAGCGTTTAATCGATTTTCCCGATTCACGGGTCAGACTGATGTGTTTCTCCATAATGGCTGTGACCGTGACCCGTTCCCCTTTCACCAGCTCCTTTTTTTTATTTGAGCGATGCCAGACCAGCATGTCACCCACCGAAATCGCCCGGATTTTTTCATCAAACACTTCAATCGCGCCTTCGGGAATCTGGTGGGGATTCCAGCGCCGGATTTTGCCGGTCGTATTCGCTAACAATAATTGATTGGTTTTTTTATCAATACTTTCAATTCGGCGATAGTCCCCACGATGCACGCGCAAGGCACGATAATCCTGCTGAAAACGAATCCATTGACCGACCGTATACCGGCGCACGTCACGTTGTTCGGCGATTCGCAAATAATGCGGTAATAAGACGGTCACTGAATGCTCGATCCTGGCTATTTCTCCGACATTTTTCAGCGCTTCGCGCAGAGCCAGATTCAGTTCCTGCGTGGCGGCATGGGTGGGCGCTAACACCACCGATCGTGCGCGCTCTTCTGTCGACAGCCCCGTCCAGTGAGCGGCCATTGTTTCCCACCGCTGAGATTTATCTTCCACGGATAACATCCGCTGACCGATGTGATCAAACGCGGCCACGATATTTTTTTGCAGAGAATCAGCCACCACTGTTTTGAGAGGTGACGCCATTGCCCGCCGATTGCCGGTGAGGTGCGCCGCCACGATGCCCTGCGCTAACAGTTGCGTAAACGGCGTGCTGGCACGCCAGGTGAGGGAGGCCTGTGAATCGCCGATGGAAACCAGGCGACCATTCAGCCGCTGCACGCAGGCCGCCAACTCGCTCGATTGCCGGGAAGATAATTGCGTGGCATTTTCCACGAACAACATCGGCTTTTTTTGCAGCCAGGTATCCAGAGTGGACATCGTTTCCTGACGTTTCATAAAACCAAACACCGTTTCAATTTTTTTCTGATCAAATAATTGTTGTACCCACCCATGCAAATTGTCGGGTGTTTTTTGCAGTTGTTTTTTTAAATCCAGCGTTTCCGCCTGTTTCATCGTCAGCAAAATAGGTTGATAGCCGCCTAATTTCGCCAGGGTCATCATGGGCGCAATCAGATGGGTTTTACCCGAACCTGTCGGCCCGGCTAACGCCGTCATCATTGCTTCACTGGAAAAAATCGTGCGGATGGCCTGCTGCTGTTCGTGGGTCAAATCGCCGTGTTCACGCAGAAAAGCCGTGAGTGTTTTCGGCCTTAACGACAGGCTGTCCGCTCGAATGTGACCGGGTCATGGCCTGCAGCAATGTCTGCTCATAACGTAGCAACTCCGGCGTGGTAAACTGGCGCTCACCCCGCTCATCCGGCACTGCGGATAACGGAATGAGATCGCCCCGCTGATGGGCTTCCTGCAAGGCCGTTAACACGGTCGTGACGGGAATATCGCCCACACTGTAATAAATGGCGCGCGCCAATAGCTCACTTTCCCGTAAAGCCACCTGGGTTTCTGAGAGATGCGCAATGGCTTCCACCATCGCCACGCGCGCCAGCGTACCGCGCTCCGGGTGAGGGGATGGATCCTGCCCACCCTCAGACAAACCCTGGCACCGCTGTTGAGCTTGTGCCACAGTCTGCTGCGCTTCCTGTACCGGCAATAAACCGCGTAACGCGGCTTTGGTTTCCCATATCTGTTTTAACTCGCTATGATCGACGTGCTGCTTGGCGCGGCGGGTTTTCAGCGTCGCTAATTCTGCCGCTTTGGCTCCAGACAATCCCTGTTCTTTTAGGGCTTCTAAAATATCCTGCCGTCGCTGGGAATACACTTGAAGACTATCCCGCGAAATTCCCGCAATTTCAAAAAATCCATACGCCCCGATTTTTTCAACGGTATAACCCAGTGCGCGCATTTCATACGCCAGTTCCGCGCGAAAGACCGCGCCGTAATATTTTTGAAAATGACGCACACCTTCAAAAAATCCCTGCGGGATTTTTTCTGAATTTTGGCTGTAACTGCCCAACTGCGACGCCAGTGATCTCCATTTCCCATCTTTTCTGGGCGTCATATTCAGTACTACACAATGCGTGTGAAGCTGCGGATCGTTTTCCCGCGAGAGATCATGCAGAAAACGCGCGACCACCAGCTTGCCGGACCGCTCGGTCATCAGCACGCCGTCTTTCATCACGCGCGTTTTAGCCTGTTCGCGCTCAATCAATTCCAGCGCTTTATCCGTGGCGCGCTCAATGGCCTGAAAGATTCGTTCATCATTGCCTAATAACGCCAGGATAGACACGGATTTCGGCGCACTGAAGGTGAGATCAAATCCCGGACGATGCAGAATTTCGCCATCCACTTTTTTGCCTAACCGCTCGCCATTGAGCAAATGACCCTGTAATAACCGGGTAAAAGTGGCGGGATCGACCGTACCAGAGAGTTCCATGACTTTCGCGCCCTGTCCCCACCACTGGCTGCGCTCCTGCGCCAGCGTATTATTCTCCGTGTAATAATTATCCTGGCCGAGAAAATAATGAGTGGCCTGTGCCACGTTCTTCACTACCTGGGTAGACAGCATGACTTCCTCTCTCCTCCGCTGGTTTGAAAGACATTAATCCCACTGCTTGTCATCATCCGCTGAGCGGGATTGACGGGGTATTTCGTTTTTTTTGTTTTTTCTATTTTCCTGAACAGGATTTTCACGCTCAGGCGTGTCTAGTTTTATTTCTGTTTCGGGTTTGTTTTTCTTTGCGGTCTTTTCGGTCACCGATTTTTTTTGCGTTGAATTTTCAGGGGCAAACGTTACTCTGGATTTTTCCGGTTTTTTCTCAATGGAGATGACGGTCTGACTATCCGGGGGAGCAGATTTACCCGATGGAGAGGGAATCGTGACGGCAGAATCCGGCGCTACATTTCCGGTGGTCTGCGCAGGCTCAGTTATCAGTGTATCCACTTCCCGCCGTAACGGATCTGGCTCAAATTCACGTAAAATAAAGGGCGTTTGTTGAGTAGAACGGCCAATATAAGGCATGTGTAATAACGTGATCGGATAACTGCCGGGCAGGCGCACATAACACGTTAAATTATTCAGTCGCAAAATCTCAGCCGCCGGTACGACCGGTTTTTGCACCTCAACCCGCTGAATCGAAACGCCATCGCGAATGCTGTTCGCGCCATACGACATCCCTTCACGCACTTCTTCGATCGTAGTTTCCCCCAGGTTTCTCGCTGACCATTGCGCCATTTCCGGGTCAGGCGCACGAAACAAAAATCGGGTATTGAGTAACGAAGAAATTTCGCGCCCACCTTCAAAGCCATACGTTTTAGCCAATTGTGCCGCGCTTTGAATGCCGACCACAAAACAGCCGCCAAATTTACGCGCTTCGGCCAGCGCACTGGTTAAATACGGCAACTGCTGCAAACTGCCCAGTTCATCTAAGATCACCCAGATACGCCGTTCGGGATTTTCCGGTAAACTCAACAGTGCATTGATGGCAATATCCAGCCAGGCGGTAATTAACGGCTTAAGCGATTCGTGCCGGTCGCCGGTCGAACTGATAAACAGCCATTCGCTCGACCGGTCATCCTGAATCCATTGACGAATTGAAAACGGGTCAGTGTCATCATGGATATAACAGAGTGATTTTAAATAAGTAGCCAATACAGATTTAATAGAGATCGCCGTTTTCTCGGTTTTTTCCGACATCAAACTTTCCGCTTCGGTACCGCGCAATAACGACTGAAGCTGCCCAATATCAGCGGTCAACAAAGACCGCAATAAAGACAAAATCCGGGGATGGGGATCCTGACGTAATCGATACGCGGCAGCAGCAAAAATGGTTCGCGCGGCATTGACCCAGAACGGATCTTGAGCGCTCGCCGCCATCGGAATCAACGCCGCCGCTAAATTTTCAAAATCGGTTTTATCCCGGCATTCCCGCCAGATATTCCAGTCCGCGCCGCGCTGGTCTAAGGGATTCAGCAATCGGTCGTGTTCCGGCTGATAAAACTGGCTGACCAAATTGCAGCTTTTATCGTAGATAATGGCGCGCTCTCCACGTCGGCGAATATGATCCAGCAATGCTTTAATAACGGTTGATTTTCCCGTGCCGGTGGTGCCATGTACCAGAATATGCTGTAATTCAGCTAATCTCGGCAGCGGTAATTTCTCAACGCCAAACACTAAATCCGATGTCAGACGTTGCTTGCGAATCAATTTTTTGACCGCAGGCACATCACTCAACCGGTCACCCTTAATCGTTTTATCAGCGGTGTAGGCTTCGCCACGCTTTTTCAACCAGATCATGACACCCACGGCGGATAACAGCCAGGCGATCAATCCTGCCCAGAGGCTGCGACGAGCCGCCTCATCCAGATGCATCACGGCCTCCTGCACAAAGGGCAGGGAGATAATCTGCCCGGCAGTGGCAACCGTCGATTGACCACTGGAGAAAATAAATCGCTGCCTGAAATGGCTGCCGTTAAAAAACAGGTGAAACTCGGCGGATAACCACTGCTGACCAATGAACCGAGACTCCGCATCCGTCGCCAGCCAAAACCAGCCCACAGTTACCAGTAACCCCATCGGTAACAACCACCAGATTACCTTTTGTAATACCTGACCGATCATCCGCAGATTATGCAGGATGACCTGGCCGCCCCGCGTAGTATTTTTAATGAACTTCTTTTTCATTGAATATCCTCATTTTTAGGATTGTTTAGAATCAAACACTTGCTGCATCTCCCTGAAAATCATAAAATGTCTAAAGAATACAGGAGCGGTTGTTCGATAGAGTGAACTGAAAATAACCTCACCTGCGCTACTGAATACAATGGAGAGAAAAAGATGGATATTCGCTTTTCCCCTGCTGAGAAAAAATCTCACCCGCACCCTCATGATGCTTATTCCCAACAGATGCTCAAATTGCGCAAACGATGGATAGTGGTTCCTATCATTAGTCTGCTCATTTTGGGTGGCTTGTTTTATGGTTCTAGCCAACACTTCCTTCAACCTCATGGGTTTATTTTCATTTTGCTGAGCGTCACCTCGGGTTACTGGATATCTTCACTCAGTTATTTGTATGCCTGGATTTCTTTTCTAAAACCACGGTTGAAAAATCCATCAATAAACTCGTTCAACGAATATCCGTTGTCTAACGCACGAAAAAAAGCACGTCGCGCATTGATAAAATTTGTTATTGCATCGGGTTTTTTCGTATTATCTTTCATTCTGTTTATCCTCCAGCAAACTGATAATGATCCCACCGAAAAATTTCTATGGAGTGATTGCATCCCATTTATTTTTTTCAGCAGTTTTATTGCACTTGCTATTTTTCTCATAACAAATTTTCTTATTGGATTACTGTTTAAAATTAACCTTTTCTCAAGATCATTTTCAAAAAACCATGCTCATGACGATCATTCATTTTTATTTGCAGAAAACCACATTCCCTATGAAAAACGATTCGGTTTAGACAGCAATGCTACCAATTCCACTCATGATATCTGGGCACAGTGGGATAATGATCCCGCCAACCCAGCCAGCCCTACTTATCGCCCTCTCCACAGAGATGAATACTAATTTTTTTCTTTGTCTAACTTATTAAAACCCCACTTCTCCGTATGTTTGCGAATTCTAGATTGATTTTTCCACAATAATTCATCAGTCTTAGCCTGGTGGCTTTCAAAACGCTTTTCTCCTTCACTGATTTTTTGTGATTCATCCAGGAGTTTTTTTTCTACAATTTCCTGTGGTTTTTTATCAATAAACTGAGACTGCTCTAAACCCGCCGCATTCGCTTTAGCCATGAGCTGTGTTTTGTGATCTGTATAAATTGATTCCGGCTCTCTTAATTTTTCCTGATGATGCAGTTCCTGGATATTTTCTTGATAGATTTCTTTAGCCTGACTGGGTGAACTCCCTTCAGTTCCTCTGAATTCTTCAAAATATTTCTGCACTTTACTCTGTATGAATTCATCTGCGCGCGCCTGTGCTTGCTCAGGGTGATCGACCATTGTTTTTTCAATCGTTCTTAAATCCTGTCCGTCTTTTTGGAGACTATTCATAAACTCTTGGGTGGCATTAGCATTAATCGTTGCTGCTTGTTCTTCAGAAACACTGGCAATTTTCCGATAAGTTTCCGCTTGTTGGAATTGAGCCGAAGCCTGTTGCTGTTCTTGATGAGCGCGGTCTAGAGAAGTTGAAATCCCATCCAGTATCCGTTGGCCTTCTTCATTATTGGCACGATAATGGCCTTCAGAAACACCCCGCAAAGCCGTTTCCATATTTTGCGAGTAATTGGTATTGTTCGCTGCACTGTCTGAATGAGAAAAAGACCTTTGTTCCGTGTCATTATGACCTAATGCCCAATTCGCGCCGGCATTGCCACCGACTGAAAGGGAACCAACGCCGCCTTTAACATCTATACCCGCTTGACCTTTCAAACCTACATCCATCGTTCGATTCCCTGAAGATGATTCTGAAGCACTATGATCATGCGCAGTGAGATGATTTTCTTGATGGATATCACTGAGTGCTTGTGCTTCACTGGTGCTTTGACTGGTTACAAACGAGGAACCGCTGGTTTCTGATAAACTTTGATGACGACTCAACTCATAAACGCCCCGTTCTGCCGCTGATATCGATTCGTTATACGATTGCTGATGACTCAAAGCTGCCGAATAAGATTTATCCGCTTGCTCACTGGCGCTGCTGCGAATGGCTTCCGATAAATGAATCTGTGTGCCTAAACTCGAAATAGCAGGCTGATTATTCATGACGACCGAACCATCCTGAGTCATCGTAATCGTGGAACCGCCAGGCATTTGATTGGTCACTGTTCCTGAAGATGTGCGTGCGGTATCGTCGAAATGATTGGCTGAGGTATTGTAGGCATTGTGTGTACTGAAGCTGGTATTCGCCAAGCTAAAGCTACCACTGGCCGCTTCTGTAGCGGCAGAGGATGCACCGGATTGCACAGCTCCACCCACATATTGCCCTAAATGCGATAAAGCTTGGTGCATGCCCGTTACTAAGCTGGTGGCAATTAACGGTACACTCAAAGAAATATAACCGGCTAATCCTGCCATATCTGAATTGACTTGTGCTAGGCCAGATTGAGTGGCTAACACCAGTCCCTGAACACCGCCACCTAAAGTAATGGCACCTAAACTACGATGCTGCGCATAAAAATTCACATACAAATTGATAATGGCGTACAGGGGGACCCAAAGCTGTAGCCACAGCAACGAATAAGCGTATTGCCTGAGAATCGCCAGACCAAACGGGAAAAATAATAATAGAAAAATAAACAGGAACGACCCATAGAGAATGCCTTCAAATACATTTTTGAGCAGCGGCAACCAGTAAGCCGCCATATCACCCATCGTACGATTAGCGATGCGATTTTGTTGCTGGGCTTTATTGAAGGCATAACCTTCTAAGGCCGCCGGTGCATTCGTTTTCGCACTCCAACTGAGTAGACCACTTTGAATCGAATTCGCCATCATGTTTTGCTGCATTAAATCCGAAGCCTCTTCGGATAAATTCGTTAAAAAACTATAACTCAGGGGTAGATATTTTAAGAGTTGAGTCTTGGCTTGGGTTTCATCAGGAAATAATCGCGTCGCATAGCGATCTTCAGCCTGGCTGATCGCAGTCTGCCAATCCTGATTCAGTGAAGCCGCGCCATTCTGACACGTGACCACGGTTTGGTTGTATAAAAATGCTCGTGCAGGTGAAGCATGCGCCGTCACAAATTGCCAGATATTGGGTGCTGTGAATAATTCCTGGGACGAATATTTATGTAACAACAAATCGTAAAAAACGCATTGATGAATAAAACCCTGTAAGTTACGGTCAAAATCAGGATCGATCACCTGAAACGTGCTGGCGGCAGTGACCAGATTGGAAGCCATCACCATTCCGGTCTGGCCATAACGTAAATCATCTGGTAACGAAAAATTCTGCTCGGTTAATTGCGTCAGGCCGTCGCCAATGGCGCTGGTGATATTGGCTAACCAGGCCAAACCCAACGGTACGTTATCCACGGCATAAACCTTGCCCTGTTGCACGCGATCAATAATATTAACAGTCGCTTTTGGCAGAAACAGCACATAAAACGCCATAAAATACAGTACAATCCAACCCACACCCACCATTAAATCCCGCTTAATGATCAACTTAGCAATTGCCCATGTCCCGCCTAATAAGATACTCAAATGGATCAATGTCTTGAAAGTAGAATCGCCCATCCCGGCAGCCACCGCATTAAAAATCTCCCGCAGGATATCGCCATTTCCGTAAGTGACTATTGCAATTTCTAGTGCCATTGTGATCTCCTGCGTATTGCCTGGTTTGCTTCTTTTGTTTTACTGCCTCAATCGATCTGCCCATTGCAGCGTGTTAGACATCTGTGATGACAGTTCCCCCGCCAGCATTTGTTCGATGGTTTGGGTTTGATTAATTAACTGCGCCACCAAACTAATCTGTGAGGCCGCATTGGTTTGAGCGGCGCGGACATTGGTTCGAGCTTGATGAATGCCTTGTTCAAAAGGGGTCATGATGGATTCCGGAAATTGCAGACTGCTGGCGCTGGTATGGACGACGGATAAGTTCTCATCGAGATATTGGAATAAAATATCCGTGGCAATCACATCGGCATAGCTGACGATATCCAGAATTTGCTTATCGCCAACAAAGGCGCTTTGCACGTTCAGCATTTTATAAACGGGTATACGAGAAGACTCCAATAAACCCATTTCAGTGGGTGTTAAAGCGGTATCCGTCAGGATTTTATCCGTCATATCTTGCAGGAGATGAGCGACCTGAGTTTGTAAACCAGAATCCGGCGACACATTGAGGGTTTGAATGCTGGGATTAAGACAGCCTTCAGAATCCTTGCTGTCACACACATAAATTTTTGCCGAACCACCGTGTAATAACGTTTTCAGTAATTGGTTATCAGCGGCCAGAGAAGACAATACTTTAAATTGGTGACTGGACGTATCACTGGAGCCACCCTGTAAAATAATCGTGCCGGATAACGACATCAATAATTCGGCCAATTCAGGATCACTACTGAGAAACGAATTCTTTTGCAACGCCTTCCACGCAATATTGCCGCTGGTGAGTAACATACTTTGATAATTAGGATTATTTTGAGCGTTATTTAAAATTTTCGTCATATCACCGCCAGTACTACATCCTTGACGAGCATCTGCCCAGTCGGTGAATATGCCCTGGCTGGAACCAATATCCTGACAGACTTGCTGCTGGGCTTCATGGGTTTTCGGCCAGACTGTACCGACTAATCCGGCAGCGGTCTCACAAGAATTGATATTGGCATTATTGATGGTATTCGCGAGGGTATTAATATACTTCATGACGTTGGCGATTTCTGGTGTGACGCTTTCTATCGCTAAATTAAAAGCATATCCCAGCGAATTATTGATGATATTGTTCATCAGCTCGATGAGTTGCTGGGAGTTAACAAACGAAAAACCACCAGTGAATAAATCAATACCACCACAACCGGAACGAAAACTCGGTAGCTGCACCTGAGCAATCTGCACATCACGCACACTGTCACGGGCAAATAAACTACCACCACTGTAATAACCCGCTTCTTGACCGGCATACGCATTGGGCGCGGTGGTATTGTCGGAAAAACCTAAATCGTTGAAAAAATTATTCAGGTCGGAGTTGACATTCGCCATCGTCGAAGTCATACCCATTAAAAAACACAACGAAAGCCCCAGTAATTTTATCAATATTTTCTTCATGACGGATTCTCCGATGTTGAAGGGTGTTGCGCAATTTCCAATAAACGCTGACGTAATTCATCTTCACTGAGTAATCCATAACTGACAGGTATAATGCGATGACTTTGTGGATCCACCGTAAATAAAGCGGGTTCCATCGTCACTTTTAACCGCGCAGCTTGACCCTGATCGATATGTGAATCAGGAAAATCCGGTAGAGAAATGCCATCGGTCGTAATGGCAATCACCGTTAAGTGATAACGCTGCGAAAAATATTTGACGATGGGCGCAAATCGCTGACAGTAAGGACAGGTGCTGCGATAAAAAAAGAAAAGACCGCTGTGCGCCGCTAATTGTTGAATGGCGGCGTCTTCTTGTTGATGGTTTTGATCCAGATAAATCTGCTTGGCCATGCCATTCGTGGGATGCTGCAAAGAAAAATCCAGTTCAGGGAAATTGAGCAGCACGGTGCGCCAAACTTCAGAAAAACGCTGTGCGCGTTCGCCGATCTTATTTTGCAATGTAATATAATTTCGCACATTATCGACGGTAGGATTCAGAATCGCTAAATCTAAAGACTGTTTCACTTGCTCTTGTAAAGCAGCCATTTTTTGAATGGGATCGAGGATGGCTTTTTCACTGTCTGGTGAATTTTCTTCAGTTTCTCGATACCAATGCCACCCCTCAGCGGGATTTTCCCAAAAATTATCGGCTTTAGCTGAAGATGAAAAACAAGTCACTATAATAACCCAAAGCAGAATAACGATGACTTTCCAGCTCACACTGATTAATAACCACCGTACCCATTTTTGATTATCCATCGAGTATTGAGGTTTCATGACGTTCTCCATTGCACTAATTTCTGTTGCGCGATACTCGCCATAGAACCATCCTGTTCAGCGATTGTTTTTAATGCGCTTTCTAAACCGACATCACCGATCGCGATGGCTTCCTCTTTCGGTTGCCAGCAGCTTTGATTGGGCAAACAAGTCTTATTGATTTCTTTTCGAACGATAACTGCTGGAACTTGTGTTACGTGATAATGCTCAAATAATCGCGGATCAATCATCACACCGCCATGACAATGGTCGGTTATGGCTTTGACTGCTTTTTGTGTTTCAACAAATGAATCACTCACTAAACCTCGTAATACTAAAGGAGCCTGAATTTTTTGAGCTTGATCACACCACTGTTGCAAACTGGTGAGTGGCATGGAGAAAGAAATCAGGATAAGGACTTCTCCCGGCACGGTATGATCTGTGGGATTTTCTGAGTTCATCCTTAAAAAAATATCGGAAAAACTCGCGGCCTGAGTCATACCTACGCAGTATCCCATCAGTAATCCCAATATTTTAAAAACAGTTTTCAATTTAAAATGTCTTTTCATGTTTGCTTACTCTGTGAAACAACAATTTCTTTTTCTCCAGATCAAATATCCGTAATTTTCGGTACTGATCGGTGACTCCAAAGCAGACCCCCAAAGCATCGTGGTGCGACCAAACGGCTGGCACCCATAAGGAGTCACGGTGGGAATAGGATTAACCATTTGATAGCGGTAACGTGATTTGGGTAAGGTGAGTGTGGTGTGATCGCTGCATAAATCGCCGATGCTGCTATCAGACATTAAGCCTAAACGATGGAGCTTATAAATTAATCGCTCACTCAATAACACGGTACCCTGTACACCGCCGATATATTCACCGACCGCACCGGTTAATGGATACATGGTTCCCTGGGCGCCAGCGCACCAAAACAATTCATCATTGGGCAACCAGGTAGACGCCGAAATCGCATCCACACTACAAGCCGCCTGCATCGGCAAATTGTTAAAAAGCAGCGTTTCAGGGAATAACGTCAGCGCTAACGTTTCATTTTCCCAGGTAGGATCCAGTTCACTGAGATAAGTGAGCATCGGCGCACCGGCGCTGGCACAACGGGGGGATTGCACACCCAGCATCTGCATAATCGGAAAGCTGTAGGCGTGGACATAAAAAAATCCAGTATTGACCGAAGGATCATCTACGGCTACTGCGCCATCGTTGGGGCTTTCCATTAACGGGATGCCACCGAGATTGACCAGGCAAAAAGGCGAGCGAGTTACGTCAATTAACTCCATCGGTTCCCAATAGCCTACCGCGATCCCGATTTCAGGGAATAAATCTCCGTCACAAATGCAGAACGTATCGGCTGGATTGACCGTATCGGGGTTCGTACCCGTCATAAAAGGTGTCGAACCAATGGTGATCGGCAACAGACAATCCCAGCAGATATCGGTGACAGGATTGATTAATCGACCGGTGCAGGGCGTCAGTCCGGCGACGGCCATACAGACCGGAAAAATAACACCCAAAACGAGAGATAAAACAATCCATAATCGTCTCATGGTTTCACCTCATTGATTTCAAGTTGATCGCCCACCTGACTGACCACAGCCGGTACCTGGGTAATTTGTAACCGTTGGGTTAGCCGACCCCCTTGATCGAAATACACTTTCTGATGGGGAAACTGTGAAGAAACCGTCTGTAAGGAACCGTTGACTAAAATCAACCACACCTGACCGACCAAAGCTTTATTTTGCGCCTGCGCCCAAGTCACTTGATCCCGGTCATCGCCATCGAAAAAAATTAAAGCGCTTTTTAAGCGGACTTTTTCAAGCGGATTGAATCGCGAACCGGATTTTAATAAAATAGAACCGTTGGCAGACCGCACATCTGTGGGAATAACAAACGAGGGATCGAATAACCAGCGCCGGGAGTGGATTGTGGGACGCAATCCCAGCACCGGAGTAGGTCGATCCGCTGCCACCCTGATCGATCTCTGCTGATCCTGCCAACGTTTACCGTCGTCACCGCTCATTTTTTCCTGAATTTTCTTCTGCGCCATCTGAATAAAATTGGTTTCCGTGATGGGATACACCGGCCCGATCACTTTTGCATCTTGCGCAAAAACCGGCAGACAATGAAAAAAATAAAAAAACATCACACTGATGCTGATTTTATACCGCATCGAACTTCTCCAGACGTTTAGACACTTCTGGGGTAAGATCAACGCCACCGGCGATCACCGCTTCCTTCGGCACTAAAATAACGTGCTTTTCTCTGGCGACCTCCTGTAAGGTCATTTCCAGTTGCGCACTGAAAGCATGAATTCGTTCTTGATGTTGGGCAGGTGAGTGAGATTGCGTTGATTCCACTTTCACAAATTGGCGAATGATGCCGGTAATATCCACGGTCGCCAGTGGCGTGTTTACCGCGCGATAATGAGTGAACACAAAAATCATCAGAAGACTGATGAGTTCACACATCAGCGCCACACTGAAAAGATGGATTTTAGTGCAAAAACTGCTTTGATTAGGATGATTCATTTTTTATCTCCCGATGTGGATTGCTTTATCGTTGCGAACTTTTTAGCGACTTGTTCAATCGCGGCCTGTAAAGAAAGTCCCTGAGCCTGGCATCGTTTCACTGATTCAAACTCATCCCCTTTGGAGGAATATAAAATCCGTGAATACGGATCGAATATGATTCGATGCACGGAAATCCCCTGCGGACTTTTAATCACACATTCCGAGTAGTCATCGGCTCTACGCACACTCTGAAATAATTTTTCCGTATAATCATCCATCGGAAATTTTCCAGAAGCGCGTAATTGAGCGATCGCTTCCCGATTTTGCGCAAGGATTAAGGTAAATGCCGAGTTCTCAAAAGCCGCGAGTGAGGTGGCGTTTTTAAAATAATCATTAACGCCTTGAGTGACCGTCACAAAATTAGCGTTATACCGTCGTGCGCGGCGATAACCGGTTTCAATAAATTTGGCCGCGCCTTCCTGGTCACTGCCCAATAAATCCCAGGCTTCATCAATGATGCAGGATTTCACTTGAGAACGGCTGCCTAAATACATGCGCTTGGAAATTTGATACATCAACACCAATAACACTATTTTCTGTAAATCTTTTTTCTGTTTCAGTTCTTCCAGTTCCAGAACAATGAAATTGTTATGAATATTGAGCGTGCAAGGGCCTTCAAAAAATTTGCCGTACATGCCGTGTTTCGTATAGGGATACAACAGATGTGATAAAGTGGTGCAGATTGGACTGGCTTGTTGGCTTAACCAATCTGACACGGTCGTGATACTGGCATTTTGCCCTTTCAAATCCCAGGCCGCTTTAACTCCTTTTTCTAAAAATGTCATTTCTTCGTCAGTGACGTTGCTTTGTGGACGCGCCATCGCCGCCAGTAACGGCTTCAAAATTTCAAGAGATTCGTCATCCATCTGCTCGATAAATGTGAACAGGTTGAGGGAAATCGGCTGATCGGATTTAAATTCGATAAATTCGCCGCCCAGCAATTTGCAGGTTTTTTCATAGGAGCGACCGACATCGATGACCCAGACTCGGCCACCGGAACCGAGCAAGGCAACAATATATTCTTGGGTGAGTGCTGATTTACCGCTGCCGGATGTCGCGGCAATCGCCACATTATAATTACCATCCGGATTATCAAACGGATTCCAAATGGCAATCTGGCCGCGCCGACCGGGAAGGAACAGGCTGGATCGCGCGAGGCCTTTCCATTCACCCAGTAACGGCGCGATATTGATGGCCGAGAGCGCATTCATCGTGCGCAAACGGCCTAATCGTTTTAAATCGTCAAACATCCCTTCGGTCATCATCATCGGCAACACAGCAAGCCAGGATTGCAGTTGCAAATAGGATTCTTTTCTTAATTTCCAGCCGTTAGCACGATATAAATCCCGCAGTTTTCGCTCGGCACTGTGGGATTGATCCGAAAGGGGAATATAAAATGACTTGATAAAACACCTTAACCAGACGATCACCTTCACTCAACCGATCACGCGCAAATTTCCAGTCCTGATACTCTTTGCCAATACTCGGTTTAAATTTGGCGAGTGGACTTTTAGCCGTGGAATCCTTATTCACAAACCGCATCTGCGCTTTGGCGGCGGATTTTTCGATATCTTCTGGTCGAACGTGAAAACTCACTATAAATGGACAGGGAATTTGTAACGCCGCATTAAACAGTTGTCCCAGGTTTTCACCAGACTGCCACAATCCCACGGACTCCGGAAAATCGCGCACACTAAAGCACTGCACTGCCCAGGTTTCCTCATCACTTTTATTTAAAGTCAGATGATCTTTATAAACCTGACAGCGATATTCGGGATCAGTGACTTGCAATGCCAACGCATCATATTCATTCCAGCGTTGTTGTGCCGGATAACAAGTACTGGATGGATTTAATAAATCGGTTAACAGGCTGATAAAGTTGGTGATCGGAATGGCGCGAGTAGCCATTTGCAAAGAATTCAGCGAGCTGACAAAATCTTCTCTTAGACGAATCAACGATTGGGTATCGGTTGTTAATTCCTTCAGTGGAAGTGAAATGATTAAAAACAACCGAAAATCCCGCAGGATATAAGAACCACTGTGTGTTAAGGAATGGAGCGTGCCTTGCTTTAAAAATTCTGCTCTCTTTTGCGCGAGCCAGGCGAAAGTATTTCCCGCCGCCGATCGTTCGGCGGCAAATTGATCGATGGCCGAACCGATTTTATCTGAAGCCCATAACAGACATTGACAATCTGCATTGACTGGCAGCACATCGGTTAATAAGCTCCCCAAAATCTCAACTGTTTGTGGCGTGGCTCCGGTCAAAGGGGCTACTTCCAGCATCCAGCCGCAACTTCGTTTATTGATGAAGAGCTGCGAATCCGGGTCATACGTTTCGTAGGGCAATAAACTGGATAAAGGACACTGTGCCAATAAATCACTTAAGGCACCGAGAACAGGATTATTTTTTTCGACACCTGCGGATTGGGATTCACCTAACCAGCCTGCAACTCGTGCAAATAACGACGACAAATCAAAATGATGAGGCTGATTAAGCATGAGCATTGTCCATTGAAGTGATTGAAGTCTCCGGTGACCAATGTCCCGGTTGAATCACGTGATAGACCGTATTAGCCGAAAAATAATTGCCCTGGCTATCTTGATAAGGCGCAATCCAAAGGCGCATCACCGTTTCCGGGTTGCGTTTAATGAAATCGGTTGAATCTCCGGCATCCGCTAAATAACGAATATCCACGGTCAGCGTCGTTTTTTCGACCGATGGCGCCGGTTTTGACTGAGCCAGCTTACCCTGATCAACCAGCGTATTAACTTGATCTAAACTCTGGCAGGAAACACCCGGTTTCATCGGGCAGGTAAATTGAGAGTTCAACTCTCCGCAGCCCATCAGTGCAGCACTGAGACTGATCAATACACCGAAGTTGAATAATTGTTTTGAATGATTAGGATTCCACATAAAATTGATCTCCTTTAAGATTTAAAGAACGAATTGTTGGGTTGATTGGTTTGCAACGCCCGAATTTGCGCTGATGTCAGCGGCAAAGGATTGACAGCAGTGGGTGCTGGTAATGAATTTGTCGGCAATGTATTAGCGTTAATTGCCGCTGAATTCTGAGCTAACGGTGTTGCATTAGCTGACGGAGCAAATGGGCTAGACTCAAAAGGTGGTAAAATCGCTTCTTTTTCGTTATCGTGTTTTTGTCCATCGAGATAAAAACCCTTTAAAAATACCACATCGACAATCGTTCCGGCTGATAATTGAATCACCGGATGATACTGATCGGCGCGACGAATATTGTAATCTGCAATTTTATCCATCGCATTGCTGACACCTTGCGCCGCGCCGAATTTAAAAATATCAGAGTTGTTAACAGCACTCACCGCGCCAGTTGGCGAAAGTGCTGTGGTCGTATATTGTGAGGCAATGCCCTGCGAGAAACCCGATAACGATCCGGCAATAAAAGCGCGTTTTAACAAAGCACCTTCGCGCCACAACGGAACACCGCGCACGCCATTTTTACCTTCCGGCCCAAATACGGTTCCTTCCACCGGGAGTTCAATCACTTCACGATGATTGGGGCTGACGCAACTGAGTCGTTCCAAACGCATTTGACCCCGCTCCGAAGAAATGTCTCCAATCACCGCCGCCGTGGCGACGCAATCCTTGAGATGGCTGTGATGATGATTCGGTAACGTGCCGGACTCCAATAAACGAAATAAGACCGGCGTCGGATTGCTTTGGCTGTTAACGCCGGTCGAGGCATCCGCACCACCCAGCATCACCGCACGCACAAATGTGCCTGCAGGAACAAAAGACTCTGGGGTTTTAGAGGGTCGAATCACTAACGGAACAACCGGCTGCGGCTTTGGCGGAGTTAACTCTAAAATATCATCGCTAACCCCCGCTAAAGGATGGAGTGCAGGCGGCGATGGAGTCGTCACCGGAATATTAATATTGACGCCATTGCTCGAAGTATTGGAGGGATTGATCAACCCTGGATTAGCAGAGTTTAATTTTTCCTGTAAGGATTTAAGTTGGATTTGCAGGGTTTGCATCGCTTCATGCTGAGATTGATTCGTTTGTTCCTGAGCTGTTTTTTGTTGCGCGATCATCTGTAATTGTTGTTGAAGTTCTGAATTCGTTTTTTGCGTTTTATTCAGTTCGGCTTGCGTACGTTCCATCCAAAGACCCGCACTATCCACATGCGTCGTTGGATTGTCGATTTGAAACTCCGTGCTGGATTTTTGCTTACTCTGTGACGGTGAATCCGCATGATCCGATAGGAATGAATAGAAAATACAGCCTATTAATGCGACAGCGATTACAGCGATCGCCAGGTGCTTTTGTTGTTTTTTCTTGACTCGGCTGGGCTGCGTGTCAACTTCAGATTGTTGAGAATGATCGGATTTTTTAAACATGACTGACCACCTTAATCATTTGAATCGATTGTTGAGGGAGTAAAGTTGTTTTCTTTAAATAAATGGCGCGATCACCGGATTGAAATAATTCATTCTCAGTGAGGGTCACTGTCTTATGGGAATGATTGGTAATTTGATAAATATCCACTTCCAAATGCGCGCCCAAATAACGATCCGTTAATGTCAGGTTTAATTGAGAGCCAACAGTAAATGCTTTGGGTTTCTTGAGAGTAGATTGCGTATACCCAGCCAGACTTTTTTGGTGAATGATGGCATCGACCAAACGGACTAAGGTCTGCTCATAAGCATCGCTGGTTTCCCACACTTTAGCTGCTTCGGTGACTGACTCTTGCGGCTTTATGACTAATATATCGGCTGGTTGATGATATTGTGGGGTTAAATTCAAACTATAATTGTGTCCTTTCTCTGTACTGATAAATAAGTAAAATGGTTTTATTAAATTAACTTTTTTCGGAGATTTTCGACAGGAAATTTTATGACCTTTTTTAGATTCACTTTTATTTTTAGGCATGGGACAAGTTTTCGTTTTTTTTACAGTGGTGATCACGGGTTTTATAAACACCGCACCCTGAACAGTATCGTTACTGATTGTATAAGCCCCCGCTGTCCCTCGCAGTAACGTAATACGATCACCACTGACCGCAATGCGAGTCAGTTCGGTGGCTGAAATGTTTGCAGAAATTCTCGTATTATTCTCGACGATGATTGTTTGAGCCTGCGCAGGCGTCAACCCAGCCCAGGCTGAAAACGCTATGAGAGATGTTAACCCTAAATGGGTTTTAATGAGCTTTTTAAGCATGAGAACTGTCCTCCTGAGTGATGGTCTGTTTGGATTCTTTGGATTCATGGGTTTTGTCCGTGATTTCCTGAAACGATTGCAGCCAGAGTCGGCCTTGTGAGTATCGGTAACTGAGGCGATAACTTAAGCGTTGAACAGGCAGCGGCATATTGCTCACCGTGGCGCTGAAATCACCACTAATTTCTGCGGTGAGATGTGAAACATCAATGGAAATATCGACCGGATAAAAAATTAAGCTGGTGTGGGTTTTAGCTAAATGATCTGCTTCCTCCACTAATTCATTCTTTAACTGGCCATAATAAGCGGGATCGGTATAACGCAATAGCATCTCTCGTTGATATTCCGCGCTGCTCGGCGTCATATTTAAACGTAATTGCACGAGAAAAGACGATATTTGCGATAAATATTCCGGTGATACAGTTTGTGAATTCACCCAGAATGCTTGCTGTATAACTGGCGGCACAATGACAATCCGCTCCCGATTAACCATTCGACAAACGCAAATGACCAGGATAAGACTGATGAGAGCTAAGGCTGCTGCCAACACTAAGTAACCATTCCGCTGTGCGATTAAATTTTGTAATCGGGATTTGTACTGCGTGATTTCCATAAATACTCTCTCCAGTTTAACCAATGAGTTCCCGCCAATAAGACGGCGGGGTAGCTTTCAATTTCACACACGAGGGCAAATGCCAATACAGCCAGTGAACAATAAAGTAATGGCCTTGTTGACCTTTCATTTTTTTAACGCCGAATATCCCGGCGCTACCTGTAATCATTCCCCACACCGGACTGTTAAATACGAGCATTAAGATGAGAAACGGCGCTAAAAACAGGATGAGTTCGTCAATCGTCCACAGCATGAATTTAAACGGTTCATCCAGCGTTTGCGGAATGCGATATCCTTGACTCATGCGCTTTCTCCCGCAATCGACAGAATAATGTTGAAGAAAATCGACACCACCACGATGCCGGTTAATACCAAAAGGTTTTTGGTTTTCATATAACCGGCTAATCCTAAAATACCTTCCGCGGCGTAAATATACTTTTTACCGGTACCGTTGAGCGTCATCCATAAACTGGCGTCCGTACCATCCAAAATATCCGTACCATCTGCCAGCGCTGAACCCCACAGACCGATTAAACTCACCAGTAAAAAAAGACGGACGGTGGCCAGACTGTTAGGCTGGCACAAAGCACACCATAACCGACAGCTCAGGGCTTGGCTGATTCTTTTGAATTGCTGAATTTTATTATTCATATTTCGGATTCCTGTATTTTTTAACTTTTCCTCGACTTTGTAATCGAAGCGCCGATAATTGTTCAAATTTCCAGTGCAAGGGTTTAAAGTGTTTAGTCCCCAATTTCTCCATTCTCGTCAAACAGGCCACCTCATACTCGGCGCGGGCTTCTTTGATTTCTTGTGAAAAAGCCCTGCATTTTTGACGATAATGATCGTTATCAACGACATGACTGTTTTCTCCCTCGTTTTTCCAACGCCAAAACCATTTCATTCCGATTCCGGCATATCGCGCCGCGAGTTCATAACTCGCCCCTATCCGCAGAGCTTGAGATATTTTTTTCTGAATACTCTCCGTCAACTCATGATCCTGACTCTCCATAACGGACGCCTTGTTGCGCTGATACTGAATCGAATGTCCGGTCGGTGCCGGACAACATCGCCGCTTTGCCAGTGTGTTGCTGCCAGCGGCGCACTGTCACGTCTACATAAGTAGGCATGACCTCCATCACATACGCATGGCGGTGCGCATGCTCGGCTGCGATCAGTGTGGATCCGGATCCGCCAAATAGGTCCAGCACCCGATCGCCGACCAGACTGCTGTTGTGCAGCGCTCGTTGTACCAGCACGAGAGGCTTCATGGTGGGATGAAGGTCACAAGACAGCGATTTATCGAAAGGCCAGAGCGTACTTTGCGAGCGATCCCCGTACCACGCATCCGCCTGGCCTTTGCGGTAAGCGTAGAAAATAGGTTCATGCTGCGTTTTGTAACGGCTCCGGTTCAATACAAAATGATTCTTTGCCCAGATGATCTGGGAACGGATGAGTAAATGGTTGGATTCCAACGCCTGTTTGACTAAATCCTGAAATTGGGAGGCATGGCAGACATACCAGGCCGCTTCTGGTTTGACCACCGTCACCGCACTGGCGAAAGCGGTTTGTAAAAACTGGAGATACTGCTGCGGATTCATGTGGTCATTTTGAATACGACGTCCCTTAAAAGCACCGCGTTCCTGAAGATAATCGACGTTGTAGGGCGGATCGGTAAAGACCAAATCCGCTTGAACGCCATCCATTAATCGAGCTAAATCATCCGGTGAGGTGGCGTCACCGCACATCAGGCGATGATGCTCCAGCTCCCAAATATCACCCGGTTGACTGACCACAATGTTTTGCGGCGTTAGCCATTCCGCCGACTCTTCGTCGGGTTCTGATAATGAACCCAGCAATTTGGTGAGTTCAATTTCACTGAAGGCAGTTAATGATAAATCCACGTCCAGTTCTTTTAATGATTCGAGTTCCTGGCGTAATAAATCCGAATCCCATTCAGCCTCTTCACTTAAACGATTATCAGCGATGCGGTATGCTTTGACTTGTTCGGGGGTGAGATGATGCGCCATAAAAACCGGTACTTTTTCCATCTTCAATTTTTTAGCCGCCAGCCAGCGCGTGTGACCGGCAATAATGATATGGTCTTTGTCCACCACAATCACTTGCTGCCAGCCATAGGTTTTTAAACTATCAGCGACCTTATCAACGGCTTTCGCGTTTTTACGCGGATTCCGCTCGTAAGGTCGAAGATCATCAATTAAAAACCATTGAATATTCATCGGAAAAAACTCCATTGCTGTTTATTTTTTTATTTTGCAGAAGATTTTGTCTTCACGCTTGCAAGAGATCATCTCAGAAAAAAATTCCGATGAACATGTCATCATTTCCCGATCGATAGGAAAAAACCCGCAAATTTAACCCTAAAAGTTCCCGACGGTTAGCGACAATCAATGGCTTACGACCCTTTTTTTCCATGAAAATCGCATTTTCGGGAAGTTTTAACCATCCGGTCTGCCAGTTTCAAGGGGTTGATCGGGAAAAATTCTCAGGGTTTTCATGTGTTATTTTCCGTGTATTTATGGCAGGCTGTAAAAAAGCACAGGATATGATGTCAATGAATGAATCACTTAAAAAAGACGAAAAAACAGGGATTAAATCCCAGAAGAAAAAGCATTTATTGAATGATCAATCCTTTGAGGCGTTGACTCAGTTACAAAAAGAAATCGTTCGTGAAACCGGATGGATGCCTTCTTTGAACAAATTAGTCAACGCTCTCGTCAATACTAAAACACTTTTATATCTAAAAAAAATCATGCTGACCACGGTGAAAGATCGTCAACCATAACGATTGAACTCCGAATTTATTTCAGCCGATTTTAAAACCAACCAACCCGACAGTCATGTTGTCTGAACATTATCAGGTCTTTTTGATCATTTTTTTTAATTATTCAGGAGAATCATTATGTCTAAACTCATTCAAGCGTTAATCAATCTGGGGCATCCGCAACGTCATGCGCCTTTTTCGCAGGAAGCTTCCCTGGTGAATGAAATTAATCGTCTCTATCAGGAGGCCACTGAAGAAATGCGACAAAACCGGCAAGGATTTACTCAGGATTATCGCGTGACCGAAGCCAAAATCATCACCTGCGTACAAACACGTATCACAGCAGAACTGGATAAGATGAGCTTGCACCGGCTTGCAGATTATCAGCGGATTCAAAATGCGATTGTCAATTGGAATCCCCAAAAAACAGAAGGCAATACCAAAGCGGTTGAAGCCGTTAAAAAAGCTTTATTCGTCTGCACCGCCGATGCACGCAAAAAACAGAAATTGAATCGAGTCTGTAGTGAATATAAGGCGCATTTGGCGGCGGATATTCGTTCAACACTCACGGATATTCTACCTAACGTTTCGCGTCAACAGGGCTTTCACTTACCGGAGCCAACCACTTCTTTTAAAAAACCGCTCCGATTTGAAGAAAAACCCTCTGTTTTAGATGTGTTTCTGGCTCAGGACGCTAAATCTTCCACCATTCAACCTATGATTCAGGATAATAAAGGCTTAAGTCAGGCTATTCAAAAATATCAGGCAGTCACCACGCTACAACGCACGCTACTCACCCATAAGCCTGCTGCAGCGCAAATCGAAGAATTTAAGCAAACCTTACAACGAGAAAAAACATGCATTGAAGCGCACCGCGATAATTGGGGCATTCGGTTTTTAAAGACAGTGACGGCAGTGGTGACGTTGGGAGCAGCAGTGGCACTGGGGATTTTCAGTGTGAAAGGGAAAGAAACCAGTAAAACCTTCAATAAAATGCTCACACCAGCGCCACGACCCCGTTAATTCGGTAGTAACACTTTTTTAATGTGACTCTATTTTCAAATTTAAAGGAGAATTTTTATGAAAAACCTGCAAAAGTTGTTATTCAATGCTCAACGCGAATCCGTTAAAAACAGGCTGGACGTCAACATCAGTCTGGCATTGGATGATAAAGTGAAACAATTGTATGAGCAAGCCTCAGTGAATGCGCAACGGCGATTATGCAATAAAAAAGAGGTTTCCGCTTCACAACAAAATACAATATTGATCAAGGAATTCAGTGTTTTACTCACTCAGCACTGTGATAAATCCGATTTATTAGATCCGGTGAAATACGAAGCGCTGAGTCTATCGGTGCAACGCTGGTGTCCGTGGGAGGTCGAGAGCCAGCTATCCAGCCAACTGGCCCGGCAATTGTTGATCTCGATGTTGCCACAGGCGCGTAAAAAACAACAGTTACTGCAGATCTGTGGCCAATTTAAATCGCATTTGGCGGCTGATATTGAGAGCGGCCTAGAGGATCAATATCCGAAAGTCTATGCTGAATACAAAGCGCAAGCACCGCAAAGCTTTGGCGGCCCAACATTACCGACTGAAAAACCAACGACACTCAGTTTCGATCCCTGCCGTCCTCTCGATCGATTCTTAAGTGAATCAGCCTCCGAGCTAAAAAAACCCAGTGACGCTTTGTCCTGTGCGATCACCCAGTATCGAATCGTCTGTCAACTCGAGGAAAAACTGCAAAATCCCATTAAACCCGTGGAGCGGCAATTACAGGATTTTCGACAGGAGTTTTCCAAACAAAAACCCGTCATTGAAAAAAATCCGGATAGTGCTGCCGTTCAGTTTATCAAACGCGTCGTCAATACGCTCTCCAAAGGATTGATGGAAAAACTGGGTTTCTGGCAAATCAAAGGACAGGCAGCGGCTCAAAAAATTGCAGATAAGCTGGCGATCCCGACAACGCCGGGACTGAAAGGAGGTTGATCGACAACCTCTTTGTCATTATTGGAAATCTCACTCTTTTCCAGTCAGTTAATGGAGACAACCCATGAAAAATTTAGACTATTTGTACCATCGTGCCAAAACAGCGATCCATGCGTCACATTATCAACCTTTTTTAGAGACGCCAGATCGAGAGAATATTCTCTTAGCCCAGAAAAAAAAATCAGTTAAGGATTTACTTTTTATTCTACAGGAGGTAGCGCTGAAAGCGATCCAAAAATTAAGTCAATCCTACTGTTTTTTAGGCGAAATCAAATGGCAGACCGCTTTTGCAAAATACGAATCTCAGCTTAAAAATCCAAACCTCGGCGTTTATGAACTCTGCATTGCACTGTGTCAGGTCGATGATCTCATCGAAATTGCCAGTGTGATGCAAACTGTCCGGAAAGATATCCGGGAGATGGCCAAACGCCAGGCTACATTATCAGGGGAGTGGGAGCAGAAATATACTGAAATTCAAAAGGATTATTTGGAGCGCCGTGAGGCATTAGTGACTTTAGAAAATCAGGTGAGACAGGTCAGTAAAACCTATTCACAATTAACGGGACAATCTCACTTAATCGATAGCTCCGCAGATTTTGTGATTACTCAATCGGTTCCCAAAGAATTACCCACCTACCGTCAAGACACCGTCAACACCCGATTTTCAGAAAATCATATTAAACATCTGATTCGGGTTGAAGGTGACGCACGCATTGTTTATCAGGATTTGGCGCGTGAAGCGATTCGACCATCAATCACTAAAAAATTAAGTGATGAAATTCAGTCAGGTCAGCAACGCCTCCATACCAAAGCGGAAAAAATTCTCAAAACCGCTGAGGATCTTCGTCAAAAAATTCAGCGGGATTCGTCCAGGCTGATTGAGCATCGTACTCAAACATTGCTGGCGCATGCCAACCGACTAGAAAAACTTTCACTGACCCTGGAAAAAATCATGCAGTTGCTCAATCACTATTTAGCCCATCATTCACCCACTCAAAAACAAGGCTCAGAGAAGCAAACTCAGCTACTGGTCTTAATCGTGAATGAAGCTAAATTGACTCAGGATCATTTTCAACAACCCTCACATGCCATCAATACACAGCAAGTACAAAATCATATCTTAAGGATGGAACAACACCGAAAAGACTATGTAAAGACGCTCACGGGCTGGGGTAGTTTTTTTGGGAAAAGCTTATCTACCCATCGCCAACAGGAAACCATTAATCAGGCTATTCAGAGCCATTTAGCAGAGTTAGTTATTCCTGCTTGCGGTTTACAGGATCGACAAGGTATTGCCACCGTCGAGCAAATTAAACAGCAACAGACCGTCGGCCAGAAAATCGCTCATCAAACCGATCAAATCCATGCTGAAACTAAAAAAATTCAGGAATTGAGCCATGATTTTAGTACCCACTGACAACCCTAAACCATCGAATTCGGCGGCTGAGTCAGGAACGACCGCTCAATTGAATGTAAAAACAAATCAAATTCTGTGCGGAGATTCAGGAAAAATATTAGCAACGATTCCAGATCATTCTATTGATCTCATTTTTACTTCGCCGCCTTATGCACAACAACGACAGCAACAATATACCAGTGTATCACCGAATGATTATGTGGCATGGTTTATTCCCATCGCCGCTCAATTACAACGTGTTCTCAAACCCACCGGAACATTTATACTAAATATTAAAGAAAATGTGATTCGTGGTGATCTCCTTACGTTTTAGAGTTAATTCTGGCGTTGCGCCGACAAGGTTGGCTATGGACGGAAGAATTTATCTGGCACAAGAAAAACAGCTTCCCCGGCAAGTGGCCAAACCGTTTTCGGGACGCCTGGGAGCGATTACTGCAATTCAACTTACATAAAAAATTTTGTATGTATCAAGATGCTGTCAAAGTACCGATGAATGTGTCGACCCGGCAGCGGTTACAACGGCTGCGAGATGCCGACAAGATCTTAACACCTTCTCAAAATGGCAGCCCTTTTAAGAGAAATCTGGCCAATTGGCAGAATAAAGACGCTGTCTATCCAGACAATGTATTACATCTAGGCACTGAATCCCACAATCAGCATCACAGCGCCGTCTTTCCACAAACCTTGCCGACCTGGTTTATTCGCTTATTTTCTCAAGAACAGGATATCGTTCTGGATCCCTTTGTCGGCAGTGGCACGACAGCAGTAGCCGCTCATCAGCTTGGCCGCCGATTTATTGGTATCGATATTTCAGAGGAATATTGCCGCCTCGCCAGAAATCGTCTGGATGCAATAAATGGATGATAAACTAGATTCTCTCATCAAAGCCTAATTATTTTTTTGAAAAAAAACTGTTTTAATTCTTCTCTCTATAAAACAGATTTTACTCTAATAATTTAAAACGGATTCTTTCTGGTAAATTTTATTTTGAATGGCCGTTAAGAAATTTAAACGGGCTTTCAAAGCCAGCTCCGCATGAGTGCCAATCTCAAACCATTTTTTTTGATCTTCTCCGACCAGATTTTTTAACATTTGCACTGCGCGAGGTAAATGCTCTTTATCGTCCAGTTCGATATGACGATTCAGGTAATATAATAGCGGTTTGATCATAAACTTCTCTTCTGGATTAATCTCTTGCTCTAATTGGGTCATCAACGGTTTAAATAATGATGACGTAATGGCTTCCCGACCATACACAAAAGCAGCCGCCAAAATATGGGTTTCCTGAGAGAAAAAACCAAACGTCGTATAAATAAATTGTTGAATCGAGGCTGGAATTTTTAATTTTTCAGCGGCATCAATGAGAATTTCTCCTGTTGAAAGACAGTGCAAAAAATCCTGAATGAGCGTCGTATTTGCACCAATAGCACGCATGGCAGTCAGGTACAATTCAAAATGACTGCAATATTGCTGAGTATCTTCAGTGCGATCGCCTTCTTCTTCCACTAAAATTCGACTGATTAAGTGCGCGCTAAAAGCATTTTTAGGGGGGAACCACGGCGCGCGCGTGGTCACGATGCGGCTGTGCAATTCTTTCAGTAGGCACATGAAATCCCATACCGCAAACACGTGGTATTCCATAAAAATGCGCAAATCCTCCAGTGAACAGATGTGCGCATATAAATCATGCTGCTTAATTTGCTGAATGAGTGGCGCTAATTGTTGGTTGACGGATTCAATGGGATGCATGGCGGTTTCCTTTATCTGTATTGTGAGTAGGCGGGTTGGATTTTATTAAATCCAGTAATTCCTGGGCGGCTTCGCGCTGTAGCGGTTTTTCGTAGGCTCTGATCATACCCGCTGCAAAACAACGCTTGTGTTCTGCTTCGCCCAGATGTGCGGAAAGTGCGACCACCCATGAAATTGGATGTTGATTTTCTTGTTGCCATTGATGAATTTTTAGCGTCACTTGATAACCATCGAGTTCGGGTAATCCCAGATCCATCACGATGAGTAAAAAATCATGAGTCTGAATTTTTTGTAAAGCTTGTGCGCCGTCATCTGCTGTCTCTACTATCGCTCCCAGGGATTCCATTAAATTTTTGATGACCTGCTGCGCCATCTTGTTGTCTTCAACAATCAGTACCGTGGGATTCGCAGGCACAGACGACCGGCTTCTAAAAGGAATCAGGGCGCCCTTGACGTGCAAATCCGCCGGTGGCCGTGGTGATTTTACTGGATGGGTATATTCCGATCCGGAAGACAGCGGAACACGCAAAGGAATTAAGCAGCTAAAAATAGACCCTTGACCTTCCACACTCTCAACGTGAATCTCACCCTTCAGCTCATTCACAAACTGCTTAACCAAAGCCAATCCTAAACCAGAACCAGCATATTGCCCTTGATAGGCCGGGTGTAATCGACTGAAACGAGTAAAGATCAGCGCCTGTTGATCCTCACGAATCCCAATGCCTGTATCTTGTACCCGGTACTCCACGATCACACCTTGGGCTTTGAGTTTGATCACTCGAATGCTTAAATTGATCGCTCCCTGGTGGGTGAATTTAATGGCGTTGCCGAGTAAGTTCAGCAAAATGCGTTGTAACCGGGCGGAATCACTGATGACATAATGCGGCAGATGTTCGTCCACAGTGACATTAAAATCCAGATTTTTGTCCTGGGCGGAAGGTTTGAGTAGAGCGATCAGGTTCTGGATCAATTCCAGTAAATCGAACTTAACTTCATGGATAGGTAAATCACCCGATTCACAACGTGAAAATTCGATGACCTCGTTCAGCAGGTTCAATAGCATCATACCAGCTTTTAATAAATCCGCCGCTGCCGCTTTACCCTGCGCAGTGTGTACTTCTTTCTGCAACACTTCCGCCATCCCCAACAAGCCCGTTAATGGCGTGCGCAGATCATGACTGATATTGGTGATAAAAACCGATTTAGCCTGGTTAGCCGCCTCGGCCTGGCGCTTGGCCTGACGCAAGGCGCGTTCTTTCTTTTTCAACGGGGTAATATCCGTGAAATAACCGACAATACCTAATACTCGCTGGTCATCGTCCAGAATGGGTAGTTTGCTCACCAAAGTGATGAGCTTTTTGCCACTGGGTAAAGCCAGCGTTTCTTCCTGATTGGTTAATGGGTAACCATTTAAAGTCTCCTGATCTCCGCGCTGAAACACCTCAGCGGTGTGGCCAGTGGGTTGCCAATTGAGATCCCGGTCAGTTTTACCGATAATTTCTTCTGGCGAGTGCAACCCCACCAAGCGGGCAAAGTTCTCATTACAACCCAGATAGGCCGATTTTGTGTTCTTCCAAAAAATGTACTGCGGCAATGACCGTGTAATATTTCTCAAAAAAACTTCAACAATATGGGCTTGATTGAGATCATCCTTGTTGAACAGATTTGATTTCATGGCGTCTTCCTGATTGAGTGGTTAATAGTTGGCCACCCACCAGCGCGCATGAATCCGGGGAATCCTGGTCACATGTCGCGCTAGCGCATGAACTAAGATTCCTCTGTCTGGATTGTTGATCTTTATTTGACCTTCTTTCGCCGGACGAACCCCGACTGGCGCTGAAATTAATATTTTTCAGACGCGCAGCATCCTTCTGCCTGATAAAACAGGCAAAAAGAGTCTTTTTTTCAAAAGGAAATGGAGTCTGCCGGAAATGGCAGTTTATAAAGACAACAAAATTAGATAGAATTCCCTTAGCCATGTTAAGTCCTTTAGTTACTTAAGGTGGTTAGTGAGGGGCAGGTGGTCAAAACACTTGTCCTTCACGCTTACTAGTTAAGCTCAGTTCCGAGCAGAATGCAAGGACCCATAGGCCGTGACGACGATCAGTATTTTGTATAAAAAATAAACTGATAAACCTTCGAAAGGTCGGCTAAAAGACCACCCCCTTACCATTCAGCTTTCATTTTAATGCTGGGCAAGATGGGCAGGAATATCCTCATTGAACAGTTGCCGGATTTGTTGAATGTCTTCTACGCCCAATTTTTTGTAAGCGGAGGCTTTCAAATTATAAATAGTTTTCAGGCTGATATGTAACACTTTCACGATGTCTTTATAAGTTTTATTTTTTGTCAGCATCACCACGACTTCATATTCACTCGGTGATAATTTTTCCGCATGTCGAATCATTGTTTTTTCGCGATAACGTAATAACTCAAGTCCTAAATCCGGTTGTAGATAGGTTTTTCCGCCATTCACGACTTTGATGGCTTCAAAGCATAAATAGCAGGCATATTTAGTCAGAAAACCCTGAGCAGGGGATCCCACCAAACGACTGATGGTTGACCAATGTAATGGATTAATTAAAAAAATACATTTCACTATCGGCCAATGCCGATGAATATACCGGCAGATCCATTCGCCAGACATGTCCGGTAAATCCATATCTAAAAAAACGAACAAAGACTGCTTTGCTTTATGTTGACGCACCAACTCGATACCCTTTGCCCCGGTTTGCGCTTCACCAACCCATTGAACACCGCGTTCAACGGAAGCGGCCAGCTTGCTAAACCAGGTGCTAAAATGAATATCCTGCTCGATAAAAATTACTGAAATCATGATAGACTCCTTGAAAGTAATGAACGAATTTTATCAATGCGATGAGCTACTGGATGGCTTTGTTTCAAAGAGAAAGTTCATTTGATTGCTGGTAAACACTCGAGTACCTACACTCATTGATGCCCGTTTTTTATAGTGGGAAAAATCAATCATACTGCACCTCGTAGGGTTCCATCTGAAAAGACATCACTGCGGCAATAATCATGATAAAATCGAATAAATTGCCGATTATGAAAAAGGCAGGCGGTTTCCAGTGGGGTGAATCCTTCGCAATCTTTTGCTTCTAAATCCGCACCAGCGTCAATTAACAATTTAGCGATCTCGACCGAACTGTGCGCCGCTGCCCAATGTAATGGCGAGAGAAAATGATCATTTTCACACTCATTAAGATTGATGCCTTGCTTTAATAAACGCGCTACTTTATTCGCCTGGTTATGCGTGATAGCGTTGAGTAGCGCAGACAATAATTTATTTTTCATTCTGACATTCCGCAATGAACTGGAGGGCAGTATGACATAGCACTTTATCACAAAAACAGGCAAAATTTTCACGACATGAATGCAAAAAACCGGCAAAGAATTCACGAAGAGCTATAGATAGCCGCCGCCGTGACTTCCACTCTAAGCTTGGCTAACTCCAGTGCTATCAACAAGGTCGTGCCATTGATGGTGGCCGATTGATTGCTGGTTTCCTAAACTTTGGCGAAACCAAAATCTGCCCACCTAGGGCCTAGAAAAGAGAAAAAACTCCAGTGGATCATCAATAGACCTTCTAGGAAAGCTTAATATTTATTAAGCACTAGAGTTTCACCCTGCTCACGGAGAGAATAAGGGCGAATTGTAGAAAATTCATCATGCTCAATAGTTTTTTTGAAGAGAAGCTCTAAAATTTAATATGAAGGAATGAGGGCAGAAATAATAATGGACATATTAAATAATAAATTTTATTTCAACTGTCACAGGACCTATCGTAGGTGATGGATGGGTCTTTTTATTTGATTACATAGAAAAAATAAAGAAAACATACAAGAAAATTTTAACTCATCTATTTCAATAAACGCGAATTGAGATCAGATGGAAATCAGCTCAGCATCATCCCAGCAAAACTAACATTAGCGGTTACTGGCAATTCTGCTATCATTTAATAAAAATGATAAAAAGCTTAATAAGGAAAAGACAGATCATACCTGTAACTCGATCTTTTTTTAAACTAAATCAAAGTGTCAAAGTCACTAGCATGGCTCTCGATCTTCTAATGGAGGTATTAGCATTCAAATTCAATCCCCTGATGGATTTAATATAGAATATAGATAAATTATGCATTTGATGAGTTGCTTGCTTTTCAAAAATTGTTTATAATTAAGATACTTAGGGTATCTTAATAACCTATAAAATCCAAACGCTATCTCTAACTCAATCAATAGGGTTAAATCAGATGAATTCATTGCATGTAGTTTTTGACTTTCCCATAAGCCCTGCTATCGAAGTTGGTTTAACTCCTGAGACAGTCGGCCAGGAAGCAAGAAAAATGCTGGCACTTTTTCTTTATGAACATAAGCGTATTTCGCTCGGTAAGGCATGTGAATTAGGTGGCATGAGCTATTGGGAGTTTGCGGAAAGAAATCGTGAACTAGGCATTACTATCCCCTACTCCGATAAAGATTTGCAAGCAGACTTAGGACGTTTAGCGGATGTCTAAAATCGTAATAGCAGACTCCTCTTGTCTAATTGCACTAAGCAAAATTGGCGAATTAGAATTGCTAAAACGACTATTTTCACACATTTTTATACCTCAAGCTGTTTATCAAGAAGTAGCTATTCGTGGCGAAGGACGTCCAGGTAGCAAGGAAGTATTATCTGCTAACTGGATCAAAGTACATAACATAAGCGATAGGCTAGCTGTTGATGCTCTTAGATTACAGTTAGGTATAGGTGAGTCTGAGGCTATTGTATTAGCTGTAGAGGTAAAGGCGGATTTTATAATTTTAGATGATTGGCGAGCACGTCAAGCGGCTATACAGTTAAAGCTGCCAGTCGTCGGCACTGTAGCCATATTAAACAAAGCCGCTGAAAAAGGTTACCTTTCTGACTTGGCCAAAACATTGGAATCCCTTAAATTAGCCGGTTTCCGTTTTTCAACCATCAACCAAGAGCTAATTAAAAATTAGATGTAGAAACTCTCCGTAGTTTGGTTCCCCTGCACTTCAACATAATATTTAAGCCGGACTATCGTCCTCACCTTTTAATTATTCAACCTTTCAGTATCTACCATAAGATTAGTGCAATAATAAATCAACATAAGATTATTACACCAATTAAATTCCTATTCCGGGAATTTAACACATAACCGGATAGAAGGTTTAAAATCGCCTTCAAACAAGCATTAAAGATTTTAAGGTTAATTCTAAAGGATTTTTTGGGTTTATTTTGGGTTTATTCACCGACAATTATAGACCATCAAAGACAATTAACATACCACTCCAATTTAGCTTTATTTATTTGATTTTTTGTTGTTTTTCGTTGTCTTTGGTGGTGTATGGTGGTCACCCCTTTTACCCCGTGGTGCGGGTTCAATTCCCGCCGCCTCCATATTTTTATATTCCGAGAGTGTCTTTTAAAGACCTGAAGTGCTTGTTAAATCACGTAATTTCTGTTAATCTAATTCCTGTAATGTCCATTATGTACCCCTGCAATCCGGCAAAAAATGGGGTAAAAAACCGGGGTGTTTTTTACCCCAAAAAGGAGTTACCCCAGAAATGCTGACGGATACACAAATTCGGAAAGTAAAAACCCGAGAAAAATCGTTCAAACTGACGGATGGTAAAGGGCTGTTTTAGGTAGTCCAACCTAACGGCTCTAAGTACTGGCGATTCCGGTATTGGTTTGCCGATAAGGAGAAGTCGTTGTCTTTAGGTGTATACCCAGAGTTGACTCTGGCCGGGGCTAGAAAAAAGCGGAATGAAGCTCAGCAACTATTGGCCGATGACACCGATCCCGGCATGGCCAAGCAGCTAAAAAAACGTGATCGAAAACTTGGCCCTGAAAATTGCTTTGAATCTATGGTCATGCCAAATATGTTTTCCCAAGCATCCGCAGCCCAAATCGCCCCATGTCCAACAATGCCGCACTCAGACGCCTCGGTTACACAAAAGATGAAATGACCGGTCATGGTTTCAGAAGTATGGCCTCTACTTTATTGAATGAGCAAGGTTGGAACCGTGACGCTATTGAACGTCAACTCGCTCACTCAGAGCGAAATAATATCCGTGCCGCTTATAATTACGCAGAATATTTGCTCGACAGAAGAAAGATGATGCAACATTGGGCGGATTATTTAGACTCTCTAACTGTAGGACAAACCAATCTCGTTAAGGAATATGCATGACCACTCGAATTAAACATTTCAGAATTACCAGAATGGTTTCACTTAGATAAATACAAATCTGCCAAAAAACTCACTGCCGCTGGATGGTATGAATAGTTCTCTCTTCGCAACAAACTGATGGAATAGCTCAATACTGAGGTTGAACCAATGCATCAAAAAGCCCTTAGTACCGAGCTTGCTGAAGCATTTGCCGCCATTCGTGAACACCAATAATTGATATTAAAGGCGATGGCAAAGGGAAAATACCTTCGCTTTCTATTTTCCTGATGCTGAAAGTGCCTGTAAAATCTATAATTATACTCCTGCAATACATCCAATGACTTTAGAAGAATATGATTGTATAAGAACCGGCATTAATACTAAACGCTTGGAATATGTGAAGCATTGGGCAAACCAATTCGAAGCAAACCCCCTGGACTTGTTACATGTTTATAAATATGAATCCTGATCAAATAGCCTCTTAATCGATTTGTCATCGAAGAAGCGAAAGATGAAAATGGTTTCGGCTTCAGAGGAATGGATTCCGTTATTGTCGATTTAAATTTCCCAGATAAAATCCTGATTGAAAATTTCAAACAATACCTAGCCGCTCGGCACGCCGAATCCAAAACAGACTACTTATCGAAACCTAACCCTCGATTAGATTGACATTTACCACACACATAAGCGTAAGCGTTCCGCGAATTCCATCTTTTAAAGGCTAAGAATTTCGATCAAGCTACATTTTTAATTAAAATTTAGGAGATGTAGCGATGCAGACTAATTTGGAGCGCCATGCCTATTGGCAAAAAATAATTGAAGATCAAATTCAGAGTGGTCTATCCCGGCGTGAATTTTGTGAGCGCTATCAGCTCATATTATCCCAGTTTTGTTACTATTATGTAGCCTTAAAGAAAAAGCAGCAGAAAAATTTGTCCGAAGCTGCCGATGTGGTTCCCGTTCATATTCGACCCAGCGCGGCAATGGCAGCTCAGGATGGCATTAAAGTATTGCTCCCTAATAGTAATCCAAGTGTTATTACCTTGCTGTGAAAGCCATCAATTAAAACCCTGGTTGGAGGTGCTACGGCCATGCTAATGATTCCCTCAGATGTAAAAATTTATTGTTACTTGCCTCCTGTTGACATGAGAAAATCGATCGACACTTTGTGTATTTTGATTGCTGATGTTTTAAAGATGAATCCGGCCTGCGGTCATCTTTTTTTATTTCGTAGCCGCAAAGGCAATAAAATTAAAGCCCTCTACTATCAACCCAATTGTTGCCTAAAAGTATCGCCACGCTCGAACTGATCGCACACACGATCGTGACCAAATATGCAGACCACGTCCCGCTATACCGGCAGGAAGCGATCTGGCAGCGCTTGGAGGTAGACCTTGTGCGCAGTAGCCTGTGTGCCTGGGAAGTCAAACCGGCTGAACTTTGCGCACCGCTGATGGGCTGCTCACGGCAGTTGATCCTCCAAAGTGGTTATATCCAGGCGGATGAAACGACATTACAGGTCTTAGAAGAAGTGGACCGGTCTAATACCAATAAATCCAATATGTGGGTTTATCGAGGCGGTGACCGGGATAAACCGAGTTTAGTCTTTGTGTATGAAGAAACGCGGGGCGGTTATCATGCCCGGGAGTTTTTATGTGGATTTAAAGGCTATTTGCAGAGCGATGCTTACTCGGGCTATAACTGGATAGAGAAGACTGAAGATATTTGTTCCGTGAAATGCTTTGCGCATGCTCGACGTTATTTTGCTGATTGCGCTAAATTATCGAAGAAACCAGGTTTAGCTGCCAAGGCACTGGAATTTTTTAGAAAATTATATGCGCTTGAAAAGCGAGCGCGGGAAACTAATCTTTCTGCCCAAGGTTCCGCCGCAACAAAAGTTAGGCCAGGCGATTCAATACGCCCTGAACAACTGGAAAGAACTGAATCATTATCTGAAGGATGGTCAAATCGAAATCGATAATAATTTAGTGGAGAATGCCATACGGCCTTTTGCCATTGGTAGAAAAAACTGGTTATTTTGCGGCAGTCCCAGAGGCGCTCAGGCGGGCGCTATTTTGTATTCGCTGTTGGAAACTTGCAAGGCTAATGGTATTGAGCCTTATCGCTATTTTGTTGCCATGCTTCATCGCATCCGCTTATGCACCACGGATGAAGATTATCGCCAACTACTTCCACAATTTATTAAACTTTAATTGCACCAGGGAATGTCGTTCCCCAAACGCTTACAGAAAGAAGACTATCTCATTTTGTTGCAGAAAATATAAGCTTATTTAAAGAAACCAAGATCACCGATATAAAAAATGGAGTTGAAAAAATGCTACAAATTACTGAACATGAAATTAATTTCGCTCGATTTTTAACTAATAGAAACCAGTTAATTGCAGAAAAACTGCCGGTTTTTGACAGCAAAAAATCAAACATCGCTGAAATAGTCGATGAATATTTAGGGATCTCTATTCGTTGATTTTTTTACTAATACCATACTTCAAAATTAATATTTCGTAAACGGCTACAAAGACAATCCATATTCACAACCCCAGATTTTATAAAATTAAACATGGTGGTGATCCTTGAGCGTCAGCAGTTGTCTCTCTTTCGTAGCCTTTATTGTTGGTTTGCAATGACAAAGGCGAAGTAGAATAGAATCCATACTTGTTATTAGAAATTTGTTCATAACTTTTAGATTCGATATATTTTTCTGATAATTCCCATACCATCATCGCTTGATCACTTGATCCACTAATAAGCCGACGTCCGTTAAGTCCTAACCCAAATACAGCATTGGTGTGATTACTCATAGTATGAAAACAGTATCGAGTGTTAACGTTCCAAAAACGAATAGTACCATCATCTGAGGAACTTATCAAAAATTCATTGTTAAAGTTTATCACATTTCTCACCCAGCCTTGATGTCCCGTCAGTTTTGTAATAAACGCTTTTTTCTCTATGTCCCATAGCGCGATATGCTTATATGAAGCACAAACTAAAATATTATCTTTAAAAATAGTCATAGCTTTAATAGACTCTGAATATGGTAAATAAGTGGGATTATTATTTTCGTTAATATTTTTCATATCCCACATTGCGATATGACTATCTCCTGCTGCTATCAAGGTATTTTTTGTACATAATAAACTTGCAACATAACTCCTTACTAATTTAACATTTAAGGATATTGTTGGAGATAACGATTTTGCATTCCATATTATCACCTTTCCTCTTGAACTGCTGGCAAAAGAATTTTCATTTATTAAGCAAAAACTCTGTACAAAATCACCGTGAGCTTTTTTACTTAAGACAGCGATAGGCGTTTCTTTTTTAGAGATATCCCACAAAATAATTTCATTATAGGAACCGCTAACTAGCTTTGATGGAGACAATCTTAGTAAAGCAGAAACTTGTTGATCATGAGCGTCCAAAGTTGAAATAACCTTATTTTCGTCAACATTCCAAATTTGTACAGTAGATTCACGACAAAATACCACTGCGACGAGTTCATTAGAAAGTAATAAAAGTTTCAATATAGGAGAATCCGTCGGAATATATTTAGCTCTAAAAGCAGGGCTTTTAGGTATTTCTAAATTTTTTACTTCATCATTAGTCATAAAAATCCTTATTGTTTTGTATGAAGAAGTTATAACTATATCGTAATTAATTTCCCTAATCAACAAATAGTCTCAGTTGAAAATTTCATCATGGCAACGTTTTTATTAATATTAGAAGATACAGTAATGAAATCCAATTCGATCCACTTTGTATGTTAGCAAAAATATTTTAATAGCATATTTTTCCCAAGTTAAAATTCTTCTGAACGCAATCTACATCGTGGGAAATAATCTTATTTCTCAGGTTTCTATGATTGGTTTTATTAAAATTCTTCGCATTAATTTTATAAACAGTCAGCAAGAATATTTATAATCTTTCACAGTTTTCCCCAACAAATCAGAATTTTTCAGACTTTGGCTTACCAAAAAACCAGAAGAACTGGAAATAATTTTCTTGGGATTTAATTCTGATGTCAGCTTTAATTCTGTATCTCTCATATCCACAAAAAGACAATGCAACTCTTTTTTATATGCAAAGCCTTGGGCCTCCCATTCTTGAATAGATTGCTTATATTCATATAATGCGAATTCAATCCATTGAAAATTATCCTTTAATGAAGGTTGTGAATTATATAGTCTTCCTATCTTATTGGCCAACTCGTTTAATTCAAAAATTTTCCTTTGGAATGATATTCCCGTCATCAATTTTGCTTGCTTTTCAGGAGATAATCGATCATTTCTAAATAATTGTAAGCAGGATTTTACTAAATAAATACCAATTATACCTAATGCAACTATTTCACCCAGAGGTTGTGCAATACAAGCACGTGATAAGACGTTGATCGTACTCAGGATTGGCGATCGACTATACTTTGACGAAGCAGTCGAAGTTTGGATTTTGGCTTCGTGGGGATTCTTATATGTCTGTAATTTTCTAATATGTTGCAATTGATTATCAACACCCTCCATAGGTAATTTAATTTCGGTGATTATTGAATTAAAATAATAAGTGGTATTCAAATAATGATCAATTTCATTTCTTGCCTGACTCACCGATAATTCGCGTTGCCGATATAAATTATGTGCCCTTATAAATGTTACATTGCTAATCCCCAAAAATTTAAACATCCATATCAAATAATCCTTCTGAAAATCTTTACTTGTCTCGATATAATCCGCGCCTGTAGTAATTATTAAAACAGGCTTGTTAGTTAATAAACCGACCATCTCTCCTTGTGAATTATAAGTAAAAGTCAACCCAGATCTCGCTATATAATCAAAATAGCTTTTAAGTTGAGAAGGAATGGCAAAATTATACATAGGAACACCTAATATAATCTGATCAGCACGTTGAATTTCCTCTATCAAGTTGTCTGAAAAACTGCGAGCAGAAACAATTTCAGGCGAATCACCCTCCATTGATGAAATGGCCCCTACCGTTTCTTCAGTGAGATGAGGGATAGGATCGTGACCAATATCTCTGAAAATAATTTCACTATCAGGAAAAAGTAAACACCATCGATCTAAATAATAATTCACCAATCTTCGAGATTCAGAATTATTACCCTGCACACTTGAGTTTATAACCAATAAAATAGTCATAATGTGAAATCCTCTGTTAATTGATTGAGAGTAAATAAATTATGCTTATCGTCTTTAGAGAAATAAGCATTTTGAGATTTCCATAATAGCTGATAGTATTTATTAGCACTTAGCAGTTCAGGATGAGAACCTGAGCCTACTATTTTTCCTTTATCAATACAAATAATTCTATTGAAATCGACAATCATATTAAGACGATGTGTCACCAATATCATCATTTTTCCATATAACTTACAGAATTTTTTATAATTTTCCATCAATTGAAATTCAGTTAAAGAATCCAAAGCTGAAGTTGGCTCATCTAATAATAAAATATCAAATTTCTTCTTTTTAGCAAATATTCTTCCCGCAGAAATTCTTTGCCTCTCCCCTTGAGAAATATTACCTAACTTAAAAGATAGCAGACCATTGGGAGATTTTTTTAAAATATAATTATATATTTTTATTCCAATTAAAAGTTGAGATTTAATTGAACTTTTTTGATAATATAACAGTCTAAAATCATAATTTTCCAAAAAATGAAAACATTTTTCTAAACTATTTGGATTTTTAGCTTTAATATCTTGATCATTAACCAAATTTATTTTTCTTTTTCGAAGATATGATTTAAAATTAATTAATTGATTTTCTGCATCAAACAAAATGATATGCTTCATCCCCCCATGAATGATGGCACACCAATAAAACCACCGACTCATGCTGAACTTATTTTTACTAATATATCCTTCTCTGATACGAATAGGCAATAATAAAAAACAATTTTTTGTTTTTAGATCAAAAATAGCCTTTTCCATCATATCAATACAATTATTAAGATCATTTTGATGTAATTTTTCAAGATGCAAAGTAGTTAACAAAAAAAAACTTTCTTTATAAATCCCATACTTGTTTAAAAAAAAATCATGGAAATAAAAATTCACTGCCCTATCGATAACCAAATCAAAATGGTGTTGTAAAAGCTTAGACAGTTTTGCATGAAAACAAGCTTCCTCAAAAGAAAAATTTGTTGTAAAGGGATTACCTAAATCTAACAATTGTTCTTGACTTTTTTGATCATTATGAAACTCATAAAGAATATTATATTTTAGATTTTCATGAGCAAAAATTCTTGAATTCTGATTAACAATACGAATTTGATTAAAAAGTTTAACTGGAGGTATATGATTGATAGGAAAATTACGAAATCTAATCTTATGAATATTTTCTTCGTTGGCAAATATATCAAGTCCAGATATTAGATTAAATATAGTACTTTTTCCCGCTCCACTTTTACCAATAATGGCAATTCTGCCCCTAAAAGATTTTTCAATATGCCATGAAAAATTATTCAGTATAGTAGACTTTTCGCTTTTGATCGTTATGTTATTAATTTCCAAAATACTTTCAAAACTTTCCTTCAAGTTAAATTGTAAATCATGAGTAGAAATATTACCATTTAAAAAAAATGCTAGCTTTTCTTCATGTGGCAAATGTTTTCGATATAACTCCCAGGATAAGCTGATATTAGCCAAAAGCCTCAAATATGAATTTAAATATCCATATAAAAAGAGAAAATCTTGAATATTTTTCTTTTCCAAGCCATTAATAGTTGAAAATAAAAAACCACAAATGATAATTCCTGTGGATAAGCCTCTAATAAAATTTTGAAAAAAATTGGCAATATTATAAGAATTTATGAATAAATCATATTTTTTTAATTGATTCATAAATCTATTTTTTTCGCGAAAGCAATTATTGCTACCTTTAATCAATCGCATATTGACTAATAGTTCTCGATAAAGCTCATCTAATACTGAAAATTCTTGATAATAATTTTTTCTAATTTTTTCAATAGAAATTTTTTTCTTAATAAAATAGTCATACATTAAACTAATTAGGAGTCCACTGATATAATAAAAAGAAGTTATTCTTCCATATTTGAACACAATAATACTTAAACCGCTAATTAATTCTATTAACTGTGGTACTATTTTTTTCTTAAAAACTTCATCTTTTACTGATGTAAAGAGACAAGAATAAATTATCTCATTAATATTAGTATTTTTATTATTTTTAAAAATTTCTAATTGAGTCATGTTATATTCAAATGTTTTGTCAAGTACTTTCTCCACCTTAGCATTAAATAACTGTTTTTTTTGGAAGTCATTAGCAAAGTCCAAGTATGAAGAAAGGAAATGTCTAACAGCCGTTAGTACTATTAAAGCCTGAAAAGATGAACAATTTTTCAAAGAAGTCAATGGCTTATCATACATATAATCTACTGATTCTGTCATTAAAACAGGTATCAATAAATTTAAAGTAGATTCTATTAAGCCACTGACAAAACTAGCGACTTGATGAATAAAATAAAAATTTTTCAAAATTTCATTTCGGAGTCAGGGTAGAAGAAGAAGTTGAAGACATCACTAATTTATAACTAACTGCCCCTAATGCAAATAATCCACTTAAGGCTACTAACTTATAATTAGTTGTAGATTTTTTGACAGAAGGTAATTTTTCTACAGATGGGGAGGAAACCAACGGCTTAGCTTCTACGTAAGTTTGAATGGCTCGACTAGCATTCTCCATGATAGATTTTCCATCAGGGCTATAGAAATTATGCGCTCTTACAAATTGTACATCCTTAATGCCAATAAAATTTAAAATCCAAACTAAATACGGCTTTTGGAAATCTCTTGGGGAGTCGGCATGATTGCCTGCACCCGTGGTAATGATCAGAGTTGGTTTATCACTTAATAATCCTACACTTTGTCCATCTGAATTATATCCAAATGTAACATCCGATCTTACTACATGATCAAAATAACTTTTAAGCTGTGAAGGTATTGAAAAATTATACATGGGAACACCCATAACTATTTGTGTAGCAGCCTTAATTTCTTTAATTAATTCTGCCGATAAAGCTTTGGTTTTTCCAGCAGATTCTGACAATTTTTGCTCTTTTGATTCAAGCCCGAGGAAGGTATCTTTATGTAGATGAGGGATGAACTCTTCACCAATATTTCTACGAGTAATCTCACCTTCATTTTTCTCCTGCCATTTAGTTACAAATTCTTCAACCAATTTATTTGATACTGACTGGTCACCACGAACGCTTGAGGTGATCACTAATAAATGTTTAGACATAAAAACTCTCCTTGATTTAATAAATTAAAAAACCCTTAAAAAAACTCAATTCTATTTTAATAACTACAATTTTGAAATAATATTACATTTTGAATTTTCAAGATTTGTAGATTTCGCTTCATTATACTTGAAAAATCCTGATGAATTATTAAATTTAAAAACTGTTTCCTTAATTAATTTTTCTAATTCTGCTTGAGAAACATCACTTAGATTCTTTTTTTGTATAATTTCCATTATTTTTGCTAAAATCATTTCATGATGTTTACCTATAGATATTGCCTTAGAATAAGGCAAAATAGTAAATGATATTAAATTATATACCGGCATAATACTGGGAAACATCTTTGTTATCTGCTTGCCTATTTGATCTGTTCTTAGATAATTTTCATCTTCTAATTCCTTAAAGAGAAACTCAGCATGTTTATTAGCAAGAGTTGAAATATAGCCAATATCTGTTTTACGTTTTTCTTGAAACTCTTCAAATATTTTCTCCCAGTTTTCTTCCCCATATTTATCAATTAATCGCGACAATTCCTTAGCCCCTTCGAATATACCATTAGTCGCCTGACCATAAAATGGGTAAAAAGCATGTGCAGAATCTCCAAATAGTAAAGCTTTATTTTGATATGCCCATGGAAAAAACCTAACTTCGTATAAACTCCCACTCATATTTTTGAATTCAATATCATTTAATTTTTGCAAGAAATCAGGTTCGAAGAAGGAAAGCAAATTAGGATAATTTATTTTAAAAAAATTTAAATCAATTTTGACATCATTTTTTATAAATAATGAAAATGTAAAAGTTCCATCCTTATTAGGAAAAGCAATAATAATACTATTAGCACGAGGCCAAATATGTAAGCGGTCTAAACGACCCTGATAACGTAACCGAAATTCAGTATATATGATATCTGACTTTTGTTTTGAATTTTCACTTAAATAGAAACTTGGTATTTTTGTAAAATGCTGCCTAAAAGAGGAGTGCACTCCATCGGCGCCAAATATAAGTTTGGCCTCAAATTGAATTGCAAGCTTTCTATGATTATCAAAAGCTTTAAATCGATTTTCTTTAAAATTATAATTACCACATTCCATATTAAAATTAAAATTGACGCCTAGAGACCGAGCTTCTTTTAAAAGAATTTCAATTAAGTCTATCCGTCTAATCGAATATAAGGATTCTGAATCTTTTATTCCGTATGTTAAATTATATACGGAAGTGTCTGTTCTATGGATAATTCTACCTTTAACCGGAGAGCACATGCTCATTACAATTTCTTTCAATCCAACCGATTCAAGGCTATCTAACCCTCTTTCAGATAATGTTATATTAAATGAACGCAGTGATATTTGTGATTTTGGCAGAGCCTCAAATACGGTCACTTTATATTGATGTTTCTTACTTAAAAATATTGCCAATATTAATCCAGATAAACCACAACCAATGATGGCAATATCAATTTTGCTAAAATAGGATTCAATTCCTAAATTCGAGTCTGCATGAATTGTGCTAATAACAGCTGATTTAATTATCCCTACAAAATTATTTATTTGATTTAAATTGAATTTGATTCTTTTATAATATTGATCAATTATCCGCTTATAAATATAATCTTGAACCCAATCTAATCTTAGAAGCTGCTCAATATTGAGAACCACATTATCCGGGGGTGATTTTATCGTTTTATAGATACTTTCCAATTTAGAAATAGCAATGTTATATGCACCAAATAATACTTTTTCATCCGTGTAATGTATTGGATCATAACTGTCCACAATATGTAAGATATTTTCACATGCTATAATTTCATATAACATACAATTGAGATAGCCAATATATGGTTTACTTTCATCAATTTCGATCTCACCAATTTTATATTTTGACAAAATCGTATTAGCCAGTAACTGACCCTGATGAACAGTCATAAAATGTTGGGTAGCATCTAAGCCCGCATATAATCTCAATATCTTATCACCGCCAGGATGTTTATCTACAAATCGATTTAATTCATATATGTTATTATTTATAATCAGCCAGTACCCTTTTTGTTTATTGTTATGTTCCGCCACTTCTACAATGGAAAATTTTCTTAACACCGGCTTCTTTTCTGACGGTTCAATTGTTTTTGGAGATATATCGCCAAATCGTTCAATTCTAGAGCTTCTGAGTTCTCTTTTAGCTTCCAAATGAACTGGTTTTTGTTTAAATGAAATGCCAGAGTTAGTGGCTTGCCGTTGGCTAAAAGGCATCATTGTTAAATAACCCATTACCTTAGTTTCATGGAAATCTAAAAATGCATCGTATTTTCTTTTCGATTGATTATACAAATCTTTTGCTGATTGATTGATCGACACAAATGTCTCTATCGGTGCTTGACTAACTTGAGTAATGAAATCAAATTGCCTTTTTCCGAATAATGGCCGGTATTTTAAAATTGCGACGCCTAACTCTGAATCAAATTTTTTTCGACCAAAAAACCCATCTAGTAAATGAAATGAAGGAACAGCCAGTCCACTCATACCCACATTACCTTGATAAAAACCTTGAGTAAAAATGGCCAGTGTATTGACCCAAATAAGGGGATCAACAAAAGTTACACTGCTAGGCTTTGGACTCACCTTAGCAAAAGCCTTGCGGATATTATCTATAGAAAACGAAATTTTTTCTAGGCAATCTTTTATTTTATCGAAATCTTTTTCATCTTTTAATGTAAGGTCTAAAATATCATGAATAGCTTGAATAGCCGGAATAGCCTTTAATTCCATTTCCACAATTGACAAATGAAAGATTGTTTCACCTCGATCGTTAAAAGCACAAATTTGTGGCTTTAAATCCTCTAACGTTATAAGACTGGGATTTTTGAGAAAAATTGATTGTTTTTCAGGATCAGAAATCTTCCAATTATTTAATACCGTATCATATATAGAAAGCGTAGGAAACGGTCTGGCAAGTCTCTTGGTAATTTGTTGCCAAGGAACTTCTAAACAATTTGGTAATTGAATTGTACCCTGTTTTTGTAGTGATTTATGTTCAAAAGCAATTCCATGAGCTATATAACTTAAAATCATGGCGGCACGAGGCAAATATTTTTCTGGCAATGACTTATCCGATGCATCTAACAAATGCATCTTAGAGATTCTAACATGCAACTGGTTTGATTCAAGCCAATTAGGCAATTCGGCGGCAATATGATCCCAAATTCGATGAGAATCTGGCAATTGATTTAGTGGCTGTGGAGGCAGAAAACCATGTGTATATGTAAATGAATCATTCATATTTGTACCTATTTACCCTCATTATAATTTGAATAATCGATATACCCTTTAGCTCCTGGGGTATAAAATGTATTTATATCAGGACTGGTCAGAGGATAGTTTTTCTTAAATCGAATATCCAAATCAGGATTTGAAATATAAAGTGTGCCAAAAGATACAAGATCAGCCAATTTTTCCTGAATGGCTTCTTGTGCTTTATTCAAATCAAATCCTCCATTAACAATACCAAAACCATTAAATTCTTGGCGAACTAATTTAAAAACATCAATATTTTTATCGGGGGAACGTATCGAATGCACATATAATAAATTTAGTTTGTTGAGAGCACGCAGAAGCTCAGTATATGTTTCCATTGGATTTAAATCTTTAATATCATTAAAAGTACTACCAGGCCAAATACGAATTCCTACCCGGTTTGAGCCTTTTATACTCGCCATAGCTTCCAATACTTCTATAATAAATCGAATTCGATTACCTATAGGGCCACCATATTGGTCCTTGCGTAAATTAGTATTACTTGACAAAAATTGCATAGGCAGATAGCCACTAGCCGCATGTAATTCAACTCCATCGAATCCACTTTTAAAAGCGTTTTCGGTGGATTGTCGATATTCTTCAATCACCGATTGGATACCTTTGACTGATAATTCTTTCGGGATCACCATGTCTTGTAAACCTTGCTGATCGGTATATATTTGGCCTTCGGCTTTGATTGCAGAAGCAGAAACTGTTTTACTGCCTTCAGACTTATTCAACCAATGAGCGACTCGACCAACATGCATAATCTGAAGAAAAATTTTGCTATTTTGCTCATGTACTTTTTCTGTTATTTTTTTCCAGATTTCAATCTGTGATTCTGAATGAATTCCTGGGGTACGCGAATATCCGTATCCATTAGGAGAAGGTGAAGTCCCTTCTGTTATAATTAATCCTGCTCCAGCACGCTGGCTATAATATTCCACAGCAAAATCCGCAGGTTCACCTTGTGAATTCGACCTACTTCTAGTCATAGGCGCCATCACTAGCCTATTTTTGAGTTGAATTCCCTTCAAATCAATCGCATCAAATAAACCAGATAAACCTGCGGTGTTTTTCATACCAATGACTTCTCTACAACCTACTTCTCATGCCACTTACAATGACCGATTCAATAGAACCGAAATCTTTATCATCCGGCTGTTGGTCAATTTTCGACATGACTGCTTTATATTCCTGTGGATTAAAACATTTTTCAAAAAGAGTGGTGTGTCTGGTTATCCTGCCATATGCTTGCTTATCAAGCGGGATGTTTAATCGTGTTTGTTTAATCTCTGACAAATTTGCTCGACCAAATAATGTTGTCAAATTTTTTGCTATCCCGCCATTAGGTATAGTTGTACAATAAAATTTACTGATTGTTTTGTTTTGAGTTGTCGATAGTGCTTTAGTATTTAAACTTTCCCAATCAGTATCAATCACAACTACAATACCTTGGTCTTTGACTGCTTGAGCCATTTTGGCCAAGACTTCTTCTGGGTTTTTCAAATGTTGAAATAAACGCTCACTTCTCACGCCATCAAATTTCTCTAAATACGATATTTTACTGGCATCCATCTGATAATGTTTTACATTAAGTTTATTTTGCATATAAGCCTGCGCATTACCCGTTTCAATTAACTGAGGATCTATATCAATGCCGATGATTTGACTTTCTTTAGTTAAATAATCAGCCATTCTTAAGGTATCAATGCCTATGCCACAGCCTACATCTAAAACATCGAGCTTTCTAGGAGACTTGTCATCTATGCCGAGAATTGTATAACTCTTGATTTTCACCGGCTCAAATAATTTAGCTGAAAAAGACAAATAGTCGGTATTTACCGGAAATTCATCTTGAGATTTTAGTATTCGCTTATCTTCCTGCGGAGCCGTTATTAATAGTTTTTGCACGATGACTTCAATCTGTTTTTCAGCGCTAAGAATAGAATTCGCTTTATGTTGTGCAGAGAACAGTAAGCTATGTGCTCTTACAAAAGTTATTTGTTCCGGTTTAATACCTATAAAACCTAATAAATACTGAATATGAGGCCCCTGAAAATCATGATCAGAGTTCTCATGATTACCCCCGCCAGTTGTGATGATTATCACTTGTTTATCTGCAAAGTCTTTACTACCTACCGTTACTCCATATCGTATAACATGATCAAAATAAGCTTTTAAAGAAGATGGCATACCAAAATTATGCATTGGCATAGCAATCAATAGAGGATTACACTCTTTTAACTCTTTAATCAATGTATCAGACAATTGGCGGGTTTTTCTTCCCTGCTCTGTTTTAAGTTCTGTGGAAACAATACCTTCAACTGTATCATCTAATAAATGTGGAATCGGATCTTTGCCAATATCTCTCCGGATAATTTCACTATCTAGATTTTTTTTTGACCATTCTGTAGTAAAATAACTAGCTAATTGACGAGAGGTAGAAGTTGACAAGTTTGGGCTTGAGTTTATAAGCAATAATCTTTTCATTTTAAAATCCTTTTAATGTTAAAAAAGTTTCAAACACCTAAAAAAACAGGTTTAATACTCTTAAATTTTTTTATATTTTCTCTTATCCATAAATTTTTTTTCTTGTATTGTATCTATCGTTTTCATCATTACACTTAAAATTTGCAGACTTTGAATTATATTTTTTAATTCTACACAAGCAACGTATTACCAACACATAAATTTAATTGGCATAATAAATTTCTTATTAATAGTTTTAAAAAATAAATACCGCAGTGGGACAATTGCAGTATGGAATTTCTTTTTAACAAATCATACACTAGATGTCAATTAAAGATTTACGATTTTTTTTATTTTTTCTAAAAAGGAGTAGTTATGTTACAAAGTTTCTATAATTATATGACCGGTACTGGGAAAACTTCTCCAAATTCTTCAGTTATCCATAGCGAAGAAGTACTTCCAGCTGAAGGTGAATACAGTAATCTACAAGAGTCGCTTCCAGATGGAAGTAAATACAATAAGCTACAGGAATTTCCTTCACCCACATATGGAAAACACCACATTTTGGTAAGACTATCAGTTTTTTTTGGAAGTCTAAAAGAGATTACCCTGAAAAATATTTAGAAGTATTTCGTAATAAATTAGTCCCTAGATAAACAGATTTTATCCAGGTTCGATGATCTGAAGCCTGGATGTTATCTGAAATTTAAGCAAGTCTTGGCGGTTGGCTGGGCATAAAATTTTGTAAATAGGCGGGTGGATAATTCGTAGCCGATTTCCAAAAAAAGCTACGTAATTTTCCATAGTACGGTTTAGTGCTTTCCATATGCATTTTCGATCCAATAGAAGCCCAGATATTAAATAAAGTATCTTGGTAAAAGCTAAAATCATTTTCAAGAGTTGTATTTCCCCACAATTGATGCACACACAATATGGTATAAAAATCAGTTTTGATGTTCAAAGCCTCATTAAGATAGAATAGAAATCCTAAAAAAGATAATGAGCCACAAACTCTTCCACCTATATTAAATACTTTGACCATTGTTTGTAGTCTTGGAGTTTTATATGCCTCAGAAATTATATTAAACATTTTAATCGAAGAAAGTTCAATGTTTTCGTCATGAGAGGATTTTTTTAGCTCAATATTATAATTCTCTAAAGCCGATTGATAAAAACGATTTATATAGCGAACATAAAGACTATGCCCGGCTAAAATAAGCGAAATTGGAATACTGATTAGAAATTTATTATTGGAACTATAACGATAAATTAATACTCCAGCAGGAAATGCTCTTAATGAAGTCATCACGACATCAAAGCCAATGCCTATTTTTGATACGGATGTTTTCCGTAAAATATCAGTAGGAATTTTTCCAAATTCCATATTAAAAAATTGACCATGAACATTTAATACCCGTGAAAACAGCGAACTATATAAGCCTACCCCGACGCCAGAATAAATCAGCATTCGATAAGCAGCATTATTTGGCATTCTAAACATATACGTTAAAACTTGAGCAACAATATTCCCATTAGCTATAGCTTGATTCATGGCAGTGCTTAAAGACTGGAGAATAACTTCTGACGATTTTACGGAAGATTTAAGTGCATTCAATAACATGGATTCATTTTTATTTAATAACCGACGTATAAACTCATACGTATGCTCCTGTGTCCTAGCACTAAGCAAAACATAAAGAAAAACTGTGCTTAATGATACTAAAGGAATAGCGATTGTTATAATCACTCGCAGATCAGAAGTAATATAACTTATAGGTAAAATATCCGAAGCCGCATTAAAGATAATAAAATACAATAATACTCCTTTGTTTATGTAACCCAATGTTTTGGCTATTTTTTTTACAAATGGAGAAAGATCTTTTAATAATTTTTCTTCCAAATCGGAGTTTTTTTGATTTAACAGATATCTGGCAGATTCGGGAGGATTGGTAATGGAAGCATCGCAAATTGTACTTAAAAGAGCTAGTCCTGCTATTGAAGTGATGACCAAATAATTCCATCCACCAATTTCGACTCCAAATTCAGTCAAAGTGCCCTTAACGGCTGCGTGCGCAGCTACCGCAAAAAATATGCCGTGAAAAACATTGGAAATATAAGCAGCACCATTAGTAAGCATTAAATAAAATATTTTGTTACAATTCTTTTTAACTCTCCTTGGTTTGTGGCTTTGTTTTTCTCTCACGGGAGCATCTGAACTCTTGGCTTCTGAATCAAAGCTAGTTAGTCGAGGAATATCTGAAGACATTTGCTCATTATCAATCCCAGTGTTAAAATCAGTGACCTCGGATTTATTCGTCACTTCCTTGGGAATTAAACTTTCTTTTAAATCATTTGCTCCAACTATTTTGTCTGAATCTAAACTAGCAGTATTTTTTTTCGAATAGATCGACCATCCTGTCATATAAGCATACAAATCTTTTAGCATATAAATCCTTTTCAACTGGTGATATAAAAACTGCCCAAAATCCATTTTTTAATGAATCGATGAGAATAAAAAAAGCGTTATGAATGAACTTATTTTACTTGAAAACCCCCGTCAATAGTGGCGAGAGCTATAGCATATACTTTAGATCAACTTTTTTTATTTTATCTTCTAGCCCTATACTAATAATACTACCGGCTGTATAATTGTGTCGCAAATAGTTTTCCTGGTCAATCCCCTATCCTGAACACGGCCCCTGATAAGTAAAATAAAATTCATACTTGAATGTTCCATTGCCACGTTACACCTGACCATTTTTTTCAGGTGAACGAGGCGGTAAAACAAACAAAGGAATATTCTGCTGCTGGCATAAGGCCTCAAACTCAGGCCTAAATTCACTGCCGCCATCGACCTGAATAGAGTCAACAGGGAAAGGTAATTGCTGCTGCAAATACAGCAAAAATTCCTTGGCACAGCGACTGGTTGCTCGGGAGTAAGCTTGAGCAATGGTGATTTTGGTGATGGGACAAGTTGCCTTAAAATGGACAAATCCCTTTCCAGGTTGAGGATAAACTTTCATGTGATCAATTTGAATCAACTCCCCAGGCTTTTTGGCCTTCATCCCTTGACGCCATCTTTGTGAGTGATTATGAAAACTTCGCGCCCGTCGCTGACGGGTATGACCATAAAAATAAGTAACCGGCTTTATTTTTCCTTGATTTTTTAATGCCTTGAGTATGCGTCCCACGGTACTTATGGCTACCGTTTTTACATATTCTCTACGAATGAGTTCTGCTAATTTCAATTTACCCCACATCGGATATTGTTTTCTTAACGCTAATATTTGCTTCTCTAGCGCTTTATCCCAAGCAGGACGACGCCGCTGATGAGAGCAGCAGCTTTTGCTTTCTAAGCCTTTTTTCCCAAACTGTTGGTAATGAGCTTTCCGACGGTAATAGGTTGCCCGTGGAATGCCCAATACCTTTAGAGCCGTTTGCTCTGAACAGCCCTCTGATTTAAGTTGTTCAAAATGATTTAACTGTTGTAAACGATACTCTGCTTCAGGCAAATAATTTTTGTCATCTACTTTCCAACTGCGGTATGATAATAACCGCAGGCTCTTGATCTGCATAAAAGGCTTCCTTTAAATTTAAGCGTTTAAGAGGCCTTTTATTTTATCTATTTTTGTCTCACATGTATCTGAACCAGGACAGCACCTAAAAAAAGCAAAAAAATATCAAGTTTTTGATTTTTAAGATTTAAATCTAAAAACTCATTGCTGCTATATGTTTACAATTCACAGGAGAAAAATGCTCTTCATCCACTCCGAATACAGATTGGATTGATTGTATAGAAAACTTTATTGGGTTACTGAAGGAACTAAACTATTATGAAATTCTCGTAAATATTTAACAGAGTAATCTTTTTTCGATTTCCAAAAAAAACTAAAAATTCGACCAAATTGTGGTCTGATTTTTTCCATATACATTTTAGCCGAATCGTATGCCCAAACATTAACAAGATTGTCTTGATAAAAACTATAATCATTTTCCAATGTTATATTTCCCCATAGCTGATGAACGCATATTATGGTGAGCAAGTTGGCATTTATATTTAAGCCTTTATTTAAAGAAAGTAGAAAACCAAGAAAAGATAGAGAACTGCAAGCTCTTCCACATATATTAAAAAATCTCGCTACGTTTTTAAGCCGTTGAGTTTTAAATGTCTCAGAAATAGCATCAAACAGCTCCTCTTTAGATAAATCAGTAGGAACCTTATAAGTTAAAGTGCTTTTATTTTGAATATGTAAATTATCAAGTGCAGTTTGATAACGACGATTTTCATAGCGTACATAAATATTATGAACTCCTATCAGTATACCTAATGAAATACCCATCGGTAATTTGTAGTTATTATCAGTATATTGATAAATTAATATCCCAGCTGGAAATGCTCTTAATAATGTCATTATTACGTCAACAGTAAACCAGACTTTAGAGACCTTTGTCTTTTTAAGATCTTCATTGCCTATTTCTGCAAACTTCTGATTATAGAATTGATGAATTACATTTAAAGTTCTCGAAATTATGGAAATGTACGCACCAAAAAATATTCCAGAATAGGTTAGCCTTGAAGTTGTTAAATTACTATTCATAAAAAATATGTAGATTAGAGTTTGATTTACAATATTGCCATTTCCTATACCTCTATTCATTGCACTACTTACAGTTTGTAAGGTAACTTCAAAAGATTTTAGTGGACTTTCAATTACTATTAAGAACATGGATTCATTAGGATTAAACAGTTTACTAGTAAAGTAATAAGTATGTTCTCGAATCCTAGTATTTAGTAAAATATAAACAAAACCACTACTAAGGAAAACAAGCGGTATCCCCAATGAAAAGATAACTATTCTATTTTTGGTAGTATATGCTATCGATAAAACGTCTGAACAGACATTAAAAATAATATAGTATGATAAAGATGCCAAGTTTAAATGTTTAAAAATTGCACCAAATCTTTTTCCTAAGGGGCTAACATTTTGTAAATATTTTTGACTCATCTTTGAGCTATTTGGAGTAGAAAGCAGATCCGCCATTTCAGGTGGATTACCCATAGAAGCGTCGCATATAGTACTAGCCAGTGCCAGAAGACTAACAATCCCTATAACCAAAGGATTATATGAATCAATATCGTAGTCCCACTCTGAAAATATTTCTTTGATTGCAAATTGCATAGAATAAGCAAAAAATCCCCCTTGACAAATATTTGAGATATATGCCGCACCATTAGTGATTAATCGATAAGTAAATCTTTTGCAATTGCTAGGGAGCTCAATTACATCTACTTCTTGTGGTTCTTGTAGCTGCTGAAAATTTCCGTCTTCATCGCTCGAATCCAGCTCACTGTCTCTTATAGCAGGCTCTTCATCTTTTGGAGAAGGAGAAATAAAACTATAAATTCTTTTTAACATAACCAAATCCTTTTGATAGAGATATTTTTAAATACTATAGAGACCATTTTATCTATTTATGGCCCTGAATTCTAATGTAAATGAGAAACTTTATCCTAGCATCACGTAACAATCTTCTCAATACGCTGTGTAAGATAGCGTATTTCTCTTATCAATTCTAAGTTTTATAATTAGATCAATAATCCAAATTATTAAATTTATTGGTGTATTCAACAATACATGAATACTATTTTTCTTCTTAAATGCTCAATTAATCCACCCGCGCGAAAAAATATAGGAAGAGTACTAATTTTACCTATAACCTTCGCCCTCGAAAGAATGAGAACAGATTTCAAACATTTTTTAAGTACTTTTTTAATTGAAGGATCATCTTTAGCTTTTACTTTTTTGATAAAGTTTCATGTAAAATAATTCAATAATCTCATTTATTTCTAATTTTCTGACAGAGTGACAGTTTCAACAAATAAAAAAATAAAGTGTAAATGAATCAGGTCTATGCTTTTCCCCCCAAAGTAAGTTTTACCGCCATAAATGATTTCAATAGCTTCTCGAAGAAAATATACCGAATCTCTGGCAAAAAAACCTTTGGAAATGTGCATCCGGGGTCGGAGTAAATTGTTTTGACAGATAATTTTGCTTATGCTATTTTGACTGAAAATCTTCGAGGATTTTATGTCAAAGCATACCAAATTAAATTTTAAAAGACATGGCGGTAAGGCTGTTGGAGCTGGGTCTCTTTGGGCTCCCATTCCTGTTGATTATACTAAAATTGAACTGGATAGAATAATTACAATTTCTTTACATTTTTCAATCAAAAAAATTAAAGACATTTTATCAGTGTTACCTGATACTATAATTCTGGTCAAAGAAAACAGTTATGGATTTGATTCAGCACATATTTATTTAATAATTGGTCGTATAATTAAACAAGAAAAACAATACATAGATTTAGAACTTGATCAGGATCTAAAAAATTTTTGCGGCACCTATTTGACCTCTCTCTCTGAAGGAAGTCATACTATTGAAATAAAAATTACTCCTGATAACCGTGAAAACTTGCAAAAAATCATTGAGCTTTATAATTTAACAATTCCGAAAATAGGAATACAAATACAAGTAGATGCAGACTACCAAAGTAAACATTCTACTGTTGAAAGCAGCGGTGGTGGAGGGAGAAGAAGAGGAGGATCTGGTCTGAATATGGATCCTCTTGCTATTCAAAAGATTATATATCATGCACTTAAAAAATTAATAACTAACTATCGCTCCTTTTTTAATAATAATAATCTAAATTTAAGTGAAATAACTATTCACATTGAAATCTATATTGCCCTAGATTTTGATTGTGGCCAAGGACAAAAACACCTCCATATCCAAGGGGATATTAAGCAGTTCATATATAGTTATCATTTATATCCAGCTTCTCAATCGCATTTTGAACATGCCAAAGGTGATAAACCTCAATTTAACAAAGGAAACGATTATTATTTTAAAGCTTGTTACTATAAAAATGAGCTTGAGACATTAGATTTAGAGGTTGATAGAAAAGAATCTAATAATAAAGTGCCAGGTAAAACAAAATGAAAAGTGATGAATTTATTAATCCCACTTTAAGATCAACGTTTAACCAAATAAAAACCAGTCTTTCAATTCCTGAGCCGGATGATTTTTTGTTAATTTCTTTACAAAGGCTCTTTAATCTTTTCTCTAGTGACATCGAAGGCAAGTGGATTTTAGAAACTAAAGATTCCCAAACTGTCATTCGTTCTGAAAAAAGTCCACTGGGGTTTTATATTACCCAAGATTCAGACGAGCATTTATTTACCTTGAAGAGTAGAGACGGGAAGCCGCTCCCTCCTCCTGAACTCAAAGCATTTGAAGCCATTTTTTCCACCAGTTTAGCAGAGGTATTGCCAAAAAAAATTTTGCATTTGTATGAAAAAATGTACCTTCAAGAGGTTACGATCTATTGGGCCGATTCAAAAAACTATCGTCTTTATACTGAATTATGTTTAGATGAAATTTATATTTATAATCTTAAAGTTGATAGATTAACTATACCCTTACAAATTCGAGCCGAACCCAATACGTTAGAAAAACAAACTGACAGTAAAGCGCAAGTTCAGCATTTTTTTTCTGCTGCTTTTTCTCTAAAATGCGGCCCTTTTTTAATAGAAGATCAATTTCCTGAATCTGATCAGAGATCATATGATTTCGAAGTGGAATTTAAACATCAAGAAGCAAGTAATCCTATTGGAGTGTTCAAGCCTTATCTTAAAAGTCATTTTCCAGATTGGCTCATCCATAAATTCCCAAAAGTTAATTCAGTTAAATGGGAAGCCAAGCCAAATTTGGAGCAATGGCAATTTTTGATCAGCAAGACGTCTCAAAGCGAAAACTGGCACTGGTTCAATTTTCATAAAAATCCATTACAAATCTCTGAATTTAAATTAGCGATAATCAGAAAGGCAGACAGTGAAATTACCGTCAACTTTTCCGGCCAATTACAAATCGGCGCGCTAGCAATTTCGATTATCTGGAATCCAGCCACTCAAAATTTTCAAAGTTTACTCTCTATCCAATCTTCAACTCATCTGATGCAATTAATTAAACAATCTCAACCGGAACTTAAGCAAGCACTGCCGTCTAATCATTCATTTAAAGAACAGATACTTGTGCTTATAAGAAAAAACCGTATCAGCTTTACTTCTACATCCGAAACTCTTTTATTTGAAGTGTATAAAGAAAAACAGCAATGGAAAAGCCAATTAGATAAATTTAGTCCATCCCTTAATACAAAATTATGTGAAGAGGAGAAAACGGCTTTTCTTAGGCCATTTATAAAGGAAAGAAATCTTTTTTCTCATTACGAAGAAAAAACTTTTATCCCTCGGTTAAATTTGGCTTTACATGACCTTCACTTTGTAAAAGCTTGTTTAAGAGATCAAAACCTTTTTTTTCCTATTAATCTTCAATCAACTGGAAGTAAAGATAAATTAATTTTGAAGCTAGGAGAAGAATCCCCCGCCATCCTAGCCAGTTCCGTTCATTTTCGTTACCTAAATTTAGATGATGTTCATACAATGATCGAAGTCGAAACTAAGGGTTTAAAATTTAAGAGCAAATTAAACATCGAATTCACCAAATTATCCGGTTATTTATTATTAATCCTTTCCAAACGGATTTTTTCTGGTGAATTTAAATTAAAAAAATCAGTCAGTCTGCTGGGCTTTACTTTAATGAATTTCTACACAAAATTTGAATTTAAAGAAGATAAAATAAAACCTCCCATTGTTTCCGCTGATGCTATCTTGTCCATGGATGGAAAAAAAGAGGTAACTGGCAAAATGCATGGAAATTTAGAGCTTGATGGTCGATTAAATTCTTTTAATATACAGTTTCCACCAAAAACTCATTTATCAATTACCGAACTTGTCTACCTATTATTTCCAAAAAAGGTGCATGATAAACCAAAATTTCTATCCAGTTTGTCATCGTTACAAAAAACTTTTGCGTTTACCATGCACCCAATTACTGACCAAGGTTTTGACCAAAAACAACTATCAGATTCAAAAAATAGTTTAACCGTAAACGTAAACCTTGCTCGAGCAGCTATTACATTAATGGCACAGGTGAACACCATTAAAGATTTTCCAGCCCTTACTCACATATCTCTAAGTTTAAAAGAAGGGCTCAAGTTAGAATATAGCATTAAACCTTGTCGATTATTTGGCGGTCTCATTGAAATCAAATCATCTAAACGATCCTCTGCTTCTATATCAAAGGCGACTAAAGGTCCTTTAGCCACTTTAGAAATTCCAATTGCTGAATTTTTGAATCTTGAGCGATTAGAAAGATCAACATTAACTTGTTACGCAAATATTGTGTTTCTAAATATAGAATCAGAAGGACAATTAACAATTTCACAATCCGGATTACTCATCAATATAGAACCCAATCATGTTATTGGTAAGATATCTTTTCAAAAAATGTCAATTATTATTCGAGAGGATACGTTTGATTTTGAAATAAAGATTGGTATAAGCAACAAATCAATTAGTCTGAGTGGAAATTATAAATACCCTAATCAAATGAATATTAGTATTAATGGCATGAAGACGATACCCTTGGATCCTTCTTCATTTAATTTTACCAAACTTGTTGAAATAATTCTGCCTCTATTACCGCTTATTCTATCTCTCTATGAAGGTAAACAGACAACTCCCGTAGCTAAAAACCGAAATAGTACATTTAATAATGATTCAGCGCCTACTCCAGATTCCCCCCCTGATTCTAATTCGCAGACTCGGTGCATTGTGAGTTAAATACTAATCTGCGTCAGGTCAGCTGAACAGTTCTAATGAAAAACAATCCTGAGCCTAATCAATCTAAAATTGGAAACAGCACGGGAGTGAGTGGTGCCGATCCTCTCAATCATGCATTAGATTTTGAACTCCAAAAATTTCTATGGAAAACCTCGTTGACTTGGGAACTGGAAACCCGCCGTACCTACAATCGCACTGCTCATTTAGCTGAACGCCACAAAATGATGCAACGGTGGGCAGATTATTTAGACCAGCTCACCAACCAGACAACCTAATTATATAAATTTTAACAGAAATTTAGGCTCTGTCGCAAGTAATTCTGCTAGCTAAATTTTCGCCGAATGAAATGGCAGAGTCAGAATTGAATTGGATTTCTTCTAGTGGTAAATATTGATTAAATCGACCCAATTCAGTATTATTTTCTATAGGCGGTAGTATTTCTCATCCTAAATTATCACGCAATTTGTTGAGGTTATTGTATTTTGTAACTACAATCAAAAAGAGCTTTTGTATGCGTTATGTACTAGGGAGCCATGCTAAATTTTATGCCCTGATGAGCATAAAGCTCATGGCATTTTGTTGTGTATGGATACCTAACAGAAAGTCCCACGCTCTATCTAAGCTATCATCGTCACCTATTACTCATCAAAGTCATATAGATTTTCAAGCAGGAACAGCAAAAAATTACATTTTTAACCATTTTAAAAAAAATGATGGCCACGCCATGATTGATCTTTTAAGATTGGTTAAAGAATTTTCTTTTTATCAACCACCTAAGGAAACAGTATTATCAGTCACCGATTTAGGGGGCGGTAGTGGGGAAATGTTAGAGTATCTTTTACCACTGGCCGCGCAAATCATTATTCACATTAATGAGCCTGATACTATACGACGTTGTGAATATGAACGTAGCGCAAAAACAACCCCTCATGTCACGGTAGGCCAAATGCTTTCGGAACAGCTACAAACAACCCCTATCCCCAAATCCGACATTATTCTGTCTTCTCACTCTTTATACTACAATACAGAAGAATGGCATCATGGCACGACCCAGACCAGACACGCCTTTTTTAACCGCATCTTGTCGAGTCTCAATCCCAAAGGGGTATTTTGTGTTATCTTGCAATCAAATGCACCTACAGGACTCAAGAAAAAAGATGGTGATGAAATCGTCAATCTAGAAAGCGTCGAAAACGTCGTTTACCCCTTGATTTCTCAAGTAGAGCAAGGTAAAGCTATCATTAACTCCGAAAGAAAGACTTTTGCTAATGCTGAGTTACTGCTGGCCGCTATCGAAAAATATCATCAAACAACTCAAAATAATCATCATCACTCATTATTTTGGCGCTCATCACCGCCTATTGTGAGCGTCGTGCCGATCGGCAAAATTAATTTTCAACTTAATCCTAAAACACAAAAATACGATCAAGTATCCGAAGTCAATGATATTTTGAATTTCTACACGCGAGGACTTTATCACCCATCCTCTGATCAAGTGGTGGGTTTTTCTGCTAGTCAGCAAAAAGAATTATTAGATTTCATATATACGCATTGTCAAAATCCACAAGGAGAATATGTTTTTGTCCACGTTAATAAAGTCATCGTGATGATGCCAGATCTGTTTGCAAAACAGGGTGCACATTTACAATTATCTGAAAATTATTCAACCCCAAGACCTTAGCTAACACGCTGCTTGAGGAGAGAAACGGATGGAACAACAATTCAAAAAGCATGTACTGTTTACCGAATATACCGATATTCAAGATATCTGCCAGCCATTAAAACTTATGGGCATCGAGGGTTTTATTTTCATGCGCCATTTTCATGATGGAAATTTCATTGACTTATCTAATAACATAACCTGGTCTGAATATTTTCTGACCCAATATTTTAATGATAAATACCCTTTAGATTCCATTCAGAATCATATTTGTTTAACTGAAGGAGTGAGCCTATGGATTGCCAATCCCGATAACTTAATATGGCAGGAAGGGGAACAACATTTTAATTATGGCAATGGCATATCCATAACCATCATAGAAAGAAATTATAAAGATATTTTCTGTTTTTACTCTCGAAAAGATAATTATGTTATTAATCAGTTTTATATCAATAATCTATCTGTTTTGAAAAAATTTTGTCACTACTTCATCGAACGTGCCGATTCCATTATTAAAAAAGGCTCATCCTACAGATTAAAAAACCCTTGCTATTATCTTAAAGATATTTTTAAACAAGAAAATTTAACAACACAGAAAAACGTAATAAATTTTCTTAATAAAATAGATTATGGCCTACCTCTCTATTTAACTAAAGAAAAACTATCACTCAGAGAATTAACTTGCATAAAAAAATGTGCTGAAGGATTAACCGCAGAAAAAATAGCAAAAGAACTTAATCTATCGAAAAGAACCGTAGAAAACCACTTGCTCAACGCCAAAAATAAATTCAAATGTAAGAAATTAAGTGAATTGATTTATATTTATATGAGCACTATTTGCAAGATATGAAGTAACAAATGATTCTTTACATGACGAGACATTGCTCACAAGTGGTTTTTTTTCTTTTATATGCACTAGAAGAGTTTGTCATCGACTTTCTCTTATGTGAAGTTGGTAACGACATGGGCATTAATGAATAGAGATTATGAGCGGGGTTAACATCTCTTGATGTCACCTTAGTTTTCTCTTCAATCTGGTACTTAGATTCTTGACGATTCTTTATTTTTTCTTGTAATTCACGGAAAATTTTGAATTTATAAACATTTTCATTTATACGTATGTCAGAAAACAATTTATCCAGATTTTCAGATACACTTTTAGCCTCATCAAATTCTTGTAAAAAAACTAGTGTCTTCAGGAGTTCAAACAATGTGTTGATTAATTCTACCTGTGTCCTATTTTTGAGTCCCTCTCTTTGCATCCCGGCAACCTCCCTCAAAACTTTTTTTTGCTCATCCCATGCTCTCATGTCACGATACATGCTGGCCATCACAAATAAAGTCATCGCATCTTTTTGCTTTGATAATATATGTTTTTTTATATGTTCAATACCTTCTTGTGGATGGCCCTTCTTACTTAAAGCAGCGGCAATGATTCGATCACAAAAAATAATACACTCACGGGCTTTTTTTAGTAGATTTTTTTCTTCTTCATTGATGCCTTCTTTCTCTGCATAAAATTTTTCTGAACTCTGTAAATATTGCTTTCCCTCTCTAGCATAATCACCCATTTTATCCACATCCTTGCTGCTTAAGCCACCATTCTCAGCAAGCATGTTCAATATATTGGATACATTATAAGCACTGCGACCTAAATTACACTGATGTTTTGGATCTTGCAAAGTATCGTAGGCTTTTTTTTCCTCTGCTAATAATTCTTCAAACACTATCCTTGCTTCAGCATAATGCCCCTGGTGTACGAGTATACCGCCATATTGTTTTTTAGCATCTTTCGCTAAATCTCGGCAATCGACCAATTTGGCAATTTCAAGAGAATTTTCAGCATATTTTTTTGCATTGTCATATTCACCATGAATGCCCGCAACGATGCATAAATTTCTTAAAAATAAAGCATACGATGCTGATTGACGCAAACGATTGACTGGAAAATGCTGACTAGCATAGTCAATACTGATACCCTGCGAATAAAAATCCCAAGTTTTTTCTGTTTGTTTAAAATAAATAGTCTCAAAATATTTCGGATTATAATCGTTTAATAATTTTATCAACAATAAAAGATCATCAATGACTTGTTCCGTTTGTTGTGAAATCATCAATTTTTCCTGCATTACTTTTTGTATCAAACGATGTACCACAAGTTTTTGTTCAGTCACATCAAGCTGAACCAGCGAATAATCGGTTAAACGACTAAGAGTTTCAGCAAAGGGTTCTGCTTTAGCATCGGGATATACTTTTTCGAACCAGGGTTCCAAAAAACCAGTGGGAATGGATGCTGGACTAAGATAGGCATATATTTGCAATAAACGTGAAGCGGAAGTACTTTTTTGCTGCTCGCGTTCGTACTCGGCAATGGCTGCTAAACTCATGTCCCAAGTGACCAACACCGGCACATGCGTTACACTTTGGGTGGGTGGCCCCGAGTGTTTTAATAAAATGGCCGCTTTTTTTTGATAAATTTCTAAGTAAGTTGCAATAGACATCGTACGGCACCGCCCTAAATATGTCCCTGCCTGCGCTAAAGCCAGCGGCAAATAACCCAGCTCTCTTGCGAGTTTGGTAATATCAGGATCAATACGATTCATTAATTTTTCCAATAGCCCGCAAGCCTGGTTTTCTAAAAACTCCTTTACAGGGATAACTTGGAAAGATAATGGCCATTGCTTCTGATCACACTGTGTTGTAATCAATATATTGACATTATTTTTGTGCGGTAAATAGGGTTTAAGTTTTTCATAAGATTCTACATTATCATAGATGACTAATAACGAACGCTGTTGATGAAACCACTCTTTGACGACAACCTGTACTTCGGCTTCATCACTCTTAGTGAAGTCGGGCAATAAGCCTTGTTTATGCGCTAACTTACGATAATTAGTCGTCAAAGTCTCGGTTTTTTGTGCATCAAACCACAATTGGCCCCCGTAATTTTCTTTTGTTAACTCAGCAAAATTTAAGGCAATTTGTGTTTTGCCTGCACCTCCCAATCCAGTTAATACGATAATAGGTAAATGGGGGAATGTAACTTTTAACGAATCTTTTATTTTTGAATTTAGATCAATTTGAGTTGTTGTCATCAATTGTTGTTCTTTTTGTTTAAAACTGCTCATTAATTGTTTCAGTAAGTCATTTCGTGGGATAAAAAATTCAACAGGTACCGGAGGTGCAAATAATTCTATTTTATCTATAAAATAATTAACCCGTGTTGTAGAAAAAGAGGTACTAGAATATTGTACTCCTAAGGAGGCTAATAAGTTCTCACTGATTTTTTGTCGCGATTGAGCTTTTTCACTCTGTTGTCTTTCTGCAAGGGATACTTGTTGCAATACAGATTGAGAATCTAAACCTTCTTTTATTATCAATAACAGTGAGGGATCACTGCTTTTTTCTATCTGTTGAAGAAATTTATCCCAGATATCTTTAAATGCTTCACTATTTGCCTGAGGAGATGCATGACCATAAAGTATAGCAATCAGTTGACACAAGTTGGTAAAATATGATTTTTGTTGCCAAAAAGAAATGCTAGTATACATCTCATATTCTGGTGGCAGCGAGGTTTCTACGATCCCATTTAATAAAATGGGTATCACTCGATGTACTTCTTGCTTAGCTTCCTCCCTCATTTTTCTTCTCATACTAATTAATTCAGAACGAACGGCGCCACCTTCTCGATGTTTTCTTAATAATGATTGAGTTCCCATTAATAGTACAATTTCGCTAGTTCTCGCGCTTTCCATAAAATGATAAATATTCCCACCATACGGATTATTTTGAATATCAAGTGTCACAGATCCTAACCCTGCTGTTCTTAAATGATCACACAATCCTGCAAGAAATGGTTGTAGCCAAAATAAATGTTGTTCTTTTTTACTTTCTAAATCCGGCCAAGCATAAGAAATAAAAACACCATTAGGATGCTTATAATCAGATAAGCCTTTTTTCTTTATTTTGTCGAGGGCCTCGTAAAAAGGCCCTTTTAAAGGAGATGAATTTAAAATTTTTTGTTCAAGAAATAAATGTTGTTCGAGTCGTTTTTTCTCAATAGAAAGAGATTTTGCAATAGAAGCTAAACTGTAGGGTTGTTTAGACTGTAGTTCAGTTAACGTCTTACTTAAATATTCTAAAATACTTCCAGCTAGCCCAGTTGTTCGCATATCATAAGCATGTGTTTTCAAACCTAGACTGATGTTAACGATAATACTTTGTAAATTCTCAAGAGTTTGCTTTAATCTATCTGTCGTAACAATGAAACCCTCTGCATCATGATTGAAATGATCGATCCGTTTTTTTAACGCTGCTAACATAGTTTCAATGTCTTCTTTGACAGAAGTTTCAGGAATACGATCTGCTGTATCTTGTAATCCCTGCCAATCTATTTCTGGAAATTTCGGTCGTGAATGAGTGCTGACAGTAAGTTCTTTTAAGTCTTTCTTTTCTTTCTTTTCTTTCTTGTTTTTATCAATTAAAGATGGGTAAATAATTTTGCTTGACGGGAAAGATAATTCTGATGATTGACGACCATGATCCATATATAAGCTTCCTATATAACCACTCACTCCATGGGTAACGCAGAAACCCTATTTTATGCTAAATATTTTATAAGAAAAAGATAGGATCATAAATTATCTTTCATGATCCTATCTTTGAAGCTTATTTTTGGTTTTAATTAAGGATATTGCATTCCAAAATTATAATGATCATTTTCTCCCTTATCTATAAAAAGGGTCCGTCCCTTGTGGCTGCAGTCTTGGCCTCAATGCTCTATCAACGTTAACCGTTGGTTGTTGAGATCTTGCCCCAAGGAACCTCGGGTCATGGGGTCGTTGACCCTGCTGATCTAATCCATGAACAGGCTCAGGTCTATACAGTTCGCCATTATCTTCCCCTCTATAAAAATGGTGAGTAGCTTGTGGCTGTGGCCTTCCTCCACGTACTCCAAACAATCTTGGGTCATGAGGTGGTTGGCCCTGTTGGTCTAATCCACGAACAGGAGCAGGTTCATAACGTGGTTCAGGCTGCCGTCTACCCGTTATTTCCATTTCTTGTAGATCAAGGCTACGTGAATCTAGCAAAAATCGACCGTCAGCTTCTTGTTTTCTTTGCTGCAGCTCTGCCATTCTCGCTTCATGATCCCTCAGACCTTGTTGACGAGCTTCCTCTCTATCTTTATCATTTTCTTTCACTTCATGTTCTAGCTGGCGTTCTTGATTTTTTGATTCAGCATCAAGTCTGTCCTTTTGTAACTCACGAATTTTACCTTGTTTCCTGATCTCTTGTTCACCCTGCTCTATCTTAGACTTTAATTCTATTTCTGCTTTTCTTACATCTTGATATTTTCCATATATCAGGGGTGCTATCCGCAATCCAGTATGCAAAATATCTTGTTGATTAGACATAGGCCTGTTTTGTTCCTTATAATATTGTCCGCCATATCTGTATGGTGGTTTGCTGGGTGTTAGAGAGGTGCTATAGCTTCTAGGAACTAACCCTACAGTTCCATTTTTCCCGGTACCAGAATAATCCCTTTGTCTCATCTCTGGTCTAATGACCGGTGTTCTAAAAGTTGGAATTTCACAAATGGGTAATCCATTATCATCTAATTCTTCTACGCGTACTAGCGATGTTGATGGTGTTGTAGAAGGAAAAACTTCAGGATTACTAGAGTCATGTCTTTTTTTACGTCTATGATTTTTTTCTTTGTGACGACTGCGCCCAGTAAAACTTACCAGATTATCGTCTAAATTGATGGGATGTCTACTCATGATATTCTCCTTGCATTTATAGTTAAAGTTAATATTTAAGTCATCGACGATTGTTAATTCCCGTTCTGGAAGTAACGCATTATCTTTGACTAGGCTAAGTGTTGATCGCAACAACATAAGCTGTTGTTCCAACACTAATTCGGATTGTGTCGAGGCAATAGATTGGTTAGCAATAATTTTCAACTGCTTAATTTTTTCGGGTGCTTGAAGAGCAATTTTATTTGCAAACTCGTTTACCGCCGATGTGAAAATGGTATCGAGTTTCTCGCTACCGCAATGAACATAAAAATTAACAGCTTTCAGTGCTTGTTTTTGACAGGCAATAAAATTAATAATACCCTCTATATCCTTGTTATCTTTACTCAACTGCTGTAATTCTTGCAAAAATTCATTTTTAAGTTGTTTTTCTAAAGTTTCTAACTCTTCTTCTGCTATCTTAATTTGTCGTGACAGCGCTTTTTCTAACGAAGCGTTATCTAATCGATATTGCTCTTGGGTAAATTGCCTATCTCTTTCGTCCCGTTGCTGAATGGCTCTATGCAACTCTTGATCGCAACGTAGCTTTTCTTTTAATATTTCTAATTCAATGTATTGCATGCGATATTGGTAACAACTCACGATATTCTCTTTGTGAATGGCAACGGTAGTCATTGCAATTTTGGTTGCAACCGTTTTAGCTAAATAGCTGAAATCTAACCTAGTATCAGGTAATTGCCCGCTACCTAAAGGCAATGTTCGATGATCATACCGATAATTGCCAGACCTCCAACTATCCTGAGGTCTACCTCTATGAATGAGATGATTTTCTTTACTTCGGTATACAGTGCCAAGAGAGTGTTTTCTAGAGCCAGGATGAATATTTTTAGGAGGCATAGTACGAGAATCGCCATTAATCCAACGCGCTTGTGGTGATTCCATATAAATGAGCTGATTTTTATTATTTCGATATAAAATGCCGGGGGAACCTTCTGCAGAGTCCTTCACCTCATGTAAGGGTTTGTTATTTTTATTATATACCGGCGTGTTAAGATCAACAGTATTCATAGTGAGCATATCAATATGGCCAGAGTCCATGGGAATATTTCCTCCAGGAGATTTACCCTCATCTGCCAAAGGAACACGAGTACGATACGGAACATTGGTCAGATGCTTTTTGCTGCCTACAGCGACACGTTCTACTTTGCTATCTTCAGCTTTCTGATCTGATGGAGTGATACGCAATTGTGGCGTCGGGCTAACACTAAAAATCGCATCTGTCATTGCTTGCACGGATTGTTTGATGCCTTTAGAAACTTCAGGTTTAATGAGTTGTTGCGAAATATTAGTGACTAGACTTTTTATGATTTCCTCTCTAACCGTGTGAAGCATTTGCTCTGCAGTTCGATCATATTTGCTGTCAGCGGCGGATATTACCCTTCGGCTTGGCACACCTGATAATCCCGACTGAGTTAATGATGTCAATTTTTGTTTCAGTCTTTCATCCAATTCAGTCAAAAATTGAGTAGCTAGTCGATATAGGCGATAAAATTGGGGAATTTGGGCTAATGTAGGTAAGACATATGAAATAATTTGAGTGATTAGCAATAAAGGGTTATTCGCTTTTGCTGTAGAAAATCCTTCAATAGCATATTTGTTAAGACAAGTATTGAGTTGATGCAAAATTTCGATACTCGTCTGAACGATCTTTTCACCCATTGGACTCTTCATCAGATCGGAAAAAACCGCAGAAATCGTATGGTGAAGTAATTTTTCTGCCTCTGCATCCCGGCCATTACAAGCAATATAGAGGGTGACCATTTTACTTTTTATACTTTCCATCAGCTTTATATTTTGCGCAGACTGAAACATTTTACGAATTTCATTACCCAAACGTAGAATAACTTCATGAGGCAAGTGAGCGAAAAATTTGTCTAGAGCAAAATTAGCGATTCCTACGCTCAGTGCTTTCACTGATTCTTTAAATAATCGATTTGAAAAAAAATTCATCACACCAAACGACAATTGCTCACTTTGCTGAAAGGTTAATCTTCCTCTATTCAGATAGGCACCCAATCCGGCGGTGAGAACTGTCGCAAAAACACTCGTCAACTTATAGGATTGGTAATTTTCCCAACTAAATTGTTCTCCTGATAACAGAGATTGCGCCGCGTAAATAATATCGCCTACCCCTTCATTGATTAGCGCATTAGCAAAATAACTACCTATCCCAACCGTACTCATTTGTATCACAATACCAGCAACAATCTGCGCAAATCCAAGTGCAAAAACAATGATATAATTCATGAATTGTCTTTCTTCTGAAAATACTATCACCTGATTAAATAAAATGGTATTAAAATAATTCAGTTCTGCTCGCAGATCTTCAGTCTCGAAATAACTTGCCAAGGAACGATGACTGATACTGATATTTTCAAGAGTCTTTAACTGTCCGGCTGATTTTACGAGAGCTGCGACAATAGCTTTTGTGTACGTTTCGAGAAGATCGGATTTCACTTCTTTCAAGTCAGATAGCTCTGCTTGAACTATTTCGGTGAGAAACTCTTTTTTCTTTGCGATAGACCCAACATCTTTTAATTCTGACCAAGGAAAATTAACAGAACGCTTTTTAATCACTTTTTGCTGCATCAGTGCTAACCACAGACGGCGGCTAGCCAACTGCTTATTTTCCGGTAAAGGAATATCATCTACAGTGATGATTGAAGATGATTTTTTTTCATCGGGAAAAGACGCTATTTGGGTGATTAATTCACGATATTTAGTTAAAGTTGATGGAAGGATGATTTCCCCTGTTGGTGAATAACGCAACTGTAGCCTAGCTTGAATAATAGATCTATTCTGCCCATTTTCCAGAATCATTTGTTTCTCTTCTCTTACCAACAGATTATTTTTTTTCAGTTCGTTCCAGAAAGCTGTTCGATCCAGTACTATGGATTCAAAGGCATGCTCGTTGATCTCTCGTTGGTTACGATCTTTACCCATTTTACTCTGAATAATTTTTAATAAATCATCGAGACAATAATAATAAATTCCTGGAATCTTGATTTCTTGTTTTTTATCTTCTTGAGTCATTAATAATTTCTTTGTATTCCAATCAATAAGGACTTTATTGCTCAGTCTGGGCTGCTTAAAAATTTTTGGATTTTTCAATAATGTTTGACCAACTGGTTGAACATCCCTCTCTTGCTTTAACTCAACTATGTCAGCAAAAAAATTATCTTCAATTTCACTACCAATTGCTGTATCTATAGCATGGCTATGACAGCTTAATAGCTTAGTCTCATTTTCTATTTGCCGTTTTAACTGATCGCTCCATTGGCCTTGGCCATTTTTCAGTCTAACAGTAGAAATAAGTTGATTCGTGCTACAAATGTGAGGCAATTCCGTCATGGCTTGCATCAATAAACCACGTGCTTTCTTTAAATGTCGCTTAATATCTCGTCTATTTTTTACTTGATCCAGCGGTCGCATAGCAACAAAACAAAAAATCCAATCTAGATAGGCAATAACAGCGTAACGTTCGTCCAAGGCAATCGCCTTGGTAAAGCACTGATATGCGAAATCCATTTTTTTTGCATTAATATAAAATCGCCCTAATGCCACCAATTCGTGAGGATATACAATGAATTTATAAATATCGGACTGTTGGGTAATTTTTTCCATATCTTCAGCAAATTTTTCATACTCTATGAACAAGCGCTGTTCTTCTTCAGGAGAGGCTTGTTTTATTCGCTCAGACATAGCATCTAGCCAAAATGCCCAATGGTCACAGAAGCTCTTTAATTGCAATTCAATATACGGCTCATCATAACCAGGGTTAGTCGCTCGTGATAACGTTTCCTTTATTTTTTTATGCAGTTGCATAAAACGCTCAAATAATTTTCCTTCGAGAACAACCGCAGGAATCGTGTGTTGGCGAATGTGTTCAATGCGCATTGCTTCGTTAACATTTCTCAGCCGTTTTAATTCATCTAATGTCATTCCAGGTTCAGGATGAAAAAGAATAAATCGACCACTGCCACGTTGCCCTTTCCGAGCAGCACGACCAAAAGCTTGATCTTCTGTTCTTTCACTATTGGGTAAGTAACTTAAAACAACATGTAAACCACCATCATGGTTGAGTTCTTCAGTGATTCCTAAATCAGTACCTCTACCTCCAATGTTGGTAGCAATAATAACGTCGCCTGAATTAAGTGTATAATTCTCCACTTTAAATTGACTAAAAGCACTGGTGTATTTATAAATTTGACCCACAAATTTATTGTGTGGAGGCGTCTTGAGGATCTGTTCTAATTTTTCCGCAACAGAAACATTATCGCAAATGATTAAAACAGACCGGCGTTGTTCTATTTTTTGTTTAACTTCAGCTAATATACTTTCTTTCCATAACGATTCTGAAGAACAAATTTGCTCTTTTTCTTGAACAAAAAGCGACTTCTTCATAGAGGGCATATCAAAACAATCGACACCGTAACTTTCTCGCAATAAGTCTCTCTCTGCTTTGCCACCCAAGGTACCACTTAACCCATAAATATGTTCTTTTTTTATAAAATAACTATAATTAGCAATAAATATTGCTTTTAAACTTTCATCAGTGATTTTCCGATTATGTTTTAATTGTAAAAATTGATGCAATCCGGTGCTCCACTGAGAATTAATTTGCTCCACACCCGTATCCTTATCAACAATCACTATCTTTTCACCATCGTCATTTTTCGATTCCAACATGATGACATAAGGATCTTTTTCTTGCATATTTTTTGCAATTAATGCATTTTTAACCCAAAGCTCTAATCTTGCTTGAATTAGTTTTTCCAAATATTTGGGTACTGCCAATTCCTTATCAGATATCCTTTTTTTTATGTACTGAACGACATGGGCAATAGACAAAGAATCCATCGATTGAACATCAGGTGCATTGACTGCTACCCAAATCTCACAATAGAGCATCCTAAAATGGTGCAAATCAGGTAAAGCATGGGATAAATAAAGCACGTTGTCACTTTTATCGAGCAATAAACTATCGACTTCATCAATAATCACTGCGCGAGAACGACGCCCAGCATAAATACCTTGGCGTAAAAACTCCGTCAGTAAATAATCTCGTTCGAAACTCGCAATATCTCCATAGACAATATGCGCACCTTGATAACGTTCTCGGCGATCTTTATTATTGGTTTGACATTTTTCATCACAGTTATTGGTGACTTTCAGACCAAACAGTTGGTATAATGGAGTCATCGTAGCGATATCTTTTTCAGCGCGAACTCTTGAACTTGTCACAACATCCGTGTATTCGTTTAACCATACCTTTAAAATAGCAAACATGGCAATGATAAGGGTTTTGCCCTGACCTGTTAGCACCTGTGCCAATCTTCCTTTCTGTTGATCCGGAGTGGCTAATAACAACCACAAAGTGAAATATTGAGTAGGATGAAGATTGACCCCATATTTCAATTGAACAGCTCGGCCCAAAATAGCCATAACGTAATGAATATTCTTCTTAAGCCAGTCCGCTGAGCTTTTGCGCGTAATAAATTTCGCCCATCCACTCAATTCTACTTCTCCCCAAGCATCGATTGACTTATTAGAAAATTCAATGAGTGAGCCACATGATGCTTGAACAATTTTATTGTTTAACGACAATAACGCTTTTTCATCAATAGGCAATGAAGCCAATTTAGAATCCGAAGCAAAAAAATCTGTCTTGATTGCGCCAACCAAGGTTGGAATGTCGTCATCATCCTTTTGATCGTGAATAACAGAATATGTATCGATAATTTTTACCCAATTCTCATAATTATTTTGTCTTAATTTATCAATGGTCTTATCGTTCAATATCCAAATACCACGAGTGACATTATCCAAAATATCAGCTAAAATTATATAATCTATAGATTTTTTACCAATCAACTGAATCAAATTATCAATCAATTCAACTTTTAATTTGTTGGTTAAGGCAAGTAACCAATTAGCACATTGCGATCTTAATCGTTCTTGTTCATCAGTCATTGGCCATGGTTCAGGTAAACGCTCGCGACGACAAATCAGTTCTGTGTTCCATGAAGAAAATGGTTTCTCTCGAAGTCTTTCAATTGTCTCATCAGAAATATTTTTATAATTGATTAAATCGATAAATTTTTCAAAATCATAAGCTTCTATTGCTGAATAATCATATGATAATTGATTTTGTCTGCTTAATTTATCTGCTAATATTTGCAGCAATTCCGTTGGTGTCTCTAGAATAGGAATCTTATTCAAAATAAAATTCAGACGCTCTGCTTTACGTGTAATATTTTTAACTCGTTGGGTCCAAAATATTCCTAGTTGGGTTTTTAGTCGATTGATAACCAGATTTCTCAGCCAATTAACACAACGTTTTTCGCTTAAGATGTCATAAACATCTTCCTGATCCGCTGCACTAACCATTTCATTCATAATATCAGAAACATCTTTAATTTTTACGTATTGACCATTGCTTGCCAGCAGTTGTTGTTTTATTTTTATTAACATTAAATTAATGGATTCAAACCAACAGTCTAAATTTCCTTCAAATTCGGCATGCGCAAAATTTCGATGAAAGCAATAGCGAAAATAAATGATAGTTTTAAACATCTCAACTAACTCGGAAATTACCTTCTGTTTTCCTGGGAGGCGAGAAGAAATGAAATCTGTGATATGTTCTGACTCAGCTTGTGGTGATGATTGGTATGTTTGGCTGGAATCATAATAATACAAAATAGAATCGATGAAATTATCTATTTCGTAGTCGATAGGTTTTTTTGTTTGTCCAAACAAATCGAGTAAACGAGTTTTAGGGACGCCACCATATTGGATAAATTTTTGATAATAAGTGGTGACTAAACTTTCTTGCATATAATATAGCCAATTACTCGGCGAAATCATGTTAAACATGTTTACTATAGTTTTTAATGATTGAGCATCGTCTATTAGTTCTAACCAATGACGTAATAGAATAAGTTCCTGTGACGATAGAACTAAGGATAATCTAGAGGATAAGTGTTGTTTAAATGCGATGATTTTTGATATTGGAGTCGTTTTTAATAAGAGATCACATTCTTTTTGAAGATCACGATAGACAATGTGAATTAACCAACGATTACCTGTCACTGATGTAAAAGAGGGTTTATTTATTTGGGAAAAAAGCTCCAAACAGGATATACTGACTTCACTCGTCAGTAACATTCTGTGGATAAGAAATTTTTCATTTTCTTTTGTATGAATGGCATGATGATGCATTAATTGCTGTATTAAATCATTTCGGATTGGTTCAACTATTTTGAGTAAGTTATTGAATGGAGAATTTAATAGAGTATTTTTTAATTGCGTCAGTGACAGCAATAATTTTAATGTTTCTTGCTCAGTAATATCGATCAAGGAAATTAAAAGCATGATTTTTTTCATATAAACAATGATCTTATTATCTAAAGGTTCTTGTTGTAATTGTTTAATCAGCCACAGAACACTTGCATTAAATTTATCGATCATCCCTCCGATTGGAACTTTAAATTTAAGTTCTACCATTATTTGATTCACTAGTGTTTCTTTGATTAGGTCTATCTTTTTGGTGAAATTTACATGGTTTTTATCTTTACTCTCGGTAGAGTTACTATTTATGTATTCTGAAAACAGATCGGTAATACTTGAAAAAAATGTGGATCGATACTCCACTCTTTTCATGACGAAGAGTTCCAATACGCTAATCTTATAAACAACTTGGACGAATTCTTGAATTTTCTTCAAGAATAAATGAGATTGTTTGTCGTCTGGTAAAAGAGTTTGACATGAATTAAAAAAACATTCTTGCCAATGTTCACGTTCAATCAATGATTGTTGTTGTTTAGTAAAATTAACTAATAGATTAGCGGTGTTAGCCATCAAGGTATTGTTATAATGGCTGATTTCTCTTTCCATTATGTCAAGATTACTGGTATTGAACAATTCGATATTTTTTGGCAATTGTTCAACGATCTTTTCTAAATTTAAGATAGTATCAAATTTAAATGATTCTCCGGTTATTTCTTGTATTAAAGCCATTCGGTTAATTAGATAACAAAGTTCTTTGAACAGGATATCGCTTAATGATTTAACTTTTTCGTCATTTCTTGACGGATAAGTGATATTGTATTTTTTTATTATAAGTTGAGTGATATAGTGATGTAAATTCTGGCGAGTTATTGTAAAAATATCTTGTACACCCGCAGAAATTTCGGGCGGCATACAGCAATCGTTTCTGTTGAGCCACTGATGCAAGAGATAACCGTGGATATAAATTCTCAGCACATCACTTTCTTTAGTTAATGTTTGACTCAAAAAACAATTGTATACTTTCAAATAATGTAAAAATACTGTTTGATTGCTGTCCTGTGAAAACCAGTCTAATAGACTTTTTCTGATGACCCAATCAAACAATTTAAACATACTTTCTTTACGGAGCAATTGATCAGAAATTGAATTATATTGATTGGAATATATTTGTATTTTCTGGAAAGGAATGTTTTTCCAAATAATGAATTGAACCTGCTTGTTCAAATCGCTCAACTTATTTTTAATATTATCTATTTTCTGAGTGACATTATGTGGTGTAATTTCGTTTAATAACTTAAGAAAAACATTATAATACTCATGTCTCTGCGTGTAAGTTAAATTGTTAGGAGAAAATGATAATATTTTTATTACTTCTGTAAATATAGAGGATAATTTGATATTTTCTGGGCTGTCAATGTTACCTTGTAATTTATCGCAAATTTCATCTATTTTACTTTTCTGTTGATGATGGGAAAAATTTTCTTCGAAAGATCTTATAATTTTCATCGTCAATGGCTGAAGCCTTTCATTATCAAAAAACCCATTTTTCCGCATAATGTCCATAGTTTCATCCATATCCGATAATGACAAGGGTAGCTTGCTAATCAAAAATAATGTTTTACGAATATCTGGATTGGAAAGTTCTGTTTGAGTGGACGTTTTAACAACTTGAATCAGAAAATCTAGTAAATATTCAATAATGATTCTCTTATTCTTCCGAATTTCCTTTGAATAAGGCGGTAGAGGTTTTTTGGTTAATGAAGTGAGTCGACACCGGATGAGGGTGTATAAATAAACAAGTCTAATATCATTGAGATCCGTATCGCCTGTTCTATTTTTTAAAACATACTGTACGGATGTTTTCAACTTATCATAGTAGTGAAATGCAACCCACATTTCTTTTTCATCGGACAATTGTTGAATGAATTTTTCATCTATTTCATCTAATATATTTTCCATAGCTAAAGATATCGCCTGTTTAGCATCTTCTATCTTTAATATTTTTTCTTCGCTAACAATTTCTTCAATGCAGAGTTTTTTGGCCTTGTCTCTAACGATAGCTAATAATCGATCGATAATATTTTGAGCTTCTTTACCGGATTTTTGTTTTATTTCAAATAATTCAATATTTAATAACGTAACTTGTTTACAACACGGGCAAGATCTTAATTCAAAAGGTATCGAAGAACATTTTTTAAAGATGTCTATCTTCTCTAACTCTGCTAATAAAATCGGGTTTTCATTAAGCAACCGTACCGTTTCACTATCCATAGATAAATTTTCAAACGAATACCGAACCATGATTATATTTTTTTCAGCGCAAAGCTTTTTTAGGGCATCGTAACATTGGCCTATCCATTTCACTCTACTTTGTAGAGGAATATGCTCATTACGTAAAATACTATCCCAATCTTCTAATTGGCTTTCTACGAGTACCAATAATTCTATTTTATTGTTTTTACGATATTCATTGAGGATAAAATCTTTATATCTTTCTGCATATTGCTGGAGATCTTCAGTATGAGTCAGATTTTTTTTATATTGGTGAAAATCAGACACAAAATGGTTTTCTGTTGTTGCGTGTATTTTTATATCAGGTATTTTTTTCTGCTTTGTTTTAATAGGAGTTTTATAGGTCATTTTAGGAAACCGATAATCACGTAATATCGTTGCTTGCTCAGCTTTCCTATCACTCACCTGACTCATCACTTGACTCACAGCTTCTTTAGCAAGCTGATTGACTCGTTCAACAATTTTCACCAAAGAACTCATTTGTTTACGTATGGTATCGCGTTGGCTTGTTAACAAGACACCTCGTTGTGTCAATTGATCAATTTCGTACCCTAGTAAGGCTGATTTTTCTTCTTCATATTCATCTTGCATACCAAAAGAATCTACACGTGAGATTTTATCTTCCTCTAGTGGATTTCTTTGTTTTTGATATCTTTGATGACTACTCGTTTTTTTTCTTTCTGTCGTGCTAGATAACGCGAATATCGCTCTTCCTTCTTGGCCACGTTCTCCTGGTGTGGCACGTTGATTCCTATAATCCAATTCGTTTTTGAGTAACAGAAGTTGTTGACCTGTACCCAACCAATAAGAATAAGGCTGGTAGGTTAATTGTCCACGAAGATGTTCTGTTCTGCTTCCCAAGAGGCCTGAGAAAAAGCGCCACTGATACCCATCATCTACTCCCTGTTTGCCACCCAAACCACCCTGCCCACCTTTTCCTGGACGACCTGAAATACCATCTTTTCCTGATCTGTCGATAGGCCGACCATCGGCTAACCACGTACTATGATCTGTTTTAATAAGACAAAAATTATATCCTACTTTAACTCCAATGACTCCTGGACTCCCACCTTCTCCACCCTGCCCTGCAACTCCTCCATTTCCTCCACGTTCACCTGGAGTTCCAGAACTACCTTGCTCAAAGTAGGCGCGAGGTTTATAGTGAATGATACTCGATCGATCTTCGGCCTTAGCATCAGTACCATCCTTTCCCCCCATGCCGTCATCACCATCACCCCCATTCTGGCCATCAGCTCCATGACCGCCGCGAGCTCGCACTGTTAGAGACTCAAGATTAATGATACTTTCTTTAGCTTCAATAATAATATTTCCTCCATCTTCTCCGCGCTGCCCATCAGCACCATCTGCGCCTTGCATACTACAAGCTTGGTTCATATAAATACGATAAGAACGTCCACTCGCAGCGGTCTTTTCTTCCAATGATTTAGCATCACGTCCTGATGTATCTATCAGCAAATGCCTTTCATCAAAATGGATCTTTTTAGCCCTTAACTGAAGGGTTATGCCCGGCAAGTTGAAATTACCGTTGATATACAGAATCCCTGACGCTTGAACTTTAAGGCATTTTATATGTTGAGTTTGCTGCCAATTTTTTTGGAAATACCATCCCATTAAGCCTATTTTTCTCAGCAGCTCTTCATCTAAAACGATATGGCCACCTCTAATGACCATAATCAGTGAATCACCAGGGTCTATATAAATTTGAGGTTCAGCAAAAATAGTGTTGATGGTTTGCATCAAACGAGCAAATTGTGCTGTATGACCATAATAGGTCCTTAAACTTTTTAGAGTGATAAATTGATCAATAGCAGGAAAAAAGTTGATATTTTTCCAACTGTCGTGGTATTTTTTTATTAACGCCATCAAAGTAGGAAAATCACTAGCTGATAAAAACACCTGTTGAATCATTTTTGAAGATAAAACACTGAAGATAGATAATGCTTCTGTGAGATGCTTCTCAAATCTTTTTGCGTTTTGGGTCGCCCATTGCTGGCTCTTGATTTCTAACAGCTCTTTCGTATCTTCAATTTCTTGATTCAATTCTCGAAATTTATATTCACACTGTTGCACATAGTGATCCACTCTCTCTTGAGCAATTTTAGGTAACCATTTTATGGCACTTTCCTTGATTTTCATGAGGACAAATTCATTAGCTTTTGCAGTCACTCCTGATAAGCGTATAATTTCTTTTATAAAATAAAATTCACTTTGTTGAGGTAATTCCTTCACACTAGAGGCCTGTAGTAATTTTTTAAGCAGATCTTCCACTGCTTGCGCTAGCTGAAGGACTTCCTTTTTTTCTAATAACCATCGGAAATAATAACAAATGATATCTTCGCGAGTGATATAATGGATTAATTCATTAGCATAAGCCTGTTCGGTTTGATAAGAATCTATTAAGTGCGTCAATAAATAATCATGACCTTCTATCGAAATAAAGTACAAATTATTATACAAATAAAAAAGCAGATTATTGAATGGACATTTTATCCATTGGGTTCCGTTATTTTTTATTTCACAGAGATTGATTTTGAATTGAGCAAAATCGCTTATTTTTTGCGGTAGAGGTTTGTTACCTTTAATATTTATTCCGATTCGCTGTAACTGTTTTTTGATAATTTTCTTATTATTTTCTGCATGGTTGACCGGAATTAAAATAACACCAAACGCCGATAAAAAATTCTCTAAATGGTCATCGGGGACTGTTAATGATTTTTTAACGGCAGCTTCCAGGATTTTGTTATCCATTGTGGGAGAAACTAATTCCTTGCTTTTACTTTCTAAATGATTGGGTAAATCGAATTTAAAAGAAACTTCGATTATATTCCTTCTGTTTATGAGAAAGCCATGATCCTCTTTTCTCATTACTGTCCTCCTTTCGAAAAAAATTGCTATAACCCTCATTATAATAAGAGAGGTAAAATTAGATATCCGTAAAAATACTCAATTTAATGTAAAGGTTCGGCTAATGAGATCTTTTAAATCATAAATATTTTGTTCAAGCTATATTTCTTTTTAAACACCAGGAGATATAGTGATGAATACCGAGAGACATAGCCATCCGACCTTTCGCCATTGGCCGTAAAAACTGGTTATTTTCCGGAAGTCCCCGAGGTACAAAAGCAGGCGCTATTCTTTATCCACTGATAGAAGTCTGCAAAGCTAATCACATCGAGCCTTATCAATATTTTGTTTCTATGTTGCACAGCATCCCCTTTTGTTCTAACGATAACGATTACCGACAATTACTTCCTCAGTTTATTCAGCTCTCTGAAAAAAACTAGAGGGTGTAGTTGGGATACGCTTAGCCGTTTACACCATTGAAAATTTCGGCCATTAAACGGCTGGGATTAATGAGGCGCTGGACTCATACCCGCACGCCTTTTACGGCGATAGATAGTGGCCCGTGGGTCGTGATGCAACTAACCGCATTACTGAATGGCCACATTTTTGTAGTTTAACAAACGAAACTATCGGCTCTTATAAAGTCTCTGTAAAGGAGAGAGAATCCATTTCATTATTTTAGTATTGGAAAATACTCTCTCAGTCTCTTTGTCGATTAGTCCGTATTTTCCAATTCTAAAATGAGTCTGGAGGCAGGGCGGTTCAAGTCAGTGACCGATCATGCATTTTCATAAAAAATTCATTTATAGAATGAAACCATAGTAGCCAATTTTCTGAAGCCTGGGCAAGGGAAGTCGGTTAAATGAGGTCGTCAGAATAGCCAAGAATCCCCCCTCCTTATGCCTCCCTCGTTTAACGATTAATCTAGTCATGACGACTTCTTGGGATCAGAAGGAATAGTTTCTGCCGCGCCATGACTCGGTTTAGTGATTTTTTGCATCAGCTTCAGACGCGCCGGTTTCATTTTTTTGGCGACCAGGGGTTTTCCATAGTAGTGATGACTGATCTAGATTTAAAGGAGGGTTGCTGTAGTGGGTATTGGTTATTATATTTTTCTCTGTGAGTAGCCCCTGTCCCCCAGGGTTTATGAGGACTGGCTATAAAATAAAGCATTCGATCTTTCTACTTCTGATTGTGGTTTGGCTACAACCGAATCTCGCCGTACTGCCCACACCTCCTTGGGGCTGGCAATCATTGTATCTATTAAAGTGTTTTGTTTATCAAGAGTTTTTAGGGATTCACTAAAAAGTAAAGGAATTAATCCTATATTGGGAATGGAACCTTGGTCATAATTTGAAATTTCATTAAAAATACCCTTAAGGGTTCTAATGGAATGGTCCCTGCCACCTTTAAACCGGCTTCGAAGTGGGCCAGAATGATGTTTTTTAATCATTCCAATCAGCGGAGGAACTAGCTATGAATATTACTACAATCGGGATTGATCTAGCAAAAAACGTATTTCAACTACACGGCGTTGATGCCCAAGGCCAAAGCATTGTCCAGAAGAAAATCACTCGCAATAAACTACCCGAGTTTGTGGCCAATTTACCGCCTTGCTTAATTGGCTTAGAAGCCTGTGGTGGAGCTCATTACTGGGCCCGAAAATTCACTCAAATGGGTCATCAAGTCAAACTCATGAGCCCTCAATTTGTCAAACCCTACGTGAAATCCAATAAAAATGATGCCTTGGATGCACAAGCCATTTGTGAGGCAGTAACCCGCCCTAACATGAGATTTGTGGCGCCCAAAACTATTGAACAACAAGATATCCAAAGCCTTCACCGCATTCGCAGCAGTTTCGTCAAGCAAAGGACGGCATTGATCAACCAGATTCGTGGATTATTAGCCGAATATGGCATTGTTATTGCCCAAGGGATTACTTATGTTCGAAAAAAATTACCGGAGATTATTGAAGATGCCCATAATGATTTGAGCTGTTACGGACGGCAGCTTTTTAATGAATTACTGACTACTTTACGAGATTTAGACGAAAAGGTAGATCATTATAACCAGCAGGTTGAAATCATTTGTAAAAATAATAAAACTTGCCAACGGCTCGTTCAGATCGAGGGTATAGGGGCTTTGACGGCGACGGCTTTAATGGCTTCTATTGGTGATGCGCAGGTATTTAAAAATGGTCGGGAGATGTCGGCATTCATTGGTTTGGTACCCAAACAACATTCTTCCGGTGGTAAGACAAAGTTGTTAGGGATCAGTAAACGAGGTGACCGCTATTTGCGTTGTTTATTAATTCATGGCGCAAGAGCCGTGATTTCTCGTTCTAAAAATTTACCGAAGAAGAAAGCTCAATGGCTAGCTGACCTGATTGAAAGGAGAGGGAAAAATAGAGCGACCGTCGCTTTAGCCAATAAAAATGTACGAACGATGTGGGCTATGATGGCTCATGATGAATATTACTCTGCAGCGAAATAATCGCTGTAAAATAGAGCTAATTCACAAAGGAGATATTTAGAGTTCTAGCGAATTGCCAGTAAAATTAAGAAGAGATGGTGATCAGGTCACACTTGCTTTTTACAAAACCTGTTTTGCGACAAGGCTATTAAAAGCCGTGGTTGTGATGAGGAGTAGAAAGTACGCAGATTCCATCGGGGCTCAAGCAGTCACTGCTGACTGAGAAGCCGTATATATGTATGCAATCTCTCTGATCTCATTTTTTCGAAATTTTGCTTGACAATAGGCAGGGACCATATATGTCGCAAAAACTGGGCGATTCGGTTATACTTGCCAAAATATAACCAATTTGCAGGAAGCCAATGAGATGGAAATCAACTTCAAATGGAAACATTTCAGGAAAGAAATGATTTTAATGGCCGTTCGATGGTATGTCGCTTACGCACTCAGTTACCGGAATATTGAAGAGCTGATGGCCGAGCGAGGTTCTGCCGTCGATCATGCGACTATCAATCGTTGGGTGGTTGAGTACGCTCCTTTACTCGAAGAATCTTTCCGCCGACGTCATAAAAAACCGGTGGGATCGAGTTGGCGAATGGATGAAACTTATATTAAAGTCAAAGGGGAATGGCATTACCTTTACCGCGCGGTGGATAAAGAAGGCCAGACGATTGATTTTATGTTGTCAAAAAATCGGGATCGTGAAGCCGCCGAAAAATTCCTGGAAAAAGCCATCGGTTGTAGTGGATTACCGGACAAAGTCACCATTGATAAAAGCGGAGCCAACAGAGCCGGGTTGGAAGCGATCAATCTCCAGTTAGAAATTCTATTGAGGTGGAGCGGTCAATTTTTTGAGATTCGCCAAATCAAATATCTCAACAATCGGGTTGAGCAGGATCATCGAGCGATTAAGCGAATAGTGAATCCCCTGATGGGATTCAAGGCCTTTCAGAGTGCCGAAGCGACGTTAGCCGGAATTGAATTGCATCACATGCTGAGAAAAGGCCAGCATCGTGAAGCGGCTAACTTGCCGGTCTTCGAGAAATTTTATGCGTTAGCGGCCTGATTGCGCCCAGGGAAATCCCAATCGGGGAAAAATTAACCAGTTAAATTATTTGCGACATATATGGTCCCTGCCTATTGTCAAGCAAAATTTCGAAAAAATGAGATCAGAGAGATTGCATACATATATACGGCTTCTCAGTCAGCAGTGACTGCTTGAGCCCCGATGGAATCTGCGTACTTTCTACTCCTCATCACAACCACGGCTTTTAATAGCCTTGTCGCAAAACAGGTTTTGTAAAAAGCAAGTGTGACCTGATCACCATCTCTTCTTAATTTTACTGGCAATTCGCTAGAACTCTAAATATCTCCTTTGTGAATTAGCTCTATTTTACAGCGATTATTTCGCTGCAGAGTAATATTCATCATGAGCCATCATAGCCCACATCGTTCGTACATTTTTATTGGCTAAAGCGACGGTCGCTCTATTTTTCCCTCTCCTTTCAATCAGGTCAGCTAGCCATTGAGCTTTCTTCTTCGGTAAATTTTTAGAACGAGAAATCACGGCTCTTGCGCCATGAATTAATAAACAACGCAAATAGCGGTCACCTCGTTTACTGATCCCTAACAACTTTGTCTTACCACCGGAAGAATGTTGTTTGGGTACCAAACCAATGAATGCCGACATCTCCCGACCATTTTTAAATACCTGCGCATCACCAATAGAAGCCATTAAAGCCGTCGCCGTCAAAGCCCCTATACCCTCGATCTGAACGAGCCGTTGGCAAGTTTTATTATTTTTACAAATGATTTCAACCTGCTGGTTATAATGATCTACCTTTTCGTCTAAATCTCGTAAAGTAGTCAGTAATTCATTAAAAAGCTGCCATCCGTAACAGCTCAAATCATTATGGGCATCTTCAATAATCTCCGGTAATTTTTTTCGAACATAAGTAATCCCTTGGGCAATAACAATGCCATATTCGGCTAATAATCCACGAATCTGGTTGATCAATGCCGTCCTTTGCTTGACGAAACTGCTGCGAATGCGGTGAAGGCTTTGGATATCTTGTTGTTCAATAGTTTTGGGCGCCACAAATCTCATGTTAGGGCGGGTTACTGCCTCACAAATGGCTTGTGCATCCAAGGCATCATTTTTATTGGATTTCACGTAGGGTTTGACAAATTGAGGGCTCATGAGTTTGACTTGATGACCCATTTGAGTGAATTTTCGGGCCCAGTAATGAGCTCCACCACAGGCTTCTAAGCCAATTAAGCAAGGCGGTAAATTGGCCACAAACTCGGGTAGTTTATTGCGAGTGATTTTCTTCTGGACAATGCTTTGGCCTTGGGCATCAACGCCGTGTAGTTGAAATACGTTTTTTGCTAGATCAATCCCGATTGTAGTAATATTCATAGCTAGTTCCTCCGCTGATTGGAATGATTAAAAAACATCATTCTGGCCCACTTCGAAGCCGGTTTAAAGGTGGCAGGGACCATTCCATTACAACCCTTTTTAGTCACAAAAAATCCCAATGACAGTATTGTATTACCATCACCCGAAAGATGAGCGTTCCAAACTTATTTGTAGCTTTTCTAATTCAAAAATTAACTCTATAAGTTTTTTTTCATGCGCAGCCAGATTAATCAAATATCTTGTTTCTTTTTCAATATCCCCGAGCTTTTGCAAAAAATCGACTCTTAAAGGTGCTGTATCCGTTTGCGTAGGCGGATATTTTTCAAATACCAATGATCGCGCACGTTCAATTAAGATTAAATTTTTAACTTTTTGTTGTTCTTGGTCTACTGAGGTTCGTTGTGATTGACCCATTAATGTAACATGAGATGATGTCGAGAGGGAGGAATGAGATGGGGATGACAACAAACTTGAGGATGAAGAGGAAGAGGATCCACGGACAAAAGTGGAACTTGGTAATGAACTCGATGTAGTAGGTGAACCCGATAAAGATGAAGAAGTTATTGAGTAGTCCTCAATGGTTATTATGCCACGTTGTTGTATGGCTTTATCTTTTTGCTGAACAGTCGGCAATCCATTTTTTATTTCGTATTTAGTTTCTTTGTCGAAATCACCCGATAATTTTTCTATTTTTTTACTTACTAAAGTATAGTTTTTAAAATTTCGTAAAACTGCCTTGTGATATTTTGCTTGTTTTAATCGCATGGTCAATAATTCAATGTCTCGGTCTGCTCTATCTATTAATGATTTTATGTCTTCTTGAGAGTCCAATGTTGATAGAATTTGGTTAATAGGAATAAATTCTTGTGCAATTTTTTGAGTTGATAGCAATTTTATCGTAACTTGAGAACCATTCCTCTTGATAAAATTAATATATTCATTTAAAACAAACTCTAGTGTGGGAGTACTTAAAATTTGAGAAAAATAAGAACACTGCTGAGTGGTTATTACGCTATAGTCTACGCTACGATTACGTGATGTAATATTTAAATTTAAATTAACAATGGGAGGGAGTTGAGTTCTTTCTTTTAAATGAATAAAAATATTCCAAATTGTTATAGCCGATGAATTTTTAAATTCTAAAAATTCAACCATTGGAGATTGAGAAAACAATTCTACGTAAGAAATAGATAAATATTTTGTAGGTATAAACAAGAGATTTGGTTTGCCCATGTTTGTAAAAATGTTATCTGTAAATATATTTTCTAGAATTTTAGAAACAGTTCTCGTCCCTGATGCAACAAAACTTGCAGGATCCCATAAAAATTTAGCAGCAATTACTACAGGGTTTCGTTCAATTATATTGAAACTAAACAATTCCAATATTTCCGGAAATTGTGTAATAAATCTTCCTAAAATCGGTTGTTCTTTTTTAGGATTGGGAATGGACGCATATAATATCTGTTGAAGAATATCATTACTAAAAAGAGACATAGCATCGGAGTAAATCAGCTCGTTTTTATTTTTATCATAATCAAATTTATAAGATATTCTAAGATTTGCCATTAAGAATGCACAAAATTCCAATAGATGATTGCTCTCTAAGGCTCCACTGTCATTTTCTTTCACTAACGATAAAATTAAAGTTCCATATTTATAAAAAAGTAATTCTGCGACAATTAAACTTACTTTTTCCACAAATTCATAAATAGAATTTCGCCATTTACATGCATCCACTGACTGATATAGAGTATGTAAAATTGACAGCGATCTTACTAGCTTAAGTGTAGATTTAATATCAATATCTTTTTCTTTCTCTAATATATTTTTGGCATTTTGACCATTAATGATAGTACCAATGCAACCAAGAATATTAGATTTGATTGCAACTGGTGGAATTCCGATAGTAAATTCCAGCATCTTATCCATCGCTTTTTCAATATAATCAAGTTCATTGGGATTATCCTGGGCTAATTTTCGTAACTGGTCAATGTTAGTTTTATGCTGAATATCATACAACTCATGAATTAAAAATTTATAAACAGTATTTGATATGGAGTCTATGAATGCCTTCTTAATTTCAAGATAAAATAATTTATTTTTATGTACCATGAAATCTATATTTTCTTCTTTAACGTATTTGTTAATGAAAATATTTAAAAAAACAATTTTTAAGCGTTTTTTAAGTTTTTCTTTATCATTTTTATCTTGAGCATTTTTTTCTATAAAACTTTGAACTTCTTTTTTTAATACAAATAATTCAACCTGTTCTTTCGCATATTTAGTGCTTTTCCCCAATGCTTCAGCAAGTTTTTTATCTATATTTTTCTCTTTTATTTTAGGAAATACTACAATCTCACATGCTTTGTCATGGATATAGTTTGCTTTAGATTCAGATTCTTCAATGATTTTATCAACGGCATCTTCTGGGAACTCAATTTTCACTAATTGATCGGATTCGCATAGAGGTATTTCTTGACGATGGATATCTGTCACAACTTTGTGTTTCTCATCCATGACAATTTCACCATTAAGAACAAAATAAGCTGTGTTATTATTAGTCAATATAACAGCATTCCCCTTAATTTCTTTACATTTTTCAGGATCGAAATTTGATATCAAAAAAAGATTTAAAGAGAAGTCTCGCCCATTTTGCTTATTGTATATGAACTTAAATTTTTTCGTTTCTTTTTGGTCATCAGATAAGGAATATATTAATATTCCAGAATCCGGCTGACGAAGCCGCTTATAATACTTTGGGATTGTTTTTGAATCTTGAATAAACAAAGATAACTGAAACAGCTTAGGTTTAAACTCTAAAGGGTAATCCTTTTCATCTAGTGGTGAACGTAAAAAATGCATCTTACACCTCCTTGAAAACAATTTGATAACAATCCCTATTTAATGAATAATAATTTAATTTTAAATAAAAAGATATGGGTCAGCGACATAACTAAACGTGAACCTTTGAAAGAGATTCTCATCATTGCGAAAAATAACCGCTTTAGGCAATGTTAGCAGCCTAGCGCAGGTTGACTCGGTTTTGTGGTTAACTCTTTGCCTCCCTGCTCTGCATAAATTTTAAAACGCTTTCCACAAAACGCAATGCCCATTTTGATAATATTTGTACTGCCCCGTTTTTCCGCTTCCGCTGAATATCGAGTCTTTCTAATTTGTTCTACCGCTTCTTGAGCCGCTTGTTCCAGTTTAGTGGTCAGCCGTTCTGTATCTTTCACCGATTCAACTCGTTTAAATTCGAGCAAAAGCGAAGGTTTGTTTTTATCATGAGAAAAAATCATATAATCGTAGCGACCGTAACCACTTTCGCGATTGGATTGAATCTCGTAATTTTTACTCTGGTATAAGCTAGCGGTGATTCCTATCATTAAACCATGATAAAAAGCCTCTGGATCACGAGCCGTGTCGTGAACACTGACGGTTTGTTCCATTATTTTAGTCAGTTCTCGCTCAAAAGCATCGAGATTACCGGTCAATAGATGATTCAAAAAATTATTGTACCATTCCACCCCATGCCCATTAGAAAGCCATCGTTCAATAATTTGTCGGTACAGATTTCTCACTTCTCGATTGGGAATATCTAATACACACACCAGTCCTTGATCAGTTTCTCGTTGCGAAATCACTTTTAAGTAACCCGCGGTCAGTAACAAATTCCAAGTGGCTGATTCATGAATAAAAAGATCATCAAATACCATACTTTCGTCAATAATACGCTCTATAGGTTGTCCCAGTAGCAACGATTCGAATTGGGCTTTAAATTCTGTACTTGATCTTACGAGCAAATCTCTAATGAGTTGATTATCACCCGTATTGACCCAATAAGGGGTTAACTTACCTTTCTCTTGAACGCAGTTAGCAATAGACCAAGGGTTATAAAGAGTGGTGTTGCCTATTCGGTATCCATTGTACCACTCTTTGATCTGCTCAGCGTTTCCCTCTAATTGCGATTTTTTCAATAGAGAATCCACTTCTTCTTCAGTAAATCCAAAGTACTCACTGTACCTTGAATCCAGCATTGAAAATACTTTTAAATTATTCACTCCTGAAAATAAATTTTCCTTTGCTATTCGCACAATACCGGTAATCACTGCCTTATGAAGATATGGGTTAGTTTTTAACGCATCACCAAAAAGATTCCTCATTAAACTGATTAAGGGCTTATAGTATCCATGTACATAACTGGCTTGAATGGGGGTGTCATATTCATCCATCAACAGCCATGGTTTGATGCCGTGATGAAGATATAAAACATGGGTCAAGTCCAGTAATGAAGATTGAATACTGGCTTCCGTGGCTCGCTCTTCAACAATGGATTCAAATACTTTTTTTTGATGAGCGGCTAATTTTGGACTGGAAAGCACGTCTTGGTGTTTTAAATATACACGGCTCATGAGCTTACAGAGATTATTATAAGTGGCTTCATAACGGTGATCTTTTACTCCTTTAAAAGTAATAAAAATGACAGGATATTTACCTTGATGTTCTCCACACAGATCCTGCCATTGAGTAATTTTTAAGTGATCAAATAAGCCTTGGGTGGGTTTTCCGTCAATCTCATGTGCTAAGAAATGATGTAACATGGATAAATTAAAAGTTTTACCAAAACGGCGAGGACGAGTAATTACTGCTGCTTTAGTTGATTTGTCCTCTATGACTTCCTTGATAAATAGACTTTTATCAACAAAATCAAGCTTGTTTTCAATTACTTCACGAAAATCATCATAACCAACCGGTAAATCCATCGTAGCTGTACCCCCAGTAAAATGTCTCGCACTCCCCATCAATGAGTGCCCCAAAGTGAGATTTAATAACGATTGTCTTAGAATAGCTAATGGTGGCACTATTGACGCATTAAAAAAACGATTACCTGGATATCGAGAAGCCAATATTCTCCCTTGCATCATGATGGATAACTCCTATTTTATTTCTGTAGGGACAGTATAACCCATGATAAGCATAAAACGAAGGTTTCTGCCGCCAGAATGGACAAACTCTTCTCGTAATAATTGGACGTTGCCGTTACCACAGGACATATTTTAACCTGACTTTGCAATAAAAACGGCCGTTTGATTCTCTCTAAAAATAACATACAATGGGTTGCTTTTTCTAGCAAATAAATTGCAAAAATAATAATAATCAGAGGTTTTTATTGCAATGCAAACCATTGGCTATATTCGAGGGTTCTGTCGCAAAAACTGGGCGATTCGGTTATACTTGCCAAAATATAACCAATTTGCAGGAAGCCAATGAGATGGAAATCAACTTCAAATGGAAACATTTCAGGAAAGAAATGATTTTAATGGCCGTTCGATGGTATGTCGCTTACGCACTCAGTTACCGGAATATTGAAGAGCTGATGGCCGAGCGAGGTTCTGCCGTCGATCATGCGACTATCAATCGTTGGGTGGTTGAGTACGCTCCTTTACTCGAAGAATCTTTCCGCCGACGTCATAAAAAACCGGTGGGATCGAGTTGGCGAATGGATGAAACTTATATTAAAGTCAAAGGGGAATGGCATTACCTTTACCGCGCGGTGGATAAAGAAGGCCAGACGATTGATTTTATGTTGTCAAAAAATCGGGATCGTGAAGCCGCCGAAAAATTCCTGGAAAAAGCCATCGGTTGTAGTGGATTACCGGACAAAGTCACCATTGATAAAAGCGGAGCCAACAGAGCCGGGTTGGAAGCGATCAATCTCCAGTTAGAAATTCTATTGAGGTGGAGCGGTCAATTTTTTGAGATTCGCCAAATCAAATATCTCAACAATCGGGTTGAGCAGGATCATCGAGCGATTAAGCGAATAGTGAATCCCCTGATGGGATTCAAGGCCTTTCAGAGTGCCGAAGCGACGTTAGCCGGAATTGAATTGCATCACATGCTGAGAAAAGGCCAGCATCGTGAAGCGGCTAACTTGCCGGTCTTCGAGAAATTTTATGCGTTAGCGGCCTGATTGCGCCCAGGGAAATCCCAATCGGGGAAAAATTAACCAGTTAAATTATTTGCGACATATATGGTCCCTGCCTATTGTCAAGCAAAATTTCGAAAAAATGAGATCAGAGAGATTGCATACATATATACGGCTTCTCAGTCAGCAGTGACTGCTTGAGCCCCGATGGAATCTGCGTACTTTCTACTCCTCATCACAACCACGGCTTTTAATAGCCTTGTCGCAAAACAGGTTTTGTAAAAAGCAAGTGTGACCTGATCACCATCTCTTCTTAATTTTACTGGCAATTCGCTAGAACTCTAAATATCTCCTTTGTGAATTAGCTCTATTTTACAGCGATTATTTCGCTGCAGAGTAATATTCATCATGAGCCATCATAGCCCACATCGTTCGTACATTTTTATTGGCTAAAGCGACGGTCGCTCTATTTTTCCCTCTCCTTTCAATCAGGTCAGCTAGCCATTGAGCTTTCTTCTTCGGTAAATTTTTAGAACGAGAAATCACGGCTCTTGCGCCATGAATTAATAAACAACGCAAATAGCGGTCACCTCGTTTACTGATCCCTAACAACTTTGTCTTACCACCGGAAGAATGTTGTTTGGGTACCAAACCAATGAATGCCGACATCTCCCGACCATTTTTAAATACCTGCGCATCACCAATAGAAGCCATTAAAGCCGTCGCCGTCAAAGCCCCTATACCCTCGATCTGAACGAGCCGTTGGCAAGTTTTATTATTTTTACAAATGATTTCAACCTGCTGGTTATAATGATCTACCTTTTCGTCTAAATCTCGTAAAGTAGTCAGTAATTCATTAAAAAGCTGCCATCCGTAACAGCTCAAATCATTATGGGCATCTTCAATAATCTCCGGTAATTTTTTTCGAACATAAGTAATCCCTTGGGCAATAACAATGCCATATTCGGCTAATAATCCACGAATCTGGTTGATCAATGCCGTCCTTTGCTTGACGAAACTGCTGCGAATGCGGTGAAGGCTTTGGATATCTTGTTGTTCAATAGTTTTGGGCGCCACAAATCTCATGTTAGGGCGGGTTACTGCCTCACAAATGGCTTGTGCATCCAAGGCATCATTTTTATTGGATTTCACGTAGGGTTTGACAAATTGAGGGCTCATGAGTTTGACTTGATGACCCATTTGAGTGAATTTTCGGGCCCAGTAATGAGCTCCACCACAGGCTTCTAAGCCAATTAAGCAAGGCGGTAAATTGGCCACAAACTCGGGTAGTTTATTGCGAGTGATTTTCTTCTGGACAATGCTTTGGCCTTGGGCATCAACGCCGTGTAGTTGAAATACGTTTTTTGCTAGATCAATCCCGATTGTAGTAATATTCATAGCTAGTTCCTCCGCTGATTGGAATGATTAAAAAACATCATTCTGGCCCACTTCGAAGCCGGTTTAAAGGTGGCAGGGACCATTCCATTACAACCAAACATTAGTTATCCGCAGCGCTTAAATATTTTGGCAAAGAAGATTTACTCAATTTATTGCAGCGATGTACTAAAAATTTTTCCCCACTGTTGGACGTGATGCGGCCTCTATTCCTTGTTTAATCTGTGTTCTGAAACCTACATACCCCTCCTCGGTACATCGCACGACGACCCGACCCAGTTTCGCGGGTTGATCTCTTCTCTTATTATCCAAATCTTCCCAGATTCTCCCTACATACGTTCGAAATTTAGTCCAACTGGAACTATTGTCGTCAGGCCACTGCTCGTCTGCCTTCTTTAAATGAAAAACTCTTATAAATGGATTGGGATCCATCTTTTGTAACAACGTATTCCATTCGCCAAAAGTTTGCGGGTCAAACTTCGGAATGATAAAAACCTCTTTATAATATTTTAGATTATGTTTTTCGCATTCCTCCCAGGTCATCGGCGCAACGCCGCCCGCTTGCTGAATTAATTCATTGACTACCTCGGGATTCATGCCCCATATTGCAGATCCCAGCGGATGTTCATCTTGCTTTTCATCCAAAGGATATGGCTTAGCTCCTTGACGGAAAGCTTCTTGCGCTCCTTTTAAATCACCTTGTTTGCAAGCCGTAATGAGTTTATTTTGCAGATGAAGCAAAGTTGGGCGCAGATCAAGGCGTTTTTTTTGTTCCTCTTGACGTTTGACTTCTTTGTCCGCTTTACGTTTTGCCTCTTCTTCTTTCTGTTTGATTTCTCTTTGCTCTTTAATAAATTCAATTTTTTCCCGGTCAGTCAGGCGAATAATCATTTCCTCGCGAGTCGGCGTAAAAAACCCGCCGCGCCAATCAGTGACTGGCTTAATTTCCTCGAGAACTAATTGTGTTAACTCTCCCCGTAAGTTTTGTATTTGCACTTGCTGCGCTTCATTCTGTGCCTGTAAATCTCGAATAATTTGCTGCTGCTTCAGTAAAAATATCCCTAAAATTCCCTGTCCCTTTAAGGCTTTTTCTTCGGCGGCTTGTAGTTCCGCCACCGTTTGATCGAGTTGCTTGACGGTATCGGTATGATGATGGCCTTCTGCTAACTGCCGTGCCGTTTGTCTGGCTTTATTCTTCAATCCAGGGGCAATACCTGCTTTTAATAATGCAACAACAGCTTCGTTAGCTCCGGTTTCAGCGGCAGCGTGTAAGGCGGAATTCCCTTGCTGATCTGTCGCGCTCAAAGAGACGCCTCGTTCCAAAAGCAGGGCAATGCTATCCGCTCGATTGGCGTGGGCTGCTAAATGCAATGCGGTCTGGGTGTTGGCATTCACGGCTTGCGGATTAGCGCCGTGGTCTAACAACCAGGCTACCGCGCTGACCGAACCCGCGGCGGCGGCGCGATGTAAAGGCGTACACCCTTCCACGTCTTGCGCTTCGCGCAAATGGGCGGGCAACGCTTTGACTTCACTCGACAATGTTTTCAGCATGTCATCGCCGTTTCGTTCGGCAGCCAGATGCAGGGGAATCCGGCCATTGCTAAGCGCTCGATCCGGTTTTGCCCCTGCTTTCACCAATGCCGTTACCATGCCCTGGTCGCCGCGGCGAACCGCGGCATGTAAGGGTGAATCATCCAGGCGTAGATCATCCAGATTGGGATCCGCTCTGGCCTTCCAGTAACACCCTTAAACTATGAGAGCAACCTTTTTTAACGGCCTGGTATACTCTAGTTTCACCGCTTGCCGTTTTCGCCTGCGGATCAGCGCCCAGTCGCAGAAAGCAGCGGATTTTTTCCACATCTTCCTGCCCCACACACCAGGCCAGGGCTTCATTCAACGACCGCCGGTCAAAGCCTGGCGGCAAACCGGCTGGAAGTGATTCAACATCTGCTAATTTTTTGCTCATTCGTGCGCTCAATTTCAATAAAGTCTGGGCATCCTGTTTCGCCAGCACTGCGCAATGGATAGGTAACCGGCCTTCGCTATTAGATTGTAACAACGCCGCCAGCGCCAACCCTTTTTGACGGCTTTCCAATAGTTCGATGACCAGATCGAGCGCTTTTGGATGAGCAACCGCTGCTGCTAAATGCAAGGCGGTTTGACCTGTAAAAGAGGATTCTTTAAACGTCAATACCAGTAGGCGACGGTCACGGCTGATTAATTCCCTGATCGTCTTTTCATTACCCACTTGACAGGCGATTTTAAATTCGGCGATCCAACTGCGCGGCAAGTACCATTCTTCGGAATCTTTCAGCGCCGGATTTTTCTCTATCAAAGAATTAATCTGTTTTTTAGCGAACACATTGTCTGTCAGTACTTTGCTTTCCAATGGGTTATTGGTACTTGGCGAAGTAGTTTTTCCTTCGCTGAACCATATTACAATCGCTTCCCGTTCATACATTTGCCCATCCGCGGTGGTAACGGGATCGCGAATCAATGATTGGGTGATCGGGCATAAAAAATCGTCATCGATCTCCACGCCGGTGGGTTGAGGATGAAGAATGGCTTGCAGGGTTTCCCAGGCTTTCTGGTCCTGGCTCAGGTCAGGCAGGGCGTCAACGAAACTCAGTAAGGTAATCTCTTCAATGATCGCCTGGCCTTCGTTGATTTTAGCTTCTTTTAGGTGGATAGGCTGCGGTCTGGGTTCACTGTATTCAATAGTGTATTTTGCTTCCTCACCTTCAGAGACTGAATCACTGGGCATGGGCGCGGGTTCTTTCACTTTAAGGTTGGTTTTCATATCACAACTCCTTGTGTATAATTTTTTTCCTAAAATTTTAGTCGCTATACAACGCAACGGGATAGCAGAATTATAATGATTTGTCAGCACAATACAATAAAAAGAGAGCTTCTTCAGGCGCATCGGGTTTTTGAATCAGTAAATTGAGTTGACCCGACGACTAATGCGCAAAACCAGCAAGCCCACTGTCTCATTTTGAGAACGATAAATTTTATTTTGACCCAGGCATCATTGTTTGGGAAATAACCTGTGATACTGGTGGTAAAATTGATGAAGGGTCGGCCCCCAGCCCATATGTTTTAGAACTACCTACCGCAGTAATTGAAAAAGATTATTATGTTACCCAAGTTATTCATATCCTTTCGGGTATTGAAAATGAATATTTTCGATTAATATTCGCTGGTGGCACCTGTTTAGCGAAAGCACACAAGATAGTTAAGCGCATGTCGGAAGATTTCGATTTTAAAATCCAACTTAAAAATATAGGCAACCCCTTTTAGAAAAAGTTTACTATTAAAAAAATTAAAGCAATTTAAATCATTAATTTTATCCAAATTAATAACTTCAGGTTTATCAATTGGAGAGCCCATTGTTCGTAATGAAAGACAATATTCACGGATTGAAATTAACTACCCTCTTGCTTTCCCAGCTCAAGCAAGATTAAGGTCACATATTTTAGTGGAATTTACTCTATCGGATATTCATCTTCCCAGTGTCGCCTTGTCAATCCACACCTTAATTGAAGAAACTTTAAAAATTGCAGCAATCATTAACTCATCAGCAACTCAATGCATTTCTGTAGATGAAACAGCCATTGAAAAATGGTTGGCCTCACCAGGTGTATTATTGCTATTGCACGAGCTTATCATCCAGATGATGAAACACTCATAGGACATGTTTATGATCTTAATGCAATTCAGCTTGCAGATAAAATTAATCCCAATTTTTTTACCTTGCGGCGTTTTCTGCTGAAGCAATTTGACCAATCAAAGAATGATGTTCCGCACTTTCTGCGTGCAGAAGTAAATTCCTTTCGGAGTCGTTCTAGTTCCTCAGCTAGATTTACTATATCTAAATTTTGGTTATCAATGAGACATTGACCCCGGAATAGCCAAGCAGCTAAAGAAACGTGACCGAAAGCTAGGCCCTGAAAATAGCTTTGAATCCATCGCTCGGGAATGGCATATCAAATTCTCTGCTAAGTGGATGGAAGACCATAAGCTTAGAACCCTTAACCGGCTTGAAAAAGATGTTTTTTTTCTTGGCCAGGCCAGCGACCAATTTTAGAAATCAATCCCCCTGAACTATTACTCGTTTTAGGTTGAATTGAAAATCGAGGTGCGATAGAAACCGCCCATCGGAATAAAGTAGATGTCGTCGCCATGGAGGGGCTACTCTCGCTCAAACATGCTGGTTGTTCCATACAAAATGCCTGATCATTAGGGGCGAGAGGTGTTAGCAATATAGCCGGCGAGAAAATTACCGATGAAGGCACTGCTCTGGTAATAGCTCACTTCGTGGATAGGAATTGCCACTTTTGTCCCAGATTGAACGAAAAAGAAGGCTGTCGGTTTAAGTAGCTCGCCGTCCTGGCCAAGCTTCACTACTTTCGCTGACTACCGCCCTTGCCATACATGGCAGGGCGTTCGCCGCATGCGGCTCACCATACCTGAGTATGCTCCGCTTGCTCGGCCATTTTTTCGTTCAATCTGGGGCAAAATTGTCAATTCTGCGTTCACCAAGTTATACTCACTGAGCTATTACCTGCTCTGACCGCGAAAACCCGCTTCGATTGCTATTAATGTGAAACAAAATAGCTAGCACATAAGTCCATAATTAAACTCCCACTCTCCCATTTTATTTTATCTTTCCCCTGTGAATCCATATAAGCGGGCAAAGCCTTCAATAAGGAGAAGAAAAAATGTCCTTGAAAAATACTTTGAATGAGGTGCTGGAAAAACATAATAAAGCTGCTGCGCGATGGTAAAGCAGTGGGCTTTGCTACGCAGTCAGCACGGCAAGAGACGTTATGATCCCGCAGTCGCGATGCAGCTAGAATTGCAGCGCGCTTTCGGTTTGCGAATGCGCGAAACCGCGCTATTAAAACCGCATCAAGCCGACAAAGATGGGTATTTAGCTGTGAATTGGGGAACCAAAGGCGGACTAGATCGTATTATACCAATTCAAACTGACTATCAACGTGACGTACTACTACGCGCAAAATCACTCATCAAGATTAAGACGCATTCCGTAATACCAGACGGCTATAATTTTAAGCAATGGAAAAATCATTATTATTATATATGCCGTGAAAACGGTATCAACCGAAAAAATGGAATTACCAGTCACGGCCTGCGTCATGGTAGATTTACAACTAGACTAAATAGCCCGCCCAGAAGTGGCCGAGGTCGCCGAGCATAGCCGCCCTTCTATTGCCAGTGCTTATCTAGGGGACATTCATAAAATTATAAGAGAGTTATTTTTAAATCTGTTTTAGCTCCGAGCTTCAACTTCAGTCCAATAGCCATGCAAATGGCCTTGTAATACTGTCACGGGGTATTCCATTGGGGCTTAACACTATTAAAATGCCGTGTCCGAAGCAAGGAGTCTAAACTAAAACAGATTTAAAAATAACTCTCGTGTATCCAGAGTAAGTGGCGAGTTAGTTGTCTTTGATAAAAAGATAATTCTTTTCGCTTTGCCTCATACCATCTAAGATATTTTTTAATCGAGTTTGTTGCTTATCACAATCTTTAGGGTTACATTCCTCGAATGGTAGTGAATATCCTAAAATTTTAAGTATCAAACTTTCTACACATACTGGCTGAGAAACAATTAGACATGGCTTTCTTCTTTTCTGGTTATAGCTAGATTGAAGATTACCTAATTTGCAAGCATAAAAATTTTCCATATCCTTTTCTGGGATTTCCCAACATTTTGCGAGCCGATTTTTAATTTCTTTGCTTAGCGGAGATTTAAACTCAAAATCTTCATCCAGCCATGCAGATACTTTATCTCGATCATTATGTTTCAATGCCCTACCAACAATTCCATCAGCATTACCTCCACTTATAAAATCAGGCATTATACTAATCTTATTTTGATCAGGTTGATATAAAATATCAAAGATTTTTAAAATTAATCCCTCTCTTTTACCTTCATAAGCTATATAAGTAGTCGAATTTTTTTGCCTTTTCTTTTTTCCCATGTTTAATCGCCTCTACCACCCAACCAATTTACTTTCGGAATTCCTCCATAAGTTCCTGCCAAATATTTATGGAAAAAATTTTCATCATTTCGCACACCTTCTATATCATCTAAACGGTATATTTTGGTTTCTGCTTTCTCTTTTTCAGTAATAAATATTTGAGTTTTTGTTCTATCATTAATTAAAGGATGTTGATGCGTTGAAAAAAATAGTTGAGCATTATTATAGTTTATACTCTTATCCTCGAAAAGTGAGATTATTTTTTTTACTACATAGGGATGTAGCCCAGAGTCAATTTCATCTAAGACAACAAGTCCTCCAGTTTTAAACATTGGCAATATCTTAGAAATAAGATACATGCTACTTTGAGTACCATGCGATTGCTCCAAGATAGATAAAGTAAACTCTTCATTTTGTTTATTGTGAATGCATTCAAGTAATGGCTTTGGTTCTGTTTCTTTTGACGGTGTTCTAAAAGAATGATGCGTAAATTTAAAATCTGATATATCTAAACCAATGTCCTTAGAAAAATTAAGCAGGCTTTCACGTAAGCCCTCATCTTTTTGTATTTCAGAAGAAAGTTCTAATAATCTAAAAATAAATGGAGAAAAAGAAACTTCTTTAAAACCATTTACATTTGATATGAAATAATTAAAAAAATGTATTTCAGGTAGGTACCCCGTAGCTAGCAAGCAAGATAATAATGAAATATTATATCTTTCTTTAAAACGTGTTTTATCTGACTCATTAATTTTCAAAGATGTTTTGATGTCAATATTGCTACCTTGTCGATGACTCTCAAAAACATTAATCATTCGCCCATTTTTCTTATCAAGCTTTTCCTTAAGAACTATCTTTTGGTTGAATTCTATTAAGTATCTGTAAAGTACATCCTTGTTATAAAATTCAATTTCTATTTTTATGGGCTCATTTTCTCTGAGTTTATGTTGGCAGACAGGAATAGGCTCATTATTTTTCAAGGTAGTATAAGATTCATTGATAAATCTAAAGAGAAAACTTATAGCCTCAAGTACTGTTGTTTTACCTGAGGCATTTGCTCCAATAAGGCAGGAGACTACATTCAGCGGAGTAGCCCCTATAAACCGTGCTGAATCGTCAAGCTTATCTTTAGGCGTAATCTCAAAAGATACATCTTGCTCCTCTCCAATACTATAAAAGTTTTTAATTTTAATACTTTTCAACATAACTCACCTCTTTTAACGAAAAATCGTTATTTTCTTATTTTAACACATTTTTTTGGATAAATATCGAAAGATCTTAGAGAATTTTCGTTAAAAACGATAATATCATAAAATATACATAATATTAATATCATACAAAACGCCCGTCAAACTCGTTCTTAAGTTACAACTTTAAGACGTTTAAATATCTATCTTACCTTTACAATAAACCCCATTCCGGCAATAATCCTGGAGGCCGACAGGCAAAATAACCTCTCACTGATAGAACCGCCTTAACATTGAATCTAATACCTACTTTCGTTATGGACTTGTAAGTAAGTCTTATATGTTACCCCTTCTACCCGCTCTCACAAGATAAACTTAAATGAAGGAACTATCCGGAGATTCCGGATAGTTGCAAAATAAACAAATTAGATGCAGCCCTCCAGGCAAACCTCTAAAAATTACATAATCGCAAGAAAATTCGCGAATCACGGATGGAGAAAAATAACCTATCATATTGATTTAAAAATATTTTATATCAATATTCTTTGTTTGCGAACTGCGAATTGTTGAATCATTCTAAATTCTAGAATTTAGAATGGTGGAATTTCACTATTATAGACATTTCTCCATATTCAGACCTCTTGAGATATTATTTAGCAACGAAATCCATGCTAAATTTATGACTGGTTTTATTTGATCAATTTCCTGACGTCAGGAAATTGATTATAATAGTGGCAAGTTTATGGTATAATTTCACCGTAAGAATAGAATCTTTAAAAGGCCGCCCGTGGGTTCAATTCTTTTTTAAGTACCAAAATTTTAGGGGTATTTTTTGGGGTATCTATCAAAATATCAAAATAAATTTACAAGAAAAAACAATCAATTAACTCAATAATTAAATTCCCGCCGCCTCCATATTTTTATATCCGATAACATCCGAAGAAAGCCAAATTTCCCAATAAAATATCGGCATATCGCCTCATATTAGTCCCTTATTTTGACAAGCTATGATCCATCAGCACTCCGGAGCGGGCGAGAACGCCGCGCAAGTCCCGCAGCGCGGGAAATACCTCGTTGTTCCAATCGGCTCCCTGGGCGTCGAACGCCCGCTGCTCGTGCTCGACGATGTCCTTGTCCTCGAGAAAGATGCGCTCCGTGAACCAGACGAAGAACGGCCAGGCGAGATTGAGGAGCCCCGGGATCGGCGGCTTCTTCACGGAGAGATAGCCGAAGGTGCGGTTGGTCCGCTGCTGGGCATCGAGGGGAACGTAGCAGAGCCACACGTTCAACACCGGGTCCTGGTCCTCCGTGATGTTCCGTCCCACCCAAACCCTCAGGCTCTGCGAGGGATAATCGGTGCGGATGCGCATGTGGTCGCGGAATTCCGCCCGCTTGTCGCCGTGCTTGCGCCCCATGTTGACGATCACGCGCTCGCCCATCGACGACTTGCCCGCCGTGCGGCTGAAGGAGTATTCGACCTCCGCCCAGTGCTCGCCATGACGCCGCCCGAGGCAGCTCGCGCGGATCGAGCCCATGTTCTTGCGATGCATGAACTGATGGTTCATGTCGAAGAGATTCTCGTGCATGAACGTGTAGTGGCATGCCACCTCGCGATTGAGCCGCCGCGTCTTGTAGTCGCGGCGCTGCGAGGCGCCGAGGGAGGTGGGCAGGCGCCCCTCCGCCAAAACGGGATCGCCTGGAAAGACGAACACGAGCCCATCCACCTCCCGGACCGGATAGGAGCGGACGCCGTTCGGCACACGCTCCCGGCCGAGATAGGGCACGTCGATGCATTTGCCGGTGCAGTCATACGCCCAGCCGTGGTAGTGGCACTTGACGCCATCGCCCTGGATCACCCCGAGGTGCAGTGGCACCTGGCGGTGAGCGCAGCGGTCCTCGAGTGCAAACACCCGCCCGCTCGCGCCGCGGAAGAGCGCGATGGGGTCACCCGCGAACCGCCGCCCCAATATCTTTCCGGGCTTGAGGTCATCGGACCAAGCCAGGGGATACCAATAATCGGGATTGGCGGCGGTACGCCGCAGGTCCGTACTCCCCGGAACAGCTCCCTGTTCCGCAGCAATCTGCTGCAACTCAATTTGCATGGAGACCTCCAAAGTCGTTTCTTGTAGCCGGAAGCTTAGCGCTGGCGCGCCAGTTCCGTATTTCGTTTCGCCTTTATCCAGCGATCCATCAACGCGGGCCTTCATAGAGCACCCGATACCCCTTACATAGAGGGCATCTCGACGCGTTGAGAGACGAGATCGCCAAGTCTGGGAGTATCCATAAATGCCTCATGGTTAGCGCCCTTCCAATAACCTATTATTGGTAGGGCGCGCTTATTGTACATAACCAATTTTTAGAAAACAATTAGGGTTTGCGGTAGTCACCCCTATTACCCGTGGTATGGGTTCAATTCCCTCAAAGAAATTTCACACTTACTTTTGGGTTTATTGGTGGATACCCCTCTTAGTAATACAATGTCAACCTTATAGATTATCCAGGGATGAGTTATAAAATCTAGGTTTATAACTCATAATATGCTAGAATACCGAGTTATAAAATCGCTCTCTGCATTGACTCGTGCCGGGATTGCCCACTTATATTTTGTCAGTATTCATCCATTTGAGGATGGTAATGGCCGAATAGCGCGCGCCATCGCTGAAAAATCTCTTTCAGAATGTCTTGGCAATCCAACATTGATCGCCCTCTCGCAAACAATTCAAAGTCATCGAAAAGATTATTATAGAGCGCTGGAATTAAATAATCAGAAGAACGAAATCACCCACTGGTTAGTTTATTTTGCTGAAACTATACTAAATGCGCAAATTATGCTCTAAACACGGTTGACTTCTTGATTGAAAAAACAAAACTGTATGACCAAATCAAAGACCAATTAAATGAACGGCAGGAAAAAGCTTTAGAAAAAATGTTCCGTGAAGGATTGGAAGGTTTCAAAGGTGGCCTTAGCACCGAAAAATATATCAGCATCACCGGCGCTTCCCGCGCTACTGCTACACGTGATTTGCAGGATCTGGTAGAAAAAATGGTTCTGCTTAAGGTCGGCCAGCTAAAAAGCACTCGGTATCATCTAAATATCCACTTAAGCAAAAAGAGAAATATTTGTAATTAAATTCCCGCAGCTTTCTTAGGAATCCTCTCTCCCGGCAGTATCGGCTTCAGCCTATGCTGTTAGATTCGGTTGTTTTAGAATCTACCTCCGTTAAAGCCTCTCCCATCACTTTATCGGGAATAGTTTTAATTGCCCCTGTTTTATGAATAAACAACGACGGAGAACTGCTCGAAATTATACTCTTGCCTGAAGAACACATCATTGCAGTTGTTGTTAAATCAGGGGAGAAAAATATAGTATCCATTCTGGAAATGGTTCGCTCTTTTTCGCGACCATCAATCTTCTCCTTCATTTTTTCTAAGCAAACAGAGGGTGAAAAAGAAGTTCTATTTATGACGATAAGTTTTTTACCACCATGGTCATGTACATAATGAATAATTCTCCACATTTGGCGTAAGCATTCAGAATTAATTTCCATCCTAGATTCAGAGAGGATTTCAATAGCGATAAAAGCGTGTTCAGTTTTTTCAAAAGGCTTGACACGTATACATTTCTGTGGAGCAACCGCTTCAAAAAAATCTGAATCTTCATAATAAATAAATTCCTCTAACCATTTCTTTTGTTCATCATCTAATTCTTTAGAATCTGCAATTGAGGTATGTTGAAATCGTAAAGAAAACCGGATAGAATCCAAAAGTTTGTCATCAATAGCCGGAACAAATTCTAAATCTTGATTAAATAAGTGTTTTTTAGCCTGATAAGCTTCATAACTAATTATGATACCAATGGAGTGTTTCGAATGACATCCTAATAAAGCTTCAATTTTTTGCTCATCAGAAAGATCAGTTATTTTATAATTCGGCTGTGGTCTTAAACTATTTCCTCGAAGTTCAGAACAAATCAGGATGTTTTCATATTTTTTTGAGTTGTAATTCAAAAATGGAACAGGAACTTCACCGAAAGCTGTAACGCCAAAGCATTTTTCGAAATTGATATCTACATTCGAAGTAATCAACAAACCTTTTCTTGGATGAACGACATACCAGGAGTATAGTTCTGCCAACAAAGTCTCGCCTGCATATCCGTTTAGATTAATATCATCTAAAAATACCACCTCTATGTCATCAGTCAACAATGAGCGGATTTTCTCTCTGCAGATAGGAACATCAGCAAAATCAGTGGCTTTATCTACCCAACTGTTGACAATTCCTTCAGAAATCCATAAAAACTTTTTTCTAAGAGCCAATTCTTTAGCGCAGCAGACCGCGGCGGTTGTTTTGCCAATACCTGCTTGACCTGAAAAAATCACACAACAAGACTTCCCATGCATGATATCGGCACAAAATTTTAAAGCAACTTTCCTGATCTTAGCCTGAAGTGGTGAATTTACTTTAAAAGTTGCGAATGACATCTTTCTATTTTCGTAAGGAAATTTTTCTATGAGTTCTAAAGGTAAAATTAACTTTGCTTCGTCCTGCGGCGTGTATTCAACTGTCAGCGAAGGAGTTTCATTCTTTTTAACCCAAGCACAAAAATAGTCAAAATCAAATAACAAAATGTCTTCATCAGCTTTTGGAACTGCTAACTTCCAAACCTTCTCATCCAATTGAATATCAGAAAATTTTCTTGCTAAAGATATCAATTCCTCATAAGTTTTTTTAAGTTTGATATGGACAACGGTTGGATTTTCCGCATATAAATGCAAAGTATTTTGATCATGCTCATCGGGTTTTTTGTTAAATTGTTGCCATAACAATTGTTCGACATTTTCTCTAGTGAAATCCGTAGTATTTTCTAAAAGGAGGATCAAAGATCATATATTTACCGTCCATAACCAAGCAATTTTCTCCGTCATAAAAACCGGCCGGATGTTTTATCTGATAATCAGGATGATTATACACATACGTCTTATAAACCGAGGTGGGAGAGGTTTTAAGCTCACTGAAGGCTACTTTGCGGAAAAATGGATACCATGGGTTACCTATAGGTTCTAAAGGATTTTTAATAGGTTCATCAAATATCGGCGTAATGAACAACGGAGTTTTACCGTAGTACTTATCAAAATTATTTCCTAGTATGTAACGAGCTCCAAAGATAATGGCCAATTTACATAATTGTCCGCAATCCACTATAGTCGGGCCTTGCAGCAATTGATTTAAAGCTTGACTGGGTTTATTACCTTTATAAACCAAAACGGGATAACTTTTTAGAAAAACAATTTCCCAGCCCTTAGGACAAAAAGAAACCAGCTGTTCTGATCTAATGCTCTTTTCAGGATTTTCCCTGTTCCACTGCCGTGCCAAATCGTTTCGATAGTGCAACCCCAAGTAAGGATTACCATAAAATTCTTGCCGTTTTGAAGAATTTAGATTAGCGCATTGGACAAATTTTTGAATTCCGGCCTTAAAAACGTCTAAAGAAAGTTCCCTTGGAAGATCAAATAAAGATAAAAAATCACTCACTGCACTGGACGGTTGTTGGGAAGATAATTGATGCAAATACATTTTTGCTGAAATAGGTGATAGTTTCGGCGGCCCTTGAATTGATTCCAGTTCCAATCTTGCCTTCACCTTTATTTCTTCTGCAGTTTCAACTACTTTGCTCATTTCTATCTCCAATAACAGTTATGACATTTTCAGCATATTATGATTCGTTACGCTTTCTATTATAACTCAACTGGCTAGATAACGGGAGTGATGATCAGGGCTTCCACATATCTAGAAAATCATTCTACCCTCTAATATCTATTTTGACTTTTGCTAAAAAAAATGAAAAAATGGTTTTATGTATTCAATTATTTTTTACGTGCCTGAATCCCATCTCGAACGCGTTAAGTCAGCGCTTTTTGCCAAAGGTGCTGGGCGTTTAGGAAATTATGATTGCTGCTGCTGGCAGACACTAGGGACCGGCCAATTTCGAGCATTACCTGGAAGTCAACCTTATATAGGTAAGGAAAATTCAATTGAACAGATTGAAGAGTACAAAGTAGAAATGGTTTGTGAAGAGGAAAATCTAAAAGAGGTCATTGCTGCTTTACTCGAAAGTCATCCTTACGAAGTTCCAGCCTATGTCGTTCATAAAATTAATCAAATCTAAATAGGCAGAAATCGGAGGATTCCCATTATGAATTCCCCGTAGCTCCTAACTTAAATTTGCGTAATGATTATAATGTCTGACCGAAGGCTCTATTTTTTGGATTTATCCAGCTATAACGTATAGTTAGGGTCAAACACCAGCTCGTCATCAGCTTGAAAAACTTTATGCATTGCATCAAATTTATTGCGAAAATTTGTACCCATGTTAGAGTTATGATTGACCTCACCAAAAACTTGCGCCAACCGAACTTCTAAATTCAGTTTTAATCGATGCTCCTCAGCCTTAATATTTTTATTAAAAAAATTATTATCTTTAAAAGATGGCGCCTTATAAGGATTATTAAACACGTTTTTGGCAAAGTCTAAAATTCCATAAATTGCTCTTTTATCTTCTTGTTCACTAAGTGTTGCATCAAGTATTAGTCGATAATATTTAATTGTGCTTCCAGATATATCTAATTGTTTCAAGATATCATCGTTATAATAAATTTCGCGGATGATTTGCTCAAGTAAAGCACGTTTAAAAGCAACGGGATAAGGTGCGGACTTCGTCGATAAAAAGTCTTCTCTTCTCAGCATAGCTTCTTGCGCTACTTGTTGACATTTGTTTTTGTCAAGGATGGAGTTTTCAACGGCTGAAGTTAGCGTATTGCGGAATTCTATCGCTTTTAAAACTTTATGATAAAAGCTTATAAAACATTTATCTTTAATATCACTCGTAAGGATACCATAATTCGCTCCAAAAATAGCCTTTGCTAAAGCAAGACGATCAGAAAAATTAAATGAACTTTGAACGACTATACCAAGATTGATTCTCACAAGTTCCATAATAAAGTATCATGGTAATCGCTAATAGCGTTTCATCACTATTTACGATTGAAATTTTTCTCTCTATAGAACCAAGCTTAGCCTTATTTTCCAATTTCGCTTCTTTAAACAAAATAGTCTTCGCTGTCTTATTAAGATCATCGCGACTACCCAAAGTTGATAAATATTTCTTGGTTAATAATTCTTTGTAAAAGTCGTACCTGTCGCCATAATTATTACCGAACTTTTCACCCATTCTAGAAACATACCCATCTAAAAATGCATCTGCTTTAGTGGTAATTATAAAATAATAAATATTAATTGGATTAACATTCTCTCCAAGTATATTCTTACTCAGAATTGGAAATTTTTTTAGAAAATCTGTAGAAGGAAGCTTTTCATCAATTAAATCATTTAGGAGGTTTTTTTGTGCTAGATCCAATGCTGCCCCATGTCTGCCCATAAATTCTCTAACCGCATCATTCACTTTTACCAAATCTGCTTTATCATCTTTTAGTATTTGTACAACGCGGTCATATTGATCAAGCATAGTAACAGGACGCGGAGGAGGAGGCGCCGGCAGCGGAAATGCTGTAACCTTAGCATCAATTAATAGCTCTTTGCCAGTAGAACTTTTTTCCTGTGGAAGAATGTTTGTTGGGTTATAATGATTATTTAATAAAGCTTCTAAATTTTCACTCGCTTGTTGTATGCTTTTGCTTCTTAACAACGTTTGGGCAATACTAATACGAGCATCTGGTTTTAAAGTTTCGTTTACAGTCTCAGTTTCATAAGTAAAAAATGCAGATGCAACCAATGCTAGAGGCCTTAAAGGCGATGAAGATGGAATTGATAAAATCTGATTAACTTGATCTTTAATATTAGCAGGATCTTCATTAGTATCATTCACCAAATTAGCAATCAATTTCAAATCTGCGATATAATTACTTCCAATTATTGGCTTACGATAGTTTTTTAATTCTCTAATCATTTTACTGATCATCTGCCAAAATACTGATTCTTCCTTTTTTTGCAAACGTTCTAAATACTTAATGGCTCGCTTAATAGCTAGCTTCATGGCTAGATCAATTGCTTTGTTATCCTGTTCTTTTTTATTTAAAATTTTAGATTGTAACTCTAAGTCTTCGCTACTTGATTGTACTTCTGGTTTCTTCATACTTCCCTTCTTCCCCTCTTTTTTTGTTGAAGTATAAACAACCTATATTAAAATAATCTTAATATTAACCAGAATAAGTAAATTTTATATACAATTTAAGGGTGAAACCTGCCATTCTTTATAGTAATTAATTATAAGCTATTGATTTTATATAGAATATATAAAATCAATTTTATTTGATAGGGGAAAATCAAAGGATTCTGAGGTAGTCAGATTTAATAAACACCACACATTTCAATAGCAGCGATTTCTTCCTCAGGCAAGTCAAAGTCAAATATTTGCAAGTCCTGCTGCATATGCGATTTGTTGGTGGTGCCGGTCAAAGGGACGATTCCTATTAGGCTGGCAAATCTTAAAATTACTTGTGCCGGCGTTTTCTGTAATCGTTGTGCGATCATCATAATTTTTTTATGACTTAAAATTTCCATATTTGCAGTCAATAATGAAAATCCCTGATATATGATTTGATAGGTCTGACAAAATTCACGAATCTCCTTATCCCAACCTAACTCAGCATAACAGCGATTTTGAACAATCATAGGCTTAATTTCTGCTTTTTCTACCAGGGCTTGTAATTGAGTGATATTGACATTGCTGATCCCGATTTGCTTGGTGTTTCCAGCTGTGTATAACTTCTCTATGGTCTTCCAGGCTTGCCAATCTTGTTCATTCAGACCATAACGTGAATAAGGACCATGCAAAAGATAAGAATCCAAATAATCCGTATGTAAATGTTTTAAAGAAGATCGAAATGAAGTTTCAATCTGTGTTGGAATATCCGCGCTTGGATCGTACGGTATGCGTTGATCATGTCCATTTGGTGAAGTAAATTTAGTTTGTAAAAACATCATATCTCGGGAAATACCTTGTGATTTTAATTTCAGCAAAGCGTCCCCTACCAAAGATTCTGAATAATGTCTGGGTTGATTAGCGGTATCAATAGCTCTAAAACCAGATAAAATTGCCATTTCCACTAATGCAGCAGTCGCATTTTCTTTCCAAGCAGTCCCATAAATTATCTTGGGAAAGTTTGTCTCATTCATAGATTCCTCTTCCTTTTTATTTACTCGAGATAATATACTATAAAAAGCTCAACGATTGTGGTTAAATTAATAAAAACACTAGGAGATACTTGTGCTGTTTAAGGACAAAAAAATTGTTATTATCGGCGGCAGTTCTGGAATAGGATTGGCAGTTGCGAAAGCGGCTATTAATGAAGGAGCAAAAGTAATTATTGCCAGTCGCTCCGCCGAGAAATTAGCCAAAGCCAAACGCGCATTAAACAATTCCACTGAGACTTTTCAATTAGATTTATTACGTGAAAAGACAATTAAAGCCTTTTTTGAAAAAATTGGCTCTTTCGATCATTTGCAATTACCGGGTAGTGAAGTCCGTTTTGGCAGTCTCGATACCTTATCCATTGAAGATGCTAAATACTCCTTCGATAGTAAATTTTGGGGCCCGTATACAGTCATTAAATATGCGATGAATCTTTTAAATAAAAAAGCTCTATCACCTTATATTCCGGCTCTGCAAGCCAAAAACCTAATAAAGATACCACGATCCTGACTGCACTTAATTCAGCAGTTGAAGGCTTGTCACGTGCTTTGGCTATCGCTCTAGCCCCGGTACGCGTGAATGTGATTTCACCTGGAATTACCATGACCCCGTTATTTGAAGATATGGGCAAAGATCAAGTTAAACGGGTATTTGAAACTTATAAAAAAAATTTGTTAATTAAACGCTTTGCAGCAGCTGAAGAAGTGGCAAAAACCGCTATTTATTTAATGTCCAATGACTATGTAACTGGATCCTTAAATATGGTGGATGGTGGCATGAGTGTCACTTAACCATTCAAGGAGTGAGAACATAGATTGATGACATATAAAACTGCAATTTTGATTTTGCTTTTAGCGGCATTATTAGCGGGCGCCATGGTTTTTATTGTGCGGCGATATGTACATATCAGTTTTTTGCAAAAGCATCATGAAGTGGCCTTTACCATTTTCCTTCAAGAAGGCGTTATTTACGGCGTTTTTTTGGCCTTTGTGGTCTCCGTTGTCTGGACTCAATTCAATCAGGTCGGCGAAGAAATGCAACAAGAGGTTTCAAGTTTACTGGTGATAGCACAATTATCACCGGCTTTTCCAGAGCCTATGCGCCAGCAAATTCAAACCGATCTTGAAAACTATATGAAATCGGTGATAAATCAAGAATGGAAAACCATGAGCAAAGGCAAGCTAAGTCCGCAAACCGCAGCCAACTTTACTCATTTACAAACCATTTTTTTACGCTATAGACCGCAGAATTTAGGTGAAGCAGCTATTTTTTCTGAAACCTTGCGTCTCTTATCAGATGCTCGTGAAGTGCGAAGAATCAGAATTTTCCATTCGGCCGTATCGGTGCCTAAGGTGATATGGGTCATATTGATTGGTGGGGGCATACTCGTCATTAGCCTTCCACTTTTTTTTGGCATGGAACATCAATGGTCGCAAGCGTTTATTACCGGTGGATTAACTTTATTAATCACCGCGATTTTATTATTGATATATCTATTAGATAATCCTTTTGGTAAAGATTTACATGTAAAAAAAGAAATATTCATCGAAAGTCTACATAGAATCGGGCCTGAGACTTTGTAACTTGGTTCAATACGCCCACTCTCCCGCCCGGGAGAGGGTAAGGATATCTATTGAGGTACTTGGTGAAGAATTAAGGATTTTTGTTCCGATGCCTGTTTTTTCCCTAAAAAATGTATAGTAAAAAAAGTGCATATACTGATGATGATTAACCATATCGATGCCGCCTGAAAATGTCCCGCAAAACGATAAAGAAAATTTTCGACGATGGGGGTGAGCCCACCTATCACTGACATACCTAAACCAAAACTTAAAGATATGGCTCGATATCGATACTCAACCGCAAATAAATTTTTTAAATAAGCAGACGAGGGCGCAAGCATCATTTCATTCATAAAAATCAGCAATGCCATCGAGATAAAAACAAATGATTTTTTATCAATAAAAGTTAACAATGGATACGCTAAAATAATAAGCGCACAACTCCCCCATTGCATTATTTTTTTTGGCGAATAAATATCAGCCAATTTTCCACAAAATATTAGGGCTAGAATGGCAATTAAAATTAATAATGTTTCAGATATCATTAATTGATGACTAGTCATCAAACCCATGGTCATTAACACCGGACTAATAAAAGTTAGCACCGTGGTAAACAACAAAGTTGCATTACCACCTATAAAAAATCCAGCTAATAGTTCAATCGGATATTCCTTAAACATTTTACTAAGCGTTTGCTTTGTTAAATCGGCTGCAGTAAAAAATGGAGACTCAGCCATGTCCTTACGGTAGATTATTCCAAAAAGACCAATTAAACTTCCTAAAACAAAAGCAATTCGCCAACTCCACTCCGGCATAAATTTTGCAGTAAACAATATACCTAACAAAGTGGCCAATAATGATCCTGCGAGCATCATGGCCGTCAATAATCCTCCTACTAATCCTTCATTTTTATTTCGTGCGTGTTCTACTACGTAAATTCCAGCACCATTGTATTCTCCTCCAAAACAAAATAACTGCACACTTTTACAAAAGACAATTAAAATGGTTGACCATACACCCCAAACTTGATAAGTCGGCATCATTCCAATTGCTAAAGTTGCTAAGCCAATTCCGTACATTGAGCTTAACAGCGCTTTACGTCTCCCCAAGGTATCTCCCAAATATCCAAACAACAATCCACCGAGTGGCCGCGCAAGCATAGTAATCATTAAGATTAAATACCCTTTAACTAAAGATTGATAAATCGTGTCTGCTGGGAAAAATAAAGGGGCCAAAATCGGCAGAAACATAGAGAGTAAAACATAATCATAATATTCAATCACAGTGCCAATGGCGGCACCAAAAAAAGATTTTTTAGCTATCATCGTTCGATTAAACCTACATATTAAGAACGTTTAGTTGCTTTTTGAATGGCTGCAACTGTATCTTGAATAATAAGATCTACGCCGAGTTGTCCCAGTTTCGAACTTGCACGGCTGGGATCGCCATACACGCCATCAGACCCTCCCAGTTTGGGTGAATTATTTTTTAAAAGGTCAACACGGACTAAACTGGGTTCTAGAGCTAACATCAATGAGGTATCTGCAAGTCCAGCATGTGAACCTATTTCTTCAGTTGTAAACCCTTTATTTTGTAACGCCTGAACATATTGATGTTGAGTAGTTTGATAATACTCGGGCAATGCATGCACACGCACATCGTTCGACGCCCATTTTTTATTTAATTTATTTGCCACTAAAGTTTCATCGGCCTGATAGCCGCCGTGATCACCTAAAAAAACGATATCGCGAAATCCACTCGACTTGAAACTAAGTGCAGTAAATTCAAGCATTTTATCAAAAGTTTCATTTGGAATGGTAATGGTACCTGGAAAACGCATATGAGAGGTCGGGGGATCAATATTACCTTCTGGAACATAGGCAATCACCGGTGCTACGAGCGCATTACCAAGCACTAGTGCAATCTTTGCCGATAATAGCTTTACGCGTTGATTGTGTTTACCCAAAGCCATGTCTGGGCCATTTTGTTCAGTACCACCGATGGGGACAATTATCGTGGTTTTACCGGTTTTAATTTGGTCCCGTAGCTCAGTCCAAGTGAGCTCTTCTAAAAATACCGTCGCTGGTGGATGGTCTAGCGCTAACGAAGTTTGGATCGAGCCAATAAATAATAATACCCAAAGTATAATTTTCATAAATTTCTAAAAATCCAATTGTAATAATGAAGAAAACAAGTATAATAAATATAAAATTAAAAAACGAGACTTTATTGGGGTTTAAGAGGTGCTCAATAGTTTTTCCTACAACTATCTCACCTAAATTTTATTTATAATAAATTTTTATCATAATATACTTAGAAGATGGATTAGTTTCTATGATAATTAATCAGGATAATCAAAACGCCAATATTGAAGAAATACCGAGTTACAATGATAAAGCTCACTGGATTTTATTAGCTGTTTGTATTCTCGGGGTGATGATTCAGATTGATATGACGGCAGTCAATGTCGCCCTGGTTCCCATCGCTGATACCATAAATGCAGATTTATCGCTTGTGCAATGGGCATTAAGCGCTTACGTTTTAGCATGGGGGGCTTTTGTGCTAGCGGCCGGACGCCTGGCTGATCTATTTGGACGACGTCGAACTTTTTTGATTGGCACTTTGTTATTTATGCTCGGCTCTGCTCTCACTGGGATTGCTTATCAAGGTTGGTCTCTAATTTTAGGTAGGATTGTGCAAGGCATCGGGGGAGCGCTATTTTTACCTGGGCTTTATACCTTAGTTTTCATGGCTTTTCCTGAAAATAAACGCGGCTCAGCCTTGGGAATTTTAACTTCTTCTATTGCAATTGGTTTAGCAATTGGACCCACTTTCGGCGGCCTCATATTACATTTTCTCAATTGGCGTTGGATTTTCTTTTTAAATTTACCGCTCGGATTGCCGATTATTGCTATTATTTTATGGGCAGTAAAAAAAGAACCTTGGCGCCTACTACAAGAATCCATGGATTATATTGGCGCTATATTAATTATTACTTCGTTATTTCTTTTGATGTTTGCCTTGGATCAAATTGGAAATTGGGGAATAAGTTCGAGCAAATTTGTATTATCACTAGCCCTTGCTTTGCTGTTGCTATTTATTTTCTTGATATATGAACGAAGACAAGTTCACCCTTTGATTCAATTGGCTCTATTTAAAAATTATAAATTTTTGGGCGCGAGCCTTTGTTATATAGTGACCGGTTTTAACTTTACCCTGATCTTGATGATTGGCAATCTCTATCTGCAAAATGCTTTAGATTATTCCCCACTCTATAGCGGATTAATTTTTCTAGTCATGACTTTTATGTTCGCCTTACTTTCCGTTTTGGGTGGTAAATTGGCCGATCGGCTTGAGCCGCAAGTCCCTTCTGTCTTAGGCTTGAGTGCAACTGCGATGGGTTTGCTAGTTTTTGGCTTTTGTACACAATATAGTAATATTGGGCTGCCCATTTTAGCTCTAGCTTTAGTGGGTGTCGGCGTCGGCCTTAGCTTTCCGGCCCTTAATACCACCATGATGAAAAGCGTCAATCAAAATTTATTAAGCACCGCATCCAGTGTATTTGCAATGTTTGGCTGCATTGGCAATACTTTTGGCCTTATTTTTGGCTCTATTATTATTATTACCTGTGGTCAAAAGAGATTAACTTATTTATTGTCCCATCAGCAAATGCAATTAAATGTGGATCAACAACAAATTTTACAAACTGTTATCGGTAGCACTCACTACAGCCCTGCGCAATTAACACTTTTTCCTAGTGCCACAATTCCTGATTTAATTAATATATTGCGTTCTTCATTTGTCTATGCGATGTCAATCAGTATGTTTGGTGGAATGTTGCTTGCATTATTAGGGATTATAATCAGTTTATTCTTAATTAAACCTAATACGAGACATTACCAATAATCGATTTGCGGAAAATTTTTAAAATATTCAGCAATTCTTTTTTGAGTACTCATCGAAACATCATCTGGTAAGTTATTCAAGGGGAACCATTGAGCTTCAGCAATCTCAGCACATAATTTTTCATTGGTTTGTTGGTAATTTTTAACAACATATAATGCAATATAATCATTAACCCACATGATTTTTTGAAAATAAACTCCAAATAATTCAATTGTCCCTAAAGCTTTTACGCCGGTTTCTTCTCGTAACTCTCGAATCGCGGCAATTCTTGTAGGTTCGCCTCTGTAAACCCCACCGCCGGGGAAATGCCACTCAGGCATATAGGTATGTTTGACCAGTAGCAATCGTTGTTGATTATCAATTACGATTGCGCGCACACCCACTGTCGAAGCGCCTAATAAAAACTGAAATATGCGCATCGTGCGAGTTAATATTTTATGGTAAAGTTTTATAAACACTGACATATTTATTTAAGCAAGATATCTTTTTTGTAAATGTGTTAAAAATGGCTCAACTGTTAAAGGTTGTCCTGTGGCTTGTATCAATAAATCATTCATTGATAACAATCGTCCTTTGCTATGAATATTTTCACGTAGCCAAGCATTCAAATTCTTAAAATCGCCTTTGATCAAATCAGATAATATCTGCGGATGTTTCTGTTGCGCTACCTGAAACAATTGGGCGGCAATGATCGCCCCCACTGTGTAAGCTGGGAAATAGCCAAAAGCCCCTGAAGGCCAATGCACGTCTTGCATGACGCCGTTACAATAATCATCGCGAGTTGATAATCCAAACCAATATTGCATCGAATCATGCCAAAGTTCGGGTAAATCTTTGACGGTGATTTGATTATTGATTAATTTTTTTTCTATATTATACCGTAAGATAATATGTAGAGGATAACAGACTTCATCAGCATCGACTCGGATCAAACCAGGTTTTACTTGGGTAAAAGACTTTAATAAATTATCAGCAGAAAAAGCCGAATTATTTCCAAAATACTTGCTGAGCAGTGGCGATAAAAATTGCAAGAATTGTGCGCTGCGGCAAGCCTGCATTTCAATTAACAATGATTGGCTTTCATGCACTGCCATTCCTAACGCGCGACCAACCGGTTGATCCAACCATTGCTCTGGTAAACCCCGTTCATATAATGCATGTCCAGTTTCATGGCAAACCCCTAGGGAGGCCGAGATACACTCCTGCTCGGAATAACGTGTGGTGATGCGAACATCCTGGGGAACTCCACCACAAAAAGGATGGTGACTGATATCTAATCGACCATGATTAAAATCAAATCCAATATGTTCCATCAGTTTTAAACATAATTGACGTTGCTGTTCTTTAGGAAAGTGACCTTCGATAGGCAGAGGCGGTATTTGCCTTGCCGCAGCAGTTTGGATGAAATCTGGTAAAAACTTCTCTAATACCGCAAAAATTGGATCAATAATAGCCTGAGAAAGTCCAGGAGAGAAATCATCAATTAAACTATCATAAATATCAATGCCAAACACCTCGGCTTTAATTTGTGCTATTTCTCTAATACATCGAATGTTCTCGGTTAATAACGGCACAAATTCAGACCAATTATTTTGGCTCCGTAAAACTCGCCACGCTTGTTCACAGCGCACTACTGCTAATTCCGCACGTTCTACTAAGTCTGTTGGTACGCAGACCGCCTTTAAATGCTCGCGCTCCATCCAATATAAATTTGATTGTTGCCATGGTGAATCTAACTTGGATTGTTTGACTTGAACAATCCATTCGCCAATTTTAGGATCAATTAATAATTGATGGTGAACAGACTGCAAAGTTGCTAACGCGTTGGCTCGAGCATCGCCACCACCAGTTGGCATCATAACCGCTTCATCCCAATGGCAAATAGCTCGCAAATGATTCAGGTGGGCAATTTGACCAAAAACTTTTTCAAGATTTTTATATTCTTGCATACTAACCCCTATCTAATTAAATATTCCATATCGGTGCACACTTTCCGCTAATAAACCACTCACGTCAATTTGATTGCTAGGATGTGCGATGGTATTGCAGGTAATAATCTGCTTGATACCAGAATTCAATAAATTCTCATAAGCATTTTCTATAAATAAACCATGGACACCTATCACTAGTGGTGACTCCATCTTCAGTAAAGATAATTTTTCTACTGTCCTTAACACTGTTCTCCCTGTGGAAATAATTTCATCGACCATCACTGGCGTCTGATACTTGTAGTGAGTAAATTCAGACATATCGATGTCCACTATCAAATGCGGAGCGTCAATTTCTTTGGCTATCTGACTCACCCACAACTCACTTCCAATATGTGGACCTATTAATAAAGGATTTTGAACATTGGCTTTAATCCACATCGCAATTAACTTTCGCACGTGCAAAGCATGGGCCGGAATGGTATAAATTTGGCTTAAAGAATGGTGACGATGCAAATGCGGGTCGATAGTAATCAACCAAGAAAAATAACGCGATAATAAAGCCGCAAAATAATTTGAAGTGATGCCCTCACCCACCTGAAATCTCGCATCTTGACGCATATATGCTAAATAAGGTGCTATTAATCCGACTGATTTTGCCCCTAAACTTTTCACTGTTTCCACAAAAAATAACAAGGGTAAAATTTTTTGGTCAGGATAGTCCAAACTACTCACCACGATAATATGCTTATCTTTAACGGCTGTATCCACGCGAATATACGTTTCACCATCTGGAAATTGACTGCAAACCATTGCTCCTCGTATCAGCTCAAGTCTGGTGCGAATATTTTCGACCAATCTTTCATCTGCAAACAAATTGAAGATTATGACTTGGTTAAGATTGACGGTCACGAAATAACAGCCATATTTGTTGCAACGGTAAGATATCGATAGGTAGTTTCATTAACACAGATGAGGCCTGCTCATATAATCCTTGGAGATGAAGTTTTGCCTCGCTTACTCCAAGTAGACGTGGATAAGTTGATTTATGCATGACTTCATCGGCCCCAGCACGCTTACCTAATACTTCTGTGCTGCTTTCAACATCTAATAAATCATCTTGTACTTGAAAAGCTAAACCCATTAAATCTGCAAAATGATCTAATTGTTCTAACAATTTTTCCTCTAAACAGCCAGCCGCTAAGGCCCCTAAACGCACGCTGGCTCTAATCAATGCACCCGTTTTTAGGCGGTGCATCTTTTCTAACTCAGTCAATGGGATGGCTCGATTTTCCGCTTCTATATCCAACATTTGTCCGCCCACCATACCTGCTGCGCCAGCGGCTTCCGCTAAGGCTTTTATGGCAGCAAGACGACATTCTTGACTCCAAGGTTGATCGTGGTTTGTTAATACACTGAATGCCAAAGTTTCTAAGGCATCACCTGCTAAAATAGCGGTGGCCTCATCAAATGCTTTATGACAGGTAGGGCGACCACGCCTTAAATCATCGTCGTCCATTGCCGGTAAATCATCATGCACTAATGAATAGCAGTGGATAAGCTCCACGGCACAAGCAGCAGGATCTAATTTGCTGAGATCAGCGGAAAAACTCATGCCGGTTGCATAAACTAACAAGGGTCGTAAGCGCTTACCTCCTGCTAAAACTGAATAGCACATCGCTTGATGGAGGCGCTGCTGGGTTTGCACCGAATCTAACCAGTGACGCAAGTAAAGTTCTAACCGCTGCTGGCATGCATTGACATCAATGAGTAGCGCTTGCGCTCGGATGTTGTTGGTCTTCATGAACGTAGCCTTATATCAGTATGAGCTAATCCTCGTCGTCCGCTTGATAAGGTTCGAGCTTTTGTTGGGCGGTTAAAATTTTCACTTTTTGTTCGGCGGTTTGTAATTCTTGTTGGCAATGTCTGATTAATCCAATACCTTTTTCAAAATATTGAAGTGAGTCCTGTAAAGACAATCCACCATGTTCCATTTTTTCAACTAAGCCATTCAATTCAGCTAAAGCTTGTTCAAAATCAATAGGATTATGTTGTTCTTCAGCCATTTTTTTCTCATAAAAGTTTTATAATTTTAGATACCAGCTGTAGCTCACCCTCGCGAAGGCGGGGGCCGGTATGACATAATCTGAGAGTTTACATTATCACAAGAAACTTTTAAAACCAAGTTTGCCATGCCAATGCAATGGCAATACTCACGATGATAATTAAAAATACCGGTCTAACGAAAGCTGTTCCCCAACGAATCGTGGAATGCGCGCCTAAAAAGGCCCCTGCCATCATCGCGACAGCCACCATGAGCCCTAATAAGTAATGGACTGTACCATAATAAATAAATACTGATAGAGCGGCGAAGTTGCTTAAAAAATTCATTAATTTCGCAACTGCTGTCGCCTCCACCATATTGATTTTGTAAAACCCCATTAAAGAAACCACCCAAAATGAACCTACCCCAGGGCCGATAAATCCATCGTAAAAACCTAAAATTGCACCCATAAAACCGCTGGATAATTCGGGTGAACGATAATGCGCATGAGACAACACCCCATATTTTTTTGGAATCGCGACATAAATGGCCAGGCCGATGATAATGAAAGGTAATATTTTTTTTAAAAAATGTGGGCTAGTAAAATGTACTAAAATTGAACCAATCATGCCGCCACAAAAGGTAGCAATCAGTGCAGCTAGCCAATACATTGGCTTAAATATTTTTTTTTTGATAAAGATTCGGGCGGCTGTACCTACGCTTAAAGTACCGGAAAGTTTGTTGGTGCCTAAGGCGATATGTGGCGGCAAACCTAGCATAAGGTAAGCCGGCAGAGTAATTAAACCGCTGCCTCCAGCTATGGTATCCATAAAACCAGCCACAAAACCTGCTATTGCTAACAACACATAACTGATCATAAATGATATATCCATTTATTTCCCGGGTATATTCCCCTCTCCCGTCCGGGAGAGGGTTAGGGTGAGGAGATATCTATAGAGGTATACCCCCTCACCCTCGCCTTCTCCCTGGTGGGAGAGAGGAAAATACATGCCAGTGTTTAGAATGGAATATCATCGTCAAAGTTACCGGCATGATCATCTGCTCCTTGATTAAATTCTGGGATTGCATCTTGCTCATGACCGAAATCAGCTGCTTGATGACCACCTTCGCCTTGACGACTATGGCCCGTACGACTATCAAGCATCTGCATTTCATTCGCAACAATTTCAGTGGTAAAGCGATCCACACCTGTGGTTTTATCTTGCCATTTACGAGTACGTAAGCTGCCCTCAATATAAATTTTGGATCCTTTACGTAAATATTCTCCAACAATTTCTGCCAGGCGACTAAAAAACACTACCCGGTGCCATTCGGTTCGCTCAACCAATTCACCCGACTGTTTATCTCGCCAAACAGTACTAGTGGCCACAGTCACATTGGCAACGGCGCTGCCATTAGGCATGTAACGAACATCTGGGTCGGCACCTAAGTTGCCGATTAAAATTACTTTATTAACACCTCTAGCCATCGATTAAATCTCCTCATCTAAAATAAATTATCTACACTTACCAAGGACTCCCACGCTATGCCTTATCCCGATCCGTGGATAACTGTAGAGCATCCTATGAAAAGTTAACTTCCTACTGCTAAGAAAACCCCATTTTGTTCACGACCCATTCTCTTACAGTTAAGAATTGGTGATCAGCTTACTATTTTCTAAAGACTGGCGCAATTGGGATTTAGTAATAATATTCTGATCTATTTTCAGAGAAATTAACGCGCTGGTTTGTAGTATAGATACTTCCACAATTCCGGCAATACCGTATATTTTTGCTGCCAACTGCTCGATGTTAACGGTTTCACCAAATTCATGCAGTTTAAAAGTCACCTTTGACAAATATGGGGGTTGGGAAATAGAAAATACTAACCCTAACCATAACAGTGATAAAACTGCACCAAAGACAAAAATTCCAGCTATAGCAAAATGTGCAAATATCCATCCTCCCAAACTACCGCCGACAAAAATGCCTAAAAACTGTGAGGTTGAATAGACACCCATGGCTGCGCCTTTATTTCGAATTGGGGTCAGTTTAGAAATCCAAGAAGGTAAAGTCGCCTCTAGAAAGCTAAAAGCAATAAAGAATATCAGCAATAATAGGCTAACCGTCGCAAGATGTTGATGGAATAACCATAAAAATAATTCTGAGACTAACAAGGTGGCAATTGCGCCAATAAACACCCGCCTCATTTGCCGTTTTCTTTCCGCTATTATCATCAGTGGTAACATTAAAGCAAATGCTAAGACTAACACTGATAAATAGAACAGCATCTGTGCTTGCCCATCTAATTTAAAGAGTTGAGTTAATAGCAATGGAACAGCTATAAATAAAGAAGTTAAAATAGCATGCAAGATAAAGATACTGGCGTCTAATCGCAATAATTGCGCATTTTTTAGTACCTTGGGCAGGCCATGTTTTTCTAATGGATTGTTTTGAAATAGGATCGGAGGCTGTGGGACCGCGAGCCATAATAATATCAAACATATCAATGCGAGACCTGCAGTCACCCAAAATATGCCAGATAATCCATCCCAGGCATTGAGTACGGGTCCTACCATCATGGCAACCGCAAAAGATGCGCCAACTCCCAACCCTATAATTCCCATGGCTTTAGAGCGATTTTCCTCTTCTGTTAAATCCGCCACCATTGCTAAGACCGTACTGCCGATGGCCCCCGCACCCTGCAACGCTCTGCCAATTATTAAGCCATAGATGTTATGGGTCATGGCGGCATAAATACTTCCAATTAAAAAAATCAATAACCCGATTGCAATCATGAGTTTTCGGCCAAAGCGATCTGATAGCATGGCGAATGGCATTTGTAATAAACCCTGGCTCAGGCCATAAATGCCCAAAGCGAGTCCCATAAGTTCAGCATTGGCATATTTGAATTGTTCCACGTGCACAGAAAAAACCGGTAGGATCATGAATAGACCGAGCATACGCACAGCCATAATCAATGCCAAGGAGCTAACCGCTGAGTATTGTTTGGCTTGATTAAGTTTCATAGTTGCTTTTCCGCAAAACCGAATTAACCCCCGGAGGGGCACCGCAGGCCCGTCATCCCACGGCGGGATCCAGCGAGCTTGCAAGCTAGCATGGATACCGCGGTCAAGCCGCGGTATGACGGCGCTTTGCGGTGCCCTCAGGAAAGAGGGAACTATATGTATTACTTTCTTTATAGATAAATTTCGGTATAATACTTGATTTTTCTGCTTGAGAAAATCATTTGCCCCAAAAATCAATAGACCAAATACGCCTACGTGGTGTTCGCACCCATAATTTAAAAAATATTGATGTCGACTTGCCACGCAATAAACTCGTGGTGATCACTGGGTTATCCGGCTCAGGGAAATCATCTCTAGCGTTTGATACTTTGTATGCTGAAGGTCAGCGTCGCTACGTTGAATCTTTGTCTGCATATGCGCGTCAATTTTTATCAATGATGGGTAAGCCTGATGTCGATTTAATTGAGGGTTTATCGCCAGCAATCGCCATTGAACAAAAATCCGCTTCGCATAACCCTCGTTCTACAGTTGGCACCATAACGGAAATATATGATTATTTACGACTATTATTTGCCCGGGTAGGCCAACCCCGCTGCCCCACTCATCACATTGATTTAAATGCACAAACAGTCAGTCAGATGGTAGACACTGTGTTGGCACTGCCTGAGGACAGTGCGATTATGATCATGGCGCCCGTGGTTCGTGATCGCAAAGGCGAACATCAGCAGCTAATTGGCGAATTACGAGGGCAAGGTTTTATTCGAGCAAGGATCGACGGCACCGTTGTGGAATTGGACAACGCTCCTAGCTTGGATTTACGCAAAAAACACACAATTGAAGTAATTGTCGACCGAATTAAAACTCGCCCAAGCGTTCGCCAACGCTTAGCTGAGTCTTTTGAGACTGCATTACAATTAGCGGAAGGTTTAGCTAGCATCGCTTTTATAGACCCAAAAATGGGTTCTGAACGATTATTTTCCGCCCGTTTTGCTTGTCCGATTTGTGGATATAGTTTAGAAGAATTGGAGCCGCGATTATTTTCATTTAACAATCCCATGGGTGCTTGCCCAGCCTGTGATGGACTGGGTGTTAAACAATACTTTGATCCTAATAAAATTATTCATAATCGAGAACTCAGTTTAGCGAATGGAGCTATTCGTGGTTGGGACCGTCGACACTTATATTATTATCAATTGTTGCGTGCTTTAGCCCAACACTATCATTTTGATATCGACACTCCCTTTATGGATCTACCTAAACGTTTCCAGCACGTTATCCTAATGGGCAGCGGCATTGAAGAAATAAAATTTGATTACCTGACTCATAATAAGAAAGTTGTGCAACGCACCCATGCTTTTGAGGGTGTCATTCCCACCATGGAGCGGCGTTATCATGAAACTGATTCAAATACCGTGCGCGAGGAAATGGCTAAATATTTAAGTACTCAAAATTGCTTAACTTGCGGAGGAACACGGTTACGAGAAGAAGCAAGAAACGTATTTTTGGAAAATAAAAGTTTGCCAGAAATTACCGCCATGTCTATTGGTAAAAGCTTAAAATTTTTTTCTGAGATTAAACTAACTGGAAATCGTGCCGAAATCGCGGATAAAATTTTTAAAGAAATCAATGCGAGATTGACCTTTCTGGTCAATGTCGGTCTTGAGTATATTACGCTAAGCCGCAGTGCTGAAACCTTATCCGGCGGTGAAGCACAACGCATTCGGCTAGCCAGTCAAATTGGTTCCGGTTTAGTAGGCGTCATGTATATACTGGATGAGCCCTCCATTGGTTTGCACCAACGTGATAACGAACGACTCCTGGGTACGCTTACGCAATTACGAGACTTGGGCAACACGCTTATTGTCGTGGAACATGATGAAGAAGCCATTCTCACCGCCGATCATGTGATCGATATGGGACCCGGAGCAGGTGTCCATGGTGGTTATATTGTTGCAGAAGGTACGCCGAATGATATTAAGAAAAATAAAAAATCTTTAACAGGCCAATATTTATCAGGACAAATGGCTATCGCTATTCCTAAACAACGTGTTCCCAATACCTGTCGTCAAGTCATTAAAATCACTGGCGCCAACTGCAATAATTTAAAAAATGTGGATGTGAGTATTCCGATTGGATTAATGACTTGTATCACTGGCGTTTCAGGCTCTGGAAAATCTAGTTTGGTGAACGACACTCTGTTTCCTTATGCAGCGCAGCAATTAAATGGCGCTTCTCCTGATTTTATCGGACATTTTAATGAAATTTCCGGATTAGAATTTCTAGATAAAGTGGTGGACATCGATCAAAGTCCAATTGGGCGCACACCCCGTTCTAACCCCGCAACTTATACTGGAGTATTTACCCCGATCCGGGAAATATTCGCCATGCTACCAGAAGCACGCAGCCGCGGTTACGGCCCAGGTCGGTTTAGTTTCAATGTCAAAGGTGGGCGCTGCGAAGCATGCGAAGGTGATGGAGTTATTAAAGTAGAAATGCACTTTTTATCGGATATTTATGTAACCTGCGACGTTTGCAAAGGCAAACGTTATAATCGCGAAACATTAGAAATAAAATATAAAGGCAAAAGTATTCACGACATATTGTCGATGACAGTTGAAGATGCACGAGTTTTTTTTGATGCAATTCCGCAAGTAGCGCGCAAATTACAAACTTTAATCGAAGTAGGTTTATCCTATATTTCCTTGGGCCAGAGCGCCACTACATTGTCTGGAGGCGAAGCCCAGCGGATCAAATTATCAAAAGAGTTATCCCGTCGTGATACGGGTCAAACACTTTATATTCTTGATGAACCCACCACAGGTTTGCATTTTCACGATATAGTACAATTATTAACTGTATTATTACGCTTACGAGACCGAGGGAATACCATTATTGTCATTGAACATAATCTTGATGTGATTAAAGTGGCTGACTGGATCATCGATATCGGCCCCGAAGGCGGAGATGGGGGTGGGCAGATCCTAGTGACTGGCACTCCTGAAAACGTTGCCAAACATAAAAATTCTCATACCGGCCGATTCTTAAAACGGATTTTGCCTTAAAATCCTTTTTCAAATTCTTTCACCTCACGTGAATGGTTACAAAACAGCCTGTAGGGCAGCGATACGCTGCCGATGTTGGCGGCAAATTTCCGTTACTTTAGGATCATTTTTAATGGCCGACAAGACCCGTAGCCTGTTTTCTAAAAGAATGATTAATTTCTTAGCTTGTGCACATTTTTCTTCAGTCTGCCTTGATATAACAGCATTAGAAATATTTTTCCGTTTTTTCTCTATATCAGATATGAAAAATCCACTTAAGGAATTTTTATTTTTTGTTATTTTTTTCATAGACCATTCATAACATGCAAGACTTTATCTGTATCTTTTATTTTTGTGTATTCGATTAATTCGATGGTTAATTTTTCAAATTCTTTATCTAATTGCTCATCAAAATTCTCACCTATATGCAATACTTCAGTACAAAATTTCAAAATCTGATTACGCAATTCGGCAAAAACTTCAGAGCGTTCTTGCCAATCCATTTTTTCTTCTTTAAAGATGTCGTATACATCATGAATTTCAACCCCTGGTTTTTTAAGCCGATGAGACAATAACATCGCATAATCATCCAGTTCTTTATGCTCTTCAGTTAAATCTAAACGAAAATCATAAATTTTCTTAATACAGTAATCGACAAAATAATCTCGTCCAAAAGAAAACTTATCATTAAAGAATTTTTCTGTTAATAAATTGGCTGTATTTTTGTTATCGATCACAAGATCCGCTTCACGTGAATAAATTGTTCCCTGGTAATCCAAGGGAGAAGATCCAACAATGGCAATTTTATCATCAATGCAACTATATTTGCCGTGTATAGTATGAGTACGGCCATGTTCAACTAACTCTCGTGATTGACTTTCATTCTTGCTGTCAAGAAATCCTCTTTTATTAATAAGATCGAGACACTCTAGAACTATAGTATACGAAGTGGATGCTTTTATACAACGCTGAATTGCTAAGGTTTTATTTTCTTTTAATGCTTGTAACTCTGTTTTAATTTCTAAAATTGAAGAAGCCGCATTGAGTCTGATTAATGAATCTTCAAAAATTTGGATCTTCCGCGAAAGAATACCATCAGTGGTTTTTTCAGATATCTTTAAATTTTTAATCTGCCGTGTCAATAAATCAACACAATAGTGTTTACAATAATCAAATTCAGATAAAGTTGCCCAACGAATTTTTAAATTGATTAGCTTATCTTGATTAACTTCTTTAACTAATGCGGCCATACAACTCGCATTTGTTCCTCCCCCAAATCTTTCTGAACTTTCATTATGAAATTTTCCCATTACTATTTTAATATGTACACCACGATTGCAAGCTTTAACAAGCGCATTAATAATATCCTGATCATTAAAATTTGGTGTTATTATTTTTATATTATCTTTAGCATCGTTAATTGCAGAAATTAATGCTAATTTAAAAGGTGATAGATCATGACTCTTAAGTTTATTCCCATCAGCTGCTTTTGCTAAAAATAACAGATGACCCTCTGGAATCGCTGGAGAGTTTACTTTAATCAGAGTAGATGATTTTTTTTCGGGGGATTGATGAACAACAGACTCTCTAACTCGCAAAGCAAATATTTGTTCATCTTCAGACGGGAATACTATTCTATCTGCTTTTAACTTAGTCTCATGCCCTTCTTGATGCCAACAGGCCATAAAATCCTCGTAAATACTTTTTACAATTCCCCCTCGAATTAAAGTAGCAGTCTCAAGTTGCTGTTTATCAGGATTATTAGGGGGAGCCGGATCACCACTTCTTAATAAGCAGTACTCACCATCCACAATAATGAATTTTGAATGATAGGTCCCGAAAGCGCTGGTAGAATGGTAACGAACCTCTAATTTAAAATTTTTATTATTAATTTCACGCGCTAATTCTTCCAAGCCAGTGCTATTATTTTTTTTATAAAAAACGGTGGCTGGAAAACCCCGCTTATTTAGTAAAACTCTAACAACAACCTGCTCTTTACTATCTTTTTCTGACAAAGATTTTTGTAAATCGCGCAGAGCACATATAATCTCCTTTCCCGCATGTGAATCTGCAAAAAACTTATAAAAGGTAATACACACTTCATGCCGAGCGCTGATAAGTAGGTCTGTAGTCACGGCTGGAATTTCATCTTGGATATAAACACCTGTTATTTGACCTGGTAGTAATGCAATTTTGGAAAATTGTCGATTAATATTTGAATATAGGCTTATTAATAGGTTACGCATTATATTTCTACTTAAATATAAAATATCATACAACGCTTATATTAATGAAAGATTAAATAACCGACAATAAAATTAACAAAGAATCAATAACTTAATAAAATGATGAAAAATCAAATATCAGAATTTCAGAAAAATCGGATGGCTTTATGAATGAGGCTCTTCAAAGTTGCGAACTTGACTCCAAAATAAATACCTCTTAGAGTGTCTCATCTGAATAACTTAGCCAATTAGGATTTGTATTTATGCGACAAGAGCTTAGATACCTGAAAGCCAAAACTTATGTATAGAAGCATTGAAGAGTATAATCAAACTGAAACTGTTTCTTTGTCTGAAGAAGAAAAGTCAGGGAGCTATTATCAATATCCACATACATTTATAAAAAATTTATCTTATTTTTTGGCTTTTGGCGCGGAGGTTGGAAACATCGCAAATGGTTATTACGGTTTTTTATTGACCTTTAATGTCTTGACCGAATTAATTGTTGAAATCAATGATGATAACTCCATCAGCAAAGGAGCTAAAACTGCTTGTTATATTTTTGCCGCTCATTTAGCTGGACATCGGTGGGCAAATGATACTTTAGGTATAATCCCTGCAGAAAATTTTCAAGTTATTTATGAAAAACTGGTTTCGGTCTTATTCACACAATATAGCCGCCAGGATAAATCATTTAGTTGGAGTTCGGTATTAAAAAATATATTTAAATTATTACTCAACGCTCTTTTTTTTACTACATTTGCGATTTTATCGGCAGATGGGACTGCCGGTTATATGCTGGTATTCTATCTACCTGTTTTAGTGAAAACCTTAGGCCTTGCTTTGGCTTCCATTGGTACACTCTTGGGCATTAGCTACTCTCATTTTTATTATGCCGATATTATTTTCAATAGTATCGAACTATTTAAAAATTGTCTAATTAATCCGGTCAAAAGTTTAAAAAGAATTGTTTCCAGTCCCTGTGCCTCGTTGCAAGTTTTCAAATCGTATTTTATTGTCTCTGGATATTATTCAACAATCGGTGGTCTTTATCTACTTTCTGTGGTTAATATTCTCAAGGAAGCTTTTGAATTCCAAATCAAAGCAGACGAGGTGATTTTTTTAATAAAATATTCTAGCGCATCGGTATTTTTAACCAATTTTTTTATAAGATTTTTACCTTTTAGCAAAAAATATTTTAATGATAAATATTTATTAATTACTGATGAACATCGCCGACAGATTAGATTACCTGCAAAATTTTATATCGACGTCTTGATAGAATTATTCATCAGTGGTGGCGGCGTTATCTTTTCTCTTAATTATTTTACTAATTATCACTGGGGATTGGCCATCAGCTGCGGATCTTTTGGAATTGGAGTAGCGGCATTGTATCGCCAGCATCTGAATCAAACTATTGTCGATAAGGATCTTGCTAATCCAGCTCACCAGCTATTTATCCCCGAGGTAAATCGACAAAGTGTTTGTTGCAATCATCGGTATATTGCAGCCTGGACAAATTTCTGGTCGCGAATTCAAAAATCATATGTTTTATTATTTGCTGGTTTTTGGAGGATTCAAACCATGTTGAAAGAGTATGCGCAGCTGGATTTTAAGTTTAGTTTACTTGATTACGGTTGTTTAGTTATTATTTTTGGAACTTATATCGGTGCTAATAAAACCGCTATTGATATTGAAAAATTGGAAACGCATATCGAACTTTTAAAAACAAAATGGCAAATGGGTCGTTTTGGCACTTTTGGTTGTCTATTTCGTTCCCATAAAGCTTATTCCCCCAATGAGCAAAATCGCTTACGACAAATTTTAAAAATAGAAGATGAGCCGATACCGTTACTGACTTTATGACTTTTCCCCTCTCCCATCCGGGAGAGGGTATTCGTGAATTCTTAGTTTTGCGGCTAGTGCATCCAATACTGCATTCACATATTTATAACTTTGATCGGCACCAAAATTTTTAGCTATATCTAATGCTTCATTTATAATAACTTTATAGGGTAATTCCGGACAATGCGCCAATTCGAAAGCTGCTAAACGAATAATGGCTAATTCCACTGGATTCAATACCTTCAGGTCTCGATCTAAAAAAGGAATAAATAATTGATCTAAGCTTGGCAGATTTTCGAGAACACCTTCAATTAATTTTTTAAAGTATTTTCGATCGGCGTGTTTTAAATTTTCTTTTTCTAATAAAAATTGCTGAATAATTTCAGCGGCACCATGTTGAGTATGATGCCACTGATATAATGCTTGCACTGCCGCACAGCGCGAATAATGTTTGCTATGCCGAGTCTTTTCAATCATCAGCTTTCATCAATCGTTGAATTTCTTTATGAAAGGCATCCACATCTTGGAAGCTACGGTATACGGAAGCAAACCTTACATAGGCAACTTTATCTAAAGAACGTAATTCGTTCATAACCAACTCCCCTAACCGCTCCGATGTCAACTCGCGTTCGCCACTTGCACGTAATTGATGGATGACCCGGCGGATTACTCCTTCAATTTGTTCAGAACTGACCGGCCGCTTTTCAACTGCTTTGACAATACCCATACGCAACTTTTCTGTTTCAAAAGCACAGCGCCTGCCATCGCGTTTAATTAACAGTGGTAGCGCTAAGGCTGCTGTTTCCAGGGTGGTAAAACGTTCGCCACAACTCACGCATTCGCGACGACGTCGCACCTGAGTGCCCTCATCACTTAATCGAGAATCGATGACTTTGGTTTCTTGAGTGGAACAATAAGGACAAAACAAAAGGATTACCGCCAAAAACAATAATATTGTGTAGAATTCTACCTGTGGACGAGAAAGTCGTCAAGTTAAGAGTCTTTCTTTCCTATCCCCTCTCCCAGAGGAAGAGGGGTAATATCAGGGGAAGTTATTCAGAATAGACCGGGAAATTGTGACACATTTCTATTACTTTTGAACGTATCTCAGCGATTACTTTTTCATTGTGAATATCATCCAATATTTCACAAATCCAATGCGCTAATTGCTCTGATTCCAATTTTCCTAAACCACGGGTCGTGATTGCCGGGGTTCCAATTCGTATCCCACTGGTTATAAATGGTGATCGATTTTCACCTGGAACTGTATTTTTATTGACAGTGATGTTAGCGCGACCTAAAACTTCTTCCGCTTCTTTGCCACTGATTTCATCATTTAGCAAACTCAATAAAAACATATGGTTATCTGTACCACCTGACACTATTTTGTAACCGCGTTGGATCATTATCGCAGCCATGGCGCGGGCATTGACTATAATTTGTTCTTGATAGAATTTAAATTCTGGTTCCATGGCTTCTTTGAGAGCTACCGCTTTCGCTGCAATAACATGCATCAAGGGGCCACCTTGAGAACCAGGGAAAATAGCATTATTGAGGCGCTTTTCTAGCGCTGGATTGGCTTTTGCTAAAATCATGCCACCGCGTGGGCCTCTTAAAGTTTTATGGGTGGTGGTCGTGGTGACATCGGCAATTTGAACCGGAGAAGGATATACCCCCGCAGCCACTAGACCAGCAACATGGGCCATATCGACAAACAAATAAGCGCCTACACTGTCGGCAATATCCCGAAAACGTTGCCAATCTACTCGACGCGAATAAGCTGAAAACCCAGCCACCACCAATTTTGGTTTATGTTGCTGCGCCAAATGTTCAACTTGATCGTAGTCGATCTCGCCTTGTTGATTTAATCCATATTGTATCGAATTATATAGTTGGCCAGAAAAACTAACTTTAGCTCCATGGGTTAGGTGTCCACCTTCGGTTAGTGACATCCCTAAAATGGTGTCCCCAGGCTTCACCAGCGCCATGTAAGCTGCTGCATTAGCTTGCGAACCGGAATGCGGCTGCACATTAGCGTATGCGGCGCCAAATAATTGTTTAGCTCGGTCTATTGCTAATTGTTCAGCTTGATCTACGAATTCACAACCCCCATAGTATCGTTTTCCAGGGTAACCTTCGGCGTACTTATTGGTTAAAACGGATCCTTGCATCGCTAACACGTAAGGGCTGACATAATTTTCAGAAGCAATTAATTCAATGACTTCCTCCTCGCGTTTTGCTTCTGCTTCCACTGCCGCCCATAATTCTGGATCGTAAACTGCTACATTTAAATCATAGTTGTACATAAAATAAAATGCTCCTCAAGTTATAGCTCATTAATGACATTCAGTTGGGTTAATGCGACAGCCCTGGATACCGGCGAAGGCCGTTATCCATCCTGGCTAATATTCTAAAGCTTCTTGCAACCTTTCGATAGCCAAAACTTTCATTCCTGGTGGATTAATTTTCGGGGCATTGGCTTTAGGTACAATGGCGTATTTAAAACCATGTTTTGCTGCTTCCCGCAAACGTTCTTGGCCGCTGGGTACAGGCCTTATTTCTCCCGCTAATCCCACCTCACCAAAAGCAATCAAATCAGGCGGCAGCGGTTTATTCCGTAAACTAGAGATAACCGCCATGATTAACGCTAAATCTGCTGCGGTCTCTAGCACCCGTAACCCGCCCACCACATTGACAAACACATCTTGATCATAGGTCGCAATTCCCGCATGACGATGCAAAACTGCTAATAACATGGATAAACGATTTTGCTCTAACCCAAGCGTAAGACGGCGCGGATTGGCTAAATGACTGGTATCAACCAAGGCCTGCACCTCTACCAATAATGGCCGGCTACCCTCCCAAGTCACCATGACCAGACTTCCAGAAACGGGGGTTTGATAGCGAGATAAAAAAATGGCCGAAGGGTTACTGACTTGTTTAAGACCCTGGTCAGTCATAGCAAACACCCCTAATTCATTGACCGGCCCAAAACGATTTTTTATCGCCCGAATAATTCGAAAACGGCTATCGTTTTGATTTTCAAAATATAAAACTGTGTCGACCATGTGCTCAAGAACACGAGGCCCGGCAATCGCACCCTCTTTGGTGACGTGACCGATGAGGAACAAGGCAATGCCTTTTTGTTTAGCAAATTGTACTAACTGGGCGGTGCTCTCTCTGACCTGACTGACCCCCCCAGGTGCGGAAGATATCAAATCCGTGTGCACCGTCTGCACTGAATCAATGACCATCACTTTAGGTTGGTGCTGGGCAGCCAAAGCTAAAATCTGCTCAACATTGGTTTCGGTTAATAAGGTTAAATGCTGGGCTTCAATTCCCAATCGGTTTGCGCGCAAGGCCACTTGTTGGAGGGATTCTTCTCCTGTTACATAGAGCGGACGATATTCAGAAGGTAGCTGAGCTAAAATTTGCAGTAATAAGGTCGACTTGCCAACGCCAGGGTCACCACCAATTAAAACCACTGAATCAGAGACTAAGCCTCCACCCAAAACCAAATCGAATTCCGCCAATCCAGTCATTAATCTTGATTGTTGATGGGTAGTCACCGCAGATAAGGCGGTAATTTTAGCTTCACTACCGCTATAACCCGTTATTCGCGCTTGGGGATTTTTTTTATGCACCGGGGCTTCAATTAAGCTATTCCATTGGCTGCAATCAGAACACTGACCCTGCCATTTAGGAAATTCGCTACCACATTCCCGGCAAAAATAAGCAGTTTTAGTTTTGGTTTTTGTCATAATTAAAAAGTTTAACCTTGGAGAATTGTCCACTATTTTTTACAGATTGCCAATACTGGCATGTTAATGGGAAAAGAGCTTAATATATCCTAAAATAAAGTAAAATGCTGAATCAATTGGAACAACTTAAAAGAATAACCACGGTGGTGGCGGATACCGGCGATATAGGGGCTATCGTCCAATATAAGCCACAGGATGCGACTACCAACCCCACTTTAATCCTGAAAGCAGCGGCTTCCGAAGAAAATAAAGACTTGATTGATGAGGCTGTAGGATGGAGCAAAAAACAAAGCACGGACCCTGAGCAACAAATGCACTGGGCGATTAAGAAATTATTGATTAATTTCGGTGTTAAAATTTTGCAATACATTCCTGGACGAGTTTCTACAGAAGTAGATGCGCGCTTATCATTTGACATATTGGCAACTGTCCATCAGGCACAAGAATTAGCTCATCTTTATTCGCAAGCCGGAATAGGGCGTGAGCGGATTTTAATTAAAGTGGCAGCTACCTGGGAAGGCATTCAAGCCGCTTATGCATTAGAACAGCAGGGTATCCACTGTAATTTGACTTTGATGTTTGATCTAGCGCAAGCTGTTGCCTGCGCAGAGGCAGGAGTCACTTTGATCTCGCCATTTGTTGGCCGAATTTATGATTGGCACAAAAAAAATAGCACCGATTTTAATGAAGAATACGATCCTGGGGTTTTATCAGTGCAAAAAATTTATAATTATCTACATTATTTTAATTATCCTACTCAGGTGATGGGTGCAAGTTTTCGCAACCTCGAGCAAATACGTGCTTTGGCAGGTTGCGATTTTTTAACTATTAGCCCGCAACTTTTAGCGGAATTACAACAGGTCAATGAAAATCTACCACGGCGTTTAGAACCTGAGCTTTGCAAACGACAAACTCAGCAAAAAATACCAATGGATGAAAAAAATTTCCGTTGGTTAATGAATGAAAATGCCATGGCCACTGAAAAGTTAGCCGAAGGAATTCGTTTATTTAGTCAGGATTTATGTCAATTAGAAAACAAAATTATTAAAATCCTTGCTTAAAACCGTCGTCCCGCGAGCACAGTTATGTCATCCCGCGGCTTGACCGCGGGATCCATGCAAGCTTGCAAGTCAGTATGGATCCTGCGGTCAAGGGATGACAGCTACTGCTGCGGGACGACGATTTATCGGACAACGGTCTCGCCGGATGTTATAATTCAGGAGTCTTATGTCTATAAAATCACTGCAGATCGGGCAGTTACATTTTGCTTCTAATTTAATTCAGGGACCGTTGGCCGGTTATAGCTGCGCACCATTTAGAAAATTATTTTCCCAATTCTTAGCGCCCGCTTATTCAGTTACCGAAATGATTTCGGCTCAAGATTTAATTCACCGCGGCAATAAAAAATCACGCTATTTATATCGCGATCCAGTAGAAAAATATTTGTGTTATCAGTTAGCAGGCCACAGCCCTCAAGTTCTTAAAGAAGCAACCGCTATGGTCAGCGATCTAGGAGCCGACCTCATTGATTTAAATTGCGGTTGTCCTAAACCCAAGATACGCCAAAAAAAATCAGGTTCCTATTTATTGAGTACCCCTTATCATATTGCCAAAATCGTTGAGGCCATGAAATCGGCTACTCAAAAGCCGGTTACCGTAAAAATTAGAGTGGATGGTAATAGCCCTCACGATAAAAATCATTTAGCTGTCGCTAAAGCGATAGAACAAGCTGGAGCAGATGCTCTTATTGTTCATGGCCGTCATTGGCAAGAAGATTATGATGTGGCCTGCCATTTGGAACAGATTGCGGAAATTGTGGCAGAGGTGAAGATTCCGGTTATCGGCAATGGCGATGTTTTTGATTTTCAAAGTTTACAAACGCTTTTTTTAAAAACTCAATGTGCAGGCGTCATGATATCAAGAGCTGGGACAGGTAAACCATGGTTATACCAACAATTAATGCAAGAATCTGCTGGAGAAATTTATCATCCTCCCAATTTAAACTCGATCATTGAGATTTTTTTTTCGCATGTTGGCGAACTAGCTAATTTAGAAAATGATAGATCGGCTATTTTACAGGCGCGAAAATTTTTAAAATATTATTTTAGGAACTATGTCAGTCAACAACAACTCATAGAATTTTACGCAATTAACAATATAAAAATTCTAGCCGATTGGTTGAGAGCGGTTTTCCCTTCAAACTTGTTGTAATAGACGACGAGGAGCGATTTTTCCGTCTGGCAGGACTTCGCCGATGCCTATGAATCGACCTTGTTTATCGAATAAACGCACCCATCCGCTTAATGGTGCTTGCGGGACGAAGACCGGGTTGCCTTGGCGACAATAAAAAGCAGTACTCTCTGCTAACACTAATTGCGGCCAATGATCGATAGCCGATTGCATGGGTAATAAATAATGATCTAGCTCACTGGCTGATGCAGCCATTTCCCTTTCAGCTCGCAAAGTTGTTAAAGTGATCATTTGCGATTCTAAAAAAGCACCGACAGTGAGTCTCCTTAATTCGGTAATGTGCGCGCCACAACCTAAAACTTCACCAAAATCATCCACCAAAGTCCGCACATAAGTTCCTTTACTGCAATGCAATTCAAATTGAACCGTATCTTTAGTAGCATTAAGAATCACGAGTTTGTAAATCGTTAATTGCCGACTTTGCCGTTCAATAGTAACCCCTTGTCGCGCTAACTTATATAAAGGTTGACCTTGATGTTTTAATGCGGAATACATTGAAGGAATTTGCTCAATCTGCCCGCGAAATTGATCGAAAACTTTATCCAACTGAAGCTCTGAAAAAAGCGGGACCTCACGTTCACTAATCACTTCTCCTTCCGCATCACCGGTGGCGGTGCGCACACCTAACCGTGCGGTCACTCGGTAAGTTTTATCGGCAGTCAATAAAAATTGTGAGAATTTAGTGGCTTCGCCAAAACACAATGGCAACATACCGCTGGCTAAAGGATCTAAACTTCCAGTGTGTCCAGCTTTTCGTCCAGCAAACAGACGCTTAACAATTTGCAAGACCATATTAGAACTCATGCCAGTGGGTTTATCTAATAATAAAATCCCATTCAACGAGCGTTTATTAGTCGGGGTTTTCGGATTCATCTTTTTTTTCTGCATCCACTTCTTTTAGTAAATGATTTAAACGTTCAGCATGCGCTATCATTTCATCATAAAAAAAAATTAATGAAGGGGTGTAACGCAATTGCGAACGCGAAGCAATAATATGGCGAAAGTGGCCAGCTGCATTGCTTAAGGCGGTTTTTACATTTTCAAGTTCACTATCTTTTATTAAAGTAAAATAAATTTTAGCATGACGTAAGTCGGCAGAAACAATCACATCGGTGATAGTCACATCGGCTAAGCGTGGGTCTTTAATCTCCTGGCGTAGCGCCAAAGATAACTCACGCTGAATAAGATCGGCGACCTGGCGATTGCGCTTTGAAGATTTAGGCATTCGTAAAAGCTTACCTTGTGGATAGGAACGTTCAATTTTGGCTCAGGTTAAACGAAAAATGCCCTCGCAATGCTCACATACTGGAGTATGCTCCGCTTGCTCGGACATTTTTTCGTTTAACCTGAGCCAAAATTGAATGTTCTGCGTTTGCATATATAAACCTTTGGCGAAATTCTTAGGCTAAAGTTCGTTTAATGGTCTCGATTTCGTAAGTTTCAATTTGGTCACCGACTCGAATATCATTAAAGCCTTTAATGCCGATACCGCATTCATTGCCTTGTTTGACTTCGCTGACGTCATCTTTAAAACGGCGAAGCGACTCTAGGTGCCCATCAAAGGCCACGACGTTATTGCGCAATACTCTAATCGGTAATGTGCGTCGTAAAGAGCCTTCAGTTACCATGCAGCCTGCAATAGTGCCATGTTTGGTGGCACGAAATACTTCACGTACTTCTGCTAAACCCACAATTTTTTCTTGTTTAGTAGGTGATAATAAGCCGCTGAGCGCAGATTTTACCTCATCTAGTAAGGTGTAAATGATACTGTAATAGCGTAAATCAACCCCTTCATTGGCCGCTGTTTGGCGAGCGCTGGAATCAGCACGAACATTAAAACCAATCACAATAGCTTGCGAGGCAATGGCTAAATTGATATCTGATTCAGTAATACCACCTACTCCGCTGGCAATAATATTGATTTTAGCGATATCAGAATTGAGCTTAATTAATGAATCGGAAATGGCCTCAACTGAGCCTTGTACATCTGCTTTAAGCACCACATTTAATATGGCACGCTTACCTTCTTGGAGTTGATCAAATAAACCCTCTAAGTGGGCAGTGCGACGCTTAGCCAAGCGCACTTCCCGATATTTTCCTTGACGGAATTGAGCAATTTCTCGAGCTTTACGTTCGTCAGACACCACCATCATATCGTCTCCAGAGGTGGGGGTTCCCGACAAACCTAACAATTCGACTGGTGTAGACGGACCTGCCACTAGGCAATCCTGACTGAGATCACTGATCATCGCCCGCACCCGGCCGTATTCGCGACCAACTAAAACGATATCGCCTTTGTGTAACTCCCCGCGGGTCACTAACACAGTTGCAACCGGTCCAAGACCTTTATCTAAACGTGATTCAATCACAATGCCTCGAGCCGGCCCAGTTGGGATTGCTTTAAGATCTAAAACTTCTGATTGTAATAAAATTCGATCTAATAACTCCGCAACATTCATACCAGTTTTAGCGGAAATAGGTTGAAACATAGTGTCACCCCCCCACTCTTCAGCTACGACGCCATGTTGAGTCAATTCAGTTTTGATGCGCTCGGGATCGGCACCATATTTATCCATTTTATTAATCGCCACAATAATTGGCACTTTTGCGGCTTTTGCATGCTGAATGGCTTCAACAGTCTGAGGCATAACCCCGTCATCGGCAGCTACCACTAATATCACAATATCGGTACATTGAGCACCGCGGGCGCGCATGGCTGTGAACGCTTCATGACCCGGAGTATCTAGGAAGCAAATCGTGCCTTTGTCAGTTTGTACACGATAGGCGCCGATATGTTGAGTAATGCCGCCTGCTTCCGTCGTGGTCACCTGAGTACGACGAATATAGTCCAACAAAGAGGTTTTACCATGATCCACATGTCCCATAATCGTGACCACTGGTGCTCGAGTGACTGGTTCAATATCAGATATTTCATCCGCCATCACCAAATTTTCTTCTAAGGTAGCCTGCATTTGTTTAGGATTGTGACCCATTTCCTGGACCACTAGAGTGGCCGTGTCTTTATCTAGAATTTGATTAATAGTGACCATCGCTCCCATTTTCATCATCACTTTGATGACTTCTGCGGCTTTAACCGACATTTTGCGCGCCAATTCAGCGACGGTAATCGATTCTGGAATGGGAACATCATGGACAATAGGGGCAGTCGGTTTTGCAAAACTTTGTTCTAACGATACGGTGTTTTTTGATGGATAGGCTTCTTTGGTTATTTTTTTTCTGCGTCGAGGCGGCTTATGGTGCTTACTGGTAAACATCAAATCTTGTTCAGGTTCTTCTTCGTCGTGGAAAGGACGCCGCTGTTCACGCGTATCGCCGCGTCGACCACGTTCTTTTTCTTTGTCCTTTTCCCGTTCTTTTTTCTTAGCGCGAACAGATGTCACCGCTGTCTCTTCTTTGCTTGGTTCGGAAGGAGCGGGGATGGCAGCAGGAGTTTCAGCTGAAACCCCTTCTTGATTTTCTGCAGAAGGAGCATTTTCAGCTGGAGTACTTTTTGTTTCTATGGCCGGAGTGGGCTTTACTCCAGGAGGCGCTTCAGCAGGGGGTGGAGTGGGCTTTGTTATCGTTCGTTTGGCACGAAATTCCACGTTAACACTTTTTTTACCTTGCTTGACCACACCCACGCTCTTCCGTTGCAAGGTAATTTTACCGCGCTTTTTACCATTCGCAGCCTCCTCACCACGCACTTTTTGCAAATGCCCTAATAATTGGCGCTTTTGTTCAGGAGAAATGCTTTGATTGATATCAGTCACCGCAACACCGGCCTCTTGCAATTGCTCTAATAGCCGTTCAGGAGTGGTATGCACTAACGTTGCAAGTTCGATGACACTAATATCTCTAATATCCACCATAGTTACCCTTATTCATTGTTCTGCTCGGAATGAAGGGGGAGCGCTTCGCGCTGCTCCCCCTTACGATCCCCCATAGCGTAGAGCATTTTCTACGAAAATAATTTTTATTTTTAAAAAATTTATTACAATATTTCATTTAATTATTATTGATCAAACCAATGAGCACGCGCTTGCATGATCAATTTTGCAGCCGTTTTTTTATCAAGATCACTGAATAAATCGGTGAGCTCATCCACGGAATGTTCCGCTAAATCCTCACGATTGGCAATACCTTTATCAGCTAAACGAATGGCCAATTTTTCAGTCATCCCTTCAAGCGCCAATAAATCTGCAGCGGGTTGCACTCCAGTGCGAGCAGTTTCAGTGGCAATTTCTTGGGTTAATAAAACATCACCGGCGCGCTGTTGCAATTCACCAGCGACTTCTTCGTCTAATCCTTCTAAAGCAGCAAGTTCCGCAGTCGGCACGTATGCAATCTCCTCTAAATTACTAAAACCTTCGCCAACTAATAATTCGGCGATCTCTTCATCGATATCTAATTTTTCCATAAACAAATTCTTAGCACGCTCAGTCTCACCTTCGTGTTTGGAAACCGCTTCTTTGTCAGTCATCACATTTAATTTCCATCCAGTCAAGTCACTGGCCAAACGAATATTTTGACCGTTACGGCCAATAGCTAGCGATAACTGGTCCTCGGTAACAGCGATATCCATACTATGGGTATCCTCATCAACCACTATCGATGATACTTCGGCAGGCGCCATGGCATTGATGACGAATTGCGCTGGATTATCATCCCACAAGACAATGTCTATCCGTTCGCCGCCTAACTCGTTCGAAACTGCTTGGACACGTGAACCACGCATACCGACACAAGCACCAACTGGATCAATACGACCATCATTGGTTTTAACAGCAATCTTAGCACGTGAACCTGGATCGCGAGCGGCGCTTTTAATTTCAATGACTTCTTCACTGATTTCCGGTACTTCAATTTTGAAGAGTTCCACCAAAAATTGTGGATGGGTACGGCTCACTGCTAATTGCGGGCCGCGTTTGCCTTCCCGAACTGCGCATAATAATGCACGCAGACGGTCGTTTATTCGAAATACATCGCGCGGCAACATATCTTCACGCGGCAATAATGCTTCCGCATTGTCACCCATATCTAAAATAATATGTTCACGGGTGACTTTTTTCACCACCCCAATCACCAGTTCATTGAGGCGGGCTCGGTATTGATCAATAATCTTGCCACGCTCAGCTTCGCGAACCTTTTGGACAATGACTTGCTTGGCCTGTTGTGCTGCAATACGGCCAAATTCAGGACGCTCAATGCGCTCTTCGACCACGTCCCCCACATTGAGTTCAGGATCTATACTCTGGGCTTCAGTCAATAACATTTCTCGAGCTGGATCTTCTAACGATTCATCATCCAGAACCACAGTCCAACATCGATAGGCTTCGTAATCGCCAGTTTTACGATCAATAGTGACACGAATATTTACGTCTTCATCGCCATAGCGCTTGGCAGCCACGGTGGCAAGCGCCGCTTCAATCGATTGAAAAATGGCTTCGGCACTCACTCCTTTTTCGTTGGACAGTGATTGTACCATCAATAAAATATCTTTACTGTTCATAGCATCACCTCTTTGCCACTAAATGGGCTTTGTCTATATCACGCCAGGCTAATTCCAGCATGGTTTGATCTTCAAGTCGCAAATATATTTGCTCATTTTCAATTGCCTGCAAGGTTCCACTAAAATTGCGTCTACCTGCTTTCGCCACTTTTAAACGGACCGAAATGGTATGGCCAAGATACCCTTGACATTGAGCTACCTTAAAAAAAGGCCGCTCGATACCTGGGGATGAAACTTCTAAGTAATAACGGCCCTCTATAGGATCTTCTACATCCAATACTGCGCTAATTTGACGGCTAATCTTAGCGCATTGATCTACATTAACCCCTTCAGCATTGTCGACATAGACACGCAAAAGCTGCTGACCTCTGCCAACGCTCGACCATTCGCAGCCCCATAATTCATAGCCATAAGCGGTTACGGCAGGTTCTATAATCGCTTCAAGCTCATGTGTCATCATTTATTCTTTATCGCAATAAAAAAAGACGCAATAAAAAAGGGCCTACGGCCCTTTCCCCTTTTAAGTCAATGTTTGGTAGCGGGGGCAGGATTTGAACCTACGACCTTCGGGTTATGAGCCCGACGAGCTGCCAGACTGCTCCACCCCGCAATAAGGGATCGATCATATCGCAATCTCTTGGAAAAATCAAGCTATGGATGGGCGTCAGAATTCGGAGTTAAGGGGATAATGTAGGGTTTTTGGGGCTTAAATTGACCGCCAGGTAGAATATTATGATGGTTAAAACCGCAATGACCGCAAAGTCTACGCCAAAGGGTAAATAGCTTATACCTTTGCCAAATGTTCCTAAATAAGAAATGATGGCCATGCAAATAATATAAAGAAAAATCCACCAGGAAACTCGCCATTGCTTTTTCCAAACATCATTTTTATGTTTATAACAATAGAAGGCAAAAAATATAAAACCTAGGAGCATGGCTAGCATCATTCTCGATACGGTATGCCATCCAGTCCAAAAAACTAATAAGTTACAGAAGTAAAAAGCTGACAAGCAAATAACGTTCACCCAAGGTAAACGAAATGGCCGTGGGTAATTAGGTTGGGTTTTACGTAAAGCTACCAAGGCAATTGGCCCTATAATATAAGAGATAATAAAACATGAAATGACAAAACCAACTAAGACTTGCCAACCAGGAAATGGTAAAAATAAAATGAGTCCTACCAAAAAATTGACCAAAATAGCTCGCGTCGGTACGCCTTTTTTGGTTAACTGCTGAAGCCATTGCGGGAAAAAACCAATTTTACTGAGCCCGTAATTAACACGCGCAGTTGCAGAAGTAAAAATAAAGCCGGTGCCGAATGGTGAGATAAGGGCATCTGCATAAAGTATGATGACAAACCATGCCATTCCCAAAGCGATAAAAATACCAGCAAAAGGCCCGCTGTCTCCTGGAAAATGTAGTTTATTCCACCCTTGCGTTAAAGAATCTGGAGGTAATGCGCCGACAAAAGCAAACTGGATCAATGCATATAAAATCGCACAAACAATAGTAGCCCCAATTAAGGCTAACGGAATATTTCGTTGCGGATTTTTGGTTTCTGCAGCCAACTGCAATATCGTTGTTGCGCCTATTAAAGAATAAACGATACCTCCCAATGGTAATGCAGCTAAAGTACCATGCCATCCATAAGGCATAAATCCACCACTGGTCTTGCCAACAAAGTTGGAGGGATGAAAACTAATGATCACTAATAAAAAAAAGGTAACGATGGGTACTATGACTTTAATGACCGTAATAACATTATTTGAACGGCTAAAAAAACGTGCTCCGAAATAATTAAGTCCACACATAATTAACATAATGACTGCACTGAGGGCGATACCGGTTTTAGTTAGTACCGTTACGTTTTGAACTTTAGTCACCAACCCGGGAATGTAGTTGGCTCCATATTGGATGATAGCCATGGTTTCCACTGGCGCTACTGCGACACTAGAAATCCAAACCATCCAACCAATCATAAAACTCACCAGAGGTCCGTGACTATACTGGGCTATCTGGACCATACTGCCAGCAACTGGAAAAGCACTACCCAGCTCAGCAAAAGTGAGGGCAATGACGACCATGAGTATTCCACCAAGGACCCAAGAGATAATAGCCGCAGGACCGGCAATTTGGGCGGCATATAATGGACCGAACAACCACCCCGATCCGACGATACTGCCTATCCCTACCAACATTAACCCCAATAGGCTAATTTCTTGTTTGAATTGCATAAATAGACTCCCCCCATTATCATTTTAAGTGTAGTCTATAAAAATAATAAATCTTAATATATTCCCCTCTCCCGGACGGGAGAGGGGAATATGGAATTCATTAGAACAAACCTTTGCAGATACTGAATAAGGCTCCGGGGAAAATTCCGAGCAGCAGAATGGCAAGACCATTGACACTCATCGCTATTTTGGTATCCCTAGGACAAGAAATCAATTCAGCTTCTAACGGCTGATCAAAGTACATCACTTTGATGATACGAATATAATAATAAGCTCCAACAATTGAAAATATAATCGCAATAACTGCTACCCAGGTTAAATTCACCTGGATTATGGCATTCAAAATACTTAATTTAGCAATAAAACCTACGAGTGGCGGAACGCCGGCCATTGAAAACATCAGCAATAACATCATAAAAGCCAACCATGGATTACGATGATTTAAGCCTGCATAGTCTTCAATATCATTGGCTTCAAAACCAGCACGACTCATTAAAGCAACCATGCCAAATGCACCTAAGCTCATAAGACTATAGGTGATCACATAAAAATTGGCAGCGGTGTAACCTGCCTCGGTGCCAGCCGCCAAACCCAATAAAGTAAAACCCATGTGTGAAATGGAGGAATATGCCAACATGCGTTTAATATTCACCTGGACGATGGCCACCACATTGCCCAGGGCAATCGATAAAATGCCAATCACCACTAACATATGTTGCCATTGACTAAATAAATCTGGTAAACCTTCGACAAGTATCCGCACAAATAAGGCAAACCCAGCAATTTTAGGTGTGGCGCCCAATAGAATCGTCACCGAAGTTGGGGCGCCATCATACACATCTGGAACCCACATATGAAAAGGAACTGCGCCTAATTTAAAAGCCATACCCGCCACGACAAATACCAAAGCAAAAATGAGCATGACATCTTGGTGATTAGGGAGTGTTTTAATATTACTAGCAATCGTCGCTATATCTAAGCTATGGGTTACACCGAATAATATAGAAATGCCATAAAGTAACATCCCCGAGGCCAAACCTCCGACCACAAAATATTTCATTGCGGCTTCTACGCAACGCATTTTGGCCCGTTGAATCGCGACCAAAGCGTATAATGGTAAAGATAACAGCTCCAAACCAAGATACAAAGTTAATAAGTTGTAAGCAGAAATGAGGACTAACATCCCTAATGTCGCTAACAAACCTAATACGTGGAATTCATTACTGATAATATGCCGATCTTCATTGTAACGCCGTGCATAAATAAATGTGACAAAAGAAATTAGATAAACAAATAATTTCAACACCACTGCAAATGAATCTAAAATATAAGAATGGGAGAAGGCAAACGTAGGAGTTTTTCCAAATGCATAATAGCTATACCAAGTTAAACATGCACCAATAACCAAGCTAATTTGCACCAAAAAATAAGGTAAAAGCCGACGATTTGGTAAAAAAACCCCCGTTAATAGCGTCACCGCAACCATAACGGCTAAGAATATTTCAGGTAAAACTGGTAACAAATTTGTAACTGCAGGATTCATTAAAAAAACTCCCTCCACTTATAGTTTTGACTGCATCATTAATTGGATCAAATGATCTGCGGTCACATGGACGACATTGAGTAAAGATTTCGGAAATACGCCAATTAATAAAATAAAAACGCCCAAGATGCTGAATACTATTATATTGACTTTGCCAATGTCATGTAATTGTCGCACGTCTTCATTAGCAACTGGGCCATAAAAAACCCGCCGATACATCCATAAACTATAAGCGGCACCGGTAATGAGTGTAGAAGCGGCAAAAAAAGCAACCCAAAAACCAGATTGAAAAGAACTCATAATCACCAAAAATTCACCAACAAAGCCAGACGTGCCAGGCAAACCCACATTAGCCATCACAAATAACATAAAGAAGGAGGCAAAAATGGGCATGGTATTGGCCACTCCACCAAAGTCCTTAATTAATCGAGTGTGCATTTGCTGATAAAGGGCGCCGAACGCCAAGAATAACGCTCCCGAGCCAAATGCGTGGGCAATCATCTGCACCACTGCCCCTTCAATACCCAAAGCTGCATGATAGATATTAGAAGTTTTTTCAATAATTATAAAAGGTGCAAAACAACCTAGAGTGACAAAGCCCATGTGTGCCACTGATGAATAAGCAATTAAACGTTTCATATCAAATTGAGCAATAGCAACCAGACCTATATACAAAATAGCGGCTAAGGATAAAACAATCATGACCCATTCTAAATATCGACACGCATCCGGGACAATTGGCAAAGTAAACCGCAAAAAACCATATCCGCCTAGTTTCAACATTAAAGCAGCTAGGATAACGGAACCTCCTGTCGGCGCTTCAGTATGAGCGTGAGGCAACCAAGTATGTAATGGGAACATCGGAACTTTAATAGCAAATGCCAAGAAAAAACCAATGAAAATGATGATTTGTACCGAGAGAGCTATTTTAAGTGAATAAAAATCAGTGATTAAAAAACTGCCGGATTTAAACCGTAAATATAACAAGGCAATAAGTAATAATGCCGAACCAAAAAAGGTATATAGAAAAAATTTAATCGCTGCATAAGAACGATTTTGTGCGCCCCAAATACCAATACTAAGGTACATCGGAATTAAAGTAGCTTCCCAAAAGAAATAAAACAACATGGAATCTGCGGCGGCGAAAACTCCGACCATAAAACCTTGCATCACTAAAAATGTCGCTAGATATTGCAAAACTTTTTCATGGACCATTGTCCATGAAGCTAAAATAATAACCAAGGTAGTTAAGCAAGTTAGAATAACTAATGGCATGGCAATACCGTCCACGCCTAAATCATAGTTAATTTTTAAAACTGGGACCCAATTAAGATGCTCAGTAAATTGCAGAGCAGCTGTTTCAACATTAAAATTTGCATACAAAGGAATGCACAATAGGATGCTAATTAACATCACGATTAATGCAATATAACGCCCCACATTAGCACGTTCTTCTTTGACAAAAAGCACTGCAATAGCAGCCAACACCGGTAGCCAGATTAATAAACTTAGAATCGGCAATCCACTTAACATATTTTTCCTATAATAAGAACCAACACAAAAATCCTAATAATCCCAGCATCATCACAAACGCATAATGGTATAAATAACCGGTTTGCAAACGGCGTAATCTTTGAGACAGTCGAGTCACATTTCGACCTGAACCGTCGACCACCACCGCATCGATTAATTTTTTATCGGTCCATTTATAAAAGAATTCACTGATCATTCGCACCAATGGCACGACTACATGCTGATTAAAACTATCAAAACCATATTTTGCTATTAAAATAAAACGAAATAATGACAGGCGCTTGGCGAGTACATCGCGAATGATAGGCATCCGCACACAAGTAAACCAAGCCATAACAATGCCACAGATTGAGAACCACACTGGCAGGTGTATGAATGATTGCCAAATGGAATTGAAAACCCCAGGAAACTCCTCGGCCATCTCATGCAAGACATCATACTGCGAAGCCACTGTGACACTGTGATTCAATAAAGGCGCGTCACTAAACAACATTTTATACACTAAGCTAATACCTAAAATTGCGGACGGGATGGCCAGTAATATGAGCGGTAAAGTCATAGTCCAAGAAGGCTCATGCAAATGTTGTCTTATATGTTTGTCCATGCGTTCTTCGGTGTGAAAAGCTAAAAAAAACACGCGAAAGATATAATAAGCAGTGGCGAAACTTCCTAATAGCAAACATACGTAAGCATAACCTGCACCGGGAATGTGTGAGAGCTGCACGGCCTCAATAATTGCTTCTTTTGAATAAAACCCCGAAAAAGGCGGGATAGCCGCCAACGCCAAAGAACCTATTAAAAAAGTGATATAGGTGATGGGTAAATATTTACGTAAATTGCCCATATTACGAATATCTTGCTCATGGTGCATGGCAATAATCACTGAGCCTGCTGCTAAGAATAATAAAGCTTTAAAACAAGCATGAGTCGCTAAATGAAAAATTCCTGCGGAAAAAGCGGATGCGCCATTGGCGGCCATCATATAACCCAGTTGCGACATAGTCGAATAAGCAATAACACGTTTAATATCATTTTCAACAAATGCTAATAAACCTAGGAATAAAGCGCCGGTTGCACCAATAACTAAAACTAAACTCAATGCAACCGGCGAAAGCTCAAATAAAGGCGACATTCGCGCCACCATAAAAATTCCTGCAGTCACCATGGTTGCCGCATGAATTAATGCGGAAATTGGCGTTGGACCCGCCATGGATTCTGGTAACCACACATGTAAAGGCACTTGGGCTGATTTCCCCATCGCGCCGATAAATAATAAAATACAAATCACCGTGATCACCGACCATGGCGTATGCGCAAATAATGTAATTTTCGTTGCCGAGATCGAGCTCACATTAGAAAATACTGCATCATAGTCTAAACTGCCAAAATAAGCGAATATCATGGCAATGCCTAAAATAAATCCCATATCACCGATTCGATTAACTAAGAATGCTTTAAAACTACCATTGGCCGCCGGTTCAGTCTTGAACCAAAATCCGATTAACAAATAAGAAACTAAGCCAACCCCTTCCCAACCAAAAAATAATTGCGTAAAGTTATTAGCGGTCACCAGCATTAACATCATAAAAGTAAATAATGAAACATAACTAAAAAATCGTTGGTATCCGGGATCGTCATGCATATAACCAATCGTGTAAATGTGCACCAGTAAAGAAACGAAGGTCACGACTAGCATCATCACCGCCGTCAGTTGATCGATTAGAAAACCTACGTCAAATTGATAATGGGTGTCGGCAATCCAATGGTATAAAACCATATTGTCAGTGTGGCCATCGATCAATACCGTTTTAGCAATGATTAATGCACCAATAAAAGAAACGAATACCAAAGTGATAGCAGTACGATGGGTCGCTGTGCGGCCAATGACTTTGCCAAAAAAACCTGCAATTAACGCACCTAGCAAGGGCGCAAAAACAATGATTGATATGATAGTACGGATCACAATTTAACCTTTTAATAAATCCATGGTTTCAACATTGATGCTACCGCGTTGGCGATACAATAGAACCAAAATAGCTAAACCAATAGCTGCTTCAGCAGCCGCCACAGTTAAGATGAAAAAGACAAACACTGCGCCATCACTGAGATCTAAATATTGGGAAAAAGCCACAAAATTAGTATTAACTGCCAACAACATGAGTTCTAAACACATTAACAAGATAATAATATTTTTACGATTGATAATGATACCGGTAAAACTTAAGCCGAATAAAATAGCACCAATAATTAGATAAATACTAAGTGGTATCATTCAACCTCCGATTTCATTTTAACCACCCGCAAGCCGGTGAGACTTATGTGCTTGTAATTGTTTGTCGATTTTTTGAGATTTCGCATTACCCTTACGACCGTGAAAAGCCAAACTGATAGCCGCTACCATCGCTACTAATAAAATAAGTCCGGCAATTTCAAACTCATATATATATCGGATAAATAATTTGGTGCCGACCACACCCACATTACTATAATTAATACCGTGATTAATTGGAAATACGGAGCTTATGGTAAATTGTTTAGTTAAAACAAATAGCATAATGCCTACGAATAAAACCAGCACTAATAAGCCAATGGGTAGGTAACGGACAAAACCTTCTTTTAAAGTGACCAGATCTATATTTAGCATCATCACCACAAATAAGAATAAGGTCATCACCGCACCCACATAGACAAAAATGAGTACCAGTGATAAAAATTCTGCTTGAAGCAGCATCCACAGCACGGCGCTGCAAAAAAAAGCAAGGACCAAAAATAATAATGCACGCACGGGATTTCGCGAAAAAACGACCATTACTGCTGAACCCAATAATCCTGCCGTAAAAATGAAAAAAACCAATTGATAAACCGCGACACCCATCAATGCTCCGTATCTGAATCAAATTTATGCAATAAAAGGCGTTATTATAGCGAAAGGTTTTCAACAATGCTATGCAATTCTCTTTAACCTTCAACCCGCCGTGGTCCTATTATCCGCGGTAATCGTGTCATCCCGCGGTCAAGCCGCGGGATGACGGTTTTTTTAATTCTTAAAATTTTCAGGGGCTTGTTGATGCCAATTCGTGTGTTGCTGATATTGATGGGCGACGTTGAGCAAACGTCCTTCATCGAAATAATTGCCAATCAATTGTCCACCGATGGGTAATCCTTGGCTAAAGCCAACGGGTAATGCTAGGCCTGGAATCCCAGCTAAATTAACTGCAATCGTATAAACGTCAGACAGATACATGGCCACCGGATCGGTCATTTTTTCACCGATATTAAAAGCCACACTCGGAGTGGCTGGGGTTAGAATGACATCCACTTGTTTAAACGCTTCTACAAAATCATGACGAATCAGCCGCCGAACTTTCTGGGCCCGAAGATAATAAGCATCATAATAGCCTGAAGATAAGACATAAGTGCCAATTAATATTCGACGCTTAACTTCTGGACCAAATCCTTCACTCCGCGAACGTTTATATAAATCTTCTAAATTGATTGGATCTTGACAACGATACCCATAACGAACACCATCATAACGAGCTAAATTAGATGAACATTCGGCAGGCGCCAACACATAATAAGCTGAGGCAGCTAAATGCGTGTGCGGTAAATTAATTTTGGTGATGGTGGCGCCGAGTTTTTCTAATGAATGGATCATTTCGTCCAGGGCTTTGGCAATTGCAGGATCTAATCCTTCACCAAAATATTCTTTCGGTAGACCAATTTTCAAACCTTGTAAATCCTGATTAAGCAATTGACTATAATTAGGCACTGGTTGATTAATACAAGTAGAATCTTGTGGATCATGACCGGCCATCACTTCCAGCATCCACGCTACATCTTCTGCAGTTTGAGCCAATATTCCACCTTGGTCCAAACTTGAAGCAAATGCAATCATTCCATAGCGTGAAACCCGACCATAGGTAGGTTTTAATCCGGTAATGCCACACAATGCCGCAGGTTGACGAATTGAACCGCCCGTGTCAGTGCCTGTTGCTGCGGGAATTAATCGAGCCGCTACCGCTGCAGCCGAGCCGCCTGACGAACCACCAGGGATTCTTTTGGTATCCCAAGGATTTTTAACAGGCCCATAATAACTATTTTCATTTGACGACCCCATGGCAAATTCATCCATATTCGTCTTGCCAATTAAAATCGTGCCCACGTTTTTTAATTTTGAAACACAAGTGGCGTCATAAGGAGCAATAAAATTATCCAACATTTTTGACCCGCAACTCGTCTTAATATCTTGGGTACAGAAAATATCTTTATGGGCAATCGGAATACCAGTGAGTGGATGGGCATTGCCTTTAGCAATTTGCTGATCAGCAGTCTTGGCTTGAGCCAATGCAAGTTCTTCTGTTACGATCACAAAACTGTTAAGTTGAGAATCGTATAATTTAATTCGTTGCAAAAAATGTTGAGTTAATTCGGTGCTTGAAATTTTCTTATTTTGAAGATCTGCGCTTAATGCAACAAGGGTTTTATGATGCATATTTTTATTCTCCGGTTTCAATGACTTGCGGAACAAGAAATAAGCCCATATAACTTTGTGGTGCATTTTTTAAAAACAAATCCCGCTGATTGGTTTCAGTGACCACATCGGTTCGGAATGGCTGAGTGGCATTGACGGGATGAGCCAAGGGTTCTACTTCTGAAATATCAACTGCGTTCATCTCTTTGACTAACTTAAGGATATTATCTAAGTCTTTAGTCAAAGGCGAAACCTCAGCTTCATTGATTAATAAACGCGATAAATGAGCGATCTTTTTAACTTCTTCAATCGACAAACTCATAGATTTTCCTTTTATAAATCAGAGATAGGATTATACAAGAATAACTCACATTCATTCAACATTTCCCCTCTCCCGGACGGGAGAAGAGAAATGAGAATTGCTAAGGATTGACCATTTGAATATTAATCGACGCTTGGGGTTTGTCGACCGTAAATTTTACTTCATCATAAGTGGGAGCTTTGGAGGTCACTTTCGGATTATTGGAAAAGCCAATTCCTTCTTTGGGTCTGCCAACAAAATTTTTCTTAAGTTTGCCGCTGTTATCCTCATCATGAAAAAGCTTAATCGCATAATCACCATAAGGGAGGTCTTTTAGAACCCAATTTGCTTGGCCATTTTGAATGGGTAATGGTCCACGGCGCAGAGCAGCAATACCCCCTGGCTGTTTATCATCATAAGATTGCTGATCATTGAATAAGGCAATCCGAATAACGCCGTTATCATTTTTGATACCTGTCACACGCACAGTCAAAGTCGCCTGACCCTTGCTTTGAGGTGCTGGATCCGTTGGCGTTTCAGATTGGGCTGGAGTCATTTGCTCGTTATTTTGAGCCGGATCCGCAGCAAACCCCATCGTAGGCATCAACAAAGCCGGTATCATTAACGCTAATAACAATCCTTTTTTCATACATATCTCCTTAAAAACCGTTTAAAATTTTCATTATGTCATATTTTATCTTAAATGAAAAATTTCATTGTCATATCTGCGAAGACTGGATATGATAAAGTGCGTTGCAATTTTTGAGGAAAAACAGATGGAATGGGAACCAGTAATAGGCTTAGAAGTTCATACTCAATTAGCCACCAAAACCAAAATATTTTCCGGTGCTTCTTGCACTTTTGGAGCTGAACCTAATACCCAAGCTTGCGCAATTGATTTAGGACTGCCCGGTGTGCTGCCAGTGCTCAATGGTCAAGCCGTGGTGTTGGCGGTTAGATTAGGATTAGGTATCGGCGGCAACATTCAATCCCGCTCAGTTTTTGCCCGCAAAAACTATTTTTATCCAGATTTGCCCAAAGGCTATCAAATCAGTCAATACGATTTACCTATCGTCAGCGGTGGCGAGCTCAATATTGTGTTAGAAGATGGCAGTGAAAAACGTATTGGCATTACTCGCGCCCATTTAGAAGAGGACGCAGGCAAATCTATTCATGAAGGCATGGCTGGTGTTTCAGGCATCGATTTAAATCGTGCCGGCACGCCTTTATTAGAAATTGTCTCCGAACCGGATATGCGTTCTGCCAAAGAAGCGGTCGCCTATTTAAAATCATTACATAACCTGATTAGGTATTTGGGCGTCAGTGAAGCCAATATGCAAGAAGGCATGTTCCGCTGTGACGTAAATATTTCAATTCGCCCCAAGGGAGCTAAGATATTTGGAACCCGCACCGAATTGAAAAATCTCAATTCTTTTCGATTTATAGAACAAGCAATCCTTTACGAAATTCAGCGCCAAATTGAGATATTAGAAAAAGGCGGAAAAATTATTCAAGAAACTCGGCAATATGATGCTAATCGCGGAATAACCCGTTCGATGCGGGGCAAGGAAGAAGCGCATGATTATCGTTATTTTCCTGATCCTGATTTATTGCCTGTTGAAGTCAATGCTGATTTGATTGAAGCCATTCGCAATACTTTACCGGAATTACCTTGGCAAAAACGTACCCGGTTTCAACAACAGTACCAATTAAATGCTTACGATGCCAATCAATTGGCGATGTCGAGAGAGATGGCGGATTATTTTGAAGCAGCCGTCACTGCAGCGCTTGGGACTTCGCCAAAAATAGTCGCTAACTGGGTCAATGGTGAACTGGCCGCAGCTTTAAACAAAGAAAATTTAAGCATCATTGAAAGTCCGATCAGTGCCGAGCAATTAGGGCGTTTATTAATGCGGGTCAATGATGGCACCATTTCCAATAATATCGCCAAACAGATTTTTACCGCGATTTGGCAAGGCGAAGGCGAGACAGATGCGATTATTGAAGCCAAAGGTCTAAAGCAGATTACCGATACCAGTGAGATTGAACTCATCATCGATGAAATTATTCGTAATAATCCCGAGCAAGTCGCTCAGTATCGTAGCGGGAAAGAAAAGTTATTTGCTTTTTTTGTCGGTAAAGTCATGCAAGCTACGCGCGGCAAAGCCAATCCCCAACAAGTGAATGAACTATTGAAGCTGAAATTAAAGGGATAATATCAGGATTGCCCGCTAGGTCATACCGGCGTTGGCACTGAGACATTAGTATTTCTGAGACCTGAGCGACTTTAACTAATAATTAACTTTGCTACTGTTATTTCAGATACTAATATGACTTCCATGCCAAAATCTGCTTTTAATCTTTTATCATTCGCAGACCCCGTTACTCTGATTTAAGTGAGAGGGAGCGACCCGAATATATCTTCAGCATTGAAATATCACGCACAGGTGATAGCGCCTAAAGCCAAAAAAGTGGTACAGATCGTCGATGAAATCCATAAACCCTAACCATAAAGATGGAATTTCTAGTCACAATCGCCATGACTTTTTTACCAACCTTTTTACTTGGCCGATGATGTTTTAGTCTTGCGAAGCTTTATCCTGGGCGTGCACTGTCATACCTGCGAAGGCCGGTACTAGTATAAATATCTGCATTAATCAATGAATGGATAAATCACCTCTTCTTGTCATCTCGTCTATTATTCCCTATAATCCATTATAGCCGCGTCTATTTTGGAATACAGGAATTTTTAGCCGTGAAAAGATATCTTGAAGATTATATTCGTCGTGATTTGCATCAAAAAATGGTGTTTATTGGCGGACCACGTCAATCCGGCAAAACCACCCTCAGTAAAAATTTATGCACTGGTGAATTTGCTTCAGCGCAATATTTTAATTGGGACGTTGATGAAGATCGAAGAGCCATCATCAACAAAGCTTGGTTAAAAGACTCGGCGTTGATTATCTTCGATGAATTGCATAAATACCCTCGCTGGAAACAATGGATTAAAGGGGTATACGACAGCAGGCCCCGTGATCAACAATACCTTGTGACTGGTTCAGCACGATTGGATGTCTATCGACGTGGTGGAGACTCGTTAATGGGACGCTATCATTATTGGCGGTTACATCCATTTACGCTGGATGAAATCCCATCGTCTTTAACTGCAGCCGAATGTTATCAACGTTTATTAACAGTGGGCGGCTTTCCAGAAACCTTACTCAGCGGTGATGAACGCGAAGCACGTCGCTGGCGGCGCGAACGTTTTGATCGAGTCTTACGCGAGGATGTGCGCGATTTAGAAAATATCCATAATATTCAATCGCTACATTTATTTATTGATGCATTGCGAAGCCGAGTTGGCCAATTAATCAGTTTAGCCAATTTAGCTCGAGATCTAGAAATATCACCCAAAACTGCAAAATCCTGGCTGGCTTTATGCGAAAGGATGTATATTTGCTTTTCGATTTACCCATTGACCACAAAAGTCCCACGGGCCATACGCAAACCTGCTAAAGTCTATTTTTATGATAACGCCGACACTTTGACCAACCATGATGCGCGCCTGGAAAATCTTGTCGCCACTACTTTATTAAAACGCCTGCAATTTATCGAAGATTTTATGGGTTATCGCTGTCAACTGCATTATATTCGCGATAAAGACAGCCGTGAAGTTGATTTTGTCACGGTTTGCGATGGAGTTATTGAGGATTTGATTGAAGTGAAATGGAGCAATGCGAATATTTCCTCCGCATTAAAATATTACGCACAGCTTTTAAAGCCAAAAAGAGTGGTGCAAATTGTCGATGAAATCTCTAAACCCTACCACAAAGATGGAATTCTAGTCACAACCGCTATCGACTTTTTTACCAACCACTTTACTTGGCCGATGATGCTTAAGTCTTGGGAAGGTAAATCCTCGACGAATACACCCACCAAGACTTAATCCCATTTAGAAATTAAGTTATGCACTTAATTTCAAATTAGTTACAATTTCTATTTGTTTCTGCAGTGCGCTCACATTATTATCCAGGTTTCCAAAATACTCCCGATCACGGACAGTATATCTTTGTGCCTTAAAAATCGATGCGCCACAAAGCACACTCTCGGCGACAGTTCGGTAGTTATCAACTTTTTGTCCAATATTTCCCGCACTACGTAAAACGTTGTCTTCTTCTCCTGATGCCGCGGCTGACGCAAGTTCTTTCATTAAATCATAAAGCTCTATTGCTGCTTTTCGCTTAGCATTGGTCTTATCTAACCATTTCCACGTCTTCCGCCCACCGTACTTGTCTATTCTCTTCTCCGTCTCATCAAGTATAGTCACTAGTATTGTTATCATTGTGTTAAAACATAATGCTTTACTTACTTCAACTTTAGGTTCCAAGTAAGTTTTATTAGTGACAATGATTTCTTTGACACTATTCAATGTAGCTTCTGTTTTAGCAAGTTCCTTTAATCTATCAGAAACTTTTCCAATACCCTCTTTAGAAGTAGGAGCAACCTGTGGAACTTCTATCAACCCCAAAGCTGTATCACATTCGGATACTTTTATTTGAGTACCCGCAATATTCACTCCCTCCCACTCCTGTAACTCACCCTGGCTTTTTTTACTTGCTGGCGAATCTATAAATTTTAGATCATTACCAACTTTCAAAACTACTGCTTTCTGAGCTTTCAAATCTTTATTAAATTGAACAACAGAACTTACTGCAACTTCCTTTCTTGTTTTTAATACTTCTTGTAATTTTTCACTAGTGTTCTTTACATAAATATTATAGGTTCCCTTAGCTTCTTTAAAATCTTTGGCTGTAATATCCTTAAAATTTGGTGCTTCATGGTTATTCTCAAAACTACCTAATATTTCTTTTAATTTAAGTATTGATTCTTCAAGCTCGGCTACAGTAATGCCGCTTATAGATGCATTTCTTCTTGCTTGATTTGCTAAACCATCAGATTTTTCTTGAATTCTATTATACAAATATTCAAGGTCTGCTTTAAAGCTGATTAAGGTCTTATCCTCTTTCAACTCAGGCAACAATAATAGATCATTTACATTGCTTTGAATTGTATGCAACTCTGGCAATACATGATTGGTGATTTGAGAAATTTGACTATCAATTTTAACTTTAAGTTGTCTAATCTCATTTTTAAGTGCAATTTTTTTTGATTTTTCTAGCTCAATCCTCGCAAACTCAGCATCAATTTCAGCCTCAATAGGTTTTAAAATGTTATCTACATCTTTTTTACTTAATCTTTTAACAGCATTGCGAACATTTTCCTCTATTTTTGAAAAATCTTTAGTGGGAAACAATGTGCTATACTGGTTCCTTAAACTCATTAAATCTATATTAACGCTATCTTCCCATGCTGATTTTCGTTTTTCATATATTGCAATCAATTTTTTAACTTGAGCTTTATATTTTAATTCGAATTCATTATAGTTTTCTCCAAATGAATAAATAAGCTTTTGATCAGAAGAACCAAAAAAAGCAGACTGTAAAGTCTCAAGTTCCTTCTTCAGTTTCTGACGATCTGATTTGCGCTTTTCGATGGTATTCAACAAAGTTTCGATTTCTTCAACATTTTGCTTCTTCACATATTCACTATATGCACGCTGATCCTCTGGAACTATACCGTTTTTGTCTTTTTCATCCTCTTCTATGATAAGAGCAAGTTTCTGATATCTTTCATCTAAACTCTTTAATTTTTCTTCCCTGACTTTTTGAGCCTCTTTCTCCGCTTTTTCTTTAGCGGCTTTTTCTGCTTTTTTTCTATTTTCTTCTTTAATACCTTCGATTCTATCGCTGTTTTCTTGCTCCAAAGTTCTAAATGTCTGTATGATAGCGCTTAGCACATCTGGATCTTGATCGCGACTTTTTACATATCCTGCTAACAACCTAGTTATCGATTCGACCTGATCGGAATTTCTTAAAATACTTTTTGCGGCGTTATATTGATTGTTCACTGCATTAAATAGCTTTGTAACTTTGTCTTTAGGTTCTGTTGCTGGAACAAATGCAAATGCCTTTTGTATCGACGCGGGAAGATGAGAGCCTTGTACATCTATAAGATTTGCTACTTCTTTATTCTCATAACGCATATATTTACCCTCTATTACTTTAAATCACTGTATTTTTTAACCCTTTGTTTGAGCTTAGCAAAGGAATATTAAATTAGTCTTAATTTATCTACTACTTCATTAAAATAATTATTTAAATCATGAATCTAGACGTACTAATCTAACAAAATGTAAGGCTAGAACGTACGTAATTGCGTGATTTATCTGCTCGGGGTCGGAGTTGTTCCTGGTTGGATTTTCGCTTGCTCATCTTAAATCGCCAAAGCAATTTTTGAAAAATATTTTCAACAATTAACTTAAAGATAAGGTTTGCTATTTATCTCTGCCAAAAATGATAGTGGTCCTGGATAGGCATGAAAAACAATTGTGTTTAGTTACAACATCTTTCTGCCATGAATCGGATCTGCTGGATTTAAGGTTATTTTAAGACTGCATTAATACGCTGTTAAGGCCGATGGTTTATAATTTTTAAATATAAAAATAAATAAAAGTAATGCAAGTAAGTATATAGAGGTTATGTGCGACTAGATCAATCCCATTTACTATCAAACATTAGAAAGTATCTACAAAATGAAAAGAGGGAAACAAGTTTTATAGAAAGCTTTTATAAAAATGGTAATGCCAAAGGTTATTGTCAAGGATTTAGTAATTTATGGGAAATTGATCCAGATTGGTTTCTTTCTGTATCAGAAAAAATCTCCAATTATGGAAATACTGAACTAAGCGACACGGATAAGATAGAATTAGATATATTTATTTCTAATCTGCAATTTTATCAAAACCCTTCGTTATATATCGCCGCTGGCCAAGGACATTTAGAAAAAATAGATGAGATAATATCTGGAGAAATAGGATTCTTGCGCATAATCACTGGAAAAGCAGTATTAGTGACCCCTAATGCAAATATAATTTATAATAATCTTCAACAACTTTTTTCTAAAGGAAAAACAATATCCATAACTTTGGAAACAGATGTCTTAGATAAGACCGGAAAAAACAAACACGAGAGCCATCAAGTTTCTGCTCGAAAAAATGAAGATGGCAGCTATACATTTTATGATCCTAATAATAAAAAAGGCGAGCAAATTTTTTCAGGAGAGTCCGCTTTAGAACAAATGGCCGAACATATTTCTAAGTGGAATCAGGATTCAAGAAAGAAGTTTTCCATTGGTTTAGTGGCATTTAATAAAGTTCCTCATATTCAAACTGAATCGAAAATATCAGACAAAAAAACCATCCATGAAGTTTTTTACTCTCCTGAAGAAATTAATCAAGCGCTGACCATGGCAGTTCGTATCGACGATAAAATGATGGTGGAAAAACTAATTAGCGAGGGAGCGGATCCAAATTATATAGTTAATGGCATAACTACACCCTTACTATTATCAGCCAGATCAGGACAATTAGAATGTTTAAGCACTCAGCTAGAACAAGCTAGTGTTGAAAATATAGAAAACTCTCTTACCGGCGCTGCGCGATTTGGTCAATTATCTGCTTGCGAAATACTTATTAAGAAATTAGAAGAGTTAAACCTAGCAATTGCGCCTTTCCAACAAGCGATAGGTACAGCTTTAATTGCAGCTGCAAAAGGCAATCATCCATTGGTTGTTAAAGAATTATTAAAGTTCAAAATCCCTGAAAACTATTTAGCCATGGCTTTACGCGAAGCATTCAAAGCTGAATCGCATATCTGTCAGAAATTATTGCTTGAGCACGGAGTAAGTTTAAACGATTTTACTTATGATGTAAGTGGCATGACGATGCTTGAAGAAGCCATTATGTCTGACAATATTGATTTGGCAAAACGATTATTAAATTTAGGCGCCGAACCTAACACTAACGATCAAGCAGAAAGATTATTTGAGTCATTAGAAATATCAGAAAATAAAAATGTACCCTCTTTAAGAAGTTTACTAATTTTATCTGGTGCAAAAATTTCTGCTGATAAACTTCCTCTTGCTATTCAAGTGGCTTTGATATCTGGCAGAAATGATATTTTGCAATCTTTCTTAGAAGGCAAACCTGCTGCCAATCCCAACATTGCAGATTCTAAAATATTAACACCCTTAATGATTGCAATCATGAAATCCAACACGGGGGCGGTTGATATGCTCTTGACAGCAGGTGCAGATCCAAACAGATCAGCATCTCCAGGAAAAGATAATGCGCTAACTCTAACAAAAAATTTACTTATTGAAGCAAAAAAAACTAATAATGAAGATAAATTAGAAAAGTTAACTGCGATAAAAATAAAATTAGAGGAACAACTCAGCAAACTCCATAGCAAAAATCCTAAACCTACTGAAAAAGTCAAACCAGATTTACCAAAAATTTCCCGACCTAGTCTAGTTAACGCACATGTTTTAATTGGTAATCCTAAAAAAAATCACCAACAAATACCCAACCAAGAAAGATCGCAACCTTCCATTACATAATCAAGCTAACTGAGCTTTTTATTTAATAAATAAAAAAATTGAGGATCTAGAGAGCTTGTAACAGGCAAACACCAATGGCGTTCATCAGCAAAACTGCGGCATTTTACCGCGTCTTTTTCGGTCATAATCACCCAAGCATCAGGACCAAAATTTAGATCTTTTGCTTGAAATTGATAATGATCTGGATAGGCGTGAGGAATAATCGTTAATCCAAGAACGGTAAGACTGTTAAAAAATCGTTGTGGATGACCAATTCCAGCGACAGCATGGATAATTTTACCCTGTACCATTTCCGGTTTAAAAATTCTTGAAGGGTCAGTTATCTGATAGATTTCACCTTGCTTCAACTGCGTTGGCCACTCATTGCCCTCTGCTTCGCCATTTGTAATTCGAAAATCGACGGTTTTTAAACGCGAAATTGGTTCACGCAAAGGTCCTGCTGGCAAACAAAAACCATTGCCGAACCGACGCTGGCCATCTATAACTGCAATTTCGATCTCTCGGCCCAAAGCTAAATGCTGCAATCCGTCGTCACTAAGAACGATATTACAGTTTGATTGATTTAATAAAGCGGTAACCGCAGCGACCCTATTTTTACCTATGAACATTGGGCAGCCAGTACTTTGAACCAATAGTACTGCTTCATCACCCACCCAGCGTGGGTCGCTACTCGCTAAGACTTCCTGAACCTGATTTTTATTAACCCGACCTCGGTAGCCACGACTGACGATCCCTGGTCGCCATCCCTGTTGCACAAGCCATTTAGCTATGCTTATTACTAACGGTGTTTTGCCTGTTCCACCTACGGTTATATTGCCGATAATAATCACGGGGACAGGAAAATGAATGGTTTTTTTAATTTTTTTTCGATATAAATAACTTCGTCCTGCTATTATGACACGATAAAGCAATGACAAAGGCCATAGAAAATAAGATAAAATATGTTTTTGATACCAAATACGATCGATATTCATTTTTTTACCTTCCAATTTTTTCCCTCTGATATCTATAAAGATGTGGCAAGAAGGGCCCGAGGAGCACTTCTATCAATATCCCCTCAGCCTAACCCCTCTCCCGGATGTGAGAGGGGATTATTACGCGTTTTTTATTCAACAACGGCCTCCAAAGGGACAGCAGGTGACGGATCTTTGAATTGCAAATGATGTAACATTGAATAAGCACCACCTTGCGATAGCAATAACTGATGACTGCCTTGCTCTACGATTTGACCCTTGTCCATAACCAAAATCCAATCTGCGTGTTCAATTGTCGATAATCGATGGGCCACGACAAATGTCGTGCAACGTTGCATTAGATTTTCAAGTGCGGCTTGAATTTGACGCTCTGAATGGGTATCCAATGACGAGGTAGCCTCGTCCAAAATTAAAATGGGTGCGTTTTTTAATAATGCTCGGGCAATTGCGATTCGTTGGCGTTGACCACCCGATAATAATACCCCATTTTCGCCAATCAATGCTTGTAAGCCTTGTGGAAATTCTTGGATAAATTCCCAAGCATAGGCTGCCCGAGCTGCGGCTTCAATTTGTTCCAGGGTCACTTCGGCCATAGAAGAGCCGTAAGCAATATTGTGGGCGATGGTGTCGTTAAATAAAACTGGGTGTTGAGAGACCATAGCAAATTGCTGGCGTAAATTTCTTAAGCTAAAATCAACAAGGTCTATACCGTCGATGGTAATAACACCACTGCGGATTTCATAAAATCTCGGTAATAAATTAATTAAAGTCGATTTCCCCGCGCCTGAATGGCCTACAATAGCCACCACTTGACCTGGGTGCACGCTAAAATTAATATCTTGCAAAACTTGGTCTTTACCTGTTTGGTAAGCGAAATTAACTTGAGAAAAAGTCACCGCGCCTTTTACTCTTTCAATTTCAACTTTACCTCGATCTTTTTCAATATCTTCGTCTAACACTTTAAAAATACTCTCGGCGCCCGCTACGCCTTTTTGAATCAGGCTATGGACGGTGGTTAAACGTCGCATGGGTCGTAACAACATAATGACCGAAGAAATGACGGTACCAAAGGCGCCGGCGCTTACATGCAAGGAAGGCATGGTCGCGAAAACCAGTACCACTGCGATTAATACCGATAATAATAACTGCACGATTGAAGTACCCATGCTATTCACTACGGCAATTTTAAGCTCACGCTCCTGATTAGCTTTGGTCGCCCGGTAAAATTTTTCTTGTTCATAGGCTTGGCCACCGTATAGTCTAACCACTTGATGTGCGCTAATACCTTCGGCTGCAACTCGCGTCACTTCGCCCACTGATTTTTGCACCGTGGCGCTAATGCGTTTTAAACGCGTCCCATTGCGTTTTAATACCCATACGATTCCAGGCAAAATAATTAAAAATAAAATAAATAGCTGCCAATTCACGCTGATAATGACTGCTATCAAACCCACCACTAACGTAGTTTCTTGTAAAATCGTTAATAAAGCATTGGAGCTGGCCTGGGCTACTTGTTCAACATTGTAGATCATTGTCGAAATTAATTGCCCTGAACTACTTTTATCATAAAAACTGGTGGGTAATTTTAATAGATGATCAAAGAGCCGCCGCCTAAAATCCATAACCACATGGCGGGAAACTCGCGTTACGCAATAATTGGAGAGGAAAACAAATGCCCCACGAACCATAAAGATCATAATGACCATCACTGGCAGCCAATGAATAAAATGCTTATCGCGATTAATAAACCCCTTATCGATGATGGGTTTAATTAACCAAGCAAATCCCGCATCGACTAAAGACATGCCGGCAGTTGCAACTATGCCGACGGCAAAGCATAACCAATATTTTTTGGTTGCTTGCAATAAACGGCGGTAAGTACCTAAATCAGTCATTAAGGGTTGAGCCATAGCTGATCATTGTATCACTATTGCCAAAAATATCGATGGGAATTGGCGGTTTCGATTTGTATAGTACCTTTGGCTGAGATATGAATGCTGATAGCTCCTTCTTTGGCGGTGATTAATTGCTGAATTCCTAATTGTTGATATCGAGCTAAAACTGATGGGGCTGGAAAATGAAAACGATTAAAATAACCTAAAGAAAACAATGCAAATCTCGGTTGAACGTTTTGCAGAAACGCCAATGTGGATGATGTACGGCTACCGTGATGTGGTACCACTAGAATCGTGGATTGTAACTGCCGGCCATATTCCTCCACTAATTTTTTTTCAATTGGCGATTCTATATCACCAGTCATTAAAATCTGCGTGCCAGCCACACTGAATTGCAATACGCAAGAACTATTATTAGCTAGATAGAGGTGAATGTTTTTAGGCGCTAGCAATTTAAATGCTACCCCATCCCACTGCCAATGCTGGCCCGCTTGACAAAATTCGGCATGAAATTTAGCAAACTTCGAAGGAATACTGGTTAGCACCTTTTGCACCGGCCATTGGTTTAAGAGTGTTTCTGCCCCGCCACTATGATCATTGTCACCATGGCTAATGATTAATAAATCAAGCTTTTTAAAAGCCAAGGTTTGTAAATAAGGCAAAATCACTGCCTGTCCGGCATCAAAAATTTGGGGAATCCGTGCGCCAGTATCATAAACTAACACATGGTTTGTGGTCTGTACCACCATAGCCAACCCTTGGCCTACATCTAACATTGTCAACCAGACACATCCAGGTGCAGGCCTGGAAGGATGCACCAACCAAATGGGCAGGAAACCCAGCATTCCTAACCATCGAGCTGGAAAATTTGCCGGCGCCAAACACCAGACACCTCCCGCTAAGGCCAAGATAACCATCCATAAATGTGCTATATACTGATGGCTGCTGGCCCAATACCAATGAGATAACCATTGTAAAAAATCCCATAGCGGCATCAGTAACAAACCAGCGAGTTTAAATAAGCTTTGGCTCAAAGAAAAATCGAGCACACGGGTAACAGCAGCTAATAAGCACATGGGCACAACTACCCATCCAATCCACAAAATGGCCGGTAAATTAGCTAGAAGACTCACCAAAGAAAATTGCTGGAAAAAATATAAGGTCAATGGCATTAAACCTAAAAAAAGTCCCCATTGTATTCGCAACCATTGTTGCCAATGGGGTGCAACTCGCCATTGATCACCCATACTGTAAGCAATCCAAGCAACCGCTCCAAAACTTAGCCAAAATCCAGCCGCAAACAATGCTCCTGGTTGCACAATTATGACTATTAAAAAAGCGATTAAGATTCGTCGCCACACTGACACCTCAAAATAAAAAACTTGGGTCAGAGTTAAGATAAAAATCATAATCACTGCACGCTGAGTGGGGATACCAAAACCAGCCAGTGCCCCGTAACCGACCGCGACCATCAGACCAGCAATGGCAGCTGCTTGTTGAGCTGGATAACGTAATAATAGCCATGGAAAACAACGCCAACATTGTTTTACCAAAAACGAAACCGCTAGCGAAACCAAGCCAATATGTAATCCGGCAATAACCACCAAATGTACCGTGCCGGTATCACGCAAAACTTGCCAGTCTTGGTCTGATAAACCATTTTCCACTCCCATGGTTAACGCCGCAATTATTGCTGCTGCGGTGGGATTTTTAACGGCAAGATAAATTTCTTGCTGCAAAGATTGCCGCCAAACTTGTATCGAATGTATGTTTGAATGTCCTAGCAAATTTTGAAGGGCTTGGGTTCGTACATAGCCTGTACCATGAATATTTTGCTCGAAGAACCATCGCAATTTATTAAAACCATTAAAATTAACTAAACCATGCGGAGGCTTAAGACGCACTATCAGCTGCCAACGTTCACCAACCGTTAATAGTGGATGTGGATTTTGCCAACTCAGTTGTAGCAATAAATGCTGTGGCTGACCATCAAATTCACTAGTTTTAAATAGAAAACGACTCGATAAATTATTAATGGGCAATGAAACAATGCTGCCAGTGATAGAAATATCTTTAGCCACTGAATTCGTTGATATCCGTTTATCCAACCATTGATGAGCACGCCAGTCATTCCAACTAAAGCCCATTGTTAACCAAATTATAAAAAGCAATATACGTTTAGCGTCTCCTTTAGGCACTAGACAATAGCTAATGATCAACAAAGCCAGAAATAAAATACAATAGCCAAAAGGTGGAACTGAACGAAAATAGACTAATAAACACAGGCCGCAAGCAAATCCAATAATGTTCAATACCATGAGAAAATCACTGTTGATAGCAATAACAGTGATTATTTAAGCAAAGAAATTAATAAATTGAATCCCGGGAATTTATATGGCCCTTACCTGGAACATGTCATCCCAGCGCAGGCGAGGATCCACTCTTGCACCCACCATAATGTGTAGGCAAATAGGGATGACATACTAATTTAGTCTTTTTTAAAATAGCCGTGTTTTAAAAAATATTCGGTTTGTTCAATGACGACGGGATAGCTGGGTAAAAAAGAATGGGTAAGCGGTAAAGTAATAAAATCTTGGCACCCAGTAATTTGAGTGCTGGAAACTGTTACTTTGCCATCGTTAGGGTGCTCCAACCAATATTTGGAAAAAAACCAATCGAGGAAAAAAGCCTTTGTTCCAGCAATCACTCCTAACGGATAGGCAATATTGCCTAATTGATGACAAATCCCGTTTTCAGTGGTGGCAAGCTGTAAGGCGGCCGGACCATGAAATTTTTTATACCACCAATGTTTTCCTAAATGGTCAATAATGGTACTTCCCTGAAAAGGAGGGCCTAATGCAACCACCTTGTTTAGATTGGGCGGTTGATATTTCTTTATATAAAGATGAGCGATAATCGAACCCATGGAATGGCCAACCATACTTAAAGGCCGATCTAACTCAGTACATTCAGCAGCGATCTGTTGTTCGACAAGATCGACCAGAATATCTAGCGTATAACGCTTAGATGGATAATCCAAATTTTTAACTTGATAACCTTGGTCACTAAAATAGTTGGCCATTTTAGCCATGGATTTTTTATTACGCGATAAACCATGTAACAGTATCAGGTAATCACTGGGCATTAACGATCAAATCCTTCATGCTTAAACGCACTCGGCCTTGTCGATCAATTTCTATTACCTTAACCCTTATTGACTGTCCCTCGGTTAGATGATCGCGAACATCATTGACCCGATCCTGGGAAATTTGCGAAATGTGCAATAATCCTTGGCGACCTGGCAGAATTTCTACAAATGCGCCAAAATCAGTTAATTTAACAACTACGCCTTCGTAAATTCGATCAAGTTCTACATCGGCAGTAATGACTTCAATCCGGCGTTTGGCCTCTTGACTATCTGCCTCATTGACGGCGGCAATTTTAATAGTGCCATCATCGCTGATATCGATTACGGTACCAGTTTCCTCAGTTAAATTACGAATGGTGGCGCCACCTTTTCCAATCACTTCACGAACTTTATCCGCACTGATCTTCATGGTGGTAATTCGTGGTGCATGAGGAGATAAGGTCGAGCGCGGTTTGTCAATGGCCTGAGCCATGATTTGCAATATATGTAAACGACCTTGACGCGCTTGCTCTAAAGCCAATTCCATGATTTCTTTAGATATCCCTAAAATTTTAATATCCATTTGCAAAGCGGTCACACCTAATAAAGTACCGGCCACTTTGAAATCCATATCGCCCAAATGGTCTTCGTCACCTAAAATATCGGTTAGAATTGCAAATTTATTTTCTTCTTTAATTAATCCCATGGCAATTCCAGCCACTGGGGCTTTAATTGGAACACCTGCGTCCATCAACGCTAAGCTGCTACCGCAAACACTGGCCATAGAACTGGAGCCGTTGGATTCAGTTATTTCAGAAACAACTCTCAGTACGTAAGGGAAACTTTCCATTTTAGGGATTACTGCAACTAAAGCGCGGCGCGCTAATCGGCCATGACCAATTTCCCGGCGCTTAGGTCCACTCATCATGCCAATTTCGCCGACGCAAAATGGAGGGAAATTATAGTGGAAAATAAAGGTTTCTTTACGATCCCCTTCTAGATCATCCAACATTTGTGCATCACGCTCAGTACCTAAAGTACTCACTACTAATGCTTGAGTTTCTCCACGAGTAAATAAAGCTGAACCATGAGTTCGCGGTAATACCCCAGTTTCTATGGTGATGGGTCGTACAGTAACTGTGTCGCGCCCGTCTATACGACGCTCGCCATTGAGAATCCGTTGTCGAACAATGTTTGCTTCTAAATCAGAAATTAATTTGATAATACGTGATGAACTATGAGGGGAAGCCAAATTGGATAATTTAGCCACGATCTCTTTTCGCACTTCAGCCAAACGATTTTGACGGGCACCTTTTTCTTGTATGCGATAAGCGGCTTCTAATGGGCCTCTGGCCAACTCATTGATTTGTTGTTCCAAGCTTTTATCGACTTGAGGAGGATGCCAAGTCCACCTCGTAGCACCTACTTCGGCGGCTAGTTCTTCAATTGCGCGGATGGCGACTTGCATTTGCTCATGGCCATACATGACTGCCCCTAACATCACCGCTTCAGATAATTCATCAGCTTCAGATTCCACCATGATAACCGCTTCTTTGGTACCAGCTACCACTAAATTGAGTTGCGAATCTTCTAATTCATGGAATGCAGGGTTTAAGATGTATTGTTCGTTTTTATATCCTACGCGAGCTGCAGCTACTGGACCATTAAATGGAATCCCCGAGATAGCAAGCGCTGCTGCAGCGCCGATAATAGCAGGAATATCCGTGGGTTCATGTGAATCAACGGACAATACGGTCGCTACTACCTGAACTTCATTATGAAATCCTTCTGGAAATAAAGGCCTTAAAGGACGATCGATCAAACGTGATGTCAACGTCTCTTTTTCAGTCGGACGACCTTCGCGTTTAAAATATCCCCCTGGAACTTTACCAACTGCATAGCTTTTTTCTTGGTAGTTAACAGTTAAAGGGAAAAAATCCCGTTCTTCATCGACATTTTTTTGGCCGACGGCGGTCACTAATAATACCGTTTCATCCATACTAATCAACACCGCCCCGTCAGCTTGGCGAGCGATGCGTCCAGTTTCTAAAGTGACCTTATGATTGCCAAATTGAAAAGTTTTTCTTACTATATTCACTAAATCTTCCTCGGTATTATGGCGCTAGCCACGTAATCCTAAACGTTGTACTACTTGACGATAGCGGGCAATATCTTTATTCCTTACATAATCAAGTAAAGTCCTACGCAGACTCACTAAACGCAACAAACCTCGGCGCGAATGATGATCATGTTTATGAACACTAAAATGTTCAGTTAGGCTTTTAATTCGCGCAGTTAATAATGCTATCTGCACCTCAGGAGAACCCGTATCCCCAGGAGCCGCTTGATAATTTTGAATAATTTTGGATTTTTCAACAGCATTCAATGACATGATTTACCCTCGTTAATTTTTAGTACGTTAGTCACAGACCCTTACACTGATCCGCTGTCATTGACAGACCCGGATAAGGACTTAAGGGTCGGGATTATACATCAATTAACTAGGAGTGTATAGGGGAGCGTAGGGACTCAGAGTCAGGCTTGCGTTTGTGAGAAAGAGGAGAAGCGGGCGGTACTGTTTGAGACTGACGAAAAGCATAGCGATTATGTGAAACCCCTCGGACTTGATTTTTTTTGATATGTTCTTTGAGCAATGGCTTTAAAAAGCCAGGACATAATTCGAAAGCTGTTTTACCGTTTTTATTGACAGAAAAAAGATCGCAACCTGCATCTAATAATAGCTGAGCTATTATAGGCACCTGTTCCGGTTTGAGATCCTCATCCTCGCACACGAACAACGAATGTAAACTATTATTGCCAGCACGATTTTTTAAATTTGGATCGGCTTTCGCTTCAAGTAAGGATTGTACTATTTTCGCATTGCCTGCAAAAATAGCATGATCCATAAGACGAAGCCCGGTGGATGGGGAAGCCTTATTGACGTCAAAGCTGTTTTTGACATGAAGAAAACGTTCATAACGATTGTTTCTAGCATCTTGCATTAATATATTTAACAGTAACGGCTGCAGTCTATCTGGCCAAGGAACAGTAAATATAGCACGGTCTTCAAGAAAAACACGTAAACAATGCTCATCATCTGGATGAGATTTTTCTCTTGTCAGGAAACAATCAAACGCAGTCAATCCTTTGTGATCTCTAATGGTTAGATCTATTTTGCTATGCAAAAGGGTATCGAACATAAGATGAGGAGATTGTTGAATGATCGCATGAAATAATTCTCCCCGTTCTAATTGGTCTTTGATTTCTTCTTTTTGAAAAGGTTGCCGGTATACTTCCTCTTTGGACAGCGATTTGACATAAACTCCATCGATACATTGATAGCCCTCTGTTTGCACTTTTCTATAGACATAATCGACGCCGCATGTACGCATCCGGCCCATCAACTTATGATCACCATTTCTATCTGCAAAACGTGCTATCGCTTGTATTGTATTCAGAACGGCGTAATTATCATCGTAATCGACAGGCATTTTTCCGGTTTTATCCGGTTGAAAGAGGTTCGCTCCAAATTCAAGCAGCAACTCAAGATCATCAATTAGACCTCTTTCGATACAATGAGAAAGTGGGGTTCGATTATTTTCATCTTTCACATCGACATCGAGATGAACACCTTGGTCTCTGCTGATAAAGAGAATATTTCTTATGTTATAATGAAGATGCCTTGTAGGATAAGTTTTACTGTCAAAAGCCTTCGACGAGAAGTAAAGTAATCTTTGTTCTACATCATGTCGCAATTCTTCTTTTGATAAGGAATCCCATCTTTTAATATCACTCAGCAGTTTATGGGCAGTCCCTCCCTCTATTTTACGACGATCGAAAGTGACATTTCGTTTTTGACCTGATTTTAATGGTAATGTTTTTAACAAAAATTCCAGGAAAGGATTCGAAAGGACTGTCGGTATAATTCGGCTATACCACCAATCAGAGTTATCGGCTTCAGTTTCGGTATTATCACAGTGACATAGTAAAAATAACCTATTAATCGAAAAATTCGGCTCATTGACATTTCCAGAATTAGTTCTGAACCCCTGCAGGACGTTTTCTCTCCCCAGAAAAATACCGCCGGCCATTTGCGGGATACTGTGATCAAATTCTCCCTTGTCATCACTGTATAGCTCGGGATTTAGCATGGCGAGTTGTCGTAATCCCAACTGATGTATAAGTCCGGTGCTTCCTGATAAAGGTTGGTCCGATCTAACTCCATATTTTTTTCCTTTATATTCAAAATCTTTGCCGTCAGCTGTTTTTCCTGATAAACCATCATCTTTATTATTAGCAGGAATAAATTCAACAATACCTTTTATCTTACCCGTCCTGGATTTAAAAAATGAAACAAAGTAAGCAAAACCTTGACCTGCAGGCTGAGTTGAAGAAGGTCTGATTCCCTGCGCAAAAAAAAGTAAAGCGGCTCTACCGTATTCAAATTCAATATTAGGATCTTTGGTGAATAATTGTTCAATCTCGGCATTATCAAATCGAAAGTATTTTTTTGGGGTCCATAATTTGCGTAATTCATCATGGCTGAATTTATGTTCTGTACTAAATTTGATTAAATCTTTCGACATGGTTTTTACCTTTATAAGTTACTGATTTTTATATTTTTTATTTTTATTTTAATAATGGAACAAATACAGAAAGTTATATTATCAACAAATTATTAAGAGAATATTAATGACGGGGGAGGTGGATTTTAACAAATTAAGGATATCCAACAACTCTCGCTGAGGACCAGGGGAATTGCTTTCTGGTTTAGACCCTGCGCTCGGCGAAGCCGATGCTGAATGGAGGGAATAACACCCGCAGCAGGAAATTTTTGCTTAAATTTTTATTTCTTCTGGCTCTTCTTCTGACTCAGTAAGTAATTTGTGTAATTTTTTGCGTAAGGCGGGGCCTAAATCATCTCGGCGCAGAGCATACACAATTGTCGCTTCCAGAAAGCCTAACTTACTACCACAATCATAACGTTTACCAGCGAATGGACAGGCAGTCACTAATTCTTCTTTGAGTAGTTCGGCGATACCATCCGTCAGCTGAATTTCTCCGCCAACGCCTGGTGTGATTTGTTCTAACCAAGTAAAAATCCGTGGGGTTAAAATATAACGCCCCACCACTCCCCAGCGTGAAGGGGCTAATGTCGGTTTTGGTTTTTCAATAATGCCACTGATTTGATAGCTTTCTTGGTTAGCAAAAGAAACAATGCCATATTGTTCAGTATCGGCGGCAGGCACTTGTTCAACTGCAATGACACTCGATTGAGTGCGGGCAAATACCTCAACCATTTTTTGTAGACAGCCCTGCGGTGGACTATCAATAATGTCATCCGCTAACAGCACTGCAAACGGTTCTTGACCAATCACTTGTTTTGCACGTAATACTGCATCACCCAATCCCGCAGGGTTAGCCTGGCGTATGTAGACCACGCTGGCCTGTTTAGGGAGGATATTTCTGACCATGGCCAATTCAGTGAATTTTCCTTGCTGTTGCAGCCGGCTTTCAAATTCATAATGAGAATCAAAATAATCTTCTATCGCGTATTTACTATTATTGGTCACGAAAATTAATTGCTCAACGCCCGCCGCTAATGCTTCTTCAACCACATATTGCACCAAAGGTTTATCTACAATCGGTAACATTTCTTTAGGCCCAGTTTTAGTGATCGGCAAAAAACGGGTGCCTAACCCAGCAACTGGGAAAACAGCGGTTTTAATAGCTTTGCTCATTCTCATTCCTCATTGCGATCCCCTTTTGTTTATAGTCGTTATGAGCCCGTTCGTTGAGCTGTCGTAATGAAGCGTGGGCTTTGACTCATTTAAATTGGTAAAAATCTGCTGAGCCATTATTTTACCGCGCTCGACTCCCCATTGATCAAAAGCATTTATGCCCCAAATGACACTATTGACATAAACGCGGTGTTCATACAACGCCATTAATGCCCCTAAGCTGTAGGGCGTAACTTTATCTAATAATAGAGTATGGCTTGGGCAGTTGCCAGGAATCTCTTGCTCCGGCTTGGATGCTTCACGATAACCACTCATCAATACCTGACTTTGCGCCAAACAATGGGCGACTAGAGGGATATTGTCAGTTGGTAAAATAAAATCAATAGGAACCCACTGATTACCCTGCAAAAGCAATTGATGAAAGCTATGTTGACTATTGGTCCCCGCCCCGCCCCAAATCACGAAACCTGTCGCAACATCTAAAATGCAGCCATTTTCATCGATCTGCTTTCCTAAACTTTCCATAAAGACTTGCTGTAAATGATGCGGAAAGTTACGTAAGACCCGACCATAAGGAATAATGGCCCGACTGGATCTGCCATAAAAATTATTATACCACACATCTAATAAACCCAAAATGACTGGGATATTGGCCTTGAATTCGGTCTGACGAAAATGCTGATCCATCGCTTCCGCCCCCGCTAAAAATTGGCGAAAAAGTTCAGGGCCGATTGCAATTGCAACGATTAAACTCATTGCCGACCATACCGAATAACGCCCCCCTACCCAATCCCAAATCGGCAAAACTCGTTGGGCTTCGATGCCAAATGCCACGGCCCGCTCAGTTTTGGCGGTCACCGCAACCATTTGCTGTCCTGCAGCTTCAGGGGTTGGCGAGGCAGTTAACAACCATTTTTTTGCAACGTTGGCGTTAGCCAATGTTTCTGACGTCGTGAAGGATTTAGAAGCGATAATGAGTAAGGTAGTGGCTGGGTTCAATGTCTCAAGCTGTTGCCTGACATATTCTGGATCCTGAAAAGAAAAAAAGTGATATTGAAGGGAGTTATTCACGTAAGCACCGAGGGCCTCAAACGCCGTTACCGGACCTAAATCAGAACCGCCTATGCCAAAATGGACAATGGTATCGATGGGTTGACCGCTGAAACCCAGTAATTGGCGCTGAGCAATAGCTTGTGCCATTTGATTTATTTTTTCTAAGGTTGCACGAATCGCTGGCATCACGTCTTGGTTATCTACATAAATTGGAGAGTTTTGTAGATTGCGCAGAGCACTGTGTAGAGCGGGTCGATGCTCGCTTTTGTTAACAACCCCCCCCGATAATAAATCAATAATACGTTGTTCTAATTGACATGCTTGTGCCAGCTTGAATAACAAATCCATCGTAGGTGGGATAATCCGATTCTTCGAATAATCAAGAAAGATATTAACTGCTGAGGTAGAAAAATGCTTAAAACGTTGTTGATCCTCCCCAAACCATAGGCTCATGGGCAATTGCGCAAGGCTGCGTTGATGGGCCTGTAAGTTTTTCCATTCCTTGGAATCCGTCAATTTAATCATCAATCAATTTTAAAGTATTGCTGTCTAGATTGGAATAGTTGAATTTGATTTCCTCATATAGGTGTATTACAATACACAATGGGAGGTGTATTTATGCGTACCAATATTGTACTTGACGACCTGTTAGTTAAAGAAGCATTTCACTATGCTCAGGTTTCAACTAAACGAGAACTTATTGATTTAGCGTTACGAGAGTTTATCGCAAATCATAAGCGTCGCGACGTTCGCTTTTTACGCGGTAAAATTAAATTACGTGAAGATTATAATTATAAGTTACTGCGCAAAGAAAAAGAAAAGGACGAGTAGGATGTTTTTAATTGATACATCCATTTGGATTGATTACTTGCGAGAAAAAAACAATCCCACAACAAAATATTTCACATCAATGCTAGATGATGAAATCCCATTTGGAATTACGGGGGTAATCTATCAAGAGGTGTTGCAAGGAGCTGCGTCAAAATCTGATTTTAATTATCTGACAGATTATTTGGGAACCCAACGATTTTATCATCTGAAAGATCATGTCATTAGCTATGAATCTGCTGCCAAGCTTTATTTTGATTGCCGTCTCCAGGGGATTACTATTCGCAGTACAATTGATTGTTTTATTGCCCAAATAGCTATCGAGAATGATTTAATTTTACTTCATAATGATGAAGATTATCATCACATTTCCACTGTCGCTTCATCTTTAAAGTTACACGGCTCGAAAAGAAAACGAAACTAAACTTGAGAAGTTGAATAACTTAGATGTGTTAGACACATGTGAGATATATCTGATAAACTTGGGCAATGCTTAAAAAATTTTTATTTATATTGATCATGTTCATCCCTATTTCGGCTTGTGCAACGCCTATATCGATCGTTGCTGCCGAAAACTTTTATGGTGATGTGGCTCAGCAAATAGGTGGACCTTATGTGCAAGTCAGCAGCATCATGAAAAATCCTCAACAAGATCCACATTTATTTAGTAGTACGCCAAACACGGCTAAGGATATCGCTCAGGCTCAAATTATTATTTATAATGGCCTTGATTACGATCCTTGGATGAATAATTTAATTGCTGCAAATGACCAAAAAAATCAGCACATTATTATTGTTGCCAAACTTTTGGGCAGAAAAAATGGAGATAATCCGCATATTTGGTACGATCCTCAAACCATGTTGGTTTTTACTAATTATCTTGCTTCACAATTATCTCAAATTGATCCAGTCCATCAAAATTACTATCAACAGCAACTCGATATCTTCAAAAATAAACAATATAAATTACAGAAAAAAATCAAGCAAATGCGTCAGCAATATCATGGTGCTCCTGTGATCGCCACTGAACCTGTCTTCAATGATATGGCTGCGGCATTATTATTGACAATGTACGGCCAAAGTTTTCAATTGAGCATCATGAATGATACCACTCCCAGTTTTGCTGATACCAAAGATTTTGAAGACCGTCTAACCCATCATTTGGTGAAAGTTTTAATTTATAATAATCAAGTTTCAAATCCATTGACCGAGCACTTACAAACTTTAGCCAAAGAGGCGGGTATCCCCACCGTCGGCGTGAGTGAAACCGAGCCTCCTGATCAACAATATTTTACCTGGATGAATAATCAATTAGAGGCGCTAGAAAACGCTTTAGCTTCGAGGCCATCGCCTTGAGTGTTATTTTTCTAGAAAAATTAACCTTGGGATTTAACAACAAACATATTCTCAATGATTTTAATGCGATCATTAACAATGGTGAATTTATCGGAATTTTTGGCCCTAATGGCGCTGGTAAAAGCACCTTGTTGCGAGCGATCCTGGGGTTAATAAAACCCTTACACGGCAAAATTATTGTCCTCGACAAACCTGCCCATAGAGGTAATCCAGCCGTCGGCTACGTTTGTCAATTTCGACAATTTTCTTCGGCAAATAAACTCTCGGTTCGCACTTACTTGCATACTGTACTCAATGGTTTTCATTGGGGCTGGCCACGGCATAATCAGGAACAACAAGCCAAAGTTGAAGAAATCATTCATTTAACTAATTTACAACCATTTATTGATCGGCCTTTTTTCCAATTATCCGGTGGAGAACGACAAAGAGTTGCGATAGCACAAGCATTGCTAGACCAACCCAAAATTTTATTATTGGATGAGCCCCTCAGCGGCTTAGACCCGGGTCAGCAAGAGAAAGTTATTAATTTGATTGTTTCGGTCCAACAACAATTAAACATAACCGTTTTAATGACAGCCCATGATTTGAATCCACTATTGGGAGTGATGAACCGAGTCCTTTATCTCGCTCATGGGAAAGCGGCCCTTGGTTCAGTAAAAGACATCGTCAATGTTGAAAGGCTAAGCTGGTTATACGATGCGCCCATTGAAATTATTCAACATCAACAGCATTTATTTGTCATTCATCAAAAATCGGGGACGAATATTCATGCAGACGATCATTCAAGCCATTCATGATTTATTTGGCTACGCTTTTATGCGTCACGCATTTATGGCGGGTACTTTAGCTGCGGTTGTATCGTCAATTATTGGGTATTTTGTCGTTTTGCGCTCACAAAATTTTGCCAGCCATGCGTTAAGTCATATAGGATTTGCAGGCGCAGCAGCAGCTGGCTTAGTCGGTTTAGCACCGGCTACTGGACAATTGGCCTTAACGGTATTAGCCGCGATTTGCATGGGCGGGTTAGGCGAAAAAGCCTCAAAGAGTGATGTGGCCATCGGTATTACTTTAGCGTTTGCATTAGGATTAGGGGTCTTATTTTTATATTTTTATGCTAATTTTGCCGGCCGGGCGATGAGCATTTTATTTGGAGATTTGCTCGGAGTTTCCACTCCTTTATTAAAAACCATGTTACTTTATTCATTCATTAGTCTCGCCGGTATCATCCTAATTGCCAGGCCTTTACTTTTTAGCACTCTGGAGCCTGAGTTGGCGGAAGCAAAAGGTGTATCTTTAAGAATGTTGTCAATCTTATTTTTAATTTTGGTAGCTATTGCGATTACCGAAGCCAGTCAGGTCGTGGGCATTTTATTAGTTTTTACTTTATTAATCGGTCCAGCTGCCAGCGCTTTATGTTGCACTCATCGTTTTTGGTCTGGGATTGGTTTATCCATATTAATCGGCGTCGCCATAGTATGGCTCGGGATTATTTTAACTTATTTGACTAATTGGCCGGCTTCTTTTTGGATCAGTGCGCTCAGTTTTGCCAGTTATATTTTCGCTTCTACATTAATTCCCTCACCTTCCGAGAGAGGTTGAGCCTTTTTTGCTGGGACCTGCTATACTATAAACATTCATATTGATAAGGATTTAATATGCAAGAATATCGCACCACCCATCGGCTTTTAATTGCAGCTATTGTATTAATTTTATTATGCGTGGTTTGTTTTTATACTTTGTTGCCGATATTAGGCATCGCCGTGATTATGAGCGGTGCGGCTTGGGGAATTGTGATCGCTACGATTACGTTATTTGCCATTGCTTGTTTGTTATTTTTCTTTATTCCTGGAATTTTAATTATTTTACTTAGCTTTTTTGCTTTCGGCTGGGTCATTCTAGCCATCGCATTATTTCCATTTGTATTCCCATTGGTATTACCGGTGTTTATTATTCTGCTTTTTATTGCATACATGTCAAGACGTCATATACCTCCGGTCGACAAATCAGATAAGCCAGATTTAAATAATCCTTAACACCATAAGGGTGTCAGAGTCGATATCAAAATCATTATTTTGTTAGATATCATTTAATTAAGTTGAAAAATTGATTATTTCTGACACTGTAAGGCACGTTGAACCAGGGCACAAAGGCTTGAGCACTGGGCTAATTCAGTTTGATTTTCCATGAAAAATAATTTAATATAAAGCAGTTATATATTCTTACCAAAGCTCTTAACCTCGTAATTGCATCGATCATTGGATCTTTGAAACTAACTTATCTTACACCATTCGGAAAAATATATTCTATGTCAATCGAAAACATAATTAGCGATACCGTTAAGGTCTCACAGGGTGAACTCTACCTCGAAAAAATAGGTAACGGTAAACCACTTATCCTAATCCACGCCGGATTTTCTGATCGCAGGGATTGGAAACATCAAATCAAAGATTTTGGAGAAAAATATCAAACTATTGTTTACGATCAACGTGGGTCGGGGAATTCTTCTACGATAGAGACCGCGTTTTCACCGGCGGAAGATCTTAAAACGGTTATGGATCATTTAAAAATAGAAAAAACTCATTTAGTGGGCCACTCAATTGGTGGAACAATTGCTTTAGATTTTGCACTTCAGTATCCAGAAAAAGTGTTGAGTTTAGTATTAGTTGCTTCCGGTTTAAATGGATATTCTTGGTCAAAAGAATATCTTGAATTGATGCAGTCAATATGGAAAATTCCTCAACCTGAAATAATGACAGAGTCATTCCTTTCTGCGCCTTTCCATGCAATGGGTATTCGTGATCCCATTATAAAATCTGAGATTGAAACAATTACTGTTGAGAATTTTCGTAAAGTACTTACTTGGAAAACTTTTGATATACGTGATATTCATTGGTTCTTTGCAGATGCGAATACTAAATTAAAAGATCTCAAAATACCAACTCTTGTCATTTACGGCGATAAAGATTCTGCAGACATTAAAAATATCGCTCGTATTTTTATCGAAAATATAAAGGGTGTTAAGCACGCAATAATAAGGAATACCGATCATCTTCTCAATTTTGAAAACCCACAGGAATTAAATCGATTAGTTTTAAATTTTTTATCTAATGTACCATGAGGGTGTCAGAGTCGATATAAAAACCATTATTTTGTTAGATATTATGTAATTAAATTGAAAAATTCGTTATGTTTGACACCAGCTTCTCTGAGAGGTAGTCTTGGTAGACAGCTTGTTTTTTGCTGAGTTAATGATAATTATGATAAAATAATTTAAGTAATTTCATCTATCGAGGAGAATAAAATGAAAAAAACAATTTTTACTGCGATGATTGTAGGTAGTATATTTGCACAAACGGCGTTTGCCGATCCTATCTTTTTTACAACCATCGCCGAGGCGCAAAAATATTGTCCGCCCCTCTCTGCAGCAAATTATGATTTGTATTTTAAGCCTAATAACCCGGTAGTACCAAATAGCGCTGGTGTTATTAGCGGAACATCTCAATCCGGCGTTTCATTTTCCAGCGGTAACACTCAACTTCAACCTCTCAATTGGGATATTGCAACGGGAATAGTCCAGGATGCTCAATTTCGATCAGTCAGTGGCAACTATGGGTATATCTCTGGTAATCAGATTACTTGCTATTATTCTTATACCAGCTTTAATAATGTATTGGTCAATTTGATTCTGCAGGGAAAGAATTGAATGTCATTTCATTGCTGCCAGGTTTGCAAGCTAGCACCCACAGAGCATGAGGGTGTCAGAGTCGATATGAAAACCATTATTTTGTTAGATATCATTTAATTAAGTTGAAAAATTGATTAGGTCTGGCACGGGTGGGACTTAGGTATTAGTAAGCATCATTGTGTCAGTCATGACATTTTTTTAATTGTAAGTCGTTAATAGAGATTTTTTTAAATCTACCGTCGACTTTGACACCGGCTTTCTAAAAATCAAATGCTTGACCGGGTTGGACAAATCCGGCGAAGCCGTCGGCTTTGGCATCGGGCAAATTGGAATCGTTGTAATGGTATAACCACATTTTAGATTTAATATTTTCAGCCAAAGTTTTTAGTTGTTGGTAATTGGCGTGCACACCTGAAGGCTTCTGTGTGGTTTCACAATCTTGAAAAATAATATCAGCTTTTTGATAATATGGTTGCATTTCTTGTGGTTGAAATTGGGTATCCGTAGTTAATAAAATTTTTTGATTATTAATAGCAAAATACAAACCATAACTTGGCATTTCGGCAAAGTCAGTTAAAATATGCTTATTTTTAATGATTTGGAATACGATAGAATGCCAAATAAAACTACCCTCCAATGGAATTGGATGAACTTGAAAATATGATGATAATGTTGATGGTTCATCCGGTAAAGAAGTTAAACCCCCCGATAACGTATGGTCCCATAGTGTCGTCACCATGTCTTCACATAAAAAAAGATTGGGCTTAGATAATTGATACTCATTAAATTTGCGAGAAAATGCTAGCCATTCCAAACCACCCACATGATCAGCATGCAAGTGACTGATGTAAACATTGTTAATATCACTATAATTGTAGCCTAAGGAGTGCAAGGAGCGCCGCACATCTGATCCGCAATCAATAAGTAGCAATTGATCATCATTCGATTGCAATAACATATTAGATTGATAATTATCAAAATCGGTAACAAACGCCGAAGCTGTCCCTAAAAAAATTAAACGCATATTCATCCTAACGTTTTTAACACGATGGCTGCTAATAATTCTGCAGCTTCTTTCACTCGATGAGGATCGTTCCCTTCCACCATCACTCGAATGACTGGTTCAGTGCCCGAAGCACGCAAGAGGACACGTCCAGTTCCAGCAAAATCATTTTCAAATTGTTGCACCGCTTGACCCAAGATAGAAGTCGAGCTTAAATCGATAACATCTATTTTTTCCAATGGAACATTAATGAGTACCTGCGGTCGCTTAACGATCACTCGCTTAAGCATGGATAAAGGTTTATCCATACGCTGCATAATCGCTAATAATTGCAAGGCGCTAATAATGCCATCACCGGTGGTGGAATGTTGCAAATTGACGATATGGCCTGAAGATTCACCCCCTAACCACCATTTTTGATTTTGTAAGCCCTCTAATACATAACGGTCACCGACAGCCGTGCGCAAAAATTTCATGCCGCGTTCAATAATTGCCTGCTCTAATCCCAAATTACTCATGACCGTACCGATAATTCCTTCATGTTGACAACCATTCAGCGGATAACAGGCTAAAATCCCTAAAATTTCATCGCCATCGACAAGTTCGCCTTCATGGTCAATCATGATCAGACGATCGCCATCTCCATCTAAGGCAATACCCACCATTGCACCTTGCTGGATAACTAATTGTTGTAATGCGCGAACATCGGTAGCGCCACAACTGCGATTAATGTTAATGCCATTGGGTTTATCTGCTAACGGTATGACTTCCGCTCCCAACTCACTAAATACCAATGGCGCAATGTGATAGGTGGCGCCATTCGCACAGTCGATGGCAATACGTAAACCATTTAACGTTAATGCCGAGGGGAAAACGCTTTTACAAAAAGTAATATAACGCCCTGCAGCATCATGAATACGTGTTAACTTACCTAATTGATGCGTGGGAACCATGCTCATGGGCTCAGCCAACTGTGCTTCAATTGCTTGCTCATATTCATCGGATAATTTCATCCCATAATGGTCAAAAAATTTTACCCCGTTATCTTGGTAACCATTATGTGATGCGCTAATAACAATGCCAGCCGTGGCACGTAAAGAATGGGTGAGATAAGCAACACCAGGGGTGGGCATTGGGCCTAATAACTGAACGTTGACTCCAGCTGCAGATAATCCTGCTTGCAAAGCAGATTCTAATACATAACCAGAAATGCGGGTATCCTTGCCAATGAGAATTCGTGCTGCGGTATTTTGCCTCGATAACACCTTTCCAGCTGCCCAGCCTAATTTAAGCATAAACTCAGGATGAATAAGTTCATTGCCCACCTGGCCGCGGATTCCATCTGTTCCAAAATATTTTTTGCTAGTCATCTAGATTACTGATCCTATTTGATATGTGCGCAGGGCGCGAAATATTTTAATTGCATCTACCGTTTCAGCCACATCATGCACGCGGATAATCGCTGCGCCATGCATTGCAGCTAAAGTGGCGGCAGCAATACTGCCACTTAAACGCTGAGCGGGTGGTACGCCAAGCACATCGCCAATCATTGATTTGCGTGACCATCCTGCTAACACAGGGTATCCCCAACTGGCCAATTCCGATAAATGGGCTAATAAATAAAAGTTTTCTTGGCTATTTTTACCATAATTACCTTGGCCGAAGCCTGGATCAATTATTATTTTGTCATTGGCTATCCCCGCTGATTGGCAACGAGCAATCACCTGGTGTAAATCGTTTTTAATGGTGGTCAATAGCTCCGATAAACTGCTGGAACCTGCCACTCGCACTTTTGCAAAAAAATGCATAAGACAAACCGGTACCGATAATTCATGTAAGGTCGATAACGCTCCTGGCACTTGCAAACCACGTTGGTCATTAATCATATGTGCACCGTGCTTAATCGCCTCTCGCATCACCGCTGGTTCACTGGTATCCACTGAAATCAAAACATCAAATTGTTTGCTCACCAATTCTACCAACGGCACAATACGATCAATTTGCTGCTGGATACTGGGTCCCTGAGACAAATCGATACTTAAATTTGTAGCTTCACCACCCACATCAATAAACGAGGCTCCGTTTTTAACCATCAATTCTACCGCGGTTAACGCTTGGTCTTTAGTGTGATAAGGATTATAAAAAGAATTGGGCGACATATTAATAATGCCCATAATACTGGGTTTCGATAGCGACACCCGGCGATTGTCTGCCAAACGCAAGTAAAACCTATCTGACTCTACTTGCATTGTCACTATTCTCCTGAAGCTTCAAAATCCACTTGTGAATTTTTAATATCGTCTTTTTTAGTCGATGCTTTCCTTTGCGCCGCGGCGGTTTCTTCGTTCCAATCAGCTGGAGGCGACGGCTGATTTCCTTGTAAAATTTGCTGAATTTGTTTCTCATCGATAGTTTCATACTTAATCAATGCTTCCGCCATTAAATGCAAAGTTTCAATTTTTTCTTGTAAGATCTTTCTGGCATCTAAGTAAGACTTGTCAACAATTCTGCGAACTTCGAGATCAATTTGACTATTAGTGGCTTCAGACACTTCTTTACGCTGAGTCATACTTCGACCTAAAAAGACTTCACCTTGTTCTTCACCATAGGTTAAAGGTCCCAACTTCTCAGATAAACCCCATTTAGTCACCATATTGCGGGCGATTTCGGTCGCTCTTTCAATATCATTTGAGGCGCCTGTGGTCACATGTTCCGTACCAAAAATCAGTTCTTCGGCAATCCTACCACCAAATAAGCCGGTCATTTGGCTTTCCAAACGACGTTTGCTATAGCTATAACGATCTTCCTCGGGTAAGAACATGGTAACCCCTAAAGCACGACCACGAGGAATGATACTGACTTTATAGACTGGGTCATGATCAGGCACAGATAAACCAACAATAGCATGACCCGCTTCATGATAAGCGGTAAGACGTTTTTCTTGTTCACTCATCACCATGGAACGGCGCTCAGCACCCATCATGATTTTATCTTTCGCTTTTTCAAAATCAGCAATGGTGACTACTCGGCGGTTAACGCGAGCCGCAAATAAAGCGGCTTCATTGACTAAATTAGCTAAATCAGCGCCTGAAAATCCTGGAGTGCCACGAGCAAAAATGATCGGCTTAACATCTTTGTCCAATGGCAATTTTTTCATATGGACTTTTAAGATGGCTTCTCGACCTTTGATATCTGGCAACGGCACCACGACTTGTCGATCAAAACGTCCTGGACGAAGCAAAGCGGGATCTAATACGTCTGGTCGATTAGTCGCAGCCATCACAATAATGCCTTCTTTACCTTCAAAACCATCCATCTCCACTAGCAATTGATTCAGTGTTTGTTCACGCTCATCATGACCACCGCCCAGGCCTGCACCACGGTGCCTGCCCACAGCGTCAATTTCATCGATAAAGATAATACAAGGCGCGCGTTTCTTGGCTTGATCAAACATATCACGAACTCGAGAAGCACCGACACCGACAAACATTTCTACAAAGTCGGAACCAGAAATGGTGAAAAATGGAACCTTGGCTTCCCCAGCCACAGCCTTGGCTAATAAGGTTTTCCCGGTACCAGGGGCTCCTATCAGCAACACCCCACAAGGCATTTTGCCACCTAATTTTTGAAATTTAGCTGGATCTCGCAAAAATTCTACTAACTCAGATACTTCTTCTTTAGCCTCCTCGACACCAGCTACATCGTCAAAAGTCACTTTGACTTGGTCCTCACCCAATAGCCGGGCTTTGCTCCGTCCGAAGGATAAAGGACCACCTTTGCTGCCTCCACCTTGCATCTGGCGCATAAAGAAAACCCATACGCCAATCAGTAGTAAAAATGGTCCCCAGCTTAATAAAAAATGCATTAACAAACTCTGTTGTTTAGGTGGGACCCCTCGGATAGTGACCCCCTGTTTCATCAGCGTGCCTAACAAATATTGATCTTCCATGGGCAAATAAGTTGAAAAATGTTGATTGTTCTTGGTGACTCCCTCAATGGTCCGATCTTGGATCGACACATGATCCACTTCACCTTTATCCACTGCATTAATGAATTGTGAATAACTATATTGCTGGACATCGCTGCGCTGGGTACTGAAATTGCTAAATACGGTAATCAGGACAATGGCTATCACCAACCACAGCAACAAATTTTTAAGCATATTATTCATATATATTAAGCTCTACAAAAACAAAAAAAACCTTAAAAAGCACCTGGCTATCCAACGGAGCTAGTCATCCCGCGGCTTGACCGCGGGATCCATACGGCTTGTAATCTTGCTGGATCCCGCGGTCAAGCCGCGGGATGACTGGCTCATTATCCCCGAAATCCCAATCCCAGTACATAGATTTCCGCCGAGCGTGATCGCGAAGCTTTAGGCTTACGAATCTTGACTTGCTTAAAGCACTGCCGCAACTGGGCCACCAATTGGTCTACCCCCTCGCCCTGAAAAAGCTTTACCAGCAGTTTCCCGCCCTGGTTCAACACCCGTTGGGCGAAATCGACGGCAAGTTCAGCTAAATACATACTTTTGGGTTGATCGACACTTTTCTGGCCGGTTATATTAGGAGCCATATCACACAGCACAACATCCACCCCTTTGTTATTCAGCAAATTCATCAATGTCGCTAAAATGCTATCTTCCGTAAAGTCACCCTGGATAAATTCGACTCCAGTGCGAGGGTTCATGGGTAAGCAGTCCACCGCAATGACCCTTCCTTTGGAACCTACTAAATTTAAAGCGACCATTGACCATCCGCCAGGAGCTGCCCCTAAATCGACGACGCTCATACCTGGGGTTAGCAGTTTATCTTTTGCTTGAATCTCAAGGAGCTTATAAGCCGCTCGCGAGGGATAACCATCGCGCTGGGCTTGTTTTACATAGAAATCGCTTAAATGTTCATCCATCCAGGTAGTAGACATATCGTTCTATTATAGCATAGGTGATGACAGAATTGCTGCGCAGGACCCACTGCTTTAAAATAAAGATCGCCATAATAATTTTCGAAGAAAATTCCCTACGCCATGGGGGATCGCAAGGGGGAACTGCGCGAAGCGCTCCCCCTTCATTCCGAGCATCGGCTCTGCCGAGCGCAGGATATATAATAAACAGAATGATTATGATAATATGTCGGCTACGTATTAGGAACTCCCATGAAGGTTATAAGATTACTATCGAGTATTATTTTTTTAGTTGCAAGCATCTTTTTAAGTGGTTGTGGAACTGAAATCAACCTTTCATCCGCAGGTACCCTTGGACCTATTCTCAAAAAGCCTATAGATAAATCCCAACGTATTTTAGTCATATCTGCACTACAGGACATTAAAGTTGATGTTATCAGTGAAAATATTTTTTCTTATAGAAAGTTTGGTTCCAAAGTGATCGCTAAGAATTTCCTTAATGAAGAATTAAGCAGGGCCATGGTTTCAACTTTGAAAGAACATAATTTCAAATACATTCAAATAAGAAATTTAACCACCGCAAATGATATAAACACCGGTGATATAGAATTATCAACAACTAAAGCAAAAGAATTTTTATCTTCTCAACTTGCCAACACCCACAGTGATTTTATTTTGCTGTTAACGCAAAGTCACAAGCAATCATTGGTATATGATATAAAGTGTGAGCTTGGCAAAAAAAATCAATATGACCAAGCTCGTTTTGAACAGCACTTAGATCTATACAAGTTATATCTTATTGACGCGCACACCCTGCAAGTTTTGTCATGGACCACAGGTAGTCCTAATTTTGATTTACCCAATGTGCGATTATGCAAACCCCTTAAAAGTTACGGTGCAAATGATCTAAAAGAATTAAATATAACCGTCGGCGAGTTATTCCGTCGGGCTATAAAAATAGATTTAATTAGGACGTTGAGGATATAGAAGTTGAAGCGACAGAATCAGAAACTGAGATCCAATTTTTTCTACGTAATTGCCATAAAATTAATAAACCGGGGATGGCAATAACCGCACAAAAAATAAAATATTTTTCCCAGCCTAAATGTTTTGCTAAAAATCCATCACCGGTGGTAAATATCACTCGCGCAATACCAAATAAGCTAGAAAATAAAGCGTATTGGGTTGCAGTGAAACGCTTATCACATAAGCTGGCCATATAGGCTGCATAAGCTGACCCTCCCATGCCGCTGGCTAAGTTTTCAAGAGACACTGCGGCTGCAAGCAATGTTACATTAAGCCCGGCATGAGCCAATACTGAAAAAGCTAAGGTCGAAATCGCTTGAAAAATTCCAAAAATCCAAAGCGCACGATAAATACTTAATTTAAAAAGAATGAGTCCGCCGAGCAAACCGCCAACAATCATGGCGCTAAAACCAAATATTTTAGCAACCAACCCAATTTGAGTTTTAGTAAAACCTAACTCTAAATAAAAAGGATTGACGATATCGGTAGCCATTTGATCGCCGATTTTATATAACAAAATAAATAAAATGATGTACCAGGCCCCACCCCGACGAAAAAATTGGAGGAAAGGTTCAATGATCGCAGCCTTTAATGTAGGCGGAGCAAGAAAATTAGAGACCTTCGGCCCCAATAGTGCAGTAACCAAACCCACCGACATACCGATAGCCATGATGATATAAGTTAAATGCCAGCCGACTTGATCCGCTAATGGTAATGCACCCGCACTGGCGAACAGCATGCCAATACGATATCCATTTATCCCCAAAGAAAAGCCAAAACCCAATTCCTCATCAGACAAAATCTCACGACGGTAGGCATCGATGGCAATATCTTGGCTGGCACTAAAAAATGCGATTAAAAATGCTATACCTGCTAATAACAGCGAATGTTTCGCCGGTTGAATAAAAGCCATGGCTGCGATCGTCAGCATTAACAGCACTTGGCAGACCACCATCCAACCTCGCCGTCTATCTAAAAAAGGCGGCACATAGCGATCCATTAATGGGGCCCAAACAAACTTAAACGTATAGGGCAACCCCACTAAGGCAAAAAAACCAATCGTGGTTAGATCAACTCCTGAATCGTGCAACCAAGCTTTCAATGTCGCGCCTATTAACAACAAGGGTAATCCCGAAGAGAAACCCAGCAGTAACACTGCTAACATGCGCCCGCTTAAAATGGATCGTAATGTGGAATTCATATAGTTAGTCTATCAAAATTTTAATTTTAAGTTAATAAAATTTATTTGTTAGGTTGACTCAATCTATTCTTGTTACCATAATCTAGTCATCGATGTTTTTTTCCGGGAAAAATATGACCGAATCTTATCAACTTGAATTGCCCAATAACGAAGAAAAATTACTATTGCATTCCTGCTGTGCACCTTGTTCTGGAGAAGTCATGGAACGCTTATTAGCGTCAGGAATTAATTACACCATATTCTTTTATAACCCCAATATTCACCCTCAAGAAGAGTATTTAATTAGGAAAAATGAAAATATTCGTTTCGCCGAAAAACATCAAGTTGCTTTTATTGATGCTGACTACGATAGCGATGCCTGGTTTGCCCGTGCAGTAGGAATGGAAAATGAACCAGAACGTGGCATTCGATGTACCATGTGTTTTGATATGCGTTTTGAACGTACCGCACTTTATGCTCATGAAAACGGTTTTAGGGTGATCAGCAGTTCGTTGGGTATTTCACGTTGGAAAAATATGGAGCAAATTAACGACTGCGGAATTCGTGCCGCTAGTCATTATCCAAATATGCTTTATTGGACCTTTAATTGGCGCAAAGATGGCGGTTCCCAGCGGATGATTGAAATTTCTAAACGAGAGCAATTTTACCAGCAAGAATACTGTGGTTGTATTTATTCTTTGCGGGACACCAACCGCTGGCGTCTAAAGAATGGTCGTTCCCGCATTAAAATGGGCACCCAATATTATAAAGTCTAAAATGACTAGTCAGAGCGCAGCTTCATTATTTGGTCTAAACTTAACCATAGAAGCTTTATTTTAGAGGGGGTTATTATGTATACGGGTGAAAAAAATGTTGAATATGGCACGACACGCCGGGGATGTGGCATCTGTGTGCTGGGATGGATATGCTTAATTTTAGTTATTATCGGTGGTATTAACTGGGGTTTAATTGGTGCTTTTAGTTTTAACTTAGTAGCAGCCATAGTTGGAAAATGGCCAGCCTTAGAAAGAATTATATATATCATAATTGGTTTATCAGCTTTATTTACGATATATGAAGCCATTAAATGTTGTCGCTGCCTTCGTAACTGCAGCAAAACAACGACTACCATTGGTCCAACAGACCGACCGGATGATAGAATACCGCCACAACTTTAATCGTCTTTTTCGAAGAGAATTTATCATCATCCCGGCTTGAGTCTATGAGATCAAGCCTGGGATGACTATATGCGTTGCTAAGTCTTAGTCTCAATCTAACCCTGTCTATCTCCTCCCATAACTGGACTTGATTTTAATATGATAATGATATATTATTATCACCTTATATTATAAATTGTGATTTATTATGAAAACAACTGTGATTGGTAGCATTCTTACCTTAAGTAGCGCATTACTTTATGCCGTCCAAACAGCCATTGTGAAGGGATTGGGCGGTGAGATTCCAATACCAGTCATTGTGCTTATTCAAAGTTTGGTCTGCTTAGTGCTGATTCTGCCGGCCATCTTTGCGCAGGGACGGAAGCACGCAATACGGCTCATGACAACAAAAAATATAAAAATACATATCTTGAGAACACTGTTCAGCTTAGGAATCAGCTATTGTTTATTTTCTGCCGTGAAATTTATTCCTTTGGTTGATGCGGCATTGCTGACTAACACTGCTCCGCTGATGATCCCGATTCTGGGGCTTCTGTTTATGTCACAAAAGATCAATCATCGTTTATGGCTACCATTGTTGATTGGTTGTGTGGGGGTGGCTTTGATATTGCGTCCCAATGGTGAAGTTTTCCAAGTAGCTGCCTTGCTCGGTTTGGGAGCGGCAATTTGTATGGCTGCTTCGATCATGCTAATACGCCAGACTTCCAAAACCGATGGAGCGTTGACCAGTGCTTTTTATTATTTTTTATTTTCCGTGCCCATTTCTGCTATGGTTGCAGCGCCATTTTGGCATTCAATTTCCCTATACCAATTAATGATTTTATTAGGAATTGGTGCATTATTCTTTACTGTACAGATTACATTGGTGTATGCGGCCAAATTTGTTAGCGCACAAACCGTCGCTTCTCTTTATTTGTTTAATATTATTTTTTCAGCTTTAATTGGCTGGATTGTTTGGCATTCTGCACTCAATCTGATGATAATGTCGGGCATGATGATCACCATGATTGGTGCTGTGCTCACTATTCAAGCTCAAGGACTTTTGAAATCTCATCAACCTATGGCGACCGGCATTCATGAATGATGATATTGAATTTTTAATTTGCGATACCGCACTCTTGTGGCGACGGTTATTAAATAGCCAAACCAAGTCCATCGGAATTTCAAATATCGAGCGCCGAATTATTATTAATGTGGAGCGACTGCCTGGAGCTACTCAAATTGAAATTGCTAACCTATTAGAAATAGAACCGCAAAATTTGATTCGCCCATTGGATAAATTAGTCGCCGAAAATTTAATTGAAAAACGTCCTGATCCTAAAGATCGGCGTTCTAATTCCTTATTTATTACTCAACAATGCCGGGCTGTACTTGCCAAAATTTACAAAATGATGGATCTCATGCGTCCGATTGCTCTCGCAAATTTATCAACCGAAGAAATCCAGCAATTCAAGGAAAATATACTGAAAATTAAAGCAAATCTTGAGTCTCACTTATCCACAAAGGTCTAAACTAGAGTATTTGGATGTATTCCAAAATTTGTCTTTGGGCTGGTAGCTTCATATTTATCCTCTTTAGTAATATTACCTAGAAAGGTTATTTCTTGGTTATTGGATAATAAAACTGTATCGCAATGGAGGCACTTTTCTTTAGAGTTCAATGCACGCCACGTATGAATTAAGGCAGGTGTCCTATTAGTTTGGAGTACAATATATCCCAGCACCAGCCAAGATAGAGATTCTGGTAACAATGCCTGGTCGGTATTCTTAGGAGGATAGAGTATTAAACCAGCTTCGCTCGCTTCTTGAATGGCTTGTAGACTATCTGGATTGTTGTGTCTAGTGACCCAACTCAGTGAATAATGCAAAATTTCTCGATCAGTTATTTCAATATGCGCTGCGTTCTTAACATATTGTTTATAAAAATACGCTAAAAGACCTAAAATTTCAATTGGAGTAGTATTTTTCTTAATAGAACATTCCACCAGATACATAGCGTATTCTACTGCAAAAAGATCTATCAGAGGTAAGTGACTGATAGCCGTTAAAAGAGATATAGGTGTTGGTACTTCTGCTTTTTCCTCACTAACGGATGGATAAGTTAGAGCCAATTGCATTAATTTCATCTCATTCACTGCATTTCTTGCAATATCCTCTTTTTTAAAATACATAATTGCAATTCCCAACATAGCTTCTATTTGAATTCTTTGGTCTTTATGAAGTGCAACTAATTCTCTCTCAAAGCCCGGCCTGCCCACACTTAAATTAGGATTCAAATATCGATGGTACGTGGCAGCGGGATTATTAAATGGTTCTAGGGCGCCTACTAAGGAAAATTGGTTTATTGGTATTGTTTTAAATTCGCAATAATTATGTAAGTAATTAACTATTTGCACTTGGCCATTTTGGACAGCGGACACGAGCCCGTTTTCAATTTGAGACTGACTAAATGTCCCATGATGCAATAAATACTTTAGACTGTCTAAATGACCAAAGCTGCAAACATTTCCCAGTAAGGTATTTCCATCGATCAAATGGAAATCTATTCCTTGGCGATGGCAATATTGTACCATCTTCAAGTCACCTTCGTAGCATGCATGGAAAAAAACTTCTTCATTCATTCGAGCAAATTGAAAAGGATTGTGCTCCCATATTATTTTATCGAATTTTGCTCGAAATTGGATACTGGGCCGACGATAAATAATCGATGTCATATAGGTTGTCAATCCAAAATAACCTGCTCTGAATAAAAATTCAGCCGCATCAAGTAAAATATCTTTATTAGATAATAAAACACCGACTAACGTTTTTTGGTCAATTTGGTTATGTGAATAATCAGCGCCATTGTCGAGAAGATATTTAAACACATCAGGATAAGTGCGGATGTTTTCCATAGAAAATGCTAAAGGAGATAGCGCCGCTGAATTTTTTATTCCTAGTTTGTCACTTTTTCGGATTTTAACTGCCAACTGCACATATAAGGATTTATCCTTTTTCATCTCTGCATCGAGTAAATCACTGGGGCCTTTGCCGGTTTTTACAAAAGTTACTAAATCATCGACTAGTTTATCAAATTCCTGGGGGTTCTTACCGGACTCCACTGGTGGAATGGAAGCTTCATCTTCGAGGTTTTTTAAAAGAGCTTTTTTACGCCGCGCTTTAACATTATGGGGATGATCGTACAGGATGTGTTGCTTTTGATCTATTTCTAAAGCGAGTTTTTTAATAGCATTAATATTATCGTTATTCATCTGTTCCACCTTCCCATATCTAAAAATATTTAATCGCCTACTCCAATATGCTACTAGTTCTTCTACATAACCTCAATATGAAATTTTCAGAATTTTGAAAAATCGCGTAGATGTTTGATTATAGAAGCTGGCGATCTGAATCAAACTGACAATCGGCTAATTACGGATTCTATTAGAATAATACAGTCACTCAGATCAACGTCGCATATAAATCGTGCTCGGAGGAATCAAGTATCTTAACCATAGCTAAATTCCCAGCAATTAAATCATGGCCATTGTCGATGTAAACCTGACCATCAATTTCGGGTGCATCACTCATCGATCTAGCAATAGCGCCTTCATCATCCACTTGGTCGACGAGTACCATTATAGTTTTACTAATTTTAGCGCGTAGTCTCCTTTCGCTGATTACTGTCTGACATTCCATGAATCGCTGATAGCGCTCTTCTTGCAGTGCTTCACTTACCGCGTCAGGCAATTCATTGGCTTTAGCACCGGCTACTGGGGAATATTTAAAACATCCCACTCGATCTAATTGCGCCTCCTCTAAGAAATTTAATAACTCCGCAAAATCAGCCTCGGTTTCACCTGGAAAACCAACTATAAAAGTACTGCGAATGGTGATGTCTGGACAAATACCTCGCCAATTCTTTAAGCGCTCTAAAATATTTTCGCTGCTGGCAGGTCTTTTCATTAAACGTAAAATTCGTGAGCTGGCATGTTGGAAAGGAATATCTAGATAAGGCAAGATTTTACCTGCAGCCATCAATGGAATCACCTCATCAACGTGTGGGTAAGGATAGACATAATGCAAGCGCACCCAGATGCCTAATTCACCCAATGCCTCGCACAGTGAAATAAAACGAGCATTATCTGCATATTTTAGATCAACTCCATAGGCGCTGGTGTCTTGAGAAATTACTAATAATTCTTTAACGCCAGCAGCCGCAAGTTTTTTAGCCTCGCTAATGACTTCCTGTATAGGTCGACTGACCAATCTACCGCGCATCGAAGGAATAATGCAGAATGTGCAGCGATGATTACATCCTTCGGAAATTTTCAAGTAAGCATAATGTCGTGGAGTCAATTTAATGCCTTGCGGTGGAACCAGGCTGGTAAATTTATCCTGCGGGGGCGGCGGTAATTGTTGCTGAACAGCTTTAATGACAGATTCATAAGATTGCGGTCCACTAATATGTAAGACCCCTGGGCAGCGCTCGCGAATCATATCTGCTTTGGCACCTAAACAACCGGTCACAATCACTTTACCATTTTCATGCAAAGCCTCTTGGATACTCGCCAAGGATTCCTCTACTGCTGATTCTATAAAACCGCAGGTATTGACGATCACTAAATCCGCTTTGTTATAAGTTGGGACTAATTCATAGCCTTGAACACGTAATTGGGTAATTATTCGTTCGGAATCCACTAATGCTTTGGGGCAACCTAAACTAACAAAACCGATTTGCGGATTATTTTTCATATGCTTCTCTACTCTACTTTTAAAATAGACCTAACTCTAATTTGGCTGCTTCAGACATTTTATCTTGACTCCAAGGTGGATCAAAAACCACATTCACTATCGCTTCGGTCACTTTAGGAATACACTCAATTTTACGTTTGGCGTCCTCAGCAATCATAGGACCCATTCCACATCCAGGTGCAGTTAAAGTCATATTCACAGTGATTCGATAATGATTATCAACTTCATCAATAAGACAATCATACACTAATCCTAAATCGACTATATTTACCGGAATTTCTGGATCGTAAACTGTTTTGAGCATAGCCCAAACTTGTTCTTTAACACTTGCATCCGCTGGCAATGTTGTTAATGGATCTGCCGTCTGTTTGCCTAATGCATCTGCGTCTTTTCCATCTAATCTTGCTAAATTACCAAATACATCTAAAGTAAAACTATTGCCTAATTGCTGAGTTATCTTCACTTCAGTGCCTTTATGTAGCTTCATTTTTGCTCCTGATGGAACCATGGCTACATAACAATCCCGCTGCAGATAAACAATTTCTGCATTACTCATGTTTATCCTCTTTCAAATGAAAACTTTCACCGCAACCGCATTCACCCACGGCATTAGGATTAATAAATGTCAGTTGTTTTTGACCTAAACTTTTATTGATAATATCCACTTTTGTGCCTTTTATAGCTTCAATCGAGGCAGGATCAATAAAAACTTTTAATCCTTCCTCAGTGATAAATTCTTCATCTCCGGGTTTGGCCTGGGCCACAACTTCGGGGATATATTTATTACCAGTACAGCCCGCTTTTTTAATAGATAACCGAAATCCTCCCTCCGGATAGCGAGTCAATGCCTTATTAATATGCTCAATGGCCGCTGGACTAAAACTTAAAATTTGTTGTTTCATAAATTCTCCTGAATGCTCATTCTTCATACCGTAAACCTAAAGCCGCCAATACCGTGTGCCAAGCTAATGTCGCGCATTTAACTCGCATTGGAAATTCTGCCACCCCCGCGAGTACGACTAATTTTTCTAGTTGCTGATTAGATTTCAGCTCACGACCTGTTGTCACTAAATGATGGAAATCAGCAAAAAGCATCTGGATTTCCTCTTTAGTTTTCCCATGCAAAACTTCTGTCATCATGGAGGCTGAGGCAATTGAGATAGCACAGCCGCACCCTTCAAAACTAACAGCCTGAATTTTACCTTGTTGCTCGCATAAATATAAAGTGACCTTATCACCACATAAGGGATTATAACCCTCGTGAGTATAATCCGCCGGCTCTAACTTGCCAAAGTGACGCGGCGAACGACTATGGTCAATAATCAATTCTTGATATAAATCTCGTAAATCTGACACTCGTCACCTCAAGAAAAAATATCGATAACTTTTCGTAAAGAGTTTACTGCGCAATCAATATCTTGTTCAGTATTATAAATTCCCAAAGAAATTCTGGTCGTAGCAGGCACCGCAAATCGCTCCATTAATGGCATTGCACAATGGTGACCCGCGCGTACTGCTATACCATCACTATCTAAAACAGTCGCAATATCATGCGGATGAGCCTGGGGCATGATGAAGGAAAAGACCCCAGTTTTTTCGGCGGTAGTGCCAATGATGCGTAAACCAGGAATTTTTTGCAGTTGCAAAGTGGTATAATGAGTTAATTGCTGTTCATGCTGTATCAGTGCTGGGAAACCGATCTTTTCGATATATTCAATGGCGGCCTGCAAGCCAATAGCTCCCGAAATATGTGGAGTACCCGCTTCAAATTTATTGGGAAAATCAGCATAATCAGTTTTGGCAAAGCTGACCCGTTTAATCATCGCCCCTCCGCCTTGATAAGGTGGCATTTTTTCCAACCATTTACTTTTGCCATATAAAACTCCAAGGCCAGTTGGACCATATAATTTATGGCTTGAAAATGTATAAAAATCACAATCTAAATCTTGGACATCTATCTTTAAATGTGCTGCGCTTTGGGCTCCATCTAATAAAACCGGTATTTGCTGTTGATGCGCGAGGTGAATCATCTGTTTAACGGGATTAACGGTACCTAAAACATTTGATACATGCATAAGAGCAACTAATCGAGTGCGGGAAGTTAATAACCGTGCATATGCTTCAATATCCAAACTTCCATCATCATAGAGCGGAATAACCTTTATTTTTGCCCCGGTTTGTTCACATACAATTTGCCACGGCACAATATTAGAATGGTGCTCCATCTCAGAAATTAAAATCTCATCACCCGCTTTTATAAATAAACGTCCGAAGCTGCTAGCAACCAAATTAATTGATTCAGTAACTCCTCGAGTAAAAATAATTTCTCGCTGATCTTTAGCATGAAGAAATCGCTGCACGCTTTGTCGAGCAAGTTCGTAAGCTTGAGTTGCTCGTTCACTGAGTGTATGTACTCCGCGATGAATGTTGGCATTGTTATGAGCATAGAAATTTTGAATACTGTCAATCACCACTTGAGGTTTTTGTGTGCTAGAAGCATTGTCTAAATAAACTAACGGCTTGCCGTGAATTTTTTGCTGAAAAATTGGAAAATCAGACTTACTCATAAGATAAATCCATTATCTGTTCGCGAATAAAATTGGCGATGGTTCGATTAGGCAGACGATCTAAAATTTCATTTGCAAATCCGCTTAATAATAAATTTTGTGCCACATCTGCGCTAATGCCACGACTCTGTAGATAAAACAAGGAATTTTTATCGATATTACCCACCGTAGCGCCGTGAGTGCACTTGACATTATCAGCGTAAACTTCTAATTCTGGCTTCGTATTAATCTCTGCTGTTTTTGATAACAGCAAATTATGGTTGGCCTGTTTGGCTGTGACTTGCTGTGCATAAGGATGGGCAATTATTTTTCCATTAAAAACCCCCTTGCCAAAATCAGCCAAAATTCCTTTATAATATTGTTGGCTATGGGTATGCGATTGGAAATGATCAATACGCGTATGATAATCAATTAGCTGATGTTGTTTCGGATAGTATAAACCGATCAATTCACAACTGGCCCCTGATTCTTGTAATGCAAATTGTAAATCATCACGGCTTAATTGACTTCCAGTCCCAATGTGGTAAGCACAAACCCGACTATTTTGCTGTTGCTGAACAATGGTATTGGCAATATGAAAAGCGTCGTCACTTTCTCGTTGTATTTTATAAAAATCCAAATGCGCATTATCACCAATTGTCATTTCAGTCACAACATTATTAAAATAGGATCCGGATGATAATTGGCAATAGTCTTCTATCACAATTGCACTGCTATTTTCCTGTAATTGAATACTATGCCGTGGGTGCTGCATATGGGGAGCATGCAAATCACTTCGTTGTTAAATATAAAATATGAATGGGTTGGAGAAGCTCTATATTTGCAGGCACCTGCAAAAAAAATCCATCGGTCATTAATGCGCCATTCAAGAAAATAAATGGCGATAATGAATGATCTTTATATGCCTTACTCAGCTTAGACTGAGCTGAAGTTAAGACCACCTTGTCTGGCAGGCCATCAAGGGATGAAAGTTCAGCAATAAATGAACCATTAATAAAAACTAAACGATAAGTATCTTCAATAATATAAGCAGAGATATCAATTTTATTAAATGAAAATTTCGGCACATTCTGCGTAAATGATTGTTTACCAATTGACGATATCGAAGTATATTTCCAATTTTCATCAAAGCGCGTCGGCAGACCTTGCTGCAGAAAAAGGTTTAGCTGTTCTAAGCGCCAAGCATTTAATTCAGCTTGTTCAGGAATGAAAGTTGCCGATTGCGTTTGACGTAAGGCTTGTTCTGTCCACATCGGGGAAAGCTCTGCCATTAATCTTTCTCCGTAGCAAAACCAGCTAATAATTCTTGATAACCTTGATCTTCCAACGCCAATGCCAAGCTTTTATCGCCCGATTTAATAATTTTACCTTTTGCCAATACATGCACATAATCAGGTTCAATATAATGTAATAAACGTTGATAATGGGTCACTACGATAATCGCATCGTCTCGCTGTTACGCAAACTATTTACCCCTTGGGCAACGATTTGCAATGCATCAATATCAAACCGGAATCAGTTTCATCTAAAATAGCCAATTTAGGTTCTAACATCAACATTTGTAAAATTTCATTACGTTTTTTTTCACCGCCAGAAAATCCTTCATTGACCGATCGATTTAAAAATTTTTCATCCATTTCTAATAATTGCCATTTTTTCTTTGACTAATTTCATAAAATCAAACGCATCTAAGGTCGATTCGTCACGTTGTTTTTCTGAGACTATTATAAGCAGTTTTTAAAAAATATAGATTATTCACTCCAGGAATTTCTACGGGATATTGAAATGCTAAAAATAATCCTGTCACTGCACGCTGCTTCGGGCGATAATGATGAATAAATGCTTGATCATAAAATTATATTTCACCTTGCATTGACTTGATATTCTTCTCGTCCGGCTAAACATTCGCCAACGTGCTTTTACCAGAACCATTGGGACCCATAATGGCATGCACTTCACCTGGATTGATTTGCAAATTAATGCCTTTAAGAATTTCTATTCATTGACTGCAACATGTAAATTTTTATTGTTAACATTATTTTCATATTCGCTTTGAATTATCATTACAACTCCCTTCTAAACTCACTTCCATTAATTTTTGCGCTTCTACCGCAAATTCCATCGGCAATTCTTTAAATACCTGCTTTACAAAAACCATTGACTATCATGGACACAGCATCTTCAGTGCTGATACCGCGTTGACGACAATAAAATAATTGGTCTTCACCAATTCTAGAAGTTGAAGCTTCATGCTCCACTTGCGCAGCTAGGATTTTTTACTTCAATATAAGGAAAAGTATGTGCGCCGCACAAATCGCCAATTAATAATGAATCACATTGAGTGTAATTTCGCGCATTTTCAGCGGTTGGCGACACTCGCACTAAACCTCGATAACTATTTTGGCCATGGCCTGCAGAAATCCCTTTGGCAATAATCGTGCTCGTAGTATTTTTGCCGATATGAATCATTTTAGTGCCGGTATCCGCTTGCTGATAATGACTGGTTAATGCCACTGAATAAAATTCGCCAACGGAATGATCGCCTTGTAAAATCACACTGGGATATTTCCAAGTAATGGCCGAACCTGTTTCAACTTGTGTCCAAGAAATTTTCGAATGAACACCACGACAAGCACCACGTTTGGTCACAAAATTATAAATACCACCTCGACCTTCTTCATCACCTGGATACCAATTTTGCACGGTGGAATATTTAATTTGCGCATCGATCTAATGCAACTAATTCCACCACAGCTGCATGCAATTGATTTTCATCACGCATAGGCGCAGTACAACCTTCTAAATAACTCACATAACTGTCTTCATCAGCAATAATTAATGTGCGTTCAAATTGACCTGTATTGGCGCTATTAATGCGAAAATAAGTGGAAAGTTCCATCGGGCAGCGCACGCCTTTGGGAATATAGACAAATGAACCATCACTAAATACAGCAGAATTTAATGCCGCATAAAAATTATCGCGATAAGGAACCACAGTGCCTAAATATTTTTGCACTAATTCAGGATGATTTTTCACTGCTTCTGAAAACGAACAAAAAATAACGCCAGCTTCTGCTAATTTTTCTTTAAATGTGGTCGCCACTGAAACACTATCAAATACCGCATCCACCGCAACACCTGCTAAACGCGCACGTTCATGTAAAGGAATGCCTAATTTTTCATAAGTTTCTAATAATTTGGGATCCACTTCATCTAAACTTTTTGGGCGCATTTTTATTGATTTTGGCGCAGAATAATAACTAATGCTTTGATAATCGATTGCAGGATAATTTTAACATGCGCCCATTGCGGGGTCTTTCATTGTTAACCAATGGCGATAAGCTTGTAATCGCCATTGCAACAAAAATTCAGGTTCATTTTTTTTTGCAGAAATTAACCGAATGACGTCTTCATTTAACCCGGGTGGAATTTGATCCGCATCAATATCGGTCACAAAACCATGTTGATAAGTTTGGTTAACGATATCTTTGAGGTATTTATCCTGCTTAGACATGTTCGACTCCTCTGGATAATGCCTTTGGTATGTCGACATCAAAAATAGCTGGTTTCTTTAAATCCGCCATAGAAAATTGACTTAACACTTGAATGATGACTCGATTTATTAATTGCCATTGTGAACGCATTTGGCAGTGCGAATCATGTACGCATTGATTTTTAGGCAAGCAACATTCAGTCAACGCTGGGACTCCATCGACGGCGCTGATGACTTCGACCAAATTCATTTGTTCTGGCTCTTTTACTAGCCGATAACCACCATTTACTCCGCGGACGGAAGTAACCAATTTTGCTTCGTTCAATAACTTTAAAACTTTACTGACGGTAGGGACGGATAAAGTGGTGCGCTCAGCCAGCACTGCGGCACTATAACAACAACGAGGCGCCTCGATTAGATAACTTAACACGACCAAGGCATAATCAGCTAACCTACTGATTTTTATCATAAAAAATATCTCAATTAAAATAGTACTGCTATTGTACTATATTAAATTTTAGCTGACAAATTATTTTTATTGGCAGGACTCATAGGTCCAGAGAATAGGCGTAGGCATTAAAATGTGGGCATATTATACAATTTTTAAGATGAAAATGATTAAAGACTAGTATTTAATCAATTTTACTTGATATTGGTTCAATATAATTCACATTTTAATGGGACAGCCCCTCGCATTAACCCAAGAAATTTCCCTGTTGGAAGCCTGAGCTATCCTTGATGAGCAATCTATTGATTGGAAGTTGAGGAAAATGTGCACTGACCCGATTCGCAATGCACACGAGATGCTTCGCTAGGCGCTTGGATACCATTAAAATTGATAGTCCCATCCATCGATGAAATATTACTATCTAAGTATTTGGGGTCGTTAATATTGATCACGCCGCCGCCCACAGCAATAATCCCCAAATCATTTCCAGATAGTATTGAATTATTCACACTAGCCACCACATTATTCCCTGCACCCAAACCGTAACCCGTATTACCAGTGATGACAGAATTATTAATTTCAGCAGTAATTTTACCACTTAAAGACCCTTCATAAAGAGATAAACCATCTCCTGTATTATCAGAGATTTCTGCATCCGACATCTTCAAATCCATACTACCATTATTTTTTTCATTCAGGAGCAGAATACCCGCGCCATTATTGTTTATTTGTGTTTGGCTAATGGAAGCATTCAATGAACCTCCGCCACTATTGTTATCTAAATATAATCCCGATTCCCCATTATGGTTAATTTGGCTCTTATCAATTATTAAATTTAGATTGCCTTTTTCAGAATCATTTAAGGCAAAAATTCCACTCCATTCATTGCCAGTCATAGATGTATCGGTTATTTTTACGTTTAAATTACCAGAACTTTGCGAATTATCTAAAAAGATGCCATCACCATAATTATTTTCAACAGAGGATTTTTCAATATTTAAAGTAAAAGAACCCGAATTTTTCTCATTAAATATCACCAAACCACCGCTATAATTCCCATTGACTTGGCTATTTTTTAAATTAAACATAAAAGAGCCACTATCCATTGTATTGACAGCATTGATGCCATCCCAACTATTATTATTAATACTCGAATGATTAATATTTAAATTCAGATCACCCGTTGAGGTATTATTAGCGTGAATACCATTGGCTCCATTGTTAGCAATGGTAGAATAATCCAGATTAGCTATTATATTCCCTGAATTGACGATATTGCCGGTCCCATTGTACAAATTAACCCCGTTATAACCATTGTTATTGATCGTTGAGCCATAAACATCGACCCTCAAAGTACCCGAATTAAAAAGATTAGTAGCATAAATACCATTATTTAAATTTTCATTAATTTCAGATTTATATATTTTTGCAATTAAATTACCAGCTTGAAAATCAACTAAGTGAATACCCTCGCCATTATTATTAACTTGGCTATTATTGACAGATAAATTAATTCCACCATTTCCATTATTTTGCGCTAAAATTCCCAAATTGCTGTTGTTCACAACATGGGTATTATCAATTTCAACATTGACCGGTTTTTCACTCATATTATTGACTCTAACCCCATCATTAAATCCATCGATAGATAAATTAGAAACTTTGAGTGACAGGGCCGAATCATTGTCTAAATGATCAATATTAATTCCAGCGTCGGTATTCGAACCTTTTAAAACCAAATCACTGAAAGCAACATTTTGATTGCCACCCGCAATAGTTAAACCTCCTTGATCGAAGAATAATATCGGGCGATTTTCTCCTTCAGCAGGCTTTAAAAAATTTTCTTGACGGCCAAATAACAAATCATTACTCAAAGTAATTTCATTCTTGTCTACCGCATAGTGTCCATTGTAGGTACCCGAGTTGAAATAAAAATTTCGATTATTCTGCTTGTTAGCATCATCAACATTACTTTGATTAAATCCCTGATAAGGATTTTCATAAGTTCCATCATTGTTATTTCCGATATTTGAAGAATTATCAGGCATAAAAAACGAAATATTATCTTTTTCAACTGCCATTTTTCCGGTATTTTTCTCAGTTTTAATCACCGGTTCTCCAGTGTATGAACCACCATTAATAGCAATTAATTGACGATTAACTGGATCAACTAAATGTTGTTTTAAGTCATGAAACCTGGTTTGATTATGCCGACCACCTAAAGAGACAGATAAACCGGCTTTAATCGTGTGATGGGTCAAATTATCATAAGTTTCACTGAATGAGGCGCTAAAATAATTATTGATGGGGAAATCCATTCGAATAATACCACCGATCACTTCACTGTGATCTTTAGGGGAAAAATAATAAGAGCCTGCAGACAATTGGATATTTTTAAAAGGCAGATGAAAACCAATCAGTGCATCTCCTCCCCAACCCGTGACATTATAAGTATCTACGAGTTCAGAATATTGCTGATGGCCTGAAAAATAAGTCTTACTAAAATCATTATTTTGATCAGCAAAAACCGTCCCGGTTTGGTACTTTTGCTTGGAAATTGGAATATAGCTATTAAGGCTAAAATTAAAAATAGATCCAATATACTCAAAGCCTGGGCTAACAAACCAAAAATCTTTATTTTGAGGCGAGTTATTATAATCAGTAAATAAATAGAAACCAAAGATGTTATTATGAGTTAACCATCGTTGACCCAATCCAAAACTACCGGTCATACCACCTTGACTATGATATAAAAATTGAGGGTTAATATAAGTAAAATTGTTAGGAGTTCCGAAGACTGGAATCAACGTATCGGCTTGTGTAGTCCAACCATTTCCGGCATAACCGGATAGAGTGATACCTGGAATGGCAGGGATAAATGCAGGATTATTATTCTCTGCTAAAGCGCTAAAACAGAAACAAAAAGAACAAACAAACAAAGGAATCGCGACTCTACTTATAACCATTTATCACCCCAACGACTTTGATTTTTCTATTTTCTATAGTTATCTGCAATTTTTTACATTTTTAACATATTTTTTAAAAAATATCAAGTATTTCTTACAATGAGGCAGCACAGAAATCTGGCTATTTTTAATAACAAACATCAACAAAATCAGGGGAATGCTTTGCAATGGGCACCCATCGGCGGGTATTGCATCTGCTGAGATGCTCGATTATCCACGAAAGTAAAAAAATTCAAGTTGTATCTGTTCTGTCATTGCCACAACGCCAACATATTGTAAACTGACCTTCTAATTGCTCACCACATTGTGAACATTTCCACGGCGTAGACAACTGACGAGATAATGAGTTTTCTTGAATAAGTTTTATTGCTCTTTCATATTGATCATCATTCATCACCCATAATTCGGGCATGGCAGTAATAGGAGGTAATTCTCCTGCTGCTGGAGGATATTCATTTTTAATAAAACAAACTATCCCTTCACTTTCAAGCAGTGATTTAAACAAATATAACTGAATTCTGCTAACAGGGCTGAATAATTTCCTCATAATAATTATTATACTAAAGTTCGCCGTCAATTAGAAATCACATATTTCGGTAGGCTTAGCAATCTGACACCTTGCATAACGGAACGATTATCCCGATACCTTTATATTTTTTATTGTTATCAACAACTGTCGCGCTGACTCACTTGATCCTATCTGAGTCTTCGCCATCGGATGGTAATGGTTGATATGCTTTGAGACACCGGTTGACCCGAAGGGCATATTTATTTAGAATTATGCTCATGTCGGAATCCATAGATCAAAATCAGATTTTACATTATCAGCTTAAGCTCCAATATGAAATTGATGCAGCTGATCTTTTCGAGGCACTTCAAAATGGACAGGAATTAATGATTATTGATGCGCGCCTTCCCGAAGTTTTCGCCAATGAGCGTATCCCTGGCGCAGTAAATTTTCCGCATCGCACCATCAATGCCGTGACTGCGGCTATGCTGTTGGATAAAGAGATTGAATGCATCACTTATTGCGATGGAGTCGGTTGCAATGCGTCTACCAAGGCAGCACTGAGGTTATCTGAATTGGGCTTTCGGGTAAGAGAGTTAATCGGAGGCTTGGATTGGTGGAAGTTAGATGGATATCCGATTAAAACTGTAAAAAGCGAACAACATTGCCATTCCAACTGCGGATGCGGTTAATTCAAACATGTCCAATCCATTACGTTATGAAACTGCGAAACGAGTCACTATTGTCAATGCTATTTTAAATACAGTTCTTGCCTTGTTCAAGATTATTGTCGGTTGGTTAGGGCATTCCTTCGCTCTGCTAACCGATGGCATCCATTCTTTATCGGATTTAATCAGCGATGCGTTAGTGCTGGTCGCCGCTAAAATTGGCGGGCGCGTTCCTGATAAAGATCATCCCTATGGTCATCAGCGTATTGAAACGATTGCTTCCATGGTTATTTCCCTGCTGTTGCTTATTGTCGGCGGTTTAATTATCTATGAAACTATTCATCATATGCTCAATCACCCACCAAAGGCCATTAAGGGGTTACCGGTCATTATCGCCGCAATTCTTTCTATCGTTATCAAAGAATGGTTATATCGTTATACATTGAATTCCGGTAAAAAAATCTATTCTAATTTATTGATTGCGAATGCTTATCATAATCGCAGCGATGTGTATGTTTCTCTATTAGTCGTTATTTCTGTTGTGGGTAATTTATTAGGAATACCTTATGCCGATAATATTGGGGCAGGCATTATCGCTTTACTTATTATTAAAACCAGCTTCCAATTATTTGCGCATGGGATTAGTGAATTAATCGATACCGGAGTTGATGAACCAACATTAACGCTGATAAGAGATTGTATTAAGAATATTCCCGGAGTGGTTTCAATTCATCAACTCCGTACGCGTTTACATGGCGGCAATGTTTTTGTTGATACCCATATTATTGTCAGTCCTTTTATTAGTGTCTCTGAGGGACATCATATTGGTGAAAAGATCCATTGGCAGTTAACACAAAATTTTTTGCAAATTGCCGATGTCACCGTCCACATAGATCCAGAGAACGATGAAGTTAAAAAACCCAGCTTACATTTGCCTTCACGTTCTGAACTGATTCCACAATTACAAAGAATCTGGGAAAATTTGCCTGGATATCACAAAATTGAAAGTATTCGGTTGCATTATATCGATGGTAAAATCTATGTAGAAGTGTATTGGTTACAGAATGCAATCGCCATTGACCAATGGCTGGCAATGCTGCAAGTGTATCCTCAAAGCGGCAAAGCGATTGAAAATTTAGCAGCCGTTAATTTATTCGTTAGATTGTAGGTGCAGGACTGCTAGTCTCTTGAGTACTCCTTTGAGTGCTTGATGTCGTCTCATTAAAAATCCCAATATGGCGATTTTTGTCACGAGGCGAAGGGGAAGGCGAAGCCGGCTTTGAAAATTCAGCATCGACCTCTGCTTCCATTATCTGAAACATTAAATCTAATTTATTATTGATGCAAGCATAATGTCTAGCTGTTTTAGAAGATTTATCTTCAATTAATAGATCTATGCCTGCATTTAATAACTCGTTAACAGCTTCCTTATGACCTGCCGCCGCTGCATAAAACAATGCCGAGCGACCTTCTTCATCTATCGCATTGACGTCCACTTTGGACTCTAGCAATTTTTTAATGCGGCAGATGTCGTTATTCCTACTCGCTATCATTAATGGAGTTTTTCCTTTATAAAGTGATTTGCTATCATTCGGCAGATTTGTTGTGACAGTCTTGTTAACAAGCCATGTATCTATAAGTGAAACCACAGATTGACGACTTTTATCTTCGGCATATTCTCTTGCAGTTTTGTATGATTTATCTTGCATTGAGGGATCTGCGCCTCCCAATAATAATATTTCTACGGCTTCTACATGCCCTGCTGCCGCTGCATAAAATAAAGCAGTACGGTCTTCTGCATCCTCGGCATTGATATCAACTTTAGATTCAATCAACAGATGAATAGATGAAATATCATTATTTCTACTAGCAATCATTAAAGGAGTTTTATCTTTGGAAAACTTCTCACTATTATCAGCTGTACTTTCCAGAACTTTTTTCGCCGCCATCCACCAATCTATAAGTGAAGTGATAGTGTGTTGATTTCTTTCCTCTGTATAATGCCTTACGGTTTTACCTGATTGATCTTGTATTGAAAGCTCCGCGCCTGCCAATAATAACATTTTTACAATCTCCTCCTCTCCTGCTGCGGCAGCATAAAACAACGCGATTCGTCCGTTTTGATCTTTGCTGTTCACATCAATGATTGGGAGTAATTCAGAAATACTTTGAATATCTTTTTTTAAAACTGCCTCTATCAATATATTCTTCCCACCAGGAAATTGGTGACTGAGTAAGACGTCCATCATGGCAGAATTTTGTGACCCTTGTATATGAGTAATGACCGTTTTGCCGGATTTGTCATTTATTATTGGATCACAACCTGCTGACAATAACTGACTAAAGATTCCAGTATTATTTTGTATTGAAGCATACATCAATGCAGTCCACCCAAAAATGTCCTGAGTGTTTAAATCTAGTTTCTCTTTTAATAGCAATTCAACAAACGAATATTTTTTTCCAATAATTGCATGCGTTAACATATTTTGTGATAACTGATCTGTTTTATTTAAATCAATATCAATGACTTCATCTTTTAATTCACGGAATCTTTTTTCACTTCCAGCCCTAGCAATTAAAATCATACGCTCTGTCAGCGAATCAGTTTTAGTTAATATCTGTTTTCCAAAATAGGAGCCATACTCCTCATTAATACGCAGATCTAGCGAAGATATACCACCTAGATAACCTGGTACTTTCGGTGAGTAAGAAATTTCACCATTTTCACAAAGTTTTGCAACTTCATGAACCGAAGGAAATTTATTATCTAGTGAATTGGTCGTAAATGCATACAAACGTAATGGTAATAAAGCATCAGTGCGCAATTCTGGAAAATTAGAAGAAAAATAGTTAACTACCGAGTCAAGCGTTTCATAATTTACATCATCATAATCATGATTTATATCGAAAAACTCAATATTATTTTCATCATTTATAAATAATAAACCTAAATGAGTGTGGGAACTTAAAAATATAAAACGATCTTGTTTTAATATAGAATTTAGAATTTTGGTCAAATCAACAGCGCTATAAAATCCAAAAATTTGACCAATTGACTTAAATTCAGGAATTTTTGTTTTTTCAGTTAACACTGGCAATAAAACATCTATATCAAAAAGCTTACATCCTGAGAAATAGAGAGTGCGATCCTGAGCCAAATTAATTTGTTCAATAAATAAAAAAATATCATCCCGCTGTTCATCTTTATATTCTTTATCTATTTCTTGGCTCCATTTTGCTAATAATTGCCTAGTTCTTTTAAACCAAGCATTATTGTGAATATGTAAAGTATTTTTATTATCCTGTTGATATCTAGTAATCAATAAACTTCTAGCTTTTAAGGAGGTGGCTCCAGCGCATCCACCAAGTAGTTTTAACTTCTCAAATCTCATCACTCTTCGATCAAAGTAGTCTTTATTTAGTTTATAGTTCAAATCAGTGACTGGACCAAGAAATTTTTCATTTTTTCTTTGCTGAAAAATTAAAAAATCAAGGGCTTTTTCGAATAAAATACCCTGATTAGCTGGTACTAGTTTTTCTTCCTTAGACATTTTTTAACTTCTATTTTTTTAAATATGTGTTTTTAAGCAGAAGACTATACAGAAATAATCTTAAGGTTTACTGAAGCAATAATTAAATGGCGTTTAATATGGAGATTTAAGGCTAAAAATGGTACTTTTAAGAAACCAGGAGCATGTCATCTTCGCGAGTGTGCATAGGCATTAATTTAAACAAACCCCGCGGCGGCGTCCCGCGGTAGCCTGGGCAATCTGTTCATCCCGCGGCTTGACCGCTGGCCCTGCTGTCCTCGGAGAGGAGATCCATGCAGGCTTGCAAGTTAGTATGGATCTCCTCTCTGAGGACAGGCCAGCAGTCAAGCCGCGGGATGACAGGACTTCTTAAATTTTGAAAAAAAGGGTTATTTTTAAGGATGATAAATGTTATGGCTAACTTCAAGCAAAGCTATTTATTTTATGACATCGAGACCACGGGGCTTAACCCCTGTTTTGATCAGGTATTACAATTTGCAGCCATTCGCACCGATTTAGAGCTGCGTGAGCTAGAGCGCTATGAAATTCAGGTTAAGCTCAATCCTGATGTTATTCCTGCCCCCGCAGCTATTATTACCCACCGAATTGGTATCACCAAAAGTTTAACCGGAGTCAGTGAAATTGATGCCATGCAACAAATCCATCGATTATTAAATACAACGGGTACAATTAGCATGGGTTACAATACCCTTGGCTTTGACGATGAATTTTTACGTTTTTCATTTTACCGCAATTTACTCTCTCCCTATTCTCATCAATTTGCCAACGGCTGCTCACGCATGGATTTATATCCAATGACAGTTATGTTCTATTTGTACAAACCGGATGTTTGCCAATGGCCACAAATTAATAATCAAACCAGCTTAAAACTTGAATTACTCAGTGAAGTTAATCAACTTGCTTTTGGTCAAGCCCACACCGCCATGGTTGACGTTGAGGCAACCTTAGCTTTGGCCAGAATATTTATTCAACATCGATCCATGTGGGACTATCTAACTGGTTACTTCGATAAAGAAACCGATTTATCACGCATGCAGCAATTGGGCTGCGGTATAAATATCGAAAATAAGCTGTTTCCAGAAGGTTTGCTTATTGATGGAAAATTCGGCATAAATAACAATTATCTGGCGCCAGTCTTGAAATTAGGTATGCATGCACATTATAAAAATCAAACCTTGTGGCTACGTCTGGATCAAGAAAAGTTAACTGAAACCAATGCGACTAATATAGCAGAAAATACCTTTGTGATTCGAAAAAAAATTGGTGAACGCGAATTAATATTACCGATGAAGGAACGTTTTTTAACAAAATTTGACGCCGCTCGAGAAAAGATTTCTCAAACTAACAAAGCTTGGTTATTAGCAAATCCACAATTATTAACATCTATCAGTGAATATCACCGTCATTATACCTATCCGCAAATTGACAATATTGACGCAGATGCAGCGCTATATACGATTGGTTTTCCAAGTCGAGAAGAAGAAAATTTATTTCAAAAATTTCATCAGTCAAATGTAGAAAAAAAATTACTCATCATCCGCCAAATGACCAATCCCATCCGCAAGCAACAAGCGATGAGGATCATGTATCGACATTACCCTGCGGCCTTAAGCGCTCTTGAAAATGAAACCTATAAAGAATATTTAAACGCTAATAATTTCTGTGATTACCGAGGTCAAAAAAAATTATCCAAACATCAAGCGATAGCAGAAATATCTGCTCTGCAGATAAGTAAAAACCTTGACTCTGAACAGCTTTTATTAATTCAGGAATTAAAAGATTTTTGCATGAATTAAAAAATCCGACGTTTCCCCTCTCCCACCAGGGAGAGGGTTAGGGTGAGGGGATATCTATAAAGGTACTTCTCGAACTACCTTCTGCTACCTTTATAAATATCCCCTCACCATAGCCCTCTCCCGGATGGGAGAGGGGAAATATTCGTTTATCTCGAATTTTGATGATATAATCATTAGAATTCAAGTTAAAGGTATGTTTAATCATGAAAATCGGGCAATACCCTTATTTCAATCGAGCAATTAATGATCGTTTGCAAAAACTTTTTGCCCATTTCTCATGTGTGGTGGTTCTGGGCGCTCGTCAGGTTGGGAAAAGCACCTTGCTGAGTCACGCTTTTCCTGAATTACCTCGAATTGTTTTCGAACCTGTTCAAGATGTACAAAATGCTCGCGCCGACCCCGACCTTTTTTTAAATAATAACCCAGCCCCATTAATTCTAGACGAAATTCAGTATGCGCCAGAATTATTGCCAGCCTTAAAAATTCGTATTGATCAACTTAAAAAACCTGGTCTGTATTTATTAACAGGTTCTCAGCAATGGGGTGTGATAAAACAAATTGCCGAAAGTTTAGCAGGACGGGCTATTCTAGTGAATTTGGAAGGTTTTTCTTTAACGGAAATTGCACAAGATTTCCCCGTCAAACCATGGTTAGAGCGTTGGTTGGACAATCCAAAGTTATTCTTAGCAGAAAAGCATTCTCGTCTAAATTTGCCAAGAACACTGTATAAACAAATTTGGCGCGGGTTTTTGCCTGAAACTAATTTTATTGATGAAGATTTGATTCCAAATTTTCATGCTTCATACCAAAGAACATACATAGAAAGAGATATTCGTCTACTGGCCGATGTTAATGACTTACATCAATTTGGCCGTTTTGTAAAACTGTGCGCAGCTATGACCGCTCAGGAAATTAATTATAGTGAATTAGGCCGAGATATTCATATCACCCCTCAAACAGCAAAGCGTTGGTTGGCTGCTCTTATGCAGGCATTTGAATGGTTTGAAGTACCAGCCTATTCGAATAATGTAATTAAAAGAGTGAGCTCTAAACCAAAAGGATATTTTGCCGATACTGGACAAGTTTGTTTTTCACAATTGTTGTCTAGTCCGCAAGCTATTGCGAGCCATCCTTTATTAGGTGCGTTATTTGAAACCGTAGTGGTTGCTGAGCTGCGCAAACAATCTCTGATTATGTCAACACCTGCTCAAATGTATCATTGGCGAGTTTATAGCGGAGCCGAATGCGATCTTTTGTTAGAACGAGATGGACAGTTTTTCCCAATTGAAATTAAAACCAATAGTCGTCCAAAACGCAGTGACGCGAAGGGTTTGAAAGCATTCCGTGAGTCTCACCCTAAATTAAATGTGCAGCCAGGGCTGATCATCGCTCCAACGAATACTGTTTATGCGGTAACAGAAAATGATTATGTAATCCCTTGGGATATTATTTAATTGTGTCATATAATTTCCTCTCTAACCAAAAGAGATAATAGGCCAAATTATTTCCTGGATTTTGCTTGGCGCAGCTCGTCGATTTGCTTTTGCAAGATTTGTAATTGTTGGACGTTATGAGTTTGCATCTGCTGAATTTGTTGCTGCAATTTAATGATGTCACCTTCTAATTGCTTTTGAACTTGACTCATATGTTGTTGGGTTAAATCTTGTTGTTTCTGTAATTGTGGACCAATGCTGCTAGCAACTTTAGCAAGATCCTGTTGCAATGTTTGTGCCACTCGCTGCAAATCTTGTTGGCTAACTGGCGGAAGAGTTTGTGCCACCACAGAAGTTGCGAACCAACATCCACAAATTAATACAATATAACGGATAATGCTCATATTAAGTTCCTCTTTATATAGATAAATAGATGTGTCAAACTATCATTTTAAACTGGAATATACAGATATTGTCTAAAAATTTCCATAAATAAGCGATGAGGTCTTTATGAAAACTGAATATCTCAACTACCAAGATGGTAAAACTTTATTGGAGGGCTACTTCGCGCGGCCTCAGGATCAGGGTCGTTCTTTTCCATTGGTTTTAGTCGCACATGCCTGGGCTGGACGTGACGATATTGCTTGTAAAAAAACAGAGGAATTAACAAAACTCGGCTATGCTGGTTTTGCATTGGATATGTTTGGCAAAGGCATTTTAGGCCATTCCCCAGAAGAAAATGCCAAACTGATAAAACCATTTATGGACGATCGGCGTTTGCTGCTTGAACGAATTCAGGCCGCACTCAACTTTGCCAAAACCTTACCACAAGTTGATAGACAGCGCATTGCTGTCATTGGCTTTTGTTTTGGTGGTTTATGTGCTTTAGATTTAGCTCGAAGCGGCGCGGCAATTCAAGGAGTCGTTAGCTTCCATGGTTTACTAAATCGTCCAGAAAAATTACCTACTCAATCAATTAGTGCAAAAATTCTAGCGTTGCATGGTTATGCAGATCCCCTATGCCCTGCCGAGACTGTGGCTGCATTCCAACAGGAAATGGAATTAAGCGCTGCCGATTGGCAAATACATATTTATGGCCATACCCAACACGCTTTCACTAATCCGCATGTGAAAGATACTCAATTAGGCCTAATTTATAATCCAATTGCAGAACGCCGTTCTTGGCAGTCAATGAAAAATTTTTTCCAAGAAATTTTTGAATAACTATCCGTGAAAATTATTAATAAACATATTTACAGCGTTGCCGAGTTAAACAGTTTAGCGCGTCAATTGCTGGAGGGAAAAATCGGGCAGATATGGATTAGCGGGGAAATTTCTAATCTTATCCAAGCAAGTTCTGGGCATTTATATTTTTCTTTAAAAGATTCAGAAGCTCAAGCCCGTTGCGCTTTATTCCGTATGAATGGCCGTCGACTAAGTTTTGCAGTAAAAAATGGTCAACAAGTTTTAGCCTTGGCACAAGTGAGCTTGTATGAAGCTCGAGGCGAATTTCAATTGATTGTCCAACAACTTGAGTTAAGTGGTAGCGGCGCCTTGCAAAAAGCATTTGAAATTTTAAAACAACGATTAAGTGAGGCGGGATTATTTGCTGAAAACCGTAAAAAACCACTGCCTTTATTGCCCAAAACTATAGGTATAATAACATCTCCGCAGGGAGCAGCCGTTCATGATATTTTAACCGTGCTCAAGAGACGTTTTCCAGCCATCCCGGTGATCATTTATCCAAGTCTTGTTCAAGGTGACCTCGCTGCTAAACAAATAGTAAAAGCTTTACAAATTGCTAATGAGCGTCGTGAATGCGATGTGCTTATTTTATCGCGCGGCGGCGGGTCTATTGAAGATTTATGGCCTTTTAATGAAGAAATTGTCGCTTATGCAATTGATGCAAGCAATATTCCTGTTATCAGCGCGGTGGGTCACGAAGTCGATTTTACCATCGCCGATTTTGTGGCCGACCTACGCGCACCGACCCCTTCTGCTGCTGCCGAACGAGTGAGTCCTGATTGGAAAGAATGGCTAAGGCATTTTCAACATTTAGAAAAACGTATTTATCATTTACAATTATCAAAGTTAAAGCAATTACAAGATCAATTGCTGCATATGAATAAGCGTTTACGTCACCCTGGCCAGCGCCTGCGAGATCAGGCTCAAACTTTAGATCAATTGGAACATCGGTTGTTATTGGCTAATCATCATTTCCTACGTCATCGTTATGCTGAACTTAATAAATTGATTATGCGCTGGCAACATTTTAATCCTTTGCCTGGCATTGAACGCGATCAGGATCATTTAATTACCTGCCAACGTCGATTATTCATTTTAATGCAGCAATACTTAGCACAGCAACATCAGCAAATTCGTCAAGCAGCGCAAGCATTGAATGCCTTAAGCCCTTTGCAAACTTTAGAACGTGGCTTTGCTATTGTCCGCAAGGAAAAAACAATTATTTCACAAGCCACTCAGCTTCAACTTAGCGATAAAATTCAAATTCAATTTGCTCGGGGGGAATGTGAGTGTGTAGTTGAAAAAATTCTTAAACGTTCGAATAATGAAGTCAACATAACCTGAATTATGTCATCCCAGAAAACTCATAACTCAGTCAACTTAAAACATCGTGTTGTTATTGGCTGAATTTTCTGGAATATCTTGAACTACGTCCCAATGTTCAACGATCTTGCCGTTATTTAATTTAAAAATATCGATAATGGCTCGTCCGCGAGTTCCCGGAACTCGCACTGAATGGACGTGCAAAATGACATAATTTCCATCAGCAAATACCCGTTTAATCTCACTATGCGACTCTGGAAATTTTTCTTTTAAAAATTCGATAAATTTTTCAAAACCTTCTTTGCCATCGGCAGCAGTCGGATTATGTTGAGTATAGCGTGAGCCCAGGTATTGAGCTGCAGCTTGGTAATTCTTTTGATTAAGCGCCGCTTCATAAAAAGCCACCACATTGCGTTTATTGGTCACTAATTGTTTATCAGTCATAGCATAAACGCTAGACCAAGAAAAAGCTAAACCACAAATCACACTAATCAATATATTTTTTTTCATGGCAAATCTCCCATTTATTATGAATTTTCTAATTTATTAGGTTTTCTAAATTTTTTGGTAAACTTTTCCATTACCAAATAAAAAACCGGTGTGACAAACAAGGTTAACATTTGAGAAAACAATAAACCGCCCACTACCGCAATTCCCATCGGACGCCGCGCTTCACTTCCTGCACCTAAGCCTATTGCCAGAGGCAAGGTAGCCAAAATGGCCGTCAGTGTCGTCATCATAATCGGACGATAGCGAATGAGACAGGCTTGAATAATCGCATCTTTTGCTTCTATATGATGTTTGCGTTTGGCTTCAATAGCAAAATCGACCATCATAATGCCGTTCTTTTTCACTAATCCAATCAATAAAATAATGCCAATAAAACTAAATAAATCGAGTTCCATGTGAAATATTAATAACATTAATAGCGCACCAAACGCTGCAAAAGGTAATGCAGTTAAAATAGTGATAGGGTGAATAAAATGTTCATAGAGAATCGCCAATACCACATAAATAATAAAAATTGTAATCAACAATAGTATTGGCATGGAATTAGTGGAAGATTGAAATGCCTGTGCAGAACCACCAAAACTTCCGGTCACGCCCAGAGGCATCACACTTTTTGCGATTGCTTGCACCTCTTTGTTGACGTCCCCAAGTGAAGCTCCCAACGCTAAATTATAAGAAACAACTACGGATGGAAGTTGGCCATAATGGCTGATAGTCTGTGGTCCGACGCCTGGCTGCAAAGTAGCTACTGAACTGAGCGGCACTAAGGTGTTATTCGCGGTTGGCACATAAATCGATTGCAAGGCACTAATACTTTTTTGATAACTCGGATCCACATCAATAATGACCGAATACTCGTTCAAGGGTGTGTAAATGGAACTGACTTCCCGCTGCCCGTAAGCATTGTATAAAGCGGTTTGGATAGCAGAGGTACTCACGCCGAGCGCCGCCGCATGTTCTGGTAATATTTTTACTCGCACTTCTGGACTGGTTAAGTCCAAGTCGGTATCCACATCTTTAACACCTGGAATTTTTTTCAATTTATCTTGTAAATTTTCAGCAACCGTCTGCAATTGTTGCAGATTACTGCCTTGCAAAATATATTGATAACTGCTACTCGAGGATTTACTGCCAATTTGCAGGGCAGGAGGATTGACATAAAAGGCTTGAATACCAGGAATTTTCGCCGACTCTACACGTAATTGTGCTACTAATTCATCGGCATTCATATGTCGGCTTGAAGGAGGCTTCAAACGAATAAAAAGCTGGCCATTATTGCTGGCTTTGCCACCCCCTTTGCCCTGTCCGATACTCGACATCACGCTCTCAACATTCGGATTTTTATTAATGACATTAGTTAATGCTTGTTGACGCCTGCTAAACTCCTCTATTGGTAAACCGACAGGCACTTTAATAAAACCATAAATAATACCAGTGTCTTCAGACGCGACAAATCCTTTAGAGACCATAGAAAATAGGACAAAAGTCATGACCAATACGGCTCCGGTCATAATTAATATGGACTTAGTATGGGCAATAGACCATCGTAAACCTTGTTCATATGCAATTTTGCTGTGGTTAAATATCCATTCAAACCAAGGAAAGAACGAATGCTCAGTCTTTTTTGGACGTAATAAATACGCACAAAGCATGGGAGTTAAAGTGAGTGATACCACACCAGAAATCAAAATAGAAACACTGACGACTACGGAAAACTCGCGGAATAATCTGCCAACGATGCCGCCCATAAACAACAATGGGATAAAAACCGCCACTAAAGATAATGTCATCGAGATAACAGTAAAAACAATTTCTTGACTGCCTTGTAACGCTGCCGATAGCCGGCTATAACCCTGTTCCAAATAACGCACAATGTTTTCCAGCACCACGATAGCATCATCCACAATAAAACCTACTGCCAATACCAATCCGATTAAAGACAAATTATTTAAGCTATATCCAAATAAATACATCAATCCAAAGGTTGCTAATAAAGCCACAGGTAAAGAAATAATGGCAATAAAAGTTGAAGAAATATTACCAAGAAATAGAAGAATCACTCCCGCCACCAAAACAATGGCCAGTACCAAGGTAAACTTCATTTCATTTAAAGTTTGACGAATAAACAAAGACCGATCATATGGAATATCTGCTTTTGCGCCACCGGGTAAACTCTGAGTTAAAGTCGGTAATAATTTTTTGACTGCATCAGCAACTGCGACTGTGTTTGACCCTGGTTGGCGCATAACAGCTAACATGATTGAACGCTCATTATTGAACCAAGCCGCTTGCTGATCATTCTCCACACTATTTTCGGCTTTACCCACATCTTGCAAACGTACCGGGGCGCCATTGGAAAAGCCAATGATAATGCGATTAAAGGTGTCTGCATTGATAAATTGATTAATCGCTTTCACATTGTAAGTACGCTCGGGGGTTTTTAAGGTACCTCCAGGTTGGTTAGAATTAGCACTTTGAATGGCGGTGATGACATTGGCATTGCTTAAATTACGTGAAGTAATTGCATGAGGATTAAGATGAATCCGCACCGCATATTTCTGGCCGCCATACACACCCACTTGCGCAACCCCTGAAATCATAGATAGTCGCTGAGCAATATAGGTCTCGGCGTAATCATCCAAAGTAGTTAAAGGGATATCTTTACCAGTTAACGCAATAAATAAGATAGGTGCTGCGGCGGGGTTTAATTTACGGATCAAAGGTGTACTAAGATCTGAAGGAAGACCTCGAGCAGCCTGTGAAACTGCAGATTGTACGTCCGCCGCCGCCGCGTCAATACTGCGATTTAAAGCAAATTGCAAAATCACTGTGGTTTGACCCGCGGAGCTGGTTGAGCTCATTGAATCCACTCCCGCAATGGCACTAAATTGTTTTTCTAATGGTGTAGCGACGGTATTGGCCATCGTTTCTGGGTCAGCACCCGGCAGACTTGCGCTGACCATAATGGTTGGAAAATCAACTTCAGGCAACTCGCTGATCGGTAAAGCAATGTATGCAAACCAGCCAAATAATATCAGCGCCACTGTCAAGACAATGGTGGCAACTGGTCGTTCAATAAAGACTTTAGAAATACTCACGGTTTTTTTCCGCTATGTTGTCGGCCTGCTGCAGGAGCAGCGGCAGAACCTGGACTAGTCGTTTCGCCAACGATACGCACGGTAGAACCTTCTTGAAGCCCAGGGGGTACCTCAGCAATAATATCGTTATTCAACTCTAACCCTTTAGCCACCACTGATATACCGTTAACGTCCCGAGCGATAGTGATTGGCTGAACAACCGCTTTATTACTCTTTACCAAATAAACAAAATTACCTTGTTGACCTAATTGTACGCTTGTACTTGGAATGACGAGAGCATTTTTTTCAATAGTTAAAATTAATTTGACTGTTACTAATTGCCCTGGCCAAAGCACCAAATCAGCATTGGGTACTTTAGCTTTGACTTGTACTGTACCGGTTTGCCCACTGACAGCATTGCTAATAAACGCCAATTCGCCATTCGCTAATTTTTCTTTGCCACTTTCATCTAGTACACTCACTTTTAATGTACCAGCGCGTTGATACTTTAACACTTCCTGTAATCGGCTTTGACTGACATTAAAATTGATTAAAACGTTTTCTAAACTATTGATGACAACCAAGGGCGTTGAACTATTTGCCGGGATTAAATCTCCCATATGAACATTAATCACCCCTGCTTTGCCGGAAATGGGTGAACGGATTTCGGTATAATTTAATAAAATTTGCTTTTGATGTAGCTGAGCTTCATCAGCAGCAACCGCTGCTTCTTGCTGTCTAACAGCTGCTAATGACTCGTCATATTGCTGGCGAGTCACATACTCTAACTTTGCTAAATTTTTATAACGTTCGGAGGTGGCTTTTAATAAATCTAATTGGGCTTTATCACGTTGCACATTCGCATTGGCTTGAATGACATCAGTCGCATATACCGATGGATCGATTTCAAATAACAGTTGACCTTGTTTGACGTCTTGACCTTGGTTGATGTTTATTTTTTTAAAATTCCTGTCACTTGAGAAATAATATTGACAGTTTGTTCAGCCTCCACACTGCCAACTTCTTGAATACTCAAAGGTGCATCCTTAATTTGCGGATGAATGACATTAACCAAAACCCCCGCTTGCGCACTACGACGTGAAACATTGCCGCCAATATTAGCAGCCGGTTTGGTATACCACCAAATAAAATATCCCAATAAAATAATGGCAACAATGAAAATCAATAGGCGAAAACCTGGGGATTTTTTCATAAAAAATTACCTGACGATGAAGGTGAAGTGAGTGCGCCAATGGCAGCCGCCAATTGCGCCAAAGCAACGTACCAATTTAACTTAGCTTGGATATTTTGCACACGTGCATTAGCTAAAGTGGTTTGTGTCGTGAGTACTGTTAAAATATTTCCTACTCCCGCAGTGTATTGGCCCATTGCTTGTTCACTAGCCTGGATGCTGCTTTTTAGTAATACGGCCGTGGTGACAATATTTTCCGCCGCGATTTGCAAAGTGTAGTAAGCTTGCCAAACTTGAAATTGCACTTGTTGATTTAATTGATCACGACTAGCCCGAGCCGCATGAAGCTTTGCCTCCGCATTCCTCACATTATAAGTGTAAGAAAAGCCAGTAAACAATGGGATAGACAAGCTAAGGCCGGTTGTCGAGCTGGTACTCGTGGTCGCGGCGATGACTCCGCCAGGAACAATATTGGATGTCAGGCTCAAACTAGGTAATATCGACGCTTTGGTGGCATTGAGTTGTGCCTGGGTTTGCCCCACAGCGGCTTCAGCAGCTAATAAATCGGGTCGATTACATTTGGCATCCGCTAATAAAGCGGTCACCTTTCGATTAAATTGTTCACTCTTAGGGGGAGTGGCCAATGGTTTTAAGTGAATAACTGTGTCAGCAGGCACTCCCATCAAGGTAGCGAGTTGCCCCATGGTGGTTTTATAGTTGCCCTGCGCAGTTTGTAGATTCAATTTGGCTTGGGCTAAGGAAGATTGGGCTTGATATACATCTCCCACCGTCGCCATTCCATTGGCGCGTAATGCATTCGCCGCATCTAAACTTTTAGTGGCCGCTTGTAAACTTTTTTGATCAGCCTCGATGATTGCCAAATATCCTAGAACTTGATAATAAGCTTGTTGAACTTGCAAGATCACTTGTTGAATTGCATTATTTTGATTTAAATTAGCGGCAATTTGCGCAAACTGAGCAGCTAGCACCGTATTTGATCGATTGCCAAAGTCTAGCAATAAATAATTAAAACTGATGTTAGGACCATAGGTAAATTCGGAGGTATTCTTGGAGTTATTCGAAAATATATTGGCAGTTTCCACTGCCGCATAGCCAGCATCCAGGGTAGGCAAATAAGCGCTTTTAGTAATGCCTACATTTGCCGCCGCTTCTTTGGCTTGAAACCAGGCCAGGCGTGTTTGTGGGTTATTGCGCAGTGCAAAATCTATGATTGCGGTTAGACTCATGGGCTTAGAGGGTAGTTGTGCTTTAGCAATGGGCGCTGCGAGATCAGTCAATCTAAAATTGTCTGGTTTTAGCCAGTAGGTCTGAGGGTTAGGAGTGGTCGATAAATCGGTTTTAAATGGATCAATAGCTAAAGCGTCTTCAAAAATTAGCGACAGAGCTAGTAAGGAAAGCATGGATTTTGATTTTAGATACATTTCTGATCAGTATAACATAATAACCTATTAAAATATATCGTATAAAAAAGCGGACTTTGGCCGGATCCCGGATAAACGTTACGCGTTTTCTCCGGGATGACAGCTTTTTCAAATAACACGCTTTTTTTAGCGGCTATTTCATCAGTATCTGGGTGTCACGTCGCTCGCAACATTGGAAATGGTATTACCAGTGTCGGAAACATCTTCACCCGCGCCCTCACCGTATTGCATCCGCTCAGTAATCCCACGGACAATACAATCGAGCATAAGCCCAATAAAAGATTTTTGATTTTCATAGTTCCTCCGATGCTTATAATTTGAACATGTCTTATAAATTTAGCACAAAATTGCCAAATTTGAGGTAAAATATTATAAGGTTGCGCTAAACTAAAAAGGCATCGAGCGGCATCTCTTTGATTTTACTCTCTTTGATAGGTTTCTGAAATTTAATTTCTGGTATTATGATCTTTTTTTTAAGTAGGGATTTTTGTCGTTAATGAATTGGATATGAACTGGGATGCCCACCAAATCGAAAGATTTGCGAAAATAGTTGGCTAAATAACGCCGATAAGAATCGGGCAGGTCTTCAATTTGCTTGCCATGGACAACAATGACTAATGGATGATGTCCACCTAGATGCGCGTAACGCAACCGAATACGCCGGCCGCTGACCAGAGGTGGCTGATGGTCGAAGACCGCCTGTTCTAACACTTGGGTGAGTAACGGTGTTGGCAAAGCTTTATTACCGGACTCATAAGCCTCGTCCACAGCTCGATAGAGCTCTCCCACCCCAGTACCATGCAATGCCGATATCAAGTAGCGACGAGCGAAATCAACAAATTGCATACGCCGATCAACGGCTTGTCTCATTCGATCACGATCGTATTCGGTCATCCCATCCCATTTATTAAATGCTAACACCAGACCTTTGCCTGCGGCTAAAATTAACCCCAGTAATCGCATATCTTGATCGGTGATCCCAGCCCTAGCGTCAAATACCATAATCACCACATGGGCTTTTTCTAGTGCTTGCAAGGACTTTATCACTGAAAATTTTTCAATTTTATCTTCTATTTTAGTTCGCTTGCGGACCCCAGCGGTATCTATCAATGTATATATTTTGCCATGACGGTCGAAGGTAATAAAAATACTATCACGGGTGGTGCCAGGCTCATCAAACACAACAACCCGCTCCTCGCCTAATAAACGATTAATTAACGTCGATTTGCCAACATTCGGTCGCCCCATAACGGCGATAAAAATACCTTTTTCCTCTTTAGGCGCCTCTTCAACTGGAAATGGCTTTAGCAACTCTTGTATAAATGTTTCAATTCCACGGCCGTTTTTAGCGGCTATTGCGTACGGGGTTCCAAAACCTAAACTATAAAATTCACTGGTAACAATATTGGCGTCTAAGCGATCTACTTTATTGACGACAAGCACTACTTTGTCTTGAAACGGACGAAGTTGCTGGGCAATGATACTGTCAGCTGAGGTTAAGCCTGTCTGCGCATCGACTAAAAATAGAATACGATCAGCTTCATCGATCGCTTGTTCGACTTGCTGACTAATTAATGTGGTATACGCAATATCCGCTTGTTCAGCTATGCCGCCGGTATCAACTATCAAATAGGGCCGATCACCCACCATCCCTCGACCGTATTGACGATCGCGAGTAACGCCAGGAAAATCGGCAACCAAAGCGTCTCGTGTTTTTGTTAGGCAATTAAATAAGGTAGACTTGCCGACATTTGGCCGGCCAATGATGGTAAAGACTGGTAACATTTTTTAATTTTTCCGCTTCCGCTATTTCAATATTTATACAACGCCATCATCCCGCAAACACAATGTCATCCCTCGGGCGCCATGTCATCCCGCGGGATGACGGGCTCTGGAGCGATGTTAACCCCCAGCCAATTCCAAGGATAATAACATATCTTCGCCTACAATAGCGGATAGACCCACTTGTGCTGATTGATAAAGTTGACGGGCCTTGGATTGATCTCCCATTATTGCATAGATATCACCTTTAACCTCATCGATTAATGGTTGGTAGGTTCTATCATCAACCTTATTCAATAAATCTAGCCCCGCTTGCATTTTTTTCTGCGCTGCTAGTATTCGAGCCGCTCTTAAACGCGCGACTTGTTTTAGGCTGGGCATTTTTGAGTTATTCATCACACTTTGCAATCTCTTTAATGCTACCTCAGGATTTTGGGGTAATACGGCTTTTGCGGCAAATAAATTTGCCATATTGGCGTATTCGGTTTTTTGATAACGATGATTAATTTCATTGGAGATTTGCGTGATCACCTCGTTATTATTGCTGCGGTTGGCTTCTAATAATTGTTGGTATAGCAGCGAGGCTTTTTGTTGATTCTGGCTTTGTTGCGCAAGCCAATAACGCCAACCAAAACCAATGCCTAAACCGATGATAATCACCAATAAAACTAACTTACCATATTCATTCCACCATCTTTTTAGCATTTCCATTTGTTCTTGATCAGTTTCTAATGCAGGCATGTGATTACTCCTTAAAAAAATCAAACAGAGCTGACAACGCCATTTTTTGCTGACCTTGATCAGAACGTAAATCTTTAACCAACGCAACCTGTGCAGCTACTTCTTCATCGCCGATGATTAACGCATACTGGGCCTGACTTTTATCGGCCGCTTTTAATTGACTTTTTAATCCGCCCCCGCTTAAGTGCGCGATCACTTGTCTTTTTGGTAAAGCCTGACGTAATTGTTCGGCTAGGGCGACTCCTTGTTCAATCGCAGGGATCCCCATTAAGATCAGATAAATATCTGGTTTGGGCAGTTTGTTTTGATTAGCCTCAGCTAATAACAATACTAAACGCTCAAGACCCATTGCAAAACCCACTGCAGGTGTTGGTCGTCCGCCTAATTCTTCTACTAAACGATCATAACGTCCGCCCGCGCAAACAGTCCCTTGAGCACCTAGCTTGGTAGTCACCCATTCAAATACGGTCAAACTATAATAATCCAATCCGCGCACCAGGCTTGGATTGATGACATAAGGAACTTGCCCAGCGTCTAATAGCCGGCGTAATCCATCAAAGTGATGCTGCGACGGTGGATCTAAATGATCAAGCAAATTTGGGGCAGCTCGATTCAAATCGATCATTAATGGGTTTTTACTATCTAAAATACGCAACGGATTAGTGACGATGCGCCTTTGGCTGTCCTCATCTAATAGATCATAATGCTTTTGATAAAACTCAACTAAGCGCTGCCGGTATAATGCGCGTTCTTCTGGGGTGCCAAGGTTGTTAATTTGTAACTCAATTTGTCCACCCAGGCCCAACTCGGTTAATAAACGGTGACTGAAGAAAATGACTTCAGCATCAATGTCTGGACCTTCCATCCCATAAGCTTCCAAACCGAATTGATGAAATTGACGGTAACGACCTTTTTGTGGACGCTCGTGCCGAAACATGGGCCCTAAATACCACAACCGCTGGGTTTGATTGTAAAACAAACCGTTCTGAATGCCTGCACGTACACACCCTGCGGTACCTTCGGGACGCAAACTTAAGCTATCGCCATTGCGATCATTAAAGGTATACATTTCTTTTTCAACGATATCTGTCGCATCTCCGATGCTGCGAGCAAATAGTGAAGTTTGCTCGACAATAGGGGGACGAATTTCTCGATAGCCATAACGATGGGCTAAGGCGCGACAAGTAGATTCAATCATTTGCCAATAAAAAATTTGATCGGGCAAAATATCATTCATTCCACGCACAGCTTGGACGGCTTGTTTCAATTCACTGATCCTCCAGCCATTCCCGCCGAGTACAGCGTCCATGGCTCTATGTTTATATCCTGCGCATCGGCAAAACCGATTGCTCGGAATGAAGGGGAAGCGCTCGCGCTGCTCCCCCTTGCAATCCCCCATCGCGTAAAGGAAGCTCCCATCAGCGGGAACTTGTACTGATTTTCACTCGTTATTATTAGCAGTTTCACGTGGCTCTGGTAATGATAAATCGGGTTTTACAATCTGGGTTTCAGGAGTTTGATTGTTGTCGGTATTGTCACTCAGATCAGCGGGTTCAACTACCGAATGATCTGCGGAAGCTGATTTTGGTGCAGGTTTCAACGGAGCTGTTTGTACTCTTTGCGGAAGTGGAGGTTGGGGCTGCAGTGGAGTCTGAGATGGATTTTGGCGCGGAGATTGAGGCTGAGGCTGCGGTTGAAGCGGTTGAGGTTGACCAGGCGTTTGTTGGGGTGGAGAGGGATTGGATTGTGGCTGCAAAGGAATTTCAGTTGGAGATTTACCGGTTCCAGACTGATTGTTATCCATTCTGGCCGATATTTTTGGTCCCTGCCACCACATGACCAATAAACCAATTAAAATAATCACGACTAAAATGGTGCCCCAAACTAGTAGACTTGAGCGCTGTTGTGACGATTCTAAAGCCTGATAAACCGGTATGGATTGTTCATTGCCCAAGGAAACTGATTTTTTCGTCTGCGGAAAATCCATCGTTACATTTTCTAAAGCCGACAATATTTCCGCATCAGGAATGTCTACGATTCGCGCATAAGCACGAACATAACCGCGCGCATATGTCTGAGCAGACATTCGACTATAATTATCATTTTCAATATCTTCAATAAATTGATGGCTTAAACAAAGCCTTGAAGAGACATCGGAGATAGAAAGACCCTTAGCAATGCGAGCTTTTTTAAGCATTACACCCGGGGTTTGCGCAGTAGTTTCTGAATTAATTTCTGATTCACTCATAGAGAATTACCTTTGTTGTGTCATACCGGCGAAGGCCGGTATCCAGGAATATGGCAACATACTTTGAAGACCATTCCTGACCATCTATTCTATTACAATCTGTTTTTTACGTCCAGTACGGTCGGTGAATTGACCCGCCAATTGTCCGCAAGCGCCGTCGATATCATATCCTCGAGTTCGTCTGACCCAAGTGGGAATGCCCATTCTTATCAAATAATTCTGAAAATTTACGATATCTTCTGGATCTGAACAGCGGTATTGCGTGCCGGCATATGGATTAAATGGAATTAAATTTACTTTACAGCGCATGCCTTTCAGTAATTCTCCTAACTCTTGCGCATGCTTAGCTTGATCATTTATTTTCGCCAACATCACATATTCAAATAACACTTTCTGTTTAGAGCGCGGTGAAAAATATTCGCGACAGATTGGCATCAAAGCTTCTAAAGGGTATTTTTTATTGAGCGGCACTAATTGCGTTCGTAGCTCATTATTCGGCGCATGTAATGAAACGGCTAAAGATACCGGGCTATCTTCACGTAATTTTTTCATAGCTGGCGCCAAACCAGCCGTACTAACTGTCACCCGATATTTCGATAAACCATAAGCACAATCATCCAGCATCAAATCTAAGGCGGTTAAAACGGGCGCATAATTTAACAATGGCTCACCCATTCCCATCATGACCACATTGCTGATTTTGATTTTATTTTGTATCACCCACCATAATTGGCCAATAATTTCTGCGGTGGTTAAGTTGCGATTAAACCCAGCTTGTGCGGTAGCACAGAAACGGCAATTTAAACTACATCCCACCTGAGAGGAAATACATAAAGTCCCGCGATCTGCTTCAGGGATAAAAACCGTCTCCACTGCGTTCCCATCTTCTAAACCCAGTAGCCATTTACAAGTGCCATCTTGTGATTGTTGGGTATTGATCAAGGTGGGAACTTTGATCTGAGCATGTCGCTTCAGCTTTTGACTCAAACTTCGACTCAGACCCATTTGATCAAAATCACTGACATAGCGCTGATGAATAAATTTTATCAGCGATTTAGCGCGCGACGATGGCTCATCAATAGAAATTAGAAAATCGCCCATCGCCGCACGATTTAAGTTCAATAAATTAATTTGTACTTTCTGATTGCTCATTTTAGTCCCAAGGCATTGTCTGACAAACCCATAATTTTAATCCGGATCGCAAATATCCTCTGGTTTAAAAAAGAAATTAATTTCTTGTTTAGCGGTGGCGCTGCTGTCTGAACCGTGGACTGCATTAGCGTCGATAGAGACAGCAAAATCCGCCCTGATTGTACCTGGAGCTGCTTTTTTAGGATCGGTATCACCCATCAGTTCACGATTCTTGGCAACCGCATTTTGGCCAGACAATACTTGTATCATCACTGGACCCTGGATCATGAACTTTACCAAATCTTTAAAAAAAGGTCGTTGACGATGAACCCCATAAAAATCTTCAGCCTCTTTTTGGGTTAGATGCAGCATTTTCGCAGCAACGATTTTCAGCCCGGCATTTTCGAAACGCGTATATATTTGACCAATTACATTCTTAGCCACTGCGTCTGGTTTAATAATCGACAAAGTTTGCTCGATTGGCATAGTATTTTTCTCCTGTGTATTGTGTATATTGTCTATAAAGATGAATCTATTTTGAGTCAATTTCAAGACATATGATTAAATGCCAAATTCATTCTGGATACCGGCCTTCGCGGTATGACACTCCTGTCATACCGCGAAGGCCGGTATCCAGAATGAATATTAATATGTTCACAATATTAATGGAACATTCGTGCTATTATAACGTCAACATGATAATCTAGTTTATAAAATCCAGCAATGCTAATAACTCTTGTATCACGGAAGGTACTATGACAACGCTTGCAAGTTTACCGTTTATCCTATTTATGGTGGTAGTCGTCACGGCCATCGCCGAAAACATAAATGTACCTTATCCTCTACTGCTGGTTATAGCTGGGCTCATCGTGGGTTTTATACCCAATATGCCTAGCTGGCATCCTCCCAATGATCTTGTTCTCGCATTATTTCTACCACCAATATTATTTTCAGCTGCACGGTTAATTTCCTGGCAAGATGTCAAGCTCAATTTAAGTATTATTGTGTCTTTATCAATTTTTTTGGTGCTTTGCTCAGCGCTATCTATCGCCCTAGTACTGTGCTGGATGATCCCCACCATCAATTTTACCAATGCACTCATTTTAGGTGCGATTATAGCCCCTACTGACGTGATTGCCGCCAACAGCATTCTAGCAAAAATGAACGTACCAAGACACATTATCCGCACCATAAAAGTAGAAAGTTTATTTAACGATGCGTGCGGAATCGTTTTGTATAAAACAGCCTTACTATTAGCATTGGGACACACCTTAACCGCTGCAGATGTCAGCCATGAAATATTGTTTATCGGCTTCGGCGGGATCGCGATTGGATTATTATTCGCATATATTTCCGGCATTATCATCAAACAATTTTTAACCCATTCTGAAAATCATTTGCCTATCATTATGAGTTTAATTTTAGCTTATGTTGCTTATTGGTTTGCAGAAAAGTTAGGAGGATCAGGCGTACTTGCCGTAGTCGCGGCGGGTTTATATCATAAAAAAACCGAACGTGCAGTGAGTGCCAGTACCCGTATTGCCGAAAAAACGATTTGGGATACGTTAATTTTTTTTCTAAATGGGATAATTTTTATCAGTATTGGCACTGAATTCCCTGCTTATTTACATAACGTAAGTTATTTGCCAATCTCGAAATTACTGTTATTTTCTGTGGGAACCATTATTAGTTTATTACTACTGCGGTTAATTTGGGTCGCTATTACCATGGCTATTGACCAATATTTTTGGCAACGACGGTCAGGAAAATTTAGCCATCAACTGATTTCCTGGAAAAAAACCTTAATTGTCTCCTGGGCGGGCATGCGGGGGCTGGTATCGCTGGCTTTAGCGGTTGCTTTACCCGTGCTTTATCCCAGCGACCCATTATTTCCCACCCGCGATTTAATTGTGTTTTTAACCATTATCACTATTTTATTTACTTTGTTAGCGCAAGGCCTCACGTTACCACATTTAATTAAACACTTAGACGTCAGTAAAAATCATGAAGAAGATTTAAAGAAAATCAGGGATATTTATATGCAATTAACTGAAAAAGCCTTGCATCACATTAACACCACCGGCATTCATCCACATTTGGAAACAGCTAAAGAAATTGTCGAAACCCATTATAACAATCGTTTGCTAAACACGTTAGCGCCGGGAGATCATCCGCAACAACATAAACATGCCGAAACATTTCTTTCAAGAATGTTGCAATTTGAACGCGATTTACTCTTAAAAATGCGAGAGCAAGGCGAAATTAGCGAAGAAATCTATTTAAAGATCATCTCCAAACTAGACCGAGACGAAGTCAGCTTTTCTCCTTATAAATGAAGGTCACTACGAGTATATATATTTTCTTTTAAGGTATGGTATTATATATCCAAACTTTTCCGGGAGGACTAAAATGTATTTGCGTCAAAACTTAATAAAAAAAATCCTAGTGGGCATTTTTGTTAGTGCCTGGAGCGTTTACGCTGTTGCCGCTCCTTCACCAGCGCCCGCCGCCGCCCCTAAAGCTCAACAACCTACCGCCAACGGTCAACAACCCACTGTTAACTTTAATCCTCAACCCCCTGAGATTAATGCAAAAGCTTATATCTTGATGGACGCAAACACGGGTCAGGTCTTGGCTGAAAAAAATATGCATGATCGTTTACCCCCTGCCAGCTTGACCAAGTTGATGACCGCTTATGTCGCTTCTGCGGCTTTAAGACAAGGACAAATCAAATTTGAAGATTTGGTCACCATCAGTGAAAAAGCCTGGAGGATGGGCGGCTCACGGATGTTTATACAAGTTGGCAGCAAAGTTCCAGTCAAAGAGTTATTAGATGGCATTATTGTCGCTTCTGGCAATGATGCCAGCGTCGCTATGGCCGAGCATGTTGCTGGCACTGAAGATGCCTTTGTACAATTAATGAATGAAAATGCGGCTCGTCTAGGGATGAAAAACACTCATTATACCGATTCCACAGGCATGCCCGATGCTAATCATTATACCACTGCATATGACCTTGCTAATTTATCTCGAGCTATCATTAATGATTATCCCGAAGACTACGCCTGGTATAAGAAAAAATGGGTTATGTTTAATAACATACGTCAACCTAATCGAAATCGGTTATTATGGCGAGATGAAAGTGTTGATGGTATAAAAACAGGGCATACCGAAGAGGCAGGTTATTGTTTAGTCTCGTCGGCTTTACGTAATGAAATGCGCTTAATCGCGGTGGTGCTAGGTGCACCTGGAGATAATTCCCGGACCCAAGATTCTCAAGCTTTATTGAACTGGGGCTATCGATTCTTTGAAACACACAAACTTTTTACCGCTCAACAGACTATAGCCGCCAAAAACCAACCTCGAGTTTGGTTTGGCAAAAATAAATATGCCAAATTGGGATTTTCGAAAAATGAATACGTTACCATCCCGGCCAATCAATTTAAACAATTGCAGGCAAATATTGTTATTAATCACAAATTGATGGCTCCTATTATCAAAGGCCAGCAATATGGCGTGGTTAATGTCACTTTGGCAGGCAATCCACAAGTCGCTATCCCCGTCGTTGCATTGGAAGATGATTTAAAAGCTAACATTTTTAAACGTGGCTGGGATCATTTCTTGATTTTAGTAACGGGTTGGTTTACACATAATGACTAACATTAAGTTTCCCTGTGACTTTCAAATTAAAGTCATGGGGAAAAACTCTGCTGAGTTCCTTAACCAAGTATTGATGATCGTCCATAAATATTTCCCAGCTTGCGGCGATGGCAATATACAAAAACGCTACAGCCAATTTACCAATTATATGTCAATCACCATGACAGTGTATGCAGAAAATAAAGAACAATTAGACGAGTTATATCGAGCATTAACTAGCCATCCCGACGTACTGATGGCCTTATAGTTCGAGAGACTCAGCGAGAATTGCCGTAAATATGTTTTAGGACCATATACCCAAACACGCCCGAGATTAAGGAGCCAAGTAAAACTCCCGTTCGAACCATCGCGGCATATAAAGCTGAATTCCCACCGGACTCAAAAGCTAATGTACCAATAAATAAACTCATGGTAAAACCTACACCAGCCACTAATCCAATGCCATATAAACCTAAAGACGTGCCACCGTTAGGCATTTTTCCTAGGCCTGATTTAATAGCCAGCATGGTAGCTCCCCAAATGCCCACCTGCTTACCAATAAACAGTCCCAATGCAACCCCTACCGACACTGTGCTGACAAAGTGGTGCCAACGCATACCTTCAAATGATACGCCCGCATTGGCAAAAGCAAAAAGCGGCAAAATTCCAAACGCCACCCACGGATGAAGCGCCTTAATTAACTCTGCTGATGGTAAATAATGAGGGCGCACCGGGTCCCTCAAAGGAATGGCAAAACCAAGAGCAATGCCCGATAAGGTAGCATGTACTCCAGATTGCAGAACGCAAACCCATAAAATGATACCTACTAACATATAGGCAAATAAATTCGTGACTTTTAAACGATTCATCACCAATAAGAGAATTAAAAGCACCAGCGCCAAACACAAAGCTAATACGGAAATCTCATGTGAATAAAAAAACCCAATGATAATAACTGCTCCAATATCATCAAAAATCGCCAAGGCCATCAAAAAGATTTTTAATGAAGATGGAACGCGCGACCCTAATAACGATAAAATTCCTAAAGAAAAGGCAATATCTGTCGCAGTGGGAATGGCCCACCCCTTTAAAGCGTGTGGGTCATGCAAATTTAAACCTATATATATCAGTGCTGGTACCACCATACCACCTAGCGCAGCAATGGCTGGCAAGATTGCTTTAGCGAGGGTATTTAATTCGCCTTCAAATAATTCACGCTTGATCTCCAAGCCCACTAATAAGAAAAAAATCGCCATAAAACCATCATTGACCCACAACAATAAGGGTTTAGACAATCCCACCTCACCAAATCGGATACTAATGACGGTATCAAAAAGCTGGGTATAAAAACCGTGCACAGGGGAATTATCTAAAAGCAACGCTAAGACCGCCATTGCAAATAAAGCAATACCCGCGCTTGACTCTAACTGAATAAATTTTTTAACGACACGACCAATTGGCACTTTTTCTCCCAGATTTTGCTATTCTTTGATTATACTGTCTTTTATGTATTTAGCCAAAGATATATTTTCATTTTCCAGCCCTTCAAACGTGTCTAGTTTATCCTACATATTCTATCCACTTTGCATGATTAAATAATGGTCTTAAATAGTAAATTTTTGAGGCAATAAATGAAAAAAAATCATAACCAGCACAGACATAATTTTTCTCACCTGACCCAGGAATTGTCAATACCGCTACAACGTATCCACAAAATCATGCTTGAGAATGATCCAAGCATTGAACAAGCCGTTCAGCAAATTGAGCAAATGAAAGCCATATTAAATCGTTTATTAACCGTTCAAACTATTACCTTGTTTAACGAAGAGTATGTTCATTTTTGTGACCTGATCATTTGCGGCAGCGAAATGGCCCAATACTTTATAGCCAAACCAACCCCTAACAAAATTTTCCGCCAACATGCCTTATATTGGCAACGATTGGTCAAAGAGTTTAAACCCTTTTTGAAGGGCGTATTAAACCACTACATTCAAAAATAATGCTAATAACACCTGTCCGTAAGGCGGGCCTTGGGTCTCGCTTGCTTATTTTTGAAAAAGACATTAACATGGACGGCTATTTTATCTTTAGGAGTTAGTTAAATGAGGTGTCCAATTTATGCCCACTGTTGAGATTACAGAAAGAAGTTCTTTTGATCTAGCCATGCGTCGCTTTAAACGCGCCTGTGAAAAAGCCGGAATTATGAGCAAATTAAGACAAATTGAAAACTATGAAAAACCAACGACTAAGCGTAAACGCAAAAAGGCTGCCGCAGTTAAACGCTACCAGAAAAAGTTGCAAAAAGAACAGGAATTACTTGAGCGTGAACGGACCCGCTATTAATTATGACTACTGATTCGCTTAAAAACCGCATTGTTGAAGATATGAAAGCCGCAATGCGCGCTAAAGAGAGCGAGCGCTTGATCACCATACGTATGCTATTGGCCTCAATAAAACAACGTGAAGTGGATGAAAGGATCACCCTGACTGATTTAGATATTATCAATATTATCAACAAGATGATTAAGCAACGATTAGATGCAATTGCCCAATTTCAAATTGCCAATCGCACTGACCTGGCGGGTAAAGAGCAAAAAGAGATCGATATTCTTACTGCTTATTTACCCCAACAAATGGCTGAAGCTGAAATTGACCTAGCCATTCAAACTGCCATGGAAAATGTGAGACCCGCTTCGGTACAAGAAATGGGTAAAGTCATGAACGTTCTCAAAACCCAGCTCGCGGGCCGTGCAGATATAGCCAAAGTCAGCGCTAAGGTTAAAAAATTATTGCAAAGCGGTTAATAATCCCCTCCCCTCCCGGGAGAGATGAGCTAAAGTTATGACCCAACGCATCCCTAATTCCTTTATCCAAGAATTGTTGGCACGAAGCGATATAGTTGAAATTATTCGCAGTCGAATTAATTTAATTAAACGCGGCGATAATTATCAAGCACGGTGCCCCTTCCATGAAGAAAAAACCCCCTCATTCTCTGTCAGCCAAAGCAAACAATTTTATTATTGCTTCGGCTGCAGCGCCAGCGGAAACGCAATTGGATTTTTAATGGCTTTCGATCATTTTGATTTCCGCGAAGCGGTCACCCATTTAGCCGGCTTACTGAACTTAGAAATTCCATCAGAAATAAACTCAGCCTCGGTTGGCCAGGATCGGATTTTGTATGAAACCCTGGAAGTAGCAGCTCGATTCTATCAACGCGCTCTTCGCAATCACACCACTGCAATTCAATACTTGAAGTCACGAGGCGTATCTGGAGAAATCGCTAAAATTTTTGGTCTAGGCTACGCTCATGATGGTTGGCAACAGCTTCAACTACATGTGGGTCAACAGCCAGATCGACAATCCGCGTTGATCAGCAATGGCTTGGTCATTAAAAAAGAACAGGGCCAAAGTTATGATCGTTTTCGTGCACGTATTATGTTCCCAATTCGCAATATTCAAGGGCAAATAATAGGATTTGGCGGTCGCACCCTTGGCAACGCACAACCAAAATATATGAATTCACCCGACACACCCCTCTTCCATAAAGGCAGCGAGATTTATGGATTATATGAAGCGCGACAGCATAAAACTCAATTGAATCAGTTATTAATGGTAGAAGGCTACATGGATGTGGTTGCTTTACATCAGCATAAAATTCATTATGCGGTGGCCAGTATGGGCACTGCTGTGACCTTTAAACAATTACAAAAATTATTTCGGTATACCGATCAATTAATTTTTTGTTTTGATGGTGATCGGGCTGGCAGGCTAGCTGCATGGAAGGCGCTGATAATCTCTCTTCCTTTACTTCGAGAAAGTATTCGAATTAAATTTTTATTCCTGCCTGAAAAAGAAGATCCGGATAGTATTGTACGAAAAGAAGGGGGCGCTGCATTTACTAAGCGCATGGAACAAGCAATGGCACTTAATGATTTCTTTTTTGCCGAATTAAAAGAAAAAATTCCCATTCATAATACCGCTGATAAAGCCCATTATGGCCAACAAGCCGCGCAATATTTAAATACCATTCCCCAGGGATTATTTCGGCAATTATTGTATGATCAATTAGCTCAGGAATTACAAATAAGCGCAGCAGCACTGACAGAATATTTGCAACCTGCACCAAAAAAAACCCAGACTATACGTCGCGCCCTTGCGCCTCGTTCTGCGCATGTATTATTACCTCCTGCACATTTAGCAACTTCGTTAATTCTACATCAACCCAAATTAACTGAATTAGTCACAGACCTGACCTGGTTACATGCAATTGAAGCGCCTGGGAAGAAGCTGTTACTCAGCGTATGGCAGTTATTGAAACAACAACCAGAACTCACCACCGGCAAATTATTAGCTTACAGCGAAGAGGAAGAAGAACGCCAAGTGATTGCCATGCTAGCTGCACGCAAACCTGAAATTGCGAGTGAAGCCATAAAAGCTGAATTCTTAGGTGCTTTGGCTAATCTGCAACAACATTCTACCGGCCAAGCCATTCAGGCATTAGTGGAAAAAGCTAAAAATTCGCAATTAAATTTAGAAGAAAAGCAGCAATTACAGATTTTATTAGCTAAAATTAAAAAAGATGCCAGTGAAAGATAGAGACTGGCTTTATAAAATTCATCGCCAAGGAAGGTATGACAAATCGTACATTTGTAGGCATCCGAATCTAGATTGTCGGGCAAATTAATGCTACAGTGTCTGTCCAATAGGTAGAGAGAAAAGAAATGGCAGATGAACAAAAATTAGGCTTTAGCGCTCTTCTTGAAGAAGCAAAACATAAAGGTTATTTGCTGCAAGAAGACTTACTTAATTTATTACCCAGCGATTTTGTTGACCCAGAACAAATGGAAGGAATTATTGGTCGCCTAAATGAAATGGGTATTAAGGTCTACGAAGTCACACCAGATACAGATCAACTATTGCTGAGCGATGAAGAAAGCGGCACCGAAGAAGAAATTAGCGAAGCCATTGACGTATTAGTGACAGAAACCCGCACTACCGATCCAGTACGCCTTTATATGCGCGAAATGGGCAAAGTCGAGTTATTAACCCGTGAAGGTGAAATCAACATTGCTAAACGCATTGAAGAAGGCACACGCCAAGTACTGACTGCTATTGCAGTATATCCTAAGATTATTGCTTCTATTATCGAAGAATATCAACGCATTGTTGCCGAACACGGCCGCCTAAGTGATTTGGTGACTGGTTTTTATCATATCGAAGGTGAAGAAAGTGTTGTTACTGAAGAAGCGGACATCACTCAAGAGCTTCAGAATATGGCCAGTAGTGAAGAGACTGGCGATGAGTTTGGAGAAAGCGGTCCAGATCCAGCAGAAGCGGCTAAATACATGGCTGGTCTCCAGGAATTGTACCAAGCGTATGTCAATTCTATCAAGCGCAACGGGGTTAAGCATGCCACTACTCTAAAACAGCAAAAAGCCCTGACTGAATACTTCTCTCACTGCAAACTATCTGTCAAACAATTTAATCGTCAAACCAACCGATTACGTAAATTATTAGAAAAAGTTCGTATGCAAGAACGGGTCATAATGAAATATTGTGTAGACAAAGCCGGCACCTCACGTAAAAATTTTATTCATTCCTTCCCAGGCAATGAAACCAATTTGGAGTGGTTAAAAACCTATAAGAAAGACAATCCCAAACAAACAGAAGAATTAAACTTATTGGCCAAAGAAATTAAACGCGCGCAAAACACTTTGATCGAATTAGAAGAAAGCAGTCATTTAAGCATCGCTGAAATTAAAGAAATTAATCGTCGATTATCAATTGGTGAAGCCAAATCACGACGCGCTAAAAAAGAAATGATTGAAGCCAATTTACGCTTAGTGATTTCCATTGCCAAAAAATATACCAATCGTGGCCTGCAATTTTTGGATTTAATTCAAGAAGGCAATGTCGGGTTAATGAAAGCTGTCGATAAATTCGAATACCGGCGTGGTTATAAATTTTCGACCTATGCCACCTGGTGGATCCGCCAAGCTATTACTCGTTCGATCGCCGATCAAGCACGCACCATTCGTATCCCTGTGCACATGATTGAAACCATTAATAAATTAAATCGTATTAGCCGCCAACTTTTACAAGAAACAGGTCTTGAACCCACCCCGGAAGAATTAGCTAAAAAAATGGAAATGCCGGAAGACAAAGTACGCAAAGTTTTAAAGATTGCCAAAGAACCGATTTCTATGGAAACTCCGATTGGTGAAGACGAAGACTCGAACTTAGGTGATTTTATTGAAGATACCACGATGTTATCCCCTGTCGATTTCGCAACTTCTTCAGGCTTATCCGAGGCGGTTCAAGAGATTTTAGCCAGTCTGACCCCCCGTGAAGCCAAAGTTTTACGGATGCGATTTGGCATTGAGATGAACACCGATCATACGCTAGAAGAAGTAGGCAAACAATTTGATGTCACCCGCGAGCGAATACGCCAAATTGAAGCCAAAGCTTTACGTAAATTACGTCATCCCAATCGAGCTGAAAAACTGCACAGCTTCCTCGAAGGTGAGGAAGAAAGTGCGTAATTCTATTATTTTATTATAAAAAAGAGGTTTACAATGATAAAATTTAAATATGGTAAATCTATAAGTAAAGTTGTGGCTAGCGCCTGTAATATCCCTTATAATGGCCAAGAAATACTTTTATACATTCATCAAGTGTTTGTTAGCTATTAATCATTTTCGTTCAATAGTCAGCATACTTGGGCCCATAGCTCAGTTGGTTAGAGCAGGGGACTCATAATCCCTTGGTCCTAGGTTCGAGTCCTAGTGGGCCCAAATTAAAATCAATAACTTACAATTGGTTTAGATATTAGTAATAAATTGTCTGTGTAATTATGCAGAGGTAAAAAAGGGAAATGCCTGAAATTTATATGATCGGCGGCCCTAATGGGGCAGGTAAGACAACCTCTGCAAAATCTTTACTGCCCCAATTACTCCATTGCCATGAATATGTAAATGCCGATGCCATAGCTGCCGCACTCTCCCCTTTCGATCCTGAATCCGTATCGATACAATCTGGTCGTCTTATGTTGGAGAGAATTCATCATCTAGCCAATCAGAAAAAAAGCTTTTCTTTTGAAACCACGATGGCTTCACGAAGTTTCGCCCCCTTCCTAGCTGGTAGAATCTTGGCAGAGATTTCAGGAGTCATTCCATGAGTAAACGCGACAATAAAGACCTCACAGACCTTTTCGAAAGAATCGATTTCGGCATCAGGCGCGGCGTTGCCCAAGCGCTTGCCGAACACAAAAAATCCGGACAAAGCATTTCCGTTTGGAAAGACGGGCAAGTTGTTAAAATACCCCCAGAAAAAATACAGATTCCAGAAAAGTACTTATCAAATAAAAATAATGAATAACAAGACAAAATAAGTCGGGGTCAAGCCTTAAAATTTTAGACTTGACCCCGATAATCATCACATATGATCTTGCTGACCCAAAATTAAAAGCGAGAATGATACATGCCAGCGTGGTTACTTCTATCATCATTGAAGGGATTCATATTAAAGCGCGAAAACAGATCGAAGCGTATCAGCGTTCGTAAGAACGGCAATCCTGCTTGCAAGGCCATCAACCAAATAAGAGGCGGCCATTGCCTTCTCGAAATGGACGGATAAGAATAAGTGTGTAACGGTAAGTGCATAGGTCACTTGGTCTACCAGTTTTTTAATTCATCGGTAAACTCCCTAATGATCGGCCTAGCGAATTGTTGAGGCGGTTTAGCCAACTTTGCTAACAGTCTAACGGTTAGCTATACTAACAGTTAGGCTGTTAGCTAAAAAAGGAAAAACTGCACATTGGATAATAACGATATAAATCAAATGCTTATAAATGGAAATATCGCTATTCCAGGCGTGTTACCCCATTTGGATAACCTAAAAACCGCTCAATTTGTTTTTGAGCAGGATTTTGGATTACCTGTACTACCACAAGAGCCTGGCATTATGATGATCCGGGGGCCGCGGCAGTATGGCAAAAGCACCTGGCTCGAGCAACAGGTGGCTGATACCATCACCGAATTTGGGGCAGGTGCTGCCTTATATCTGAATGGAGATGAAATAACAGATCGCACGGAGTTAATAAATGAAATCAGAGTACTCATCGAATTATTTAATCCAAATGCTAAAGTAAAACGATTATTTATTGATGAGATAACGGCAATTGATGATTGGCAAAAAGCGATTAAGCGATTAGCCGATGCTGGAGAATTGAAAAATATTTTGTTGGTGACGACAGGCTCCAAGGCCGCCGATTTGCGTCGAGGCATTGAACGTTTGCCAGGCAGAAAAGGCAAACTGGACCGTACCAATTATATTTTTACACCGATTTCCTACTCAGAATTTTTAAAAAAATGTGGTGATTTTTTTCGGGAAGATTCGGTGTGGACTTATATTTTATCTGGCGGCTCACCCGTTGGCATAAATGCAATCGCGGAAACCGGTCGGTTACCAGATTATGTAATATCTATTGTCAGTGACTGGGTGCTTGGAGAATTTTCGGCAAGCGGACGTTCTCGTTCGCATTTATTGGCGGTATTACAAAGCCTCTATCGGATGGCGGGTACTCCGATTGGTCAAGCAAAATTAGCGCGAGAAAGCGGTTTGTCGAATAATACCATGGCGCAAGGTTATATTGATCTATTGGCCGATCTATTGACGATCATACCGGCCTTCCCTTATGATCCGCAACGAAAAATCGCTATATTTCGCAAACCTTGCAAATATCATTTTGTTAATTTGCTCGCGGCTATTTGTTGGCACCCTAAAAAACCACGTACCATTGCCGACTTAAAAAATTTAGGTGAAGAGTTAGGCGCTATTTTTGAATGGGCTGTCGCTCAAGAAATTTGGCGTCGAATCTGCATATCCAGCGCCGATGAACTTCCTGAACATATTCATTTTTGGCAATCGCATGATCATGAAATTGATTTTATATTACCCGAAAAAAATAGGTATCTTGAAGTTAAGGCAGGAGTCGCAAATCCTACTGATTTTATCTGGTTTTTAAATACTTTTCACAACCGTGAACTGACTGTTATCAATAAAAAATCTTTTAACACCCAAAAAATCACCGGAATCACCCTAGAAGATTTTTTACTTACCACGTAAATTTAAAATTCGATGATTAAAATACAGGGGGGTGCGCACTTTTGGGATACGGTGATAATGTTTTGCAATACTTAAGGTCATCAATTGTTGGGTTAAAAGAAAATCATAAGGCGCATTCCAGGAGCAAGGCCCCCTATCCGTTAAAAATTGGGGATCCCAATGTCGATGGAGATGGAGATGGAGATTGAGATTGAGATCGAGGCGACCTTAATCGAAGCGGCGATGATGATAATGGTGATTGCCCCTCTCTAGTTGATAAAGAGCGAGGAGATTCTAATGGTGATCGTGGTTTTCCCTCTTCTCCTTCTCCTTCTATTTCTCTTTCGTCCTCGACCTCGCCCTGTCCTCCATCTGCCCCCATTTCTACGCCGCCATATTCATCTATTTGTCCCTCAACTTGATGATCATAGACTGCCATTGCATACCCTGCCGCTAATATTCGGTCAGCATGTTCACGCCGTTGTTCTATCACGACACCCTCAGGCTCCGCAGATAAATAGTGTTTCAAAATAAAAAAGAGGGCGCCGCTTCCCACAATAAATAACAACACTCCGACAGGGGTATAGTCCACAGCTCGAGGTGGACAGAAAGTTGTTTCTAGATATTCTTTCACACAGTTGATGAGCTGATCAGTGACATTAAACCCATAAATTTCAAATAAATTATATAACTTTGCTACTCCGCCCCCATCTGGAGAATATCCTGATACTATCTCGCAAGCGCAACCTCGCAAATTATACATGACATTTTGTTGAAATGAATCATAAATACCACAACTACGATTACCAATAAATTTTAAATCAGTCTCCAAATTGAATTTTATCCACAGAGAACCATCTCCTCCAGGAGTGGAAAAATAATTATTTTTAGCTTCTGATTTAAGTTGTCCATTGCAGGAACTAGATAAAACAACTTTGACTAAACCAAGCAGCATGGTCATTAATTTTATTTGAGATGAAGAGCCAGTTCGCATTATAGAGCAGAAGAACTTAGGAATATTAGTTACCAAAAATGGGCCTATTTGTGAAAAGAAACCAGGTAAAGTATTTCCAACGTTAAAAAAAGACTTCATAAACTCCTCCTTTAATTATTAAATTTTATTTCAAAACTATTATAACACAGAGGTCACAGGTGGTAGGCAATTTAAGTTGCAAAAGTTTTAATAGCCAATGTTGTTTCGAATGCAAAATTTGCTCTTTGTTTAGCTAACTGCTGAAGACGCTGCTTTATGATCTAAAATATAAATAATCGTCATTTAACAGCTAAAGATCGGGTCATCTTATTAGGGTTGGAGAAGAATATAACCAGGACAAGCTATTGACAAAGTGGGAGATTTTTCCTTAAAATCATAATGTGTAGATGCTTGTAATAATTAAACGAAGTATATTATGAGAATACTTTTTAATACAAATATTTTAAAAAAAGATCAGCAATTTCTTAAATTAATGGATTCAAAAGGTGTTGAAGACCCTTCTCAAGCTGATGAAATTGTTTTGAATTTTTTAAAATCCGACTCGATGTTATCTTTAGAAAAAGAACATTTTATTAATTTAATTACCGCAATTAAATCTTATTACGGCCTAGAGCGAGAGTCTCAATTTATTGGTATACTCCTTTGTTGGCTCAATACTTTGCCTTTAGACCAATATAAAGAGAAAATAAGAGAAAATTTTTTAAATTTAGCAATCACCTGGATTTTTTCAAAAAAAATGTCTACTGCTTTTCTTCAGTTTATCATGAATTTTTTAGAGGAATTTGATCAGAGGCATTCCCAAGTTTTGTTAAGAGAATTCTTAGAGATGAAGCCGAGTATCTTAGAAGCGACTATTTTAGTAGCTAATCCTGCTTTAGTTGAAATTGTTGCTGGTTTCGGAATTATGGTGAATTCACTTTCCGTCGACTCTCCCTATGGGTCTGGAGCTGGAAATGTTTTAACTTATGTTGTTGATTTGATGTATTCAAAGAATTTTGAAAATATCAATTTAGCTAAAATTGCATTTTATTTCTGGGAGCGGGGCGCCATTATAAGCCTTAAAAAATCTCAATATTATCCAAAATCTTTCCTCGAGATTTATAGTTTATTTCCATTAGCCGTTGGCTTGCCCATGCTCCAATATGAGCTGGAACATAACTCTCTTATCTTTCATATTGATTTATGTCAAAGAAAAACACCTTTTACAAATTTTTCACGCCAATACAAGGAACTAAGCGGTGAAGAACCTTATTACGCTGATGCACAGCGAGTATTTGGTTTATTTTTAAAGTCAGGGGCTGATGTCAATGGAGTCAAATTTTCTGAGCGGCATAACCAGGGGCATGATTGGTATGGCGAACCGCCTTTAGTTGATTTTTGTTTAAAGGGCAAGGTCGAAGAAGTAAAGGCATTAATCTCTCGCGGGGTAGATGCAACTCTTTATTCGTGTACCCCAGCTTTTATTGCAGCTATTCAAGCTACCCCGGCTCATCATGAAAAAGCCTTAGAAATTTTAAAGTTATTAATAACTTATAATCGATCATCGGCTTTATTGGCTACCTCTGTTGAAGGTTTGACAGCAGTTGCAGCTGCTTTATTGTTAGGAGATTTGGCTCTACTCATGTTATTGGTTGAGGAATATAGATTACCGGTTCATCCAGTGCTTACTAGTCATTCGACTCCTTTTGAAAGTTTTAAGCAATTTCTTAGTAAAACTCCCAATAGTTCGACAGGTCCTTTGTTTAAAAAACAAATAGAATGTCTGAAATTTTTGGTTACCCAAGGAATGCCATTAGAAGAAGCTCAACGAAAATGGGTGTACCAGATGGTGTCTCGTGATTTAAAAGCAGAAGCAAAAGAGGTTAAAGATTTAAAGTTGGATAAACATACACAAGAATTTCAACAAAAAGAGTTTTATAATGATAGGGTATTGGAAATTTTAACAAATATGCAATTTTCTCTAGCATCAAGCCCCGAATTTCTAAGCCGGCGAAAATTTTTACTCATGTATTTTTTAGTGCATGGTAAATGGCAGCGTGAAGAGAAGGCTGAAGTGAAAGAACAAAACACTTTTTTAGCACCAGACTTGTTAAGACATACTATATTTACCAGTTCAGACCTAGTTAAAATTATTATTGATTATGAAGAATCCTCGTATTTATCGCTGTCCATCCATTAGGGCAGTAACTGTTTGGGAAACACTCCGAAAAGAAAAACGCACACTAGATCAGCCAGAAGGAAATAAGACACCGATGAAGAAGCGCGGTTAACAACCGAATTAACGCCAGCCGCAGCCGTCGGGATTATAGGGATCTACAGAATTTGAAAAAGTGGTTGAGTTGAATGATCGTAAGCCCCTAATAATCCCATCTTTCTAGAACAAGAAATTATTTGATTTAATGGTTTTACCGATTAATCTCAGCAAGTATTGAGAATACACGGGCAAGTTCGATTAATTCAAGGTGATTTGGCGGATGGGGATATGAAAGAGAGTCAGAGGCCATGAGGATTTGACTTGCATAGGCATGGCCGACCCGAATCCAGAGGAAAATTTGGACAATTGCACTTGATTATTTGAACATTTATGTTCTATTGCCACGCATGATAAAAATATGCAAGATCAAGCTAAGCAGATCATTCAAAAATATAAAACTCCAGCGGATAAATATGAGTTTGAAAGCTTATACGGCATTCGCAACGATCAATTATTCAAGCTTCAAGCAGAAGGATATTCTACCAAATTATATTTTGTCTATGGTAAAGAATGGTATTTATATTTGTGTAATAGAATTGCTGAATATCCGTTAAATATTTTTCAGGCATTAGCGGATATCGTTAGTGGAACATAATTTCCTGAATGAAAATAGTTATGCGTCTCATAACGCGGCTACTTTCTCTAAGTAACAAGCACCCCATTTTTTTAATGCGCATAAAACAGGGGTCAACGTTTTACCAATATCGGATAATTCATATTCTACTTTAGGTGGAACTTGAGCGAAGACGGTACGCTTAACGATGTGCTGCTCCTCTAATTCACGTAGCTGGGCGGTTAACATTCGTTGTGTTACGCCGGGAACCAGGCGTCGTAGCTCATTGAAACGCTTAACACCCTCTGATAATGCAAATAAGATCAATATCTTCCATTTTCCGCCGAGAATACCGAGCGTAGCGCAAATGGCTTTGCTTTCATCCAGCAAAGGTGGCGATGATGCCATAAATTTTCTCCTATAAGTATACAAATACATACTATAGCACATTTAAGTGCCTACTTTATATAAATATACCATTGAGTTAAAATTCTTTCAATCCGCCCTCAGTTTGGAGGTTTAGTCAAAATTATGGTTAATTTGTTGAGTAAAAAATGGCGAGCCTTTATAGGTATCTGCTTACTCTCTTTTGGGTGCTATCTGGATTATACGGTAATTAATGTCGCTTTGCCGACTATACAAGTGGATCTGCGGGCCAGTATCACCTCTTTACAGTGGGTCATGAATATCAATTTCCTGGTTATCTGTCTATTGGCAACTATTCTGGGTCGTGTGGGCGATCTCTATGGCCGGCGGAAACTATTTTATTTGGGCGCATTTGTCTTTGCAGTATCATCCGTTTTGGCAGGACTATCGAAAAACATTAATTGGCTGATCTTATGGCGATTTTGGCAGGGTGTTGCCGGCGCAATGATCTTGCCGTTAGGACCGTCAATTTTACCTTCAGTGTTCTCAACAAAAGAAAGCCAAAAAGCCATCAGCTGGTTGGGAAGCTTAGGAGGATTGGCATTGGCGTTAGGCCCCGTATTGGGTGGACTCATCGTCAGCTATTGGGGATGGCGCTGGATATTTTATATCAATATCCCTCTGACAATTCTCGGCTTTATCTTTTGTATGGGTGCTATTCCTGAAACAATTAGCAGCGATAAAAAAGCATCGATGGACTGGCATGGCATGATCTTCCTGACTCTCGCCTTAGGTGGATTGGTTTTAGGCCTTATCCAAACCGGCGCAGTAGGTTGGTCGAATATCTGGACAATAACTTTTTGGATAGTCGGCATCGTCGCCATTATTATTTTAATCTACATTGAAAATCGAAAAGAAAACCCGCTGATTGATTTCAAAGATTTTGGACGTTTATTATTTTATAGTGGAGCGGTGCTCAGTATTTTATCCGGCATGATGAGTGCGGCGGTATTATTTTTTGATCCGCTCTATTTGCAAGTCATTCAAGGTTTCTCAGTACAATGGTCGGGTATTATTTTATTTATTATTCCTTTGGTATTGTTAGTGGTTGCGCTGACCGTCAGTGGGTTGATCCATCGCTTAGGCATCATCAATACCATTTTAGTGGGTTTGGCCGCTGGTTCATGCGCCGCTTTATTACAGGCATTTTTTACACCAGAGACAGGTTTGTGGTTCATGGTGTTGTCTTTTATCGCTTTAGGAACTATGTGGGCGATGGGTAATACCGTTACCATTATTGCTGCACAAACTTCTGCAGGTCCCGCACGTGTTAGTGTTGCTACCGGAACCATAGTGACTATTTTTAACATGGGTGGGTCGCTGGGTCTTGCGGTGACTGTCACACTGTTTAATTTTTTCAGTTTGTCTCGATTACCCAGTGGTATGATAACCAATCAATTGATCGAATTATTGAAAAACCCATCACAAGTTTTAAAAATTAAATTAGATCCCTTGTTACAAAATTTATTTAATAGTGGCTTCATGCATGGGTTTAATGCAGCCATGTGGTTTTTATTTGCAATCTCCGTAGCTGGATTTTTAAGTATTTTAATTTGGAAAAAGCTGAAAAATCAGGATGAGTTTTCAGCTCACAATCCTAAAACATAGAGATTAGAAGTGAATACTGAAATACTATTCGAAAAATACCAGGGATGCAGGCTCTTGGTCCCAATCTTTATTGCGCCCATTCCGTGCTTTGAACAGATTGTTGACACGATTGAATTGACGCCTTTTTTTTCACTAACTAAAAAAAACTTTTTGTCATCATAGGAGTACATACTGCAGAAGGTGGAAGTTTAGACTTTATATTTATATTGGAACGTTGGCAGAACATCGAGCTTCTCCATTGCACATATTCAGGGCCAAAGTAACTGTTACATTCTTTTATTCCATTTATCATTTCATTAAATTTTATTACCAAGCCATTAAAAAAAGTGGGAAAGGGTATTTTTATTTTCATGATATATTGGGCAAAATTCGACATATCCATAAAAATCATCAATTTTGCAGAATTTATACCACTTTTGAAAGCTCCATGAGTTGTGCCATAGTCGTTATATTCCCCTTCTTCTAAGGAGGTAGCTTCTCCTGCTATATGTAGTGTTGCTTTGCCATTACCCTGGTGCGGACCTGCAATCTTTTTGTAATCTTCTGGCATTGTCTTTAAGCCTGGACTTGAGTAGGAGCCATAAGATGCAGGATGCTCATCCCAAGGTATAATACAATATTCTTTAAGAAAAGTGGCAGGTTTTGTATCATACTCGGACTTGGACATAACCTTAAGTATTTCGTCAATTGCTTCTTTTTCGTTGAATTGTCGCAGATGTTTGGAGACTTTACCCCGCGCGAACAAAATTAAAATTGGAATTTTATTTATTTTTTCTTCCTGAGTTTTAAAAGAAGAAAATTCATATATTCTGCCCTGATTTAAAAAAACAATTACTTCTTTATAAGGATCCCAAAATATTTTTTTGAAAACCAGCACGTATTTTCTAAAATTTCCGGCATTCATATGAATAATTGCGTTTTGAGTTTCAAGGGGTAAAACAGGGGAGAATTTAATTATCTGTTGTTTTAGTACCCCAATAGGAACAGTGACCAAAACTCGTCTGCTGCAGAAATGATGCATTTTTTTCTCGTCGGTCTCTACATTAATGACTGCTTGGTCATCTTCATAATTAATTTTTGTGACTTTTTTAGCTAATAAAATATTAGAATTTTGACTAAGCTTATAAATTAACTTAGAGTAAGAACTTATAAATTTTCCAGGAGCAGAGATATAATCATGCGAATTACCTTGATCATTATCTCCTTTCACTTCTGCTAAATTTTCGCCACCAGAAATGTTTTTAAGCCGTTCACCTTGATCTGAACTCACTATTATTTCCAACATAGCCTTTAAAAGACGTTCTTTTTTACCTTTTATTGTTCTTTCTTGGCAAAATTTATCAATCGCCTGATCTTGAGAAATTTTTCCACGAAACTCATCAAGGTGCTGATTCATATATTGAGAGAATGCTGTGAGCTGTTGTTTAACCTGCTGTATTTTTTCAGGAGGTACAATTTTGCCATCCTCGTCAAAGACTACCATAGAGTCGAGTTTGTTTAATGGCTTTTCTAATGCATATAGGGTGCTATGTAGGAGGTGCTTGTGATTGCATGCTTGGAATAGCGGGTTTTTCTTAGAATCGTGGTACCAGGATGCTCCGCCCTCTACGATCAAGCCATCGCTTGTTTTCACTGGTAGAATTCTTCCACCCGTACGTCTTTGTTGCTCTAAAACAATACCGTTAAGACCTTGTTCAGTTAGTATCATTGCGGCAGTTAAACCCGATATCCCTGCCCCCACCACTATAAAATCGAAGATCTCATTTTTTTTCATTATCAACCCCCCTCTATAACCGAAACATTGTAGTTATGATCATATAAAAAATGAAAATGAAGGTCAAATTATAGAGGGCGCCCATTAGACCCGATTGTCAAAGGCAAGAGCCAAACCATAATATGGTTCAGAAAAAGCCAGCATTCGGTATGGTTGTTAAAAAACCTTCCTCGATAGCTTTTTCAATTAATTCGGATTTGTTTTTACAATTTAATTTGATTTTTATATTTTCCAAATACGCTTCTACTGTACGAAAAGAAATACTCATTTTTTTAGCAATAAGTTTAGCAGTATTTCCCCTAACTAAATAAAATAGGCAAAATGATTCTTGCTTTGTTAAATGATAATGATTATATTTTTCATTAGTTAAAGAAAAAATACCACATGTAATTTTGGATTTAGAATTTGTTCTTTGATTTATTTTAAGCAAATTGACAGCAATTTTTGTGAGATTTTCATTCTTAACTGGCATTGCATGACACAAAATCCCAACCGGATCTTTATGTTTATTAAATATTAATTTTTTTGTATCAATTAAAATCCATATCTTCCCATCGGCATATTTAATCACATCAAGAGTTTTTACTTCTTTTTCAGAAAGAGTCAGTTTATCAAAATCTCTTGCTAATTCGGCAAAAACCGCCGCCTCACATCGAATGTCATAATCTTCAATTCCTATCAATTCATCTATTTTTTTAAAACCTAATAATTCTGCTGCCAATTGATTTGCTCCCTTATATACCGAATTTAAGTCTTTAAAAATGACCAAACCTGGAAATTGAACAAAAACTTCCTTGAGAAGATTAAAGTCGTTTAATAACATTAAATTCCTTCCTAATAAAGATCTTAATTACCGTATTTAATACGGATACTCTTTGGCAAAAAGAGAAATTACAATTAATCAAATTTTTTTCGCATGAGTTTAAACCAAAGCCCACACAAAAGGTACTATTTATGAAAACTTTTGATTTTTTTAAATCCAGACTTTCACTCATTTCCAAAATCAGGCTTCATAAAGATGGTTTTTCCTTGCCAGATTATTTCTCTTTACGTCTTAGCAACATTCCCGATAATTTAAACTCGCTATTTCAAATGTTAACCGCCTTTGAAGGTAAATTATTTTTAGGAATATTGTTTCGACTTCTACAAGATGTATCAGCTGATACATGTCATGAGTTTGAGAAAGACACTTCTGATATATTCCTGACTCAGGAGAACAAGAATAGTAATTTATGGATTCAACACACTAAAAGCACTAACTTAGCGGCTGCTTTGAATAATTCTTGCGGTTTTTTCTTATCTGATAAAAAAAATGTACCTTATTCACTAAAAAATTGCCTTTGTAATCAAATTGGGAAAGACAGTAACGCCGATGTCACTTATACTGTTACTAATGTTTACGTTTACAGCTATAATACTTCTGATCAATTGATTGATTGTATTGCAGCTTCGATTAAAGAAATTTTTTGTCCACCTCCAACCCCTGAGCAATGGAAGACTTTTGGTATTATCATGGGATCAATATTCTTTTCAGCATTCTGTTGTGCTTATTGCTACAATGATTGGGATCGGATTTTCGAATTAGGATCTCAAATTATGAGATTTTTTCGTCGGGCACAACAACAACCGCTCCACGCTATTGAATTAGCAGAAGAAACTCATTATAGTTATGGTGCAAGTCAAGACGATAGTCATTCTCCAGAATCAATATCTGAAACACCATCTCCTTATTCCGCTAGTTTATAGGTTCCAGACCTGGGGTAAATTCTAAATCAAGCGCGACATATCTCATGACATTATACCCAAAAAAAATCGTCTGCATTATCGAAATGCTTTTTATGCGTTATGCTATCCTAAAGTTGACTCGCGAGTCGATTCTTAATTTGGGCTATTAAACCATTGAAACGACTTGCGACCCACTTAATATTTCGGCTATTGAAAAACAATTTGAATTTAAGCCATATCTCGGCATTATTTAATGAAAACAATATACGATGTCGTCGATAATTATTGTAATTATTGATAACTCTACACCGCGCAGATACACCTAATGTTTGAAAGCCCCAGTCAAATTGCAGCGCAAAATTTAATGGCTGAGAATAAATTATTAAATCATAATTTTTGTCATCTGTTTGGAAAAATTTTCCTGTTACTATATCAAAAACGATATTGATGTTTAAATCAGGCACATGGATTTTAATTGGTTTAAGAAAAATGGCCAATAAAAATGAGTAATAACGCTGATGAATCCTCGCATATAATTGCTTAAAGCTATTTTCTAATTTATCAAAACTGATCAGCGCTGGCTTTGAATAAGGTAATGATGCTAATGCTTGATATATAGCATCATATTGACTGATGCTTTTATTAGAATCATGATTTTGGTTCAGCGTATATGTTTCGCCAGGGTATAATACTAGCACCTCATTTTCTTTGTGATTTTCTCTAAAGTAGTTAAGCAGTTTACGCGGCGTATTGGCATATTGATTAATATACTGATTGTCTTCAGTAGAAAAATAAATCATGCTGGCAAATGGAATAGTAATTTTTGATCGAAATAAGTCATGTGCTGTCAGTACTTTTTTTAATATGGAATTTGCTTGTTCAGGAAGACGTGTTTGATAATTAGCATGTCCATTGTATCCTGCTATTGAAAATTGGTTTAACACCACATCGACGTTTGGGAACGATTTACTAATTATCTTGCAATCTCTGGCGGTTACCTCTGCATCATTAAGATTAAGCACTGTTTGTCCATTATTCTGAATGGCTAAAGCAGAATCCATTTGGCTCACTTGATAACACCAAATTCGTGTCTCTTTAGTAAGCTGTACCGATTTGGCATGCGGTAAGCGAATAATTTCTTTATAACCAAATTTTTGTAAGGCATTGGGTAGCTTATCACTATTATTCGCTTGAAATAATATGACGACACGCTGTTTAAAATCATCCGATAAAGATTTTAATGTGGGTATATGAAAATGATCCGGATGCTCATGGGAAATCCAAATATGCGTAATTTTATTTAGCCATTCTGAGTCAAAATTGGCTTCTGGTAGCAATGTCCAAGATTCATTAAATGCGTTGCCATGCAACCATGGATCTGACCAAATCACTGCGTCTGAAGTGATTACAATAACAGATGCATGCGAAATAAAACTAATTTTCATGAAAATTTTCCTCAGAGGTTCTCTTAATGATTGTATTAAAATAAGTTAGCGAATTGCGAATACCGCATTGATATAAACTGAGTTGCGCTACCAACCCAGCTGTTTCAAAAAAACAATTATCTCAAATTCTATGCTGATACAAATCTCCTAGGTTTGATCGACCTTGCTTCTCCTTACTTCGACCTACCAAAAAACCTTGCTGATTTGATGAATAAGATTCCTGCATGGTTTCTAAGATCGTCGTAGTTGGAATCAGGTTTAATTTTGAATCTTCAATCGGAGCTCGCGACAAGCTCGAGACAAGCCCCAACATAAAATCAGGGGCTGGCATGGAAACTTGATACAGTGAAACATGCGGAGGCGTTAACTGAAATATGGGAGCAAGATACATAGAGTCTGGGGGTTGGTAACTGTAGGATGAATAGGAAGAATCCGAAGTTAAAGATTCGGCGGGGGAACTTGTTGATCCCCACCCCGCCGGTGTGAAAACTGGAGCTTGCGCCCGTAGTGTATATGATGGTTTCAGCATATCCTCAAACTCCTCATCAGGAGGAAATACCGGTATAACCACTTTCTTAAAGCTTTCTATCTCAGATGCAGTATATCCACGGTCCAGCCAATACTTGTCAAAGTCATCTCCAAAGAAATCTTTATCCTGAGTGAACCACTTCCAAAGGTCCTTGCGGGCTGCAAAATTATTAGGATGCTGGGCATACACATCCTTTAAAAAAGTGACCGAAACTTGGTAATAAACTAAAGTTTTGGAAACCGAAATTCGAAGACCATTGGATGTAAATGATTCTTGGAGTAAATTGAAAATGAAAGAATAGAAATTCTCAAATTTATAAAATACGTAACCTTCTTGTCTAGTACTTTGAAAAGCTTCGATGGTCGCTTTTAGAAACCGCCGTCCCAAATCTATAGCGTCTTTTTTTGAAAGTTTCTTAGTAATCTTATCTAGAAGTGGAGGAATAATTTGAACTACTATCCAGCAAGGTAAAATCTGCTCAATAAGTAATTGCTGGAAACGAGGTATAAAGTCTTGAATGAAGGATAATCGCTCAATATGAAATTCCTCAATCCAGCTCCACTCAGGAGCAATAAAGTTATAGGTGGGCATTAATTCTCGGTTGATGATCTTATACCTATGGCTATTTCTCATCCGAGGATAACGCTTTAAAACCTTGGTCCATTCCCCCCAAAACGCCTTTTTGAGTTCCGGTACGGAAATTAATGTCCCCAATAAGGATTGCCACTTTACCCCGGTTCTAAGTAAATACGGCAACGTTCTAGCCCTATAATGATGAGACTGGCCAATTGTGAATATAAAATGTTTGCCTTCTTCAATGGAAAATTCTTTTTTATTGTCCTCTTGCATTATCATTATCTCCTTATGAATAATTTTATATGGATAAGATTGTATCAGATAACCGAGTATATGTAACGATAAGGCCCGCTGACAATGAGATAAGGCTTAATCAGCAATTCTTGTTTATTTTTATAATGACTTTCGCTGTGGCTTGCCCAGATTCCAAGTGGGCATGCGCCTGCCCAGCCGTTTTAAGCGTAAATTGACGGCTATCCAGTAAAGGCTTTAATTTTCCTTGATCAACAACGTCAGCTATTTTAGCTAAAATTTCGCCTTGTTGTTCACGCCCTTGGTTTTTCAGAATGGGAAGTAACATAAAAACGCAGTGTAAACTGAGCCCTTTATTATGAAGAGGAGATAGGTTATGCGTTGAACGTGCAACCGTAGTCACTACGTTTCCATAGTCTGCCGCAGCATTTAATGAACGATCTAAATTTGGGCCTCCTACCGTATCAAATATCACTTCAAACCCTTGATTCCGAGTTAATCGCTGAACATATTGTTCAACACTTTCTTCATTAACGTTGATGATTTCGTCAGCGCCCAAAGCTTTAGCTAAAGGAAAGTCTGCTGATTTCAACACAGTTGTGTAAACCTCTGCTCCACACCACTTAGCCAGCTGCACGGCGATATGCCCGACTCCACCTACCCCTCCATGAATGAGAATATTATTATTGTTTGATAAACGAGCTTTTGTAAACAATGCTTCCCAGGCAGTAATACTAACCAAAGGGAGTGCTGCGGTTTCATACATTGAAAGTGATTTTGGTTTTTTTGCCAGCAGACGTGGATCCGCCAGCATAAATTCGGCCAATGCTCCATCCGAACCTCGCAGGCCACCTGCGCATCCATACACTTCATCACCCACTTTAAAAGAAGTGACATCAGGGGCAACAGCTTCGATAATACCTGCTACATCACCATGAAGTACAGCAGGAAAAGTTGGCGCAATTTCAGGAACTAACCCACTTCTTATTTTACAATCAATTTGATTAACGCTAGTCGCGAATACCTTAATGATCACATGTCCAAGTTTAAGAGAAGGTTTTGGTAATTCAGTGAGCTTCAAGACAGAAGGATCGCCAAATTGAGTCATCACTTGGGCTTTCATTTTTTTCTCCATTTTTTATCCGACATTTACCTCCCCTCTCCCTCCGAGAGAGGCCTAGGGTGAGGGGATTTCTCGAGTTTTCCTGCCATATCTTTATAAATATCCCCTCACCCTAGGCCTCTCCCAGAGGGAGAGGGGAATATACCGGTTTTCTTTACCAAAATTATCTTCTATACTTTATATTACTTTTGTCAATATCGATATAAATTAAATATCGATGCAAGGAAGCAAATGCGAAAACTTACCAATTTTACACTGATCGCAATCACCATCTCTGCAATTGTCAATCTTCGCGGTCTTGCGCTGATGGCTAGCGGCGGAGTGACCACATTAACTTTGGCACTGCTGGCAGCATTATGTTTTTTAATTCCCAGCACCTATGTGTGTGCCAAATTAGGATCGCATATTCTAAAACGTGGTGGTGTATATGAGTGGGTTTGTGTTGCTTTTGGCCCTCGCTGGGGAATTATGGCGATTTGGTTGGAATGGATAAACAACATAGTAGAATTTCCAGCAACACTTGCTGCTATTGTGGGCATGTTTTTTCTGTTAATTAACCCTACCCCACCTGCACCCTGGATTTATACTCTCTATATGTTGGCCATTTTATGGGTTGCGCTTTGGTATAACCAATGGCCATTAAAAATTTCAAGTTGGCTAAATGTTATCGGCAGCGCCGGCACAGTTTTCATCGCAGGATTAATTATTGTTTTGGGTATAGTTTGGATGCTGACGACTCCTCATCAATCTTATCATATGCAACATACTTTCTCTTTCTCCATTGCTGAAGTCGCGATCCTTGTTAGTTTTATCGGTGCATATTCAGGCATGCAAATCACCGGTTTTCATACCACTGATGTAGAAAACCCAAGGCATGAATTTAAGGTGGCTTTACCTATCGCAGCAGTTATTATTATTGTCATCATGCTCGGCGCCAGTGGCATAATGGCGCTGCTAATCCCACCAATACTTTAAACGTGGTGGCAGGTGTGCAGCAAATGGTGCAAATATTTTTCCAGCATTTTCATTTACCGAATGTAGGTATGATTATTAGTGCATTTGTTTTAATCGCTATGTTGGCGAGTTTCAGTGCTTGGGTTATTGGACCAGCTCGCGGTGTGCAAGCAGCTTTAGCAGAGGCCGGAATTAAGAACCGCATAAGCCGTCTTAATCGTTATCATATGCCAGTTGGTATTTTATGGTTACAAGGAATTATTACTTCCCTGTTAATTGCCAGCTTTCTCATCTTACCCACCATTAAAACTGCTTTTTGGATTATGATTGCCGTCACCAGTCAATTTACTGCGCTGATGTGGATTTTCGTATTTTCGGCCGGATTGAAATTAATTGCTAAATCACTTCTGGGAAAAATTCTTTGTATTTTAGGGATCTTGTCATGCTTGATTGGTTTCTCGGTGGGAGTTTTCGCCCCCAGCCAATTAAAATTGGTCACTTATCGGGGCTATTCATGGATGGTATTAATAGGCGATGCCATCTTGATTATAATTGGCTATTTTTTGGCAAAAATTATCACGGCCCATTCTAGGTCAATCTCCTGAGGGAACAGGGCCTTTTTTAGTTAGGAATGGCGGGCGGGTCAACCACAAAATAATTAATAAAACTAAAAATAAAACGCCAGAAACTAAGAATATATCGTTAGTTGCCAACATGAACGCTTGTTTATAAACTGTTAGATCGATTTGACCGAAAACATGGAGATGATCCAAACCAAAATCATGTAATTGGTGAATAGCGTGAACGCTGATCGGATTAAACTGATTAATATCCTCTACTAAACGGCTATGGTGAAACTCCGCACGGCGACTCCACAGGGTCACACTGATAGAAGTTCCAAAACTCCCGCCTAAAATTCTTAAAAAATTCGCAGTTCCAAATGCGCTAGCAATGCGCTCCGGCGGCAAGCCGGAAATAACAATAATAATAAGCGGAGTAAAAAAACAAGCAATACCTATGCCTTGAAAAAAACGAGGCAATAATTAATTTTGCAAAACTAATGTCACGTCGTATAAGTCAAAGCACACCAAAAAAAGACTCCTGCAAACACCACAAAACCGAGACTAATAAATATTCGTGGATCTATTTTATTTAAATAATAACCGACAAAAGGTGTTAATATAATTGATAACACCCCAATCGGCGCAGTAGCTAATCCCGCCCAAGTAGCGGTATAATTCTTTGAGTTTGCAACCATAATGGAAAAATAACAATATTAGCAAAAATATCTAAATATCCTAAACTTAATGCCAAGTCGCCAACCGTAAAATTACGACTTTTAAATAATGATAAATCAACGATTGGTTCTTTTCAGTTAACTCCCAAACAATAAAAAAACTAATGCAAACAACAGAGACAATCATCTAAGGCTAATAATCACATGCGAATTAAACCAATCTAAATCATTGCCTTTATCTAATAAAATTTGCAAACATCCTACACCGAAAATTAATAATATTAAACCCACGATATCAATCGGTTGTTTAGATAGTGCGTTTCTCGGCCTGCTAAAATATGCCAGTCACCACACATGAAAAAATCCCACGGTAAATTAATATAAAAAATCCATGGCCAACTATAATTATAAGTAATCCAACCACCTAAAATAGGACCAAAAACCGGCGCAACCACAGCAGTCATCGCCCATAATGAAGTGGCAAATCCTTTTTTACTTTCAGGATAAGCAGACAATAAAAGCTTTGCGATAACGGAATCATAGGGCCCGCCACTGCTCCTTGAATTACGCGAAAAAAAATCAACATCGGTAAATTCACAGAAAAACCACAAAGAACAGAAACAACTGTAAATAAAAAAGTGAACCAACAAACAAACGCACTTCACCAAAACGTCTTGCTAACCAACCCGTTAATGGCAAAACAATAGCCCTATAACCGTAAATGAAGTAATGACCCAAGTGCCTTGATCAGGACTGACTCCAAGATCCCCGGCAATATATGGAATAGAAACATTTGCAATCGAGGTATCTAACACATTCATAAAAATACCGAACGATAATGAGATGGTCAGCCATAGCAAAGTTGGCCCGGTGAATTGGTTTAGCCATTACCTTTCTCCGATAGATGATTCCGGAAAAGCATATTGGGTGCATTGGCATCGTCAAATCTTATCAATTTCCTGATTAGCATGAGCGTAGTTGGTAATTGATAAATACCGGTGGAATAGATTGGTCTATTGTCTATCGTGTTTGATAAAATTTTTCCTTTAAACCACGAGTATAAGTCACAACAGTAATTGATAACCCAATTTGCAAAGGATGCTTGCGTAATTCTTCGCTTCTAAAGCAATCGAACTGGCAAACGCTGCACGATCTTAATCCAGTTACCAGTGCATTTTGTGGTGGTAATAATGCAAAAGCACTCCCAGTACCTGGACTAAACCCATCAATATGACCATGATATAGTAAAATCATTGGCATCAGCGCTAAAGTGACAGCTTGGCCCATGCGCAGCCGATACAATTGATTTTCTTTATAATTGGCATCCACCCAAATTTGATCTAAGGGAACAATCGCCAGTAAAGGCTGCCGTGGATTAATTTGTTGCCCCACTTGAACACTACGTTTGGCAATATAACCTGTAACCGGAGCATAAATAGTTGTTCGCATCCAATTTAAATAAGCGTTTTTAAATTCACTTTTGCTTGTTCAACTAGCGGATGATGATAAAATTGCGAATTCTCAACCAACGCCAAAGCCGCATTTAATTGATGCAAACTATAATCGTATTGAGCTTGGGCAGATTGACGAGTCTGGTGTAATGATGTATTTCTTCGCTTGAAACGGCCCCCTGAGTGTCTAAACCGATGCGCCGTTTTAAATCTCTTTGCGCTTGATCTAAATCTGCTTTACGAAGGACCAATGTGGCTTGATTTTGCCGAACATTTTCATAATAACCTCGAACTTGACGAACAGTTTGTGCTAGATTAGCACTTGACCTTTGTAAAGCAATCAACAAGTCGGCATGATCAACTTCCACTAATCGTTGGCCCTCGGTAACAAATTTGGTGTCATCGGTATAAACAATTGTTACCGTACCAGAAATCTGGGGCATTAGTTGCACCAAATTACCTGAAACATAGGCATCTTCCGTGCTTTCCTTAAAATGACCCCAGAAAATCCAATAAATTAGATATAGTATTCCAATCAACAAAAAAACCGCAATTAACCCAATGAGCATTCTTTTACGCTTAGGAGAGATTGTATGATTATTCTTGATCTCTTCGCTCATAAAGTTGCTACCGGAGTATGATAATCACCACCTAACGCTTTGATCATGGCGATAGTGGCGCGGATATGCAAATTTTCTAATTCCAATAAAAACACCTGCTGATATAACCACGAAGCCTGGGCTAAAAGCACCTGAGTATAATCATTGATACCCTGTTTATAAAGTAAATAGTTGCGATGGTAATTACTTTGCGCAAAGGTCAAAGCAGCCGTTTGTTCTTTTAATTGAATTTTTAAAGTATGTATGGCTGCCAACTGATCAGCTACTTGTTGTAGAGCTGTCAGTATGGTTCGATTATATTGTCCTACCGCCAGATCATATTCCGAATAGCGGGCTTTTAAAGTAGCGCGAAAATATCCTCCATCAAAAATAGGTAAATTGAAGGCCACCTGAATAGCATCGTCCCTGCTCGAAGCTTTAAAAAGATTTTGTAAGCCAATGCTTTGATAACTCAATAAAGCCATTAAATTAATATCAGGAAAAAAACGGGCTTTTACCGCATCCACTTGATGTGCCGCCGCTTGAACTCGCCAACATGAAGCAGCAATATCGGGTCGACGACCTAATAAATGTGCCGGAATAATCGGAGGTAAGGATAATAATTTTGAGGTTATACTGAAATTTTTTTATAGAAATTTGGGTGGTAAAAGGATTTTTTCCTATTAATATCGCCAATTGATGACGATTAACCATCACTTCCTTCTCTACCTGTGCTAACAGCAATGCAAAGATTTGCACTTGAATTTGTGCACTACTGACAGGAATCGCCGAGCTTATTGCATGTTCGGCAAGGTCCTCGCTCAATTTTAATAAACCTTGGCGCTGAGCCAGAATTTTTTTGGCAAGTTTCACCAATGCTATATTACTTTGTAATTGAAAGTAGCTGGTCGCTACGGCTGTGGAGATCATGAGTTGCGCTTGAGCCAAATCTGCAGCCGCTGCTTGGGCTGCGCTGACTCGGGCAGCAATGGTTTGGCGGTTTTTACCCCAAAAATCTAGTTCATATTGAAAATTTAATGCTAATTCTCCTAAGTTTTGGGTAGTTCCACCAAAAGGCGGCGGGATTATACCATTTTTGGTGAAATGTTCACGGCGAACGTAGCCACTTAAATTGACCGAAGGCCATAATGAAGCTCCCGCTGCCTCTGCAAGATGTTTCGCACGATCTAAGCGGCTAGCCGCGATTTGTATGGTCGGAGAATCTGCTAACGCCACAGCCATCAGAGTGTTTAATTGGGGATCGTTAAATTGCTGCCACCAATTATCTGTTTTACAAACAGAGGGTTCTGGAGGTAATGGATAACGATGAGGAACAGCTAAGGTATCATTGGTTTCTGGTTTAGAATGCGCATGAATTCCAATATAATTCACACAGCCAGTCACACCCATGAAAAACAGACCAATAATAAAAGCAGCAAGAATTCGGCGTATAAGAAATTTGAACTTTCTCAACTTAAAAAAAAAATCATTTCTAGGTAATCTTTCCATGATCTTGACCTTCCCTGTACGTCATACCGCGGCTTGACCGCGGTATCCAGGAATCTCGTGCAGTTCTCTGGATCCCGCGATCAAGTCGCGGGATGACGGATGCAATAGGGGTGAGCTATCACCCTCTTCTATAACGACACATGGTAACAGTTTATAGCCGATCTGAATAGCAGCAAATCAGCAATTCTCGTTGGACAGCGAGAATTACTGGCAACGAGCAAGTTCAATCAATATTGAAATATCGTGTCTTGATCGCGCTTCTGGACTTGCTCTCTTTCGCTGGTAGAGGTCTGTATTGCGAATCCAACATAAACCTAAATCGCTGACCAGATATTTCAGAGACACTATTTTGTTTCATTTGTTGCTGAATTTCTATCAAAGACTCCAAACGACCGCGCATAATGTTTGCTAAGGTATAAGCGTCTTCAGTTTTAGGACTAGATAAATGATATATTTCTTTATTAATGATGCCCTTAACTAATTTAGCATCATCAGCTGACATATATTGATCAAACATTTTTGTTATCGTTTGTGGAATGGCATTGTTTATTTTGATTAAATCCTCTCCAGCTAGCTGACAAGCAGCATCACATGCATATTTAAAACCGCTTAATTGGGCTTGGCGAAATTTACGACGAGCTGGATTTAGCGTGGTTTCAGTCAGATTAAATAGATCGCCGATTAAAGATCTGGGGAGATCTAATTGAGAAACAAAAGTATCAAAAATTTCAGTAAATTGAAAACCTGTAATTTGCTTCTTTAAATTATTCTCGGTCTTAAAACCTTTAAAATCAGACTGATTATCAGGATTTAGGCTAAAACTTTCCTCTTTAGTCAACCCACTAAAACCAGTAAAGAAATCATTGCCGTGATCTACGATCGCTGCCAACTTTTTACCACTTGCATATTCAACATAGCCTGAATTGGATAAATCAATATTATTAAATAGATCCCAATGACCTATTAACAAAGCCACAAAATATAATTGACCTAAAATATATCCATCATCAGGCGAAAGTTCTAAATCTTCAATGGAAGGAGCTTTATGGCCTTCCCAATCATCGGGCTTCTTCTTTCCACCCACTACGGATTTTTTAGAAAGTGGTTCGACAAAATTAATAATTTTATCGATATCTTTTGATTCTTCTAATTCTTGAGGTGATTTGAACAATGATTGCGATAGATTTAAAGGTTCCCCATCTTTAGTGATATAAAAAATATTTTCAGGTACACAGAAAGACTCACCCATCATAGCTTTAACAATTTGTGGTGATAAAGCTTCGAGAAACGCCCTTTCAATTAAAACTTCATGAACATGCTTTGCAGCTGCTTGAATTACTTTTTGATTATTCAAAAATAACGACTTGTCATCATTTTCTTCCAAAGCTTCTAAACTTTTTAATATTTCCTTCTCATCCATTTCCACATCCTGAGAATCCTTTAAAGATTTTTTAAAGAACTGACCGGTATATTCATCAAAAATGAAATTAGCTTTACGACCAATTGAAATATTTTGATTAATTGCCCGCGTCACAGGTGAATCCGCGCCAAAAATATCTGCTATTTTTCTAGGTTTTTGCGATTTAACGAAATAGACAGCCCCAGTTTCTACATTTTTATAACATACTTTTTGAGACAAACCAGATAATTCTTTTTGCTCTTCTTCTTTTTCTAAATTAAGGGTAACTTCTTGACCTTCATTATTTTTTACCTTTACCTTTATAACTTTTGGAAATTCTTTTATTTTTTTCATTTTTAACCCGCCCTTAGATATGTATATGAATACCTATCATAATGAAGCTATATTAAAAAAAAATTAAAAAATCCGTTCATTGAAACATTTTATATACGAGAAAGATACATTTAAAATAATGACTTGAAAGAAAAGGTTTGGACGCTCATTGTCAACCTTAAGCCTCAGCTAAGGAATGACTATTAAAAATATATCGGGGGAAGGCTTACAGTGCAATCTAAATTTAAGGTAGATAATTATATTTAGAAATTTCGACATCCACCTTAGTGACTTCAGGTTGTTGGTGACCAAAAAACCCAGCAATTGACCTTAATTTCTGAGTAAATACATGGCACAAACCCACAGCGCGGCTTGAAACTTGTCCACAGTATTTCATTTCAGCTAGCGGCGGATTAGTCGGCTCGTTAAAATCCATATCGTATTCGTCGAAGATTTCTTCTGGAAAACCTATCTTCTCGCCATCTAACAACCTTGAGTCCCCAGCTTTTACCTGAATAAATCCAATATATAACAATCCTAAAGACAATATAACTAACATCGGATAAAATATTGGTTTAGAAATTTTATAATCAAACTCTGTTTGTTTACCATAATTGATCGTCAGTAAGTTCACCAGTTTAGGAATTTGCTCATTCAGTTGATAAGTTACTGCTGGCCCAGTTAATGCTGGAGCAACTATTTTACCAAATTTATATATTATATTTGGATCGATTAGAAGCCCCCATAAAGCTGCACTCACTCTACCAGTGAACAGGCTAGTGATAACAGTATTTAACTCGTTTATTATGAACATGGGTCTCGAAAACCAACAAGAAGACTTTTCTTCCTCTATATGTTTAGCATCATGGTTAGACTGGTGATTAAGGACATATTTCATAATTTTTGCTATATAACCTGAAATATAAACGTGCTCCGGACCACCAAATGGTAACAACCATGCAATAAGAAAAGATGTCATAGTGGATAAACCACATATATTTTTTAATAAATATTGCGCGGATAAAATCACAACTATGGCTCTATAATTTGCATAACTGTCAACTGCTGCTTTGTCGATAGCAATTTTTTTTCGAATAGATTTGGGCACAAAAGGCAATGGCAATAGTGAATCTGTAAAATCTAAAAAGGGGCCCACTGTATTCTCATAGCCGGGCTCACCGAGGACCTGACGACGTAGGGACCACAAGCGGCTGACTGCTAGATCGGCGCGATGAGCAAATAATCCAGAATAAACACCAGAGATAATCCTTATGGACATAGGAAAATCAACTAAAAGTAAATAAAAACCTACACCATAAGTAATACCGAATAATCCTGAGGCTAACCACATCCCAGCGTCTTTAATATAGAAAAAAACCGATCCTTTTAGTTTATTCAACGGTGGGTTTAAGGGACTAACAATATTAGTTTGAGTTAATATGTCAACCCCTGAGTCTAGAACTGCGGTTTGGGAATAGACAACATAATTATTAGCAAATACAAAAGGCATCGCCAGTACCGGGATAATAGTACTTGAAAACGGTTCTTTGGTTATAGTCATAAGTGAAAATATAGAGGTTATCAGGCTGCTCATCATGGTGTAAAAAGGAGAAAACAGAAATGAAGATTTATGAAAAAATTTTGTCCATGAATTAGGACTTGTCGCTTGTGAGTATGTGTTGATGACCAATGGATCTAATATTAAGCTGCTTTCTCTTTTCATTTTTAATCCTTATCTTTCTATTATGCACAGTAGTATATAACCCAAACAGCCTGAGTATCTTGCCGAAATTAACAAATATTGTCAACGTATCAATATTTGATAACGGAAAGGCCAGCGCCATTTTATTTGGTAGCCGGAAATACCTGCCTGGTTCATGATATTGGTTAACTCACTACGCTTAAAGGCTTTAAGAACCGATAATGGACCATCATGTTTTTCTAGATAAGAGCAAGGAAAGATTTGGGTCAATAATTTAATGGCATAAAAACTTACCCAATGACGGTGTAGATCGCTAATGATAATGCCAACTTTAGCTTGTTGGCTTAATTGGCGAAGTAGCTTGACCATTTCAATATCGCTAAAATGATGGCAGATCGTACATAACAAAATTATATCAAATTTTAAACATTGGAATTCCTCGTCAAATACATTTAACGTGAGGTATTGAATATCTTCAAAATGACCAGAAAACTCTGCCGCATATTCAATACTAACCGGATTTGCGTCTACACCGATGAATTTCCAAGGCAAAAATTTTTTTCTGGCCCATAGGGAAAGAGTTCGTATTATGTCGCCACCCCCGCATCCTATATCGACAATATCCAAGTGCTGGCGGGTGAGTTGAGGATTTTCAATTATTAGCTGCTCCAAGCATTTAGAAATCAGAATATTACCTCCCAAAAATTTATTTGCCAATTTTAAATTTTGCAAATTCTTTTTTAAATCAGGGCCCGATAAAGAAAAATTATCGAGCAATTCTTTTTTATTGGACCTAAATTTGGTAAATATCATGGGATTAATTCTGATTAAATTTTTCAATTTCGGCTTTGCGGATTGGCAGCATTTCTTCTGTTGTACCAAACCGACAATCGTCAGTTATTAAATCAATATAGAGCTGACCATTTAGATGATCAATTTCATGTTGAATAACACGCGCTAAAAACCCATAGGCGCTTCTTACTATTTTTTCTCCTTCAAGTGTATAACCGGTAAATTCAAGTGCCGAGTAACGGTGCACCTCCCCCATTTTATCGTTAACCGAATAACATCCTTCCCAATCTTTAGAAGTTCCAGCGGATCGAATGGGTGAATAATTCGGATTAATTAAAACAGTCAAAGGAATCACATCAAAAACATCTTTACGAATCTTTTTCGCCTCCGGCGGAATTTGAAATAAAATTATTTGATAAGGGTAACCGACTTGTGGAGCTGCCAAACCAGCAGGTTTGCCAAACGGACTTGGTAACGCTTCGATAAACCCACGCATGTCATTTATTATTTTTTTAATTTTTTGATCCAATGGAAAAGTTACTTGCTTTGCTAAATTTCTCAAAACTTCATGACTGATTTGATCAGTAGTGATCAATTGTAGGTCAGGCATCACACCTCCTTTGTAAAAGGATAGAATTTACAGCAAATGAAACTTAAATTAAATCCATTTCATTTTTTTAAAGACAAAAATTAACATAGCACCACAAACAAACATTAATCCTAGCGCCCAAAAATAGCCATATCTCCAGTGCAATTCTGGAATATTAAAGTTCATTCCATAGATACCTGCAATTAAAGTTAATGGAAGAAAAATCGAGGCAAAAGCTGTTAAAACTTTCATGGTGCGATTCATTTTTTGCATAAGGGCATTATCTATTTGATCTAAAGTGCTATTCAAACTATCGCGCATAGAATCTATTTGAACACATATCATTTGGGTATGATTAAACAAATTTCGTAACGAACGCCGACATTCTTGGGATATGACCGGCATTTTCCTTGCAGAAATCCTCATTAAAGTATCGCGAGTAGCAGAAACATATCTTTTGGTTTTCATTGCTTGTTTTTTTACATTAATGACTTCGTTATAAAGATCATCAGGCATTTCCCGAACTTTTAAGTCTATTTGATCCGATATTAATTCAAAATCAAGCAAGACTTTAGAATAATCATTAATAACATTGTCTAACATTAAAAATAAAATAAAGCAGGACGTTTTAGCGTAAAGCAAATTCTTTTGCAAGCTGTTAATAAATACATTTAATGCCGGGATGGAAACACTCGCTGCAGTAAAGCAAAAACGTGGCGTCAAATGGATAATCAAACTTTCGAAATCAATATCTTGTTCATTTTTCAGTGCATTTGATATTAAACATTCTGTCTCAATGGTCACTGAAAACTCATCATCAAATATCTTTGGGCTTTTATCATCCTCGTTACAAACCTCAATCACTGAGAGGGGCAATTTTAACTTCTGGGCAATTTTTGGAAAATCTTCTTTTTGATTTAAATTATAGTGAACCCAATAAACTTTATGTTCTTGCTCAGGCACAATTTCGAATTCTTCTAGTGATAACTCTCTAAATTGATGTTCCTTTAAATCAAATTCAATAACTTTTGAGGGTAGCGCGTCCATGCCTGTTCCTTAGTTAATTATATAATTTAATTATAGATTGAACCTTACTTTTAGCAATAATTTAACCCCCACTTGAAATTCTATAGTAGATAAGAGCGTGATCGTACACGCCGATCCCGAAGATTTAGTTTCTCAGTCTGCCGACTGAATGATGAGTAAAATATCTATAATTCAGGACTTGAGCCCGATAATTCACTAGAATAGTTCAGATTATTTGCAATATTTTTATTCCATACTAAGATTATATCATCTTCAACAAAAGGAGTTCTTTATAATGAATAAAATCATTTTTGGCGTTACAGCCACCGTCCTTGCTTTAAGCATAGGCGCTTGTGCACAAAAATCCGATAAAGTCGTATTATCAGGTGAGCCTGTCGTATTAGAAAGAAACGGCAACACCTACGTAGCCCCAAGCAATTTAACAATGACAAGTCAGGGTTATTACTACGTTAATGTAAACAATCGAACCCGTGTTTGCTATGTTTCTGAACAACCGAATCTAACTAATTTAAACTTCCTCGTATTAAATGTTAGCATTGGTGGAAACACACAACGATTAGTTTGCTACACAGCTAGCCCAGATTATTTCGTCATTAATCGTTAATTGACTGATATAACTTACCCCTCATGCAGGGGTAAGTTTTTTACTTAACTTTCAAACAATGGGTAAAGCGACAACACTAACATGATGGCCATAGCGATATTAAAAATTTGCAAATAAAGAGCCTGGCTTAAGAAACGGCGACACCCATTACCAAACGCTGTCCATACCCCTCCGCTAAATGCCACAAAAAATATATATAATCCGGCAATAAGTACCACATCTATGAAAAAATTCTCTTTTGCAGCATAGGTTGTCACCGAAGCTATCGACATTATCCAAGCTTTAGGATTTGCCCATTGAAACAATGCTGCTTTTAAAAATGATAGGGGTTGTTTATTTTTCCCCTCTACATCAAAACCACTGGATCTTGCAATCTGCCAAGCTAAATAAATCAAATAAGCAGCGCAAACATAACGCAAAATAGTATATAACATGGGCCAAGTTTCGAAGATTCTACCTAAACCCAAACCCACCATCAGGACCATAAAAGTAAACCCGATGGTAACGCCGAAAATATGTGGAATTGTACGTCGGAAGCCGAAATTAACTCCCGAAATTAATAACATGGTATTGTTAGGACCTGGGGTGATGCTGCTCACTAAAGCAAACATTAAAAAAGCAATCAGTACATGATAAGAATCTATCATAATCAAGCTACTCACGAAATGTCTATATAGTAAATTATCCGCCGTTCAAAATCAATTAATTGACACAAATATGGGTACCTGCGATGGACCTTGCAACTGCGATGCTAATATGTAATCGGTCTGGATTAATGTGGTGAAGGAAAGATTGATTTAGTCCTGAAGAACTCACCGAAAGCTCATACCATGTTTCGTAAACTATTAAATGATATTTGGTTCTAATGACGGTTTCTTTTATCATCCCATTGAGATCGAAATGATAGCTTTTACCTATGGGAAGCAAGGCTCGTTGAGATTTGAAAAGTGTGATATGACCTCCAATTGTTAAAGAGCTGGGTCTTAAGCATTTTTTTTCGACAGCACTTAAATACCGTGCTAAAACAGGATACAACTGATTGATATAATTATCAGATACTTTCAGAGTAACCATCTTTCCTTTTTTATTTAAAATACCTGTTGTTGGTAAAGCTTTGGCATCCTCCATAATCATTGGGAAGTGAATAGACTGTACGTCGCCAAAGAAAATTATATTGTCAAAATAACAAATAAAGAAAAACAAGCTCAAAATCGAGTTCGCACCTATGACAATCCATGTAAATTGGTTTCTTGTCACTTAAAGCTACTCCCTGTAACGCTTTTTCCGGGATGGCATATTATTTTTCAAAAACATACATTTTTTAAAAATTTAATAAAAACTCTAAAAAATTAATAAAAAAACCCATCACTCAGATTAATTTATTATAATTACACAAATAACTAATTTAGTTCAACAGCCTCAGCAATCCTCGGCAGGGTTACTTCATTTCCCGATATCGCAGCAACTCGTCCACCTGGCAAAATGATGCCGACTAAATTCAACGGGTCTACCGCAGAAATAGCGTAATGCTCTTCTTTAATCTCTTTTTTTCTAATCGCACGCAATGATTCCACTGCATAGGGTAAGGCAAACTGTTCACCGACAAACCCATCGACAAAACGACCTCCGCGTATTTCTCCACGTTCTTCCAATTGACGAAATGTAACTAATAAATCACGCCACCGTGGAATAATATTTTCTCTCGCCAATAGGTCGCGAAATACCACCCCATATCTTTTTAACAATAACCAGCAAAGAGCTGGTATTTGTTGGTTTGGATCAGCCGCTGGTTCACGATGTAAAAGCGACCATCGCCCTGTCGCATGTCGCGGCCTTGAACGCCTACCTTTACCGCTACGGCGCTCTGGATCGATTAAGGCGCGTAAATTGTCAAAACCGTCCGCCGTGACCAGACCGGCGGACACTAACTCCCATAATCCCGCTTCGATTTCAGCATTCAAATGGCTGATACCACGTACAATATCGGCAAAAAAGCTCGCGCCTTTATTTTGCAAATAATCGATAATCTTTTTAGCGACGTGACTTAAACCCGCACATTTTTCGGGATAATTTAATTGATCATGCACCTCCATCCATTCAGATTGTTCGCGCACAAAAAAAGTAATCGGTGCTACACGTGAGGGAGTAATGCGGCGGATATGAGGGGTCTCCATTGTTATTGCCGATAGAAACGCCGGGTGCGGCGACAGACGACCCCACCCAATGACACCCGTCAAACAAAGTCGATCTAATATTTGCGGATCATAATCACGCAAACGTTTGGCTAAAATTTGTCGCTCCCAAGCATTAGCGGGTATTTCGAATCCTTGCAATTGTCGAATAACTTCGAGTAAACCGTGTTCTCCGCTTAATTGTGTACCCGAAGCCAAATGTTGCCAAGTCAATAACCAACGCATAAATTGTCCTGCAGTCACAGGTTCTATTTCTTTTCGCAGCTTACCTAATGTGAGTCGATGAATTCTGGCTAATACTCTTCGCTCACACCATTCGATATTTGCTGTTGAACCAAAATGTCCGCGTAACACAAAACCGCTGCTCTCTAATTTTAACAATGCTTGGTCTATCGCTTCGATATTTAATACGAGTAAATCCGCTAATATCTGACTCGTGACTGGACCTAAGTACAGCATCCAACCGCGAATCATTTTAACGATGGCTTCTTCCTTCTCAAGGGATTGCGTTTCTACCTCGACAAATTCTTTTGGATCAATGACATTAGGATAAATAGCAGCAAATGTTTTAACTTTTTCAGCAGCCACCCAAAATTTTTTGCTCTTCATGAGTGCTAAGCCCGCACGACCGGATAATTGTAAAAGCTCGAAGTAATGAACGAAATTTAAATCTTCTGGAAAAGCAATGCATGTTTGTAATAGATCATGTAGTTCATCCGCCGATCTAATGTCTGGCCAAACTTGTTGTTTTACTTCGTTAATGATTGTCGAATCTAAACAGTGATCATTCCCTAACACAGACTCTGGCAATAAGCGACGCATTTCAACTGCGCGCGCTCTTCTTTCTTCCAAAGGTGCGTCATCTAAAAATGCATATGGATTAGCATTCAATATTTCATGAGAAAAAACTGAAGGTGCTGGCGTATCAATTGCTAAGCAGCGGATTGTTTCGTTTTTAATGCCGACAAGCACATCAATAAGACCCTCCACATCAAGGGCTTCGTTCAATACATCTTTCATCACTTCGTTGATTAACGGATGGTTGGGAAGTTCAATATCTTTGCCCCCCAGGTTATCTTGACATGCTGCTGCATCAGGAAAAACGGCTGCTAATAAATCATCGGCAAGCATACGTGAAATATAAGGAGGAATTTTTTTTCCATTACGAAAACGTAACAGTGCTAAAGCGCGAGTGGCGTCCCAACGCCAACGAGTGATAAATAAAGGGGATTGTAAAACCGTTTGTATCAGCAGTTCTTTTATAGTATTGGCATGCAAGAAGCGAAATACATCTGCCAATGGAAAACTATGTTGCTCAGTCAAAGAAATATTGAGTCCATCATCTGTGGCCGCTGCCTGCAATTCAAAATTAAAAGAACGGCAGAATCGTTTTCTTAATGCCAATCCCCATGCCTTATTAATGCGCGCGCCAAAAGGGGCATGAATGATTAATTGCATCCCACCACCCTCATCAAAAAATCTTTCGGCAATGATGGTAGATTGGGTTGGGACTGCTCCTAATAAGGCTTGTCCCTGCCAAATATATTCCACCAACTGCTGCGCCCCACATTGATCGACTCCGCAATTTTTTTTCAGCCAATGGATCGCTTCTATAGTGTCAGGGTTCTTTTGAATTTTTTCTCTGGAACAGTTGTCTGGCAACATATCGCTAATTTTTTGGCGCAATTGCGCGACCCTTGATGAAAGCTCCCTTGTCCTTGCCGGCGCTTCGCCGCGCCAAAAAGGGACTGTAGGTGGGGCTCCGTGTGCGTCCTCGACAATGACACGGCCAAAATTTTCAACCCGTTTGATTTGCCAAGAGGTACTCCCCAATAAAATAATATCACCTCTATTACTTTCAATAGCAAAATCTTCATCGAGGGTGCCAACCATTATCCCTTCTGGTTCAGCAATCACCGTGAATAGACCATTATCAGGAATAGCGCCACCATTGGTAATAGCGGTTAATCGACTGCCACGCCGCGCTCTAACGATGCCATTGACACGATCGCGAAATAAATACGCGCCGTAACGCCCTCGAGATCCGGCAATTCCTTCGCTAAGCATATCTAAAACCGACTCGAATGTTTCTAATGATAAATCCGCATAAGGAAAAGCTTGACGAATTAATGTTAGTAAATCTTCTTCACGCCAGTCTCCGGTGGCACAGGTTGCAACGATTTGTTGAGCTAATATATCTATGGGTTGTTTAGGTATGATCAACTGATCCAAATCGCCTTCTCGAATCGCATGAATGAGTGCACAGCATTCTACTAATTCATCGCGAGTAGTCACAAAAATTCGGCCCTTGGGGATCGCACCCCGCCAATGTCCTGCACGGCCAATCCGTTGTAATGCAATGGCTATCGCTCGTGGGGAACCTATTTGACAAACTAAATCTATCATTCCAATGTCGATACCTAGTTCCAACGAAGCAGTGGCAACCAACGCTTTTAATTGACCGGTTTTTAATTTGTTTTCAGCATCTAAACGCAGTTTTCGTGACAAACTGCCGTGATGGGCGGCAACCTGCTCTTGACCTAATCGTTCTGACAAATGATGGGCAATCCGCTCCGCTAATTTACGGGTATTGACAAATATTAATGTGGATCGATTTTGCTGGGCTAATTCTGCAATTCGATCATAAATTTCATCCCACACTTCATTGGCGGTTATTGGACCCAATTCACTGGAAGGGATTTCGATAGCCAAATCCAAATGACGCACATGGCCAATGTTAACGATAGCAGGTTCAGAACGAAAGCTACCGGTGAGAAAGTTTGCCACTGCTTCAATTGGCTTTTGGGTGGCGGAGAGCCCTATCCGCACCGGAGGGTTCCAACAAATAGCCTGTAGTCGCTCCAGCGATAAAGCCAAATGAGCTCCGCGCTTAGAATTTACTAACGCGTGAATTTCATCAATAATCACCGTATCAATATTCATGAGCATTTGCCGACTCTTTTCCGCAGTCAGCAATATGTATAAAGATTCTGGGGTAGTCACTAAGACATGAGGCGATTTTTTTAACATCGCTTGGCGGTCACGCACCAAAGTATCTCCGGTACGTACCGCAATGTGGATGTCTGCCATCGGCAATCCCTGTTGTTGGGCTAATGCGGCAATTTCAGCTAATGGCTCGGCCAAATTTTTTTGGATATCATTGCTTAATGCTTTTAATGGCGAAACATATAGAACCTCAGTACGTTGGTCAAGGCTGCCAGATAAAGCTTTGCGGATTAAACCATCTAGGCAAGCCAAAAAAGCTGCAAAAGTTTTGCCTGAGCCGGTGGGCGCTGAAATTAATGTGGTTTTTCTCGCTAAAATATTTGGCCAGCCTTGGGCTTGCGGTTCTGTGGCTGAACCAAATTTCTGAATAAACCAATCTCGCACCAACGGGTGGGCCCAGCTTAAGTTGTCAATCTGATTAGCAGTCATTATTAGAAGTGTATATAAATAAAAAAGTCTATGATAGCATTTATCCATTAAGAATTTATGAACAATCGGCTAAGTCAGGAAACCTTCTTTTAAAGGAAGACCCCGCAGAATCAGACCTGTGACTTTGAAAAGATAAAAATGTCTAAGTCACAGTCCTGATCCTAATTTAAATTCTTCTGCCCAGAGTTTTTTCAAAAAAATTTTCCATGGCCAAATATGTATGCCATCAGCAGTTAATCTTTCATGCGAGTCTAAACTAATCACGCCATAAGTGTGGGATCAGTTCTTCCTCTTTGAGGACTCGAATTCCCTTAAGATGTTTATCGGTTACCAGATCTGTCCCTTTCACTTCAACAGCTAGTGTATTCCCAATGATAAAATCGACTTCAAAATGAGAAGTAGAGCGCCAATATTGCAGTGGCAAATCAATAAAATGATAAGCGAGAAATGCACGTAGCTCTACTGCAATGAAATGTTCAAAAAGACGGCCAAAGAGTTCTGATTTAAATTCAACACGACCACGTTTAGCAAGAAAATTCACCACACCAATATCAAACAGAAAATACTTCGAACGGGTAATAGCTTTACGTTTTGTAGTTGATAAAAAAGGTTGGACTGAAAAACCGATAAGGGTATCATTCAATATCTCAAAATATCCTTCTAAAGTACGTACTGGCACACCACAATCGCTGGAAATATTGGCGTAATTAACTTCTTCTCCATTACAAAGCGCAACCACTTCCAAGAAACGGACAAACCCAGGCAAATTTCGTGTGAGCGCTTCCGCCTTGATTTCTTCCTGGAGATAAGTACCCACGTACGCTCTGAGATAATCATGTACCCCCACTTGTCCATAAAATTCTGGCAAACCCGTGGTATTTAAATAAGTAAGAAGATCAAAATCAGGAATTTCCTGCGAGGTCAATGGTAACAACCATGCCTGGAATGCTCGACCTGCCAATAAGTTTGCACCCCCTTTACGTAACTTTCTTGCGCTACTTCCCGTCAACAAAAATCTTTGCTTTCGTTTCACAATTAAACGGTGAACTTCATCTAACAATGCCGGGAATTTTTGGATTTCGTCAATAACGACTAAAGTATCAGCCACCGTTTCCTGGCTAATTAACGTGGGATCTCTCCACCAACCGCTGGAATACCGATGCGTCAAGCAGATCATAAATTTTGGCGTCAGGAAGAGCTTGTTCAATCAGCGTACTTTTACCAGTTCCACGCGGCCCTAGAAGAAAATAACTTCTTTTTTTCAATAGGTTAGTCAAATCTAGATACCTAGGATACATGCCAATATTCTCTATAATCGGTTACATTGATGCCGAATATGATTATAATCGGCTAATAAGTCGCCGTCAAGCAGAAATCTTTACCATGGATTTTTTAGAGAGGATATAAATATTATAGTGATGAAGTTATTGATTCTGGGTATACTTCATCGCAGAAATCTAAAGAAATAATGATTAGATCACGCGACAATCAGAATTATAGGAGCTCAACTGATGATAAAAGAATCGGTTAATAAATCGGAAATCCGATTAATCGGTTTATCCTTACGAACCAACAACAAAAATGAAATCAATCCCCAAACAGCTCAAATTAGCGGGCTAGTGGGCCAATTTTTTAGTCAGAATATTGCTTTGCAAATACCGAACCGGAAAAATCCGGGCGTTACTTTCGCCGTGTATACCGAATATGACAGTGACGAACATGGGAATTACACTTACTTTATCGGTGAAGAAGTCCAGTATCTTGAAAACATTCCGAATGGTTTAAAGAAATTAATCATACCAGCCGCGCACTATAAAAAATTTACTACACCTGCAGGAAAAATGCCTGAAGTGGTGATCAATGCCTGGCAGCAAATCTGGAAAATGTCATCAAATGACTTTGGTGGGGAACGAACCTATCAAGCGGATTTTGAAATATATGATCAACGTTCGCTTAATCCAACCGATACAAGCTTGGATATCTATATTGGAATCAAGTAATCCTATTATTTAAAGCATGTTGACCTATCCAGGTTAAAATGAACATGAGCTCCAAAAAAATCCTTCCCGTTAAGTTTGTACTTATGCTTATGCTTATTGACTCCATAATGCGGCTGCAGATACAATTTAGCATCTCATCAATCGTAGCGTAAGGAGGAAAATGATGAAAACTATAAAAACTTTTTTGATTGATGACCATACCCTTGTTCGTGCCGGCATAAAACAAATGCTGCAAAATAATAAAGAAATTCAAGTCATTGGTGAGTCTTCGACAGGTCTCGATGGTATCCAACAAATTCGAACCTTAAACCCAGACGTCATCGTTTTAGATTTGAAGTTACCGGATCTCTCTGGGCTTGAAGTAACCCAAAAATTGTTACGTTATAATCCTGATCTTAAAATCTTAATCGTATCTTCTATCACCAATGATTTATTTCCATTTCGTTTGTTGGAAGCCGGTGCTCAAGGCTACCTTTCGAAAGATTCAAGCCAGGAAGAATTCGTATCAGCGGTCAAAAACGTCTATAAAGGTCAAAGGGTTATCACCCCAAAAATCGCCAATCGATTGGCGTTTGCCAAAACCGATTTTAAAGCTAATAATATTTTTGCTGAAATTTCTGTCCGCGAGAAAGAAGTGATGATGATGATCATCCGCGGCATAACTGTCAAAGAAATCGCCGAAGTCTTAAAAATAAGCCACAAGACTGTTCACAGTTATCGTAGCCGTATTTTTGAAAAACTCAATGTCAAAAATGATTTGGCTTTAACTATGCTTGCTATCCATCACCGCTTAATTGTTTTAGAGGAACATCCGCAATAGTTGACCCTAATCGCGAAAGTTAGTGAATTGAAGGGGTAAACCAAAGCTTTGCTGCCGTAATAGCGAGATAGTCGTTTGCAAATCATCTTTTTTATTACTTGTGATTCGAACTTGCTCGCCTTGAATAGAACCTTGCACTTTCAGCTTGCTTTCTTTGATAAATTTGACTATTTTTTTGGCTATCTCGGTGTCAATTCCGCTCTTCATAGTAATTAACTGCTCAGCGGTTTTTCCAGAAGTTTTTACTTCCGCAATGTCCATATGCGATAAATCGATATGACGTTTAGTTAGCTTTTTTTTAAAAATATCAAGCATTTGATTAAGCTGGAATTCACTCTCCGCTCGCAAATTGACGGTATTGTCCTTAAGGATAAATTGTGCATTGACCCCTTTAAAATCAAATCGAGTGGCGATTTCGCGCGTAGCTTGATCGACAGCATTGGCTAACTCATGCAGATCTAGCTGGCAAACTACATCAAAACTGGGCATAAACGAGCTCCTGTCAGGTGATTAAAAAAACTCAGCAAATCGGTCAATTTTAACCGATTGATTTAAAATAATAAAGTTTTAAGCACCCTGTCATCCCGCAACTTGATCGCGGGATGACGCATTTTCTTGAAAGAGACACCCCTGGGATGATACGACCCGCTTCTTGACATATTATCAATACACTAGTAAGTTATACCTCCCATTAAAAAAAAAATTAATGGAGCAAGGAGCTAGATTTAAGGTTTTCTTAACATATTCAGGGTAGAATAATAGGTAACAGGATTCTACTATATAAATAAAAATAGCCTTTGGAGGTTTTGAGATGACAATAAATATAAGCGAAAATCGTAACACATTGTTTAACAATACCGATGTCGCCATTTTCCGAGGAGCTGTGGAAAACGCCACTAGGCGAGCAGTGCTTGAAACTCAAACTGCGTATGAGCAAGCTGCGTCAAGAAATATGGAAACCACTTTAGCTATTAAAGAGGCTCAGTCTCCGAGCTTAGGCAATTATTAATCGATAAGCCCTTGCTAGCTGGTGCACAGGCACCAGCTTTGCCTTTTCAGCAAACAGCATCGCTAAGATATTTAGTTAATAAAATCAATACGATAGTACCATCACTTTAGTTCCCACTTTCATAAAACTACTCGATAACCATTCCGCCGATGGAGTTGTTACCCGTACGCAGCCGTGACTTGAATTATTGAAAGAAAGCTGAGGTGAACCATGAATCGCCGCACCACCATTAAAGAACATACAATATGGCATGGCCGCCCCACCCCCTTCACTGATCGGGAATGTATTAGATACACACCCAGCAGTACCTTTACGAAATACTCGAAACTTGCCGGTGTCGGTATGGCAGGCTTCACCCAAGTCTGGGCAAAACTGTCCGCCACCATTAGCTCGCCCGTAACCCGCCAAAGTACCATCTTCACTATAAGCCGCCCATTGCTTACCCTTTGGCGTGAAAATAAACATGCGTTCGCCAGTAGCTTTGATAAATTGGGGTAGTACTAATTGGTCAGAGTATTGATCACGCCAAATTCCAAAAGTTGGATAGTTAGCGTGAGCGCATAGTGGCAAACTCATGGTCATAAACATCGTGCTGACAATGACTTTGTTTATCCCTTTCATCTTTTTCCTCCTTGATATTATTTGTACAGATCTTACTTAGCTAAATATAGTACAATAATTGAAGAAAAAAAGTACGCTAACTGAGAATTTTTTTAACAAACGGAATAGTTAATGGACGTTTTGCAACCAAAGCAGCTTGATCTAGCATTTCTAACGTCGCAAATAACACGCTCATATTTCGCGGGTAACGATTGATCAAAAATTTACCAACTTCTTCTGAAAAATTTAAACCACGACCACGGGCACGCATCCGCAAGGCGGAAATTTTTTGATCATCCGTTAAAACATTTAATCGAAACACCAATCCGCTACAGAACCGAGAACCCAAGTCTGGAAGGTTAACCGGGAGCTCTACCGGCGGAAAAGCACTGGCAATTAACAATCGAGTGGATTGCTCTAGGGATCGATTATAAAAATGAAATAATGCCATTTCCCAAGCGCTTTGACCTATAACAGCCTCGATATTATCTAAACAGACCTGATAAAAATTTTCCATATTCATTAACACCGATGGTGACAATGAATCATCCGCTAGGTCTAAATATAAAGCTTGACCAGGGGCGAGCGCGTGACAACAGGCTTGTAATAAATGGGTCCGTCCGGATCCTAAGGAGCCCCACAAGTAAATAAAAGGTTCGGAGAAAGTTTGCAAGTGCGCCAGCATGGCACTATTATCCCCAGGGTAAAAGTTAGCAAAGGTGGCGTCGTCACGTAAATTCAGCGCCAAGGTCAGTTGTTCGGCAGCCATTATGGTGTCCAGCGATAATGAAGTACATCCGCAAAAGCTTGATTGGCGAGCGGGGTAAAATGGCGGCTGGCCACTAAGGCATTTTTTAAGTCTAAGCTGCCTTCGCCCGTGGTCGTGACTCGAATCAGCAAGCCATGGGTTCCCACATCGTTTACGGATATCGCCATCACCGGTGTTAGTTGTTTCAAAGCAGTCAAAACTTGGCTGTAATCCTCTAAATTATTAACATCCAGCACCGCCATCCACAAATTATTAGTCGGCTGCTGATCTAGATTGACTGCCAGTTGTTTGGCCATCAAATCCGCAATTTTATCTACACCGGCTTGCACCACAGCTTCTTGGGTCAACGCTTCGTTATGCCATTGCCAGGTTTGGGCACGCCAGACAAAAAACCATTGCGCTATCCAAACTTGTTGTATTCCCTGTTGGATCTGGGCAAATAATATGGCCGGCGCTTGGTAATGTTCAGCTATTTTTTCAAGCAAGTCTTGAGTGACTGAAGAACCACCTTCCATGGTTTGCCAAACTATTTGATCAGCTTTGTCCATTTCCGGAAGCTTAAAGGGCAAACCTCGTCGCTCTGCGTTATTTTCAAATATGGCGATGATGGGGTCTGCGTCAGCTTTGGTTATTGGGCTTTGTCCATTTTTTGTTAACCAGATCATAACAGTAGGCCTTTTAGCCGCCCATACCGATTGACCAGCCTGGGTTAACAAGGCCATTAATGCGCGTCGGTCAAAGGTGATAGTGACAGTCAAGCCATTGCAGGTGTATTTTTGAACAAAACGCTCTACCCGGGGAAATTGTTCTTTGATAGCAGAGACTGATCCAATATCAGTATTGCCACTGATTTTTATCAAACTTTGAATAAAAGCGTTGATTAGGGCGGGATGCAAATCTGCAGCCGACTGGCTGGACACGGCGACACTGGCAGTGGCCAAGTTATCAACAGAAGTATCTGCGTGAGCCAAAGGGACAGCAAATAGCAGCATTAACCCACAAATAATTTGACCGAGTTTTTGACGCATTGGCTTCTCTTCTAGAATTCACTTGCTTTCAATATAACATTTTCTTGATAAAATCACCAATTTCTCGCTGAATACATAGCTCCAACTTGCGAACCCTTCTGGCGTGGATTGATTTATTTGTTAAATGGGTGCAACTCAGGGTAGTCAGGGTGGTCAGTGCTATTAAACTCTATTGTGGCTTCTATTTTTTTGCTCCATTGTGCAAAAAGATGGCAGGCTCCAATTTTTCCTGTCAGGGTCATTCCATAGGTCACTTCTGGAGGCACTTTATTACGTTGGCGGTCGGCTTCAGTAAAGAGGTGTACTTGATTTTTTTTAATGCCAATCATTCCGCCTTTCAATACTTGAATTGCTGCCGCAATCCAACTCAAAGGTAATTTGTCAAGTAATTCGATAGTAATTATAGCTTGGATTTTCTTATTTCCAGGCATGAATTTATTGGACAATGGATAGAATACTGTCTTAGTTTCCCTTGATTCCACATCTTCCTTCTTAGCACCTCTATTTTTTTTCCTTAAATATTTATTTTTTCTGTCTTGTTCGTCCTTTTCAATAAGTGCACGGGAAATGCGTACAGTTACTTGTGGTGGAACTAATGCCGAAGCTTGATATGATCTATTATCTTTGGACGCTGATTCGGGGACTGATGCGGGTACTGTCGCTGACGTTTGCGGAATATTTATTTTATCTTCTTCAGACTTTAAAGTGTCTGGTTTTTTTTCTGGTAATGTAGTTGAGGATTTATTTTTTTCTGCTTTCTTTTTTTTATTTTTTTTCTTAGAGTTTTTATTAGACTTGACCGAAGTTTGGCTATGCATTATTTCTAACTCTTGGATAAAATTTTCAATTAATGGCTTTACGCTATTTAGATAAATCATTTCCCCTGTATCTGATCTAGAGGAAATCTTTGCGTGTAATATATTTAACGCTCGACGAAGACTTGTTTTAAGATCGGAAATTCGCTTAAGCAAATTGGTTTTTTCTACCATCTGAGAAGATAAACAGAATTTAAATAAATTTAAGATGGGTGTTAGATTTTTTAGAATTGGGAGAATCGTAGGCCATTTATCTTTGTATGACGCTGTCTGAAACTTTGAAATCAAATTATCGTAGAGATTTAAGGCAGCTTGGAAATTTTGACTTTCTACATAAGCTAGTAAGGCCAAGCTATTCAAGTTTCTTTCTAAATCTAGTTGATAAATGGGATCAATATTTTTTGATTCTAAGGCTTGCGAACCATACAATAGTATTTTTTCTATATAATTTATATCATATTTTAAGGTTGTATAAACGATACAATTATTTAAAAATTGTACTAATAAATTTAAATATATAGGTGATGACCATAACTGAGTATCTATTTCAAAATTTGCAGACCAACGTTCAGCGGTTTCACCATATCGCTTAAAGAAATCAAAAAAATTAAAAGAAAATATAGTAAGATGAGATTTAGTTGGAGTAAGATCTTTGAAAATTAAAAATTTGAAAAACTCTTCTACTTCAAAAAGTAAGTCCTTGAGTAATTGATCAGATTTTTTTCGATTATTAGCGGAAGTAAAATCTTTAAGTTTCAGTTGCTCGTAGGCTATAAATACCTTGCTGAACTCCATGACTAAATCTTTACAGAAGTTATAAGTGTCATCATCCATTCCTTGAGAATAGACCGTGGCTATAAAGGAACTTCTGGATTCTTTGATTTTTTTAAGCACAATTTCGAATTGTTTATGATCTTCGCTATACAGAAGATCAAAATAGCCATTTCGATCGGATAACTTATTCTCTAACTGAACAATATCCTTGCTAATTTTAGACAGCGGAATATAGTTGATAGATAAGTTATCGGTGAATTTTTTAACTAGAAGATTATCAGCTATTTTTTTGAGAGGAACTAAACTAGTATTTTCAAGTTGACCCATTCTGATTATGATAACCGCAGACCCCTTCTCGTCAGTGGTGAGTCCTGCGCATAATTTACCTTCTATTTCCATAGGTTGAAAAGGCAGATCGGTAAAGTCATTTAACATTTTCACAAGCTTGAGAGAATCCTTATTTTCTTTCATCATGACCTCCTTTAATTTTCATATATTTGGAATTTTTGTTCGGATCCTATTATAAAAAATTACCTGACAAATAGATATAGTTGCTGGTCCTCAAACTTTTCAGTGACCTAGTTTAAATTTTCGTGCTATCATTTGTCTTGACGTCTTTCCTAGTTTATATTAATCTATCAGTGTCAACAAAAGTGTCAACAAAAGAGAGGGATCAAATGAAAAAACTAGTTCTTAGTTCCGCTATATTAACAGCTTTCCTAACATGTTCAGCGCTAGCAACGACTCCCACTGCTCCTGGAGTATGGACAGGAACTTATAAACTGACCGGCCGAAGTTCTAGCCCAAGTTGTACGATTCCACCAAACGCCACAGCCATTTTAACAACCGGAACTGGGACTATACAGGGCCCGACAACTACATATAATGGTAATTTGCAGTTAGTTGGTTTTAGCGATAGTAACCCAAACAACCCACAATTCGGCACTCAACTACAAGTGTCAGTGATGATTTGGGATAATGAATCAAACCCGAATGCATCCATGGTGATAATCAACTATAATAGTGGTTCTTTCCAAGGCGGTGGCGGTTATAATGGAAAAGATACCATTTGGGTTGCGCAGAATTCAACGCCCACATGTTCTCTAGGGCTATATAACCTAGTTTATAAACCTCAGTAATTTTATAGAAGAGCTGGCTATAGTGCGGTTTTAAAAGACGCCGAACAACCCAATAGGCTGACATTCATTCTGGATATCAGCCTTTGCCAGATAAAAATTTAAATCACTAATACTTGGTTTTAGAACATATAGGGATTATGATAATCCCCATGAAAAAATCATCTTTAAGTTACAAAAGCGCAGGGGTAGATGTCGAACAGGCCAATGCTTTAGTCAAAGATATTCGACAAATTGCTAATCGCACTCGAAGGCAAGGGGTCATGGGCAGTATCGGCAGCTTTGGTGCCTTGTTTGAAATACCTCCTCATTATAAACAACCTATTCTAGTGTCTGGAACCGATGGAGTGGGTACTAAACTCAAATTAGCCATTGCTATGAATAAGCATGACACCATTGGCATTGACTTGGTGGCGATGTGCGTCAATGACGTGGCTTGCCTAGGCGCAGAACCTTTATTTTTTCTCGATTATTTTGCCACCGGTCGGTTAAACAGCCAACAAGCTTTGGAGATTTTATCAGGGATCGGCAAAGGTTGTGAGCTTGCCGGCGCGGCTTTAATCGGCGGTGAAACGGCAGAAATGCCAGGTTTGTACCAAGCAGAAGACTATGATTTGGCCGGATTTTGCGTCGGTGCGGTTGAGAAATCGCAAATCATAGACGGTAGTCAAGTTCAAGTGGGAGATGCTTTAATCGGCATCGCTTCTACTGGCCCTCACTCTAACGGCTATTCATTAATTCGTCAGGTTCTCGAACAAACTAAAACCTCCTTGAACCAACCATTTGCAGCTAGCACAATCGGCGAAACCCTGTTAACTCCCACTAAAATTTATGTGCCCGCCCTCAAGGCCTTACGAAAATCCGTTCCCATTCATGCCATTGCACATATCACCGGTGGCGGTCTGATCGACAACTTGCCCCGGGTACTCCCCAAAAATACGCAAGCCATTATTGAAAGCACGAGCTGGCAATGGCCTGACATTTTTCACTGGCTACAACAGCAGGGCAATATTAGCACGGCAGAAATGATTCATGCTTTTAATCTTGGCGTAGGCATGGTGATATGCGTGAGCAAACTCGATGTAGACTCTGCTTTGGATACGCTCAAAGCCGTAGGAGAATCTGCTTGGATTTTGGGTCATATTGAGGCCAATAACCAACCCCAGCCGTGCATTCAATTAAAATGACCCGTAAAACAGTCTCATTGCCAATCGTCGTTTTAATTTCTGGTCATGGTTCTAATTTACAGGCCATTATTGATGCCGCACAACAAGGGTTAGCCGTTGATATCCGTGCGGTAATTAGCAATCGCAGCAATGCCTTTGGTTTAGAAAGAGCAAGAAAAGCCAACATTCCAACCTATGTCATCCCTCATTCACAGTTTCCCAGCCGGCAGGCCTTTGAAGAGGCTTTATTACAACAAATTGATTATTACCAACCACAACTAGTGGTATTAGCAGGTTTTATGCGGCGCCTGACCGCTGACTTTGTCAAACATTATCGTGCACGAATGATTAATATTCATCCCTCTTTGCTGCCAAAATACCCAGGATTAGACACTCATCAACGGGCTTTAGCGGCGAAAGATGCTAAGCATGGCGTGACCATTCACTATGTCAATGAACAAGTCGATGGTGGGCCGATTATTTGTCAGGCTGCTCTCGATATCCTAACTAATGATACCCAAGACAGTCTGTTGCCCCGCATCAACCAATTAGAACATCGTCTTTATCCGCTGGTACTAGAGTGGATTGCCGCAGGCCGATTAAACCTGACCCCTTTAGGAGTTATGTTTGACGGAAAATTAATAAATAAATCAGGTATCCCCCTCTCTCCATATCTATCCCCTCTCCCGGATGGAGGGTGAACATGCGGGATTTTCTTTGCAATTTACGTAAATTTATTTCATAATCAAACATATCCGCATTTAATCCTGATGGAGAAGTTCATGGTCAAATCAGAATTGATTCAAAAGCTCGCCAATCGTCAAAGCAATTTAATGCTTAAAGATATCGAGTTGTCCATCAATAATATCCTAGACCATATGAGCGATATTCTTTCCCAGGGTAATCGCATTGAAATTCGGGGATTTGGGAGTTTTGCGCCGCGTTATCGTCCGCCACGCAAAGCGCACAACCCACGTACTGGCGAACGAGTTTTCACGACTGCAAAATATACCCCGCATTTTAAACCAGGCAAAGAAATGCGCGAACGGGTTGATCAAAGCCGTCTCAATATCCCATTAAAAGAAGAAAGCACTACCGAAGACGACGAATAATTATTTATACCCCCGCTGTATTTCAGCGAGAATTGCCGGCGGGGATAGCATTTTCACCAAATAATTTCTTGGCTTCATTTTTAACTTCTTCGGAGTGCATAGCCTCTACCAATTGTTTTAAACGCGGATCGTTAATATCTTTAGTCCGCACCACAATAACATTGGCGTATGGAGAATCAGGGTTCTCAAGAAAAATAGCATCTTTCACCGGCGATAATCCGCCAGCCACTGCAAAATTATTATTAATTACCGACAAGGTTACATCATCTAAAGATCGCGGCAATTGGGGGGCTTCTAACTCTACAATGCGCAAATGCTTTGGATTTTCTACGATATCTCTCACCGTGGCATTAATACCTGCATCCGACTTCAATTTAATTAACTTTGCATTTTGCAATAACAACAAGGCGCGCGCTTCGTTACTAGGATCATTAGGGATAGCGATGGAGGCGCCCACTGGAGTACGTGAAATATCTTTTATCTTTTTCGAATAGATCCCCATTGGGAAAATAAAAGTTTTACCAATAACAGATAATTTATAACCTCGATTTTTAATTTGAGCTTCTAAGAAGGGAATATGCTGGAACACATTGGCATCAATACTACCGTCATTTAAAGCACCATTAGGAATATTATAATCAGAGAAAGCGATTATTTTAATGTGCAGACCATATCGCTGTTCTGCAACCTTTTTAGCCACTTCTAACATTTTAACATCCGGGCCATCAATTGTGCCGACGGTTATAGCATTGGTATTTTTTGCATAACATGTGACAACTATCAAAGCCGTTAAAAAGCTTATTAAACCCATGATGATTTTTTTCATATGACTCCTGATTGAATTTTAAATTAATGAGTTAGCCGATTAGCAAGCCAATCTCCTAACATTTGCAAAGCCTGCACAAATATAATTAATATGACAATGGTCAACAGCATTACTCCAATTTCAAATCGCTGATAACCATAACGAACTGCTAAATCACCTAAGCCTCCACCACCCACGACTCCTGCCATTGCAGAATAACCGACTAAAGCAATTAAAGTCAAAGTGCAACCGCGGATAATAGTCGGAGCCGCTTCAGGTAATAAAACTTTGTAAATAATTTGGTAAATGCTGGCTCCCATGGATTGCGCCGCTTCAATTAATCCCTTTGGCACTTGTTCTAAGGCCGTTTCAACCAAACGTCCAACAAATGGAATAGCGGCTAAACTCAGTGGCACTATGGCAGCCGCAGTTCCAATGGAAGTGCCGACTAATAAACGTGTTAAAGGAATAATAGCCACCATTAAGATAATAAAAGGAATAGAGCGCACTCCATTGGTAATCAAGCCTAAAATTCTATTGACTTTAGCATGCGGTAATAAATGATTTTTGCGAGTAATTAATAAAATAATTCCCAGTGGTAACCCGCAAACCATGGCGACGGTGCAAGATACCACCACCATCGTCAGTGTCTGCCACCACGCATTAAGAAATAGAGCAATCATCACTGCTGACATATCCGATTACCTCAATTTTTAATCCATAATTATCTAGATATTGTTTGGCTTGCGCCACTTCTTCTGTCGAACCTTGCACGGCTACGATCATCAATCCCAATGGTTGTTGACGGATAAATTCTAAATTGGCTTGCAAAATATTTAAATGGATTGGATGTTTTTTTAGAAGATCACTCATGATCGGTTTGGTGGCAATAGGTCCACACAGTGCAAATCTCCAAATTGCGCAACTGTTTGTAAATGGCTTGGGCTGAATCTTATGCATAATCGCTACCGGCAATTCTAACGGTAAAGTTAAGCGCATAAACGATTGGGTAATTGCAGTTTTTGGCTGAGTAAAAAGGGTGAATACATCGGCCTCTTCAATGATGCGACCGTGATCAAGAACAGCCACCCGATCAGCAATCGTTTTGATTACTGTCATTTCATGAGTAATGAGTAGGATAGATAAGTTCAGCTTTTCGTTAATGGATAGTATCAACTCCAAAATTGAGCGGGTTGTTTCGGGGTCCAAAGACGAAGTCATTTCATCGCATAATAAAATTTTTGGTTGAGTGGCGAGAGCGCGAGCAATTGCCACGCGTTGTTTTTGTCCACCACTGAGTTGGCTTGGATAAGACTTAGACTTTTTTTCTAAACCAACCAATTCTAGTAATGGCATAATTTGCTTAGCAATGGCAGACTTTCTTATCCCTATTAATTCCAATGGCAGGCCGGCATTTTCAATTACAGTTCGATTGTTGAGTAAATTAAAATTTTGAAATACCATGCCCATTTGGCGTCTGACTTTATTTAGCTCTTTTGCTGACAATTTCGTCAGATCTTGGTCTTCTATCCAGACTGAGCCGCTGGTTGGCCGTTCTAGTAAATTAACACAGCGAATCAACGAACTTTTTCCTGCACCACTTTTGCCAATCACTCCATAAATCTCTCCTTGCTGAACTGTTAAATTAATATCAATTAAAGCAGCAAGTTCGCCGTGAGCAGTGTGATAGGTTTTGTTAATGTGCTGTAATTTAATCACTTGATGATCACCGTTTAGTACTAAAACGGCTAAAGACGGGGCTGATTTGATAGGCAATCCGCTTTAGCAGTATTTATATAAAGCGCCCGCAATCTGATGCTCAAATCGGCGCATTCAAGAATTAATGTAGCACATTTTTATTACAATGTCGAATATTCCAGGTAAGCTCGGATCAATTAAATGTTTTTCTTTAAACTTCTCGCAAATTCTTTAGGCTAGCCTCCCCTGGTTATAAATATCATACGGCATTGCTAAGCGCGTTAGCTTATCTTCTAATAGACATTTTAGGTAATTCACCTTGAAATATAACCTTGTCATGGTTGTTTTTCAAGGTAATATGAGATCTTAATATTTTAAATACCGAAGAGTTGCGCTGAAAAAACTAACTTTCTTGGGTGTCGGTGAATTGAATCATTGGCCACCTTTCTTTGGCGAAGTTTAAATTGTGTATGCTTGGTGCTAAATAAACTAAAGATTGATGGTTATCCAAAGCTAAATAATTGGCTTGCTGCTGCTTGAATTGTTCTAATTTGGCTTTATCTTCGCTTTGGACCCAGCGCGCTAGAGTAATGGTTGAAGAATCGTAAATGCAAACCACATTGTATTCATGCTCTAAACGATAAGCGACGACATCGAATTGTAATATCCCAACTACGCCCAAAATAAGCTCGTTACTATTGAGTGGATAAAATAATTGAGTCGCTCCTTCTTCGCAAAGCTGCTGCAAGCCTTTTAATAATTTCTTTTGTTTTAATGGATCATTTAGGCGCACGCGACGAAATAATTCGGGAGCGAAATGCGGAATGCCGGTAAATTTAAGCACTTCACCTTCAGTAAACGTATCCCCGATCTGGATCGTACCGTGATTATGGATTCCAATGATATCTCCAGGGAAAGCTTGATCGGCATGTTCGCGCTCACCTGCCATAAAAGTTAAGGCTTGACCGATGATCACCGAACGCTTTAATCGCACCTGATATAGCTTCATCGCTTTTTGATATTGCCCAGAACAGATTCGTAAAAAAGCGATACGATCACGGTGCATGGGATCCATATTGGCTTGAATTTTAAAGACAAAACCTGTAAACGCTGCTTCGTCTGGTTGGACGATACGGGTTTGCGTCTCTCGGGGCTGCACGCCGGGTGCAAATTTTACAAAATCATTTAACAATTGACTGATGCCAAAATTGCTAAGTGCCGAACCAAAATAAACCGGGGTTAACTGACCTGCTAAAAAAGCTGGATGGTCAAAGGCATGGCTGGCGCCACGCACAAATTGGACTTCTTCACCGAATTTTGATGCGGCATCATCTATGCCCTTGGCTAAATCTGGATTATCAATTCCATGGATGGCTTGGCTGCCGCGAATTGAATCGCCTTTTCCTGGTTCAAATAAGTAAAAAATATCTTCTAATAAATGATAAACGCCTTTAAAAGATTTACCCATGCCCATTGGCCAAGTGACTGGCGCGCAACGAATATGTAGGATTTTTTCAATTTCGTCTAATAACTCAATCGGCTCGCGACTTTCACGGTCCATTTTATTAATAAAAGTGACGATGGGGATATTGCGCAACCGGCACACTTCGAGAAGCTTGATGGTGCGCGCTTCGACACCTTTTGAGGCGTCAATCACCATTAACGACACGTCAGCAGCGGTTAAAGTTCGATAAGTATCTTCAGAAAAATCCGCATGGCCAGGGGTATCTAACAGATTCACCACACAGTCTTGGTAACTGAACTGCATGACCGAGGTGGTGACCGAAATCCCGCGTTGTTTCTCCAGCTCCATCCAATCGGAAGTGGTATGAATTTTGGATTTTTTAGCCTTAACCGTACCAGCCAGTTGGATTACACCGCCATACAATAAAAACTTCTCAGTTAGAGTAGTTTTTCCTGCATCAGGATGGGAAATAATCGCAAAAGTAATTAATTTATTAGGTTTTTTCAAACAATTCTCTGTGATTTAAGTGATTTAAAATTCAGACGCCTGAAGTGAAGTAGGCTGAGTTTACAATTAGATGCAAAAAAATTCAATGAATGCTAAATCCTTTAATAAAATTTTTTTATTTAATAAAATACTCAGCTAACTATTATTTATATGAATTAATTATCATTATTGGCGCTAAAATTATAAAATTGATTTATAATTAAACAAACACTATTAAAATAAAAATAAGGAGCGTGATATGAAAAAGAAAATTTTAGTTAGCATAGGTTTATTAATGGCAATCTCTTCAGTCGCATGGGCTAAATCAACCACGCTAGCTGAATTTAAATTATATAATAATTCTGCCTCGGCTAAAAATCCGATAACTATAGAAGGCAATCTAACCTATATTTTTCCCGCTACGCAGCCTAATGATCCTTCATGTATACAGTCCTCTCCTACCCCTTTTTCTCAAAGCGTAAACAAACAGGGAACAAAGATCAATTTTCTTACTGCCACCAGCTTCAATGCAAACAAGTGCTTGACAGAAAATGTTTTAATGGCAGCATCCCTGAACATTACTCATGTTGATGGTAAACCAAAAACATGTTCCAATTCCATTCAGGTAACGCTAGGTGAACAAGTTCTTGGAGCTATTGACGTCAGAGTAGATAGAGATGGTTCCATTACGTGCGGTAATAGGAGTTATTAGATTAGAAATAATCATCTCACTCTCAGGAGTGGGATGATTTGATGCCATAGCGTGAACACTTACTACTTTTGTCTCAAATTTCCAAAATTTCCTCTCTCCCATCAGAAGAAGGGAATTAATTTTCTTTCTTGAGACGCGAACGGCAATTTATCATTCCATTGAATATGGGTTCAGCGATAGAGCTTGGAAATGAAGAGGGTAACTCCTTTGACACCACGTGAATAACATCCTCTATCTGCGCTAATATTTCATCTAGAATTTTTTCGCCGGTTGATACTGAAAATTGCACCGCTTTCGCGGTCGACAGAAAATGTCGGCGTTGTACATTATACCAAACATCATGATTCTGTTGACCTCTTAACGCCATCGCCATTTTAATTTTTTGCTTTTTCAGTTGTTTTTTTGCCAGTAATGGATAAGCAGATAAAATGTCATATAATGGTGTGAGTTGAAAGCGCCCGTTCGCTTTTATAAAGACACTAAAATTTTTAGCGTGGCCGTCAATGGCTGCTAATAACCAAAATAATATTTGGCTACGAAAAAACCGTTCGCGATTTTTATTCGCATCTTCTGCACCCAATAATAATGACATAATTTCTTTAATACCTGGGCCGCCCTCTGCTTGGTATTTAAATGCGGGAGAATATCCTAAGGCTTGACACAAATCTTCCTGAGGGAAACGCATGATCCAAGTTCCATCCTCAGCAATTTTTCTATCAAATCTTTCAACCACCAGGACTTTAACATCTTTGAACTGACAAATTTCTACCGGCGCCGTTGGCAGACCAAATGCCGCGGCGATTTTAGAACATAACCATTCATTTTCACAACTATTGCGTAAATCAATGCGTTGATGGGCAATAAAACCTATCGGCAATTTAAAAATATGCGTTGTGGGTGTTGAACCCAGCGGCATATGCCAGCGTCCTTTTTTTAATAGAAGCGCTGTTTTTTCCTGAGCGCCAGCAATAGAAATGCGAAAATCAGTCTCCGCGCTCTTCATCCCTAAAGGCGCTTGCTGATAGTTCCTCAGTAAATCGGCGATTTGATTTGTGCTCATCGCCTTAGAGCGAATTGATTTGACTTGTGCAGCTTGGTCACCACGACACAATTGTATGGCGCCTACACAATCATGCCCAATACTGGCCAGCAAATCAAAAGGCTGCATAGTGGGCGCTTGAAATATAGTTTGAATTCGAGCCCTGATGCGATCATTATCCGGTAATAAATTATCGAAAAAATTATATACCCGATCGCCTAGATAAACTTGGGAAGTCAAAGGTAATGATAGTGAGATGGGTCTTGCTCCCGGAGTTACTAGCCATTGATGGTCATAAATAAAATTCAACCCGCCGGCACGCAGCTTACTTAAACGCCCTATTAAAAACCCATTCATAAAAATGTTCAGCGAGTCTTTAATTGAGCTTTTCAATGGTTTTGTCACCATTGCTCTTTCCACAAGCTATTCTTATTTTTCAGCTTTGGGGTTATATCAACCTCTAAATCCAAAGCAGATAAAATCCTGAATAAAGTCGCTAGCTCTGTACTCTCAGGTTTATTTTCCAAGCGCGAAATCGTTGTTTGCTTCAAACCAACTTTCGAGCTTACTTGTGATTGGCTCAATTTAAGACTTTTGCGATGGCTGTTAATTAGATTAGCCAATTCTTGAGGAGAATGGATAAGCATGATTACCTCGGTATATTATCCCTTATAGGGTTAAAGCTAATTTTAACCCTTATGTCCCAGATAGGTGTCAGAGTCGACGAAAGTTTTGAATTTAAATTAAATTTCAAAGGCTTGGATTTGATGAAATAGTGGTGCCTGACACCCACTATGTGACACACCAACTATGGGTACTATTAAAACCCAGAAAAAACCACTAAAGAACAATGATTAGCTAGGCGTTAAGTAAGTGCCATTGGCGTCAGAGACTGTCGCTTGTTCTTGCAATATCTGTTGAACTGGTTTGGATTCCAATAATTCGAAGATAGATTGCGACTTTAAAATTGCCGCATAAAATTCTTCTAATTTTGTTAATTTTTTACTCCAAAACACTCGATTACATTGAACAATATTTTTATAATAATATAAGGAAACTATTGGCACAGTTTGCATTTTACGAATAAGTACTAAGTTTGGATCTGGCTTTGAAAAGAGCGGAGGGGTTGCACCCTTAAACACGACTTTCTGCCAATAAGTTTTGTTATTGATTAACTTCTCAAAGGTCTTTTTTTGAAGTTTAAGTTCGGCGATTTCTTTGTCAAATAATTCTTCATCTGCTTTTTTTACTTCAATTTCAGGAAATTTTATTTTTGAAGAAAAAATCAAATCTTGCTTCGGAATACAATCCCTAAAATCATTTAACAAGCCTTTCATAATTTTTAAATAGGGACCCTTTGGGTTTAATGCTAACCGACTCTCTATATTTAGGGCGCAACGAGTAAGAGAATCTATTTCTTTCCAATAACATTCAGATGCAAGATTGCTTAATTTTACAATTTTTTGCGCATGAATTATCGCTTTTTTAAGTTTTTGAAAACTTACTAAGTCACCACCTTTTTCTTCTTGACGATTATTGCCTAATTCGGTTAAGTCTATTAAATACTTGATTAAATTATCTAAAAAAGCAGTACGTAACAATTCCGGATTTGACCAAGCTTCTATAACCCCTGTTTTTTCATTTCGTATATCGTCTAAGTTTAACTCTTCTGGATTAGCGCCTGCACAGAATAAAACAATTAATTTTCCAATAGAACCAGATTCAGCTGCCACCAGTAATGGAGATCTATATTTCAAATAGAGACCTGTTTCGGAAGAACTGAAATCTTTATTATTAGCATTTAAAACTTTAATAACGGCCATAACAGCATCTAAATTTCCATATGCTGCAGCCATAGCCAAAGCAGTCTTTCCGTTATGAATGGGCCTATCAATCATGATCACGTCAGGATCGAGATAGGTTTCAATCCCTTTTTCATCAGAAGATTTAATTGCTTTAATAAAGTTATCTATAGTGCTTATATATTTAAAAATTTCTTTATTAGAATTTTTTTCAGCATAATAAAATACTGAGTCATCATCGTCATCATCCCCATATTCTGTATCCCGAGCATAAATGTCTGCACCTTGTTCAATTAAATCATAAACTAACGCCGCCGCATCAGGTGTTTCTTTCCTACAAGCTTGTATTAATGAATTTTTAAGAAAACTTTTTTTCTTAAATTCATCAGGAATTCGATCAACATCTAAAGGAATTCCATGAGCTACCGCCAGCCGAATACATTTTCTTGCGACCTCACTATCTCTTTCTTTTGGCCAAAATTCACCAGGTTTCTCATCTTTTAAACTCGTACTAATATAAATAGTCCTTAACAAAGCTTCTCCTAACAATCGTTTGGAATGACGAATCTCTTCCCACCCCTCAAGAAATCCAATATTCCAACTTTTCTCAATGGTCAAAGGGATATTTATCCAAAAAATATCAAGAGTGTTTTTTAGATATTGATTTAAGGCACCATTTAAAGCATATATAAAATTTTTTAAGATGAAAGTTTCTGTTGCTCGCCCCAAATGAAATTGTAATGTATATTCCCTCCCGTAAAATTCCTCCTTTTTACTATCAAACTCTATTCCAGTCATATAATAATTTGCGTATTTTGCTAACTCCTCAATTTTCTGTATGCTATACTGCATGGTGCTGCGATTAACAACAGTGAATTTTCCATCCTCAACCGAACAAGAAAGACCCATTTCATATTGACCTTTTCGAATGAGACGCTTAATTTTTTCCTGCGAACTACGATTGAGGGCATGATCTTTAAGTTCTTGATGAACAATGCCAGTCAAAGCTTTAGTTTCAGGCTTCACCCAATTGTTTTTTCCAAACATTCTATCGAACATATTTATTTTTTCAATAGTTGCTGAGGCGGGTAAGGAGGGTTCAATAAATACATACCAAACGGACGAATTTTCTGTCTTTTCTAAAATGCAATAAATAGCATGTCTAATATTATAGCCAGAATTTAACGATAAAATTAAATTTCCAAGTGATTTTTCTTCAAATTCAAAATTCTTAAAATCACTGCCTGAAAGAGGGGATTTATAAGTTAATATAGGACCGGCATCAAATATTTTTTCTTCTTTTGGTAATTCTACTTTTTTGCTCATTTCTATTTTTCTTCTAAATTACTTTTACTTATTATGAACGAATATTATTAATGTAATATTAAAAAATATTAGTATAAGTCATTGAATTTAATAGAATAAATTTATAAAGAAAAAATAGATTCGATTGAATTTTCAGATATTTTGCAGTTAATCTTAATTAGGATTGGAGGATTCAGAACCGTTTGTTTATTATCCCCCATAAGGGTTAAGAAACATTTTAACCCCTATAGGGGATGATCTCTCCGATTCTAAGCCATGGGCAAGGTAACGCCTTTTTGGCCTTGGTATTTGCCTTGGCGATCAGCATAAGATGTCTCGCAAGTTTCATCGGATTCAAAAAATAGCATTTGCGCGACACCTTCGTGCGCGTAAATTTTGGCGGGTAAATTAGTGGTGTTGGAAAATTCTAAGGTAACATGCCCTTCCCACTCTGGTTCTAATGGCGTGACGTTAACAATAATGCCACACCGCGCGTAAGTGGATTTGCCAACGCAAATTGTTAAGACATTGCGCGGAATTTTAAAGTATTCAACCGTATGCGCTAAAACAAAGGAGTTAGGCGGAATAATGCAAACATCCGCGCGAATATCGACAAAACTATCCAATGCAAAATTTTTTGGATCAACGATCGCTGAATTAATATTGGTGAAAATTTTAAATTGGTCGGCGCAGCGCACATCGTAACCATAACTGGATGTACCATATGAAATAATTTTTTTCCCATCTTGATGACGAACTTGCTGTTCTGAAAACGGTGTAATCATGCCGGTTTTAGCCATCCGGCGAATCCACTTGTCTGCTTTTATTGCCATTAGTTCCCCTGTTTATTCCACAACTACTTTGGGAAATTTCGCCGCATAATTAATTTTAAGTAACGACAAATGAGCCGCTATATTAAGCGCTATTTGTCTATAAAGTTTGGCCAGATCGCCATCAGCTGCTGAGGCAACCGTCGGTACTCCACAATCGACCGCTTCCCGAATCGCAAGCGCCAATGGCAATCGACCCATTAAAGACACCCCACATTCTTCAGCTAAACGCTGGCCCCCACCTTCCCCAAATAAAGCTTCGGCATGACCGCAGTTCGAACAAATATGAGTGCTCATGTTTTCAATAACACCCAAAACCTTGACATCCACCTTGCGAAACATCTCTAGTCCTTTGCGAACGTCTAACAACGCCACATCTTGCGGGGTCGTCACCATAACGACTGCGGTGACTGGCACCTTTTTGGCTAAGGTTAATTGGATATCACCCGTCCCTGGCGGTAAATCAATAATCAAATAATCGAGATTGTCCCATAACGTATCGCGCACCAATTGATTTAATGCGGCACTGATCATGGGTCCGCGCCAAACCATCGGCGTGGCGGCATCCACCAAATAGCCAATGGACATGGTCTGTAAGTCATGCGCTAATACCGGAAATATTTTTTTATCTTCACGTATTCGCGGACGCTGAGTCACACCTAACATATGGGGTTGATTAGGGCCATAAATATCAGCGTCGAGCAGCCCAACACGAGCCCCCTCTTGATGTAACGCCAAAGCCAAGTTAACAGCAGTCGTTGACTTGCCAACTCCGCCTTTGCCAGAAGCAATAGCAATGACGTTTTTCACCCCTGGAATAGCGTCAATACCGGGTTGCACTGCGTGGGCACGGGTCTGCCAATTAATAGTTATTTGCGCTTGGGTAACGCCTGGTAATAGCGAGAGGAAGTCAGTTAAGGATTGATGAAATAGCGCTTGGCTTTTGGCCGCGGCAAAACCTAATTTTAATTGCAGGCTGACAGCGCCCGCATTGACAGTTAAATGATGCAACCAGCCGGTACTGATAATATCCTGATTTATTAAGGGTAAACGGTATTGCTTCAATGCCTGTTCGATGCTGGTTGACGTTATAAACTGCATTTTGCTATTGTAACACGTTTAAAATTCAGAGTTAAATATTTTCATCGAGATCACAGAGCCGAGGTATCATTTGCAAAAAGCCAGGACAATTCCCCTCTCCCGGAGGGAGAGGGTTAGGGTGAGGGGATATTTAAAGGAATGTTTCCCGATCTCATTGTGCCACACCTCTTTAGATACCCCCTCACCCCACCCTCTCCCGGAGGGAGAGGGAATATATCCACAGGTGACAAGCCATGAATAAACCACGCAATATGCTTGTTACCATTGCCTTATTTTACGCGAATGGGCCGATCCATTTGGGTCATTTAGTGGAAGCCGTTCAAGCTGATGTTTGGGTGCGTTGGCAACGGCTGATAGGCAATCGTTGCTTATTTATCAGTGGTTCGGATGCGCATGGCACCAGCATCATGATTTCCGCCCAACAACAAAATATTGAACCCGAAGCATTGATCAACAAAATCAATAAAGAACACCAAGGTGATTTTAAAAAATTTTTAATCGATTTTGATTATTTTTATACGACCCATTCACCAGAAAATAAACAATTAGTCGACATGATTTATGCCAGACTTCAAGCAAATAATGACATTACCACTGAAACGATCTCACAAGCTTTCGATCCTGAAAAACATATTTTCTTAGCAGATCGCTTTATTCAGGGTGAATGTCCAAGGTGTGGCGCAAAGCAACAGTATGGGGATAATTGTGAAGTCTGTGGCGCAACTTATGATCCATTAGAATTAATCAATCCTGTTTCTACTTTGTCTGGTACAAAACCCATTATTAAAGAATCCTTGCACTACTTTTTTAATCTGGAAAAATATCATTCTTTTTTACAAGACTGGGTTCAAACCGGACATCTTTCTGAGTCAGTCGCCAATAAAATGCAAGAATGGTTAAGCGAACCCTTAAAATCTTGGGATATTTCACGCGACGCACCTTATTTCGGCTTTGAAATTCCCAATGCTCCCGGTAAATTTTTTTACGTTTGGGTAGATGCACCGGTTGGCTATATGGCTTGTTTAAAAAAACTGTGTTCTGAACGCCCAGAGCTTGATTTTGACGATTATTGGCAAACCAATCGACCGACAGAACTTTATCACTTCGTTGGCAAAGACATTGTGTATTTCCATGCACTTTTTTGGCCGGCCATGTTGCAAGGCGCTCAATTACGCTTACCCACGAGTATTTTTGTCCATGGATTTTTAACAATTAACGGCCAGAAGATGTCTAAATCTCGTGGTACTTTTATTACTGGCGCTGATTATTTACAGCAATTAGACCCAGAATTTTTACGCTATTATTTTGCTGCAAAATTAACCGGCCAAGTTGAGGATATTGATTTAAACTTTAAAGATTTCTGTGCCCGCATTAATGCTGATCTGATTGGTAAGTTTGTTAATTTAGCCAGTCGCTGTGCCAGCTTTATTAACAAACAACCTTCTTCATTATTAGCAGGAGCCTTACCTAATCCACAATTATTTGCAGAATTTACCACTGCCCGTATGCTGATTGCCGAGAGCTATGAAAATAGAAACTCTAGCCGTGCGGTTCGTGAAATAATGGCCTTGGCCGACCGCGCAAATCAATATATCGATCAACAAAAACCTTGGCAATTGGCTAAAGAAAATAAGTCATTGGAAGTGCAAGCCGTTTGCACTCTAGGCCTCAATCTATTTAAAATACTCGCCACTTACTTACAACCCATCTTACCTACTACTGCAGCCAGAATTTGTGAATTTCTAAATATTGAAACCTTGTCTTGGTCTGATTTAGATATTCCGTTATTAAATCACGCCATTCGTCCTTTTCAACCTTTGATGCAAAGAATTAGGCCTGAAGATATTACTCTATGAATGAAGCATCTGAAAAATTGATTGCTGCCATTGATAATCTGTTACCACAAACGCAGTGTCAACAATGTCAATACTCAGGTTGTCAGCCATATGCGGAGGCAATCGTCAATCAGGGTGAAAAAATTAATCGCTGCGTGCCAGGTGGAGAACATACCTTGCAACAATTGGCCAAGCTTTTGGGTGTGGACGCTGAGCCATTATTAGCAGAGATGCCACCTAGCAAGCCCCCTTCGATAGCGATTATTCGCGAAGACCAATGTATCGGCTGCACCAAATGTATTCAGGCATGTCCAGTCGATGCAATTATTGGCGCCAGCCAGCAAATGCATACCATTATTACCGATGCATGTACGGGTTGCGGATTATGCATATCTCCATGTCCCGTGGACTGTATTGATTTAATTCCTAACCCCTATCATGACGAAACCAAACAGCAGAAAATGGCTAAATCATCACGGCATCGTTATCAACTAAGACAACAGCGTCAGGCTCGCCAACAGCAAGCAGCCAAGTTAACGGAAGAAAATGAGCCCCTAAGCTTATCAATTCGGCAAACAGCCATTCAGGCGGCAGTAGAGCGAGTAAAAGCTAAAAAAAAATCTCTCGCGTGATTATCTTGAACAACCCCGTCAATATTTTCCGTCGCCAGGGAATCGCGGGACAATCGCAATGGCGGGGCCTGTCAAAGGAAGCCGCCGACAAAGCTAGCGCCTGGCGGTGGGAAATATTGACGAGGCTTGTAATTAGTAAATAAAAAAACCATAACTGGAGTTATAGCCATAATGAATCCGGAAAAATGCCAAGAAATCTTTAAACGTTTTCAAGCGATCAACCCTCATCCGACCACTGAACTTAAATTCAAAAATAATTTTGAATTATTAATTTCAGTGATCTTATCCGCTCAAGCAACCGATGTCAGCGTCAATAAAGCTACCCTCGCTTTATTTGCAGTCGCCGATACACCTGAGAAATTTCTCAATCTAGGGGAACAAGATTTAAAAAAATATATCAAATCTATCGGTCTTTATAATACCAAAGCTAAAAATATTATTAAAACCTGCCAAATTTTACTTGAAAAATATAATGGGACAGTGCCACGAAACCGCATGGCCTTGCAATCTTTGCCGGGGGTTGGAAGAAAAACCGCCAATGTAATTTTAAATACGGTTTTTGGTGAACCTGAGATAGCAGTGGATACACATATTCTAAGAGTGGCAGTGCGTATTGGTTTGGCTAAAGGTAAAACTCCATTGCAGGTGGAACAAGAATTATTAAAAATAATTCCTCAACGTTTCTTACATGATGCCCATCATTGGCTGGTTTTACATGGTAGATATATATGTACTGCGCGCAAACCAAAATGTCCAGAATGTCCTATTAACGATTTGTGCGAATACCCAAATAAAACCCTACCCTATAATCCCTCTCCCATCGGGGAGAGGGATTATGAACGGTCTTAGAAGTAGACTCCTAATTGAACTAATATCATATCGCGTGACTTACCGGTACCTGTGTTGGTAAAAGAACCGAAATTCACAGCGGCAGTAGACACATCATTGGTCGAATAATCAATATCGTGACGAAATTCAAGCGCTGTAATCGTATTCTTCCAAAATGAAGTGCGTACATAACCGGTAAAGCTCTGCTGTGGTAGATTGAGCCCTAAAGCTTCCCATGTCCGGCCATAAGATCCTCCAGCTGTGTAAGTATAATTACTTATTTGAAAAGTACGCGCCAATTCTACATGCGAAGCTTTTGGACTGGCACCATGGCCATTAAACGTCAAATCTTGATCAGAAAAACGAGTAGTTGCACTAATAAATTCTAATGCCAAGCTCCAAGCACCATAAGTAATTTCACTATGTACATCCGCACCAGGAACAACATGTTTAAAAGGATAAGAATTACTAGGCAGGTCTGTATTTGGTATATTCGTAAAACCAGGAAACTGTGGGAAAGCTGCACCCGTATTACCAATCCCTTGCGAATCGGTCATATCTGAAATAATTCCACCACCAAAATTAATACTTCCCTTAGTAGACGCAAGAGTAAAAGGCCGCTTAATGCCCACATTCAAACCGCCTTCATGGAATACGGTATCAGCATTGTTAGAATCGATCCCGGGGTAGACATATAACTGAGCATAAATACCATCTTTATAATAGCCCAATATCGCGGTACGATCATTGATCCTGGCTAATGATAATGTGACCGGCGACGTCACCATATTGCTTGAATAACGTCCGAACGGTAAATAAGTCTGACCAATTGTAAAATAAAGCGGAAAAGCCTCTAAATTACCAATGGTAGCAAAACCGCGACTTAAATAGATTCGAGAATTATTCACCCTGTTGCCAGTTTGCGGTGGGGCACTATCATAATTAATGCTCATGAAGCCAATGGCCCATTTGCTGATCATGGCGTTGATATCCAATTCGGCGGTATTTAAGTTAACATCACCTGAAGGGCCAGTATTATGAAAATTATTAAAAGTTTGCATGACCACGCCTTCGATCGCACCACTTAATTCAATAATAGGGCGCTGAGACAAGGAGGCATGGCGTTTATTTAATTCTTTTTCTAACTTGTCACGATATTGTAATAAAAATAAATCTTCATTCATCGAGGATTGCTGAGACCACACATCTGAAGCATCGAATGCAGTACTAACAGCTAAATAAGGAGAGGTGGAAAGGGTAATGTATGGAAGAATATTATAACCTGCGGGAGGAACTGCAGTGTTAGCCACTGACTGCTTCACAACTGTATCCGGCACCTCAACCTGAGCTAAGGCCGAACCACTCACTGCCAACAAAACTGCTACTGAACAAGCCCCTATATTTTTCATAATTAAACCCCGCTTTGTATAAAAACTTCATTTTAGAATCACTCAGAGTTTGTACTATACTACAGCAATATGATACAATCAAGTACTTTTTTTAAACAATTTGAAATAAATTTTTTGGACACATGGAACAGATCACCATTATCCAGCCAGATGACTGGCATTGTCACCTTCGTGACCGAGAATATCTTTCCCGCACCGTGACCGACGTGGTAAATCAATTCGGACGGGCCATTGTTATGCCCAATTTAGCACCCGCTATTCGCCAATTGGGACAAGCGGAAGCTTACCGTCAGCGCATTATAGCCGAAATACCCGCGGGTCGGCAGTTCGTACCGCTCATGACTTTGTACATGACCGAAAATATGACCGTAATGGACTTAAAAGAAGCAAAAGCCAGCGGAATTATCTATGGTTGCAAACTTTACCCAGCGGGTGCCACCACCCATTCCCATGCTGGCATCGCCCATCTAAATCGTATTTACCACTTGTTTGCAGCCATGGAAGAATTGGATCTGCCATTATTGATTCACGGTGAATCTGTTGATCCTGAGACCGATATTTTTGAACGGGAAAATCATTTTGTTGAGCAAGAATTAGTGGCTTTAATCAAAAATTTTCCCAACTTACGCATCGTGCTGGAACATATTTCGACCAAAAATGCGGTGGATTTTGTGCGTTCAGGCCCTGAAACTTTAGCGGCGACCATCACTGCGCATCATCTTTGGTATAACCGCAATGCATTATTAACCGGCGGCCTTCACCCTCACTATTACTGTATGCCTATCTTAAAAACCAAAATTGATCAACAAGCGCTGATTGAAGCCGCTATAAGTGGTCATGCTAAATTTTTCTTAGGCACAGACAGCGCCCCCCATCCTCAGTCTCAGAAAGAATCGGCATGCGGCTGCGCGGGAATTTATAGCGCTCATGCCGCCATCGAATTGTATACTCAAGTATTTGCCGAACATGGGTCGTTAGATAAACTTGAAAAATTTGCAAGTATAAATGGACCTAATTTTTACCGTTTGCCGATGAATAAACAACATATCACTCTTAAAAAAATATCGTGGGAAGTACCAAAAGCCTTACCTTTTGGCAATACCTTGGTTATTCCCATGCAGGCCGGAGAAAAACTTAATTGGCAATTATACCTTCCCTCGTCCTGTTGAGCTTTTTAGCATCCCATCTACGGACCATCTTAAGTTGTAAAAAACACTGACAGAATGGTACTATGTTCGTGTTTTTTACAACTCAATCTGCCCAATAGCTAGGTATACATGCGTAGTGAATCAGTGCCCATGCTTTTAAAAAATCGATTTGACGGATTTTTACCTGTGGTCATTGACCTTGAAACCTCGGGATGCGAACCGACCATTGATGCTATCCTTGAAATGGCCGCGGTTTTAGTTGATTTTAATGGCGACAATTTACTTAAACCCGGTAATTTATATGCTTGTCACGTCGAACCTTTTGCTGGTGCTCATTTTGATCCGAGATCTTTAGCGATTAACCGGATTGACCCCGGACATCCTTTTAGGTTCGCAATCAGTGAAAAGCAAGCCTTATTAGAATTATTTTTATTTGTGCGCCGCGCCTTAAAAGCAACCGGCTGCAGACGCGCAGTATTAGTCGGACATAATGCTCACTTTGATCTAAGTTTCTTACAAGTGGCTATTCGACGATGTGATTTGCGGAAAAAAAGCCCTTTTCATTCTTTCAGTTGTTTCGATACCGCAACCCTAGCTGGGTTTATCTATGGTAAAACTGTGCTGGCCAAGGCTTTATTAGCTGCCAAAATTCCTTTTGATCAAAACGAAGCGCACTCAGCGATCTATGACGCACAATGCACGGCAGAATTGTTTTGCAGAATGGTTAATCAAATTCGCTGAATACTCCCCCTCCCGAAGGAGAGGGAAATATATGAGAGAAAGAAATACGACTTTATAATTGGTGGGCGTTTTCGGCGAGGTACTTAGCGACACCTTCGGGTGAGGCTTTCATGCCGATGTCACCTTTATTCCAATTAGCCGGGCAAACTTCGCCGTGCTCTTCGTGAAACTGTAGAGCATCTATAATACGAATAATTTCTTCAATATTGCGTCCCAGTGGCAAATCGTTGACAATTTGAGAGCGAACGACGCCTTTGCGGTCGATAATAAACGTGCCTCGAAGAGCAACGCCTGCCTCAGGGTGCTCAACTCCATAACTACGACAAATCGTATGCGCCACGTCAGCCGCCAGTGTATATTTAACTGGCCCAATTCCGCCTTTGGCCACAGCGGTATTGCGCCAAGCGTTATGGGTAAATTGCGAATCGATTGAAACACCTATCACTTCGACATGACGGCTTTTAAATTGTTCAATAGCGTGGTCCAGAGCAATAAGCTCGGAAGGGCAAACAAAGGTAAAATCTAATGGGTAGAAAAAAACCAGGCCATACTTATCCTTTAAAGCTTCTTTTAAATTAAAATTTGGCACAATATTGCCATTGCCTAACACGGCTGAAACGGTAAAATCTGGCGCTTGTCTGCCTACTAAAACTGTCATACTAAGGCTCTCCTAAAGTGTACAAAATTAGCACGTATTATACCAGAATATTGCCTACCCACGCAATACCGAAAGGATGACAGTATAATAATTCTTGTTTAGTTTTAGTGTTTCAGAAAAATGCCTTGTCCCAAGTTAATGAAAAAGTGGCTACCCGCAATAGTGCCTACTTTCCACTACCCCTCTTCCACTTGCGGTAGAGGCCAGGTGAGGGAATATGCGAGATACTATTTTTTAAACACATTTATCTGAACCACTAGTGTATTTTAAATAAATCGGTTCATCATATTCTATTAAGGATGTTTGTTATCATGGCTGTTGAATTACCCCCTCTACCTTATGCGACGAATGCCTTAGCCCCACATATTTCCCAAGAAACCTTGGAATACCATTATGGCAAGCATCACCGTGCTTATGTCAATAAACTCAATGAGTTAATTCCTAATACCGAATACGAGAAGTTAAGCTTGGAAGAAATCATGCTTCGCGCATCTAAAGGCCCCATTTTCAATAATGCAGCGCAGGTATGGAACCATACCTTTTATTGGCATTGCATGAAACAAAATGGCGGTGGCAAACCTAGCGGCAAATTGGCTGAAGCAATTAATCAATCGTTCGAATCCTTCGATAAATTTCAAACAACAGCTCACTGAGGCCGGCTTAACTCAATTTGGCTCCGGTTGGGCTTGGTTAGTAAAAAATGGAGAAAAATTAGAAGTCGTTAAAACCGGAAATGCCGAAAATCCCATGACCGATAAAAAAACCCCTTTACTGACCTGTGATGTATGGGAACACGCCTATTACATAGATACGCGTAATGATCGCGGAAAATATATCAATAATTTTTGGCAGGTAGTTAATTGGGATTTTGTTAGCAAAAACTTTGCGGCTTAGTGTTTAGATGAGCATTAAAGTCCTAGTTAACGGCGCCCATGGCAAAATGGGACGAATTGCCGTCAACGCTATCGATGCCTGTTCAGATTTAGTTTTAGTTGGGCTAAAACGGATCATAATGATAATCTTGCGCAACAAATTCAACAAAATAATCCTGAAGTAGTGGTGGATTTCACTACTCCGCAAGCGGTTTTTGCTAATGCCAAAATTATTATCGAACAAAATGCCAGACCAGTGATCGGCACTACTGGATTAGGTACTGATCAGATTGAAGAGTTGAAAGCTCAATGCGAAAAAAAGCAATTAGGTGGAATTATTGCGCCAAATTTTTCAATGGGTGCTTTATTAATGATGAAATTTGCGGCAGAAGCGGCACGGTTTCTAAATCATAGCGAAATTATTGAAATGCATCACCCACAAAAATTAGATGCGCCATCGGGTACCGCGATTAAGACTGCTCAAATGATGGCAGCAGCAAATCCTACTTCTAAAGAAACAACTCAGACCAAACCCAGCTCAGCGCGCGGCGAAAACCACCATGGCATCCCTATTCATTCGCTACGTTTACCTGGATTTTATTCTCATCAAACGGTGGTTTTTGGTGACTACGGTGAAGTATTAACTATTTGCCATCAAGGGATTGATCGGCAATGCTGCGCTCCAGGAATCATTTTAGCCTGTCAAAAGGTCGGCTCATTAAATCACTTAGTATATGGTTTAGAGCATCTGTTATTTCAGTAATAACACACTCCTGAACAGTTTAATCTTGGGTAAATGTCACCTTGTCGCGTAGATAAGTCGGCTCAGCTTGCATGGGATCAAGAGTTTTTCCTTGCTGATAATAAACCTCGGCAATTCGTGCCAAAGCACCTGCTTGGGGAAACACATCGAGGATTACTTTCCGACAATGCGGCAGTATTGCGCTCAGGTATGGCTGATAGATTTGCCAGCCATTGCCCGTTGCGCACCAAGTTCTTTCAGCTGGCAAAAAAACTTCATTAGGCTCAGATAAGGCATCTGGCTGGATAGGAATCATAATGCCCTCATTGCCTAAACAATAAGCTCCCCAATAAACCGCGTGCATGCGTGCATCCCAGGCCGCTAAGATATTTTTTTCTGCTGTTTGCTGATAAGTGGTTTGAGCTAAAGTTTGCAAACTGGAGACGGCAATCACCGATAAGTCGGCACCAAAAGCTAAGCCTTGGGCCATACCCGTGGCAATGCGTACGCCCATAAAACTTCCAGGTCCACAGCCAAAAGCGATGGCATTCAGTTCACTTAGGGTAATATCTGCCTCAGTGAGTAAATCTTGGATCATCGGCAAGAGCAGCTCTGCATGCCGCTGAGGAGCAATTTGCAGGCGTTGAATAATTTCACCATTAATATTTAAAGCTGCGGAGCAAGCGGCTGTGGCTGTGTCAAATGCTAAAATTTTCATTGCTGTCAGTTATTTCCTCATCGGGACTGGATACCGGCTTTCGCCGGTATGACAATGAGGTGTCATACTGCCTTCGCCGGTAGTGTCATACCGGCGAAGGCCGGTATCCAGGATAAATATCAACATTTATTCATTTTTTTGAGTGGGACAAGCCCCTTGAACTGCCACACGAGAGTGACATTAATAAGCCAACATATTATCATACCTTGATGCATATATGTCGATTGCCATATCAACCTGATGGCCTTACTCTGTTTTCTCACTTTGCTGAGCGTCCATATGCAATGTTCCTAGATAGTTGTGGCAAGGGACGATTTGATATTATCGTTGCTAATCCAGATAAAACAATTATCACCCGTAACCCCTCTGATGATCCATTTAACTTAGCCAAACAACAGCTGCTCGCTCAAACAGCGATAACTTGGAAAAATATACCCGATGAAATACCATTTACTATCGGCGTCATGGGCTATTTCAGCTATGACTTAGGCTATCATTTGGCAGAGTTAACTCCTCAAACCACTTTTGATATTGATTTTCCCGTATCGGTGGTTGGCTTTTATCATTGGAGCATTGTGACGGATCATCAGCTACGAGAAACCTATTTGATTAGCCGCGACCATCCAGATACTCCCGAGCTATCCGCAATTCAAACTTTAGTTTCACAACTTCCTCTAAAAGTTAATCCCTTTTATTTGACTGAAAATTTTTCCTCCAATATGGATAAGGGGCAATATACGCAAGCCTTCAACAAAGTAAAATTACATATCCAAGCAGGCGATTGCTATCAAATTAATTTAGCCCAACGTTTTAGGGCGGCTTATAAGGGTTCTCCTTGGAATGCATATCAACGATTGCGTCATCAAATTCCAATGCCGATGGCTGGATTTATTAATCTTGCTGATGGGGCTATTTTGTGTTTATCACCTGAACGATTTTTACAAGTACAAAATCAGCAAATCATCACTCAACCTATCAAGGGAACAAGCCCTCGGTTTGCCAATCTCGAGCAAGATCATCGTTCGGCTCAATCCTTATTGACCAGTGAAAAAGACCGAGCAGAAAATATGATGATCGTTGATTTGCTGCGAAATGACCTAGGAAAATGTTGCCGTCCAGGAACGATTAAAGTTCCTCAATTATGTGAGCTACAAAGTTTTGTCAACGTTCATCATTTAGTTAGCACGATCACCGGAACTTTGGCGGAAGATCAACACCCATTTGATTTGCTAAAACATTGTTTTCCCGGCGGTTCAATTACCGGCGCGCCGAAGCGCCGCGCGATGGAAATTATCGATAATCTTGAACTCCAACATCGTAGTATTTATTGCGGAAGCATCGCTTATTGTGATGTACGCGGACGCATGGATAGTAATATTACGATTCGTACCCTGCTTTGCAGCAAAGATAAAATTTATTGTTACGGGGGTGGCGGAATAGTATATGATTCTCAACTTGCAAATGAATATCAAGAAATACAAACAAAAATATCACGTTTACTTGATATTCTAGAAACAACTGCTGATCTGTAATAGCTCACCCTGTGGGGATAGGAACGTTCTGCGTTTGCAGGTTCATACGCCCTGAGCTATATGCTGATCTCATATTACTTTCCGCCGGCGATACGATCTTATGCCATATTAAAAATATTGGAGCGTAGTTTGAATTTGTTTACTAAGTTGCTCGCGCTTTGGGCCTTTAGCAGATGAATACAAGCCAAAAAGATTATTTGCCGTTTCAATTCTAGTTAAGTAATGACCCGGGTTAAAACTTCTCTGAGCTGCAACCCCCATAAATCCTGTTAATCTGCGCAGATCATTCTCACTAATAGTAATTATCAAACCATTTTCCTTTTCCAGTGTATGTTTTTGCGAATTAAACTGCTGATTAAATAAACAAAATTCAGCTTTTTCTTGAATGATTTTCTCTTCAGATAAAATTGTTATCAAAGTAGCTAGCAGTTGTGGCTGTGTTCGTCCATTTGGATCCTTTGGATCAACAGGAATTTCAATGCGATTGCTTAAACCCTTAATCCTGTGAGCTTGATGAGGGAATTTTTTAATAATAGTTTGACAAAGTTTCCCATTTAATTCACTAGTAATGTGCCACTCCCTAAGTGGAGAGCCTTTCCCTGATGATGAAGGAGATGGGGATGCAAACAAAGAAACTAAAGAAACTGTGGAAGACGAAGTAGTTGTTTTCGACGGAGCAAGGGATGAGCCGGAATTGGAACTGCAGGAACTAGAGCTAGAGCCAGAGCTAGAACTAGAACTAGAGCTAGAGCTAGAGCTAGAGCTAGAGCTAGAGCTAGAGCTAGAGCTAGAGCTAGAGCTAGAGCTAGAAAAAGTTGTGGATTTAACTTTTTTGCTTTCAAGTTTGTTCAAGCTCGGTAATTGGGGTGTAGCTAATACGATTGATGGATACTGCGATGAAGTCGCAGATGGAGAAGATCCTATGTTGGAAGAACTTAAGGAAGAACTAAGGGGGGTTAACGTTGCTGTTGTAGACTTCGGAGTTTTGAGTTCAGTTTCTTTCGAGCTCGAAAATCGCTGGAGTAACTCCTCAAATTTCTTTTGGTGATGACCCAGGCCAAAACCCTGTAACGGGGCGGGGAAGCCAATAAATGTGCTTAAGCTTTGAATATCTTTTTCAGAGATAGTAATCACTAAACCATTTTCGGTTTCTAGTTCTTTCGACTCTTGATTATATTGTAGATTAAAACAAAGGAATTCAGCTTTTTCCTTAATAATACTATCTTCACCTTCAGATAAAATCGTTATCAAGGTAGCTAGCAGCTGTGGATGTTTTCGTCCATTTGGATCCTTTGGATCAACAGGAATTTCAATGCGATTGCTTAAACCCTGAATTCTATGAGCTTGATGAGGGAGCTTGTTAATAATAGCTTGACAAAGTTTTCCATTTAATTCCCTAGTAATGTGGAACTCCCTAAGTTCAGATCCCTTTTGCGGCGGAGCATCAAAAGATTTTGTATCAGCAACAAGCTTTCCCTTGCTAGGCATTTTTGTATCAGCAACAAGCTTCCCCTTGGCAGGCAATTTTGTATCAGCAACAAGCCCCCTCATGCCTGAAAATAATGAGGTCGCTAAAGAAGATAAGGATTCTGAAATACTCATTTTCGAATTATCAACTTTTATTTCCAAAGAATGAGAAGAAGAACTTAAGGACGAACTAGAGCCGTTAGAATAGGAACCGGTAGGGTTATCCTCAGAAAAATCTAAAATTTTTCTAATATCTCCTTTCACAGCTTCGATTTGTTGTGGAAGGTTATCCGTTTTATTTTCACCACTTTTCTGAGTTTCTAAAAGCTGTTCAAGTTTAGCTTGCAAAGCATCAATTTTCTGTCTTCTTTGAGTATGGTAGTTATCTGGGTAGATTCTAAAAATCATGTTCATTAACTGCTGCAATAATGTGACGTCACTCCTCTCAATGCGCACTACATATCCATTGTCGTGATGGACTTCTTGCTTGGCCTCATCAAAACGCGAGTTGAACAACACGAAAGTTGGCTTTTCATTAAATTTCATATGAACATATAAAACATCCAACGCTAGGTTCAATAGTCTAGGTACACCGTCTTCATGCCGGTTATGTTGACCATCAAATAGTTCTTTCGCAGGCGGGTGGCCCTTCATAATTGAATCGTAAAAGATTTTTGCTACCCTTTTATCAATGACCATTTCCACATAAAGGATGGTTCTAGGAGAAAATGGCATAAAAGACGGTCCTTCTTCTAGTCTACCATATTTCTCCAATAATTCTTTTTTCTTTGCTTGCAGGATTTCCTTGCGATTCTGTGTAGTGCTCGTAAGCTCAAAGCTGCTTGCAGATTTCTTCAACTCCTTATACTCATCGACTTCACGGATCATTTCTGCAAATTTCTTTACATAATAGTATTCGGGATAAAATGGCAAAGTATAATTGATAAAGACTGTTAATTTTAAGGCGTCCACTCTATCCATAATAAGAATAAATCCATTCGAGGGTATCAGATCATCTTGCGTTTCATCGAAACAAGGGTGATGAGTGAAAAATTTAGCTTCTTTAACTTGGCCTTTTGCTTTTAGAATCCCTAATGCTGTATCTAGAAGATCATGACCTGAGCCAGAAATATTATTTTTTCCTTTTAAATCGCCTGCTCTATCGGGAAATTTTTCTTTAATTTTATCATACATAGCTCCTGCAACACGAGCAGGCATGCATACATAAACAGGAGCCTCTTTCTCTTCAATAGAAAATTTTAACTCAGGGGGAACAGATTGTAACCCCCCTCTCTCTTTGTAAGTTTCCCATGCTGTCATCACCGTATTAGATATAAATCCAGATGGAATAACGAAAGTGATGTCACTATCAGTAGCAGATTTGCTTTCATCAGTGGTTTGTAGCTTCTTTGCGAATTCTTTTGCCTCATCGTCCGTTTTCATCTTTCTCATAGCAAAAACTTGAGAAAAAATGTTTATAATATCTGATTGAGTAATGTGGCCATTATTGATAAGAAACAATTGACTAATCAGATTAATTAAATGATCTTCGTTCTTAGGAACTAAATGTAGTTTACCCGAACTCTTTTGATATTGTTCAGTCAGTTTAAACAGTTTTAACTCTTTGGGAATAAATTGATGAGCAATTGCACCATATGCTTTACCATGTTGATATGAACCCTCAAATCTAGCTATACAAAGGGCAAAACGACTAGCAAACACTTTTAACGTTTCCAAATTACAAGTCTTGTCATCTTTAGCATAGGACAATAATATCCTTCTAAATTCCGTTGCTAATTCATAATATCCTGATACGTCCATCGCCATACGTAGTCTGCGAGTTTGTTTAAATCCCACCATTGTTCCAGAAGAAAATCGAAGCAAAGTATAAGGCACAATATGCATTAAATACGGAGACAAGGCAGAGTATCTTCCAGCATCGAGAGAAAAAATACGGATAAGTTGTCTTCCTGGTCTATCAATAACAGAAAGACAAAACTCAAAAGACCCTTTGCCTCCGGTCGTGTGCTCCATATACAAAGAATCATATGCAACTGCATAATGACCACGACCCCGAACTGATTGAGAATGGTCGCCCACTAGGCCGTCATAGCTTTCAAACTGAATATAATAATTCTCTTTTTGAAATATTTTTTCTTGGTGCTCTAAATAGGATAAAAGACCCATGTTTTCGTAATTAGCTGTTTCTTTTGAATAATATGGTGTTAGTAAATAGCCTTTAACTTTTTCATCTAGTTTAAGAGCATCTTGCGGCATTATCAGTTCGAATAAACTCTTAAATGCTTTTTTAGTAAGAAAAGGTACCTCGCACAGATTAGTTAGCTTCATTTCGACATCATTAAAATAAGGTAGGGATCGTAGATCATCTCGGTAGCGTCTAAGTTTTTCGTACAGCATATCAATATTTTCATCACCTTTGTCTTCTTGCTGTACTAAAATGTCTTGCCAATGATCATCGATCAAAAGATGTCCTAAATAATCTTTTATTTTGGCTGCTGATTGTATTTTGTCTTCTGATCTGACTATATCTTTGAAAGGTGTTTGCAATAAATTAGCGGCTGGAGATAATTGAATTACTGTACCCTTGTTACCTTGCATAATAATTTCCCTCAATTCTCAATTGGATGTTTTTTGACTTCGAAAAATTATGTTCAATTTAATTTATAAAGTCAATACCTTTGCATGGAGTGCAACTCAATTCCGGATAAAGTGTCCAAACTCTGAAACGCTTTGAATCCCATTTTCTGACTGACTATTCGCTTTATCGCCCAGTTTCTTGCTCAGTAAAGAAACACCGCCGGCTAAGAAATGTAGGAAATTTCCTACTTTAACTAAAGGACTTATACTGCATATATTTTTTTCAAAAAAGTTTATTATTAATATATAGTTGATAAAATCAAATTAAAAAAGGGAGAAGATTATGTTTAATGAATTGCCCACTCAAATTCAGGAACAAATTAAAATCCTTTTAGCCGCCAATGATTTTAGAGCTGCCAAAGCATTATACGATTTAGTTTCCAAAAAATCAGCTCAAGATAAATAGTCTACTCAATCATAAATAGAAACGATCAAACTGGATTTTGATAGTTATTCTGCTATATTGAAAAAGTGAACTTATTTCGAAAAAAAACAGTCAATTCCATCCAAGATTATGAATCCTTAAAAAGATGCTTAACTGCATTCGATCTCACTTTTTTGGGAGTTGGAGCAATCATAGGCGCCGGTATTTTTATCCTAACGGGAATTGCCGCGGCCACCAAAGCAGGACCAGCGATCGTTTTATCTTATATTTTTGCCGGTTTAGCTTGTGGTTTTTCTGCCTTAGCTTATGCCGAATTGACCGCTACGATAGGTGGCTGTGGTAGTGCTTATAATTATGCCTATGTAGGCATGGGGGAATTTTTTGCATGGATTATCGGTTGGGACCTATTATTAGAATATGCTGTGTCAGTATCCACAGTTTCGGTCGGATTAAGCAGCTATATTAACGATTTTTTAGACACGCTGCGAATACATATTCCAACCCCTCTGACCCTCAGCCCATTTGCCACTGGAGGTGCAATTAATTTACCTGCCTTTCTGGCTGTGATTCTACTCACCATCATTTTGATTATCGGCGTCAAGCAAAGTGCCCGAGTCAACAATATCGTAGTTTTTATTAAATTATTGGTGGTCTTTTTATTTATAGTCATTGCAGCTTTCCATATAAATCCCATTCACTGGCACCCATTTATGCCCTTTGGATGGAGCGGAGTCATGAGTGGTGCTGCATTAATATTTTTTGCTTACATTGGTTTTGATGCTATCTCCACCGCTGCAGAAGAAGCCATATTTCCACAACGAGATCTGCCTATCGGAATTATCTGCTCTTTATTGATTTGTACTCTAATTTATATTTTAGTCTCAGGGCTTTTAACCGGCATGATTCCATATAAATCTTTAAACGTAAGCTCGCCTATCAGTTTTGCATTATTACAAATAGGCCAACATTTCGCCGCCGCTTTAGTTGGGGTGGGCGCAATTGCTGGGCTAACGACAGTCACCCTGGTGATGTATTATGGTTTAACTCGTGTTTTTTTAGCTATGTCGCGCGATAACTTAATTCCAGGATTTTTTTCAAAGTTAAATGATAAAACTAAGACGCCCGCGCGGATTATTATAACTTGTGGCCTTGTCACTTCGATAATTGCCGCATTTATACCCATAAAAGACCTAGCTGAATTAGTCAATATTGGCACTTTAGCTGCATTTATTACTGTCTGCGCTGGAGTAATCATTCTTCGAAAGCAGCAACCCAATTTAATTAGACCTTTCCGCACTCCATTGAGCCCATTGTTTCCTTTTCTAGGAATTGCTTCATGCTTATATTTAATTTGCAATCTACCTATCGTGACCATCATGCGGTTTGTCATATGGATGATCATCGGCCTGATTATTTATTTTTTCTATAGCCGACATCATAGTACGGTAAAATAACCTAGATTAGATTAGTTTAAAATCCTCACAATAAAATGTCTTTTTCGTTGATAGATAAGCACTATAACATTTTAATAAATTATGCTGACCGAGGGCCGCTACGACAGCATCAGACTTACATTGAAAGATCACACATTGATATTTAAGGGGTAAACCTGTGCTAGATTTTCCTACGCCACAGGTGGCCGCTTCTGGAATCGACACGGAATCCCATACTAGTTTTTTAGTTTCCAACTTTTTATTCCAGGTAAGAACCCAGCTTTTACCACTTTTCTGATCATAATAAGAGTTTTTGCCATAATGGCTAGCATTCAGTGCCGGGCAAGAAATGATTTTACTGGCATTAGCAGTATTAGAAAAAAGCAGAAGGATACTGATACTGAAGATCCCTTTAACTACCGAGCGCATAATCAACTCCATTGATTAATTTTTATCCTATCGGTAATTTTAGATTAAGAAGTGATCTAATTCCAGTAAAGTTCCTATATTATCCCTCCCTAACCCTCTCCCGGGCGGGAGAGGGGATTTACTACGAAGGAAAGTGTTTGGAGTAATTTTGTTATTTTTAATAATTTCTTTTCGATTACCCATGCCAAGGAAGGAACGGCTTGAATCTCCGGAGAAAGCAACGCCAATGAAAAGTGCTCTTGGGCTGAACAATAGGCTAAAGCAGCCTTTTTCAAATTATTGCTTTTTTGGGCTTGTATTGCATAGTTCATTTCCATCTCGCCCTCAATAAAAGCATCGGTCATATTATTTATAGCTATATTCATTGTGCTCCCTCCGCAAAACTAATTAGCTTAAAAGTTGAAAAATCTACCGCCATTCCCGCTGAGTATAGCGTCAATGGATCCTGTTATATCCTTCGCATCAGCAAAGTTAATTACTTCATTCAAATAGAGAAATCTATTAATTTTTATAGTAGTAAGGTGATTCTACTAGCCCCTTTAAATATCGACAACTAGCCAGCCACTAAAGATTATGCAGGAAGATCTTCAATTCGTTGTAGAATTCTTGCTGAATACGATCAAGGGTCTTGACATTTTAATTGCGGATATTGATTGATGATGAGCGGATAAAGTTGTTTTAACAAAGCACCGACATGGTCATTTTCATCATCGGTGGCACTATTAAAGATAGCCGAAATAATGACTCCGTTACAGGCTTTGTACCAATAGATAGCTCTAAATCCTAGGGTCTTGCCTTCGAAATACCAAAAACGTCCTAATCCATTTTCAACCATATCTGCTTGCGCCACCCCCAAACCAAAACCGCGTGGCTCATGCGCTGAAGTTTGAATAATAGCCTTACCATTTTTTTGTGAAACTAAACTCATCAACTTTTTTTTCTGAGCTGTATCGAGAATTTTATTATTAACAAACAAAGCCTGTACCCATTTGATAATATCTTCAGAATTGGCAATAATACCGCCAGCAGCTCCCGCCCAAGATAAATTATGTTCAGAGACATCCTTCCCGACTAATGATGGGTTGTAATAGGGATTATAGTTGTAACCATGAGCCAAGCGAGATTTTAATTTAAGCTCCAAAGGTCGAGTTCTATAAAAAGTATTTTTCAATTCGGCTGGTTGAATCAGTCTGCTTAATTCATGCTGAAAATTATTAGCATTGGCTTTTTCAATAATTAGCTCAGCCAGAATATAGTTGGTATTAGAATAAAAAAACCCAGTTTTCAAGGGCGGAAACATCTCTGCAGGATAAACATAATCAATCAGTTCCGCTGGTTTCCATTGCCTGGATAAATTATAGTAAACTTGGGCGCCGAATAATGGACTGTCTGTATAATTGGGCAAAGCGCTCGTCATGTTTAATAATTCATTGATATGGATACTAGACCATTTTTTATATTGGGGCAGCCAATCACGAAGCGAATTATTTAAATTTAATTTACCTGATTTTTCAAGTTGCAAAAGAATCGCCGCCGTGAATGATTTAGTAATACTGCCAATTTGAAACAAGGTATTTCCTGAAACTTTATCGCTCTTAGGATCGTGAGCCAAATGCCCAAGGTAAAAGTTTTTAATCTTTTGGTTAGGTATATAAACCGATAAGGTAGCACCCGAAAAGTATTCAGCGTGTTTATATTGGTTAAAATGCGTCAGAAATTTATTTTGTAGCTGGGTATCAAAATCCTGGGCATTTTGCCCATAGCTTAGATGACTAACCAAAATAAGTATTAATGATAAAAAAATACGCATAATAAGTCCTGAATTAAGTTTAAATAAAAGGAGATCATTGTAGTACATAACTTGTTCTTTAAAAGAGGTCAAAGTATATCTATTCACATTCTTACTAGCAAATAGCTTTCTACTAAAGGCATTGTCATCTATAATGTGCAAGTTTTTTAAATTCCTACATTTTCAAATTCAAGGAGAGATATGATGAAAAAAAGATCTGCAATTTTATGCGCAGCTTTAGTAGCTACGACCTCGTTAAGCTTCGGAGCAACCCTAACCTCTATGAGCAATGGCCAAGTTAAGCAGGCATTTTTCGATAAAACTTTAACGAGTATTCCTTTTATGGTTATTAATGGGCAAGGGACACCCAATACCAAGGTCATGTATATCGATAATACCGGTAAACTCACTGGTCAATACTTAAATCAGCCCGGCACTCAACAACAAAGTGATCAAGGAACTTATGTATTGAAAAGTGATGGAGCTTTATGTGTAACCTGGCAAAATTGGAATAGCGGCCAACAAGTTTGCGTGTATGCTTATAATACCGCCAATAGTTATCTTTTTGTCGATAATCAAAATAATTTTCACACCGCGGTTATGAAAGATAGCATTCAATCGGGTAATCAATTGAACAATGCAGGAACAACGAATACTTCTGGCTTTAACAATAACAACAATAGCAACGCGAATACCAATCAAAATTTAAATAATAATCCTGATCTTAATACAAATAATAATAATCCAACGACTCCACAATAGTAGTCTTTAAAAACCACAACACAAGTGCGTTATTCTTTCGCATAACGCACTTGTGCATGACTAGCCATTCTTGCTATTTGTTCAATCACCACCCACCCCTATGATAAAAAAAACCAAGATATTACGAACATCTGTTTTTAATTTAACAAAAGAAGGTGGGCGACAATAAAAAAAACAAAAAGAAGATTTAAGTTCGATCAAAGATCGCTTAAACTAACACCAGCCATGTTAGCTTGTCCCTAAGCTAATGTGGTTAGTACCGCCAAGGTGTTGACGCACCTGGGCGGTACGATATTGTCGCCCCGTTTTACCGACAAAGCAAGACTCACAATCAATCTTGCGATTTTATTTGATGCAATGATGCTTATAGATGGCAACTGTTCTTTTTAAGTTTAATATCCCTTATTCAAATCAACAATATTTAATAATGGTTGATGCGCTTGGATACGCCGATAATTTTCTAATATTTGCGCGGTAGCCGTTTCAGGATTGGTCACAGAAGCAATATGCGGGGTAATTCTAATTTTGGAATGTGTCCAAAAAGGATGATTCACCGGCAAAGGTTCTTCACGAAAGACATCCAGGCATGCCCCTGATAATTGCCCCGAGTCTAAAGCTGCTATTAAATCGTGTTCAATTAAATGATCCCCCCGACCCAAATTAATCACATAAGCATTTTTTTGTAGTTTTGAAAAATTTTCGGCATTTAAAATATTTTGCGTAGCTGGCGTGAGTGGTAGCATACAAATTAGAATATCTGTCTGATTAAGAAATTGTGTCAATTCTTGTTGACCAACGTAACTATTGACTCCAGTTAAATTTTTAGGAGAATTACTCCAGCCAATTACTTTTAAACCTAAAAATTGCAACGCAGCCGCAGCCTGGCGACCTAAAAATCCCAATCCTAAAATCCCTATGGTTTTATCGGCCAAACTAAAAGGCGGATTTTTATGCCATAATTTTAGCTGCTGATTCTTTTGCCAATGATCCAACCTTTTTACTAAATATAAAACATTGGCAACCACATATTGAGAAATATCTTGCGCCATCTTTGGATCAAGTATTCGAACAATAGGAATGTTTTTAGGTAAATCTTTATCAACCAAAATATGGTCCACCCCCGCACTCATGGCGGCAATACATTTAAGGTTGGGAAATTTAGAAAAAATACCTAATGGATGGCGCCAAACCATAACAAAATCAATATCGGCATAATTTTTTATATTAGGATAAACCTCAAGCTTTAGATTAGGCTGAAGCTTGGCGATTGCTGTTTGAAAACTTCCGATAAACCAATCGTAATTTTTTCGGTCTGCTTCATCTCTTCCTACTATGATAGCCGCTGTCATGGAAACCTTATGATTGAAAAGTCATTGCAGAACGACACTTCATTCCGCGCCAATTAAAAGTGTTTAAGGAAACCAAATTTATTAGTACCGCCAACCCCACCACTTGATAGCCAACTTGCTCCGCAAGGTCAGCGGCGGCATGCATTGAGCCGCCCGTCGCAATAAGATCATCAACAATAAGAATTTTTTCGTTATTTCCTTGTTGCATTTCCAAACTGCTGGCGCCATATTCTAAACCGTAATCTACCTTCCCGACTACTTTGGGTAACTTACCGGGTTTGCGAATTTTTAAGAATCCTTTGTGATGTTTGAATGCTAATGCAGAGGCAAAAATAAACCCTCTAGATTCTATACCTGCTATTAGGTCGAACTGCTCCCATTCAGAAATAGAAAATAACCCACTCATGTTATCTATTGATTCGGTAAATTTTATTTTTAGCAAGGGAGAGATATCACGAAATAAAACCCCTGGTTTAGGAAAATCTTTTATGATTGTTATAAGCTCATTTAGATTTTTCATTTTATTTTCTCTTCGCATTTATTCATTAGCTTGATCCATTTGCAAATATTTTTCAGTCTCAACTATTAATTCTCTTTCTTTAAATGACACCAATTGTTCGGCTATTTTATTACTATTACCATTTTCCTTGATTGCTGATAATGTTATTTGCATGGCTTTAATTGCTGCGCGCTGTAAATCGGATGGAATAATGATAATTCGATAGCCTAATTTTTCCAATTCATGGGCTGGAATCAGTGGAGTTTTACCACCATAAAACATATTGATGAGTTTTGGATGTTGAATATGAGTTGCTATTTTGTAAATTTGCTCGAGAGTTTCTGGCGCTTCAACAAAAATTACGTCAGCTCCTGCCATTATGTAGGCTTTAGAACGAGCAATGGCTGCGTCTATTCCTTCAACCGCTATTGCATCGGTGCGAGCAATTAAGACAAAATCTGGATCACGTAAATTTTGTCTCGCAATTTTTAATTTTAAACACATTTCAGCCGTAGGAATAAGGGTTTTATCATGCAAATGTCCGCAGCGTTTAGGAAATGTTTGATCTTCAAGATGCAAACCCGCAACTCCTAAGCGTTCAAATTCTTGAACTGTACGCCAGGTGTTAATTTCATTCCCAAAACCCGTATCCGCATCAGCAATTACTGGTAAACCGGAAGCATTGACGATATTTGCAACCGCCGAACCCACTTCAGTCATGGTTAAGAGGCCTAGATCTGGGTACCCTGCACTACGTGCGATTGCACCACCGCTTGCATATATAAGTGAAAATCCAGCACGTTTTGCTAATAAAGCCGATAGGCCATCATATACTCCTGGAGCAATGATAGATTTTTCGCCGTTAATCATTTGGCGTAGCTGCTGAGTGACTTTCATAAAGATCATCTTAACATTTTGACATTTGAAGCTCAAACTCAATGGGTGATTTGATAAACTGTCTTAAATCCCTACCATCAAGCATACATCAAAAACGCATACTGTTTCTCGTGACCATCCGGCAGATCGATAGCATTAATTTTTATTCATAATTTTTTAATGATAAGATATAAGGCTCCTGCCCCTCCGTGGCGTGGGATGGCCGTTTGGAATGCTAAAATTTCCGGTTGAATACGTAACCAAATATTTAAGGCATTTTTGAGAATTGGTTTATTATTTTTATAACTTTTACCATGGACAAGTAATGCAAATCGAACACCTTCATGTTGACATTGTTCGAGAAAAATCTGTGTTTGCGCTAAAGCTTGGTTAACAGTTAATCCATGTAAATCCAGATGTTTTTCAATCGCTAACTTACCATGGGCGAGTTTTTTCATTAAATTATGCTGCAAACCACCGCGACTAAAAGCAAGATGTTCTTCACTATTCACCCAGGCCTCTTCCGGCAAATCATGCAAATCAATTAATGGAACTTCAACATGGATTTTTTTTAGCCGTCGGGGACGCAAATTCTTCTTAGAGTGAGGCGATACATTCCGCATCGCCTCAGCAAAAATAGCTTTCTCTTCAGGAGTTAATTTAGCTATTGGGTATTGTCCGAAGTGTTATTGGAAGGAGTATTTGATGGGTTTTGAGGTGCCGTATAGGGTTGCGATTGAGGAACAGAAGGCGCTACCACAGGACTATTGTCAGTGGACTGATTTTTCATTGGACAATGATCACAGCCTTTCCGACCTTTACAGTATTCGCCTTTATAACGAATTCCTGAATAAATAGTGAAGATTAATTGAAGAATGGCGAGAATGAAAACGATGATTCCCACTGCTTTTGCCAAAGCAATTCCAGGACCAGGTTCGGCTCGCAAAGACCAAAGGAATAATGAAAGACCAATAACTAAAGCAATCAAACCAAGAGAAAAACTGATATGAGCAGCTAACATAAGAAGACACCTCCATGCGAATTAATACAAAAAATGAATAAGGAAATAATCCTTATTTCCAATCGGATATTTCCGAGCTAAGCGTTATCATATCGATTACAAATACTATTGTCCACAGACAAATTATCGGAGTTATAGCGCCAAAATTTAGGTAGATAGAAACACGATAGTACAACCCCTATCACACAAAAAATACCACCGGATACAATGGATGCGGTTACCCCAAACAATGCAGCCACCAAACCAGCTTCTGTATCGCCCAACTTAGGCCCACTTAAATAACTAATCATTTCAATTCCTGATAAACGGCCACGAAGTTCGGTGGGAATTGTTTGGTTCCACAAAGTACTTCGAAAAATCCCACTGACTGCATCGGCAGCGCCCGCGATCGCTAAAAAAAATAAAGCCAAGATTAAATTTATTTTTAAACCTAAGCCAAATAAAATAATGGCGATGCCCCATATCGAGGCTGATATTGCAATGGCAACCCCATATCTTTTTATCAAACTAACCCAGCCACCAAAGAAAGAAACACAGAAAGAACCCACCGCAGGCATTGAATATAATAAGCCTAAAATTTCTGGTCCACCGTGAGCTTGGGCAATAGCAGGAAATAGCGCCATTGGCATTCCAAAAATCATGGCAATGAAGTCCACTAAATAGGTGCCAACTAACTCTTGTCGCGAGAAAGCATATGAAAAGCCCTCTTTTAATGCCCCCAAAATAGATTGCGCCTTAGCAAGCAGAGGCTGGCTAACCTGACCAATCAATACGACCATTAAAAGAGAAAATAGAAACGTTCCAAAATCTACCATAAAGGTAGCGACTAGACCAAAACGAGCAATCATCAAGCCTGCGATCGCCGGCCCTGCAATCAAGCCAATACTAAAAATAAAATTGTTCAAAGTCGCCACCATGGCAAAATCTTTTTTGGCTACAATTTGCTGAACAATGCTATCCAACGCCGGGCGGTGTAAACCATTAATACCTGAGACAATCACCGCAACTAAAAATAAAAACCATAATGAAGGATGAGGGAGCATCGAATTTATTGCTAATAACAAACTACCCATAGCCATTAAAATTTCAGTCAGTAATATCAATTTTCGGCGATTATGGCGATCAGCCAAAATTCCCCCCAGTAAAGCAGTAAATAGTAAGGGCACTAATTGAAATAAGCTAATCAAACCCACCATTAAAGTCGAGCCAGTGATATGGTAAACCTGATAAGGCACCGCCACTCCAGTGATCATGGTGCCCATAAACGAAATAAATTGACCTGAAAATAATAAGCGATATTTTCGGTTATCACGCAGTAATGACACATTGACAATATATTTCATAAGTTATCCGAAATGGAGGGGGTAAATATTAACAAAAAGCTGCCTATTAAACAACCTACTCATACCCACCTCTCCCACCACAATTGTTCAAAATGAGTGCTATAATTGAGTCATGGAAATAATTGTCTAACATAAAGAGGGAAATTATGATTAAACTAACACTATCTGCAAAAATAACGACATTTTTATGCGCGACCGCCGCCGTGATGGGTCTTTCTGGATGCGCACCTTGGGTCACCGGTGGCTGCGATCAAGCAGTTTCGGTAGTTAGCCCCTGCTGTCCGAGTTCTTGCGCTGCTACTTACAGCTGTTATCGGGTTAATAGTTGTGCTTACACCGGCTGCGGAGCTAACCGCTGCGGCGGCGGATGCAACCCAAATTATTACAGTTCATGTAATCCCTACGGAACTTATCCCGCAGTGTATTGATTTTATGATCCGCTCGGCAAAGCCGATGCTCGCAATGAAGGGGGAGCGCTTCGCGCAGCTCCCCCTTGCAATCCCCCATGGCGTAGGGAGTTTTCTACGAAAATTATTAGTTAATTAGTTGCAACATGATACAATCGCCGGCATGGATAAATTAAAACGTGATATCTCTGCCACGAATGTTTTAATTGCAGCCGCAGGAGGAATGATCGGCTCTGGCTGGTTATTTAGTCCTTTTATTAGCGCACAAATCGCTGGCAGCGCTGCGTTAATTAGTTGGATCATCGCCGCTTTATTTATGTTATTTATTGCCCTGCCTTTATGCGAACTTGGAGCCATGCTGCCTATTTCAGGAGGAATGACCAATTACCCTACGTTTAGCCATGGCAAAGAAGTAGGTTTCTTATTTGCTTGGGTTTCATGGTTATCTTATGTGGTCATGACACCTATAGAAATTCAAGCTATCTTGCAATATAGCAGTTATTTTTTTCCAAGCCTTGTCATTAAAAATGGTCGTATAGAATTGTCCTCCTATGGTTATTTTATCGCAATATTAATAATGATTGGCGTGGTGTTACTGAATAGTTTTGGGGTTAAAATGCTAGCCGAATGTAATAAATATGCCAGTCTTATAAAATTTTTGGTGCCTAGTATTGCTATATTTAGCTTATTACATTCCGCCCACTCGTTTGCAAATATTGATTTCCATCTATCTGATCAACAAACCTGGATCCATATTTTTTCTGCTTTATCTTTGGGCGGCGTCGTCTTTGCATTCACCGGTTTTCAAAATGGATTAATGCTAGCGGGGGAAGTCCAAAATCCTCAACGTAATATTCCAATTGCAATTCTAGGCGCTGTAGGCATTGGATTTATTTTATATTTCATGTTGCAGCTTAGTTTTATCGTTGCCATTCCTAAAAACTATTTGTCTCATGGCTGGCAACATTTGAGCTTTACAAATGACAGCGGACCCCTAGTGGGCCTAAGTTTAATCTTAGGATTAAGTACCGTGGCCTTTTTATTGATGTTTGATGCCTCATTTTCTCCTTTCGGCACCACTTTAGTTTATACAGCGGCAACTTCCCGGATTTTATATGGCATGGCTTTGCACGAACATTTGCCAAAAGTTTTATTGAAATTAAATCGGTTCAAAATTCCCATTGTTACTTTGTATGTGAATTTATTGGTGGGAATATTGTCATTTTTACCGTTTCCAGGATGGGCAAAAATGGTTGCCTTCCTTTCTTCCACAAGTATTCTTTCTTATGGTATCGGGCCGATCTGCTTATTGGCTTTGCGTAAGCTCTATCCTGATGCGTCTCGTCCATTTAGATTGTGGGGAGGCGTTTTTTTTTCATACTTGGCTTTTTATTTTTGCAACTTAATGTTGTATTGGTGCAGTTTTGAAATTATCTGGAAGCTTTACTTGTCGATGTGGGTGGGAATGATTATTAATTCAATCTTTCAACGAAAAAATTTATTCAGATATAAACGAAGTGTTTATTGGTTTTTTTCATATATAACTATTTTATTAGTGTTTTCCTATATAGGTTCCTTTGGCGGTATTGGAATTTTAAAATTTCCTTTCGATGTTGGCTGTATTTTACCTTTTAGTATTATTACACTTTTTTTGTCTCAATATTGTTTAATTGAAGAAGAACAGAATAATATTAATTTAGAATTAGAAAGGCCAATTCAGGAAAAAATTCCGGCATTTCCCCTCTCGTCCGGGAGAGGGAATAAGAGCTAATACGCGCCACTGCGCTTAGATTCAAGGCCGTCATCATACAAAGCCTTGGCACTTCTAAAGTCGCCGAGCGCAAGGTAACGGCGGATACGGACTTGTAGCTCCGAGTCCAAAGAAGCCAACCCACTGATTTCTTTTGGCTCATTTTTAATGATACGTACTGATTTTTTCTTAATCATTAGTGTTCCCTTTCTTAGATTAATACTCATTACAGTATATATATCTGGCAAAAAAACATATGCGCTACAATCTGCTTCCATTACGTAGGAAATTTCATATGGATGATGAATTATCTTAAAATATTGCAAAATCTAGAATTACGGTCTAATTTGGCCATTGCCACGTAGATGATATTTAAAAGTCGTTAATTGTTCAACGCCAATAGGACCGCGCGCATGCAATTTTCCAGTGGAAATACCCATCTCAGCGCCCATCCCAAATTCACCTCCGTCAGCAAATTGAGTCGAGGCGTTATGGATCACAATCGCACTGTCCACTTCTTGTAAAAATTTTTCAGCAGCTGCAGTATCTTGCGCAATAATCGCTTCTGTATGTTGAGTACCATGCCGACCAATATGAGCAATTGCCTCATCGACATTGGTGACTACTTTTATCGCGATAATTGGCGCTAAAAACTCAGTATCCCAATCATCCTCGCTAGCAATTTTTAATTCTGGAAAATGTTCGCTCAGCTCCTGATCGACCCTGACTTCACAATTTGCCTGTTGCAATGCTTCAATCAACTGAGGCAACAGTGTAGACACCAATACTCGATCGATTAACAAAGTTTCTGTGGCTGCACAAATGCCAGTGCGTCGCATTTTCGCATTCAGTAAAACCGATTTGGCCATGTTCGGCTCGGCTGAGGCATGAACATAAGTATGACAATTGCCTGCTAAATGTTTAAAGATTGGAATTCGTGTTTCGCGACTGACGCGTTCAATTAGAGCTTGACTGCCGCGCGGCACCACCACATCGATGTATTGATCCATTTGCAATAATTCGCTTACCGCAGCGCGATCCGGGGTAGGCAGCATTTGCACACAAGTTGCCGGTAAATTCGCCGCATGCAGACCCTGTTGAATACACGGTAATAACGATTGGGTACTGAGAAAACTTTCTGACCCCCCACGAAGTATGACTGCATTGCCTGACTTCAAACATAAACCTGCTGCATCTATAGTGACATTCGGCCTAGACTCGTAGATCACAGCTAAAACTCCTAAAGGAGTTCGAACGCGAGAAATTAACAAGCCGTTAGGTCTGGTCCAAGTGGCCAGGACCGTTCCTATTGGATCAGGTAACTCAGCAATAGCAAGCAATGATTGTCTCATCGCATCGATAGTTAGAGTTTTTAACGTTAATCGATCTATAAATTCTGGGGATTGATTCTTTTGTTTAGCCGTCATGACATCTTGCTGATTAGCCGCAAGGATTTGGGTTTGATGATCAGCTAAGGACTGCGCAATACTGCGCAGTGCAATATTTTTTTGCGAATTAGTTGCCTTAGCCAACAATTGACTGGCGATTTTTGCAGCTTTTCCTATGTTTTCAAGAGTAGAATTCATTTGATACCTATAACGCTTAAAAGCCTTTTTAAAAAAATATATTCAATCCCTCACCCCCCCTGATGGGAGAGGGGGTTATTAAACCAACACCACTAAATCATCACGATGAATCATTTCTTCACTTGCTCGGTAACCTAGAATTTTTTCGACTTCACTGCTTTGTTGACCCATGATAAGTTTCGCCTCATAAGCATGAAAATTGCATAGACCCCGGGCAATCTCCTGTCGTTGATATATAATTCGCACCGGATCACCCTTATGAAATTTCCCTTCAATGCCAATCACGCCAACCGCCAACAAACTTTTTCCATTTGACAATGCCTGAGCTGCCCCTTCATCAATAAAAATATTACCCAAGGGCTGTAAATGTTGGGCCAGCCAATTTTTGCGCGCACTTCGCGGCGAAATACTAGGCAAAAACCAAGTGCAAGGCTGCTGTTGTTTAAGCTGAGCCAATGGGTGAATATGACTGCCTTTACAAATAACCATTCGGCAACCACTATCCATTACGATACGCGCTGCAGCTAACTTAGTTTTCATTCCTCCTGTACCATAATCACTACCAGATCCTTGACCCATCGCTTCTATGGCTGGCGTTAGCTGATGGACTTCTGGAATAAAATTCGCTTGGGGATCTTTGCGTGGATCACTTTCATATAAACCATCAATATCCGATAATAACACCAACACGTCAGCAGCTACCATCTGTGCTACACGCGCCGCCAACCGATCATTATCACCGTATCGCAATTCCGAGGTAGCCACGGTGTCATTTTCATTGATCACAGGTACGACTTTGAGGCGTAATAAAGTCTCTAAAGTATGATGTGCATTTAGATATCGTTGACGATTTTCACTATCACCTAGCGTCAGCAGGATTTGGGCCACAGTAATTCCATGTTTGGAAAGTGCCTCTTGATATGCATGGGCAAGACGAATTTGCCCTACGGCTGCCGCCGCTTGCTGTTCTTCCAATTGAGCGCGCGAGCGCTGCAAACCTAAGTGACGTTGACCAATCGCCACTGCACCCGAAGAGACAATAATCACTTGTTTTTGCTGTTGCCATAATTGGGCGACATCCTCACACAAACTCATCAACCATTCATAATGTATCGAGCCACTAGAGGCATCCACTAATAAGGCAGAGCCAATTTTGATGACAATTCTTTTCGCCGGTTGCCAGTGATTTTTCATTATTTAAACATTGACCTTAGAATGGTTGTCTATATCCAAATTTTGAAGGCCATAACCGGATTGAGTGATACAGCGCACTTGTTTCACTCCAGAAATGTCGGAAATCGCACTGATTAATTTTGCACTCACTTCACCTTGAACATCAATTAAAGTAAAAGCAATTTCATCACGCGATTTATTCAATAAATCGATAATATTTATATTTTCCTTAGCAAGCAAAGTTGATATTTGCGCAACCATATTGGGAATATTGGCATTAGCAATGACTAAACGTAAACCTTTTTTTAAAGGCATTTCTATCGTTGGAAAATTAACTGAATTGATAATGTTTCCAGTTTCCAAAAATTCACGCACTTGTTTAACAGCCATAATCGCACAATTTTCTTCGGCCTCTCGGGTTGATGCGCCAAGGTGTGGCAAGCAAATCACATTGGGAAAATCTTTTAATTGTGAACAAGGAAAATCGCAGACATAAGCGGATAACTGTTTTTCTTTGAGAGCGTTAATGACAGCCTGGGTGTCTACTATCCCTTCGCGAGCAAAGTTAAGCAATATTGTTCCTGGTTTTATTAAACGGAAACGTGCATCATTCATTAATTGCTGAGTCTCAGAATTTAAAGGAATATGTAAACTGATAAAATCAGCTTGCCTGAGTAAATTATCAAGTTGATTACTTGCTTCGACTTGCGCCGACAGCTCCCATGCTCTTTGTACGGTGATACTAGGATCATACCCAATCACACGCATGCCTAAGGCCACAGCACTATTCGCGACTTTAACTCCAATACTGCCAAGGCCAATCACTCCAAGTGTTTTTCCTGGCAATTCAAATCCTGAAAAGCGTTTTTTTTCGCGCTCGACTTGTCCATTAATAGCCGCATCATCCCCAGAAAGATTTCGTACATAATCCCATGCTTGGTGTAAGTTACGGCTTGCGATCAACATTCCGGCAATAACTAATTCTTTTACTGCATTGGCATTTGCACCAGGCGTATTTAGTACCGGGATGCCTAATTGGGTGAGTTTACTCACTGGAATATTATTAACTCCTGCTCCTGCACGAGCAATCACTTTTATGCTTGGTGCTAAGGGTAAATCGTGCATAGATGTGGAACGTACCAAAATACCATCTGCATCAGCAATTTGATTGCCGGTTTGATAAGTTTCGACTGGAAAAAGCTTTAATCCGATCGGATCAATCGCATTGAGTAGCTGAATCTTAAACATCATTTTCCCCCTAGAAAAAAAATAAAACAAATATTACAATAACAATTTTCTGCAGCCATTTCCGCTGAGCTCCCTTTGACGCCTATGTTTAGGCGAGAGCTCTCTTCTGCGGGAACTTATGATTTTCTGTTACTTTTTTAAATAAAGCAAGGAAAAACCATGTTAAGCAATAACGATCAATTAACGCTGCCTATTGAAGCGATTGTTTTTGATTGTGATGGAACAATGAGCCATATTGAAGGCATTGATGAATTAGCTAATGACAATGGAGTTGGTGAACAAGTGCGGAAATTAACCGCTACTGCCATGGGTCTTTCAGGGCTTAATCCACAGCTTTATTCGCAACGTCTCAATTTGGTGCTGCCCTCTTTTCAGCAAGTTTTGTCCTTAGCCCAACGTTATTTTCAACATATCAGTCCTGATTTACCGGCGGTTTTAGCTGTACTCAAAGCATTTAATAAACACATTTATATCGTTTCAGCTGGGATATCTTTAGCAGTCACCGGATTCGGTGAGCTTCTTGATATTAAGCATGAGAATATTTTTGCCGTCGATGTTTTTTTTGATGAAAAAGGTCAGTATGTTAATTTCGATCATCAATCTCCTCTTATTCATACCCAAGGAAAACGCCAAATTGTGGAAAAAATAAAAAAACGTCATGAGCGCATTGCCTTTATTGGCGATGGCTTAAATGATTTATCTGTTAAAGATTTAGTAACGCGCTTTATCGGCTATGGTGGCGCCTTCTATCGAAAGAATATTGAGGAAAATTGCCAATTTTATATCTCATCTCCGTCTATAGCACCGTTAATAGAATTATGTTTGACTGAAAATGAAAAATTACAGTTAGCTGCGGACGGCATAACTCACGCCTGATAGAAAACTGCCCGGCAACGTCATCCTGCGCAGTCCTGTCATCCCGCGGTCAAGCCGCGGGATGACTGCTAATGACATTTCAACCAATCCCAAGTCATCAAAAAAATCTTTAATATACATTCAGAGCATTTGGTACATAAGGCATGTGATACATAAAGATTTCGCGAACCACTCTGATCTGAACAAAATGAATTTAAAATTATTTTTGATTTAATATTTCTTTAATATCGGTATGTTAAAAATAATTAAGAAAGGAAAAGTTGAGGGTAATCGGATATGCATGATAACAGTGAAAAAAAGAAATCAGTGGGTAAACACATATTACTATCCTTCGATGGGACCGGATTTAACATCGGAGATAATTCAAGCGTCGCCAAGTTCCATAAAAATTTCCGAGCTGATGAAATACATATCGAAGAGGATGAAGGCGCTCCAGGCTCGGCCTCTATCACCCGAATACATAATAAAGATTATTGGCGGGGATATAATCTGGTTTTAATATCTGTCAAAGTTAAAGAAAATATAACGAAAATTGCCGAAAAAGCCTCCTCCAAGCATGATAATGCTCCGGTTTTAATCAAGCATAAAAATTGGATCTATATTTATGGTTTTTCGACTACTCATAATAAATGGATGTCAACTAAGCTTCATGAGAGTCTGCAAAATATCGTCGAATTCCCAGATCCTTCAACGCTTGACTCATTAAAAACTGTTGTTAAAACCTCTAGCCAACTTAATAAGCAAGTATATGATGAAATTCAGCTTAATAATGGCCATAGCCCCCCTCCAAATCATACGGAGAAGGTGTATTTTCCTGGTATCGGTTCGGAATCTGATAATACTTACACATGTCCTGGTGAAAACAGTACGGTATTAAATAAAGATAAGGCTGCGATAAATGAAGAAATAAATAGATTATTAACTGCTGAAGAAAAAAGACAAAAAAATGAACTTGAGAAATTAAGTCAAGAACTTCTTTTGAAACATGAAGAAAAGAACGATCAACATCAAAAAAAATCAGAGGAATTAAAGAAGCCTCGCTTGAACCCTGAAATAATTTACGATTTCTATGGCACCAGTTATCCCGTAATAAACCCATTCAACAAATTTTATCGCGCTATCATCAAGGGTGAAGGTCGTGAAGAAAATGTTAATAAGGCGACAACCATTATAGCCAATGGGAACTATGAAGCAATTACCATCAACGGTTGGAGCCGTGGCGGTATTACGGCCATTCACTTAGCGAACAAATTATTCGACTTGGGTTATACAACCCCTATTCACTTATTTTTAATCGACCCGGTGGCTGGTCTTCTTGATGGCTTGAAAGATCCAAGAACTCAAAACCTGCCTCCAAATATTATTAAATGCACAATTTTATTAGCAACCGGAGATGAAAGCAAAGAGTTTCATCCACAATCTTTTGAAGATGGGCGATTAAAAGTAAATTTTTATGAACCGGAAACTAAGTCCAATGTAAAAATCAAAGATGATGATGAAAAAAAAGAAAATCCAACCCAAAAATTGCAGTTAAATGTTTTTCCGGTTCATGGAACTCACTCTCAGGTTGCTGGTATTGATAATAATTATGATATTGTGTTACTGAATGTGTTAAAAAACAAAAGTCTAGCAGACATCAGAAAACAAGCTGCGCAAGTTTCTGCAGAACACAACAAAGCGCCTGTATTAATTAAAAAAGGACGGATGGTCTATATTTTTGGAGACAGCAATAACAATGGAGATCAGTTAATTCAATTAAATGGTAGAATAAGATTTTGGATAGATTTTCCGCACATCACGGAAGGACCCCAATTAAAAACTAAAAATCAAATCGATTCGCGAATTTATCATGAAATTACTTCAAAAAATGCTCATACTCCAGTTCCAACTCAAATTACCGAATATCACTTAGCCAATTTTATTGCTGAAGTTGAAAGTAAAGGAACAAAAGTAACCGACGAGGGTGCTAAAAAAACTATGGATCTTTTAGGCGTAGAAAAAGCCAATGGAATTATTAAAAAACCTGCCAAATTAATTGAACTTTATGCTTGTACTCAGGTTGGAACTGATAAATACAAATATAAATTGGGCCCAATGGAAAGAATCGTATACACTAAGGAAGCGAGGCCATTTACACAAAATTTAGAATTATACACACCGCGACCTAATGAGTTTATAAATAGACATCATCAACAATTATTTTGGGAACAATATCCAGAATTATACTCTAAGATAATAAGCAACCAAGTGCCTTTAAAATTTCTTTTAGATCCAGAATTAGCGGAAGCTGAAGAAAAACAACATTTTGCTTCAAGGTTTCGATTGGTAAACAGAATCATCACTAATAATTTATCCATTACATATGATGAGTCTTTAGCCAGCAATGACAGTAGAGAATATAAATCTCCTAAAGATAAAAGTGAGATGGAAATCATTAAACAGGATAAACCCTACTTATATGAAAAATTAATCACCGGCGAAGTAAAAAGGGACGATATTTTATCTCCAGAATGCAAGCAATTAAAAAAATTAGATATTAATTCAAGAAAGGTTTTGATCTCCTGTGTGCTTTTAAGGCAGTTGGACAAACAAATTCTAGAAATACCAAAAACACCTATATACAAGAATTTTAAAGCTTCTTTACTTGAACTTAGGGAAAGTGCACAAAAAGAAATTTTTACTCATTTGCAATCTCTCCCTAAGGGTAAACCAGCCCCTGCCCATAAGCCAATAGATCCGAAAAATTTGCGAACACTTCCCGGCGTTGTGGAATGTAGAAGAGCTGCTAAAATGACTAAGGTTATTATTAGCAATAGAAAAACTTCGCAAAAAAAATATCATGCAATAAATAAATATGCCTCAAACAGAAAACTAAAAGATTATTTCTGTATGGCAGCCACTAAGGTTACTGTCGCAGCTTTAGTCATCGTAGCAATTCCAATTGTCTTTATAAGTTTCTGTTTTACGGGGCCTTTCGTTGCAAGAGCATTAACAAAAAAAATAACAACCGTTGGTAAAAATATTAATAGATTTTTTCAACCAAAAGTAATTAAAGAGGCCAACGAATTGGTAAAACAAGGAAATGGAAAAAAATTCAATAAAAATTATGTCTCTTCTCCTTCAAAAACCTTAATAGTGTGATTCTTGGATCACTAAATGACGAGTGTATTCTGATTACATTTTTTATTAGGACTTGTCGTCAATTGTCCCAACAACTTCGTCCCACAGCTTGTACGAGGGACGAAGTTGTAGGGGCGCTAATTGGAGACGGGCCCTACTATTTACCTAGTTTCTTTTAGATTGTTCTACTGGAGTTAAGCGGCCAGAATACTATTTATTTTGTTTGTTGTTTGTCGTCCTTTAATGTTCCAAATACCAAATACGGCCGCTAATCCAATCGAAAATACGGTAATGACCGTCTTGACAAAAATCATGGTTTTTTTATCACGTTTTTTTTCGATAATGGCGCGTTGGTTGATAAATTCATGACGAAAACAGTGAAGCTGCTGCGTCGCATCACATTTGCTGTGTAATGTTTTCTGAATTTTGTCCACCGCTTTATATTTTTCAATCGACAATTGCAGATTTTCATCGGCTATTTTTTGCTTAACTTGTCGTTTGACAAAGATATCGACCATCTTTAAATTAATGACTGATGAAGCTTGAATTGATTTTGAATCTATCTTTTCATTAAAAAATTCACTCTTAGTGATAGCTGAGGCTAAATGTCTTTTATAATTGTTACAAACCTTATCTAATAACTGTTTTTTACGAAATATGGGTAAAATGGCAAGTAAAAGATTCTGTATTAGCCCAAATTTTTGCATAGATTTAGGGTCATCCATAATCTTAGGTTGCCAATTGTAAACCGCTTCCTTAAGGATTAAAAATAATTGCGGATTTAAAAGATCTTGCCGATAAAAATCTCTTCTTAACATGGTTTCCAATTCGGCTGATACTTCATCCGCCCCTATAATGGCAGTTTTATTCTTAGCTTTTAAACGAAATTTAATTTTTTTAACAGCTTTGGCATAAAGATGCAGAGCAGTTTTATCTAATTGTGGGCTATTGATCAGAAATAATTGTGATAAATTTTTCATACAATTCTCCATAAAGAAATAAGAATGATATTTTTAAGGAAATGAATGAAATAGCCAATACCGGAAAATGATTATCCCCTCTCCCATCGGGGAGCGGGGATGGGGATGAATAGCGGCCTAAACTAACAAAATATAAAATCTTCGCCTGGATTTTCTCCTGTCGAAATTGCTTTGATTAAAGGCACAATTCGCTCATCTTTAAGATTAAATAATTGATTTAAGTTTTTAATGACATAATAATGTTTTTGAATTTCATCATAACGATAATTGGAATTTAAAACTTTTAAAATATCAAATGGTATACGCTGTACCCCTGGATTTTCTAATGAGTACACAGTTTCGGCAAAAGAAGATAAAATACCCCCACCATAAATCCGTAAACCATGCTCGGTTTCTATCAACCCAAACTCGATAGTATGCCAAAATAAACGACCCAATAATGATTGCTGAGGCGGCGTAAATTGTAAAACGGTTTCACCATACCAATGAACAAAATCTGCATAAGCCGGATTCGTTAATAAAGGACAATGTCCAAAATATTCATGAAAAATATCTGGTTCTTGTAAAAAATCTAAATCTTCTTTCACACGAATAAAACTTGCCGCTGGAAATTTTCGGTTTGCTAACAATTTAAAAAATTCCGTCAATGGAATGATTGCGGGAACAGGCACGACAGACCAACCAGTAGCTTCTTGTAACACTTCAGAAATTTCATGGCATTGGGGGATGCGCGTTTTAGAAAAATTTAATTTTTCCAAACCTTGAATATATTCATCGCAAGCTCTACCTTGAACCACACACATTTGTCTTTCTATTAGAACAGCCCAAATATCATGTTCTTCTGCAGTGAAATGAATATATCCATTTTTATCTGGTTTTTTAGCAATATATTTAGCCACTTGATTCTCAATATAAAAGGTTAGCGTCTGCGCACAACTTCATCAACCTCCAGTTGTAAATAATTATGTTGATGAAGATAAGTCAAAATTTGCAACAATGGCAAACCTAACACACTATCTGGGTCACCTTTAATATGTGCGAATAAATGCTTTCCTAACGCCTCATATCGGTAACCGCCGCAGCAATTCCAAGGTTGAGCCATATCCACATAAGCAATAATTTCTTCAATTGAGAGCTTACGCATTGTGAGCGAAACCATTTCAAAAAAGTTCATTATGGCCTCACCTTGATAAAACAAGCAAGCGGCCGTGTGTTGATAATGCGTATGTCCACTTAACATTGTTAGCAAAGCAACATTTTTTTCGTAGCTCAGTGGTTTGTATAGGGGGTTACCTTGGTATTCTCCAATTTGGTCTGCCGATAAAACCAATGCATGAGGATGTTGCTGGCTGATCACTAAACCCTTTAGGTAAGCCAGATTTTTTGCTTGATCAGAAATAGAAAGATGTTCAATATCTTTTTTTTTTGCTCCTCATCAATAGGTGAAACAATGACTCGATGAGATACCTCCATTTCCAACAGCATTTTATGCCTCACAGGCGATGCAGAGGCCAAAATCAAAGGCACAGTTAGTTTATATAACATGCAAATCCCTTAAAATTTATTGTTTCCAAATTTTTGAAATTGTTTATTAGCAATAGCAACGGCGGTGTTATTTATTAAAAGTTCCAGGCCCTTCGATGACCATTAAAAAAATAATGTCAACCAAAATACTTATTTAAGCATTTTACCAGTGGACCGAGTCCGCGCTTTTTGTTTATGAACTAAGGTATAAACATAATCAACACCGATACCATAAGCACCGCTGTGTTCTTTGACAATATCCAAAGTCCCATCATATGTTTCTTTCCTTGACCAATCACGCTGCCATTCCAGCAATAATTGTTGCCAAGTTAATGGTACTGCACCCACTTGTATTAATCGTTTCATTGCCACTCTGTGAGCCAATTCACTGGTTCCACCACATGCATCTTCCACAATATAAATTTCATATCCTTCTTGCATAGCTGATAATGCACAAAGATTGATGCAAACTTCAGTCCACAGCCCAGCCAAAATTAATTTTTTATTATTGGTACGTGCAATCGCCTTGCGCACAGCGTCTGAATCCCATGAGTTCATACTGCTACGCTCGTAGATATCTTGATTAGGAAAAACATCCAAAAGCTCGGGTAATACATACCCACTAAAGCTTTCGGTTTCTACTGCGGTAATGACAGTAGGCACTTTAAATAATCTGGCAGATTTAGCTAGGGCAACAGCATTATTTTTCAAACTTTGTCGATCAATGCCGCTAACACCAAATACCATTTGTGGCTGGTAATCAATTAGTAATAAACTACAGTTATCTGGGGTTAAAATCTCTAATTTTACGTTGGAACTCATTTCCCTCTCCTAAGTCACTTTGTTAAAAAGTATAGCCCAGAACTCGGGCAATTGCTTTGAATTTTATATTCATTATAGGGATTTCGACTTATTTTTTATAGCAAAAGCAGTTCGTCGTGTGATCATTTACCATCCCCACTGCTTGCATGAAGGCATAACAGATTGTACTGCCCACAAATTTAAAACCGCGCTTCTTCAAATCCTTAGACATTATATCTGATATACTAGAAGTAGTTGGGATTTGCTGAAGTTTTTTCCAATGGTTTTTAACGGGTTTCTCATTGACAAATCCCCAAAGATATTTGGAAAAATCACCCTGTTCTCTTTTTATTTTTAAAAAAGAATTGGCGTTAGTAATGATCGCATGAATTTTCAATTTATTACGTATAATTCCAGAATCTAACATCAACATATTTATTTTTTTCTGGTTATATTTTACAATTTTTTTAGCCTCAAAATTATCAAAACATGTTCTGTAATGCTCGCGTTTTTTTAATATTGTTAACCAACTTAAGCCAGCTTGCATACCTTCTAGAACTAAAAATTCAAATAACAAACGCTCATCGTGGATGGGTACACCCCATTCTAAATCATGATATTGAATATTTAGCGCGTCACCATTTGCCCAAGCACAGCGGATTTTATTATCAAGAGACATAGGCTATCCCAGTTAGATGAAAAATTCAGACTGTTTTTATAACGATTAATCTTAGCTTTGTAAAGGGATATCTTAAAGCACTATAATAGATTCTGACTATTAAAACAATAAAATCAATCTATTTTACAGATCATTGCTTAAGCGCCATCATGACCTTATTAAAAAATAAATTAATGAGGCACAATATGAAATCGATAAAGAATAGGATTGAATCTTATAATGAGTATAGTTTGGCTTGTTTAGATGGTAATGATGTAATTAGCGCACAAGTATCTGACCATCATCCCATTGTTCACTATAATGTTTTGTTTTGGAATGTCATGATGAAGGCCATGCTCCGCAAAGACAAAGGTTTCAATAATGGTTTTAAAATGATAGAAAATAATTCTCAATATTTGCAACGCCTTAGATTAATTGCTTATGTTATTGCTGAAATCGTTTATTATCAACCACAAATTTGTGCCGTAGGAATATGTGAAGGGCCTATTGAACCTGATCATGTTAGGACATTATTTACTACCCTTAACCAATTTCCATGGATGAGGCGGTTAACAGCCAACCATGATTTTTATAAACCAGATATGAAACATTTTAACAATTGGGGATTATTAATGCTTGCAGATAGAGAATTTAAAGTAAAAAAAACTCCGTGCCCTTTAGTTAAAAAATTTTCTGTCTCCTCAGAATTAGCTAATCGACTTCAAATTTGGGAATTGGACAAAAATAACCAAAAGCAATTTTTAGCTTTAGCACATTTTCCTTTTTCCAGAAATGAACAAGCTGTATCAGAATCCGCCTTGACTGCCTATGGCAAAGTATATTGTTATCTAACTGCTGCGATTTTAGATAGCTATGCCTTTAATCGCTTGGTTTTTTGCGCTGATTTTAATATCAATCCAAATTTAGTTAAATACAAGAATCGATTTTTAGATAAAGTTCCAACTAACAATAGCGTGTTAACACCTCCCGAAGGCAGCCTGAGTTCAGAAAAATTTCTATCAGTCACCGTCGATGGTATACTATTGTCAAATCAAGAAAAGCAATTTCAATTAAGCGCACTAAGTTGTACTAATCTTTTTACTCACTTAACTAAAGAGCTTGAGTTGGCTAAAGGAGGCGATAAAAACCATTTACGATCATCATTGTAAGTCAGTCCTGCTCTCGAAAGTAATTTTTTCAATAACTTGAGCAGCACTAGGAATTTTTACTTCTACTAGCTAATTATACAACTTTGCCTGCAAGAATCTGAGGCTGGAAATACCTCATCAATAAGATATTCAATTTTACGGTTGATATGTTTTATTATAGGATGTTGAAACTCTCGATTATACAAACGTTCTAAATGATCGCCTAATTCTTTTAATAAATTGCCAGCTTCTTTTAAAAACCGCGGGGGGTCGGTGATTAAAGATGAAATTTTCTCATTAAATATCCTGTGCAATGCTTGAATTCGACACTTAAGGCGATAACTAGAAGAACCCAATTTTAATTCTGTCGGAATGATGGTGCATACACTTTGAATCAGCGTATCAAGTTCTTTTAGCTCGCGCAGATAATAAGGAAATTCTTGCTGAATTTTGGCATTTTTAGAATAAGCTAAGCTATCTACAAATTGTTGCTTAACTTCAAAATTATACTTCTTGGCTTTATCTTCAAGACCTCCTGAAAGATTACCTATTGGCTGTTCTGGTTGGATATTGATTCTGCAATGATTTCCGAAAGGGGGAGACATCAAATAAAGCGCACCGGTCTTATAATGTTTGTTAATCACAGTATGTTTATACTCCGAAGCCAAGTTTATTTTCATTTCTGTCAAGAATTTATCATTTGTAATCGGTTTAGGCATGTCTCTTTTACTTCTAATCGGGTCCACTAAAGTGACCATGGTTGAAATATTCTTTTCATAGCTTAAACCTATAGTATTTGCGGTGATCAGATGATTTACTTGCTTGGGTAGAAAATCAGTCCGTTGAGAAGTTGTCATATCTAACAGAGTCAATAAGTTTTTTATAGAATGCTCGTCATAATAATCTAGACAGATATCAACTATTTGTAAGAATTTAGCTCCACCCCTGGTGGTTATCTCAAATATTCCATTATTAGAAATCACACCATTTGGTTCCCCAGCCGTAAACTGACTGGATTTTCCTTTTAGAGAAGGATAAGTTTTTTGGGTAAAATATTTAGTTTTAGCAAAAGTAGGATCACCAGCGGCAAAGTTGGCTTTAGTCACAACATGGATGACAGGCTCTTGACCACATTGAATATATAAACAAATATTAAGCACTTTTCGATCTTTGGTCACTACAGCAAGAGAACTCAACACCCAATGGATATTTTCAAGGTGACGCTTGGCTATAGCTTCGACGCAACCCATTAATTCATTAAATTGATCTAAATTTAATGGTTGTTTGGTATATAAGGCAAATTCATTTAAAGCAACTCGAGTTATATTATTGTAACATTTCTCTTTAATTTCATAAGCACCAGAGGTTGAAAGCTGACAATAATAATGTTGGTGAACCTTGGCAGCAATCTCGGCAATTAAACTGATATGATCTATTAACCTTTTGAAAGTGTCTAGTTGAGCATAGTGAGAGGAAGGATGATATAATTCTCCAAAAGAAAACTGACCTTCTTCCTTGGTAGTTTTTGATTCTCTATATATTAAGATGTCTCTAATAACGATTTCTTGATCTGCTTTCTTTTTGTCGCTTTCAAATTTTATCCCAAGTTTTTCCTTTAATTTACGACGTTCTGATCTAATCATATTTCCCCATTTTATTAATTATTAATTATCATTTTTCAACATCTTATATATTAAATATTAAGAAATAATTAAAAAAATATAACGGGATATCATCAATTAATAAATTGATCATTGAATTCTATTAATGATATACTATTAATCATTATTAACTATTGAATAAGTGGATATGAATATACAAAGTATCAAATACTTAGCAGCCTTAGAAAAATATTCGCATTTTGGTAAGGCCGCTAAAGCTTGTTTTGTCAGCCAACCTACGCTTAGCATGCAAATTAAAAAGCTTGAAGATCGGCTAGGAGTGCAGCTACTGGAACGCACTAATAAGTCGGTTAGGCTCACTGAAATAGGGATATTGATGGCGGAGCATGCACGGAATATTTTACAAGAAATGGAAGCCATGCGTGAAAAAGCACAAGCCGCAAAAGATCCTTATAGCGGTCAAATTAAAGTGGGGATTATTCCTACTGTGGCTCCCTATCTTCTTCCACTTATTATCCCGAAATTAAGTAAATATTTTCCTAAAATTACATTTCATTTATATGAGGCTCAAACTTTCCAATTAATAGAAGAATTAAAAAAAGGCAGCATCGACACGGCCATATTAGCATTACCTATGAAAAATGATCCACATTTTAGCTCCTCGACTTTTTTTGAAGAGGAGTTTCTATTGGCAGTACCATCAAATCATAGTTGGTCAAAATTAAAATCCATCAAAACTTCAGATTTAGCTAATCAAAGATTATTATTGCTAAACGATGGCCATTGCTTGCGTGAGCAAGCTTTGTCTTTTTGTTTTCAAACGCAGGCTGTTGAAATGGAAAACTTTCGTGCTACAAGTTTAGAAACCTTACGGCATATGGTTGCCGCTGGAGTTGGTATTACTTTGATACCAAAATTGGCCTATCGAAAAGGCGATGGAATGAATTATATTCCCTTCAGTGATTCAAAACCTACGCGTAACCTTGGTCTGGTTTGGAGAAAATCAACCGGAAGATTTTTGTTATTAAATGATCTAGCCAAACAAATTAAAATGATCCTACAAACAAACCTAAACTAACTTTTCATGCTTTGACTGCTCTATAAATTTAATTTAGCATTAATGATTGGGGGATTTTATGTTAAATAAGGATGCTATTTTAACCAAAAAAATTAAAATCGGTGATTTAACGGTCAATCGAATGGGACTAGGCACCAATCGTGTTACTGATACTATAGAAGCTGAAAAAGTGCTAAAGCACGCTATAAAAATTGGCATTCATTTTATTGATACAGCTGACATCTATACAGGCGGCGCCAGTGAATCCATGATTGGGAAAACTTATTCCCCCTACCCACCAAACATTATTATTGCCACTAAAGGCGGGATGACCAGCGACTTCAAAAAATTTGAGGGCAGACCTTCATATCTTCGAAAAGCCTTAGAAGGCAGTCTCAAACGTTTAAAGTTGTCGCAAATTTACCTCTATCAATTACATCGGATTGACCCAGAAGTGCCGTTAGCGGACTCAGTTGGCGAATTGAAAAAAATGCAAGACGAAGGCAAAATTAGGTTCATAGGCCTCTCCGAGGTTAATGTGGCTCAAATCCAAGAAGCACAAAAGATTGCTCACATTGTCTCTGTCCAAAATGAATATAATCTGAGTCAACGGAAATATGAGACTGAGATCGATTACTGTCAGGCTAATAACAAAGTTTTTATTCCTTGGTTTCCGCTTGAACGAGGACAAATTTCACCAAAAAAACAAGATTTACTTTCAGCTTTATCGTCAAAATATAATGTAACTTACCAGCAATTAGCCCTTGCTTGGCTGCTTAAACGATCCCCCATCATACTGCCAATCCCAGGGACGCTTTCAGTCAGTCATCTTGAAGAAAACCTAGCGGCTCTCAACATCGATCTGTCTCACGACGATTTTAATGCGCTAGCTTCTTAGAACATGAGAAAAATTATGAATACCGCTAAAAAAAAAATTCCATCATGGCCCAAAGAGCGGGATTTAAAAACATATGGTCAATATACGAGAATTAATTTCAATGAGAATTTTACCGCCAAAATCTGGATGGATATTGGCTGCAGAACCGGCAAGGCATTAAGCCAAAGCCGTAAATTTTTTCAAGCCAAATTAATTGGCGTGAATGCTCACAAAATACCAGTGCGTAACGGCATTCAAGCTATTTTGGCCGAAATACCTAAGGATTTAACTATTTACAAATCTTTTCGACAAAAAATCGATTTGGTCACGGACATTTACGCGGCTGTTTCTTATGCTGAAGATCCGCTGGATGCGATGATTTACGAAGCCAGCTTACTTAAGACGGATGGAAAATGTGTAATCGTGACCTTGCAAGGACGAATCAAAGGCCCCGCTGCTTGGAAGCGGATAAAAACTTTTTTGGATCAACAGATGAATATCAGTGTTAGTTTAAAATCTTTTATTACCTATTCGGATAAGAGGAGATCGCCTATAAAAACTCTACGAATAACTTTAAATAAACAAAAAAAAGCGAATCCCAGTCTGCAAAATCTTTTTGCTCAGGCGCGTATTTATGTCGGAGAAATGACTAAAGACAAAATATTATGGGAAGCAACTGATAAAAGCGCTAAGATATGGATGGTTAAGTACAAAATATCGCCTGAAGAGACTGCAACCGCTATGCGCCGATCTATCCCCAATAGAGGTATTACTTAATAAAATCTTCATAAAAGCTGAATATAATAAAGATAATATTAATAAATCCGTAACTGTGATAGAATATTGTGTAGTTCACCACATTTTAAGAAAGGAAAGAGTTTCAAATGAAAAGCCGTATAGACGCAATCAAAAACGCTTATAATGCCTGCATTCCACGAATCGTAGCGGAAGATGAAGTTAAGGACGATGCCATATGCCTTGCTATCACAGACTTTGAAAGGCAACTGAATGATAATGCGGATTCCGACACCTTACCCATACAGTTAGCGGTAGCGTACGTTGAGAAATTATCTGAACATATCGATCTTTTAGTAAAATATGTGGAAAATGACCCCCAACCTAAAACCAATTCCGATGAGTTTTATAGGTTAGCAGGCAGTTTTTTGCAACTATATCAGCCAACTCTCGAATCAAAATACCACAGCGGGCCAGGATCGAGTCCTTCTGCTTTTGACCACACAGGTGAGCATAAATATGCCCCAACTTCTCCTACCAAGGAACGCATATCGCCACGCCAAGCTAAAGAAAATAAATATGAACAAAAAAGCGAATCCAGACCAAAATCTATTATCAAACCAGTAAAAGTCAATGAAGATTTAAGAGCATCAGGCAATCAATTCCGTCAGCAAATCGGCGCTCTAAAGGGTAATGAAGTTGCCAAACTTCTTGGCAAGCATGGGTTTTTGGCTGGTAGTCAGATCCCCGCCAAAGCTATGGCTTATCAATTATTAACTCAAGGTGATTATAAGATAGCACCCAGCCCTTCAAATCAAAAAAGAGTGCCGAAGGAAGAAAAGGGTGATTTTGAATTAGCTAAACAATTACAAGATGAAGAAATCGGGTGGTTTTTTAGATCCTAGCCCATTGTCATCCCGGAAAATGCGAAGCATTTATCCTGGATACCGGCCTTCGCCGGTATGACACACCAGACTATATCATACCGGCGAAGGCCGGTATCCAGAGAGCTGCACGAAATTATTGGATCTCCTCTTCGAACTAAGGATTCTGCCTCTTTGCGTTTTCTGTCATACTGCCTAATACACCATCTAAAATACTCATCGCGTAATCTATATCTTTTTTGCTAATAATATACGGCGGCAATAATCTAAGCACATTATTGGCGGTTACATTAAGTAACAGCCCCTGCTCTTGCGCAAGAGTTAAAATAACTTTCGCTGACTCTGCCAATTCCACTCCAATCATTAAACCGATCCCCCGCACTTTCAACATATAATTTGGGAAACGACACTGCAAACGTAATAATTCAGTTAATAAATAATCTCCCATTTGTTTAACACAAGTTAAATAATCTTGGCTAATAATAGTATTGATTGTCGCCAATGCCGCGCTACAACTGACTGGATTTCCCCCAAAAGTCGAGCCATGATCACCAGGAACGAAAGCCTGGGCAACTTCATCTACCGCACAAACCACCCCTAAAGGTAGCCCATTAGCAACCCCCTTAGCCAGGGTAATAATATCGGGTTTTACATTAAAGTGCTGATAAGCAAACAATTCACCGGTCCTGCCCACACCACATTGAATTTCGTCAAAAATTAATAAGGTACCTGTTTTGTCGCAAGCTGAACGGACAGCTGACAGAAGTTTTGGTGGTGGCAAACATATACCTGACTCACCTTGCACAGGCTCTAAAATCACCGCAGCAATTTTATTATCTATTGCCTCACAAAATAAATCTACGTTATCCCAGCAACAGTGATGAAACCCCGCCGGCATAGGTCCAAAACCTTGTTGAATTGCGGGTTTTGCAGTCGCCGCTAACGAACCTAGGGTTCGACCATGAAAAGAATGAGCAGCGCTCAAGATACCATAACGATCTTTATCACCTTTTTTCCATTGATATTTTCGAGCCAACTTAATAGCCATCTCATTGGCTTCAGTTCCAGAGTTACAAAAGAAAACTTTGTCGAGCCCACCTTTGTCAACTATACATTTGGCCAATTCAATGGAGGGTGGGGAATAATATAAATTAGAAGTGTGAAGAATCTGCAAAGTTTGTTGAATAATTGCTTGTGATACCGCTAAATGTTGATGCCCAAGTGGATTACAGGCTATTCCTGTTAAAAAATCCAAATATTTTTTTCCATGAATATCCCAGACCCAAACACCGTCCCCATGAGTGAGCGTAATTGGGTAACGAGTATAGTTATTCATTAAATATTGACTCGCATCCAAAACATAATCGGGACTATTCATACCGCACCTTTTTAATTGATAATCATGGTACCAATGCCGTGAGACGTGAGAATTTCCAACAATAGCCCGTGCGCAAGTGCGCCACTGAGGATATGCGCACTGGCAACTCCCTGACTTAAAGCATTCAAGCAAGATTCAAGCTTTGGAATCATGCCGCCAGAAATTTTATTTTCATCTAATAATGACTTTGCTTCCGTTATTTTTAAAAGAGAGATTTGGCTATCTGGATTATTTAAATCGGCATACAAGCCATTGACGTCGCTCATCATAATTAATTTTTCTGCACCTAGAGAGCCAGCAATAGCTGCGGCGGCCACATCAGCATTAATGTTATAAGCCTGACCAAAAGAATCAATGCCTATTGGCGCAATGACGGGAATTAAGCGATTGTTTAACAAAGTTTGGATCAGGCTTTTATCAATAGAAACGATATCACCAACAAATCCCAAATGATCACTCATATGAGACTTTTCAGCTTTGATTAAACCGGAATCATAACCAGAAATACCAACAGCTTTTACACCAAACCGCGTCAATGATGAAACGATAGCTGGATTTATTTTTCCTAACAGAACCATTTGGACAATCTCCAAAGTGGCTTGGTCAGTCACCCTTTGTCCATTGAAAAATTTAACTGGCAAATTTAAACGCTCACAATACTCGGAAATACAAGGGCCTCCTCCATGAACAACAACGGTAGAAATTCCATAAAAATAAAGCAATGCAATATCTTGCAGGATATTTTCCATCTCCTGATCATGACTCATTGCCGAACCACCGCATTTCACCACACATATTTTTCCAGAAAAACGTTTGATATAAGGCAAAGCCTCAATAAAACTTTCAGCTCTATTATGCAAGCGATCATTATTCAACATATTCATGTCCCATATGAGGCGTTAATTTTGACATAATCATAGGTGAGATCGCAGCCCCAAGCGATGGCCTCTGCATGACCCACTCCCAAACAAACACTAATTACCACGGTTTTTTCTAGCAGTAATTGCCCCACCAGATTATTGTCAATCAATTGTGGCAAGCCATTTTTAAATAAAATCACTGATCCTAATTGAATAGATAATTTTTCTAAGTCAAGGTTCACACCAGCATATCCAACAGCGCAAGCAATACGCCCCCAATTTGCATCAGCACCAAAAATTGCAGTTTTGACTAATGGAGAACGAGAAATCGTACGCGCGGCTAATTGCGCTTGTTTAGTTGTTTTAGCTTGTTGAACATGTACTTCAATCAATTTGGTAGCACCTTCACCATCACGCGCAATTTCTTTAGCCAAAAAAACAAAAATAGTGCGTAACGCTTGATAAAATTGTTTTCCAGCGACGTGCGCCAAATTATCAATTTTAATATTTTTTGCCATGCCGTTCGCCAGTGCAATCACCATATCGTTTGTTGACGTATCGCCATCCACGCTAATCATATTAAAAGTTTCTTGATTAGCTAACTTCACTGCTTTCTGTAGCGCTGTTTTAGAAATACAAGCATCAGTCGTGATAAATGCTAGCATAGTCGCCATATTTGGATGAATCATTCCCGAGCCTTTAGCAATTGCGCCTAGTCTGACAGGGGTCCCCGATATTTCAATTTCTATCGCGATACTTTTTGCAAAAGTGTCGGTAGTCATAATTGCTGAAGCTGCCGAATCGCCGCCTTCGGTAGACAGTCTTGCTACCGCTGCAGGTAATGCTGACACTACCTTTTCAATCGGTAATGGCACGCCAATAATTCCGGTGCTGGCCACCGCTATTTGATGAGAAAAAATTTTTAATTCATTCGCAGCCACAGCAGCCATTTGCTGGGCATGTTGCATGCCTAACGGCCCTGTACAAGCATTGGCGTTACCACTGTTGACGACAATTGCTTGTAACTTGCCTTTCTTCAAATGCTCCTGTGTCAACAAAACCGGTGCAGCTTTAACTAGATTAGTGGTAAAAACTCCTGCAGCAATAGCGGGTTTTTTACTATATATAACCGCCAAATCGCTTTTATGCGGATTTTTTCTAACACCCGAATAAATACTTGACGCTAAAAAACCTTTTGGCGCGCAAATATTATTATTAATTATTTTCATATGTTGCCTTATACATACTAAGGATAAATTGCAGCAGCAGTGAGACCCATCGTTTCTTGAAATCTATACATAAGATTCATGTTTTGAATTGCTTGTCCAGCTGCACCTTTAATTAAATTATCAATCACAGAAATCGCAATTAAACGTTTAGTCCTAACGTCTACATAGACACCGATATCGCAATAATTAGTACCACAAACCTGTTTAACATTAGGGATCATATAGCTCTCAACTAAGCGAATAAAAGGTTCTTGCTTATAAAATTGTTGGTAAAGTAAATTGACCTCATGCTGAGTGATATTTTTTTTTAATTTAAAATAACCGGTTGATAAAATGCCACGCGTCATTGGAATTAAATGCGGCGTAAATTGAATAGTCAGGGATTGCTTGGCCACTTTAGCCAGCTCTTGCTCTATTTCTGGAGTATGACGATGCTTCCCTGCTAGCTGATATGGAATTAAATTTTCCATGACTTCGCAAAAATGATTATTTAATTGTGCGGTGCGACCTGATCCTGAAATTCCCGATTTAACATCAAAAATACATTCGTTAATTTCTATAATTTCCGCAGATAAAGCCGGCAATACACTCAATATAGTGGCCGTAGGATAACAACCTGGATTAGCGATTAAAGCAGCTGTTTGAATTTGTTCTCTATAGCCAGCTTCTGCAAGTCCGTAAACCGCTTGATTTTGCAAATCACTGTCAGCCGCTTCTTCACCATACCATTTTTTATATTCATTGGCATTTCGTAATCTAAAATCTGCACCTAAATCAATTACTTTTTTACCTGCGAACAACAATGCCTGAGTCATGCCAACAGCTTTACCACTCGGCAACGCTAAAAAAACCACATCACAAGTCGAACTTATTTCATCAAGATCATAGTTTTTTAAATTTTGATTTTGATCATGCAAATGTGGATAAACCGTATTCAAGGTTTTATCACAATGTGATTCACTCGCCAAATAAGCAAGTTTAACTTGGGGATGTTGTTGCAAAAGGCGCACCAATTCAATTCCGGTATAGCCGGTTGCGCCCATAATACCTACGTTTATGTTCATTAGATAATAATTCCATAAAATGAATTATTATTCAACCCATATATAAAGATTTTTCTCAAGAATGCTATTTTTCTGTTGATTTATTAACTTTTTTCAATTATATTATTCTGACGATTGCATAATTATTCACTGGAGATTGGCTTGGTGACAGATCGAAAACATTTAATTACCGGCGAAGAGCTCTCCCCCGAGCAGATCAATCAATTGTTACAGCTAGCTATGGCTTTAAAACAAGATAGATCAACCGCATTGACGCGTAATGATTTAAAAGGCCAACATTTGGCTTTGTTATTTGATAAACCTTCTCTTAGAACTCGATTTAGTTTTACTGTTGCGATGCGTGAATTGGGCGGAGATGTTGTTGAAAGTACTGAAAATTCACGTAAATCAGAAACCCCTGAAGATCAAGCTCGTGTTTTAAGTGGCTATTGTCATGCCCTCATGCTTCGGACCCATGCACATAGCATCCTGGAAAAAATGCGTGACGTCAGCAAAATCCCTATTATTAATGGTTTGTCAAATGAACATCATCCTTGTCAAATTTTATCGGATTTATTGACTTTGCAGGAAATATTTGGCTCATTAACTGGATTGATTTTAAGTTATGTGGGAGATGGCAATAATATTTTGCACAGCTTACTCTCATTAATGCCTGCGATGGGCATTCATATCCATTATTGCTGCCCTGAAGAACGTCAGCCGAATTCGAAAATCCTTGCACACAGCTTGCATCGCGCTCAATGCAGCAGCGGGCGTATACAAAAATTTTCGACACCTGAAGCGGCCGTGAGCGGAGCAAATATTATTTATACCGATGTATGGACCAGCATGGGATTTGAACATCAATACCAAGAAAATTTATTCAATGGCTTTCAAATCAATACAGAGCTGATGGCACATGCGCATCCGCAAACTATTTTTATGCACTGTTTGCCGATGGAAAGAGGAAAAGAGGTCAGCATGGACTTGCCAGACCAACCCTGTTCGGTAATTTTTCAACAAAGTGAAAACCGTTTACACATGCAAAAAGCATTATTGCTACATTTACTGAACGCAAAAATATGATGAGGATTTTATGATTAAAAAAATCGTTCTGGCTTATTCCGGCGGTTTGGACACCTCTTGCGCCATCAAATGGCTGCAAGAACAATATGGTTATGAAGTCATTGCCATGATCGCCGATGTGGGTGAAGGAAAAGACTTAAGATTTATTCACGATAAAGCCTTAAAAATAGGCGCAACACGTTGCCATGTTTTAGATCTTAAAGAACAATTTTCACGTGAATTATTGATCCCTTCGCTACAAGCGAATGCACTTTACGAAGGGATTTATCCATTGATTTCAGCACTATCTCGACCATTAATCGCAAAATATTTAGTCGAACTTGCTCACCACGAAAATGCTGTAGCCGTCGCACATGGTTGCACAGGAAAAGGCAACGATCAAGTTCGTTTTGATATTGCAATTAAAGCTCTCGATCCATCTTTAAAAATTATTGCTCCTGCACGTGAAAATCCGTTACCGCGTGAAACCGCTATTGCATATGCAACCCGTCATCATATTCCTTTGCCAATAGATCTGAATAATCCATTTAGCATTGATCAGAATCTTTGGGGCAGAAGTTGCGAATGCGGAATTCTCGAAGACCCATGGGTAGAACCACCCGAAGCGGCTTATGCTCTTACCAAAAATATACGAGATACACCTCATGAAGCGAAGGAGATTATTATTGAATTTGAAAAAGGCAGTCCTGTCGGCATAAATGATGAACTGATTTCTTTGCCAACTTTAATAGAACAATTAAACCAACTGGCCGGTCAGCATGGCATTGGCAGAATTGATCATATTGAAAATCGGTTAGTAGGAATTAAATCTCGAGAAGTTTACGAAGCCCCTGCGGCCATGACTTTAATCGCTGCACACAAAGCATTAGAATCCATTACCTTAACTAAAGAAGTGGCTCGATTTAAATGGATGGTTGAACAAAGCTTCACAAATCTAATTTATGAAGGCCTATGGTTTTCACCACTTCGCTCAGCTTTGTATGCTTTTATTCAAGAAACACAACAATACGTGACAGGAAAAATCAGAATAAAACTGCATAAAGGTCATGCTATAGTGGTCGGCAGAGAATCCCCCTATTCTTTATATATAAAAAATTTAGCGACCTATGAAGCCGCCGATAAATTTGATCATCAAGCCGCCATTGGCTTTATTAAACTTTGGGGATTACCAACAGAAACCTTTTACCAAGTTAATCGTAGCGCAGTTGTTGCTTCGTCATCCCACGACTTGATCGCGGGATCCAGAGAACCGCACGAGATTCCTGGATCCCGCGATCAAGTCACGGGATGACGAAATGTTTAGAATTTACAGAGAATTACTATGACAACTAAATTATGGGCTGGTCGATTCACTGAAAACACCGATCCACAAGTAGAGGCGTTCACAGCGTCTATCACATTTGATGTGGAATTATTTCATGAAGATATTCTGGGAAGCTTGGCTCATGCCAATATGTTAAATTATTGCCGAATACTCACCAATGAAGATTATCAAAAAATTAAGCATGGATTACTGAATATTATTAAAAAGGCAACTATACAAGCTTTTGATTGGCAAATAGCCGATGAAGACATTCACACTAATATTGAAAGATTATTGCATATTGAAATAGGCGAAACTGCAGGAAAATTGCATACTGCACGTAGTCGCAACGATCAAGTTGCGTTAGATTTGCATTTATATTTACGCAATAAAATTTTAGTCATTATTGAACTCTTAATGCAATTGCAAGATAGTTTTTTGGAGCTGGCAAATCAACATCAACAAATTATCATGGCTGGATATACCCATCTTCAGCGTGCACAACCGGTAAGCTTATCTATGTATTGGCTGGCTTATGCATCAATGTTACAACGTGATATTGAAAGGTTAAAAGATAGTTGGGTGCGAGTTAATCAATGCCCGCTTGGCGCTGCTGCCTTAGCCGGCACAAGTTTACCTATTGATCGGCATTATGTGGCCGCACTTCTAGATTTTGATGGAATTTATTTAAATACCATGGATGCGGTGAGCGATCGAGATTTTGTCGTTGAATTTTTAGCAAATGCTGCGTTAATTATGATGCATTTATCGAGACTAAGTGAGGAGTTAATTTTATGGTCCAGTCACGAATTTAATTTTATTCATTTTGCAGATGCTTTTTGTACAGGGAGCAGCATCATGCCGCAGAAAAAAAATCCTGATGTCAGTGAATTAGCGAGAGGAAAAACCGGACGGGTCTATGGAGATTTATTTGCAGTACTCACCATGCTAAAAGGTTTACCTTTAGCTTACAATAAAGATCTTCAGGAAGATAAAGAACCATTATTTGATGCTATAAAAACTATTTGTGCTGTGGTACGGGTTTATATTCCTTTATTAGCCACTACCACCATTCATGTGGAAAACATGCAAGCCTCCGCCTCGCAAGGTTTTCTCAATGCAGCCAACCTTGCGGAATATTTAGTAAAAAAAGGTCTTTCTTTCCGTGCTGGACATGAAATTGTTGGGAAAATGGTGGGTTACTGTGTGCAGCATAATCGGCAATTAGAAGATCTATCCTTGCAGGAAATGCGACAATGGCATAACTGCATCGATCAAGATGTGTATCAAGCACTCACGATCGGCCATGGGATCGCCCATCAAAATGTCAATATTCACACCGATATTAATTTACTAAACCAAAAATTAGCAATAACTTATGATTGGATGACAGAAAAAAAGCGACGTCTCATGAATATGCAGCAAAAGATTTTGACTCCTACTAATGACTCACCTGCAGATAAGATTTAACGAAAATAACCGGCATATTCCCCTCTCCCGCACGGGAGAGGGGAAATAAACTAAGTATTATTTGGCTTATAAAAACCGCCGATTCGTCCTTCGCGGCGCTCCATAACAATTCCGGCATTGGGACCACCATAGGGATGTCCTCCAAAACCATGGCGCATCATCGCAATAGCTCTAGCCCAATATTTGCTATTATCACGAGAGGCGAACAATTGCATGACTGCTAGAGAAATCACCGGGATAGGAATTTCCATATGTAATGCATCACTGATCAACCAATTAACTTCACCAGTATCATCAACATATGATGGAATTTTTTTGATATCGTTTTCACGATAAGCACTTTCCATCAGATCTACCAACCAAGATCGAATGACTGAACCATGTCGCCAGCATTTAAGTACATCGGCAATCGGCAATGGATTTTGATAATGTTCTAGCAAATCGATACCCTCACCAATGGCTTGCAGCATGCCAAACTCAATGCCATTGTGCACTAGCTTAGTGTAGTGACCAGACCCAGGAGGACCAGCATGTACATAACCATCAGTGACCGCTAGATCGATAAGCATAGGCTCAATACGAGCGATTGACTCTTTGTCTCCCCCGACCATAAAACACGCGCCATTGCGCGCACCTGATACTCCGCCGCTTGTACCTAAATCTATAAATTGGATGCCATAAAGTTTCAATAAGCGTTGTTGACGACGAATAGAGTCTCCCCAATAGGAATTGCCTCCATCGACAATCATATCCCCCGGCTGTAGTAAGGGAGCTAATTGATCTAACAGCTGATCCACCATTGGACCTGCTGGAATATAAAGAAATATAGCTCTTGGCGAAGCAAGTAAATCTTTAAATTTATCGGGTGATTTTGCATCTACCATTCCAGCATTTTTTAACTCAGCGGATACACCTTCTAAAGTATAACCCACTACGCGGATTCCTTTTTCCAATGCTTGTAACGATAAATTAGCACCCATTTTTCCTAGACCAATAATGCCAAATTCGCGAGGGTATTTTTTAATTTCCATATAATTTTCTCCAAAAATATTTCGACACAAACGCGCCCTTACCTTTACCTCTTTTTAGAGGCAAGATAGAACAAATTTCCTTAAGAATAAGCCCACGGCGGGATAGCTTATAATTTTCGCAATACTGCTCTAGCAGGGGCGCCATCAGTGTTCATTAATTTTAATGGCAAACAGATGAGCTCATACGAACCTGATTTGACTGCCGACAAATTGAGGCCTTCAATAATCCATATACCCGCTTTAAGTAAAGTCTGATGGGTTGCAGTCCCATCTGCATAAAAACCACCTACTGATAAATAATCCACGCCAACCAATTTAATTTTTTTAAGAGTAAGATATTTGGCAGCATCCAAAGAAATATAAACAAAATTTTTATGAAATTTTTTATCCTGCCAGCAATTCACAGAATTTACTGTTCTAAAAAGGATTTTCTCTCCACGGGAAATATTATGCTGCATGAGTTCTTCGCGTTTGATTGAAATTTTATCCTTAATTTCTATGACACGTGCAGTGCCAATGGCGTCAGATAAAGGCAAAGTATCTAAGGTCTTGCCGTGTTTAAAATAATGAAAAGGAGCATCCATATGTGTGCCCGCATGGGCTGACATCGTGACTTGTGAAACATTGGAATCACTTTTTTTAGAGATTTTGCTTGCTCTTTTGATTTTAAAAATAGGATCGCCAGGCCAACAAACCATGTCGTTTTCTAATGGAATTGAAACATCAATCCATCGATACGCCATACTTTTCCCTCCAGCCATTCCCCGCTGAGTACAGCGTCCATGGCTTCCTGTTATATCTTCGATTCCCCATCGCGTAAAGGAAGCTCCCTTCAATGGGGACTTCTGTTTAAATTACGACATATTTTCAAAACCACGTTAGCCTGATTCAACGTATAGAAATGCAGAGCTTCAGCTCCACCAGATGTCAAAGTTTCGCAAAATTTTGTAACAATTTCAATCCCTAACTCTTCGAGCGAGATAGGATCATCAATAAATCTTTCAAGTCGCTTACGCAACCACAGTGGAATTTCTGCTCCACAGGCAGTTGAAAAATTTAATAGTTTTGAATAATCATAAATAGGTAATATCCCGGGAATAATCGGAATACGCAGTCCCATTTTATAGCAGCATTCTTTGAATCGAAAGTAAGCATCGGTGTTGAAAAAAAATTGAGTAATTGCTGTATTTGCTCCGCTTTCAACTTTCTGCTGAAAATATTGGAGATCTACATCGCTATTGGCCGCTTGAGGATGAAACTCAGGATAAGCAGCAACGGTAATATGATAATAACTACCGGTTATATTTCTAATTGATTTAACCAATTCTACTGCATACTGAAAATCTTGAGCGAGGGGTTGCTCAGAGCTCGGATCACCGCGCACAACCACCAATCGATTAATTCCTAACGATTTATATTTTTCCAAGAGATCCATCAACCTTGGCAAGGTCATGCCGACACAAGAAATATGGGGCACAATCGATAATCTATTCTTTATCAATCTTTGCACCGTCATCCAAGTTTTTTCCTGGTAAGATCCGGCCGCTCCATACGTTACCGAAAAAAAATCCGGTCTCAGCTCATTCAACTTGATACAGGCCTCATCCAATTTCCGAAAACCTTCTAGTGTTTTTGGTGGAAACACTTCAAAACTGAGCGACGGTTTTTCCGGCGATTTCATATCCAAGCCTCAAAATTAATTTCTATGATTAAGCTCCGTTGACACAGTTTCTGCAACTTGCTTTTTTCTAAATACCTTGGCTGCATTCACCATATTGGTTAGCGCCTTCTCAACTTCGGGCCAGTTACGGGTTTTTAATCCGCAATCCGGATTAACCCACAAGCGCGTCAGAGGAACAAAACGGGCGGCATTTTCAATCTGTGCTGATATTTCAGAAATGGAAGGAACACGAGGCGAGTGTATATCAAACACACCTGGACCTATTTCATTTGGATAAGAAAAATTTTCAAATGCTTTTAAAAGCTCCATATCTGAGCGTGAATTTTCAATGGTGATGACATCTGCATCTAAATCGGCAATGGCTTCGATAATATCATTGAATTCCGAATAACACATATGGGTATGAATTTGGGTCTCATCTTTTACACCGCTTGAAGCAACGCGAAAACAATTGACGGCCCAATCTAAATAATCGCGCCATTCACTTTTTCGCAGCGGTAAGGCTTCTCTAAAAGCAGGTTCATCGATTTGAATGACATTAATTCCTGCTTTTTCCAAATCGCCAACTTCATCACGCAATGCCAAAGCAATTTGTAAAGCAGTGGTAGCTAGCGGTTGATCATCACGAACAAATGACCAAGCCAAGATTGTGACTGGTCCTGTTAACATACCTTTAACGGGTTCTCGAGGTGAGTTGCTGAGCATATTGACTCCAGCTGACTGTCATCGGATTAGGTCTTGCGACATCACCGTAAATAATAGGGGGCTTGACGCATCTGGAGCCATAGCTTTGAACCCAACCATTTTTAGTAAAAGCAAATCCACTCAGTAATTCGCCGAAATATTCAACCATGTCATTTCGTTCAGATTCACCATGGACTAACACATCCACATCCAACGTTTCTTGTTTCTTAATAACAAAAGCAATTTCTTTTTTAATTTGTTCGATATAATTTGCTTCAGAAATTTTTCCTGATTTAAAATCTTGTCTAATCGAACGTATTTCACTAGTTTGCGGAAACGAACCAATGGTGGTGGTAGGTAAAATTGGTAATTGTAATTTTTTTCGCTGTAAAAAAGCACGTTTTTCATAACGATTGTTACGAACGGCAAATTCAGGTGTCAATTTGGCTACGCGCTCTTTGACGATGGCGTTATTAATAAGTTCAGAAGTTTTACGAGATTCTATCGCGGCTTGATTAGCTGATAATTGTTCTGAAAATTTATCCCGACCCTGGTTTAATATTTTTCCAAGTAGTGCAATTTCTTCTATTTTTTCTTTGGCAAACGATAACCAAACTTTTAATTCAGGCTTTTCACGATCCAAATTAACAGGCACATGGATTAATGAACAACTGCTCGAGACCCATAACCTATCATCTAAAATCTCTTTTGCCTGAATTAAGGGTTTCAAAATCTTATTTAAATCAGCTTTCCAAACATTTCTACCGTTAACAACCCCAGCGGATAGAACTTTATTATTGGGAAATTTTTTTGCTATTTCTACCAAACCTTGCAAATCTTTAGAAAAATCTAAATGCATTCCAGCAATATGGCTATCCTTGATAAAAGAAAAGTTCTCATCCAAATCACCAAAATAGGTCGCCAATAGACATTTGGTTTTACCAAAATTTAATTGCCGATAAACTTCAGTGAATGCCTCTCTCCATTCTGTAGGTAAATCCAAAACCAGAATGGGTTCGTCAATTTGCAGCCATTCTATTTTTTTGGTCTGTAGGCGGTCAATAATTTGCTGATAAACGAGCAGCAAATTTTTTAATAAAGATAACTTATTCAAATCTCGTTCTTTAGCTTTAGCCAACCATAAATAACTGAGAGGTCCGAGTAAAACTGGTTTAACTTGGTAATGCAATTGTTGTGCCTGCTCAATTGATTTAAACAAATAGTCCGTAGAGAGTTTGAATTGTTGATTTGTCTTGATTTCAGGAACAATATAATGATAATTAGTGTTGAACCATTTAGTCATTTCGCAAGCGGTTGCTTCTTTTACTTTGGGCGCCTTGCCGCGAGCCATGCAAAAAATGGTATTGAGATCGATTTCTTTACCAACATTGTCAAAACGCGAAGGCACTACACCAAACATTGCGCTGGTGTCTAGCACACGATCGTACCAAGAGAAATCACCCACCGTCACATAATCCAACCCCGCATCGGCTTGAAGTTTCCAGCTATCTTTTTGAATTTCCTCTCCCACCTTTTGCAACTCTTGTGCAGTAATTTCTTCTCGCCAATAGGCTTCAACCGCTTTCTTCATTTGGCGATTAGCGCCGATGACAGGAAAACCGAGTATATGTGATTTGGTCATGTTGGGCTCCTTATTAATAAGCTTTAAAAAGATTTAAGTGAAAAAAATGTCTGTGTTTATATTAAGTAGACTCATTATAAAACAGGCTTCACATGGACATTTGCAAAAACAGTGGGTATTTAAATGAAAAAGTTCGGCATTTTATTAGAAAAGATAACATTTTATTCTCCACGCTTTAGCCACATTTATTTAAACGCCTGCAAGCTGTTGCTTCAAATCGGCGTATTTTTTAATCTTATCAAAGTGAATGTCCTACGTCAATAGAAGCGGCCCTAGAAAAAATCTCCAAACAAAAAGGCTTAAATCTCTTTAAAACTGCAGAAAAAATTCTATTTTTTAATTAAATAGCATTAATAATTTATTTATATCTATTTTAACCAATAAATTTGTGACAGCAGGTTATGAAATCCTATATACTAGCCACTCTAAAATTATTTTAGGAGTTTTTTTTCATGAGTAAAAAGGTTAAATGGCAGAAAGAGCAAGTTCAATCACTCTTTGAAAAACCATTTTTTGACTTGATTGTCGAAGCTCACAAAGTTCACAAAGAAAACTTTCCTGCCAATAAAGTCCAGTTAAGCACATTATTAAGTATTAAAACGGGCGCCTGTCCAGAAGATTGTGCCTATTGCACCCAAAGCATCCGTTACAAAACCGAGCTTAAAAATGAAATCTTAATGGACATAGATAAAGTGTTAGAAAGAGCCAGGTTAGCGAAGGAAAATGGCTATTCGCGTTTTTGTCTGGGTGCCGCATGGCGTAGGCCACCACCTAAAGATTTCATCAAAGTAGTTGAAATGATAATAGAAATAAAAAAACTGGGCTTAGAAACTTGCGTAACTCTTGGAACTCTAAATGAAAATCAGGTTGCCATGCTTAAAGAAGCGGGATTAGATTACTATAATCATAACTTAGACACTTCTGCAGATTACTATAAAAAAATTATTACAACTAGGCCTTATGAAGAAAGATTAGAGACTATAAAAAGAGTCCGTCACTCTGGAATCAAAGTTTGTTGCGGAGGAATAATGGGCATGGGAGAAGAGCTAACAGATAGAATTAATTTTCTTCTCGAATTAGCTAACATGGAACAATCACCAGAAAGTGTTCCCATTAACAAATTAATTAAAATAAAAGGCACCCCTTTGAGTGAGGCTAAAGAATTAGACGATTTTGAATTTATACGTATCATAGCAGTCGCACGAATTATGATGCCAGCCTCATATGTGCGCTTATCCGCCGGTAGAGATTCTATGAATGAATCAACTCAAGCCCTTTGTTTTTTTGCCGGAGCTAATTCTATTCACGGCGGCGAAAAATTGCTGACTTCCGCTAACCCATTACCTAGCAAAGATAAAAGTCTCTTTGAAAAGCTGGGGTTAGAACCATTGATTCCGCCTACTTTACAGTGCGAAACAGCTTCTTGTGAATAATATATTTAATTTATAAAGTAATAAAAAAAGTATTTAAACACTCCTGGGTAATTGAAATGAAAATACTTGGAATAAGTGGATTACCTCATTGCCAAACCTTCAAAAAAAGGCATTTTCCCTATTTAGAAAAGCGAAGTTACCGAATTGCACAAGGATTTGATTCTGCAGCTGCTGTAATTATTAATAACAAAATAATTGCATCAGCCGCCCAAGAACGCTTTAATCGGGAAAAATCTACTGAACAATTCCCAAATCAAGCCATAACTTTTTGCCTTAAACAGGCTAATCTGACTGTAAATGATATCGACTATATTGCCCACAGCTTTAACTATGAACCCTTCAAAGATTATTATAAAAATGACCCGTTTGAACAATTAAGATTTAACGAAACATATTCTCAACATTGCTTAAAACACTCCCTTCAACAACTCACTTATGATTTTAAAAAAAAATTCGTTCCGATTCGACATCATTATGCCCATGCTGCAAGTACTTTTTATTTATGCGGGATGGACGAAGCTCTTATTTTAGTTACTGATGGCATGGGCGAAGTAGAAAGCATGACCATTGCTTTGGGCAACCGATCCGGCATAGAAGTACTTACACAAATCCCAGCCATACACTCTTTAGGCTTATTTTATAGCGTTTTTACATTATATTTAGGATTTGAGTTTAATCAAGATGAATACAAAGTTATGGGCTTAGCACCTTATGGAAATAAGCAACGTTATTTTAATGAGATAATGGCCATGATTCATTTAAAAGATAATGGCACCTTTACAATTCCGCTTTTGTGCCAAAATTTTTCTTTAGAAGAAAAAGAAAATTACGCAGGCTCTTTAAAAATTTTAATTGATAAATTTGGCAGCGCAAGGATCCCTGGATCTGAATTAACAACCAAATATATAGACATTGCCGCCGCTTTACAGCAAGCCTTGCAGAACTCATTAATCCATGTATTACAATATTTCAAACAAAAAACTGGCCAACATAATCTTTGCATGGCCGGAGGCGTTGCGCTCAATTGCACTGCCAATAGTTATATTAAAAAAAGTAAGCTATTTAAAAATCTATTTATCCAACCCGCTTCAGGTGATGATGGTACGGCACTCGGCGCGGCTTTATATCATAGCTATTCTTTAAATCCCTCATTCACCAGAGAAAAAATGAGCATGCCTTTTTGGGGACCTGAATTTTTGAATGAAGAGATTAAATCAATCGTTCATCACCACGGATTGCAGACGAAAGAATATTCGAACTATAATCATTTAGCTAGGGAAACAGCAAAACGACTAGCTCAAGGACAAATCATCGCTTTTTTTCATGGCAGAATGGAATTAGGTCCTCGCGCTCTGGGAAATCGTAGTATTTTGGCCGACCCTCGACATGCAAACATGCGAGATAAAATCAATCGCATAAAAAAGCGAGAAAACTTTCGCCCTTTTTCTCCAGCAGTTCTTGCAGAGAAAGCCACCCAATTTTTTCAAATTGATGAGGATGAAGTGAGCGAGTATAAATACATGACTTTGATCACTTCAGTAAAAGACTCTTACAGAAATACGTTAGAAGCGGTCACTCACGTTGATGGCACAGCCAGAGTTCAGACCGTTTTTAATTCAGAGTGCCCTAAGTTTTGGCAAGTTATCTATGAATTTGGAATAATAACCAGTTTACCCATTTTATTAAATACTTCATTTAATATTAAAGGCCAACCTATTGTCTGCACGCCTATGGAAGCGATTCAAACTTTTAACATGATGGAGCTAGATTGCTTAGTTATTGAAAATTACTTAATTGATAGAGTTAAAATCATTGAGCATGCTATATGAGCGAATTTCCTTTTGATGATTTTAAACCCGATACCTGGTCATTTACCGAATTGCCATTTGTTAAATATGGTTTCCGTAACCATTCGAAAAAAAAATCTAGGATAGAAAAAAGACTTAAGGTAGATATAAATTCTATTTCTAAAAATTTGAATCAATCAAATTTTGTAATTTTGCTGAGTTCATTCAAAATTCTTTTATACCGATATTGCCAATTGGAAGAAATCGTTATCGGCGCTAGCAATGAATTACCTAACCTTATGATCATAAGCAGTCATTTTTATAGCTCTTTATCTGTTATAGACTGTATCACCATGATTGATGAAAATATCAAAGCTGCAAAAAAATACCATTTTGATTCAATTAAACAATTTCCTAAAATTATTTTTATTGATACGGGTGACACTAACAAAATTGGATTTCTTGAAGATAACTTGAATTCTATTGATCTTATTTTTTTTGTCAGTTTAAACAAAAATGATCTATTTATTACTTGCGATTATAGTTCAAGCCTGGTTACCGAAAATATATTTGAACGATTACTAGATAATTTCGAAAATATCCTTAAAAAAATTTCACCAGATAATTCATTGCCTTGCTCTTATCTTCCATTCTTATCTGAAGAAGAAATTCAAAAGATTATAAAATTTAGTCAAGCGAAGTCCAAGAACAGTATTTCAAAAAATAATCTAATCCATTCGCTATTTGAACAATCAGTCGCATTAAATTCTAATGAACCTGCAATCCTCTACTACAATCAATGTATTGAATACAATAAACTAAATGGCCTGGCTAATCAATTAGCATTAAATCTTATTGATGCTGGATTACATTCAGATAGCATAGTGGCCATATTATTAGATCGCACCCCGTTATTTATTATTAGTATTTTAGCAATTTTAAAAGCTGGAAGCGCCTATTTACCATTAGATCCTACATATCCTGATGCTAGAAATAGTAGAATGCTTGAAGATTCTCATGCAACAATTCTGCTGACTATAAAAAAATATGATAAAAAATTTCAACTATTTGAACGGAAAAAGATTTTAATTGATGAAGATCAAAAAATTTGGCAGTCACAGGGTCTGAATAAAAATCCTGAAATACCATTAGCTGATAGCTCTTTAGCTTATGTACTTTACACGTCAGGAACAACAGGACAACCTAAAGGAGTTTCCATTACCCATCAGAATTGTGTCCAGTTATTAAATTGGGGATTAAAAAATTATTCTTTAGAACAAATTTCAGGTGTCTTAGCATCCACCTCCTTTTCCTTTGACCTATCTATTTTTGAAATTTTTTTACCTTTAATCGCCGGAAAAAAAATTATTTTAGTTGATAATATTATCGATATTAAAATTTTGCAAGAAAATATTTATAATCAGATCACCTTAATTAATACTGTTCCCACAGCTATTTCCATATTGCTTGATTTAGAGATTATTCCACTCAGTGTGAATACTATTAATTTGGCAGGAGAACATCTGCCGAGAAAATTGGTTGATAGGATTTATAATATTCCAACTATCCACAAGGTATATAATCTTTACGGGCCTACAGAAACTACGACTTATATAACTTGCGCCTTACTACCCAAGAAAAGTAATCTTGCTCCAACGGTAGGCAAACCTATTCAAGGAAATTATATTTTTTTACTAGATAAAAATTTGCAACCTGTACCCCTCGGTGTGACTGGAGAAATCTATATAGGTGGAGGAGGTGTTGGACAAGGTTATTATAATAATCAAGAAGAAACTAAAAATAGGTTTATTGAAATACCTATATTCGATCAATACCATCAATATCTTTTTAAAACGAATGACCTCGCCTATTACAACGAAGCAGGTGATTTACAGTTCTTAGGCCGAATAGATAATCAAATTAAATTGCATGGGTTTCGTATCGAATTAGAGGAAATCGAATCTATACTAAAATCTCATTTGGATGTTCAGCAAGCGGTCGTCCTTCCCCAATATGTTGACCAGACCGTCGATTACTTGATTGGTTTCATCGTCTTAAATAAAAATAGTAGAACGACATTTCAAGTGATCCATGATTATTTGACCGAACAATTGCCATCCCACATGCTCCCTCGTCATCTATTAATAGTTGATCAAATTCCTTTAAATAAAAATGGCAAGCCAGACAAAATGAAACTCAGTGAAGCATCGAATAATATGGAAAATATAGAAGAAAAAATAGCTTCTGTTTGGAAATCTTTACTAAATATTGATGAAATCAATTCCAGAGATAATTTCTATGGACTAGGTGGGCATTCCTTATTATTAATAGACATGCAAGTTCAACTGGAAAATCTATTTCAAGTAAAGATTCAAAAAGTTGATTTTTTTAAATATCCTACGATCGCTGAACTGACAAATTTTATTAAACAGAAAATTAATAGAGAGAACTCTCAAACAATCCAGAGCAGAAATCATATAGATAAAGATAAGCAAAATAATCGCGATATCGCTATCATTGGGATGAGCTGCCGGTTTCCTGGCGCTTCCAACATCGAAAAATTTTGGCATAACCTCAGCCAAGGGATTGAATCGCTAGCTACTGATACAACAAATTATGAGAATTTTGATTTTAACTTTTTTAATTATACGTATAAGGAAGCTCAACTATTAGACCCCCAGCAAAGAATATTCTTAGAATGTGCATGGGAGGCTTTAGAAGACGCAGGATATTGTACTGAAAATAACCCTTATAAAATCGGGGTATTCTCTGCAATAGAAAAAAGTGATTACCTAGAAAATGTTTTAAGACCTTATATAAATGCAGATAATATTCCCAATATTGGTAACGCTGAAAAATTTTTAATACGAATCTCTAATGAAAAAGATTTTTTGTCAACTCGAATTTCATATAAATTAAATTTAACCGGTCCAAGCATCAATGTGCAAACTGCATGTTCTTCCTCTTTAGTTGCGATTCATCTCGCCCGCCAAAGCTTAATTATGGGAGAATGCGATATAGCTTTAGTTGGAGGAGTTAGCCTTCATTGTTCGCAAGAAAATGTTTATTCTTCTGAAGAAGGATTAATGATTTCACCTGATGGCCATTGTCGATCTTTCGATGCTGGCGCGAACGGCACGATTTTTAGTAATGGAGCAGGTATTGTCGTTTTAAAAAGTTATCAACAAGCAAAAGTCGATCGAGATTATATTTATACAGTTTTAAAAGGCTCAGCTATTAATAACGACGGCATAAAAAAAATGAGCTTTACAGCCCCTAGTATTCAAGGACAAGCCGAAGTGATTAGCATGGCTTTGCAAGCCGCTCAATTGACTGCTGATTCCATTAGTTATGTTGAAGCTCATGGCTCTGCTACGCCACTGGGTGACCCCATTGAAGTAGCCGCTTTAACCCAGGCATTTGCTGGACGATCCCCGCTATTAACCCGTTGTGCCTTAGGTTCAGTAAAGTCTAATATCGGACATTTGGACAATGCGGCGGGTATCGCTGGATTAATTAAAACTGCATTATCACTCAAAAATAAACAGATACCGCCCAGCCTACATTTCACGACCCCAAATCCTGAAATTAATTTTTCTAAGAGTCTCTTCTATGTTTGCCAACAGTTGACCCCTTGGGAAAATTTTGGTGGTACTCGTTGCGCTGGAGTTAGTTCATTTGGCATAGGTGGTACAAATGCGCATGCAATTCTTAGTGAGGCTCCTGAATTAAATAATTCATCCGCTTCTCTAAATTCAATATTGTGTGTCCTACCCTTATCTGCTAAAAGTTGGTCTGCCTTAAAGGCTTTAACAGAGCAATATATTCTTTTTCTTGAAAAGAATAATAATCAATTGGCCCTTATCGATATTTGCTACACTGCCACTCTGGGACGCGTACACTTTGCTCATAGAATTGCAGTAATAGGTTCGCAAATAAGCGAAATAATCTATAGCTTAAAAACTTGGTTGGAAGAATCTGAGAACGTTAAAATCGAAAATGCAAGAGTCATTCTCAATTATTTCCCTTACAAAAATATTAAGGAAGCTCAATTTATAGAAAACCTAGCTAAACGATATATTAAAAGTCAGGAAATAAACTGGCAGGACTTTTTTAAAAATTTTCCTTGTCAACGTATTCCGCTACCAACCTATCCTTTTCAAAGGCAACGCTGCTGGGCGGATATAATCCATTCAGAAAAAAATTTCTCTATCTTAGGTAAAAAGATCTCTTTACCTTTTTCTAATGAAATAAGATTTGAAAATACTTTTAATAGCTATCAACCTGCTTATAATAGCCATCATCGATTGTTTGGGGAAATTGTTGTTCCTGGATCTTCGCATTTAGCGGTTTTTATAGCCGCACTAAGTGATGTTTACCCTCATGCTCATTATTATTATTTTAGCGACCTAGTTTTTCTAAATCCATTTCTATTACTAGAAGGCAGTCAAAATAAAGTCCAGGTGATTATTAACGCTAAAGATAAATTTGAACACACTTTATCTATGGTCAGTAGTTCAGATGAGGAAAAATGGCTTATTCATATTGAAGGAAAAGTCAATATTATTCACTCTTCTTTCGCTTTTGATAAAACTCTGGATAAACTAACTATTAAATCCCAATGTAGATCTAGTCTTACTGGCGAAGAATTTTATAAAAATGTTTGGGTGCCTGGAGTAGATACTGGTCCTTCATTTCGTTGGCTCAAACATATTTGGTTTAAAGCTGGAGAAGAAGCTATTGCTTGCGCTGTTCCGCCTGAAAACTTAGAAAAAATAAAGGAAAAATTACATCCAGGATTAATTGAAACCTGTTTTCAATTGCTAAATGCATGTTGGAATTTTAATAATACCAAATTAAAAAATCAGGGATATATATATGTTCCTTTTAGCATTAAAAGTCTAAATTATTTTAGTTTATTTATTCCTGGAGTAGAAATATGGAGTTATACTCGTATCATTGAAATAAAATCTCAAAGTATTATAGCTGATATGTTTTTGTTTGATAGTCAAGGTAAAATAATTCTTGAAATTTTGGGATTCGAAGTTAGAAAATTGTACCAGACAGTAATTCAAAAAAAATTTTCCAGTGATCATAAATTCTTTAATCATAAAAGCGAAGTAGTTCTTCAATCGGCAACTTCGAATTTATTAAAAGAAATTGACCAATCATCTAGCGAATTAAGAAAAGAAATTTTACAAGACCATATGAAGCATTTACTGAAAAAATTTTTGGGTACTGATATAAGCTTGGAAATCATCGATTTAGACCGTGGCTTTATTGAATATGGTTTAGATTCATTGATGTCCATCGAACTTAGGAACCAATTGCAAAATGATTTAAATTTAAAATTATCACCAACTTTTGCCTTTGATTATCCAACCATAAATCAGGTAGTTGATTATCTCCTAAATATTTTTAATGGAAAGAATACCATTGGCTACTAAAATAAAAAATCTAGATGAGTCTATTGCGATTATTGGCATGGCTTGCCGTTTTCCAGGCCAAGCAAATACCTCTTCAGATTTTTTTGAACTTATGGTGAGTGAACGTGATTGCATAATCGAAGTTCCTACTTCTCGTTGGGATATAAATCAATATTATGATTCTAATCCTGAGGCTAGCGGAAAAATGTATGTGCGAGAAGGAGGCTTCATTACCAATATTGATCAATTTGACGCACATTTTTTTAATATATCGCCTCGAGAAGCGAATGTCATGGACCCGCAACAACGCTTATTACTAGAAGTCAGTTGGGAGGCTTTAGAATTATCTGCGCAATCACCCGCTGAAATTTTTAATCAATCAGTCGGCATTTTTATAGGCGTTAGCCATCATGAATACGCAAATATCGCATATGGACTAGAACCAACCGCGATGGATGCATATTCAGGACTCGGAAATTTTCAAAGCATCTTAGCAGGTCGCCTTTCCCATTGGTTAGGAACTCGTGGACCGTCGATGGTTATAGATACAGCCTGTTCATCTTCTTTGGTTGCTATCCATCAAGCATGTCAAAGTTTAAAAATGAATGATTGCAATTTGGCTTTGTGTGGAGGGATTTCTCTCATGCTTTCGCCGTTAGGTACAATTTTCGGCTGCAAAATGAAAGCCCTATCTCCCGATGGACGATGCAAATCATTTGATAGCTCAGCCAATGGTTATGGGAGAGGTGAGGGAGCAGGAGTGATTGTACTAAAGCGCCTAAGTGAAGCAATGGCGAATGGTGATAATATCTTAGCTGTCATTTCAGGCTCAGCAGTTAATCACGATGGTAGAAGTAGCGGATTAACCGTACCCAATGGTCAAGCACAAAGAGAACTGCTGCACTGTGCTCTGAATAATGCGAAGATAAGCCCTGATGATGTCAGTTACATAGAAGCGCATGCTACCGGAACTGTACTGGGAGATCCAATTGAAGTCAATGCGATCCTTGATGTATTTTCTCACCGCAATAATAATAACCCTCTCTTTCTAGGCTCAATTAAACCTAATATTGGTCATTTAGAATCAGCAGCTGGCGTTGCCAGTATTATAAAAATAATATTAATGCTTCAACACCGAATCATACCCAAGCAACTTCATTTTAATAAATTAAATCCTTATATTGATCTAAAACAAGCACCAATTAGTATTCCGACTCGGATCATCCCTTGGCAAGTAAATAAATATTTTGCCGGCGTGAGCTCTTTTGGTTTTAGCGGCACTAATGCACATGTTATTTTGACTACCAGCCCAAGCATTTCTAAAGATATATATAGGGACGAAAAACCTTATGTTTTGCCTTTATCTGCAAAAACTCCTGCAGCTTTGAATGAGTTAGCTAACTTATATATTGACTATCTTCTTATAAATAAAAATTCAATGACAGATATTTGTTTTACAGCAAGTCTTGGTCGCTTCCATTTTCCGCTAAGAGTGGTTTTTGTCAGCCACCAAGCCGAAGATATCATTGAGCTCATTAAATGTTGGCTTCACAAAGAAGAAAAAAGCTTAGGTCAGATCATTAGTTGTCAGGATTATAATAAAACTGATTCAGCATATTTAATGGCTAAAGCTTATATTAATAAAGAAAATGTCGATTGGGAATCTTATTATGATCATTATAAATATCAACGTGTAGTTTTGCCACTGTATCCTTTTCAAAGACAACGTTTTTGGATCGAAAAAGACAATTCTAAGTTACTAACCAAACAAATTAATGACAGTACACATCCTTTATTGGGGAATTATATTCAATCTCCTATTCCTGTAATGCAATTTAATACCGAAATTGATATCAACCAAGAGCCTCTATCTTTTCTTCATGATCATTCCCTTCAAGGGAAAGTTATTTTTCCGGGAACTGGTTATATCGAAATGATGCTCGCGGTAGGTCAATTCCTATTTCAAACTCAGCAAATTTTATTGCAAGATATTCATATATATAAGCCATTATATATCGAAAAAAATAGTAAAATATGTTTATTTACTGTCGTTGAGCCTCAAGGTACGTTTTATACGGTTAAAATTTACAGCTCTAATTGTGCTGACGAAAAAAAAATCGAATGGGTCGAACATGTCAATGGCAGGGTTTTTAAACTCGAAAATTTACCAAGTAGTGTAATCCCTTTTGGTCTTTTACCAGAGCTCACTATAAAAGATTTTAAACAAACACAATTATCATATGGTCCTTCTTTTTTAAATATTAGGAAAATTTATTTAGATACTAAAGGTAGAGCAATAGGAGAAATTTCAATTTCTGATGATCAAACATTCAATATGAAATATTTCTTATTTCATCCTGCACTTCTAGATTCTTGTTTACAAGTAGGCACCTGGACGCTGCCAGAAATTGAAAGACAAACAACGTTTGTACCGATAAAAATTCAAGCTGTCAAACTGTATAAATCGCCAGAAAAAAATTTATGCAGTTATGCCACATTAACTCAGCCTGAGCGTATTAATTTTTCAATATTTGATGATAAAAAAGATCTTGTTTTAGAGATTATTGATCTAACCTTGAAAAAGGTTGGCGAAAATAAATTGGTTGAAAAATCTAATATTTTGTATAGACCGGAATGGACTATTTCTCCATTATATAAAAAAAATGTTGTGGCAGTACCCAACAATAAATTTTATCTTATCTTTGGCAATGATGATCGCATTACTGAATCAGTCAAATCGTTTTTAAAAGCGCATGCCCACCGTTTTATAATTATTTATCCTAGCATATTTGGTAATATTATTAATAAGGAAACCATCCAAATAAACTATAAAAATCCTCATGATTATTTAAATGTATTAGAAAAATATTTATTACCAAACTCAGAAATTTGTGGAGGCATTTTGCATTTATGGAGTTTTAATCGGTCGACTACGACAGATAGCAATCATTTAAATTTAATCGACAATATCAGTTTAAGTTGTGAAACATCTCTTTATTTAATACAAGCTTTAATAAAATTATCAATGGGAGATAATTTTCCTACTTTAATGGTGACTCAAATTGCACAGATGGTCAGCGACGATCTTACCCATAAAATTAATCCAGAACAAGCTTGTCTTTTAGGGTTAATTAAAGTTGTTAACCTTGAACATCCCAATTTAAAATGCATTGCTCTAGATTTGGATTTATTAGCTGATGAAAAACAGCAAGCATTTCGAATTTTTGAAGAATGTCATTTTTATTCGAAAAACGGTGAAAATCGTATTGCTTACCGTTCCGACCAAAGATATGTGGAAAAAATGATTTTATTTAATCGTAATCACGTTGAAGAAATACCATTAAATAAGCCTTTTCAAGTCCAATGTTCTAAAAGCGGGCTTCTAGCTGACATTGGATTTGTGAATAAAATATTAAATCCACCCAACGATGATGATATAGTCGTTGAGGTGCGCACGGTTGGTTTAAATTTCAAAGATTTATTAACGGCATTAAATATATTTGGCAGTGATGAACCTCGGGTTAATTTTCTTGTACCTGAACCTTTCCAACCCACAAGTCATGGATTTGAATTCGCTGGCAAAGTGATCGCAGTTGGCCTTCATGTAAAAAATTTTCAGAAAGGAGATGAGATCATGGGATTTGCTCCTTTCCAACCCATAAGCAATTTTGTGGTGATAAACGAAAATTACTTAATCAAACTACCAAAAAACACTAGTTTAGAACAGGCCGCGACGCTTCCTATTGCCTTTATCACTGCGCGTTATGCCTTATTTGAATGTGGAAAACTGGAAAAAGGGCTTAGAATTTTGATACATTCTGCTGCAGGCGGAGTTGGACTTGCCGCTGTGCAATTGGCTCAACATATAGGGGCACAAATTTTTGCCACAGCTCATCTAGATAAATGGCCCTTTCTTGAGTCGCTCGGACTTAAAAATTTGATGAACTCACGTACGCTTGATTATGCCAATGAAATTTTGCGCCTAACAGATGGCCAAGGTGTTGATATAGTTCTTAACAGCTTTAACGGAAAATATATTGAAAAAAACCTCAAAGTCCTTAAACATAAAGGAACATTTATTGAAATAGGTAAGCGCGGGATTTGGAGCCCACAACAGATTAAATCTGTTCGTGCTGATGTACAATACTTTACTTTTGATCTCACCGAGAAAATAAATATAGATTCGAATTTTGTTAAAAATGAATTATTAACAATAGCTGAAAATATTGAAAAAGGAATTATAAAACCTCTCTATTTTAAAAAATTTCCCATTAATGAAATTTGCAGTGCATTTAAACATATGGCACAAGCAAAACATATCGGTAAAATAGTTTTGAATATGTCGACTGAGAAAAAGCCACCATCTAATTTAAACTTAGTAGGTACTTATTTAATTACTGGCGGCTTTGGTGGTCTGGGGGAATTAGTGGCTGAATTCTTAATACGCAAAGGCGCTCGTCATCTTATTTTAATTGGTAGAAAAATATCTGATACTGATAAAGTTGCGCTGATCAACCGGCTTAAAACACTGGGAGCTCTAACCGTGGAAGTATATCTCGTGGACGTTTCTAACAACGTGGAATTATCATTAATATTTAATAAAATCACCAAGGCTCCTCTGCCACTTAAGGGTATTATTCATGGAGCTGGAATTATTGATGACGCCGTACTGACCAACCTCAATTGGAATAAATTTATGGAAGTCTTTTCTGCAAAAGTGATTGGGACTTGGAATTTACATCAACTTTCTGCTCAATATAGTCTAGATTTTTTTATTAGTTTTTCGTCATTGACTGCGGTTTTAGGAGCTTATGGTCAAGCTAATTATGCAGCAGCGAACGCATTCATGGATGCTTGTATGCATCAGAGATTCATGTCGGGTCATCCTAGTATGACCATTAATTGGGGACCATGGGACGAAAAAGGCATGACCATGAAGCTGAATTTATCTAATCAACAGCGCTTAGCACGTCAAGGTTTCAATAAATTAAAACCTGAGCAAGCTCTTAAAGAACTGGATTTGGTATTTGATTTTTTAGGCGAATACTCGCAATTTGCAATCGCAGACATCGAATGGAGTAGATATAGTCAATCTTTTGCTAATCCTTATATAAACTCTTATATAAAGCCAATTCTGAATGATCTATCTGCCAAAAACAAGAAAAATAATATTTATCCAGAACAGCTATTGGAAATGAATCCTACCGAACAATTCGCATTTTTATTAAAATATATACGAATTCAACTTGGTAAATTAACGGAAATTGAGAATGTTGAAAACCTTGGCCCGGAAACTGCATTTGCTGATTTGGGCGTTGATTCACTCATGTCAGTAGAATTTTCAAATTTAATAGAAGCGGATTTTCATCACAAATTTAACATGAATTTATTTTTCAATTTTCCGACGATTTCATCGTTGATTGATTATTTATTAAAAAATTTAGTTAACTTTGCAGTAAATTGCCATTAATAAAAAGAGTTTTCCGAATATATCCTCAAGTATTATATTTATTTAAATCCAGTTTGATCAACCATGGAATCAGCATACGAACGGCTAGGTTATTTGGATAAGTGGTTTCTCGAGATAATTCTTTAACCAATTGTATGGCCTCGGCCTTAGAAAAAAATTTTTGGAAGTATTTAAATGCGGGAGCTGGGGTAGCATCCGACCATTTGGCCTCCAATAAATGGGTAGGTTTATCATTTATGCAAATTAGAAAATCTAATTCGTTGCCATCTTTAGTTCTTAAATAATGTAAATCTGTTTTACTGCCCGTAGTATCTTCAACAAATTGGAGTTCTTTGAGTAAAGCACAAGCTAGTAAATTTTCTAAGCGCGTCCCTTTATCTTCATCGACCTGAGCAATATCGTAAAAATAGAATTTGGGTTCTTTTAACAGCGAACGAGTAACTTTTTTATGATAAGGTGTAACTCGAAAGATCACGTAAAGATTTTCAAGTAGAAGTAGCCAGCGTTTTATTGTATTAGCATCTCGTTCTAAGTCTCTAGCCAAATTGGCATAAGATACGGGTGCGCCAACACGCTTTTTTAGCAGTAATACCAAAGTTTCTATTCCTTGAATATCTCGCACCGAATGTAAGTCAACCAGGTCTTGACGCAAAATAATATCTAAATGGCTGCGCCGCCAGCGTTTATAGTAGTGAGGATTTTCGTGTAGAAATGGTTCTGGGAAACCTCCACAATTGAACAGACGATTAAAAATTTGTTCGCCATCAGCTTGCCAATAATGATAGGCTTCTTTTAGGTCTAATGGATGCAATCGAAAATGAAAATACCTGCCAGCTAAAGAGTCTCCGACTTTTTTATAAGTGTTCAATTTAGCGCTGCCTGTCACCAACATTTCTGGAGGTATACCTTCAGTATCGTAGATTCCTTTCAGCCATCTTTTCCATTGCTTCATTTTATGGAGCTCATCAAAAATAACTAACTTTTTTTGCCGATCCCAGGCTTTTTTCGCAAGAGCCAGCCGGTCTTCTGCTGCATCATAATTAAAATAATCATAGGTAGTACGTAAGGCTTTAGCCAACATAGTTTTTCCACACTGCCTGGGCCCAGTCAATAAAACAATCTTGTGAGAAAGGTCCTGACATAACAAATTTTTTAGATATCTATCCATTCGACTATTCTGACACCAATTCCGTAAAAGTCAAGACTATTACGGAATTGGTGTCGGAATAGTCAGATCTTTCCGGGTTCTAAGTTAGTGGAGCATATCTATTCGCCAATTATGCACGCTATTGCGGAATTGTCGTGACAATTCCGCAATAGCGTGCATAATTGGCGAGATAGAACGTGTGCTATTCAATTGGTTTTTTCTTCTTAAGAAAGCGAGTCGCCTCGCCAATTTCTTATCAGTCAATCGCTAAAGATGTAGGTATCTCCCGCAACGCAGTGAAAAAATATATTCGTATTTTGGAGTCTCTCTATATTATTTTTATGGCAAGGAGCCAAAAATTTATTTTTTTGATACCAGGTTGGTGGAAATAGTAAAACATTTTTTTACTATTGGCAGTTTATCTGAGAGTTAGATTGAAAATCCAACCTGACACCGTGGATTTGAAGATCAGGCCAACGCGGTGGCAAGGTTTGAAATTTTCCGGCGAGTGCTGCTTGCATGGTTTTTTCACATTTATAGGGAATGTCCCATCGACCAATTACGTCCCATTTGCCTGAGGAATTTTCCGCAAAACCATAAAAACGTTCTCGTTGTAAAATCAAAATTTCATCTTGACGATCTTGATTGAGATCCATGACCCAAGCATCACATTTTCCAGTCATATGATTAAGACATTCTGGAATTATCCCAATGTATTGACGATCCTGCCAATCTTGTCGTTGAAAAGACTGCGGTAACTGCCTATTAGGAGTATGCGCAACCATCACCAATGCCACTTTTTTCCATTGGACATCAGGGTTAGCTGAATCATCCTGAATATGCTGGTTTTTTAATTTTTGCAGTGCCTCCTGACCAAAACGCTGGCCGTGGGAACTTATATATTTAAAATCAAATTGATCTGATTTAATTCGCCCAGATTGTAAATGTTGCATTTGATTTGCCACGGACAATCTCGCCGGATCTGCGATCGGACTCATAAGAGCACTCATAATGACAACAATTAATATCGCTATGCTGAAATTACTATACTCAATCTTTTTTAACCATGGCCCCTTAGCAAACACTGCCCATGTGTAACTTAATGCGTATGCAGTAATTATCAGCAGCCACGCTGTGGCCATAATCCGGCTATCTGTCCAACCCCATTGTTCTATTCGAAGGATTAAACAGTAAAAGCAAAGCGCGACCACTGGCAACAGAATTAATGCTGCAAAGCTTCCCGTATAGCATAGCAAACGAGGCACAATTCGTTGAGGTTTTCCATCCTGGTATGCGGCATTAATCAATAGAATGAGAATACTTGAAGCAATTAACAGGTAAGTCGTGGTAGAATGTTTGGGTTGAACAGGTTCTATGAAGCCGGTGAAATAGAGGCTAATTAAAAAACCAAGCATGATAAGCGTCAGTAAAGGCAATAACCAGGACATTAAAGTCAAGAGTAAGGTTCGCATGCCACGCACCAGCTTCACTTGCACGTCGGTAATATGGAACGCTACGCTACTCATTATTGCTGTAGCAGGATAGCCAAACCAGGAATGAGCAATGATTTTTCCAAAAAAATCCAAACCTATTAATTTAAATAAAAAGCTGCCCAGGAATAACAATTTCCAACAAAAAGCCACAAACAATGCAGTTAGAAATACCTGCATGGTAATTTTCCAACTTATATCAAAATAGGTTGGATAATAGGCCATAAATCGGCGATCCCTATCGCTAGCTGCCACTAAAATATGAACGATAAACACTGAAATCATGGCAAAGATTGCCAGATCCAAACCCACTTTCCCTGTGAAAATATCCGCTAAACCCCGCTGCCAAATATTGTAGACGGAAAAACCATATAGTAGAATTGTCGCAGTTACGCTCCAAATCAATAGGGTTTTTAAACGTAAATTGCCCACTCCGAGGATCAGAATCAGAGGAATTAGATAAAGCTCCCAAAACCAAATAGGGGCGTTAACAGCAGGAGAATGGAACAAGTAAATCGCGATGCCTTGGGCTAAGCCTATGAACAAACGTAAGATTATTAATTTCATAATGAGTTACTGATGCTGGGTTATAGTGCTGGTTGCCCTTAGTTGACCACTGGAATTTGCTTAATTATTGCACTACTATTAAGGAGTGTCAATGGAGACGAAAATCCTTCATAATTTTAGAGGAGGGTTGCCTGCGATTTGAACGTAATCATACTGCAAATTAAGGCAAGCTTTACGTAATGTGCGCTCTGACCAAGAAGCAGAAGACGCGCCTAATAATCTAATAATAGAGGTAAACACATGAAAATAGTTAAACATCTTTCTAAATGGGCAGGTATTATGCTCCTGAGTTATGGTTGCCTTGCTGCAGCCAAAACAAATATAAATGTGAATATTGGAGGAAATCCGCCACCACCCCGCCATCCAGTGCATGAAGTCATGCCCCCTCCTGGTAGTCATTATTTTTGGAAACAGGTTGAATATGGCAGAATTCCCCATCGAGCTTTTGTTGGCGGCCAAGAACGCGACATGATTTTATACGTTTGTCAGGGGTATTATCGAGATGGCGTTCAGCCCGGCAAGGTAGTCGCTGGCAATTGTAATATTCCTTGGAATGGCAGAGAAATCGTTTTAAATAATTTTAAGGTCTTAGTGGGCGAAGGGTTGTACTGGCGTCCTGGGCGTTATGGACGTATTCCTCATAATGCCGTAGTCGGCGGCATGATTCATGGCCGACCTTTATATGTCTGCCATGCTTCATATGGACGAAGAGGGGTTCACCCAGGTAAATTATGGGAAAATACTTGCTATATTTCTTATGGCGGTCAAGAAATCCCCATGAACGATTATGAGATACTTGTTAGTCAATAAAAACTAAACTCAATCGTCTCAAGTATTAGGGTAAGGGACCAAACTCATGGTCCCTTACCCTTTTTGCTATAAGGATTTAAATACTATTTATGAAAATAACAAGTAATCTACTTCGACAAACTTCAGTTAAATATCCAATATTGTTGGTTTTATCTTTTCTAGCTTTGTATATGCTAACAGCAAAAGCTGAAAAGAAAACCGTTTATGTGATTAAAAGATCTTCTGCCTCAGATCGGCTTGATATTCATGTGGATTTAGAAAAAAACCATCCTCCCATGCACTTGGTTCTCAAAGGGGTCTCAATGGGTATCGCTTCTCAAGTGAAAAATATGAGTTGTGATGGTAAGCCACTCATTGAAACTAAACCTGGAGAATGGCTTATTCCTAAGGAGGGTCGAGAAATTGATTGGCAGACATCACTAACTGAAAATTCGGATGCAAGTGCTCAACAAAGCAGTCGATTAAATACTTTTATCGTTTTTTCAGCAGTCTCATCACTGCCTCGTCTGCAAAATTCGCAAAAGGAGTTTATCAAAATAGCTCTCCCTGACGTAAAAAAGATCGTTCCTGAACCTCGTCATAATCTAATTCCTTTACTAGCTTTTTCAGGAGCTCCGATGTTTGTTTTATTGAATGCAAACTCGTCAGAAACACTGTCTCGAGGGTCGATAACACTTTCTTATCTCTTAGACACCCTTCAAAATAAGTCACAACTACCTAGTATAGAAGTCCATCTGCGGGGTTTGCAGTGGCTAAACGAAATAATTCCCGCAAAGAATTATAATAAATTCACCATAGGGTGGCTAGGCACTTCCCCTCAGCAACCCAAATTGACTGGGGCCGCTGGCAGCGATATGTTATTGGTCAATTATCCAAACCAAGGACAATTTCCCTTTGGAAAAGTCATGTTACTTTATGTGGCACTACACGAAGCTTTTCATCAATTAGCAATGAACTATCATGATCAACCACCTTGGATAGCAGAAAGCTTGGCAAGTTATTATGGCATTCGGGCCCTACAACAAGTATTACCCGATGATCCAGACGTATCTAAACTGATGACTCGCTTTCAAGATGGTGGAAAGAATTTTAAAGAAGGTTTACTTACGATTAATGCTAAAGTAGAAAAAGGTGATCGTTCACTATACGGGGCATTTTATACCAAAGGAGTAACCTTTTGGGCAGAAATAGCTAAAAACTTACAGCAGTCACATCACAAAAACCTAGATAAATATATATTAAGTTTCCTAAAATCTAATCACTCTGATTCAAAGAAATCCTCAGATTTAGAAAAAGAGCTTCAATTATCCCAGCAGGAATGGGCAGAGATGCGTTCAAAATTTTTAGATTAACAGATCATAAAAATTACTCTTATAAACGTGTCTTAAGGGCTTCAATCTGACCCCAAGGCTCTCAGATTCACACCACCCTTATTGTTAAATCCAAGCTGAATGATCGATCTTTATCGTATGCTTGTACAATCCCGCGCAAACATACAGTACGATCACACCAAAAATTAAGATATAAGTTTTTCATTAAGTGTCATAATTTTGCCATATATTTCCGTTATCCTAGCGTCAAATAGTTAGGATAAAATAATGAAACCATTACGTACAGCAGAAATAGAATTAATATCCCTAACACCCAGATTGGAAGATAAATCCACGTTACCCTTAGCTGAGGAGATGCCATCTACCCCTATATCTGCGAAAAACACCTCTGGAAAAATAAACTTCTTAGATGAGGTAAACCAAAGCTATTCGAGCAAAAGCACCAACAATTTTCTCGCATCCATACCTAAAGATTTTGAACTGGATTTCTCAGACTTGATGACTATGGCCGGCCCATGGTTGGCAGCAGGAATTTGGGCATTTCTAAAAGTTTGTCCTGAAAAAGTGCGCAAAGCAGTTTTAAGTATATTGAGTCCAATACGCAATACTGTTAAAAGCATGAGAACTATAGTCCAGACCGCAGAAATGACTGGTGTTCTTAACGGACTACCAGGACCACTTAAAACAGGAATCGGTTCTGCAACTGGTCTAGTGGCAGCGGCTTTAATGACCATGATCATCAGCCCGAAAATAAAGATTTTAGAAGAAAGAATACAACGGCGGATTAAATTAAATGAGTTATTAAAAAAGCATTTAGCACAATCCAATGTTATTCCTCAAGGTTTAAGCGAGCTACAATTGCTGCAATGGTTGGAAGATCCAACACAGTTTGAAGATCTTCCTCGCCGCAAGATTAATGAAAATGATTTTGCTGATTATAGTGCCAAAGACGCCAATCAGTTGAGTCGTTATAAAAAACTCGCAGAAATAATTAACGGCGTCTACGCGCTGAGTGTTCTAAACAGTAATTTAAGCTTAGCAGGCGCCAAACAAGTTTTTTGCATTCCTTTTGTGAGTTTGGTTACTAATACAGTCGTGGGAACCGCTATGGTTTACAATTCTTACCAAGTTGCCAAACATCACACCGAGGGTTTATTATTGGAAGCTGAGAAGAGTTGTCTTTCTGGAAAATTAGTATTAAGCAATTCCTCATCCAACACATCCATCACGCAAGAGCAATTGCAATTGCAAACGAAATTATCTTCTTGTGAACAAAAAATTCAGAATCACCATAGTATCAATTTTAATGGCTTGCATTTAGCTAATGCCTCTTTCAAAGGTTTTCTAGAAGGTGCTGAAACTGTCGATTTGATCGTTGGCATACCGATAGCTGCCCTAATTCTAGCACATGTTGTCAGTGCAACTTTCCCACCATTATACTTTGCTGTATTAGGAATCACTATCGCAGCTGGTTTATATGTGGGTTATAAACGCTACCAACAAAAGAAACAAGAACTGGAAAAACAAACAAAACTTGAGTCTAATCCAGCTGTAGTGAGTGAAGAAAAATTGCAAAATTTACCGAAGAAAAGTCTACAATCAAAACCGCAAATAGTCAGTAAAAATTTAGTAAGTGTACCAAAAACAAAAAATAAAAATATTAACGAAAACAAAAAAACTTGCCCAGAAAATTCCGAGTCCTCTGGATCAATAAAATTATCTTGGGGATTTAGGCAGATTTTTGGCTTAAGATCTCCTACCAGTAAGGCTCCGGCAAGGGAATTACCGAACGTTAGCGTTGGTCTATTTGGATCGCAGTCTAAAACCCTACAACTACCGAAGAAAAACGCAATAAGTCTAACTAAATAATCTGCCCGATCACATCAGTTATAATATAAAATTATCTGCTATAATGGTTTGTAAGGCCCGCGGTATCCAAGCATCTCGCGCAGTTCTCTGGATTCCGCGATCAAGTCACGGATGACGAATGGCAGTAACAAGATGATTTCAAAAAGGACTTTTATTGCCGGAGTATTCGGTAATGCACTAGAGTGGTATGATTTCACCGCTTATGCTTTTTTCGCTCCAATCATAGCAAAATTATTTTTTCCTTCTGAAGATCCTTCTCTTTCATTGTTGCTGACTTTTTCAGTTTTTGCCGTTGGATTTTTAATGCGTCCGTTTGGGGGGTTGTTTTTCGGTTTAATTGGTGACCGTCTCGGACGACGCCGGGCTTTGATTGTATCGATTATATGTATGTCATTCCCGACTTTATTATTAGGTCTTCTTCCTACCTACGCTTCCATTGGTATTTTTGCCCCTATTATTTTAACGATTTTACGAATCGTCCAAGGAGCAGCTGTCAGTGGCGAATTGAGCACCTCCGCCACTTATCTCGTAGAACATGCAGGGCAAAGCAAACGAGGGTTCGCTGGAAGCTTAGTCATGTGCAGTGCATTTATAGGTATTACCACGAGTTCAGCCATCGCTACCCTTATCCTGCATTCCTTCAATGCCCAAGAAATATCTGGTTGGGTCTGGCGCTTACCATTTATTACCGGCGGAATTATTGGCTTAGTGGGATTAATTTTACGTTTGAAATCTGAGGAAACCCAGTTATTTAAAGAAACAAAAACCACGAGTGAACAAGAATCCATTACATCGATTCTAAAACATTTACTTGAAACATTGAGACATACTTCATTATGGTTATCAGTTTTGCTGGGTTGTATGATGGGCGTAGGTGATTGGTTTCTAATTGCTTACTTCAATCTATTTTTAACTGAGAATGTTGGCATGCCTATGAAGACAGTAATGACTATTAACCTAATCGTTTTAAGTATTTTTACTATATTGTTACCTTTTATGGGAGCTATTTCGGATAATATCGGTCGAAAACCCGTTTTAAGAACAGGCTTTATAGGTTTTATTCTTTTTAGTTATCCAATTTTTTGGTTACTTAACCGAGGAACGTTCCTTAGTGTATTCATTGGCGAACTTTTGTTTGCAGTTATTTTGTCAACTGTCGCCGCTTTGATTCCGACAGCTTTAGCAGAGCTTTTCCATGTACGAACTCGAAATACTTCTATGGCATTAGGTTATAATTTTAGTCAAGGTTTCTTCGGCGGGACTGCTCCATTAATTGCCATCTCTTTAGTGGCAAAAACAGGTAGCCATTATGCGCCTAGTTTTTATTTAATGCTGAGTGCTTTAATTTCTTGGTGGGCGTTATCTCGCTTAAAAGAAACCTATCAGGATAAGTTACTTTAAATATTATTCGAGTAAATCAGGTTGCTCTTTCACAATTCGCGAATATAGTACTTGGAATTGCAACCATCCAGCATGAGAGCTTCCAAATAAATGATACGCTTGTGTGGCTGACTCATCAGAAATTATTTGTAATTTTGGGGTAGATTTATTTAACAGAGATTCAGCAAGAAACTGCACATGACAACAACGCTCCAATTCAATAAACCACCAAATAGCTTCATCCACAGTTTTCCCGACAGTGATTAGACCATGATTTTGCAAAATAGCCGCTTTACAATGACCAATCGCTTGCGCAATTTTCTGACCTTCACTCGACTCCACGGCAGCACCCCCAAAATCCTGATAAACAGCAAGGTCTTTATAAAATGCACAGGAATCTTGAGTCAGCGGATCGAGGCCGCGACCTAAGGTAGACCATACTCTTCCGTAAAGAGAATGTGCATGAGCTGCTGCAATGACATCTGCCCGCGCCTCATGAACTGCAGAATGAATCATGACCGCTGCGGTATTTACCAAATTATCACCTTCAACCACATTTCCTTGATGATCAATGCGAATAAGATTTGAAACGTTTATTTGGCTAAAATCGACTCCGAAAGGATTGACCCAATAGGTGTTAGTAAATTCAGGGTCCCGTACCGTGATATGACCGGCAAAACCTTCATCAAAACCAAATTTAGAAAATAAACGAAACCCAGCCGCAAGACGCTGTTTGCGGTGCAATCGTTCCTCAGCGACATTTTTGAAAACTGGCGGCTTCGGGACGCCTTTGAAAGTATTCTCTAAAGTGCGAATAAAATCATCATGATTATGCATATTTTTCCTTCCAATGACACAAAAGGACATATAAATTATAGTCGTTTAACCAACATACGCCAACTATTGAGCCCAAAAGACTTATCTAATATAGTCAGCATCCGCCGGGATACAATCTTTAAAGGATCATCTTAATACCCACCACTGTGAGACAGATGGCGAAGAGTTTTTTAAGCAACAATGGATTTATTTTTTTCACCACTCTAGCTCCTATGCTTGCACAAACAAATCCACCTAAAGAAGCAGCGATAAATATGGGCCAATGCACATAACCTAATAATACCGGCGTCCATCCCAAATGAGTTAATCCGGTAACAACATAAGTGGCAGTACCAATAATTGCGACTGGCAAACCTACAATGGTTGAAGTGCCCACAGCATGACGCATACTGACATGCTGCGAAACCAAATATGGCACCATGAACAGCCCGCCGCCAATACCCACCAAACTGGCAGTCGTTCCAATCAGTAACCCCCCAAAGCCTAAACGTAATGTTGATATATCAGTATCATCAGGAAATTCTGCTATTTTTTTATTTTTTATCATATGAAAAGCTGTATAAAATAAAAAGAATGCAAAGAGTATTTCTAACAGACGAGCCGGTAAATAGCTGGCAACTAATGCTCCTAAGGCAGAGCCAATCATACTAAAGAATATAATTCTTTTGAAAATATCCCATTTAATATTTTGATGCTGATGATGCGCTATGGCAGATGCAAGTGAACTCATGGCAATAATAGACATTGACGTGGCTAAAGCAACATGAATAGATATATTCGAAGCTATTCCATAATGAGGCAGTAAATAAGTCAGCAAAGGAATCATGATGATCCCAATGCCTACTCCAAGCATCCCTTGCAAGACTCCACCGACGCAACCAGCTAAAGCACAAATGATTAAAAGAACTAACATATCATCATCTTACTTTATACTGTTGGCGTCGCAGGAAACTTTACCTTTACCCTTTACCGCTGCATATAATCGATTATTTAACAATATAATGGCCGGTGCCAAATTCCACCCCTATTTGAAAATAACCTTCGCGCAATTCCCACTGCCAAATTTCGTATTGACGTAATCCCCGTTTTACGAGAGGCTCTTCGTTCATATAGCTTTGTGCTTGCGATAAATCTTTCGCCCGCAGAATAGTTAAACCTGAGCCTACCAATACCCCAGGCTCTATAAATGGGCCCGAAGCCCATAATATTCCCTTCTTTTCTAGCTCTATCATGTACTCAAGATGCTCTGGGACCAAAGGAAGAATTTCATCTGCAGGCTTCACACATTTACTAATGACGGCATAAAGCGGCATCTTTAGCATAGGTTCTAACAATTGTTCTATCTTTTGGTTAATACTCATAACCACCTATTATACTACCATGTGCTTGAATCAAACAACGTTCTAAAAGAAGTGGCTCCATAAGAATTTTTGCTAAGGTTTTTGTGTAGCTGTATTTCAAGGTGTTTTAGATTCTATAATCTATCTGTGGGGGATGGGCTTCGTCTTGTTGTGCTTTCGTGTTCATCTCCACGTGGTTTTTGCCGTAACTTTTGAAATAAAGGGAAATAATTTTGATACAAGCCCAAAGTTGGTTGGTAAAATTGTTTTACTTGAGGGGTATTGCATAATGATATAACTTCCTCAAATTGGTCATGTTCACTATCAATCTCTTTTAAAGACCCAAATATATTTTTTAGAGTAGAAATATCTTTCAGAGCAACAGGATGAGGCTCTAACTGATTATTTTTATACCAATATGCCAGCATTCCACCCTTCTCATCGGTAACCAAGGAAACAGTATCTTTATCAATAGATGGTTTCTCACTTGCTTCTAACATTAAAACGCAGCTGCACCCTTCGAGAGTTAAATCTTCCCAATCACCATCCTCGTCGTCAGTATTTGGTGACAAAAAATTCTGCGCTTCTGGAATTGTCATGAGATTGTCAGAAGTAATTATTGGGTGAACCGAGTTTGTCTGAGGTAGGGGTGCATCTACTGGTGATGATTTGAGTTCTGCAGTTGGTCCATCTTTATTAAGTGGAGGTACGTCACAGTTTTCAAACTCTTTGGGTTGGGCGTTATTAATAACACCCTCAACATTGGAAGTTAATTCAGTGTTGGTCCCAATTGAACTTTCATAGTTTGATAAAATTGGATCTACTTCGTTTGCTCCGGATATTTCTGATTGGAGTCCTACGGGTGAGAGTCGGCGCTTCTCTTCCCTTCCTCTCCCTCTTCAGATTCATTATCAGCAGAGATCTGTATGGGTGTTGGGGATAATTGTTGTTGATCGTTTACAACTTGTTGGGGTGAATTTTCGAGAGTGACAAGTTTTGTTTTATCTTCAATAATGTTGTTTTTTTTAAATGTTTGCAGATCTCTTTTTTCTTTAAATGTTTGCAAACTCTCGAGAGTAATATTCTCTAATGTTAATGTTCGTTCTCTTCGACCACCCTGAATCGATACGCTCGAGCGAATAGTTTCTGAATATTGATTAACTTGCTGCTGATAGCGCAAACATAAAACTTGGAAAAAAGGTTCAGATAATGCGGAAATTTGTTTTTTTTCCGGAATCTGAGAAATCTTCCATTGGGTATCAGGAAATATTTCTTTTAATTTTGTTGAAAGTTGGATGATTGAATCAGTTGAAAAATTTCCTACTTTAATTGACTTCATCCATTGCTCCTATATTTAAAATAGCATTCAATAGTCTGCTTCAGTTCTTGCTCTTCTTCATGTTAATAATTCAAATGAATTATTTCCATGCCACGTATTTATTTTCGCAAGATACTATAAAAATTTGGTGGTTGCAAGATGTTAAGGCATCCACGAGTTAGTATCCGAACTTGTTTCAACTTGCTACTTTACCTTAAACGCCCAACGAGGCGTTTGAATAATACGTAGAAAATGTTCAACCAGTTTTTTTAAACTGTTCAGAAAGGAATTTGTTTCCATCTCAAATGAAAACTCCTCTTCTAGATTAGCTAGTTCAAGCAAAGAACTTTCTAGCGATGTCACTGAATTAAGAGCTGGGTTATTATAATATGAAAGTAAGACCTGAATGGTTTGGGTAGAACAAGCTGATACTTTCTGCGGCAATGTTGGGACCTTTTTCAATGAAGTTAAAAAATTCTTAATTAAAGGAATTAACAAAACACTCAATTGATAACGTTTAAATAAAAAACTAAAAGGTTCATAGCGAAAATCTTTTAAATTTTGCTGGATAGTTTTTAAATCTTGATCAAGTTTGTCTAAAGCTTGATGACGCTGATCTGCTGAAGTGATTGATACCAACACCTCGACGTCACTCCAAAAACGAATATAAGCTTGACGTAAACAAATGATTAATGTTTTTGGAAATAAGAGCATTTGTCCGATAATCCCGATGATAACGCCGATGAGAATATCAATCAAACGACTTAGCATAAAATCAATGATACTGGTTGATCCTGCCAAAAGATAAAATACATTCGCCAATAAGACCGTGGCAAAAAAAATAGAAACAGTATAATTAACGCGAACAAATAGGAACACTAGAAATACAATCAATAAAGCCGACCACCGCGAGAGCGGATAAGGAGCAAAGAGAAAATGGGCTAATAAGACACCGCCAATCACACCGAGAATAGTTCCTAATAAACGTTGATATGCTTTTTTGGCGCTGGCACCTAAAGTATTTTGATCAATTATAATCACTGTAAGCGCCACCCAAGATGCATTTTGAATTTGGAAATAGTGAGAAATAAGAAAAGCCACTGCAATCATTACTGCAATACGGAAGGCCCGCTGAATCAGATAAAGAGATAGATCTAAAGGTATTGGCGGCAAGGACGTCTTATCACGATCAAATAAAATATTCATACAGGTGACAATCAATGTCCCTAAAAGAATTGCTTCAATACATGGCAATACAGCAGCTGGATTACTCCCAGGCAAACCATGAGCAATAATCATGAAAATCAGCATAAATAAACCGATTGAATTACTGCCTGGAATATAGCGCGGCAAACAATACAAAAAGAAAGAAGCGATTAACAGCCAAGTCATCACCAGCCAGTCGATTGAATTTAACCAAACCGTTATACCGACTGTCAGCGCACTCGCGATACCTACAGCTATTAAGCTCAAATGACGCATTTTTGCTGTGCGGCCAATTTTGCTAAAAGGAAGTAACGCCACAACCACTATCACCCAAATGAGTTGAGATAAAGAGAGCCCTTTTGCTAAAAAAATAGCGATCACGGTAGACAAGGTAATCATGCTGGCATTTTTAACGTCAGCGGAACTCGGTTTAAGATACAAATTTTACCCCTCAGATCAATTGGTAAAGATATTTAAGTACGTTAAATATTAACCCCAAAAACTCAATTATATGCACTGCCATTAAATAATTAGCAGTGATGAAACTTGTGATTTACGGTATGAATCTATTCTTAGGTTTTAAATGAATCTGCACCAATCATAATACTCAAAAGATCACAAGGCTCGGTAGTGAAATTATTCCAGGCATGCATAGCTCCCTTTTGTACCACCAGATCTCCAGGTTTTAACAATTTTTCTTCACCGTTATCCAAGCGTAATATCACTTCACCGCTTAAGATATAGGCATAATCGACCGATAGTGTTTTATGCATCATGTAATCTTTTTCATTCACAGGAATAGTAAGATTGTTGTTTCGTGCATAGGTCAGTAATTCAGTTAGCGGTGGAATGCGACAAATACAAACTCGAAATGCCCCTGGCGGCAAAGCAAGCTCATAAGGGCGCGGAGTATGGTTAACGCTTAAGTTCTGCGGGTTTTGTTCTGTATAAAATAACTCTGTCACCGCAAAGCCAGGATATTTTTCATCCGTTAAAGTCACCGGAACCTGAGTATCTTCCAAAAACCGGGAATGTCCATTGGCATCAACGGCGCTAATGATTCTGCGAATAAGATCTTTCATCATCATCTCCTAAAAAATTCTTATCATCTCGCACATACGCTATCTAACACCAGGCATATTGAAACAAAGTGATGCTTTCAAATTTTCTCCCTGCAAGAATCTTCTCATAAATTCTCGGTTATCAACTTATTAAACCTTGTTGGGTTAATGTTATATACATTTGGCGCTATTATGAGTGCTTTATTCGATATCATTTGTGACTTTGGTTAGTGTAAACAAAATAATGTAATTGGGAAAGATTTACCAAATTATCGATTTATGTTAAAATTGCTGGCTATTATTGTAGACTTTTGCATATCAATCTAGAGGCATTATAAATCATGATAAAACCTAAACGTGTTTTCATTGTCGGACATATGGGGGCAGGGAAATCATTACGGGGTGAAGCTTTAGCGAAAAAACTTGGCTGGCAATATATCGACGCCAATCCCGGTTTAGAGCGCTACATTGGCCGAAGTCTGAATGAAATTTTTGGAAAACAAGGTGAAGAAGCATTTCATCAATGCGAAGCTGAAATAATATCTCATTATATCGGCAAGGAGCATATTGTAGTCGTACTAGAAGAAGCTGTTATCGCCACAGAAAAGAATAGAAAATTGTTATCCTCAGAGTTTGTTGTTTATTTAAAAGTCTCAACGTCGATGCAAATTGAGCGGTGGTCAGAAGGCCGATCTCCACTACTTCCAATTACTGATCGAAAAGAATTCCTAGATAAACAGCACCTTGAACGCGATAGCTTATTTGAAGAAGTAGCTACGCTAATCATAGAGCCTATTTCTATAGAGGAAGATGTAAATAAAATAATAAGATCCATTGAAAAATAGGTATAGTTCCAACACTTATCATGAAAAAACATTTATGAACTCTGGGCATTTATACTCTATCCTTTCTTCGGTTCATTCTTTTGAAGAATATGAACGATTTAAAAGAAAAGTCGATATTTTAAAAAGTATCGCCAGAGAAATCATTGATCGACATCAGATGTCAACAGCGTCATTGACGTTATTTTCTGAAGGCACCAATATCGTATTCTTGCACAATGATTCCCACGTTATCAAAATTTTTCCGCCCTTTCATCAAGATCAATTCAATAGTGAGCGATTAGTTTTAGAGCATCTGGACGGCAAACTTTCTGTCAACACTCCCAGCATTCAACAGATCGGTAATATCGGCGGATGGCCATACATGATAATGACTAAACTGGATGGAACAATTTTAGAAGAACTTTGGGAAAGCTTGGATCACTCGAATAAGAAAATTATTATTCGAGAATTAGGTTCTTTAATTAAAGAGGTTCATGCTATACCTACTGACGGGCTTGAAGAAATTGATTGCCATTGGGGAGTATTTATCAGCAAACAAATTCTCAATTGTGTTAACCAGCATCGAAGCAGGCAGCTAGATGATTCTTTAGTTCAGCAAATTCCTAATTACCTTGCACAGATTGAAAAATCTTTACGAGCCATCAAAAAGCCGGTGTTGCTCACTGGAGAATATACACCCATGAATTTTATGGTGAAGAAAATTGCCGGCGTTTGGCATATTGATGGCCTTTTTGATTTCGGCGATGCGATGTTAGGATTAGCAGAGTATGATTTATTAGGCCCCGGCGCATTTCTCATTCAAGGGGACCCGTTACTTTTACGCGAATTTCTAAACGCCTATGGATATTCAGCAAAACAAATAAACCAAAATTTAAGCCATAAACTAACGGCCTTAATGCTTCTCCACAAATATAGCCATTTAAAAGTACAAATTAGAATAAATCAGTGGGAACACCAGGTAAAAAATATTCAAGATCTAGAAAAATTAGTCTGGGGATTTTTTTCCTGAAAGATTTCTCTTCTCAAAGGCCACAGTTTATTCTGTTACTAGTATATCCTCTTGCCAAGAGTACGCAGGGCGCGTCATGCGATATTCTTGAATAAAACTTATTTTATTTCCATTCATTTTATAAATGCTACACCCTAAAAATTTATATTGATGACCATTAGAAATACAGGAAAATTCCCATTCTACAAAACTCGCAGATTCAGTATGACAAAAATAAAAAGAACGTAGTTGCCATTGCTGTATTTTGCTTTTTTCTGCTATCCAAAATTGAAACCATTTTTCAACTGCTTTTGTACCATGATAAGTCGGGCCATGTGATTCGACTATAATGCAATCTTCTGCTAAGCAAGAAGTGATCAGAAACAAATTGTTTTGTTCCCATCCTTGCATATATTGTTGTACCAAATTAAAAGCCATGTCTTTTGTCACAGATTTTTCCTCTTACGTTGCGAAGTTATACAAGTAACATCCATTTTAAACTGACACATTATCAAATCATAAGTAACAGTTAGCACGATTTTTCCAACTTTATCATCACCCGTTCTGGGTAAGGAAATTAGCCATTTACCTAAACCTGCACCTCTATAGGCTGGAAGAATAAAAACATCTGCAAGATAGGAAAAAGTAGCATAATCAGTAAGAATACGGGCAAATCCGATCTGGGTATTTTGCTCGTAGACGCCAAAGCATAATGAATGTTGTATGGATTCTTTTACTTGTTCAATCGCCCGTTGATTAGCCCAATAACTAGAACCGAGAAACTGATAAATCATTTCGATGTCGAGCCGTGCTTTATCCGTTGAAATAATAAAATTATCTCGTTGCGCACAAATGTAAGCTGTTTTCATAGGTCATTATTTAGGTAGTTTACGAAAACTGACTGCCAAGCGATTCCAGCTATTAATTGTGATAATTGCCATTGTCAGATCGACAGTGGTCTTTTCATCAAAATGCTTGCGTACCTGCTGATATATATCTTCTGGCGCATGGGTTTCTGACAATAAAGTAACCGCTTCGGCCCATGCCAAGACTGCGCGCTCACACTCGGTGAAAAAAGGCGACTCCTGCCATACACAGACTGCTTGTAATCGCTGCTCCGTCTCGCCATGTTTGCGAGCATCCTCGCAATGTACATCCACACAGTATGCGCAACCATTCATTTGGGATACTCGCAGCTTAATCAAATCCAGCAATGATTTTTCCAAGCCACTGCTGTTGACGAATTTTTCCAGCACCAGCATAGTATTCACCGCCTCTGGCGCAACTCTGTCATAATCAATTCTCATATTTATCACTTAGCCTCAAATGAAGGTTAAACCAATTAATTTTTCGTATATGGTAGAGTTATTTCGTTAATTTCGACTGAGAGTTTTAAATCGAGCTGCCGGGATGATTCTGAGAAATATTTTTTCAACAATGCCAATAACTCTTGTCCAACGGCTTGCAAACGTTCTTTAGTTCTACCAGGCATTATTTTTAAAGTAAGGTGAACAAAAGCATTGCGAGCATTGCCATCGCCGACATAATAATTCACACATTTAATCGCTCTGCTCTTGCAAGACTTCATTTCTGTCGGCAATTGATTTGTCAATAATTGATGACACTCACTGAAAAGCCCGGAAAAAATCGGATCAATCAGGTTAGCACTGTATTCTATTATAATATGCGGCATATTTGATTATAATAATGTAAATCATCGCAAATTTCCAGCGGTAAATATTCCTTATATAATTTTAATCTTTCCAAAGGTTACCAACTATTAATCGTAATACAACCATTATCAAATCGAAACTGACATTGAATTTTGTGCGATAGATAAAAATTAATGATCTCAACGCTAACCACAAAGCTCCGCCCAAATTACGTGATGTTCCCATCCTGTCCGCGCAAGACTATAGCCGTGTGTGTATTGAATGTGGATTGCAGGCATTGAGAAATTAGGACTTAATTTTCGCAGAACCTCTTTTTTGAAGGACTTCCAAAGCTTCTTTAGCCAGACCCGTCGTATCGGAAATTTCCTCTATGGACAATAATCCTTTTTTTATCAAACTTAGCGCAACTTTCTCTATGCCTATGGCTTCACCTTCTTCTCTACCTTGTTCTCTTATCTTTTTAAACGTCCCTGATTCATCTCTCAGCCATTTTAATTTTGCTTCATAAATCTCACGTTCTTCTTCATCAAGCGATAACATATCAAGCGCTAGCGCTGCTTTTTCTATCGCAGGATCGATTCTCAATTCCTCGGGTATAAAATTACGATCCCATTGCTCTGCTTTACTCAAAAACGTTGCCCATCGATCTAAGGCGGTTGTCAAATGCGCTAAATCTTTATCGAACTTTTTCAACTCTATAAAGTGCAATTCTAAATCTTCAAAGGAACGTGTTTTCGTCTTAGCATTTAAAATATGATAAATATTGTGATAATCTGGTTCATCAAAATGATTAAAATTAAGAACATGGATACTGATCGTTTTATTGAGTGCTGCAAAATCCTCGCCTTCCTTGAGTTGCTGACTATAGAGCTTCGACCAATAATATAGTGCACGTTGGCTATAACTCACCTGATCGGTCATTTGCATCTCTATATTGTATAAATGACCTAAACCATCGCGAGCCTTAATATCTAAAATCGACAGTTTATCAGTCGAGTGGGTTTTATGGTTATAAGGATTTAACAGCGTCAATTCAGTCAATGGGTTGGAGAGTGATAATATCGAATTGATAAAGGGTAACAAGATATCGGTATTTTCTTCACTACCAAAAAGAATTTTAAACGCAAAATCAACGCGCGGATTTATTTTTGACATAGCCTTCGATTCCTAATGTAATAGGTTGAAAAAAACTGGGCGTAATTATATCACTAATCCAAATTCTTGGCTGCCTCTGCAAGCAGGTTTAGATAATACATGAATTATACTTTTTTTCAATAAATATTTTATTCAAATTCAATCTTACTTTTTCAAGAGGTGAGCGGGTTTGCAATGTTGATTATAACAGCGCTTTGAAATCTTCGTCGCTGAGTGCAATATCTTTAGCCTTAAGATTTTCAAGCAAATGATCGATTGATTTCGTGCCTGGAATAAGCAAAATATTTTTGGAACGTTTTAGCAACCATGCCAGCGCAATTTGTGCTACTGAAGCTTGATATTTTGCCGCTATCTTTTCAATAATTCCCCCCATTTTGTCAGGACCAGAGGCTAAGGGGAACCAAGGAATAAATGCCATACCACGCTTATCAGTATAATCAATGAGTGAATCCCATGTACGTTCGCCCAGATTATAAAGATTTTGAACTGAAACAATCGGCACAATTTTTTCAGCACGTTCTATTTGTTCTATACTCACTTCGGAAAGCCCGACATATTTAATTTTCCCTGCTGCCACAGCCTCAGCGACTGGACGCAAAGTTTCTTCAATTGGAAAGTTAGGATCCACGCGATGGAGTTGCCATAATACAATCTGCTCAAGTCGTAATCGTTGAAGACTGCTTTCAATGGTTTGCTTAATGTAAGTCGGATTACCATTCGGAACCCATTGGTTCGGTCCTGGTCTTTCTAAACCGCCCTTTGTCGCTATGACAAGATTTTTTGGATAAGGATACAGGGCATCGGCAATTAAATTTTCACAAGTTTTTGGACCATATGAATCTGCTGTATCAATAAAATTGATACCGTTGTTGGTGGCAGTTTGCAGTATTTTAATAGCATTCTGTCGATTAGGAGCATCGCCAAAAACACCAGGACCGGTTAACTGCATTGAGCCATAACCAAAGCGGTTAATTTTAATCGTCTTGCCCAATAGAAATTCAAGGTTTGGATTTTGCATACTCATATGAATGTCCTCATATCAACAATTATGACAATTATTGGATTAACCATACTCTTAATTTCTTCGCTAATCTACCTTGGCCTAACAATTGATGAAATGAATTAGCATCAACACTCTTTAAAAGCCGATATTCCGCTATTGCTGCATGAATAGACCAACACTGTTGAATCAGCGCCATAACCTTCAACAGATGATCATAAGGCGCATAGTCACGCCAAGATTGCAGTGCCTGTTGATGTAATGCTTGATAAGCATCGTCTGGTAATGCGCAATTTTCCTTAACCCGATGCAAAATATTTAACAAGGAGAAGAAAGGATGAGTGATATCGACCTCACCTAAATCAATTAAAGTGACTTGCCGTGTTTGTGGATGAATGAGTATATTATTGTCGTGAAAATCACTATGGCCAAAGGTATCAGGGATATTGTAATAAGATAATTGTTCACACAATGAAATCAATTTTGGAATTAACTTGGTTAATTGTTTTATCTCTGTATTGGTTAATCCATCATTACTTAATAATTCTTCTTGCTGAATTAGCTCTAAATAAAGCTCTGGGATTTTTATAGGTCGCCAATCTGGCACGCCAATGTTAAAAAACAAAGGCAGAGAAGCGAGGCTTTTATGCTGAACAGCAATATAATCATGAATGGCTCCCATCAATAGCTCGGAGTCAAATTCCTGCTTGAAAAATTCACGTAATGGGATGCCGGCATCTTGCATTAAAAAGCAGTGCTCTTGAGAAGAATGGGCTATCAACTTGGGCACAGAGGCGGAACATGTCTGCCTTAAAAGATCAATGACTTGAACTTCCAAGGATAAAGCCGGAGGAACTTTCTTCAAATAACAATAACCTTGTTGAGTGGCAAATCGATAAACCGAAGACCAAGGAGCTTGTAGGATAATTTCCGGAGTGCGGCTTTGAATTGAATATCCCAATTCTTGCAATGTATTTAACGCCCATTTGATACATGACTGCATATTTTAACCGATTATTTTTTGATACCAATGTATAAGCCTCTATCTTTCATTAATCCATTCTTTAAAAACTTAGCCTGTAATCCGTGTTTGTTCATGATACTCAGCATTCTATCAACATTGAACATAGCCAGCTCATGTCTTTCAACAAAATGTTTCATTTTTTGATTTTTTTTGGCGATCAGATAATGCATATCCATCACCGAGAGAATGCCTCGTTTTTGGCAGACACAAAGTCTGGCAATTTTTATTCCTTCACCATCATAGATAGTCATACTAGGCAATCCTGTCATATAAACCGTTTCTGTCAGCCATGGTTCTATAATCATTACCCCGCCAACTTTCAAATGTTCGGCAAAATTTTGAATAGTTTTAGTTAGATTTTGATAGGTCTTTACATAACCTATCGAACTAAATAGGCATAGAATGACATCAAATTTTCTATCCAAATTCATCTCAATCATATTCATCTGTTTAAATGTCACATCAGGAAGTTTTTTTCTGGCGATAGAAAGCATAGCTTTATTCATATCAGTTGCGAGAATTGAGAAGAACCTTTTTAGATAAGGAATATGATTACCTGTACCGCACGCCACTTCTAATAAATGATGGCCGGCAGATTTTTTATGTTTTTTAATCAGCGATTTAATTTTATTAGCTTCTTTTGGATAATCTTTCCAAGAATAGATTAAATCATAGTATTGTGCTAATTCGTTAAAAATAGTTTTTTTGGACATATCAATACACACCATGGATGTGAGAAAAGATCAGTCAGCATTACGCTTATGTGCCTTGGCTTAGGCAAATTTTGATGGTACCCTAATTCACATGGAAAATAAAATGCGCTGGTCAGAGCACTTCGCCCAAACAAGCTTGTTAATAAGGAGATCATGACTATGGAATCAATCGGATTCATTGGGCTGGGAAATATGGGCAGTAAAATGGTGGAACGGCTAATAAAAGCTGGTTATCCGGTTACTGGTTATAATAGGACAAAAGAAAAGGCTACTGCGCTCATCAAACTCGGTATGCAATGGGCAGATTCTCCCGCGAATATTGTTAAAGTATGCGATATAACTTTGATGTCATTGACTGATGATAAAGCAGTACTATCAATTACGGAAGGTAAACAAGGTATATTATCTGGAATAACAAATGGAAAGATCCTTGTTGATATGAGTACAGTCTCGCCGAATTTTAGCCGTACTATTGCAAATAAGATAGCGGCAAATCAAGCTTATATGTTAGATGCTCCGATTTCTGGAAACCCCCTCATGATTGAAAAAGGGTTAGCAACTATTATGGTTGGAGGCGATCATGCTAATTTTCTTCGGGTGCAACCCATTTTAGAATCAATCGGCTCTAAAGTTTTTTACGTGGGAGAAAATGGACAAGCCCTCGTTTTGAAGCTGGCTATAAATATAAGTTTGGCCGTGCAATTTTACGCATTTTCAGAAGGAATGCTGCTTATTCAGAAAGCCGGCGTTGATATGAAACAAGCTATCGAAATTATACAACACAGCATCATTGCTTCCCCTGGTATTCAACAACGAGCTCCGTATATTCTTACACCACCGAAAATACCTTTGTTTAGTATTAAGTTGATGCAAAAAGATTTGCTGTTAGCATTAGAAGAGGGTCGTCAATTGGGAGTTCCTTTGCTTAATACTGCAATAACAAATGAAGCATTAACTGCTGCTTGTAATCAAAATCTAGGTGAAGAAGATTTGTCAATATTGTTTACATCTATCAGACAAATGTCAGAAAAAAAATGATACCCGGGTATTGTATCCATCCATAGATTTTACATAATCCTCCATACATTGTTGCTTACTACAAATTATGTTAAATTGAAGACCAGTTATCGCTCAGTTTAAGGAGGAACTCATGAGTTTTTTTAAAGATTTTAGCAAATTTATTCAACGAGGAAATATTGTTGATTTGGCAGTCGCTTTTATTATCGGTATTGCCTTTAGTAAAATTGTTTCATCTTTGGTAGACGGCATTATCATGCCTGTGATCGGAATTCTTTTAGGAGGAGTGAATATCGCGGGTAAAACCACTATAATTGGTTCAGCAGTAATAAAATGGGGAGAATTTCTACAGAATTTACTTGATTTTATTATTATAGCTTTGGTTGTTTTTTGGATAGTGAGAATATTAATAAAATTAAAAGTGACAGCCGACTATCAGCAGCAAATACCTAAACAAGAATTATTACTAACTGAAATTCGCGATATATTAAAGCAAAAATAAACCCGCCATATGGATTTAATGCCTCAAAAAATCTTTGCCTTCTTCGATCATTGGTTTGATCATAAAAAAATGGAGATATATTGCCAATTGGCCAATCAGGCAGATTCTAAATCTCACATTAGAACCAGAAACCGCAATGGATGATCCTCCAGAATGTTTTGGAATTATTAATTTGATCCCATTTTTATGGGAGATATTAGAAATTTCTAAACAAGAATATCTTTCAAGTTCCAGAATAATATATCAGCACCTCAATGGTTTCTGGATTGAAAAAAAAATAAATATAACCAGCTAGTGGAAAACCGTATTCTTTCAGTCGGTTTGGTGTAATATTTTATTAATGAATTCCGTCTTAACATTGATGTATTGTTCACGATCATAAGTGTATCGCTGCGCCAAATGCTTTCTTAATGCTTCATATTCCAATCGCGCTTCTGTATGGGCTGTAAGTAATCTCTAAATAGAATTTTTTCTCGCCAATGAGGCGAACTCGGTTCGAATATATGAACATGGTGAGAGCGTTTTGCCCCAAAAGGCGGCATGCCCTTAGCAAAAAACAGCCTTTCTTGATCGGGATTTTTGTCCCAGTATTAATAGCCTAGCAAAAATTTGGGCTGGAACAAGCACAGATTTCGATTTAACCGCGATTTCCAATTTCATCTTTTTAATGCACGTACGAAAAGAAACCAAGGTTTAGTTGCTATCAATTGGTAAAGATGAGGATCTTCTTTTAACCCTTCTTGCGGTAATGGTTCTAGCATCCTTTCCACCACAAAACCGGCTTCATATAAAGATTCCACATATTCTTCCAGCGTATAATGAAAGTGCTGAACATCAGCGTTCACCCATGGCCAATGGTCAGTGATGATTTGTCTTTGGAAGTAATTACTTAAATTGTGGAGATAAAATTCACTATGAGGTTGGCTGACAGAAAAAATGAATAAACCTCCAGGCTTGATGATCCGAGCAATTTCTCTCATAGGAGCTTTTAAATCTTTAAGGTAATGAAGGACTAAAGGAGCGACGACAATATCAAAACTCTCAGCGGAAAAAAGATCTAACGGTTTGTCTAAATCGGCCTTAATAACTTTTCCCGCACCCTGAAGGCGCTTTTGGGTGACTTCCACCATGTGGACGTTGGCGTCAATGGCGATAACATGACAACCAGCCTTGATTAACTGCTCGGCATACCAGCCCGATCCGCAACCGATATCCAAAACTTTTATACCTTTCAGCTGTTTGGGGAATAAAGACCATGTGCTCGGTCTTTCATAGTAAACATGAAAAGGTCTTTGATCGACTTCGGCGGCGTATTTGTCGGCAAAAGAATCGTAATTACCGATGTCATGATCTTTTTCCATAAATAAATCGTAAGGTAATTAATTCACTTAAACAAGCAAAACTTTATAAGCACAGCCCTACTACTATCTATTCTAAACATTAGACTTTCATTCCTGTTGTTTGCTCAATAGGTGAAGAGCCACCATTTTTCAAATACCCTTTCTATCGCTCATTCAAATAAAGTAATAAGTCTGGCCAACACTTCTTCCATCACTGATTTTGGCACCCGCTCTATCTTTCTTCCTCGGCGCGCGGCTAAATCCATTGCGCGTGGTTGGTCACATCGCACAACGCCGGTTGTATTGGTGTCAGTTAAGTGAACCGCAAAACCGGCCGTTCTGGCAAAGCTACCGCCGTTGGTAATGGACAGTACTATTGGTGTCTTGGTCAGCTTATTAAAAGCAAACGGTGAGACTATTAAAACCGGTCTAGTTCCCTGCTGCTCATGTCCGGCAGTCGGGTCTAGTGATACCAGGTAAATATCTCCCCTGTCCATTAGATCAACTCTTTACCGGCAGGCTTGTTATTCAACCATGCTTTATCTTCTTTGCTGATCTTGGCCAATTTATCGCATTGAGCCAATAATTCACTCAAAGTGTACTTTGGCTTGGAGGCTGGTTCTATAATTAATTTACCACGGCTTACCGCCACTCCAACCTTGGAACCCGCGTGCAGATGCAGGACCTCAAGGAAGGCCGGCGGCACAGCCAGCATAATTGAGCCGCCTACTTTTCGAAGATTGGTTATATGCATGATATTTCACCTCGATGAATTGTTATATTTAAATATAACATACTTTATGAGAAACATCAATAGCTAAAATTTCATACAATGCTGGTTGCACCAAAGAAATGTACGGAATAAACTACAGAAAATTTCAAACTCGCGGAGTAAAACCGGATGACAACCACCGACATGAGCACCAAAAATACCAAAAATGAAATATTAGATGCCTACTACGAAGTACTTCAACAAATCAAAGAAACTAAAAAAATTAGTGACTTTACTTCAAGCCATAGAAATAAAGAAGAAAGAGTTAGAAGAACTGCATGAAATTAAAATCAATACGGATACTTTGACTGCATTGCTCCAAGCACAAAAACAAAAGAAAGAGTCTTTTGAAAAAGAGATGAATGAACAGCGTCATACCTTTGAGCAAGAAATGTCTCAAAAAAGATTCTCATGGAAAAAAGAACAAGAGGAGGCAGAAAGTTTAAGAAAAGATCAAGACCTGCTGCAAAAAAAATTGAAGCAGCGGGAAGAAGAAGAATACATTTATAAACGGGATTTAGAGCGTAAAAAAGAACAGGATCAATATAAAACACAAAAACAATTATTAGAAAAAGAACTCGCCGACAAAAGACATTACTAGAAAAAGAATTTAAAGAAAGGGAAACTGCTCTATTAGCAAAAGAACAGGAATTCCAAAACCTAAAATTACAAGTTGAAGAATTCCCTTCAAAACTCCAAAAAATTAGTGAGGATACAGAGAAATCTATTACAGAACGCCTGCAATTCAAATACGAGTATGAAGCTAAGCTGACCAAAAAAGAAGTTGAGTTGAAAGAAATCTATATCAACAAATGATATCTGCACTCGAATCCAAAATTGGACAACACGAAAAATTGATTAAGGAGTTGACTGAAAAAGCCAACCATGCAGGGTTGCAAGTCCAAGAAATCGCTGTCAAAGCCATTGATGGAGCTTCACGACAGAGATTTTATTCTCCCTACCCACAACAAGAAAAAATGACAGAAGCCGTCAAAGGGTGAAGATCATGATGAGTCCTGAAGAATTAGCAATGCGAATACACCGCCATAAGACAGCTACGTTTATAAAATATTAGCTTAAGTTACCTAACGAAAATGCTATTAAGGATATCGTTTGCGCTGAGGATAATTTGTACTAGCTGCTGAGTGAAGATAGTTTAGTTCGAGTCAGGTTTAAATCCCACTAGAAAAATCCTAGTAAAAGGCAATAAAATTTTTTTATTGGATTGTAAAGGATATTCTTTCGAAACGGTATCGATATAGATCTCGGTAAACTTATCTTGGTTTTCACCATTCATGTGAGATAGTATTAAGCGTAAATTCGTGCCTTTCACCCAGTCAAAAATTTCATGATAACTGGTCATTTCGTGAAAATATTGAGTTTCCCAAAGTAGAAGCTGATTGAATCCACATTTTGTCAATAACTCATAATACCATGATATTTTATAAAAAGGATCACTTAGAAAACCATAGTGTAAATTTCTAAGTAGATGTTTCCAATTTTCTTGGCTATGCAAAATTCGAATGCTGACTTGATGCATCGGATTATGAAAATTATTTGGCATCTGAATGGCTAATGCTCCACTGGGATTCAACAATTCAAAAAGTCTGGGAATTAAAATCTCATGTTGGTTAAGCCATTGCAAAGAAGCATTCGCAAATAAACAATCGACTCTTTGCGCTGGAATAAAGGATGCAATGTCACCTTCGACAATATCCAATTCTGGATAAGTGTTTTTGGCTTCTTGGAGCATATTGGGCGACAAATCAAGCCCAATTATTCTAGCATGAGGCCAACGTCGTTTTAATAAAATCGTACTGTTCCCCGGCCCACAACCCAAATCGTACACCGTTTTCGGTTGAAAAGAATCCGGAATTGCCGCAAGCAAATCCCGAGCTGGCCGAGTTCTCAAATTGAGAAATTGACTGTAATTTTTAGCATTCCAGGTATCACTCATAAAAAAAGGTTACCGGATAGTGATGTAGTGTAATTGCACCAGGTTATTACTGTAACTTTGTAGAGAGTCCAAACGATACCATGATTCACAAACCACGTTATGAAACAATGAAATTCCAGAACCCAAGATCACCGGAATCATGGTGATGGTAATTTCGTCGATTAATCCTTGATTCAAAAATTGACTAATGGTTTTTCCGCCATCCACATAAATATGTTTTATTCCTTCTGCATGAAGCCTTTCAATCAAATGAATGATGTCGCCCGAATAAATTTCGGCTTGGTTCTCAACCAATGATAAAGTTGAAGTCAACACAATCACTCGCTTTCCTTGATATGGCCATTTATCAACGCCAGCAGAGATTGCAATGTTATAGGTATTTTTACCTATAATTAAGCTATCCACACTGCCTAAAAAATTTTTGAAGCCATAATCTTCATCCCTATTATTACTCGGAGGAGTAATTTTTTCTAACCAATCTAAACCATGATCTTTCCTAGCAATGAAACCATCAATGCTGGTAGCAATATAAACTGACATTTTAGGTCTAGATTTACTTTCTTTAGATTTAATCAACTCTAATACTCCTATACTTCGAACAACTGCTGGCAAAAATGTAATAATGGCTTAAATCGCGGAACATATTGACCATTCCATAAGATTTGTTCAAAAAACATTGCCTTCGGTCGAACAAACCATGGGTTATTTCCAAATTGCTCACAGTGATATAAGCCCCTATAAACCACCATTTCTTCCTTGGTTTCACTATGATACGCAATTCCGATCATTTCATACACTTGATCCGTTTTATAATGCTGATATTTTTTATTAGCTGTATCTTTCATATTATCTGTCCCTCAGTATAATTATGAGCTGTGCTCTATTCTAGAGAAAAATGATTTTCAACATCACCAATAAAATCATTATTTATTGACATGATTCTTACCGGCTGACCCTTACTAAGATTAAAGTGACCCAAGTGAACGAGTCTGATTTGTGAATTATCGATGGTGCGGTAATACAATATTCGATTCGTTAAATCAAAAACCGTACTCCAAACCGTGGGGTCTGAAGATCCCGGAATCTCAATCAAATAGCCTAAGCCGTTAAAGGCGCTGGCGACTGCTTGTTGAGTTGAATGCGGTGTCGGTAAATTTTTTAAAAAATTGGCTGCCAAAACAAAACGGGCTTTTGTAAAATATCCTCCAGGCAATGGAGCGTCACCCCCTAGTCCTTGATAGTGTTTCAGCAGTTGAGTGGATTCCAAATAAGGCGTGTTAGTCAACACTGGCACTGGGAAATCATTTTGATGATAAATGTTCAATTTTCCATTTAAATATTCCATCACGGCAGAATCTCCACTGGCGTCATGTATTATTAAATGCACCGTTATTTTTTGTTGGTGAAATAAAGTTGGCTCAACTTCAACATGATGAGCTAGTTCAATGGCTTCAAAGACTGTTTTGGCATTATCCAAAAAATATTGAACCCATTGCGAAGTGCTTAATATCGGCTGGGCTGAGGCAGCTGGATAGCTAGAACTTTTCAGCCATAAAATCGAGGCGCTTAAACCAAATTGATTCAGACCACTGATCACCGCTTGCGGAATAACCTGATGGTTAGGCCCAGCCAGATTTACTGTGGCGCTTCCATATTTCGATGCCCATTCCATACTACTTGAATGGCGTTTGATTCCAGCAGGATTGATAACAATGAAAGCGTATGGATTGTTCCAATCAAAATTGTGGCCAATAACCGCTTGACCATTATAAGACAACTTGAATTCTGTACAAGCATCCGCCATTGGTACAATAAAAAAGATGACGATAGCTGTAAAAACAAGGACATATTTTAGTAATATTTTTTTCATATTATTTTGGGTTATTGTACCAATTTCCATGAAATCCATTGGGAATGCGGTGTGGTAATTGCACAATTGCAAGTGGTTCTTTATTAATATTCATCGCATCGAGTACGTAAATGTCACTGGTATCTTTTTTTCTATTGTAAACAATAGTTAAAATAAAGCCATCACCTTCCTCACTATTTAAATGTCGTGGGACAAATACCGGTTCACTAGGTGTATTGCCTAAACCAAATTCACAAATAGTTTGTGATTGAGTTGTAAGATCATAATGAACAATTGTATCAAATTGTAAATCTTTTGCTTGTACACAAGCGGCGGCAAATCCATGACGATAAGGTAAGCCAGTGAAACGTTCATCAAACCGGGGGAATTCTGCAGGAAGTGAATCGAGCTTTTTTGTCAACGCGCTTTTTTGTTTGAGATTAAATATCCAACGCGTTAATTGAGGTGGAGATTCGGAACTTGATGCTATTTTGCCATTCACATCTGGAAATAAATGCGCTCTTTCTGATTTCATACCATCTAAAATAATGGTATCGCCATGCTGATATGCGTTCATGAAATGAAAGGCGTGAAAGGATTCTAAACAGAACCATATCATATCTTTCGCCTGACCGTTACGCGGCATAATACCAATATGTGAACCTTTCTCTGGCTCCCACATAATCATGGGGTTTCCTTGTTGCATTCGCTCAATACTAAAGGTAAGTGGAAGCACTGGAAATAGCACATAATCTTTTGTCATAAAAAAATCATGCATAAAACTGGAATAAGGCACATGTATTGTTTCAGTTTTACTAACAACCCCATCACGATTAAAGATATAATAAATAATATCATTTGTACCGGGAAAATAAGCATAACTATGCATTTCTCCTGTATGAAAGTCAAAATGAGGATGTGCACTCATTTGAGGAACTTTTTTATGATAATTCCATTCTCCCAAAGTATCTAAGCTCATAGAATGAATTTCTATCGGACACGATGTTTCCTGTAGAGCAAATAATTTTCCAGCATACTGAATAATATTTGTATTTGCCGTATTATGGGGAATATCTTCTGCAAAGGATTCCGCATCATTAAAGCTGCTAGATAACGCTTTGCCTAGTCGGCGCTCTAATTTAAATCTTTCGGTTTGTATCCATCGGTTACGATAATTAAGCTGACCATCTTGAATAAAAAATGCATGCAACATTCCATCCCCTTCAAACCAATGTTTCTTATGGCTGGGAAATTGTGGATTTGGTCCATTTCGATAAAGAACACCATTTAACTCGCGGGGAATTTCGCCAATAACAGCAACAATTTTATTAAAGTCATTTTCTTGATGCCAGGGGGCATAATTACCTTGTAAAAATTTATTAGTCTGTCTAGTCATTATTATTTCTCTGTTTTTGTTTTAGCATATTTATTAATTAATTGAATTGCTTCTTGACACCATTCAAGTTCTATTTGTGCATGTTTAACACCTGCTTTCACTGTCAACAAAAAATAAACAGGTTGTTGTTTTTTCTTAACCATTTTTTCAAGTTTTATTTCAATATCTTGATAAATTTTTAGCGCGGCTTCACATCTTTCGCGGTGCTTTTTTATATGATTGATAGATATTTTCGGCACAACATGTTGACCATAAAATATTTTTAATAATAATTCATTACGTTGCGGATAATATTCAACATCTTCTGTTAACCATTGTTGTAATTTCTTTTTTCCAATTTGAGTTAAACTATAAACCTTACGTGATTTTGCTCCGATCATTTGTTTTTCAACCGTCACCAGTTTTGCTTTTGCCAGTTTGGCTAAGGTAGGGTAAATCTGCCCATTACTTTCTGTCCAAAAATAATTTGTACTATCCGACATCATTTTCTTCATTTCATAGCCAGACATGGCGCGGATACTGAGCGCTCCCAAAATGGCGTATTGCGTCTTATTACCGGGATTAGTTGTCATATGTCTACCAGATATATTTTAAGATATTATGTCTTAAAGACCTATTTTTGTCAAGACAGAGATTTCTCACGGTATTAGAAGAAATCCAGCATCTCGTTCCAAGCTTTTTTTGAGCTCAAGCGATCCCTAGATGAACAACGAAAAACCGAATACAATTATTAAAATATTAAATTATATTGCGAATATTAATCAGTATTAATTAGTATCGAGTGAGAGTCTGACATGAGTGTTTTAAACACTTAATACCTTGTTTTAATAACGTCTTTAGATTTTTTTTTCGACTTTGACACTTCTAAGTTTGCTACTAAGTGGTAATGAAACAGCAAGATTATTGAGTGTTTGCGACGAAGACATCAGCCAATTGTTTTCAGAATTAGCGGGGAGAAACTCATCGATTGAAAATTCAGTGTAATATTTTTCTCGGATAAAGGGATCTTTTAGAATGAGTTGACGAACATCATCATGAGAAACTGATTTAATATAAAACATTGCTTGCTCATTACTGGTAAGTGGGCCACATAACATCAAAGCGCCTTGCGAATCTAATTCTTTTAGATAATTAATATGATCATTTAGTAATGTGTCATTTAACAGATTGATCTGCTTTTTATTGTAGAGCACTAAAAATGATTTCATGATAACTCCATTATTGGTTCACGTGAGGAAGACAAAGAGCTAACGAATAGTTATTCTGGATTCCAGCATCTTTCATCTCCGCGAAAAGCCGGATCGGATGGTCCAAAATATCTGCCTTATCTATAATAGCACGACAGGTAAAGCTGTGTTCATAAGCAGAATAGTTGGCCGTACCTGATCCCTATCTGCTAATTGACTTATTCTGGCACACATTCAGGAATTTAAACTATAATTTTCCAATCGAATATTTTTTTTGGGAAGGATTGCCGGAGTAGTCTGTTGAATGTATTTAATCAATTTTTCTCGCACTTCGCACTGTAAATTCCAAAGATCCGCCGCATTGTCTGCCCCTACTACGGCACGTAACTTCATATTGTTTTCACTTACATCAACGACTTGTAAAGAATGAACACTTTTATTCCAAAAAGTAGATTTATCTAATATTTCTGCCAAAGCTTGACGTATGTTTTCCACGTTAACATTGTAATCAGTAAAGAAATAGACCGTTCCTTTTAAGCCAAATTCATCGTGACTTAAATTTTGAAAAGGATGTTCATTGAAATAAGAAAGTGGATAAATAATCAGACGCAAATCCCAAGTACGTAGATGGATCTGATTTAAAGTAATTTTTTCTATATTACCGGTTTCAGAATCCATAGTAATTACGTCACCTATACTAATTGGTTTATTGAGAATAAAATCTAACCCAGAAAAGAAATTCGAAAAAATTTTTTGTGCTGCAAATGCAAGTATACCTCCAATCACTCCTGCGGAAATTAAAATTCCTTTCCCGACTTCTTTAACTGCTGGAAAGTTAAGTAATATTAACGAAATGGTCAGTAATAAGATGATGCCAGCTAATATTTTTTTCAGTAAATAAGCACGAGTGATCAAAGCACCGTGATTCAATCCTCTGAATTGAGAATTTTTTCTTCGAGCGACCCAAACATCAATATAATCTAAAAGCTTAAAAGCAGCGAGACAAAAAGCAAGGGTAATTAATATTTTGACTAAAATTTCTATAACATAAAAAGTTGTAGTTAAATTCATCCACGAGGCGAAAAATGCAAAATAAATCAAAGGTAAGATAAAATAAGAAGCCCTCTGTAAAGCAGAAATAATTATCGTGGTTGGATTAATAACATGAGTACTATAATATTTTTTTATAATCTTATGCAGAAAATAAGTAGAAAATAGGCCTAAACCCAGGCTAACTAAAGCAGCCTCAATCAAGCGAAAATTCTGTTTAACCAAATTAAAAATATCTAACATGATTCCCACTTCGCATTTTATTATAGAGTGACATATTTTAAATAAAATGTCAATTTAATTTTTTTTATTTAATCACCTGTGTTTAAAATAAATATCCGTTTAAAATTTTGCATGGTATAAATATTGTTACGTTAATTTTTTCATCATTACTTAATTTTAAGGCTATTAATCCAGATCTTTTTATAATTCTGCAAATTATCTTTATTATTATTTCACTTTTAAATTAAAAAATTTCAAATAACAAGAAAAAAAATTTTTAGATCTTAGTTTAAAAAATTATCTCAAATTGACTTTAAAAAAAAATGCGGCTAGACTTAAAATGAGTGATAAAAATAAATATTTAACCATAAGGAGGCAAGGATGGGATACAAAAAATGTTTGGTTACTTTGTTATGTGGTTCTTTTCTTATATTAACTCAACCAGCTCTATCGTCTTCCGACAACGCTGCTCAACAAAAAGAAGACTTACAAAAAAAACAAGACCTTAATCCCTATACAATCAGCTTGTACGAACCTACTTATATTATTCCGTTTTCTTATACTTCTTCATTTAATCATGCTGCGGAATCAGATGCGCCTGATAATGCAGGTTTAAATAACATTGAAGCTAAATTTCAATTCAGTGTCAAAGCCGCTATTTGGCGTAATTTTTTTGGATACAAGAATTCGTTAAATTTAGCGTATACTCAACTCTCTTTTTGGCAAGTTTATAATAGCAAAGCGCAATTTTTTAGAGAAAGTAATTATAAACCTGAGATATTCTTTTCTAATAATTTGGACAAAAAATTATTTTACGGATGGAGTTGGAGTTTTCTTAACGTTGGAGCTATCCACCAATCGAATGGAAGAGGCGGAGATTATGAAAGGAGTTGGAATCGTATTTATATTGAAACAATTTTTTCAAAAGATAATTGGTTATTCAGTGTTAGACCATGGTATGTGATCCAGGACTCTGCGCTTGATAACAATCCGCATATAGCTAATTACTTAGGACATGAACGCTTGCTACTTTCTTACAAATTTCATAACCAAACTTTATCTCTTTTAGGCTATAACTTAGAAAATCCTTCGAAAACTAGCGCTCAGCTGACATGGTCCTTCCCTCTTGTAAGACAATTCCGCGGCTATGTCCAAGTTTTTAGTGGCTATGGACAGAGCTTAATAGAATATGATCATCATACCAATACCATGAGTGTGGGCATTGCCTTAAATGATTGGCTCTAATTTTTGAATGCATCCACACGCTTCGTCATAAATCTTTCATCAATTCATCATTTTTAATGACGTAAAACAGGGTAATAATACCCAGAAAAATAAAACTGATGATAATGATTCCGGTAGTTCGAAATGATCCGTGGTATAAATAACCTGCGATTTGTAAAAAAATGGCTGAAAAAACCAGCCGACCTCCTTGGATGATGGCCGAAACTCGACCTTTTGCCTTTGGCATGAAATTGAGAGACAGAGGATAAAGTATCGTGCTTGGAATGATTTGACCAATGATAAAAGGTATAAATGCTAAAGTAATTAAAAGTGGATTAGCACTATTCAGAAAAGAAACGGCAGCTAGGCAGATTAAGCTGAAAATAAAGATCTGATTAGAAACCCAGAGTAATTTTTTCTGGGGATATCTATTGACAATAACGCCGAAAAATAAACTTCCGATCGCAAAGAGCAACGCCAATACACCTTGATAATAACCAAAATGCGATAGGCTCACGCCTAAACTTTTCATATACAATAAAGGAGATATACCGATAAAGATCCAATAAGGGACATACATAATGGCGATATTGGCGATCAACAATATTAAAGGTCGTAATTTGAAAATAGAAATATATCCGCGTAGGGAAATAGATTCTTTATGCTCCGACGTTATTTTATAGGGAGGGATAAAAAATAAATTCATTAATAATATAATCAATCCCAACGATAGGAGAGCCGTAAAATTTCCCTGCCAGTGAAAATACAATGCAATGTAGCTGCCTATGACAGGCGCCACCGCAGCTGCGGTATTTAATGACCCATTCAGCATCGCCATTAGAAATCGCTGTTCCTGAATAGGATAAGTATCCGCGATAATTAAAAAACTCAAGATCGCAGGAGCCGCAATTCCTATTCCCTGCAAAAATCGGCCAATCAAAAGAAAAAAAGGTGATCCTCCCCACAAACAAAGTGCGCTTCCTAAGATAAATACTAGGACCCCTAATGAAATAATCGGTTTCCGACCATACCGATCAGCTAAACTACCTACCCAAAACAAACTCAGACAGTATCCTATAAAATTAACAGATAATAATGCTTCAACCCCAAATGGTGATAAATGAAAATAATTTTGCAGGTCTGGAAAGCTCGGGACAAATAGATCGAACTCCATCCCTGTTAATAAATCCATGAGGATAACAGTAATTAGAATCATGCTCTTGGGGATTTTTTTATTCATTTTTTAGCGGGATATATAGTTTTAGCATTCAGTCGATGATTTTATCACAGAAGCCAGTTATTAGGGTGTCTCTCCATCCCACGTTTGCAGCTAGACATCAATACCGACTTCTTTGCCGCCTTAGTGACTTACTGCGCAAAGAGCCAAAGGCAAAATGACCGTCAAAACTATTATGCAGGAATTTGAGCCGAAGTTCACTTGTCACCTATGACGTGGATAAGTTGTTTAGTTTACTATTTGTTTTATTGGAAAAACAAAAAAGATACCCTAGTCTGTAACCTACTGCAATCTTTGTTGACTTGAGAGAATTTTGAAATTAAGATACTTAACAAATTCATTTCATTAAAATAAGGAGTTACTATGAAACTAAGGAAAGATAAAGATGATGAAGAAGCAAAACTGATAGGTTCTAGCATCAACACACAACTTGCTTCAGGCTTGCTTTAGTCAACTCAAAATTGATTCTACAGATTCTTCGGTCAAGGATTTGTTAGGGGGTTTCAAGCTTGCATTGACGGCTCTAAGTCAACAAAAAAAGTTTCCTATTGATAGTATAAAAGAGGAAAGTAAAATAAATGATCGTGCAGATGATATGCTAGAAGGTTTTTTAGCAAGAAAAGTTTTTTCTGCGTCTAGTAAACACGATAATTTGATATCATTTTATCGAGAAAATGATTTAATGAATTGTAATTCAGTTCTTAATAATGGAAAACCTTGTAATCAGGCTCTTAATGATATAATTATTGCTTCCCTGGCATTAACATCTTTCCGCCTAGTCGAGATCAATTTGGTCATGATGGAAATCATCAATAACAAAGTAATTGAAGAAAGTAGTATTCAAAAACAATTAAAAGAAAAAGACTATCTTAAATATTGTCAAGAGGCAGATGTTGCAATTAACCTTTTTTTAGATGAAAAGGGTCCTTCTAGAAAAAGATGTTTGAAGTACGGTTATGGGGGCACGGTAAGATTTGCCTTGTTTGATTCTGAATATAAAAAAATTCATAAGGCTTGCATAACCCAAACGGAGGAAAAATTTGCTAGACAATTTAACCTAGTTAAATCAAATCTTATCGAAGCATATCGAGGAAATACTTTTTATAATAATGAAGAATTCATTAATAAAGTTGATCAATGTCAATCATTGCAGGCGCTTAAAAAATTATATAGTGAATCCCCTGGTCCATATGTTCCAGAGGTTTTAAGTATTTTAAGTTCAGCACTCAAAGAATTGCCCTCTGTTGTAATGGAAGAAAATACTTCGGCTTTATACTACGCTTCTAAAATTTAGCAATTGTATTCCCCATTAAGCAAAGATGTGGGCCTTAACACTGTCCGGTTTACGGTTTTAATATTTGTAATATTTGACCTAAACCGGTTTTAAGTTAAAGGCGGTCCGGGGCGATATGAATCCATGGATTGTGATAGAAAAATTCTAAGAAATTCTTTAGGATCAATCCAATAATACCTGTTTCCGCACCACATGCCAAAATTAATTACGAAGATTTTTTAGCCATGCAACAATCGCTGCTCCTGTTTCATCTGGAGAATCTTCTTGTACGAAGTGGCCACCTGTAATTTTTACGTGTGTTTGGTTTGGCCATGTTCTGGCAAAATCCCGGTGCGACTCAAACATTGCGCCAGGAACAGCCTCAATGAATAACTTCGGAATATTTGAAGAAGCAAGCCATCTACCGTAAGTTTGGATGATATCGTGGACGTCATGCGGTTCGCCCGCTATAGGAATCTCACGTGGCCATGTCAAAGTTGGACGCCGCGATTCACCCGGATTTTTGTAAGGACGACGGTAGACCGCCATTTCAGCATTCGATAATTTTCGCAACACGCATGCTGGCAAGATATTCTCTATAAAAAAATTCTTTTCGAGTACTAACTCCTCACCTGCATTCGAGCGTATTTTCTGAAACAATTCAACCGCATGCTCGTCAGGCCACTCATTCCAGGAAGTAATTGGCATGACAAATGCGTCCATGTAGGCAATTGCGTGAATTGCGTGAGGATGGCGATATGCCCAATCGAAGCCAAGTGCTGAACCCCAGTCATGAATCACCAACGTGACACGATTTTGCACGCCAAGCGCCTCAAAAAAGGCGTCGAGATATTTGCGATGCTCAATAAAACGATACGATGACGGACCGCTATCAGGTAGCTTATCCGAGTCACCCATTCCGATAAGATCTGGAGCAATGCAACGGCCCATGCCAACGAGATGAGGGATAACATTTCGCCATTCGTATGATGATGATGGATTACCATGTAAAAAGACGATTGGATCACCTTCGCCCTCATCGATATATGCCATTTTGAGTCCATGGACAGTCACTTTGTGTTTAGAATATCTTTCTTTTGCTGAAATCATGTAAATCTCCGATGCCGTTTAATAAATATTTGGACTATATTTTCCCTAAATGAGTATGGACATCACTTGTCTCTTTCTCACACTTTTATACTGATCTGTCACGTCAAGATGTGGATATCATGGTTGGATTTCCAACCTATGCACCATTCACAGAGCCATTAAAATTTAGAAAAATGTATGAGGTCAATAATATTGTCTGCGCATCGCCTAAGTTTATCAAACGTTATGGTTTGCCAAAAACCAGCACCGATTTACTAAAATCTAAGATAATTGGACATGGACAGTATAAACCCAATTACTCATTTCCACTCGCTGATGGTAATTTTCTGGCAACAGCGACTCCAGTTCTGTACTTGTCAGATTTTGGTGCCGTAACTCAAGCTGGTCTTTCTGGTATCGGAATATTTCTGACGGGTGATCTTTTAGCCCAGGCATGGCTTGATTCTGGTGATTTGGTTCAAATATTGCCTCAATATAAATTTAAACGCCATGAAATTTTTATGTTCTACCGTGCATATGATTTTGAATTGCCTAAGGTAAGATCATTTATTGATTTTTACGCTAAAAATATTTAATTCTTATTCCTAAATTATTAGGAAACCAATTTGTCCATGTCATGTTGACAGCATTCCGAAGCTCAGTTGCTGCCTATGACACGGACTTAATAATTTTGACAAATTGATTAAACTTAAGTTAAACTCTGGTATAAGAATAAAAACGAGAAAAAAAATGAAAATATTAAAAAAAATTATGTTCTCTGCCTGTTTCATTATGCTTGGCGCCTTCACGATAGCTGCTCAAGCCTACGATTTTCCACTTGGCGATTGGAAGGGTAATTATTATATTAATTCTGGCGTTTGTAGAAATAGCGCCGGCTGGGGAGTATTGCCCGGGACTGCGACCTTAACAATTACTGAGGTGAGAAATCGTCCTAATAGTAACACCAGCGTCCAATTTAGTGGATATTTAAAGCTATGGGGAGGAAATAATGGTCAGGGGGTCCCCGCGGGATTTGAATATTATTCTCCAACGCTCGGAGGGACTGGGGAGCTCTGGCCATTTGAGAGTGGTGCGAGCATTGGCTCAACAACTTGGTACACAGCCTTAACGACTCAAACAATGAAAAATTGGAGCGGGAGCAGCAATGCCAATATGATTTCTGTCTCACATACAGAAGGCAATTGTAAGATGGACGTTTGGGTATCTCCCCCTACTTCGAGAAAAAAATGATCGACACCCATTTTCGTCAACCGCTAAGCATAACTCATATCAGTTTGATAAAGGATTAATATCCCATAGTTGAAGATTTCTTTAAAAGCAGCCAACCTACCATGTTGACTTTATTTTTGAGACTGTCAATATTTCAGGCCAGCTACTCTCTGATCCTTGCATAATTTGTTAGTCACAATAGGCTAGACCATGGATCCAATTGAGGTTAAAAATAAATTATGAACAAATCCAGTTTAATTGAAAAAACAAATTTATATATAATGCAAAATCAGGCAGATACAATCATAAATGCATCAATATTAGCGATAAAAATTCTTGATGATATCGAAAAAATAATACTACCTGGTATAAGCGAATCACAAGCTACCGATGCTTCACATCTCATATTTAAAAAACATGGTATTGAAAAGTTATGGCACCGACCATTAATTCGATTTAATCAAAACACACTCTGCACTTTTAAGGATAGACCAAATACTAACTATATTTTACAAGAAGAAGATATTGCTTTTATTGATATTGGAATTGTCAAGGATGGGATTGAAGGCGATGTTGGGAAAACCATTGTTTTTGGTAAAAATAAAGAATTCTTGCGATTAAAAGATACCAGTGAAATGTTGTTCCATGATGCTATAGAATTTTGGAAAACAGAGAATCCTACCGGGATTCAATTATATGAATTTATTTATGCTCAGGCTAAAAATTACGATGTTATATTTAATCTATCACCGGCTGGTCACTTAATTGGAGCATTTCCGCATACTCATGCTTGGACAAAAGGAGCCAATACTTATCCTGAAAAACTCTTGGCTAAAGGGTGGATACTTGAAATACAAATTAAAAGTCCAACACAGCCTTTCGGTGCGTTTTATGAAGGATTGCTAATGTAATCACAGTAAGCCGTATTTTTGGAACCATAAATGCAAGCCTTGCATTATTCAGTAAATCCTCATAAAGTAAAAGACTACTAGAAATATGGAGTGATTAAATAGATTGAATGGCAACACGGAAACCAATCCCCAGACTACCTCAGTTAAATTATCGTTTAACTCCGAAATTAATCAAATTATTAACAAGACTTTGTTTTCGAGAAAAATCACCATTCACCCTTGTCGATTTAACTTTCGTTTTTGGGACCTCGTTTTTTTTAGAAAATGTGTCTTTCATCCTTTCTCATTTAATCACCCATGACTTGACTCCTGCCATTCTGCTGACTGGCGGCATATCTCCGGAAGGAAATCCGCAAGAAAACTCAAAAAGCCAAGCTCGCCTAATCTATGAAAAAATCAAGAGTATTTCTGGAAATATACGTATCTATCTAGAAGAGAATTCTCAAAATACACTTGAGAATGTCACAAAAGGAATAGAATTATTTGATTTTACTGGAAAGAATAAAGTTGGATTTGTTTTTCCTTCTTATGCTTCGCAGCGTGGTTATTTGACCCTAAGAAGGTTTTTACCTCAAAAACAAATAATGCAATTTTCTTACGACGCTACTTTTCCGGATAGTATATGCCCTATTTCCGCAGAAAAATGGCACACTTTTGATGCTGGGCGAAGACGGGTTTGGGGAGAATTTTTAAGAATTAAGCAATATGGTCAACGCGGGGATATTGCCTATGAAGAGATAAAAGATTTGATTGAAGCAATTGATCATTTATCTAAACTATCGTCCAAATTTTAATGCGAGGCCTGCATGAAATCCTTATAACTGGCTATCTTGTACAAGACAATACTGCGTAAGTATTGGCACCAGGAGATTCATTTAATCGATGGTACAAATCTTGAATAGCTTGTTTATGCCGCTGATTTTTCTTGGTTTGCTCTTGACTTAACCTATGTATATTAATATGCAGCCTGCCGCCATAAACTGCAATGGTTTTATTTTTTTCTTTTTTAGCTTCACGTATAGATTTTATCATTGCATTATTAGGTCTCACGATAAAATTCTCAATATTTTCCATATATGCATTTATTTTATTTATATACATGTTTCTTTGATCACCAAGCTCATTCCAAATATTATCTAATAACTCTCTCTTATTTATGACTCTGCAGGCAATATTTTGAGTCATTATTAACATAAATTCGGCTAATTTCATATTTGCCCATCTAATTGAATAAAGATTGGGAATGTTTTTACCAAATTCTTCCATAAAATTCTTATAGTCATTTTTAGCCGCTTTTACCCTATTTTTTTGAATTTCAATATAATTTGTTAGATAGTCAATGGCGTCATCTTGCTTCACTTCCTGCAATTCCTGCATGATAATTTCCAGCCCATGGTCTTTATAATACCAAGAATTTATTTCATTAAGTTTTGCTACTTCAACATTCCAACCACGACAAATATTTGACAGCTTTTGAAAACCCTCCTCAAAACACATAATTGTTTGCTCATAACTATATTTTTCCAATAAAATAATAGTATCTTTAGGAGCAATTTTTTTGGCGGCAAATAGGCCTTCGGTGCACAACAGCTTTGCTTCTCTACAGTTGGTATGATGTACGGCAAATATGAGCAAATCCGTTTCCGCTCGCAGCGGTTCTCCTTTGATCACCTCAAAATCTTCACATCCGGGAGGTAAACTTGGGGAAAGTTCTGAAAAAATTTTTTCGCCTCGCTCCGTAGGATTCAGCTCATCCCATTTAAGAATTGGGATTGACGACAATAATAAACCTAGACTAAAGAGCAATCTGGAATAAGAAACTCGCATATATTTCTCGCCTCGAAAAAGGGTTTAAACAGTTTTTTTGAAAAATTTGATTGCCGATTGTATTTTTCTTATCTATTTCATTCATATTTTTCTTCCGCGATTTTGAATCACCAGAGTAAGTAGAGTAACTTTTAAGTTGTTTTCTACGAGTTTTTTATATTAACTTTATTAGATTACTTTATTAGATTAGTAAAGCTCTGTCAACGCCAGAGCGGGCTTAACATCCCTGCAACACCGGTATTATAAACAATTTCGCACCCCGCATTTAAAAATTCTCAAACGTACTAGCTCTTCCATTGATTAAATGAGGATGTAATGGTAACGTAATTTATCGCATATAATAAAGCAGAAATGAATTTGATTTTCCAGGCAATATAAACGGTTGTTCTTATAAATTATTATCATTGATATATATGTTCAGGTTGAAATAAATGAAGACATTTGAGTTGATTATAGTGGGTTGTGGAGGCATCGGTAGCGCAGCTTTATATTATGCTTCGCAATTGGGATTAACAACTTTATGTATAGAGCAATATGAACAAGGTCATAACAAAGGTGCAACTCATGGCGAAACGAGAGCTTTTCGCAAAGCCTACTATGATGATATACGGTATACCCCTATTCTTAAAAAAGCTTACACCGAATGGAAGAAAATTGAGAAACAAGCATCACAAACACTGTTTGTTGAAAATGGTGTTTTAGAAATAGCAGAACCCCAACATCAAATGATTACCGACTCCATTGCTTGCGCCAAGCAATACAATATTCCTATTGAAATTTTATCCAACGAAGTTTTAACTGCTCGCTTTAATAATTTTTTTATTCCACCCAACAATATAGGCATTTTACAACCCGAGGCAGGTTTTTTATATGTTGACAAGTGTCTAAAATTTTTTGTCGAAAGTGCAAAAAATAATGGTGCAACCGTACTTTTTAATGAACCAGTTATTAGTTGGGAGCTGGACTCTGAGGAAATTATTCACGTTAAAACGAACAAAAATACCTTCCGGGGAAAACATCTTATTATCTGCGCAGGCCCTTGGTCATCTATGCTTTTACCTAACTTAACTATCCCTGTCACTCTTTTACAAAAGAAATTGGTATGGACTTCCGTTCAGAATGATAGTTACAGTTTGGACAAAGGTTGCCCATGTTTCGCCTATCATTTAAATGAAGGTATTTTTTATGGATTTCCAACAGTTTCGTCTATGATGAAGATTGCGCGCCACTCCGGAGGAAAACAAATAGTAACTCCAGAACAAAGCACTAACCTTAATGATCAAGAAGAATTAGAAGCAATACAATGGTTTATTAAAACTTACTTACCTTTCGCAAATCCGATCATAACTAAAGAAGCAAATTGTATTTATGATATAACCCCTGATAAACAATTTATTATTGATACGTATCCACTGTCTAGAAAAATAGTTTATGCAGCTAGTTTATCTGGTCATGGTTATAAAATGGCAAATATTTTAGGTGAGATCATTGTGAATTTAGCGATAAAAGGCTTAACTGAATTTGATATTTCTTTTTTATCTTTAAAACGATTTTAAAATTAAATTGTCCTAGCGCTGAAATTCTTGACCTATTCCATTAATAAGTATTACGATAACCTTATATTTTTCGACCATAAATAGAGAAAGAAAGGAACTGTAAATGAAGAGATATACACCTTATTCAAGGCCTTGGACTGTACATCCTAATCCTAGGACTGAGTCAAAAAAAGAAAATAAATACAGCGACAAAACTCCAAAATCTAAAAAATACCTAGAAATTATCGAGTCTTTAAAGACAAAAGAGAGCAAAGAGCCATTCGAATTTGAGGGACAGCCTGATTTAAAATTCAAACTTGATACTTCATACATTGCTGGTGAAAAAGGAGATGTACTAGCTCAAAGGTGGCATGCCATCACCAATTATTTCAAAAAAATGAAACAAGGTAATTATGCAGAATTAGATAAATCTGCAGCTAAGCGCTGGAAAGAAAGTCTCGAAGAAGTAGAGGAAGGAGATGAAGACTCCTTTTTAGTCATTCTGGAAAGCATGAAAGAAAAGAACTTATATCCTAATGGATACATCTTTTATGTCATTATAAATTTCCTGCGCAACTGCGGCCCTAAGAGAAAGCTAGTTTTTGTCGTCATTTTTAGTATTCTCGAAGGAAATAAGCGGATTTTTACTAGTCATACACTTATAGCTTCACTATATTATTGTCGTGAAAATGGTCTTTTAGCATTTGCACAAAACAGAATTTGTGATAAAAAAAATTTTAGCTATTTTACTCAAGCTCTTTACATTAAGGCAATATCGATTTTTGGTGCACAACCAGGATACTTGAATTTTACCTTAATGTTGTATGAACAGGCGCTACTATCAGAGTCAACTGTCAACTCTAGTGTTCATAATAAAATGATACAGAATATTGGCAGCCATTATAGCGTAGAAGCTGCCGAAAAACTGTTTGAACTACTCTTAAGCGAAAATAAAGCGGATAGAAATACATTCATATGTATATTTAAAGTTTGTTACCATCGCATTTCTCCTGATAATGAAAATACTATTAATTTGTTAGCCAAGAAGGTCTATTCAATTTATAAGCAAAAATTTGATTACGATCGTGATGTTGAAAAAGTGTATCAGGGTTGTGTAGCAAAAGGAATTTCAGATCATATCATTGAAGAGCATAATTTAAATAAAAGATGGCAAGTTTTCGTTTCTTATTTAAAAAGAATGGGGCCGAATAGTGATGATCTTAAAGCCATTGCAGTCTGCACGAGTTTAACTAAGGAACTTAGTCAAGTCCGAGATGAGTCCTCGTTGCTCGATGCTTTAGAAAAGGCGATGAAAGCTCATCTATGCCATATTAATCCCGCGATGTTAGCTCAGCTTATTGGAAAAGCACATATATTTAGGAAGTATGTGTTAGCCATCGAAGTCATTTTTTTTATCGCCACAGAAAGATCTTTGATTGATAGCCGGGTGGTGATGAGCATGCTCCAGTATTGTTGTTCACTTAATCTTTTAAAATCAATCGAAAAAATCTCTAGCAGTAAAGCAGCGAGTTATTTTAAAGCAGATAGTTACGCGTTAATCATCACTTTTTATGGTAACCATTTATTATACCTAGAAGCGCATAAAATTTACTTACAGTCTGGGCCTGATAATCAGAATAAGACAGAAGTTTTAAAGGCAATATACAGGGCGGCTATGATGTCGGGAGAAACTGAAGCTGCACAGAAGTTTGATTCCAATACAAAGCCTCGCATTGAGGCTAAGCCTTCGATTGATATCATCGCTGATCAATTTTCAGAAACAAAACCAAAAAAAGAGGCGAAAGAACAGCATCCATTAGTTTCTAAAAAGCAAGCACCGCAAGAATTCCAAAAAATTATCACTTTTTTAAAAAAAGAAGCTAAAAAACCCGGCTTCGCATTTGAAGGACAGCCTAATTTAAAATTCAAGCTTGATACTTCATACTTCGAAGATGAAAAAGGAGATTTAATTGCTCAGCGATGGCAAGATCTACTTCATTACTTAAAAAGGATGGATCTAAATATATTAAATAAAACTCAATCTAAGGAGTGGCAAAAATATCTCGAAAAAGTAACAGCAGGAGATGAAGATTCCTTCTTGGCCATCCTGGAAAGAATGAAGCAAAAAAATTTATATCCAGATAGCTATATCTTTTGCGAAATGATCAATTTCCTAGGCAAATGCGGCCCAAAGAGAAAACCGATTTTTGCGGCGATTTTTGGCATTATCGAAAAAAATAATAAAGTATATAATAACTATGTCCTTAAGGCAGCACTCGATTATTGTAGCCAAAATGCTTTGATCCCTTTTGCACAACACAAAATTTGTCATGAAAATAATTGTAGGGATTTTAGTTACCATCTTTATAATGCCGCCATATTAATTTTTGGCCCTCAACCAGGATTCTTTAGTTTTGTTCTGGAATTATATGAACAGGGCCTAGTTTCGGGCGCTTTTACTGACGTCGAAGATGATACCTGTATTCACAATCGGATGATGTGGAATATCGGATGTCATTATAGTATTGAAGCTGCGGAAATGCTATTTAATCTTCTGGTAAGTCAAGAAAAGATAAATGTATACACCTGTTTATTTGCTCTCAAAATTTGCTTCCATCGTGCTTCTCCAGATAATAAAACTATTGTTCTACGATTAAGAAATAAAGCATATGCAATTTATAATAAAAAATATGCAAGGCAAAACGTTAGTTTTAAATATGATGCTGAATCACAATACCGGGTTATAGGAGAAAAGGTTGACCCTTCAGGTGCAATGGAAGCTGATAAGTTAAATAAAAAATGGAAAGTTTTCGTTGCTTATTTAAAGAGAATGGGACCCGATAGCAGTGATTCTAAAGCAATTGCGGTCTGCACGAATTTGACCAGGGAGCTCAAACAAGCTCAGAATGAATCAGCTGTGCTTTTTGCTTTAGAAAAAGCCATGAAATCTGGTCTATGCTCTATCAATTCTAATGCGGTTGATGCACTCATTACCCAAGGACTCCAATTTGAAAAATATTTGGAAGCCATTGAAGTCATTTTTTTTATCGCTGCAGAAAGATCAGCAATTGATAGTCGTGTTGTGACCAACATGCTTAAATATTGTTGTTCACTTAATCTTTCCAGATTAATAGAAAAAATCTGTCACTTAGGTCTCACAGCTCATTTTGATGTTAATGCCTTCGCATCAGTCATCATTTACTACGGGAACAATTTGTTATTCCTAGAAGCATATAAAGTATATTTGAAAGCAGGGCCTAATTACCAAAATAATAAAGTGGTTTTAAATGCACTCCATAGAGCCACTATGATGACTGGAGAAACTCGAGCCGCAAAGATTTTTGATCCAAATAAATCGTACACCGAAAATAACTTCCCCTTCGAGTTTTTAAAATATTCGGAATTCGCCGAACTGCAATTAGCTCACCAAACTGAAGCTTCTAATATTAAAAGCAAAACTTCGACTGTGACCCCAACTGAGGATAAACTGCCAGTTTCCGATACTAAAGAAACCGCTTTAACTGCCCCTATCTCGGATCAAACTCAAACCCAGTCGCCGAAAAAAGCTAGGGCATGGAGTGATATTATCTCTCGACAAGGTCCAATAGAAAAAAAGGAGGTGAAAACAACTTATCAATCAATTGTCAAAAATCCCATACCTGCAAAATACAGAGAATTTATCGTTTATTTAAAAAATCGAAGAGAGCGATTAGTATTTGAGGGACAGCCTGATTTAAAAGTCGGCTTTAGTACTCTTCACCCTGAGGACTCAAAAAGTGATTTATTCGCTCCAAGATGGCAAGCACTGATCAATTACTACAAAAGTATTAATCAAGATAATTATCAAGAATTAAGTAAATTTCAATCGAAACAGTTAAAAGAACGTCTCCTAAAAGCGGACAAAGAGGAAGACGAAGACTCCTTCTTATGCATTCTTGAAGAAATGAAGGATAATAATCGACATCCTGACGCCCATATCTTTTGCACAATTATTCATTTTCTGCGTAAATCTGGTCCTAAGACCAAGCCAATTTTTGCCGCCATTTTTGATATTGTCAAAAAAAATGATCATGTATTTTGTAGTCACATCCTGATGGCTGCACTGATTTATTGTAGGGAAAACGGTCTCAACGCTTTTATACAAAATGAAATCTGTCATAAAAATAATTTGGAATATTTTACCCATCATCTCTACGATGCCGCCATATCAGTTTTGGGCAGACAACCAGGGTGTTTTGATTATGTTATGGAATTATACGAACAGGCCTTGCTATCTTTTCCTTCTACTGAAGAGGCTAGCTTCCACAATCAAATACTAAGAAATATTGGATGTCATTATAACATCGAAGCTGCGAAAATGCTGTTTGAAATACTGGTAAGTGTGGGAAAAGCGAATAAACACACGTTTATCTCTATATTCAAAGTGTATTTTCATAGTATTACTCCCGATAATAAAAACACTATTATAAAATTAAAAAATGAGGCCTATGTAATTTATCAGGAAAAGCTTAAGACAAAAAAAATTAGCTATGATCCCGAAATTGAATCACTCTCAAAGGATATAGAAACAAGAGCTCCTTATGTTGCCAAAGCAAATATTTTAAATAAAAGATGGAAAGCTTTTGTTTCTTATTTAAAAAGAATTGGACCCAATAACAATGATTCTAAAGCACTTGAGGTTTGCACCACTTTGACTCAGCAACTTAACCAAGCTCAAAGTGAGTCCTCAGTGCTTAATGCTTTAGAAAAAGCCATGAGAGCTGGTCTGTGTCATATCAATGCTGGCATGGTTGACGCACTAATTAAAAAAGCACATCTATTTGAAAAATATTTGGAAGCCATCGAAATCACTTTTTTTATCGCCGCAGGAAGATCAGCGCTTGACAGCCAAGCGGTGATGAGCATGCTTGATTATTGTTGCTCATTTAATCTTTTCAAATTAATTGAAAAAATCTGTCACCGCGACTTCTCTCGCTATTTTAAAGCGGGTACCTATGCCTTAATCATCACTTTTTATGGGAATAATTTATTATTTCTAGAAGCATATAAAATATACCTGCAAGCCGACCCCGAGGACAGAAATGATAAAGTAATTTTAAAAGCACTGCGTAGGGCCGCGGTGATGACTGGAGAAATCGAAGCCGCACAAATATTTGATCCGAATAAAATCTACACCGAAGATGACTTTCCTTTTCAATCTTTAAATTTTTCGGAATTCAATCAACTTCAATTAGCTCACCCTATTCAATCTTCTAATATTGAAAGTAAACAACATACTGTAAACCAAAAATCAGAAATAAAAATAGAACATCCATTCACTCCACCATCAGTGGCTCCTAATACCCCGTCTGAAGATGAGGGTCTCAGCCCAGTTGACCAAATCAAAATCGAAATTTTGCCGGCAGTCTCTTCTGCTCAAATTTCCAATGAGGATAAATTAATAAGCCTGGGCAAGCCTCAACCCTTTCAATCCATTGCTAGTGACCTAATATCCGAAGCCAAAATAGAACGTCCGTTCACTCCGCCAATAGTGGCTCCTAATACCCCCTCTGAAGATGGGGGTCTCAGCAGCGCAGCTGACCAAATCAAAATCGAAATGTTGCCGGAAGTCTCTTCTGTTCAAATCCCCAATCAAGACTCAAAAATTAATTCTAAAGAAGAGGATAAATTAGTACTCTTGGATAAGCCCCCCTCCTCTCAAGCAGTTTCAAGAAACTGGGCTAACATCGCTGCTAATCAACCTCGAAGGGTCCAGTCTAAAATTAAGTTGCAAGAAGATAAATTAATTTCCAAAAGTTCATCACCTAATACCTGGGAAGAATTTATCAATTATTTAAAAACAATAGATGCCGAGGAATTTCATGGACAGCCTCCTTTTATCGGGATAAATACTTCCCCCCAAGCAGAAGATTTGTTCGCTGAAAGATGGCGAAAACTAATCGATTACTGGAAGACGAATCAAAACGATTATACAAAATTAAGCAAGTCTCAATCTAGACAGTGGAAAGGTATTATTAAAAATGTAAAAAATGGAGATGAAGCTTCCTTCTTGACGATTCTAGAAAATATGCAGGCAAATCAATCCTATCCTGACAGCCATATCTTTTACGAAATTATTAATTTCCTGGGTACATGTCAGCACAAAAGAGGACCGATTTTTGCAGCCATCTTCGATTTGGTCGAAAAAGATAAGAGCGTATTTGATAATTTTATTCTGATGTCTGCACTGAGATATTGTAAGGAAAAAGGCCTTGTCGCTTTCGCACAACACAAAATTTGTCATCAAGATAACTTTCAATACTTTACTAGCGATTTGTACGTTTTCACGATATCGCTTTTTGGTGTATATCCGGGATTCTTTGATTTTATCTTGGAATTATATCAACGTTTTTTTGTACTTTACCCCAATTCTGAAAATATCAGTATTCATAATACGATCATGTTGAATATTGGCAGCCATTATAGTATTGAAGCCGCAGAAAAAATGTTCTATCTACTTATGAGTGATGAAAATATAAATGTTTACACTTTTATATTTATACTTAAGGTTTGTTTCCATCGCGCTTCTCCTGACCATGAGTCCACTATTCTGCCGTTAATAAATAAAGTCTACTCGATTTATAAGGATGAAATTAAGCAACAAACCATTTACCCTAATCAGGAAGTTGAAAGAATCTATTGGCAGACAAAAGTAAGGAGTTCTCAACCTCTTATTATTCAAGCAAATAATTTACGTAAAAGATGGAAAGCTTTTTCTTCTTACTTAAAAACCATGAAGTCTACTAACGGCGATTCTAAAGCCATCGAAGTCTGCACCAATTTAACCCGCGAATTGACTCAAGTTCAGGATGAGTCAGCCGTGCTCGATGTTTTAGAAAAGGCTATGACGCCTGATTTGTGCTATATCAACGCCGACATGGTTGATGCAATCATTAGAAAGGCACATGAATTTGAGACGTATTTGCCTGCTATTGAAGCCACTTTTTTTGTCGCTGCAGAAAAATTAGCCATTGATAGTCGTGTGGTGATAAGCATGCTTCAGTATTGCTGGTCATTTAATCTTATAAAATTATTTGAAAGAATCTGTCACAGCACCTTCAGCCAGTATTTTAAAGCTGAGACCTACGAGTTAATCATTTCTTTTTATGCAGAAAATTTGTTATTCGAAGAAGCATGTAAAATATACTTGCAAGCCTCAGCTGAACAACGGAAAGATACAAGAGTTTTAAAAGCCTTAGAAAGGGCTGCGGTAATGGCTGGAAAAATGAAAGCCACCGAAATGTTTGATTCAGCACAGATTCAAAAAATAGTTGCAGCCTGCAGCGTAAGTGAACTATTAGCTATAATATCTATCGAAACGCACACTCAAACCCAATTAACTCAACCCGAGCCAGTAGTTGAAATTAAAATCGAACCTTTGCCAGCTGTCTCTTCTAGCCCACAAATCTCCAACGAAAGCTCAAAAATTGATTCGAAAGGAGAGCATAAATTAACACCTTTAAACAAGCAAGAATTGCCTCAACCAATTTCTGCGGCTAAAACCTGGGCAAAAATTGTTGCTGCCCGCAGCCTACATATCAATCCTAAAATTAAACCGAAAGAGGATAAATCAATTTCCCAAAATTTATTACCTCATACTTTGGAAGGTTTTATCAGGTATTTAAAAGAACAAGATTATAAAGAATTTCACGGACAGCCTCCTTTAAGGTTCAAGATGAATGCTTTAACACCTAAAAATCCAAAAGAAGATTTATTCGCTCAAAGATGGCAAAACCTGGTTAATTCCTGGGAAACAATAAATCAACAGGATTATCTGGAATTAGATGATTCTGAATCTAAGCGCTGGAAAAAAAACCTCGAAGCAGTCAGTGACGGAGATGAACACTCCTTCTTGGATATTCTGGAAAATATGCAAGGCAAACATTTCTATCCAAACAACTTTATCTTTTGCAAAATTATTGATTTTCTGCGTACATGTAGTTCCATAAGAAAACCCATTTTTGCCGCCATTTTTGCCATAACCAAGAAAAATGAGCAAGTGTTCAATAATTTTATTCTTATGTCCGCTCTGAATTATTGTAAGAAAACAGGTCTCATAGCTTTTGCTAAAAACGAAATTTGTCATCAAGGTAATTTTAAGTATTTTAATTACTATGTTTACGTTTCGGCGATATCACTTTTTGGCCCATACCCAGGATTCTTCGATCTTATCATGGAATTATATGAACGATCCCAACTCTCCCGGTCGGATATCGAAGATCCCTGCATTCATAATCTAGTCATGTTGACTCTGGGAAGCCATTATAGTATCGAAACTGCGGAAAAGCTGTTTCAATTACTTTTAAGTGAAAAAAAAGCAAATGTATTTACATTTCTACTTATACTTAAAATATGTTTCCATCGTGCTCCTTCCGATCGAAGTGTTATTATACCATTACAAAAAATGGCCTATTCCATTTATAAGAAAAAAGCTGCCAAATCTGAACTCTCTAATAATGCAGAAATTGAATTAATGAAAGAAAATATAGAGTGTAAACTTGCTGAAACTCCTATTAGAAAAGATGATTTAACTGAAAGATGGAAGTCTTTTGCTTCCTACTTAAAGACCATGAAGCCAAATAATGATGATCCTCAAGCTATTTTGGTTTGCACGGATTTAACCAGGGAACTGCAACAAGCTCAGAACGAATCAGCGGTGCTCAATGCTTTAGAAAAATCCATGGTAGCTCATCTGCGCTATATTAGTGCCGATATGGTGGACATACTCATTAGAAAAGTTTATGAATTTAAAAAGTATGTGGAAGCTATCGAAGTCGCCTTTTTTATTGCTGCAGAAAGATCAGTCATTGAGAGTCGTGTGGTGATGAGCATGCTTCAGTATTGCTGTTCACTTAATCATTTAAAATTATTCGAAAGAATCCGTTTTGGCAACTTTAACCACTATTTTACCGCTGAGATCTATGCGTTATTCATTAAATTTTATGAAGAAAATTTGTTATTTAAAGAAGCAGCTGACATAGCTTTAAAAGCAGCAGCCGATTATAGCCAGGATAAAGATGCTTTAAAAGTAATACAAGCAGTTGCTGTCATAACCGGAAAATCAGCGCTGAATATTAAAGATAAAAGTTCGGCTGGTATATCTTCGGATCGACACCCATTAATATCCATCAATAACCCAGAATTATCTCTCCCCGTTTCTGACACTAAAACTTGGGCAAAAGTTGCCGCCCATCAAGAGAAAGATTCAGAACAAAAAAATGAAGTGAAAGAGGGTCAATTAATTTCCCAGAATCCTTTATTTGATACCTGGGAAGGTTTTATGGTTTATTTAAAAACTAAAAAAGATGTTACGGAATTTTATGGACAGCCTCCTTCAAAATTCAAAATGAGTACTTTATCCCCTCAAGAGCAAAGAGAAGATTTATTCGCTCAACGATGGCAAAACTTAGTCGATTACTGGAAGACAATGAATCAAAAGGATTATCTGGAATTAACTAAATCTGACTCTAAATACTGGAAAGAAAGCCTCGCAAAAGTCATAAATGGAGACGAGGACTCCTTCTTGCTTATTCTAGAGGATATGCAAGATAACGATTTCTATCCAAATAATTATATCTTTTGTGAAACTATTGAATTTCTGTCTACAAGTGATGACAAGAGAAAACCCATTTTTGCAGGTATTTTTGATATAGCCCAAAAAAATAAGCGACTATTTGATAACTTTATACTTAAGTCTGCACTGAATTATTGTAAAGAAAAAGGTCTCATCGCTTTTGCCCACGATAAAATTTGTATTGAAGCTAATTTTCAATATTTTAATACCCCCCTTTACACTTCCGCAATATCACTTTTTGGCGCATACCCCGGATATTTTGATTTTATCGTTGAATTATATGAGCGCTGCCTACAATGGGAGTCCGACCCTGAAACTCCGAGTATTTATAATACCATCATGTTGAATATTGGCAGCCACTATAGTATTGAAGCGGGGGAACAACTATTTAATCTACTGTTAAGTAAAGAAAAGACAAATGCAATGACATTTCAATCGGTACTGCTAATGTGTTTCCATCGTGCTGTTTCAGACCCTAAGGGTATTATTAAGCCGTTAAAAAATAAGGCCTATTCAATTTATAGGAAAAAACTTGCGAATAAAGAATTCTTTCCCCTACCAGAAATTGAAACCACAAACGAAGCAATTAACAAAAGAATTTCAGTATATAGTCTTAATCAAAATGATTTAAATCGTAGATGGAAAATTTTCGCTTCTTATTTAAAGTCAATAAAGCCTAATAGCAATGATTCAAAAGAAATTGAGGTCTGCACCAATTTGACCAGGGAGCTGACCCAAGCTCATGATGAATCAGCAGTGCTCAATGCTTTAGAAAAAGCCATGGCTGCTTCTCTCTGCCATATCAGTCCTAGCATGGTGGATGTACTTATTAGAAAATTATATGAATTTAAGAAATATGTGACAGCCATTGAAGTCACTTTTTTTGTCGCCGCAGAAAGAGCAACCATTGATAGCCGTGCTGTCATGAGCATGCTCGAGTATTGTTGTTCATTTAATCTTTTTACATTAATTGAAAAAATTCGTCTGAGCAACCTCCGTCAGTATTTGACACCTGATAGTTATGAGTTACTTATCAAGTTTTATGGAGAAAATTTGTTATTCGCAAATGCATATGAACTATATCTTGAAGTAGCCAGGGGTTATAAAAAGGTTTTAAATGCATTACACGCTGCTGAAGCAATGACTGGGACAGCAGGGAGTGAGATTGAAAGTAAAAAAACTTTGCTTCCAATTTCAACTACTAGAACTAGGGCTAAAACGACTGCACGCAAAAATCCACCTCAAAAGCAGGCGTTGAGCACAAATTTGATATCCGGTGCCGATGATTCCGAACGAAAATCTTGGTTGAAAATCGTTAATCCGCCATCGTTAACAATTACTTCAAAAAATCTAGCATGCCAATCATGGGGCGATGAGGTTGAGGATGAGGATGGTAACCTTCCTCCACTTCCTCCACATTGGGTTGATACCAGCGACGATGAGAAGCTTATCTCTCAAAGCGAACTTCAGGAGTCTAAAAAAACAACGTATCCACGTAGAACAAAACCACCAGAAATGTTGACTTTGAGTTTAAAACCCAGAACAACACTTAAAGTACAGAGTCCTGAGGAAGATCCTAATAAAAAATGTTGGCTTAAACTCACAGATCCCCAACCTCCATTGACAGAAAGTCCGACGAAACAGCCCCAACAAAGTAAAGTACCCTTAGCGAAAAACAGGACCAACATATGGAAATCGGGTGAAAAACAAGTTGCATTACCTACAACTTATCCTAAGCCGCCGACAAATGAGAGTCAATTGAGATAGAAAATGTGACATTACATTTTATCAATGGTAAATGCAAAAGGGCTGTCATTAAAAATATTATTCCGGCCAAAACAATGTAAACAAACTTAACTTTATATTCACTATGAAGAAGCTTCAAGTTTTAATAAATAGGCTTTTTTATCGAGACCGCCGCCAAAACCGACCAAACGGCCGTTACTGCCGATCACACGGTGGCACGGGATAATAATCGGAATAGGATTCTGGCCATTTGCCATCCCCACAGCTCTCGCTTTATTTTTATCGCCAATTTTTTTGGCCTGCTCGCCATAAGAAATGGTTTGCGCATAAGGTATTTTGAGTAACTCATTCCATACTTGAATCTGAAAATCTGTTCCCTGAATCACCAGGGGCAAATCAAATTTTTTTATTTTACCCTGAAAATATTCGGATAATTGATTTTTGGTACTTAAAATAGTGGGTTCACGAGGAGATTGAACCATATGAGTGAGAATTTTTTCGTACGCAGCTATTTTGAAATCACCATTCCATAGAATAGTGTGTAGTCCCTGTGGTGAAGTCACAATAGTTAAATCTCCAATCGGAGAAGTCACTTTATCATAGGTAGCATCTGATGGTAAAAATTTCATTCCGCGGATTTTTTTCATATCATTTCCTCATTGAATGTTCCAAAGCAACATGCTTCCATAAGCCCGCCAGGGAACCCATTTTTCAGGATTTAATCGTAGTCGTGCTATCTTTTTCTGCAGTTCTAAATCAGTTGCTGGGAAGGCATTAGGATCGCGCAGCGCTCGCATGGCAATGTATTCTACTGTCCATTGACCGATGCCTTTAATCGCTAATAATTTTCTGCACACTTCTTCCAAATTTTCAGTACCATCCAGAATCAAATTTTTATTCATCACCTGGAATGCCAGCGCTTTCAAAGTTGAGATTTTGGATTGAGTTAAACCGAGTTGTGACAAGTCAGCTGCTAAAATATTTTCCGGAGTCGGAAAAAAATGGGTTAGATTTATCGATTCATCTAAGGATTGACTCTCACCACAATTTTCTATCAACCGCCTTAAAACTGTTCGTGCAGCTTTTACGCTGATTTTCTGGCCGATAACCGCCCGTACAGCCAACTCAAAACCATCCCAACAACCCGGAATACGTAATCCTTGATATTGATTTAAGAATGGCGCTAACTGGCTATCTTGTTTAAGATTATTTTCAATAGCCATCGGATCACAATCCACATCAAAAATATTTTTCAACCGGGCTACAAATTCCATGATATTGGCAGTTTTATTTAATTTTAACTCAATCTCGATACCCTGTTGATTTTGGGTCGCTTTAAACCATCCTCGGATATTGCCATAGGTAATGAGGCGCTGATAGGAATCGTCATCAGCCCGTTCCATGTGAGGAAGCGCGCGATTTTTGAAAAAAAGCATCATCTTATCCCAGGCATAAGGCGAACGATAACTCAACTGCAATCGCAACCCGGCCTTCGACAGTGGCGCTTTTCTAAAAGCTCTGGGACTTTTCTGAAATCGGGTTTTAAAAGCATCATTGAAACGCCGAATTGATTGAAAACCTGAGCTAAAAGCAATTTCGGTAATCGGAAGAGTAGATTGATCCAGCAAATTTCTGGCGATATCCAGTTTCTTGGACATCAAGATTGCCGATGGACTCACACCGACTTGTTGCTGAAATAATTCCCGAAGCCAGCGCTCACCCACCCCTAATTTCATACGCTAATTCACTGATCGGAAATTCTTCAGTAGCAAAGCAATCCATCAGCCGAATAGCCCGTTGTATAATCGCCGAAGTTCCCATCCAAGCGGTAGAACCAGGGGCTGTTTCCGGCCGGCAACGCAGACAGGGCCTGAATCCAGCCTCCTCCGCCTGAGTCGCATGGATAAAAAACTCCAAGTTCTTCAATTGGGCTTTCCGTGCAGGGCAAATTGGCCGACAGTAAATCATGGTGGTTTTAACAGCGACAAAAAACTGGCCATCAAACCGAGAATCGCGGGCTAAATGGGCACGATAAAATTCTTCTTTGTTATAAATTGAATTCATTCGGCCTATGATATCACCAAAAATTGAAAAAACTCGCCAAAATCGGAGTTTAATTTTCAGGCGTGATTCCGTTGAAGCAGGCTGGAAAAAACCCCTGAGATCAGCAATAATGATCAAAATGTATTGTAATAGCCTAATATCTGAGGGAGAAAGATATTAAGACAATAACAACCTTCGCTCGGTTATAACTTATTGAATGAAAAAATAATGAAACCTGATATACTTTTAATGAAAACAGATTTGCTTGGGAGTTTTTGGCATCGCATTTTAAGTTTTGTTGGGCTATGGGAGATGCATGCTTTTCAAAGAATCAATAAAATTGCTTCTAAATTAATATTTTCGAAACCGGGGGCGGAATTATTTATTGCCATATTAAAAATCCAACCCATTTTCGCTGCTTCAGATCCTCAAAGATTAATAAAGTTATTCTATTTATTTGCAAATAAATATCCCTCCGAACTATTTGCAGCAAGCTCCCCTCCTATCCAATTTTTAGGACTAGATTACCAATTTACTAAAAAAACAATCCAAGTCATATTATCGCAAAAAGATTCCAAACATTCGATAAAACCAACCCTTCTAAATAGTCGCACTCTGCACGAAATAAAAGAATTCGATCCGGAAAAATATATTGACCTTGCGATATATGATTTTTTCTTAATGACCTTAAAAAAACTTTCCTATCAATTAAGCGAAATCTATAAACTAAAATCAACAGATGAGGAATTTAACAATATTTGTCAGAACGTGAATAAAGCTATGTATTTGATTGCTTTTGACACCCTTCAACTTGTCACTGCTGATTCTTTTCGAGATGGCTTTACCTCTCAATATTTTTTATATTCTGAAATTAGAGTTTTCTTTGAAAGAGAATTTTTTAAACATTTTAATGGCGACTCCTGTTGTTATCATATTTTCAACCATATATGTAGAAGCTTATATAGTGATTTTAAAGAATACGATCCTTCCCCTAGCTTTGAAAAAATTAGCAAAAAATTAAAACCTTACACCGCTCTAGAATTTATTTCTGCACAAGACGTGTATTATCATGATGAAAAAACTAAAACAGTGAGAGTTCTTTTTGATTTTAGCGATCTGAAAAATCCATGCACCATTGAAGCGTGGCAATATAATTGGGGTGCCTACGGCCCAATATTATCAAAAGTTTTAAAATTTTTATATCGCTTTAATTATATTGTCCACAGCCAACCGTTACTTT
>CAWFUJ010000009.1:0-433591 GCA_963818985.1 uncultured Pseudomonadota bacterium | reverse complement strand
CAAAATTTTGATAAAAGTTAATTGCTTTTTCAGTAGATAAGGAATTTATACCGCCAATAATTCGGTCGTTTTCAATTAATTCACGCAGAGAAACACGTCCCGGCAAAAACTCGCTCGGGACAATAACTCAAATAAATTTGTTCGCCTTTCTCTGGATTTTGGTTTTCATTATTAAAAGGAATAGATAACTCAGGACGCTGTTGAGCAAGCCATTTTGCCACCTTGAGGGTGGTGCCTACCGGACATGTCGATTCTAAAATGATTAAATTCCCTGGCTGAAGTACAGGAGCTATACTCCGAGCTGCTGCCTCAACAGAGGCAAGATCAGGCTTATGCCCTTCAGTAAAAGGTGTAGGGACGGCAATTAAGAAAATATTTGCGGGTTGTACTTCACTATATGCTTTAAGATAGCCATTTTTTACCGCGAGATAGACCTGTTGATCCAAATCTTTTTCTATAATATGGACCTCACCACGATTAACCATGCAAACAACTTCAGGATTAATATCAAAACCTTGAACATGAAAGCCTTTATTGGCGAGCAATGCCGCAGTAGGTAAGCCAATGTACCCTAACCCCACAATGCTGATGTGTTTACCGAACTTTGACATTTGGAATCCTTCTCTTGATTAGAAAAGCGATAAAAAGATTGAGATTCTAACAGCTCCACGACGACAAAGCCATTAACTAATATTACCCATTATTTAATGAGACGGGAAAAAACAGCGTTTTTATCAATCGCATAAAATAACAAAGAAACCATAGAGCACCAATGTAAAATATTGCCAAGATTATTCCATAACCAGACAATAAACTATTATTGCCTGAATCAATTGCTAATTGAATAAAAAATATTTGCAAAAGAACCCCACAAAGCATAGACCAAGGTAAAGGAATATAACCCATCAAAAAATATTTCCATAGACCTCCCATCACTAACCCAACAAAAAAAGATAACAATAAAGCCCCCATGACACCAACTTGACTATATAAAATAAATTGATAAGGCGTACTAATAGAGCCTGGTGTGTTAGGATTTAAGTAATTCCAAACGACTACATTATCATCTGGCATCTTTCCATAGCGAAAAATATGTTGCCCTAAATCAAAAGAATAGTAACCGTGGAACTCAGGAAAAATGATAGGATAATATAAAGAAGGGAGCGAAATGCGATTAACCGATGCAAGCAAAGTCACTTTCATACGATTGACGTTCACACGATGTATAAAGTTGGGGCTTTTTTTGCCTTGACCAGATAAGGTTGTCCCAGGCGTGCTGTCTAGTGTGAGTATTAACACCATTAAACAAAAAAAACTCATAAATAAAATAAATGATGACAGGCATATTTTCATTAAATGGCTAAGCGTCTTGCCTTTTTTAATATTTACTATACATAAATAAGCAAAAAGCATAAATAAAACGATTAAGGCGGCTTTTTTCTGGAATATCGATACGCATAAAGCAATAGACAAGACAAATGGTACCCACCGTAACACTTTAGAAAACCACTTGTCAGGCAAATCTATAGTTAAAATCCAAATACTGGTAATAGGAATAATGGTATATATTAATATAAAATCAAAAAAATTCAAAACAGAAAAGCAATACCAGCGAGCATCCACCCAATGGTAATAACTGATCCAGCTAGAGAACTTTCCAAAGATATCAAAATGAATAAATTTATAGATTATAAAGGCAAATAGCACATAATAAATTATTTGAGAAATGTAAAAATAAATACAAAATCTATTGCTTTCTTCAGCCAAATATTGATGCTGAGCCTCCCGAAAAGATTGAAATTTAATTTTAACGCCCATAACATAACCACCTGTCAATAATATCGGCGCAATGATCAATAACATCATATTAGTTACGCGCTGATGATGATTTAAAGTGGGTGGATCCATGCCTGAAATGGACTGAAATAACCAAATATATTCTTTCCAATTAGCGAAATAGAGCAAACACCCTAAAAGGCACGTCAAAAAAAATACCAGCAAGTATTCATATAAAGGCAAATACTTAGCCCAATGGCACTCTGGGTCTAATTTTTGATTTCCCAAAATTGTAGAAAAATTTATAAAAACCTCCCAAAAAATTGTTTTTTCAAAACTAACTTATAGAGATAATATTCGAAATCCGTGACTATGAAATGTAAACAAATAATAGTAAACTCCGATTTTATCAAATTCAAACTACAAGATAAATTACTTTTTCAACTCTCGCTTGATGTTACATTAATATGATTAATAAACACTATATTTTATCTGTCAGTCCATTAAGCGACGAATTTATTAATCAGTTGAAGATCCAAGCTGGCCAACAGCAATATCATACCATCATCGCCGGCCAATTAAGACATTATGGGGGGTGGGGATTATTAAAATATCTCCGTAGCCTTAATGCAGAATCATTAATTATCGCCATAGAAGATCCTGTCAGCTTAGTTGTTCTACCTGTCTTGTTATTATTAGCAATTTTCATTCCTAGCCAACATCGGCGCTTATATTTACATAATCAAAAATTTGTTAAATTTAACTACTTTAAATCTCTAGAAGAAATTGCTAAATTCATTATCATCTCTTCCTGGGCTCAAATCATCCGTTGGTTACTTCTTCCAAAAATAAAAAAACTTCATGCCAGGGCAAGCCCAGTCTCTTTGCCTATCAAAGGAAAAAAGATATTGTACATTAACGAAAATTTATGGTTTGGCGTTAAAGCAGGAGGCTCGGTTGGTCACATTGCTGGCGTCATCAACCAGCTACAGCAAAAAAATTACCAGGTCAGTTATGCAGCAGTCAGTGATAATCAGCAAATTAACCCTGGTGTGACACGCATTCATTTGCCATGTTTTAAAACTTTTGTCTACCCTAATGAGTTAAATTATTATAAATTTTCAAATTTGACTATTAAATATTTACGTACCTGGATAAAGACCCATCAGCCAAATATTATTTATCAACGGCTATCTATCTGCAATTATGCAGGGGCAGTATTATCTAAAGAATTTAATATTCCTTTAGTTTTAGAATATAATGGCTCGGAAGTATGGTGTCTTGAAAAATGGGGAGCAGGATTAAAATATAAATCATTAGCGACTTTAACCGAAAAACTTAATATTGAACAAGCTTCACACATTGTGACAATTTCCAAGAACTTAGAGGATGAGCTTATCCATCAAGGTATTCCTGCGCAGAAAATTACTTTCTATCCCAATTGTATTGATCCGAACATCTTTAATCCGCAATATTTTAGTCTAGAGAATATCAATTCCTTACGTCATCAATATCACCTTGATCATGACGCTAAACTGATCACATTTCTGGGCACTTTTGGAAAATGGCACGGAACAGAAATATTAGCCAATAGCATCAAGTATCTTTTAAATAATAAAAAAAATTGGCTTATTAAACATAAAATTCATTTTTTACTGATCGGTGATGGGTCGCAAATGCCAATGGTGAAAGCAATTCTCGAGGAATGCGATTATTCAGATTTTGTCACTTTTACTGGGATTATCCCTCAGCATTTGAGCCCACTGTATTTAGCCGCAGCTGATATTTTATTATCCCCGCATATTCCTAATCCAGACGGCAGCCGCTTTTTTGGCTCACCGACGAAGCTATTTGAATATATGGCTATGGGCAAAGGCATTATTGCCTCTAATATTGAACAAATCGGCGAAGTATTAAAAAACAGCCTGCATGCAGATAAATTAACTATTTGTCAAGATCCAGGCAACAATCTTGCGATTTTATGCAGGCCTGGCGATATCGACGATTTGACTCAAGCAATTATATTTTTAGTAGAAAATCCGGCGGTCACGAAGCAATTGGGAATAAACGCCAGGAATGCAGCCCTCACTCATTATACATGGGAAAATCATGTCGATAGGATTTTAAAATCAGTTTATCCAATACTATGAAACGAATTTCAATTTTAGCCGTTAAAGTTTTTAATCGAGATATTCTGCAAACTTTATTAAGCCGTCTAGCAATATTAGGGTTAGGATTTTTAGCGACTATTATTACTGTACGTTTTTTAGGTCCAAGCGGACGAGGTTTTTACTTTTATATATTAACTCTGGCCAATGTGATTACCCAAGTTTGTTTACTAGGATTGCATAGTAGCAATACTTATTTAGTCGCCAAACAACCCGCATTATTAAAGCCACTATTAATCAATAGTATTTGGGTTTCCACTGTATTAACCAGCATAGTAGCCCTTGGGATATATGTATTTTTACTATTATTTCCCCATCATTCTTTATATTCATACCATTTATTTTGGATTATATTTTTAGCTCCAAACCTAGTTTATTATTTATTAGCCAGTAATTTATTAGTGGGTATTGGCAAGATATCCAATTTTAATATTCTACAGATTATAGGCAATCTTATCATTGCGGTATTTTTGGTTATTGCTGGAATATTTTCTAACAACCCTTGGAGTATGCTGTTAGCACTCATCATCGCTCGTACTTTGACTTCTATCATTATGACCATCGATTTACTCACAGTGGCGAAGACCATGACCCCTTTAAAGTTTGATTTCAAACTATTTAAAAAGGGTTTTAATTTTTCGTCTAAAGCTTATATTAGTGCTTTTATGGGAAATTTTATTTTATATGCGGGTACATTTTTTATTAAACACTTATTGGATTTGAAATCAGTCGGCTATTATTCAATAGCTGCACAAATGAATGACACCTTAGCAATTTTACCCACGACAATTGCCATGATTTTATTTCCAAAACTGGTTAAATCAGACAGCGATCGATGGCAGCAAACCAAAGAAAATCTGTTGATGACTGGCATAACAATGGCATTGTTATGTACACTCGCCTGGGTATTAGCCAAACCTTTTATTATTCTGGCCTTTGGTCAAGAATATTTAACTTCTGCCACTATTTTCTATTTTATGCTTCCCGGTGCATTTTTTTATGCATTAATTGGTATCATTTCCCAATATTTATCGGCAATAGGATTTCCGATAATGCAAGTGGTGATCTGGATTTTGGGGTTATTAATCGTAGCAATTGGAAATTATTTTTTAATCCCCCTATTTAACGTCAATGGTTCGGCCATCGCCCTTTCCATTACTTTCGCCATTTTATTTTTTCTGTTATTGATCATCGCAAACATAAAATCATTTTCGTAGAAATTCTCTGCCCGATGGGGATCGCAAGGGGGAGAGAGAGCTTCGCTCCTCCCCCTTCATTCCGAGCATCGGCTCTGCCGAGCGCAGGATATAAACAGGAAGCAATTCTCGCTGTATTCAGCGAAAATTGCGATAATTGCAAAAAAAGTCTAATTAAGATAAGATTTTTATAGTTTATGCTAAATGGTCCCGCGAAAAATGAAAAAAATCAAATTATTAGTGGTGATTGGTACTCGTCCGGAAGCCATTAAATTGGCTTCTATCATTGCTGTTTTTCAACAACAACAAAGTTTCGAGCTCAAAATTTGCATCACTGGACAACATCAAGAAATGCTGGGTCAAATGTTAGAGTTCTTCGCAATTAAACCTGACTTTAATCTAGCCCTGATGAAGCCTAATCAAAGTTTGAGCTCTTTAACCGCTGCCGCCATCCCAGAAATTGACATAGTTTTGCAGACCTATCAACCCGATTGGATAATTGTCCAAGGGGACACAACTACTGCGTTTATCTGCGCATTAATCGCTTTCTACCATAAAATCCAAGTCGTACATATTGAGGCTGGCCTTAGAACTTATAATCCACATTCCCCTTGGCCTGAAGAAATTAATCGACGACTCATTTCCGAACTGGCTGCTGTCCATTATGCACCGACTCAATCCAATGCAAATAATCTCATTGCCGAACGCATACCTACAGATAAAATCACCGTCACTGGCAACACCGTCATCGATACTTTAATGATGGTCGTGAAACGAATAAATCATGATTCAAAACTTAAAGATAATCTAAACCAACAATTCAATTATTTAGATCCTAGAAAACGTTTAATTTTAGTGACCGGACACAGACGTGAAAATCATGAAAATGGTTTGGGCCAATTGTGCCAAGCTTTACTCAAAATTGCAGAGCGAGACGACGTTGAAATCATTTATCCAGTGCATCTAAATCCTCAAGTACAAAAAATCGCTTACCCAATCCTAAATAACTACAAAAATATCTATTTGATTGCGCCTCTGGATTACGTGCCCTTTGTTTATTTGCTTCAACGTTGTGAATTGGTGATCACAGATTCTGGTGGCGTGCAAGAAGAAGCCCCTTCATTAGGCAAACCGGTTTTAATCACTCGCAATACCACAGAACGTTACGAAGGTGTTACCGCAGGTACAGCTATTTTGGCAGGGACAGAAATGAATAAAATTATTTCTTTAACTCATGAATTGCTTGATAACCCAGCAAAATATTTATCAATGAGCCATGCGCACAATCCTTATGGAGATGGTCAAGCCAGCCAACGCATCGCCTATGATTTACTTCAGCGCTGCGTGGTTGAACATCGAGAGCTGGTATGAAGCAAATTGTCCAAAACTTAAGTAATGGGGCAACGGAAGTGGTCGAAGTGCCAGTGCCTCAATGCGGGCCGGGGCAGTTATTAATTAAAACCCATTTAAGCTTAGTTTCAGCTGGAACTGAACGGATGCTGGTTGAATTTGGTCAAGCCAATTTATTAAATAAAGCTCGGCAACAACCAGAAAAAGTCTTGCAAGTGATAAATAAAGTCAAAACCGATGGAATAATCCCCACTCTTGAAACCGTACGCAGTAAATTAAATCAACCTTTACCACTTGGCTATTGCAATGTTGGTGAAGTCATTGCGGTCGGCGATCAAGTGCGGGATTTTAGCGTCGGCAATCGTGTTGTGTCTAACGGTTGGCATGCGGAATTTGTCAGCGTGCCTCAAAACCTGTGCGCCAAAATTCCCGCGCAAGTTGAAGATGAATTAGCAGTTTTCACCATTATTGGTGCCATCGCGCTAGAAGGCATACGTTTAGCCCAACCCACCATCGGCGAAACATTTGTGGTGATCGGCTTAGGCTTAATTGGTTTAATGACCGCGCAAATATTATTAGCCAATGGCTGCCAAGTCATTGGCATCGATTTTTCTGCCGATAAATTGCAATTGGCTCATCAATTCGGAATTAAAACCTATGACTTAAGTTCTGGTCATGACCCAGTTGCATTGACAATGCAATGCACAGACAATCTGGGTGTCGATGGGGTATTAATCACAGCCAACACTCAAAGCAATGAGCCTATTCGTCAAGCAGCGCAAATGTGTCGGCAACGGGGACGGATTATTTTAGTTGGCGTGAGCGGGCTTGAATTATCTCGTGCAGATTTTTACGCTAAAGAATTATCATTTCAGGTATCTTGTTCCTATGGACCCGGACGCTACGATCGTCATTACGAAGAACAAGGCCTGGATTATCCTTTTGGATTAGTGCGCTGGACTGAACAGCGTAATTTTTCAGCCATTCTTGCGTTAATGTCTGCTGGGAAAATTAATACCAAATCGTTTATTACCCATCGTTATTCAATTGAAAATGCAAAGCAGGCTTATGAAGCCTTAACCACTGATTCGAAAACAATAGGAATATTATTACAATATCCACATTTGGATTTCTCAGCAAAAGATATGTCGGCCTTGACCACAGTACATTATTCTCCTATCAATAAATTCCAAAATTCACCCGTCACCATTGGATTGTTAGGAGCCGGTAATTATGCAACCCGCGTGCTGATTCCTGCTTTTAGAAATACTCCAGCCAAGTTAGACACAGTCGTCACTGCGCGTGGCTTTAGTGCACAATATGCCGCTAAAAAATTTGGATTTTCAACCGCAAGTACTGAAGCTGACAGTATTTTTAAAAATACTCAGATTAATACCCTGGTGATTGCCACTCAACATCACGCCCATGCTGAGCATATTTGCCAGGGATTATCTGCCGGCAAACATATTTTTGTCGAAAAACCCTTGGCCATTACTTATGAACAATTAAATCAAATTAAAACTACCTATGATAACAGTCCCAACCAATTGCTGATGGTGGGATTTAATCGGCGCTTCAGTCCGCTGGTGACAAAAATGCGTGAGTTATTACAAACCGTTAATCAGCCCAAGGCTTTGGTCATGACCGTGAATTCTGGACACATTCCTGCAGAACATTGGACTCAAGATGTCAACTTGGGAGGCGGCCGCATGATTGGAGAAGGCTGCCATTTTATCGATTTATTACGGTTTTTGACTGGCCATATCATTGTCAATTTCCAAGTAACCGCCCTTTCCAATAAATCCCTGGATAATTTTTCCGTGACTTTACAATTTGCCGATGGTTCTATTGGCACCTTGCACTATTTTGCTAATGGCCATCCACGATTTTCTAAAGAACGGTTAGAAGTGTTCTGTGGTGGAAAAATTTTAGTGTTAGATAATTTTCGCAAACTATACGGATATGGATGGAAATCTTTTGGTTCGATGAAATTATGGCGTCAGGATAAGGGTCAAACTCACTGCACGCAAGCCTTTGTCAATGCGATTGCCCAAGGACATTCCTCACCCATTGACTTTAATGAGCTCATGGAAGTGTCGCAGGTTACTATTGATATTAGTGAACAGCTTGACAAGTGAAATGGTTACCCAACATGTCTAGCATCGCTTGTTATTATCATACAATAAAATATTTAAAGCTTAGGCAGATTTATTATCGGTTATGGTATCGATTTAAACGCATCGATTTTAATTTAAATATTGATTCATCCCTTCGCACTCCGGCACAAAATTTTATAGCACCCATTGTTAAGCCTCGACAAATTTATTACCAAACCGCAACTTTTCTCAATAAATCAGTGGATATTGCCTCATCAAACATTTGGAATGATCTCAATCAAGATAGGCTATGGCTGTATAATTTACATTATTTTAATGATCTTCAATGTCACACCGACGCTCAGCATCATGTATTTTTGCAAAATTTAATTCAGCGTTGGACGCAAGAAAATCCGCCATTAGACGGATGTGGATGGGAGCCCTATCCTTTATCACTGCGTATTGTCAATTGGATAAAATGGCATTTGCAAGGCAATCCCCTGCCAGAAAAAATCCAAACCCATTTAGCAATGCAAGCCCAAGTTTTATTTCAAAAAATAGAGTGGCATTTATTAGGGAATCATCTGCTGGCCAATGCCAAAGCCTGTCTATTTGCTGGATTATTCTTTCAAACTAAGCACGCTAATCAATGGTTGCAATTTGGAATTAAATTAATAAATCAGCAGCTCAAGGAACAGATTTTAAAAGACGGTGGCCACTTTGAGCGGACCCCGATGTATCATGCCATTATCGTTGAAGACTTATTAGATATTATTAATTTATTTACGACTTATCAGCAAACAATTCCTGATCGATGGATCAAACAAGTGGAACAAATGCTTAGTTGGTTAAAAATAATGGTTCACCCAGATCAGGAGTTTTCATTTTTTAATGATAGTGCCCTGAACATTGCGCCAACCCTTGCTGAACTTGCCGCGTATGCACTGCGATTATCCATTAAAATACCAGTGCAGCCCATTCAATCCATTTATCATTTAGCCGATAGCGGCTACTGCCGATTACAAAACTTGACAGCAACACTATTATGTGATATCGGCGCTATAGGTCCCGATTATCTCCCAGGTCATGCACATGCGGATACTTTGAGTTTTGAATTATCGCTTGAACAGCAAAGAGTATTTGTCAATTCAGGCATATCCACTTATGAACACTGCGCCGAACGGCTTCGTCAACGCGGTACGGCTGCACATAATACCGCCGTTATCAATGGCCAAAATTCCTCGCAGGTTTGGGCGGCATTCAGAGTCGCTAAACGAGCAAGGGTAAAAAATTTAACTATTCAAACCGATCATCAAGATTTGCAATTAACAGCCAGTCATAATGGTTATCGGCATTTACCTGAAAAAATTATTCACCAACGCAGCTGGCAATTGCAAAAACAACAATGCAGTATTAAAGATTATTTTATTGGTCGAACTAAAGCCGAGATTTTCATTTATTATCATTTGCATCCTCGCTATTTATTTATGAATAAAAATGACCAAGACATTCTGATTATAGATAAAAAGTTAAATCAAACCATTGCCATTTTATCCACTGACGGTCAATTTCAGATTATTGATAGCAGCTATCATCCGGAATTTGGTGTTTCCATTGACAATCAGTGTTTGCAACTAGGTGGGCTTGTCACTTTACCTAACAGTTTAAATTTAAGGATCACTTGGAATTAATATGCATATCCTATTTTTAGCAGATAATTTCCCACCTGAAACCAATGCTGCCGCCACTCGTGTTTATGAACGTGCTTGTTACTGGGTTAAATGGGGTTTGAAAGTGACAGTGATTACTTGTGCACCTAACTTTCCCCAAGGGAAAGTTTACCCACCTTACAAAAATAAATGGTATCAAACTGAGAATATGGACGGTATACGGGTTATTCGGGTTAAAACTTTTATTGCGGCAAATAAAGGCTTTTTGTTAAGGATCATAGATTTTATAAGCTTCATGTGGATGGCTTTTTTTGCTGGTTTATTTCCAAAGAAACCAGATATTATTATTAGCACTTCGCCACAATTTTTTTGCGCGATCAGTGGCTGGATGTTGGCAAAAATCCGCGGTAAACCTTTTATTTTTGAGTTAAGCGATCTTTGGCCAGACTCAATTATGGCAGTCACTGGCATGAAAAAAAATCTTCTAATCCGTGCCGTCGAAAAAATGGAGTTATTTCTTTATCGACAATCGGCAGCGGTCATCGCTCTTACTCGTGCATTTAAACAAAATCTAATTAATCGTGGGATTGTCGCTGATAAAATTCACATTATTAGAAATGGAGTAGACTTACATCGCTATAATCCACAAGCTAAAGACAGTCTATTACTTAAGCAATATGCGCTCGAAGATAAATTTATCGTCGGCTATATTGGTACCCATGGCATGGCCCACGCCCTCATGAATGTGGTGCACAGCGCTTCAATATTAATGAACCAATGCCCGCAAATCACTTTTGTTCTTATTGGTGATGGTGCTGAAAAAGAAGCACTGATGCTTAAGGCTCAGCAGCTTGCGCTCAATAATATTATTTTTATTGCTTCGCAAGCAAAAAATATATTGCCAAAATTTTGGGCTTTATGTGATGTGGCCTTGATCCATTTAAAAAATTCTGTGGTTTTTGAGAGTGTCATTCCCTCAAAAATTTTTGAGGCCATGGCGATGGGATTACCATTACTTTTTTCTGGTCCATCCGGAGAAGCCTCGCAAATTATTGCCCAGCATCAGGCTGGAGTTTGCATATCCGCTGAAGATCCACAAGAATTGGCCGATGCTGTGATTTATCTAAATCAAGATCGTGATTTACTTAAGCAATTTGCGACCAATAGTAAAAATGCTGCGCCTTTATATCAGCGAGAATATCAAGCCCAAGAAGTAATTAACGTTTTAAAAAATTTCACAACCATTCAGGAGTAAATTAACATTTTGTGATTGGAGCGTTAGTAGGCTTGTCATCCCATCTTGGGGCTGTCATCCACTTTGGGCCTACCGTGGGAGACGACACCGATTTTTTGCTTAAATTAACGCCATTGCGTGAATGCTTACAAATTTTAAAAAAAGGTTCGATTTAATATGATTAAAGACTTATCATTTGCACGAATTATACGTATTTTAAGAAAACCACCTAAGGTTATCTTATCTAGATTATTACAAGAAGGCGAAAAAAAAATTGCTCGGTATAAAATTTATCATCGATCTCAGGCTTGCAATTTAAAAAAATTACTTCACAAATTAGAATCGACATCCTTACCTGAATTATGGCAACGTCTCAGTCATTCAGCATTTATGGCCGATTCCTGTTCCCGAGATATCAAGATATTAGATGAGAATTTACCTAATCATCGGACATGGATTTTAGAGCGAGCGGCTAATGCTCTGCAGCATAAAATTAATCTATTAGGCTCAGGTTTAATATACCTTGGTGAGACTATTGATTGGCATAAAGATTATAAAACCGGAATACGCTGGGAAAATCGATATTGTCATGATATCTCCTATATGAATTTAGATAAGCCGAGCGATGTTAAAATTCCCTGGGAAATTTCCCGGCTACAATGGTTGATACCGGCTGGCCAAGCCTATCTTCTGACTGGTGACGATCAATATGCCGATGCAGTTAAACACATCTTGCTGGATTGGATTAAAAATAATCCTTATGCAAGCAGTGTGAATTGGTCTTGCACCATGGAAGTTGCCTTACGCATTATCGTTTGGGTTTGGTTTTTTCGTATATTTAAAAACGCACCTTCCTGGCAAGATCAAAATTTTCAAGCCTTATTTCTTAATGCTTTATATTTACATGCACGCTTTACGTCTAAACATTTAGAGATTTCCGATATCAATGGTAATCATTATACGGCTAATGCCGCTGGACTGGTCATCGCCGGATTGTTTTTTTATCCCGCTAAAAAAGCCAGAGATTGGTTACGTCGCGGCTGGCAAATATTAATTAAAGAAATTAAAATCCAAGTGGCAGATGATGGTGTGGATTATGAAGCCTCTATTCCTTATCATCGATTTGTTTGCGAACTATTTTTTCTCCCGGCATTTTATCGTACCCAAGTTAAATTGGCAGTGCCGGATTATTATATTTCTCAATTAATTAAAATGGCAGAGTTTATTAATGCTTATTCGCGCACGGATGGCAGCACGCCTTTGTTAGGCGATGCAGATGACGCCAGAGTTTTACCTTTCGGCGATCAGTCGATTAACGATCATCGTTATTTAATTTCATTGATCGCGCATACCTGGAATGTTAAAAGTCTACTGCCTTTTTCGGCTGTCAATGCCGAAAGTTATTGGTTGTTAGGCGAACAAGTTTTTAATTATTCTTCCTTATCCCTATCGAAAAAAAAATCAATTGGATTTGAAAATTCCGGTTATTACATTATGACCAATTCCCGCGATCATATTTTTATTGATTGTGCCGCTATCGGTTTAGCTGGCCGAGGCGGTCACGGCCATAACGATTGCCTTTCTTTTGAAGCGATGCTGGATGGAGAATTGTTGGTAACCGATTCTGGAGCTTATTTATATACGGCTTCTTATCAAGAACGAAATTATTTTCGATCGAATGCTGCGCATAATACTCCGCAGATAGATCGTCAAGAAATGAATCGATTTGAATCTCCCTATCATTTATGGACTTTACATAATGATGCCAAACCAACTCTTATTGCTTGGCAACCGAGCACTGCTATGGATTATTTCTGCGGTTCTCATTCTGGGTATACGCGGGTAAAAGATCCAGTCATCGTTAAACGCAGTATTTATTTACTTCATGAATATCATATTTTAATAATTAAGGATGAATTTGAGTCGCGTGGCGAACATAGTGTCATCATTCCTTTGCATCTAGCTGCCGATGTCAAAATAGAAAAAATAGCCGATAATTTTTTAATAGAAAAAAATAGTAAAAAATTTCACGTATTCCGCGAAAATAATTGGCCAGCTCATGTAGTTCCAGACCGAATCTCACCCAGCTATGGGGTCACAATTAATTCCCAAACTATAAAATGGCAAACAACTGGTTTATTAACCCCATTTACCATGATCATCGCACCCGCATTAATTTCTATTGATGAAACAAAATTAATAATTAAAAAGTTTTTTTTGGATAAAATTGAATAGATATTTATGATTCAGAATTGTCGATTGCTTTCACGAATAAAAAAATTTCGGCGTCTTCTTAAAGAGAAACGCCGAAATATTTTAACTATTTAATATTTTTTTAAAGCTATCCAAACGATAGATATTATTATTAATAGTTAACAGCCTTTATGATTTTGTGAAAGCTTTACCCGTGAAATCTGAGGCTGAGCATCCATAGGGAAGGTTATCTATAGTATCCAATGTAATTTGCTGATTACTTCCGGTTCCGCTAATCCTTCCTTTCGCAAGGAAATTTTGCCCTGGTGATTGTGAACCAAATGATATACCGTCCCCACTTATAGTATATTTAAGATTAGTAGAAGGAGAGCATAGATTATTTCCGCCTGCCACCAATTTTATCACTGCACTATCACTACTAACAATATTAATGTTTGATTGACCGTAACTATAATTAGAATTATTCGGCAATGATTGGGATTGGGATTGGGGTGCAGCAAAAGCTGTAACCGAAGCTAAAGACAATAAAATACCGCTTAATAAAATTTTCATATTTTTTCTCCGTTATAATTTATTTCTAATTTTTATACATGATTAATTTTAGTACTATAAACCAGAACAGGCAAATTATTGGACAGAATGAAAAAAATCATGATACAACAAAAACTTACTAATAAATTCCCTTCTCACTATGGGAGAGGGTTAGGGTGAGGGAACATCTAAAAAGGTGTTAATCTATTCAATTAAGAATAATTTTGAATTATAAATACATAATAATAGTCAGGCGCGCTGACCACAGTACATCACATTCTCGAAGAGAAGACCCAGGAATTTCGTGCGGCTCCCTGGATACCGGCCTGCGCCGGTATGACAATATTGTGTCATACCGGCGCAGGCCGGTATCCAGACCCCCACTCTCTTAGCTCCTCCCCATAGAGGGTGAAGAAGATGAAGTTGATGTAGAAACACTGGTAGAAGTGCTGATAGAATTACTGGAAGTACTGGAACTGCTAGAGCTACTCCACATCCTTGAACTGCTAGCACTACTCGAACTACTTGAACTGCTGGAACTAGAATCCATACTACGATTTTTTAATCTTTTCTGTAATTCAAGCACTTCATGGGAATCTACTTTATCTATTTCTGCTGCTTTAAGAACACCAGTTAAAGATTTTTTTCCAGTAAAATTGGGTATTTTAACCCAAAGATCATAATGAAGATTTTTTATATAACCTAAAATAATCGCTTTTTCTTCAGGTTCTTGGTTTTGTTTAATCACAATGGTGTTATTTTCTTCAACGCTTACTAAGATAATATTTATTTGGTATGCGCGGGAAATAATAACAACATGCATGAATTCCCCCCATTTGCCTTTGGACATTGTTTCATCAATAAATGGATTAACGTTTGGAATAACATCTTCATATAAATCATAGTTATCAACTACATGATCTAGAATTTTTTCTTTTAGAGATTCAACAGTGATGTTTAAATGTTTAGCGACAGCAACATATAAACAATCTCCATCTGATTTAATTTCTTCGGTTTTGTAACCATATTCTAAAGCTTCATCTTTTAATTTTTTAGTAAGAATTTTATACTCTTCGGTTTCCCGGGACATTTCATAAGCCTGAAATAAAGAGGGATTGTAATTTTCATTTTTTAGCTTTTTGACCGGAGAAGTTTTTATTTCTAATGAACTTGTTGATAAGGTCATTAATTCTAAACTGGCTCCTTCATAATCTTCCCTCTCTTGCTGAGAAAAGTATGGTCGAAAAGCATTTAGGCTTGTGTAAGCAGCACACTTTAAAGTTAGCTTGCGCAGATGTAAAGATTTAAGTTTCTTTAAACTTTCGTCGTCATCAGGAGAAAATCTAAACTTATTACAAATCTTTATGGCCCTCACTAAATGAAAACTGGCCCCTTTTAATTTATTCTGGAACAGTAAGCTGTTACCTACTTGCTGATATAGCGTGGCTAAAGTAAGCCATTGTTCAATATGCTCAGCAAACCATCTCACTACAAATACATGGTTTTTATTAAAGACGATATCGGTCATTCTAAAATTATCGATTAAGTCATTAAACTCATCGAATTCCCTAAATTTTATACTGGCTTTGTCTTCTCCTGTTTCATCTTCATTAAGGACTTCTAACTTTTTGCAAATCTGCAGCCTTTTTTTAATAAGTATAGATCTAGTTTCAAACTCGCTTCAGTCATGAAGTAAATAAGATCATATATTTCACTAGGGTCTCCGAGTACAGTATTCGCTTGGTTGATCAGTATAAAAATCTGTTTACCATATTGAGCGGGATTATTATCGAATTGATTAAAGAGTAAACTGATTAATCGATGCATTTTCCAAGCAATAAATAATTGATTTTTGTTGACGGAGGATGACGATAGCGTGGAAATGAATATTGATAGAGCTGTTTCGAAGTTGTCACCCTCTTCTTCAATAAATGGGATAAAATTGTTATATAATGTGTTTTTTTCAAATCGTGCTAAAAAACTATTAATTACTTTTTGAGCTTCTGTGGTGGGCGTCATGGTTGGTTCATAGTTTTGATCAGGTCCGATGAGTAATCTTTCTTCTTTCATAAATTATTCCTTATTTCTAAAAAAAACTTAATTGTCAGCTTATAATAATTTTCTGTTAAAAACAATCATACTACTATTGATCCTGGATACCGGCCTTCGCCGATATGACACAGTCTGGGTATTGGCTTTTGCCGGTTTGACAATATTGTGTCATACCGGCGAAGGCTGATATTCAGGATAAATAAGATTTAAAACGACTGCGTTGTAATTGGATAGTTCTGTAAAACAACGCCCTTGTTTAAGCAGGCACAAGGTCAGAGATAACTTGCAAGACTTGATCACAAATATGTTCGATCTCTACTTGAGTCAAATAAGGATGCATAGGCAAACTAACCACCTCGGTGGCAGCCAGTTCTGTATGAGGTAATACCACTTGACTGCAATCCATGTCTCGCAATACCGGTTGCTTGGTTAATGGCAATGGATAATGCACCGCTGTCGGAATACCTGCTTTTTGTAGCTGCGCGCAAAAATCGGCACGCTCTTTAACTCGAATCGTATATTGCGCATAAACACAGGTATTATGCACCGCAATTCGCGGGGTGATGACATGGGATTTTAATAAACTTGAATAATATTCAGCTATCTGTTGACGCTTAATAATTTCATCGGCAAAAATCGGTAATTTTTCTAATAAAACAGCGGCCTGTAGTGTGTCGAAACGACCATTGATGCCTATGGAAGTATGGACATAACGCTGACTTTGACCATGGTCCCGTAGCTCCCGCATTTTACGAGCTAAGTCATCATCATCAGTAAAGATTGCACCACCGTCTCCATAACAACCAAGCGGCTTAGAAGGAAAAAAACTCGTGCAAGCAACCTTCGATAAACCACAAGATTGACGCCCTTTATAAGTGGCGCCTAAACTTTGTGCCGCGTCTTCTATAACAGCCAGATTATATTGGCGGGCAATGGTATTGATCGCATCCATATCTGCAACTTGACCGTATAAACTCACCGGCATAATCGCTTTAGTGCGAGGAGTGATAGCGGCAACAATGCTTTGGGGATCAATTAAATACGTCTGCGGGTCAATATCCACAAAAACGGGTTTAACGCCTAATAACAACATGGTTTCTACCGTAGCAAAAAAAGTAAATGCGGTGGAAATAACTTCATCGCCAGGGCTCAAATTTAGGGCCATCATCGCCATTAATAAAGCATCTGTACCGCTGGCAACGGTAATGCAATGCTTGACGCCCACCAAATTAGCCAATAATTCCTCAACCTCAAAAACTTCAGGCCCCATGATAAATTTATTATGGAGCAAAACTTTTTTAATGCGTTGATCAATTTTCTGTTCAATACGTTGGTACTGTCTACTTAAATCAATGAATTGCATAGAAACACTCTCACGATGAAGAAAATATTGCAATAGAATTAAGAGAGGTATTAAATCACATTTAAAAATTATTTTAAATAACCTCATGGGTAGCTTTTCTGCCTTTAGGTAAAATGCCAGCATTTATCCTGGATACCGGCCTTCGCCGGTATGACACAGTATTGTCATACCGGCGAAGGCCGGTATCCAGTATGAATACAAAAATTTAATCGCTTTTAGCTTAAAAGCATTTATATATGTAATCTTGTCCACTTAAATAACCTACATGAGGAATTTATGGAACTTTCAGCTTTAACAGCGCTTTCTCCTTTAGATGGCCGTTATCAATCGACCTTAGCCGAGTTACGCCCCTTCGCCAGTGAGTATGGCTTAATTTATTATCGCCTGATTATTGAAATCCGCTGGTTGATCGCGCTCTCTAATCACTCCGATCTAACTCATCTACCCTCGCTGGATCATAACAGCCGTCAATTTCTAGAAAATCTAATTACTGGATTTGATTTAAACGCCGCCGACCAAATCAAAACCATTGAAGTAAGAACTAATCATGATGTGAAGGCAGTAGAATATTATTTACAAAATCAACTTAAAAATCAGCCAAAATTAGTAGCTTTTATCCCATTCATCCATTTTGGCTGCACTTCAGAAGATATCAATAATCTGGCCTACGGACTCATGCTATTAAAAATTAAAAAAGATATTTTATTGCCCGCCATGCAAGCCATTATCCAACAATTAAAACAATTAGCTGAGCAATATGCATCGCTGGCCATGTTAACCCGCACCCATGGCCAACCGGCCTCCCCCAGTACCTTAGGCAAAGAATTAATTAACGTGATTTCTCGTCTTTCCAGACAAATGCTTATTTTGCAAGATACTCCCATCTTAGCCAAATTTAATGGAGCGATCGGTAATTTTAACGCCCATTGCGTAGCTTATCCGGAAATAGATTGGCCGTCACTTAGCCGAGCTTTTGTGACCGAATTAGGGTTGGTTTATAATCCGTATACCACCCAAATTGAACCCCATGATAATCTAGCGGAATTTCTGCATACTTTAAGCCGCTTTAACACTATACTAATCGATTTGAATCGCGACATTTGGGGATATGTGAGTTTAGGTTATTTTGGCCAAAAGAAAATTGAACATGAAATCGGTTCATCTACTATGCCTCATAAAATCAATCCTATTGACTTCGAAAACTCAGAAGGAAATTTAGGAGTAGCCAATGCCTTGGCCCTTCATCTAGCTAGTAAACTTCCCATTTCGCGTTGGCAACGAGATTTAACTGACTCCACAGTATTACGGAATCTAGGACCGATTGCCGGCTATTCCTTAATCGCTTATCAAGCCACGTTGAAGGGGTTAAAAAAGTTAACCGTCAATCACATGCAAATCCAACAAGACTTAAATCAGCATTGGGAAGTGCTGGCTGAAGCCATCCAAACTGTTTTGCGTAGACATGGCGTGGTCGACGGGTACGAGCGACTCAAAGAATTGACCCGCGGCAAAACCGTTGATCAAACCCTATTAAATGAGTTCATTGCCCAATTACCTTTGCCTGCAGAGGTTAAGCAACAATTACAAACCCTGTCCCCACAAACCTATCTTGGTTTTGCGGTCACCCTCACTAAAAATGCTTTAAGGAATAGAGATTGATATGCTAAATTTTAAAATTATCAATGATGAATATGGTCATAAAAAATTATTGACCAATATTTTTGGTAAAGCGCTGTTAACTATTCCTCAACTGAATAAAGGCACTGCTTTTACTGAACAAGAACGTTTAGAGTTTGGCTTAATCGGTAAACTCCCACCGCATGTCGAGACGCTTGATGCACAAGTTCGACGTGCATATTTGCAATATTGTAGCCATGAGCAAGAAATTCAGAAAAACCTTTATCTCAATTATTTACTGAATGTGAATCAAGTTTTATTCTATAAATTAATTAGTGAATATACCGATGAAATGCTTCCTAAAATTTATACTCCCGTGGTTGGTCATGCAGTGGAACAATTTAGTCAACGTTTTTTTCAACCACGTGGACTTTATATTTCCTATGAAGATCAAGACCGTATTGAATTAATTTTAAATAATCGCAGTAATGCCGATATCCAATTGATGGTGGTGAGTGATGGCGAAGGCGTGCTCGGGATTGGTGATCAAGGGGCTGGGGCTATGGCCATCCCGGTTGCAAAATTAATGGTCTATACCGCTATTGGTGGGGTAGACCCTAATATAACCTTGCCGATTATGCTAGATGCTGGAACTAATAATACTCATCTTTTAGATGATCCAATGTATCTCGGCTGGAGACATCCGCGCATCACTGGCAAGGATTATGAGTCGTTTATTAAAAAATTTGTCACGGCGGTAAAAAAACTTTTCCCAAATGTTTTTTTACATTGGGAGGATTTTGGTTCTTATAATGCTTTCCATAACCTTGCTCAATACCGGCATACCATATGTAGTTTTAATGATGATATTCAAGGCACTGGAGTGGTCACCATTGCAGCTATTTTAGCAGCCATTGCCATTACTCAATCAAGTTTTGAAGATCAACGCATCGTGGTTTTCGGTGCGGGTTCAGCAGGAACCGGTGTGACCGAGGCCATCTATAAAGCCATGCTCAGCCAGGGAATGAGTCCTGAACAAGCCAAATCAAAATTTTGGCTAATTGATAAAAATGGTTTATTAACCAAATCTACTGCCTCTGTCACTCCAGCACAAAAAGATTTTTTACGTACTCGACAAGAAGTTGACCAATGGATGGTGCAGAATCGAAGTAATATTTCTTTATTGGAAGTGGTGAAAAATGTTCATCCGACTATTTTAATTGGTAGTTCTGCAGTGAATGGTGCTTTTACTCAAGAGGTCGTTGAAACCATGAGCCAATATGTGAATGAGCCGATTATTCTACCATTATCTAATCCAACCTCCAGAGCTGAGGCCACTCCTGAAAATTTAATTCAATGGTCTCGTGGTCGGGCATTGATAGCTACCGGCAGTCCCTTTGCCGATGTAACCTGGCAAGGACACACGTATCCGATCAGCCAATGTAATAATTATATGGCTTTTCCAGGTATTGGTTTAGGCGTTATTGCGGTTAAAGCCAAAGAAGTGAGTGAGAATATGTTGCTGGCGGCTAGTCAAGCCTTAAGCGCTAGCAATCGTGCAGAATCCCGTCGACTACTACCCAAATTAGAACAGCTTTCCGCAGCTTCTAGGCAGATCGCTATTGCAGTGGCTAAAGCGGCTATTGAGGAAGGGTTAGCGCAAGTTGCAGGATTTGAATCTTGCGAAAATTTGATTGAAAAACACATATGGTATCCGCATTATTTACCCTATTCCCCTCTCCTTCCGGGAGAGGGGAACTTTAGGCAATAACACATCCTTTAGAAATAACATCAAGGGTTTTATTTTGTTTTTCGGGCGAAACCTTTACTAACTGCGAAAAAATACTCATAGCAGTGTTAGTATATTTTGGTTGTGTTTCAACATTTCGATTACCTTTTATTGCCCAAGTAAAAGCAAAACTGCCATTAATAGACACGGTTGGATCAGCCTTCGCCTCTAATAGAACTTTGACGCCGTCTTCTTCGCCTAATGCAGATAACTGCATTAACGGCTGTAAAGATAACCCATCAAATTTTATTTCTTCATTTGGAGACCTTCTACATTTCTGAGGAATGCCTTGGGGATAAGACTGAAATATACCTTCCATATTCTGCTTGTTCTTAATGGTAGCATAAAAGAGATCAACCTCTTCCAACGGCTTCCACTCTGAAGACTCTAAACTCATTTCCACGGCAATCTGATCCGTTTTTGCCAAATCATCGCTAAATTCTTGGATTATTGTTATCAAAACAGCTGGAAAAAATTGTTGGAGTCGTTCTGACACAATTGGGCATCTACGTTGATTAACATGATATTTGTAGATTGCTTGCAAAAATATAAAAATCGAAGCATTGTTCTGACAGACTACTTGCTTTATAAGCTTTAATATAAGATTTTCCCCTAAAGTAGCGCCAGCAATAAATAAATGCCATGCTTGAACAGGACACTCTGGTTTTCGTTCCAGTAAAGCCAATTGCAAATATGGGGAAGCCGTTAAATTTATTTGATAAGTGCTCTTGTTTAAAAGAGTTTTTATCATATTATTATCTTGATGAGCTGAAATGGCATCCTTAAGAAAAGACGTTTTTTGATTATATCCCAATGGCAAATAATCATTTGGATTAGCTTTAGCTTCCAGTAGCAACCCGGCAATTTCGACGGCCGGTTTAGAATCAAGTGATTTTTCTTTTAAGTTTACGCCCATTTGCAAAGTAAGATCTAAAGCCAAAGCAAGATAGTATTTATTTATTTCCGCAGATTTGAAAGACTTTTTAACCTCATCCACCTTGACATCTTTAATGGCTTTTAATAAGGAATGCTGATCTAGTAATTTGTGAAATTTGTCCTCGCCCGCCTCTTTCCTAACGTCATTAAAAGCCTGTAGAATTTCATAATATAATTTATCTTTGCTCATAAATACCTTTTTTGATAATAAATAACTTCATTCTACATTTTCTTCTATAACACTATCAACGAATTCTGGAAAGCAAAACGGTGTAAATAGCAGCAAATAATAATGTTGGCAATGCGCCAGCAATCCATGCCGGCCATTGATAAACCAAAGCAACGGGCCCTATAAATTGATTAAGCATGTAAAATATAAATCCAACAATAATACCGGTTAACACCCGAGCGCTCATACTGGAATTGCGCAAAGAGCCAAACACAAAAGGTACTCCAAGGCAAATCATGATGACTGTCGTTAAAGGCTGGGTAACTCGTTGCCAAAATGACGATTCAAGCTCATTCGCTAGTAATCCAGCTTGATGACGGTAGCGAATATTATTCCATAAACCGACAAGGCTTTGCTGATCAGAATCGCGCTGCATTTTTCTTTGCAGTAACTCAGGTTGAAAATCGATACCTAACGGCTTTCTTGCGAAATGTGTCACCTTAGATTGATCAGTTGTCAATTCAGTCATGGCTACATCTTCTAATAACCAATGCCCGGCTTCCAAATAGCCTTTTTTAGCAGAAAAAGATGATAACAAGTGATTTTGATCATCGAAATCAAAACGAGTGACATCCTTAATTTCTGTGTTTGATAACACCCGACCGACAAAAATAAACACGTGTTGTTGATGTAACCATAAACCTTTACTAGACCATAATTTCAGAGTTTTATGAGTTAAGCTTTGTTTTAATTTTACTGCTTGTAATTGCCATTTAGGGGCCGGCCATTCGCCAATAACCGTGACAAAAATCAAGAGAATCAATGCAGCTTTCAACACTGCCCAACCAATGCGCGCAATAGAAACACCTGCGGCGCGCATCACTATCAATTCACTGGTCGATGATAATCGACCTAATCCAATTAAACTGCCAATAAAACCAGCGATTGGAAACAGTTGATATAATTCTGATGGCAATTGCATTCCTACATAAGCAAAAACACCAAAAATCCTGTAATTACCCACCCCTAACCAAGGCAATTCGCTAATAAATTCCATAAAACTTTCAATACCTAGCAGAATCAATATCACCAAGCCTATTGAAATAACAACTGAGGAGCGAATATACCTATCAAGAATACGCATTTTTAACTCGGCGATAGTATTGTAAACTTAAAGCAATCAATAACATCAGGCCATGCACCCACCATAAACCCAGGTTAAAATTTATAGTTCCCTTATATATCCAGGCCTTTCCTAAAAATAATAAATTACAGTAAATAATATAAAAAAGAATAGCTGGCAATAACTGAGTAAATTTGCCACGACGGGGATTAACCCTACTCAATGGAAACGCTAGTAATGCCAGCACCATCGCTGAAACTGGCATTGCCATGCGCCAATGTAACTCCGCGGCCGCCTTGCGATTGTTACGTTGCGGCCATAACTTTTTTGTTGAAGCATTACTTGGCCAACCACTTCGAGTTTGAGTTTCTTTTGAAATAAGAACCCCATACTCTTGATATTGAATCACTTGATAATCCGATTCACCAGGAGAGCCTAGATAACGATATCCATTTTTAAACAGTAAAAAACGACCATTATCATCCATCGTTTTTTCTTGAGCAACTTTAGCTACCGTGATATCCCAATATTTATTAAATTGGGCAAAAAAAACATCACGCATTTTATGCGGCCCTCTATCGAGCTCTTCTGCATAAATAACTGCATTAGGTCCTAATTCTTGGAATCGTTTAGGCATGACTTTTTCTATGGTTGCCTGGGCAACGGCTTCATAATAAATTTGAGTTCGATAACTATCTAAAAGCGGCTGCAGCCAGAGCATTAACCCCGCCACAATCATAGTAATCGTTAAAGCAAAGCTAAGAATAACCATTAGGAAATTAACCGGACTCATTCCACATGCCGACATCACCGTAACCTCATGGTCTAAATAGAGCCGGCCAAAAACCAATAATATACTTAAATACAAACTGAGTGGCAGCAAATATCCGGTTAAAAATGGAACTTGTATAGACATGAGCTTCATCATTGCGCTCATGGTTATATTACCTTTTGCAACGGACTGCAAATAGTGAATAAATTGATTACTGATAAAAACAATCAATAAAACTATTAAGATACCCAATAGGCTGGTATAAAGCTCCTTACTGATATAGCGAAAAATTATCACTAACTAAAATCTCTTTGTCATGAATGATTCAACTGTAGACATTCTAGCAAAATTCAGTAAGCTGCAGCAATTCTCGTTTATATCCTGCGCTCGGCAAAGCCGATGCTCGGAATGAAGGGGGAGCGCTTCGCGCAGCTCCCCCTAGCGATCCCCCATGGCGTAGGGATTTTCTACGAAAATTATTTTTTTTAAAGGGCGATTTATTTTATTTGATCAAGTAGTTAGAGAATTGATGTCATGAAACCTAGAATAGACCTGTATCTTTTAAACGTCGATAATTTTAATGGTTGCCTCAGATTTGCCTGCCAATTGGCTGAAAAAGCCTATCAACTAGGACATACTTTGAAGGTGCAGCTTCAATCGACGGAACTTACTGAAGCTTTCGATCAAATACTCTGGACATTTCGACCAGCAAGCTTCTTACCGCATCAACGCACACCTCAAGAAGCTGAAATTTTATTAGGCTCTCTGGATGCGAATGCCGCCCAGATGGTTTTAAATTTACGGCTACCCCCTGAACCTGAATGTGGCTCGTGGGAAAGGTTATTACAAATTGTGCCAAATCAAACAGATCTATTGCAATTAGCACGCCAACATTATCGTTCTTACCAAAAACAGGGGTATCAATTAATCACCCACCGAATCAGTTGAGATTAACAGAGGTATCTGCCAAAATCACTTTACGATTTTTACCATTGCCGTCAATATTTCCCCCGCCAGGAATCGCGGGACAATCGCAATGGCGGGGCCTGTCAGAGAAAATTGTTTTTCCGTGCTCGCGAGTACGCTCCGCGCGCAAAAAGCAATTTCCTCTGCCACCCGCCGACAAAGCTAGCGCCTGGCGGGGGGAAATATTGACGGACTTGAAGTTGAAGAAGATATACGAAATCACTTTGGCTTAATGGTATTGACGCTTGAAGTTTACAGGATATCAACATGCTCGACAAAATTTATCAACCCAGCAACATAGAGCAACATTGGACTCAATTTTGGGAAGAACAAGGTTATGCTAAACCTAGTGGCAAAGGTTCGCCCTATTGTATCATGCTGCCTCCTCCAAATGTCACCGGCACTTTACATATGGGCCATGGTTTTCAACTTAGCTTAATGGATGCGTTGATTCGCCGCCAACGTATGCGTGGTTATAATGTTCTTTGGCAGCCAGGCACCGATCATGCCTCCATCGCCACGCAAATGGTTGTGGAGCGACAACTTGCTCAAGAAGGTCTGAGCCGTCATGATTTAGGCCGAGAAAAATTTTTGCAAAGGGTAAATCAATGGAGTGAACAATCAGGTTCAATCATCACCCAACAAATCCGCCGCATGGGTGCATCCCTTGATTGGCAGCGCCAACACTACAGCATGGACCCCACTATCACCAAAGCCACCTATGCAGCTTTCATTCAATTGTTTGAACAACAACTTATTTATCGCGGTAAACGTATGGTTAATTGGGACCCGCATTTGCATACTGCGATTTCTGACTTAGAAGTATCCACCGAACCTACGGCGGGTCACTTATGGTATTTTCGTTATCCATTAGCAGACAACAGCCAACAATTTATTACTGTCGCCACCACTCGACCCGAAACCATGCTGGGCGATGTTGCAGTTGCGGTCAATCCTGAGGATCCTCGCTATCAAAAATTCATTGGCAAATTAATAAAATTACCCTTAACCGAGCGAACCATCCCCATTATTGCTGATCCAAAAGTTGAGCCAGAATTTGGCACCGGTTGTGTCAAGATCACACCAGCACATGATTTTAATGATTATGAAATGGCGAAACGCCATCAATTACCCATCCTCACTATTTTTAACGCTTCGGCAGATTGCAATGAAAATGTGCCCAAGCCCTATCGGGGACTAGGACGTTATGCTGCTCGCAAACAGGTAGTCGAAGACTTAAAGTCATTAGGCTTATTAGAAAAAATTGAAAATTACACGGTCAATTTACCACGCGGCGATCGTTCTGGAGTCATCTTAGAACCCATGCTCACTGATCAATGGTTTTTACGCATGGAATCTTTAGCAAAACCGGCTATTTCTGCTGAGAAAAACGCAAAATTACAATTTGTACCAGCCAATTGGAGTAAAGTTTATGAGCAATGGTTAACTCAAATTGAAGACTGGTGCATAAGCCGTCAATTATGGTGGGGTCACCGCGTGCCCATTTGGTATGATGAACACAATAAAGCCTATGCGGGGTATGATCTTGAAGATGTCCGCCAGCGTTATTCCTTAAATGCGGATATTAATTTACGTCAAGATGAAGACGTACTCGATACTTGGTTTACTGCCGCACTTTGGCCTTTTTCAAGCTTGGAATGGCCCAACCAAAATCAACAACTCACCACTTTTTATCCTAGCCAAGTGTTGGTGACTGGATTTGATATCATCTTTTTTTGGGTGGCGCGCATGGTGATGATGGGGCTGAAATTAATGAATGATGTGCCTTTCCATCACGTTTACATTACCGGATTAATTCGCGACAGTCATGGCCAGAAAATGTCGAAAAGTAAAGGCAATATCCTTGATCCGATTGATTTAATGGATGGAATTGACTTAGAAAGTTTAATGACGAAACGAACTACCGGTTTAATGCAACCGCAAATGGCTCCCGCCATTAAAAAAGCTACCAGTCAAGAATTTCCACACGGCATTGCTCCGCACGGCGCAGATGCCTTACGCTTTACGTTTTGCGCCCTCGCGACCACTGGCCGCGATATTAATTTTGATATGAGCCGGATTGGTGCTTACCGAAATTTTTGCAACAAATTATGGAACGCTGCTCGTTATGTATTGATGAACACCATCGATCAGGATTTTTCCAAACAAGACTTAGATTATTCATTGGCAGATTACTGGATCCGCAGTCTGATGGAGGATACGGTTAGCAAAGTTAATCAAGAATTTGATCAGTACCGATTTGATCTGCTTGCTCATTTGTTATATGAGTTTACTTGGAATGAATATTGTGATTGGTACTTAGAATTATCTAAAAGCGTGCTAACTGATCCTCATGCTACCCCAGATCAAAAACGGGCAACCCGCCGAACTCTACTTGAAGTTCTGGAAAGATTGCTACGTTTATTGCATCCACTGATGCCTTTTATTACTGAAGAAATTTGGCAAATTGTTGCCCCTATGATTATCGAAAATCCACCACGTAGTATTATGATAGCCACATATCCGCAAACAGAAATGGGATTGCAGAATCACACTGCCAACAAAGCGATCGAATGGTTAAAACAAATCATCACCGCCATCCGTAATATCCGCGGTGAAATGAATGTAGCCCCTAGCAAAGCGATTGCAATCTTTTTTCACAAGGGTTCAGAATTAGATCGGGAGTATGCGCAGAAAAATCAAATCTACATTAAAAGTTTAGCAAAAGTTTCGGCAATAACCTGGCTTGAAGACAATGCCCCAATTCCAGAATCGAGCGCCACAGCGGTAGTTGATCAACTGGAAATTTATATCCCATTAGCAGATTTAATTGATAAAAAAGCTGAATTAGCCCGTTTACAAAAAGAAATCGACAAATTAACCAAAGAAAAAACCAAAATCGCCAGTCGATTAAACAACCCTGATTATCTCGCCAAAGCACCCGCATCAGTAGTCGAAAAAGAGCAGCAAAATTTTCAACAATTAGAACATACGCTGGCCATGCTCGAGTCTAATTATCAGCGCATCACCAATTTTTGACCCAGTTGGCTTGCGTCTTTTTCTTGGGAAGCAGATAATAACAAGCTAGAAACCAACTAGGAGATCACTTCTGGAATCTAACAAAAGAAGAATACTATTCATCCCCTTTATTTTTTTTCTGGCTTTACTACCATTCGTTACCACTTTAGTACAGCACTATGCAGATGAATGGTATTATATAAACTCAGTATTCATGATGTTACAATCTGGGGATTATTTAACCCCACGACATTATAGTGCGCATTCAGAATTATTTAATGATGCTTTCCGGCTGAATAAACCAATTTTAACCTATTGGACGATTTTATCATCCTTCAAATTATTTGGAATTCACGTATTCAGCTTAAGAATAGTCTTTTTATTCGCAGGCTTTTTAACTTTGATACTCACTGCACTGATGGCTCATCGTGCTTTTAAAAAATTAGAAATTACCGAATTTTCTTTGCTAATACTGATGACCCAAATCAACTTTTTAATGGCCTCGATGCGTTCCATTCCAGATATTTTACTCACTTTATTTTTAACCTTAAGTGCATATGGGGTTTTTTGCGTATTAACTTCCAATCGCCTTAGCCGATTAGGATGGTGGTGTTTTTATATAGGGGCTGCTTTGGCATTTGAAACCAAAGGACTATTAGCAGTATTGTTTGTTGTCTACACTCAAATTTTTTTGATAATCATCGAACCGCAAGTATTCAAATATCATCGTCCAACTCAAATTGGCGCTGCTCTCACTGGATTATTCATCGGCTTCAGCTGGTTTGTTACCATGGCAATTTTACATGGTAAGGTTGTCTTTTTATCATTTTTTAATGATCAAATAGGAGTGCACAATCACAATAGTATTTGGGGACCATTTATTAGTGTTCCAGGTGTTATGATCATGGTCATTGGCGCATTATTACCTTGGAGTTTATTGAGCCTTTGGGGTTTCCTTAGCGAACGCTGGTTCAAATCCATAGAAAAACCAGGCATGCGCATTTATCAATTTATTTTAGGCTGGGCGTTATTATGGGTGGTTATTCTTGGATTGGGAAGCCACATTTCGATGCGCTATCTATTGCCATTAATGCCATTATTAGCCATCCTGATAGCGGATAGCTTCTGGCGGTTAACACCCGCAAGACGTCAACGATTGGGCCGATACCTTTTATTTATTTTAATACCATTATTGATTGTTGAAGGATTCATATTTTTTTCAATCATCGGCCAATTATCAGGATTAACCAGGGGGATTAGTTGTTTATTAATTTTTGTTTGCCTAACCGGTTACTTAATATTTATCCTTCGAAGCAGCCACATAAATTACATAATGGTTTCTGCCTGGGTAATATTTATTGGTATGATGTCTTTATCTTATCCATTATCGGTGCTGCTGTTACCTGAAGAAACTGAGCAGATAGTTAAGCGGTTAACTGAAATATTTCCAGATGGAAAGTTGCAACTTAATTTGGTTGGTGGAAAACGCTTAGCTGCCAACATCCGGTTATTAACGCAGAATCGAATTAACCCCATTAGTTCGAAAGAACCTTTGTTTACTCCCCTGCTGATCGACAATGGCAGTATTAAGAAATTAAATCTAACAACGTCAAACCAAAAAAAAACCTTAATAGCACAAGGCGTAGATGATAGTATAGCCATGGATTTGGTTTCAGGGATATTCACCTGGACTTTAAATGATAAAATTAAGCAGCATCATAAAGAGTATTTTCTTATTCAGTAATCTCAGAACGTCAACTTTAGTTCGGCATCAAACGATTGATGAATTCATGGAGCTGATTCGGAATGACATCGCCACACCAAGCAATATGCCAGTCAGGGCGCAACAAATAATATTTCTTAGTATATAATTTTCTAACTTCATGTGAAGAAAGCAATACTATTGAAAATTCAATAGATTTTTCGCGAAATGCTTGGGCCATTTTATTCAACTCAGAGCCAGTGGTCTCTTCGATGATCAATATTACATAATTGATCGGCAATAAATCATAAAGGCATTGCCGGATAATAGCCGTTCTGATATTCATCATGCCTAATTCAATGCCAAACGCCATACCTACAGGGCCACCAGCGACGATAACTACCTCATAATCATTCATGGATTCGGAGTGGCGATAAAGATTGCCAAACCTTAGCCTTTAATAGTGGATTTTTAAGCATTTCAGCCAAAGAATAAGTCATGATAACTTTAGTCTCTGTTCCAACACTTATCTGCGGGCAATTGGCGCCAAGTAAAATTAAAAAATTCTTTGGCGAGGTAGTACCGGCTATTAAAGCGTTAATTTCCTTTCCTATCATCTCCAAAGCGTGAAAGATCGCTAATAACAATTCCCGTTCCTGATCTTGCTGACCAGAATTCATTTCGGCCAATAATAAACCAACTAAATTCCTCCGAGAATTCAATAAATAATAATTAACGATTGGTTGTTGCTGGGTTAAAACTGGGGTTGTAGGCTGACGCAATCGCCAGACTTCGATGCCCATTATTAATAAGTAGTCATTCCGTGTATTTAGCATGTCGATAATTTTAGCAAAATTAACAGCATGACGAAACCATTGAAAATGTTCTACAATAACAAACTTTCAGTAAAGGATGTGAGCATGATTTCTATTTTAATCGCAGGAAGCGGGCAAATTGGTAGCGCCATTGGCCATTTGTTAAGTACACAACCGGGTAGTGAGTATCAAATCGTGCTGGTCGATACGGCTAGCCAACCGAATACACTTCCTTTTAATCCTCATCTGCGTTATGAGTCGTTGGACGTTAAAAATCAAACGCTGATGACCCAATTAATCCATCAATATAAAATTCAAGCTATCATTTCTTGCCTACCTTATTTCTTAAATCTGGAATTAGCAAAATTGGCAAAGTCTTTAAACCTGCATTATTTTGACTTAACTGAAGATACCGCCGTTACCGCCACGATTGCTCAATTGGCAATAGATGCAAAAACTGCATTTATTCCACAATGCGGACTAGCGCCAGGATTTATCAATATCGTCGCCAATGATTTAATGAAAGCATTTGATCAATTAGATATAGTCAAATTACGCTGCGGCGCCCTCCCCGCGCAAGCCAGTAATGCTTTACAATATGCGTTGACTTGGTCAATAGACGGGCTTATCAATGAATATGGTAATCCTTGTCATGCTATTGCTGACGGCAAAGAAATATCCACTGCACCATTAACTGATTTGGAAGAGGTCATCATTGATGGGGTAAAATATGAAGCCTTCAATACATCCGGAGGACTCGGCACATTGTCCCAAACCTATGCTGACAAAGTGAATAATTTGAATTATAAAACCCTGCGTTACCCTGGCCACTGCAATAAAATGTTTTTTCTGATGAATGATTTAAAACTCAATCAAGACCGAGAAAATTTGAAAAATATTCTGCAAAAATTTCTAGCTTATACCCGCGATGATGTGGTCATAGTTTGGATCTCAATTCAAGGAAATCAACAGGGTCGGCTGATGGAACACAGTTATGTCGCTAAGTTTTATCCATGCTGGGTTGATAATCAGCACTTCACCGCGATCCAAATGGCAACCGCCAGTTCTGTATGCGCGGTGCTCGATTTAGTGATGAATCAACCTGAAAAATATCGAGGATTTATTCATCAAGATCAATTTAATCTAAATGAATTCTTACATAATCGTTTCGGTGAATATTTTCATGAAGCCAGCCCTACGGAATGCGAACATGAATAAAATATTGCAGGATTTAGCAATTAACGCCAATAACTCAGGCGCTTACGACGGCGCGCAGTGGTGGTCAACTCATACGGAAGCGGGCGTCATTCATGCTGAGAATCCCTCCACACAGACTACGATAGCCAGTATTAATAATTGTTCTTTAAAAGATTACCAATATCTATCCCAAAACAGTCAAAAGGTTGCTCAAGATTGGCGTTTAGTTCCAGCACCTAAACGCGGGGAGTTAATTCGTCAAATAGCAGAGTTATTACGAGCTAAAAAATCCGCGCTCGGCAGCTTGGTATCACTGGAATCAGGTAAATCCAAAGTAGAAGGTGATGGTGAAGTACAAGAAATGATTGATATGGCTGATTTTGCTGTGGGTCAATCACGAATGCTGTACGGAAAAACCATGCATTCTGAACGGCCAGCACATCAGAATGTATGAACAATGGCACCCCTTAGGAGCGGTAGGAGTGATCACCGCATTTAACTTTCCAGTTGCTGTTTGGTCATGGAATGCATTTATCGCCGCGATTGCCGGCAACACCGTGATTTGGAAACCCTCCCCTAAAACTGCTTTATGCGCCATTGCTGTACAAAATATTTGTCACGAAGTGATGACGCCAATGTGGTTATCCTGGCATTTTTTCGTTATTTATTACTCAGAGACCTTGACCTAGTCAATGCTTTTGTCGACGATCCAGGTATTTCACTTATTTCGTTTACCGGGTCCACTGCGGTCGGCAAAAAAATTAGTGAGCGAATTGGGAAGCGGTTAGGCCGCTGTTTGTTAGAACTCAGCGGCAATAATGCGATTATTGTTGATGAGTTTGCCAATTTAGATTTAGCCATCCCCGCGATTGTTTTTGGTGCGGTGGGGACTGCAGGTCAACGTTGTACCTCCACTCGCCGATTAATTATCCATGAATCCCATTACTCAGCAGTCATCGCTCGGTTACAAAAAGCTTATCAACAAATCCGTATTGGCGATCCTTTAGATGAAAAAAATTTAATGGGACCTTTGATTGATCAGATGAGCGTAGATCGTTACCGAGCAGCTATCACAGCTATCAAAAAAATGGGCGGTAAAATTTTATATGGCGGCAAAGTGCTTGATAGACCCGGTTATTTTGTCGAACCCACCTTGGTGAGTGCAGAAAGTGACTGGGATATCGTTCAACAGGAAACCTTTGCGCCGATTTTATATCTAATGTCATACCGCACCTTAGCCCAGGCTGTACAAATGCAAAATCAAGTTCGCCAAGGTTTATCCTCGGCTATTTTTACTGATAATTTACAACATGCCGAATTTTTTCTGTCAGCATGCGGGAGTGACTGTGGTGTCGCTAACGTGAACGTTGGCACATCTGGAGCCGAAATCGGTGGTGCATTTGGCGGAGAAAAGGACACAGGCCATGGCCGCGAAGCAGGTTCCGACTCCTGGAAAAGCTATATGCGCCGCCAGACCAATACCATTAATTGGGGCAGTGAATTGCCCCTGGCCCAAGGAATTAAATTCAATTTAGCAATATGGGGTTAGGAGTTTGACAGGAATTTGTGGTACAATATTCGCAATTATACAGTGGTAAATGAATAATTTAACAATCTGTTGATTTTAAAATGATTTTTTTATCCCTTAACAGGGCTCCCCAATCAAATTGGAATAATTATGAACAAAAAGAAGATTGGTTTAATATCTGCAACGTTTTTAGGCGTCTCATCCATTATCGGCAGTGGCTGGTTATTCTCACCTTACAAAACTGCCGCCATTGCCGGCCCGGGTGCTATTATCACTTGGGGGGTAAGTGGAGCGGTGATGCTCTTGCTGGCTTTGTGCTTTGCAGAAGTCGCTTCTCTTTATCCCAAAAGAGGACTGGCGGCCATCATCCCTGCTTTATCGCATAATAAATATTTTGGTTTTCCCTTTGCAATTGCTAATTGGTTAGGGATCGTAGCGGTTATTGGTTTAGAAGCAGATGCCACTATTCAGTATCTTATGAATCTTACTCCACAATTTAAACCTTACTTATATCAAAATGATCAACTGACTTGGATTGGGAATTCCTTTTCGATTGCCCTGGTTATTTTTTATTGTGTAGTTAATTATTGGGGGGCTGTTACTCTGACTAAAGCTAATAATATTCTGGCGATATTAAAAGTCATTGTACCAATCACCGCCTCGTTAATTATTATTTCCGTAGCTTTTCATCCCACAAATTTCACTTTGGTCAATGGGTCGTTTTTACCGTACGGCGCTAAATCTATCCTCGGAGCAATTTTAACCACTGGGATTATTATTTCTTTCAATGGCTTTCAATCTATTGTTTCTTTTGCCAGTGAGATTAAAAAACCTGAGCGAACTATTCCCTTATCGTTGATTATCTCTTTATTGTTCTGCTTGGCTATTTATGTGTTATTACAAATCGCTTTTATTGGGGCAATTCCCCCCGAGATGCTAGCTAAAGGCTGGCACGAACTTGAATTTAGTGCACCCATGATCCAGCTTTCAGTGCTGTTAGGGCTGGGTTTGTTGACTTCAATCATTTACTTTGGCGCTACGATCGCCCCATCCGGCGCCGGCGTCGCCTTCGTCGGTACGGCAACGCGAATGTTCACTGCCATGTCCCGTAACGGTCAAATGCCAGGAGCTTTTGATACCAGTCACCCGGTTTATCATATCTCCCGGCGCTCGTTGATTGCTAATACCGTATTAGCGATATTATTTTTAGCGATGTTCCGCAGTTGGAGTCAATTGGCTGAATTTCTCAGCCTCTTCCATGTGATTTCGTACTTGCCAATCCCTATCGCATTATGCGTTTTTCGCAATGCCATCGTAACCCGTAATTACCCGTTCCGTTTATGGGGAGGCCGAGTCATTGCTTTACTGGTTTTTACTGTTTTTACTTATTTATTTACGATGGGCCATTTAAAAGCAGTGACCGATATTTTTCTGCTTTTTATTGCCTTCCAGGTCGCATTCATTGCTTTAAACGTCAAATCTTTTGCTGAAGGAATTTCTGCTATTAAACAGTGTCTTGGATTAATTGTTTATTTTGCTGGGCTGTGGCTATTAACTTATTTTGCACCGGCCCGCTCTGGAATGAATGAATCTCTTTATACTTCGATAGTGATTACTTTTTCAATCGTCGCATTCTTTTGTCTAATTAAATATAAAACCAACAGCGCTGCTGAGCTAACGGAAGAGCAAAAGTTCTTGGCCGATCAAGCCACGGTTTCTTAGTTTCTAATCCCCTCTCCTACAGGGAGAGGGGATTTATTTTAGGAAGATTTTTTACTGGGCGGAAGCAGCACGTTTAGCTTTAATATGGCGCTTTTATCTTGTTGGCTAAAAGCCACTTCAACCATATTTGAACTGACACTCATATACTTTTCAATCACTGCTAAAATTTCTCTTTGCAATAAGGGTAAAAAATCTGGCTGATTTTGCGCCGATCGTTCTTGAGCAATAATTATTTTTAAACGGTCTTTAGCTGTATGCGCTGAGCGTCTGCCCAGTAATTTGTTCATCCAGGTCATGATACAAGCTCCTTATTATTTTTAAACAATCGTTGCAATAATGATAATGGCTTTTTAACAGGTCCTGCTCCACCAGATTTTTCAATAAAACGTTGAACTATATTTGCGTAATCTAGCCCCGCCCGGCTTTTTTTATCTAATATAACCGGTTCTCCAGTATTAGATGCTCGTAATACCGACGGACACTCAGCAATCACTCCTAATAATGGAATCGCCAATAAATCATTAATATCTTCCAAAGACATCATATCCCCGCTGGAGACTCGCTTAGCCACGTAACGGGTGATCACCAAATGTTTTTCCACTTCTTTGCCTTGAATAGCTAACAATGTTTTACTGTCTAAAAATCCTAGAATACGATCAGCATCTCTCACCGAAGAAACTTCAGGATTACTCACGACCAAAGCGCTATCGGCAAAATACATAGCCATTAATGCCCCTTGCTCAATGCCTGCTGGAGAATCACAAATAATAAAATCGAACGATTCTCTCAATTCCTGCATGATCGCTTGCACGGCTTCCAAGGTCAGAATATTTTTATCGCGAGTTTGTGAAGCCGCTAAAATTGAAAGATTAGCATTATTTTTATCTTTAATAAGTGACTGCTTAAGAGTGGCTTCCTGATGAATCACGCTGGCGATATCATAAATGACCCGACGCTCGCACCCCATAATTAAATCTAAATTTCTTAAACCAATATCGAAGTCAATGACCACGGTTTTATAACCCGCATTGGCTAAACCCATTGCAAAGGAGGCACTGGTCGTCGTCTTGCCGACTCCGCCTTTACCTGAGGTGACAACAACTATTTTTGACACAGTAAACTCCTCTCTAGTGAAAAATTGTGAATTTCAATTTTACTCTCTTTTAAGCTAATTTGAAAATACCCTGTTCTTGGTTCAGGGCATTCATCATAGATTAAATAGTACCCGGCGATAGCGATTAACTCTGCTTCCAAATGATGTGAAAAAATCTTTGCCTGGCAATCACCATTCGCACCAGCCAGTATTCGACCTCGTACCGGCGCATAACAAAAAATATCACCGTCGGCTATGCATTCAGCTCCAGAACTCACCGGCGCCATCAACACCAAGTGGCTGTTTTTGGCGTAAACTTGCATTCCTGAACGAACAGGTTTGGTAATGACACGTGTGTTATGTGTCGTGAGTACTGCAGGTGGCATAGAGCTTTCAGATTCAGCGCTTGTTTCTGTGGTGATGACCGTTTCTGATTCTGAGGAGTTTTCTTTCTCTGGAGGATTTTTAGAATTTTGCTGCCATAAAGCCAAACCTAATTCCTGAGCAGAGGATTGCTCTTCCGCTAATAATCCTTGGACACCGACAGGGATTAATTGGAAGTCACGTAATATTTGGCAAAGCTTGGAAAGATCTAACCCTTTCACTGGTCGCTTAAGTTGCGTGACGTCTATCACCGTTGGTGATTGGTGAAAATAGCTCGGCGCAGTTCGTTGGATTTCTTTCAATTGTGCTATCACGCTGCGCTGATCACATTTTGAAAATTTGATCACGGTCATTGAGAAAAAATTCGCTTTTAATTTAAAAGCCTCTTCGCTTTTGGTCGTCAAAACAAATCTCCTAATATTTCGCATTTTCCGGGATGACACTCTGGGAATGACACTTCCAGGATAATTTTTAAAATAAAATTCCAAACCAATGGATAGCTAGCCACATCAGAGCTGAAAAAAGTCCTGCTGCTGGCAAGGTAATCACCCATGCTAACACAATTCGTTGTGCAAGCCCCCAACGCACTGCGGAAGCATTATTACTTGAACCCACACCAAAAATTGCTCCAGCAATTGTATGAGTGGTTGAAACGGGTATACCAAAATGGGTGGCTATAAATAAAGTAAAAGCACCGGCAAATTCAGCACAACTTCCATGCACCGGTTTTAATTTAGTAATGCGCATTCCCATGGTTTTTACAATACGCCACCCGCCCAATAATGTACCCAGCGCCATCACGAAATTACAGGTAATAATCACCCACAATGGGATATAAAATTTTGGTCCTAGCAAATTAGAAGAGAATAATAAAATAGCAATAATTCCCATGGTTTTTTGCGCATCATTCCCACCATGCCCTAGACTCATTAATGCTGAAGAGAATAGCTGAACTCGTTGAAACCATTTATCGACTTTAGCACGCGTATAATGAAAAAAAATCATAGTGACCGCATACATTAACAATAATCCTAGGAAAAAACCTAGTAATGGCGATAAAAAAATAGAGGCAACGACCTTGCTGATACCCGCAAATTGTATGGAATGGATTCCAGCTTTTGCCAAGCTTGAGCCCACTAATCCACCTATGAGAGCATGCGATGAACTCGATGGAATTCCGTAGTACCAAGTTAGAATATTCCAAAAAATGGCTCCGCATAGTGTGGTTAAAATAAGTTGTTTATCCACAATGTTCGGGTCTATTAAACCAGTACCCATGGTATCGGCCACATGGAGTTTAAAAAATAAGAAAGCGATAAAATTAAAAAATGCGGCCCATATCACCGCCCAGTGCGGTTTCAAGGTGCGAGTAGACACAATGGTGGCAATCGAATTAGCAGAATCATGAAATCCATTCAAAAAATCAAAAACTAATGCCAAACCAACCAGAAAAAAAACAAACATTAATTCGTGACTCATCACGAATACTCCAACACAATACCTTTAATAATATCTGCTAGGTCGTGACATTCGTGAACAATATCCGTGCTATATTCATATATTTCTTTGGCTTTCAACAAATATTTAAAATCATGTTCTTCGACAAAAAGTTTATCGACCCCCTCTAACATGATTTGTTCAGCCCTACCGTCATACTCACTAATTGAATTGCAAAGTTTAATAATAGCCGAAGCATTTTTTAAATTTTTGAGTTGATGCAAAGCTTTAGTTAAATCACGCACTGCCGCAAGAACTAAATCGGCAATAATTGGGATATTTGCTGGTAATAATTTAAATTGATAAAGCACAATGCGTTGAGTGGTTCGGTTAATAATATCCAGTATATCATCCAACTTACGAGTTAAATGATGGATATCATGGCGATCAAAAGGAGTAATGAATGCTTTATGCAAAAGATCAAAAGTTGCGCGGGCATAATTATCAGCGGTAGATTCATGCTCGGCAATTAATTTAGCATAATCACCGGCGTGAGATAAGTCATTGGTGAGATTGAGAAAATGTTTGGCAGCGCTCTCAAGCTGATAAGCGGCCTGTTCAAAAAGCTCAAAAAAATTATCCTGTTTTGGCAACAGCTTTTTCAACACACATCAACCTCTCAAATACAACCACAGCGGGCTAGTTTACCGACTCAACTCATCGATATCAAGAGCCAGGCAAGCTAATTGCTTATTGGGCACTATTCGTTTAAGATAAAGATTCAGAATTTGGCATCGCGATGCGTAGTCGCCCAGAATCAGACTATCAATTTAAAAAAAGGGTTAAAAAATGAAAAAAGAAATAAAATTAAATGTTCTCGGTTCGTTCCCCGCAGATGTTCGGTATTGGCCTCAAAATTTTCCACACAACACCACTGAGGAAAGTAAAAACCCCACTCTTACAATGGATGGAAAACCATATCAATATGACTCGACCATCAATTTGTCGGGGGGCAGTGGCACGACATTGCATTGTTTAGAACCAGTCATCGCCGACGAATCCTTACCAAGGATCGTGTTAAAAAAAGTCCGGGTAGACTATAGATCTAATAAGTACTCCACAAAAGTCGCCGTCGCTCAATTTGTGCTGTTATATCCTCAGTATTGGGCTGCCTTTGGGAGCTTTATGGGGACGCAACAGATCATAGAACATGGTCAACGCGGCATGAGCAGCAGCAAGGGCATCCGTTTTGATATATCAGTTTTACCCTATTTAGGCAATGATTTGGCCTTCTTGATTGAAGCAAAACAGTTATCAACTGCTGAAGCCGAATCTATAGCGATTAAAATAATTTTAGAATTTCGACGAATAAAAAAGCAGTTTCCTGATTTTTTACACAGGAATATAACTGCATTTAATATTATTGTTTCTGAAGATAAGCAAAAAATATTTTTTATTGATTCTCAACCAAGATATGCGGAATTTAACAATGATCTTTTACAGATAGTAGGAATCTGCAGAAAAATGATGGGCGGTACATTACCGGAAACAGTCACAGGCCTGCTTTCTCTCTCAGAAACTCTAAGTCTGGGATTAGATAATAAGAAATATCAAGAAACAAAAATAGTAGATGTGAAATGGCAACCAAAGGCAGATTTTAAAACCTTTCAGCCCAGGGAAGTTAAATTCAGTGCAAGAAGTCGCTTAAGAAAACTAGCAGTAGAAGTAAGTGGGGCTCTTTTTGATAGTCAACTTGATAGTCAACATGAAAAATTAAATCCACTCGGCTTGTATATACGGATTTCAGTTTTAGAAAGTATTAGAAATAAAATATATTATTTAGAAAAAAATGCTGAAACAGTTCAAAACTGGGGCAACATTACCATCTCGTCCATACCTGAAATTATAACCGATCCTCAGTTAGTTTCATTTTCCGATCGCTATAATGAAAGCATAGAAAAGATACTTCAGAAAGTAGCTGAAACATACATCAATAATAAAATAACATTTGCCTGTAGTGAGCTTGAAAAATTGTTAACCGATCTTATAATCATTAAATCCTCACCATTTTTTGGGAGTTTCGAACCAACCTTTCAAAAAAAAATGGCTCTTGAATTGAAAAAAATTGATTTTATTCATGCGACGCTTGATCAAGAAAAAAAATCGAATAAAAATCCCTCTTCTTCAACTCAATTGGTGGAAGACAAAAAAAATGAAACTCAATTTCAGATAGTTCCTTTTGCACCCACAGTTCCTTTTACCATCAATGAGGCAATATTTAACTTTCTTTCATGGCAACACATATTGCAATTGAGGGAAACCAGTCGCCGTTTTCGAGGTGGCATTGATAGCACACCGTTGCCTCGCACAATTATTATTCTACATAACCTCCAGTTAATCATTGATTTGCGAGAAGCAAAGGAAGTTCAGCGACTTCCACCTATTATTTCCCAAGCAATCCAGGCGGCAAAATGCAACCAAAGCTCATTGGGGCGTCTGAATGTCAAAGGCTATGTGGATTTTTATTCCAAATTCAAACCTTTTAAGTCTCTGATGCGTGCCAGAATTGTCAACAATGCGCTTGAAGACGCAGCAAAGGACAATGAAGAAAAAGCAAGACTCACCCAGCGAAAAAGGCTAAGTCTGGGATAACAATTCCAGACTTTCGACCTTGGGCTAATAATTCTGATCTTTATTCAATTTTATTATCAATTTTTTTACAGATTTAATTTTTCCTTAATAATTTTTGTGTATAATGGCCGGGTTTTATAACCCCATGGTATGGCGGTTAGGTTTTATTTTTAAAAAAATGTTCAATGATTGAACTAAAAAGGTCTCAAGGACATGAGAAAGTTTTTTTACTTCACATTTCAATAAGGTAATGGATTTTATTCATGTCAATCACGTTTCGATTTTCCAATTTTTTAAGTATTTGTACCCTAACTTTTTTACCATCACTGGTGTTTAATACCGGCCACGCTGAAAATGATGCTTTCAGTGAAACATTTGCTTGCGCCGATGCGACCACGGTCATGGATTGTATTGAAAAAACTCAATATATCAATTCCGAACAACCAACTGAACCACAAAATATTACCATCAATACCGAAGCGCTAGGATTGAATGGACCGGTTAGCGCGGGCGTTCGCTATGATACCGACCTGGGCTGGATACCCGAAATTAGTTTTACTCAAATTTTTTACGCCAATGGAATTTATGCACAATTTGGATATGGACAGAATGAAAGACGGGCCAACGTCACTTTAGTGCATGGATTTAATTTACAACAACAAATGAAAATTACCTATGAATATCTTGCCCAAAACTTACCGTTTGATTTCGCCAGCGGTCAGGTGAATGAATGGGTGAGTCAAAACGCTTTCGGCGCTGCGTATCGTTATTTATTTGGGAAACAATTATTACGTAGTTTTGATGTGAGTGGCTATTATATTAAAGCCAATAATAAAAATTTATCAGATATTATTTATTATCAAAATAATGATCCTCGTTTAAATTTGCGCCGTATTGCCGGTGGTACTGAAGAAACGGCTACCGCCGCAATCAGTCTTGCTCCGTTTCGCAATACGCTCATTTCTCTAGGTGGCGGCTATAGCCATTTATCGTATGACACCCAATATGAAGATAATCAAAAAAATACTACAATTGCCTATGATATCGGTATTGAGCATCTGTTTACCCGTTATACTAAACTCACCACTGGTTATATCCATAACGCGGCGGAAAATGACAGCCGCGTCCGCTTTAGTCAAATTTTCCCGGCACATATCGAAGCAGCTGTCACTGGAGAATATTCACAAGGTCTTGCTAGGCAACCGAATAGCACAACCATCACCCTGGCTTTATCTTATCCTGTGACCTACTATTCCGTGCCACAGGTTGAAAGCTTTGATGCTCTAAAAAACTGGGTCCAGAAACCCGTTGTCCATGCTAATCGTGTTTTAGCCATCAAAGATGAAGCCGTCAAAGCATTTACCATGTCTGTTACCAACCCCAAGCCACAAAAGGTTCTCACCGGTGAATATATCACCGCTGTAAATACCCGCGATATATTTAACTTCGATCCTTCGATGTACGACCGTATTGATTATAGTATCAGCGTCAATACCACTGATCTGAATAAGAAACAAGATGATTCTTCGACCCAATTAAACATTGCTTTACAACCTGACAATGGCTCAGGTTATTACTCAACTATTTACTCAACTGCGCCCATACCCAATAGTGCGATTAGCAATGGCGATCCCACCATATATATCGTCACCATCACCGCGAATGGATATCGTAAAGGTTTAATTAAACCTATTCAGGCCGTCGCCCAACTTGAATTAGATGTGGGCTATAATTCTAATAATGAACCGCAATGGGATAAGGATAAAATCAAAGCCGGCAGTACAATTAATTTAGATGTGACCGATATACCCAATTCAATTAATCTAAATGCTTTACTCCAATCCAATCAAACTTCAAACTCAGTTAAATTCAGTTTACAAAATCCGGAAGATCCCAATTGGGCAATTAGATCAGATAATACAGGGCATTATTATTTAGTTAGAAAAGCAGCCAGTAATAACACGTTTGACACCAATTTCATTGGCAATCAAACGGCAAATTTAACAGTAAAATCTGCAGATGATTCTGACCCCATGCCTGGCAATCCTGCTGTGTTAAACGTTAAGGTTAATCCTGCTGCTGATGTTATCTTGCAATGGGATAGTTCGGCTTGCGTTATTAACAAAATGATCGCAACCCAACCAACCAATACCGCAACTCCACAAACTTTCAATTTAATCAATTCATGTGTGAGGTATATGAAAGCAGGCACGGTTATAAATTTCACGAATGATCAGCTCTCTTTCACTGCCTCCAGTAGTTATCATGGCGGCGTCACGATTAATAATAATCAAATGACGGTGAATGTTGCTTTGCCTCAGGATATAAATCAAAACTATGCGTTAACAATCAATGCCAATAGTAAAGCGGCCGGTCAAAGTACTATCAAGACAAAGACTGGCGATACCCTGTCTATCCTGGTGAGTCATAATTTGGAAATTAAAGGCACAGGCGAAAATGAAAAACAAATTATTGGCAGATATGGTTATAATTATGCAACTTTGTACGTTCATCAATTAGATAAAAATAAATCTTACACCATAACTGGCAATCCAGATGTTTCCAATCCGGATGTCAGTTTAGGAAATGCTAATCCTTTCGTTTGTCCTGGAGAAGCCACTTCTCCAGATACTAATACCGACTGTGTACAGTATTCCATGTCCCCCGCTATTAAATCCGACAATAACGGTAATGCAACCATTATTTGGGAATATTCAAATACAGATAAGGATCAAAAACCAAGTTATATCAATAAGATTTCTCTGCAATAATTAGGGGATCGAAAATACCGTCATTGCGACCCAGAGCGAAGCGAAAGCAACCCAGAAATGCCATCCCGCGGCTTGAGCGCGGGATCCATGCAAGCTTGTAAGTCAGTATGGATCCCGCGCTCAAGCCGCGGGATGACAACTAACGCCCCCAATGACAATTGTCAACAAGTCCTATATTCGTCAGCAGTTAAAATTGTTATGATCATTTTACCAAGTTATTGACTGGAGCATATATGAGAAAAACTGCGACAATATGGGCGATTATGGCTTCGGCTGTGCTTTTGACTGCATGTTACCCCGTGCAAAACCCCAGAGCAGCAAAACCTGTTAAGACTACTACGGTTCACATAGCCAACAACTCTTTTTTTCCTCTCAAAATTGTAGTCAACCGAGGACAAAGAGTCACCTGGATCAATGAAGACCCATCGCTGCATACAGTGACAGGTTCAAATTTTCAATTAAAATCGGGAGATATTGCAACCGGAAAAACATTCTCTCATGTTTTTAAAAATCAAGGTGAATATACCTATCATTGCAGTCATCATTTTTGGAGTATGAAAGGGATTGTCGAGGTGAATTAAAATATTTCTATTCGTTGTGGGTAGATAAAGTTAAGTGGACGAATTTACGTAATCGCGGCCGCGCTATACCTCTATATGACTGATCTAGGATATCTAAGAAAAGATTAATCTGCGGGTATACTTTGGCCATTTCTACTAACTCAGCACGAATTTCAACTAATTTTAGATCACGATGATAAAATAATTGATAAACTCTTTTTAAAGCACTGATCAATGGCCGACTAAATTGGTAACGTTTCAGACCAACAATATTTAAGCTATTCGGTGATCCGGGATTACCAATCACTAACATATAAGGTAAGATATCTTGGAACACTTTAGTTGCACGACCTAAAAAACTATAACTTCCTACGCGCACAAATTGATGGACCGCAGCAAATGCACCTAAATTAGCATAATCATCGATCCTGACATGTCCAGCAATTGAAGCATTGTTAGCAAAAATAATGTTGCTACCAACCTGGGAGTCATGACCAATATGTATATAAGCCATAAATAAATTATTGTTGCCAATTCGCGTGACTCTACCACCGCGCGCTTTGTTAGAACCCCGGTTCACCGTACAAAATTCGCGGAAGGTGTTATTATCGCCGATTTCTAAAAAGGTCTCGCCATCTTGAGGAGTAAGGTCTTGCGCATCACCGCCAAGAGCCGCAAAGTCATAGATCTTATTATTTTTTCCTATGCGGGTATTTTTATCGATGACCACATGTGAAAAAATCGTAGTACCTTCACCAATTTCTACTCCAGGACCAATGCGGGTAAAAGGACCAATTTTAACCCCGGTAGCAATTTTGGTACTGGGATCAATAATCGCTCGCGGATCAATCTGAATAGCAGAATCAATCCCGTAAGTGGTATCCATCATGGTATCAATCACGTTGGTTTTCCTTTATCACCATGAACTCAGCAGTGCAAGCTATTTCGCCATTGACCGATGCGGTTCCTTTTAGCTTCCATAGTTCCATACGATGTTTTCCTAGTTCAATATGTAAAGTCAATTGATCACCAGGGACAACCAAACGCTTAAATCGGGCATTATCAATTCCGGCAAAAAAATAGAGTTCATTTTCTGGTAAAGTTCCTAGAGTTGCATAAATTAAAACACCTGCTGCTTGGGCCATAGCTTCAATAATTAATACACCCGGCATGACCGCTTTAAGTGGAAAATGACCGGCAAAAAAAGGTTCGTTGTTAGTCACATTTTTGATAGCCGTCAGTGATTGACCCGGCAAAACTTCGGTGACCCGATCAATCATTATAAATGGATAGCGATGCGGTAAAAACTTCTTAATCGTCTCGATGTCCATCTGCATCATGGCTATCTCCTCGCATCTGTCCTTTACACTGTTCATAATTTTGCTCCAGCTGGCTTAATCGCTTGGCCATTTTATCTAACTGCGCAAAGCGTAGCATATTACGCCGCCAAACACTATGTTTCTGTAAATTCATAGAGGAAGAATAAATTCCGGGCTCCTCTACTGATTGTATAACTGTCGTCATACCCGTCACCATGACTCGATCAGTCAAACTCACATGGCCATTGATGCCAGCACCGCCTCCAATCATACAATTTCGGCCAATCTCAGCACTACCCGCAATGCCAACGCAACCGGCAATGGCGGTATGATCACCCACTTTAACGTTATGAGCAATTTGTACTAAATTATCCATTTTAACACCATTGCCGATCACGGTATTCTGCAAGGCACCGCGATCAATGGTGGTATTAGCGCCAATTTCGACGTCATCGCCAATAATTAATTGACCAAGTTGCGGGATTTTCACCCATCCACGGCCATCATGGGTTAAACCAAATCCATCTGCACCTAACACTGCTCCACTATGGACGATCACTTTATTGCCTAATTTAACTCGATTATAAAGAGTCACACGTGGGTAAATATGACAAGAACTTCCAATTTTGCAATCGGCACCGATCACTGAGCCTGCTCCTACCCTAGTCTCTGCGTCAATCTCCACCCGATCTTCGATGACGCAATAAGCACCAATACTCACACTTGGATCAATTTGACAGTCTTTGCCAATAATAGCACTGGAATGAATACCGGGTGTAAGTTTGGTTTGCGGATATAAAATATTTAATAACCGCGCGAACTGTAACTCAGGATTGTCAACCACTAAAGCGTTAGTGTTACATTGCTTAACGTCTTCCGCACGTAGAATCACTGCTGAGGCAGTGGTTGTTAACAGATAATGGTGATAACGCGGATTAGCAAGAAAAGTAATTGCACCAGGTTTTGCAACTGCCAGAGGCTCAACACGGTCGATTTTGCAGTGCGGATCACCGTGTAATTTGGCGCTTATTTTTTCAGCAATATCAGCTAAAGACAATGAGGTCATGATATTTTTCTCGAATTTTTCTCGTTAATCCCCTCTCCCTCGGGGGACACTATTTTGTCATCCCGCGACTTGATCGCGGGATCCAGAGAACCGCACAAGATTCCTAGATACCGGGGTCAAGCCACGGTATGACGTAGATATTTTACGATTTTTCCTTATCTAAAGTAGACATTACTTGATTGGTAATATCTAAATTTTCTTTAGCGTAAAGCAGAGCATTCTTTGGCAATACCACATCAAAATTTTGACCACCCGACATGTTTTTAACAATACTCTTGATTTTATCTAGGAACTGAGTCATCGCCTTATTTTGCGCTTCAAATAACTGACGTTGAAGATCGGTTTGTTGCTGCTGTAATTTTTGCTCTTGGTCACGAATCGTAGTTTTTAAGTTTTCAGCCGCTTTCTGATCCATGACTGCTTCATCTTTTTTAAATTTATCAATATTTTTTTGCAATTCTTTACCGAGATTATCAACATTTGATTTTTGAGAAGCAAATTGTTTTTCTAAACCATCATTAATTAACTTGACTTGCTTAGAGTTTTGGAAAATTTGCTGCATATCAATCACAGCTACTGTTCCAGCTAAACTATTCATCGACCACAAGGTCGCTAAACAAATACCTAACACACACCATAAACGTTTCATACATTTTCCTCCAGTTTAACAAACTCAGCAAACAAGATTGTTTGCATACCCAATGGCCCTATCATATGCTTGCGCCCATGATAAAGCCAAACATATCGAGTTGATCTCTCGATTTAGAATTAATTGCTTGAGCTACACTAAATTGCAGCGGCCCTAGAGGCGAATACCATATTACCAGAATTCCCGCCGACATGCGTACGTTGTTTAAAGAGATATCCTCATAAAAGACTTGGTTAGGTTGGTTGCCTCCAGCAATATGATCGGTTTCCCATACGTTACCTGCATTAAACGTCAGTGCGGTCCGCACTTTTTCAGTGAATATAGTGGGCAGTATAAGATTGGCCCCCCCTAACAAGCGTAAATTACCGCCTAAAGCCGCTCCTTTTTGCAATGGATTTTGCGGGCCTAAACTATTTGGCGCAAAGCCAGGCAAAGTTTCAATACCGCCTGCATAAAAATTATAAAAGAAAGGTAATGTGTTGATATTGCCATAACCGCCACCGAAGCCTATAGAAGCATGCGGATTAAAAATGAAGCCAAAGCCCAAAGGACGGAAATAACGAACTTCTTCAGTTATTTTATAATAACCTAAACTACTTTTAATGATCGGCACGCCTAATTCTAAACCGAGTAATTGACTAAACCCTGTGGTCGGTGCAACGGCTCGGTTCAAGGTACTATACGCCCAACTGGCTGTTAGTTTAAATTGATTATACGGACCAGGATGATCTTTGACAAAATCAGTAATGGTCGGCGAAGTAAAATTACCGTGGACATCATGTAAAACAATATAGGTATAGCCGTAACCTAAGTTAATGCGATTATTTAACGAGACCGGAATTCCATAAGTGACGGCAGCGCCGTAACCATCCATAGAATAACTGGCATAATTCAAATTAGTGGAAGGCGTGGTAATATTAGAAAATATAGTGATGCCGCGGCTAATTCCATACCAAGTATAATATGGATCTACGTAAGATAATGAATAGCTTTTTTGAAAGTCGCTGGCGCTAAATTGAAGGGCTCCATATTTTCCAGTACCCAATAAATTTGGTTCAGTTAAACTGGCACCATAAACCCATCCATCCGAAGTTGAATACCCTCCTTGAATACTGGCTTTACCGGCACTCACTTCTTTTATACGATAATTTAAATCGACTTGATCAGGAATGCCAGGCACCGGTATGGTATCGACAGAAACATTGCTGATATAAGGCAAATAAGCCATGCGCGCCTTTGATTGTTCGACATCGATCAACGAGTACGGAGCCGATTCCATTTGAGTGATACGATTACGTAAAGCCCTGTCATCCGTTCGAGGATTGCCCGAAATTTCAATATTGCGTACGTAGCTGATTGGACCAGGATTCACATCAAAAACAATGAATACTTCACGCTTTGCATCATCCAGACGCGGATCAGCATTAATCACCGGAAAGGCATGGCCTTTACTCGCAAAATAAACGCGGATCATTTCGGAAGTATTTAGCATAGTTTGGCGAGAAAAAACCTTTCCAGACTTCAATAAGATATTTTTGTTTAGATAAGTATAATCAGCTGCATAAGAAGCGGCATAAGGGGCCGATGAACCCTGAATATCAAACCCACTTAAGGTATAAACAGGTCCTTCACTAACGGTTATCAAAATATCCACTGATTTATTATCTGGTGAAATAACCACATTTTGATTGACAACCTCAAATCGCAAATAGCCATGATTGAAATAGAACTCGCGCAGCTGGTCTAAATCTTTAGCTAATTGAGTTTTGGAATAGCGATCATTATTAGTCAGGAACGTAAACCGCCACCACGAAGTCACTCTAGAAGTAAAAGTATGTACGAGTTGTTTTTGGGTAAAAACATGATTACCAATAAATTGAATATGACGGATTTTTGCAATTGGCCCTTCTTTCACATAAATCTTTATGGCCACACGATTCCGAGGTTCCGGCGTAGCCACGGTTTTGACTTCAGCCGCATAATAGCCTAATTCATGATATTGATCGAGCAACCCTTGAGTAATCGCATTGATTTTGGAAACATCATAGGTCGATCCTTCCACCACTCCTAAATCTTTTAACACAGGAAATAATTGCTTATCGGTAAATTCTTTATTGCCCTCGACTAAAATTAAGCCGATGGTAGGGCGCTCAGACACTTTGATCACCAGGGTATCCCCTTGACGAGATAAGCTAGCGTTAGTAAAAAATCCAGTTTTGTACAGGGATTTAAGGATATTAATGGTATCTTCAGTCGTAATTGTTTGACCTATATGCACGGGTATATAGCTGAGAACGGTACTTTCTTGGACCCTTTGTAATCCCACTACTTTGATTTGTTTGACTACAAAACTATCTGCGGAAGCCAACTGAATGGCAAAAATTAAACCAAAGATCCAAATTATGTTTTTAAAAATATTTTTCACAAAATACGTCTCTTTCTCTTAAGGTCAACTAAAGTTTTAAAAGTAAAAACCCCAATGCAAAAAATGGCATCGTGCTTATCGTACTATCTAATCTATCCAAAAATCCACCATGTCCAGGTAATAAAATACCGCTGTCCTTGATGCCAATATGACGTTTTAATAAACTAACGAATAAATCTCCCACTACTGCAAACAAGATACTAATTAATATTAATAACATGAATAACAATCGTTGCAGATGAGTCATCGGTAAAAATAAACTCGTCAGCATCATAATAACAAACGTGGCAAAAACTCCTCCCCATAAACCTTCCCAAGTTTTTTTTGGACTAATGCGGGGCGCTAACGCATGTTTTCCCCAGCGTCTGCCAGCAAAATAAGCACCTGTATCGACTAGCCAGATTAACAATAAAGCCATCATAAACCATAAGGGTGAAGTCGCTTGTAGTACGGTAACCCCTTTCCAACAAGCTGCCAACATAGCTATTCCACATAAGCCTTTAATGAATGGCTGTTGGAAACCTAATGCCAAACCTTCTCGTTCGAAAGTATAAGTAGCCATAGCTGCCCATAACCAAATAATAATGGCTACACTAAATATCCAAATAGGCGCAACAAAATAACACAGGGTTATAGTTAATAAAACCACGATAATATACGCCAAACGCAGAGGAATTGAACGCAGACTAGCCAGTCCGCTCCATTCCCAAGCCGCAGCAATATAGAATATCGTCACGGCGACCGCGAAAATTGGCGCAGGTAATAGCCAGGTCAGGATTAAAATAAACAAGATTAAAATCGTGGCTGTCAGCGTTCGAGATTTAAGCATATTGGGTCTCAAGCTGTTCAGAAGTACGACCAAATCGTCGTTGTTTCGAATAATAAAAATCTAAAGCAAGTTGAAATGCTTTTGCATCAAAATCAGGCCAATATAAATCAGTGAAAAACATTTCTGTGTAAGCAAATTGCCACAACATAAAATTACTGATGCGTTGCTCACCACTGGTACGAATTAATAAATCCGGTTCAGGTAAATCGGGTAAACATAATTGTTGTTGAAAAAGCTCCGGCGTGATATCAGCAATTGACAATTGTTGATGAGATACCTGGGCTGCCAATTTTCGCGCAGCTTGAGTGATATCCCAGCGTCCACTGTAATTAATCGCCATCACCAATTGTAACCCCGTATTAGTGCTGGTAGATTGCTCACTATAATCTATTTGATTAAGTAAACTCTCATCGAAAGGACTGCGATCTCCAATAACCCGTAAGCGAATATTCTTCTCCCTTAATTCTTTTAAATTATTTTGTAATGATTCTAGAAATAATTTCAACAATAATTGCACTTCGCGAGTTGGCCGGCAATGGAAATTTTCCACACTTAGAGCAAACAAAGTTAATGCTTTTAAATTTTGCTCTGCAGCGAATTCAACCGCCTTACGTACCGCCATGGCCCCGGCACGATGTCCAGCCACTCTTGGCAACAATCGTTGTCGAGCCCATCTTCCATTACCGTCCATGACTATCGCGACATGCTTTAATTGGTAATCGATTGATCTCATTCTTATTAAACGGCCATCAGCTCTTTTTCTTTCTCACCCGCCAATTGATCAATTTTTCCGATGTACTGATCAGTTAATTTTTGAATACGGGTTGAAGCCCGGCGTTCCTCATCTTCACTAATTTTTTTATCTTTGAGTAAGTTTTTAAATTCTTGATTGACATCACGACGAATATTACGTATTGCAACTCGTGCTTGTTCAGCTTCCTCTTTTACTACTCGCACTAATTCTTTACGACGTTCTTCATTCAACGGCGGTAAAGGGACTCGAATTAACATCCCCATGGCGCTAGGATTTAAACCTAAATCTGCGCTACGAATCGCCTTTTCTACTTTCGCCACCATGTCTTTTTCATAAGGAGTTACCGCCAATGTCCGTGAATTCTCAATCGCCACATTGGCAACTTGATTCAAGGGCACTTGTTGCTGATAATATTCAACTCGAACACTATCTAAAATACTGGGATGAGCTCTGCCCGTTCTTAATTTGGCAAAATTTTCTTGGAGCATTTGCAAACTTTTCTTCATCCGTATTTCAGCTTGAGGAATAATTTGATCACTCATGAAGTTAACTCCTGTTCATTAGTCACGTGAGTGCCTTCAATTTGTCCGGTTATGACCCGCAGTAAAGCACCAGGTTTTTGCATGTTGAATACACATAATGGCATATTGTGATCGCGGCATTGGCAAAAAGCTGCTAAGTCCATCACCGCCAACTCCTTTTCTAGAGCTTCCTGATAGGTTAAATGCTCATAACGAGTTGCGCCAGGATGACGAGCGGGATCTGCAGAGTAAATACCGTCGACCTGCGTCGCCTTTAAGACCACATCTGCTTCAATTTCAATACCGCGCAAACTAGCAGCTGAATCAGTGGTGACTAAAGGATTGCCAGTGCCAGCAGCAAAAATAACCACGCGGCCCTGCTGTAAATGATGAATGGCTTTTCGGCGATTAAAGTAATCCACCATCCCGCTCATTGGAATAGCAGATAATATGCGTACGGGTAAGCCTGAGCGCTCAAAAGCATCGCGCATAGCCAGTGCATTAATTAAAGTGGCGAGCATGCCCATGTGATCACCGGTGATACGATCTATTCCTGCTTCAGATACAGTCACGCCGCGAAAAAAATTTCCACCGCCCACCACAATCCCTATTTGCACACCCAATTGATAAATTTCCCCTACTTCTTTAGCCATTCTATCTAATACTTGAGGTTCAATCGTATGCGTACCACCACCCATGAGTGCCTCTCCACTCATTTTCAATAAAATCCGTCGATAAATGGGTTGTCGTCCGCTGGTCATAAGTTATCCTTCCAGTTGTGATTTCACTTCCGCTGCAAAGTCTTTGACTTCTTTTTCAATGCCTTCACCCACTTCAAAACGCACAAATGCAAGCACTTGGGCTTGTCGGGCTTTTAATAACGTGCCAATCGTTTGCTCCTGATCTTTTATAAAGGGTTGATCCACTAAACAAATTTCTTTTAAAAATTTAGCAATCCGGCCACTGACCATTTTCTCAATGATGTTGTCCGGCTTACCACTTTCCTTAGATTGAGCAATAAAAATTTCGCGCTCACGATGAATGATTTCGGCCGGCACTTGATCTGCATCAATCGCTTGCGGATTGGTCGCTGCGATATGCATAGCTAAATCTTTAGCTAATTCGAGCTCTTTTTTATTAATTGAAACCAATACCCCAATGCGGTTGCCATGCAAATAACTGCCAATAATTCCCTGCTCAGAACTCAGGGAAGCCATTCGCCGAATTTGCACGTTTTCACCGATTTTAGTCACCAATTCTTGACGAGCTTTTTCAATACTTTCCTGGCCCGAACTCAATGGTAACTGTAATAATTCTTCTAAGGTTTGCGCTTTCGCCTTTAAACAATGATCAGCGACTGTTTGAACAAATTCTGCAAATTGGTCACTGCGAGCGACAAAGTCGGTTTCACAATTTACTTCAACCAGACAGGCATTTTGCTGATTTTTATCGGTGCGAATGATGACTAAGCCTTCCGCAGCAATTTTTCCAGCACGTTTTGCAGCTTTCGCTTGACCACTGGCGCGCATGGCATCAATGGCCGCCTCAATATCACCATGAGCTGCTTCGAGGGCTTTCTTGCATTCCATCATCCCTGCGCCAGTACGTTCACGTAGTTCTTTCACCATGGCTGCTGTAATTGTTGTCATAAATTATTCTTCCTCAGCTTTGCTGTGCTTTTTCTTAGAACCAGGTTTTTCAGCTTTCTTTTCAGTGGGTGCATTCGCGCTGGATTTTTTCGTCACTGCTGGTTTTTTCTTAGCTGTCGCTTTAGTCGGTATGGGCGCTGGCTCCTCTGCTTCTGCTTCACCTTCAATGTCAGCTTCTGCTTCTAATTCAACTTCATCTTCTGCTTTTTTCTTGACGACTTTTTTGACCTTCACTTTAGTTTTAACGGGCTGAGTTTCTTCGACTTTTTCAGGCGCTAATTCTAAGACTCCGCGCGCTTCAATAATTTCATCCGCTAAAAATTTGCAATAGAAACGAATGGCGCGCAAAGCATCATCGTTACCCGGAATGGGGAAATCAACAACGGTCGGATTATTATTGGTATCCACGATGCCAACAACCGGAATACTCAAGCGCTTTGCTTCTTGGATGGCAATTTTCTCATGGCCTACATCGATAATAAATAAGGCATCAGGTAATCCGCCCATATTTTTTATGCCTTCAATCACTGCACTCAATTTATCTTTTTCACCCATTAATCGTTGGATTTCTTTCTTGGTCAATCGCCCCATCACTTTTTGATCTTGGAGTAATTCTTCTAATTCTTTCAAACGCTTAATAGATTGACGAATGGTTTTATAGTTAGTGAGCATTCCGCCTAGCCAACGATAATTAACATAAGGCATCCCACAGCGGATGGCTTCTTCACGCACGACATCTCTGGCAGCATGTTTAGTACCCACAAACAAAATTCTGCCTTTATTAGCAGCAATATTAGATAAAAATTTCAACGCTTCTCTAAATAGAGGTAAAGCTTCTTCTAAATTAATGATATGAATTTTGTGTCGAGCTCCGTATATGTAAGGAGCCATTTTAGGATTCCAATAACGGGTTTGATGTCCAAAATGGACCCCCGCATCTAACATTTGACGCATAGTCACTTCAGCCATTGTCTTTTCTCCGGGTTGTTAAGAAGTTTAAACTTCTGCCTCCATCTACCCCATAATTTAACCAGCCTTTAGCCAGCACCCTAAATTATGTGCCGATAGATGTGTGAATTGATAGAGAACTCTAAGAAACTCTAACGGTGGCTTTATAGCATAATTTGAGGCAAACTACTAGCTTTTTGAGCTGGAGAATGCATGACCGTTACCATTAAAACTCCTGAGGAGCTGGAGAAAATGCGAGTCGCTGGGCGCTTGGCTGCCGAAGTATTAGAAATGATTGGACCTTATGTGCAAGCAGGTATTACCACCAATCAATTAAATGATATTTGTCACGGGTTTATCACTGAAACCCAGAAAGCTATCCCTGCGCCATTAAATTATCATGGCTTTCCAAAATCAATATGCACTTCAGTCAATCATGTCGTTTGTCACGGCATCCCTAACGATAAAAAACTTAAATCCGGCGATATTGTTAATGTCGATGTGACGGTTATAAAAGATGGTTATCATGGTGACACCAGCAAAATGTTTTTGGTTGGAGTGACGGCCCCTTTTGCCCAACGTTTAGTGCAAGTGACACAAGAATGCCTGTACTTGGCAATTAAAATGATAAAACCGGGGGTACATTTAGGGGATATTGGGGCTGCCATTCAGGAACACGCGGAAAAGAATCGCTATTCTGTCGTTCGTGAGTTTTGTGGACACGGTATTGGCCGAGGCTTTCATGAAGAACCACAAATCCTCCATTATGGCCAGCCAGGAACAGGACTCATGTTAGAATCAGGAATGACTTTTACCATCGAGCCAATGATCAATGCTGGTAAGCGTCATATCCGGATAATGCCTGATAATTGGACGGTTATTACCAAAGATCACAAATTATCAGCGCAATGGGAACACACTTTAGCAGTCACTGAACAAGGTTGCGAGGTTCTAACTCTCCGCAGCGATGAAGACGTGGCATAAAAACTGAAAACTTGGGGTGAACGATGGGGCTCGAACCCACGACAACCGGAATCACAATCCGGGGCTCTACCAACTGAGCTACGCCCACCATAATACTATTTCAAATGCGCCTGGCAGGATTTGAACCTGTTACCCTCGGCTTAGAAGGCCGATGCTCTATCCAAATGAGCTACAGGCGCAGGTGAACCAGCTTGCTCGGGGTAGAGGGATTTGAACCCCCGACATCCTGCTCCCAAAGCAGGCGCGCTACCAGACTGCGCTATACCCCGAAATTCGACATCATACTGAACCGTGACTCTTTGGTCAATTAGCGATAACATACTAGCAGAGCCACTTGAGCATCACTGCCATTAAGTTAAGCTATTCCGTCATCCGCGACTTGATCGCTGGCCTGTCCTCTAAGAGGAGATCCAGGAATCTCTGCGGTTCTCTGGATACCGCGGACAAGCCGCGGTATGACATACTACACAGTGGTATGACATACTACGCACCTTGGGACTTATTAAAGATCATTCGGGGGAATTCCTGATGCAAGAATTAAAAACTGTCATTGAAGCAGCTTATGCGCAAAGAGATCAACTCCGGGTGGGCAGCATCTCGCTTGCTCTTCAACAAGCTATTTCCGAAACCATTGATCTTTTAGATCAAGGACTATTGCGCATTGCCGAAAAGAAAGACGGCGGTTGGATAGTAAACCAATGGGCTAAGCAAGCGGTGTTACTGGCTTTCAAAACTCAAGAAAATCAAGTTATTGAGGGCGAATTTACCAGATATTACGATAAAATACCGTTAAAATTTGCCAATTATGATAGTGAAGATTTTAAAAAATCTGGAATACGGGTGGTTCCGCCAGCCTGTGTTCGCAAGGGGGCCTTTATCGCCGCCAATGTCATTTTAATGCCAAGCTATGTCAATATTGGCGCTTATGTCGATAGCGGAACGATGATCGACACTTGGGCCAGCATCGGCTCTTGCGCTCAAATCGGTAAAAATGTGCATGTATCCGCCGGTGCAGGTATTGGCGGTGTGTTAGAACCCCTTCAAGCCAATCCAACTATTATTGAAGATCATTGTTTTATTGGGGCACGTTCTGAAATTGCTGAGGGAGTCATTGTCGAACAAGGGGCCGTACTTTCTATGGGGGTGTTTATCACTCAAAGTACCCCTATCTATAATCGCGAGACGAGAGAAATTATTTATGGCCGCGTCCCAGCAGGATCAGTGGTCATTCCCGGCACTCTGCCCTCCGCAGACGGAAGTTATGGGAGACATTGCGTGGTCATTGTTAAACAAGTTGATGAGAAAACCCGACAAAAAGTATCCTTGAATGAGTTGCTTAGGATAGAATAAATTGTCATCCCAGCGAAAGTACGTCGTCCCGCAGTAGCCTGTCATCCCGCGGTCAAGCCGCGGGATGACGAGACTACGAATTTATTTGAGATTAATTACTTATGAATGACATTGCAACTGACACATTAAGATTAGCCACCGATTTAATAAATTTGGAGTCGACCACTCCCAATGACGGTGGTTGCCAAGATTTGTTAAAAGAACGATTACTTGCCATGGGTTTTAACATTGAGTCCTTACCTTCCGGTAACGTTAAAAATTTTTGGGCGCGCCGCGGCCAACAAGCACCATTATTGGTATTTTCAGGCCATACCGATGTGGTGCCACCAGGGCCTTTGGAAAAATGGCATTCCCCTCCTTTTACCGGGACGGTTCGTGATGCTTGCTTGTTTGGTCGAGGCGCAGCCGATATGAAAGGTGCATTAGCGGCCATGATCGTTGCTTGCGAAAATTTTATTAGAGAAAACCCATCCCATTCAGGATCGTTAGGCTTTATGCTGACAAGTGATGAAGAAGGTGAGGCCCGTGACGGCACCATCAAAATTGTTGAGTTTCTTGAAGCCAAACAAATAAAACCTGATTGGTGCTTGATCGGCGAAGCCAGTAGTCAACAGGATCTAGGAGATGCTATAAAAATTGGCCGCCGCGGCTCCCTACATGGATTTTTGCAAGTCATCGGCAAACAAGGACATATTGCCTATCCACACTTAGCCGATAATCCCATCCATCGCAGCTTTAAAGTTTTAGATGAACTCACTCATGTCACTTGGGATAATGGCGATGAATTTTTTACACCCACAAGTTTCCAAATTTATAATATCCAGGCAGACACTGGCGCATCCAATGTCATACCAGGGACCTTAACAGCTCGATTTAATTTTCGGTTTGGGCCCGCCAGTCCGTCCGCACAGTTACAGCAACGCGTTCATAAAGTTCTGGATGACCATGATTTAAAGTATAAAATTGATTGGCAAATCAGCGGTCAACCATTCTTCAGCCCCCCAGGTCGATTAGCCAATGCTTGCAAGCAAGCTATTCAAGCGGTGTGTGGTCGTGAGACTTATCCAAACACTACTGGCGGCACTTCAGATGGTCGTTTTATCGCAACTCTGGGTTGTGAAATTGTCGAATTAGGCCCCTCCAGTAAAACTATCCATCAAATTAATGAACATATCAAACTGGAAGATTTGTCTAATTTAACACTTATCTACAAAAAAATCCTGAAGGAATTGTTAATTTAATACATTTGGTAATAGAAGGGGTGGATTGTTCTGAGCAGTTCTGTCGACATAACGATAAGCTATATTGGCACCCATTAAGGTGACTCCACCAAAGCTGGCGGCTCCGATAATAATTGCGGGAACTTGACCAAAAAGAATTCCTGCACTTGAAATTAATAAACAACCACTCGCCGTAGAACTTAATAACCAACCTGCAATGTTCTTTCTGTTTATCCCAAACCGTTGATAAGTTTTATTAAAATAACCCACACTCACTAGCGACGCTGCAACACCTACGCCAAACAAACTCCAAGCAAGGCTATCTTTCCGATTTCCACTAGCCCCAGATGGAACATCACCACAAGTGCGATAAATAGATTCTTCAAGAGGCTTGGTTAAGTCCTTAGCCATTTGCGTGAAATTAGAACAACAATTGTAACAGTCTTCCATGCAGCGAGCGATATCAGCTGTAGATGGATAGTAAATAGTGCAATTTTCCTCTTTTAAGGCGATCAAGGTCGAATTATTCACGGGGCAATCAAGACTTGTACTATTTTGACCAGGAATTAAGCAAGGATCAGCTGAGGGAACTGGAGAACTTAAAAAATTAGTCGTTACTTTGCCTAGGTTGTTCATCGTTGATAACATATAATTTAACATAGTGAGCCTCTTAAGAATAATGACATTGTCCAAAATATATCAAAATCAGCCCTTACTAAGCAAGCGATTTTATCCAGGATAAATACCAGAATTTAATCAGCTTTAATTTACTGAACAGTCGCGACTGTTTTGCCAATACAATTCAAGGTAATAGTCTCAGCATTTTCCGGCAAACTGGAACGCCACAAAATTGTATAGCTATATGATTTTTTTCCATTGCCTGCAGGAATTCCATCTACCTCAGGCAAATTCATGGTCTTTTTGGTGGGAGTGATTGTTTGTTTCTTACCATTGATACTCATATCCAATTCTCCTGATGGAATATCAGCACTACATTTAGCAGAAAAAACAGGTGTGGCCGCTGTTACCGTACGCTGTATGGGGGTATTAGGTGCAATATGCTTAAAAACCATTTCCCTTTCTATCATTTTTCTTTGTTCTTGTGCTAAACAAGTTACGCTAACGCCACAACATAAAACTATAGAAAATAGTTTTATATAAGTGAATTTATACATAGTTTACTCCGAATCCTTATCCTTTTGAGAAAAATGTTCCCTTACAAATGACATCACCGTATCAAGCATTACATCGCGTGTTTTAGGTGAAAATCCAAAAATAAATCCTGCGACTAAACCCGCAACAGAAGTCTGAAGCGGATATTTCTTAAACAAACCAATTGGATCATTTGGCATGTCAACATCATTATCATCGATTGTTTGAGGCAAGCGCGGACGTTTTGGTCGTCTTTTAAATAAAACCACGATCAATAACAATAAAATAGCGAGTAAAAGCAGCGTTAATCCGCTGAAAAAGGCAGCCATGGTGGAGTTTTTAAAAATCGTGGCAAGGTATAGATAAAGTGATCCCACAAAAAATCCCAATCCTATCAAGATTAATATCAATGCAAAGATAATAACAATTATTTTGAGTATTATCTTAATCATGCATTATGCGACTCCACCATTAAAATCTATTAGCGCCTTTTCTTTCCAAAAAGCAACCGCTTAACTAATCCACCTAATACTGCACCTACACCCACAGCACCTGCTAAAGTCATGGTTGGATTCTTTTCCATCGCTTTTCCAGCATTTTTTGCGGCTTTTTTGGTATTTTCAACAGCAGAATCAACACTGCTTTTACCTGCATCAGCAATTTTAGAAACCATGTCAACTGTATGACAACGTAATTTGTCAACGTCATTTTTTAGGTTTCCCAATTCGTCAGTCAGATTTACTTTTTTGTTACCCATTTGCTCATCTCCTTTGAGTTAAAAATAAATGTATGCTTTAGTGATTCTAGCATATTTAAATAATATTTCCGTTTTTTGCACAGTAATGAGTCTTACTAGATCATTTAGATTTCTTAAACGAACGATATAGACGAAATAAGCCATACGCGACAAAGCCACTGGCAAACGCCCACCCTACACTAGCAAAGGGACGGCAAGCTATTTTTCTCTCAGCCCGACCAACCGTGGTTTTCCACATTAATTTAGCCACGTCTTCACGTAATTTTTCAATATCATCACTCAAGGTTTCTAGGTCTTGCTTTAAATTGGTTTCAGTCAATTCACCAAAATCTTCGCGCATATACACCTCCACGTGTGAAAAAAGTCCTAAACCTAAGTCTAGCATATGTTTGCTATAAGGTTTAATTTGGTATACTTCCCGTTCATTTTGCCGGGGTGGCGGAACTGGTAGACGCGCCGGACTCAAAATCCGGTGGTGGTGACACCGTGTGGGTTCGAGTCCCACCCTCGGTACCAATATCTCACCTTGTGGATAGGAACGTCCACTTTTGCCTCAGGTTAAACGAAAAAATGCCCTCGCAATGCTCACATACTGGAGTATGCTCCGCTTGCTCGGGCATTTTTTCGTTTAACCTGAGGCAAAATTGAACGTTCTGCGTTTGCAGATTCATACGCCCTATTCCTGTTATTTATCCCCTCTTCCCGGAGTTGAGATGATTTTGAAGAGAAATTAATATTCGACTGTTAGTTGTTCGATTGAGCAGGCTTCTCTTAGTTTTTCTAGTAATTCGTTGGTTGGATTTATTTTCCAATTTTCGCCTAGTAGCAATTTTGCGCCGGCTTGTTGTCCTTGATAACCGATGACAACCTCGCAACGCCCGCCTAGAAAAGGTTGCATCAAATTGGGCAATCGATTGAGCAAATCCTGAGCTCGATCAGCATCGGCCAGTTGAATTTTTACGTGACGTGCAAATCGCATCCGGACGTTGCTTAAACTCTCGATCGAATCTGCTACCATACGAATCCCACCGGTATAAGTATCTTCTTCAATATTCCCACGCACTAAATACACTTGGTCAGGCAGTAAATTATTTTTAACCTGCTCATATAGTTTGCTAAAAATAGTGACATCGATGCGGCCGGATAAATCCTCCAAAGTCACTACCGCCATGCGCATCCCTTTACGGGTGTTAATAAGCCTTTGCTGCAGCAAAAGCCCACTGCAAATAACCCCTTGTTTTGATTTTTCTAATTGAGCTATTGGAATTCTGCCTAAGGTTAGCTCCTGTTCGAAGGCTTGCAAAGGATGGCCACTGAAATAACAACCCAACACCGCCTTTTCTGCCTGTAAACGCACCAATTCCGACCACGACGCACAGGATACATACTCATTAAGTGGCTGACTTTCTACATCGCTAAATAAATCTCCCTGACCGAGCTCCAGATTATGATGATGCTGTTCGGCATGCTTTAGAGCGACATCTATCGAAGCGAATAAACGAGCCCTCTCCACCCCAAATCCATCCATTGCTCCAGAACGAATCAACGGCTCTAACACTCGGCGACTGATTTTACGGTGATCCAAGGCGCTGACAGAAATCAAATAAATCTTTAAAGATGCCATTTTTTTCACGTTCTTCAACCAAATGTAGCAAGCCGCTTCACCCACTCCTTTTATAGCGCCTAAACCATATTCAATTTGCCCATTTATATTGACTGTAAACATATATTGGCCAACATTGATATTCGGGGGGAGCAGATAATTAATTTCAGCGCTCGACATTCCATTAAAAAATTAACGGTTTTATCGGTGTTATCCATATCAGAAGATAACACGGCAGCCATAAACTCGGCAGGATAATGGGCTTTTAAGCCAAGCTGTTTGATATGCAATTAATGCATACGCTGCAGAATGCGATTTATTAAAACCATAACCAGCAAATTTTTCCATCAAATCGAAAATATATTCAGCACGTTTTTGCATCAATACCGCGTGTCAACGCACCCGAGAACAAATTTTTCGCGTTGTTTAGCCATTTCTTCAGGTTTTTTCTTGCCCATGGCACGACGCAAAATATCAGCCGCCCCTAAAGTATAACCCGCTAATACCTGGGCAATTTGCATCACTTGTTCTTGGTATAAAATGACCCCATAAGTTGGGCTTAAAATCGGTTCTAAAGTAGGATGGGGATATTCAACTTTCGCGCTGACCATGTTTACGCTTCAATAAAATCATCTACCATGCCTGATTGCAGTGGGCCTGGACGAAACAAAGCCACCAACGCGGTAATTTCTTCAAATACTCTCTGGTTGTAAACGTCGGACCAATTCTTTCATGCCGCGGATTCTAATTGAAATATCGCCGTGGTTGAAGTTTTAGTACATAGCAAATGTCGCTGGATCATTTAACGGGAATTGATTGAATATTAATTGGCGGTTACTGTTAGTCTTGCGCGTTTTTTATTAATATTTTTTAACGCCCAATGAATGATGGTTAGAGTGCGCAATCCTAAAAAATCAAATTTAACTAAACCGACTGATTCTACATCATCTTTATCAAATTGAGTGACTGCATGATGCGCCTCCTGGTTCACAATACAATGGCACAAAATCAATTAATTGTGTCGGTGCAATAACCACCCCACCAGCATGTTTCCCTGCATTACGCGTAATTCCTTCTAATTTGCGGGCTAAATCGATTAAATTGCGCTACTTCCTCTTCATTGCGATAACGTTCGGCCAATTGTTGTTCCTCGATTAAAGCTTTTTCCAAAGTCATACCTAATTCAAAGGGAATTAATTTAGCTACTTTATCGACAAAACCATATGGCAAAGCCTAATACTCGACCCACATCTCGCACCACCGCCTTGGCGGCCATGGTGCCAAAAGTGATAATCTGCGAAACAGCTTCACGGCCATAGCGTTCCGCGACGTATTCAATCACTCGATCACGTCCTTCCATACAAAAATCAATATCAAAATCTGGCATGGAAACCCGTTCAGGATTTAAAAATCGTTCAAATAATAAATCATGTTGCAAGGGGTCTAGCTCGGTAATTCCTAAAGCATAGGCCACTAATGAACCTGCACCTGAACCTCGCCCAGGACCTACGGGAATATCTTGTTGTTTAGCCCAGCGGATAAAATCGGCAACAATTAAAAAATACCCCGCGAATCCCATTCTGTTTATAACCGATAATTCTTGCTGCAATCGCTGTTCATACATCTCCAACCGCTCGGTACGAATTCCGGCGCTGGCTAAGCGTGATTGAAATCCCTCTTGTGCCTGTTTTGCAAAATAATCGGCAATATTGACTTCTTTATCCTCCAAGGGAAATTTAGGCAAATGCACATCCCCTAAACTTAATGGCATGGTACATCGTTGGGCGATAGCTACTGTATTTAATAACGCTTCTGGAATATCCGCAAACAAGACAGTCATTTCTTTAGGAGTGCGTAAGTATTGCTGTTCTGAATAATGACGAGGACGGCGCTGATCTTCTAATATATTTCCAGCGTGGATACAAACCCGGGCTTCATGGGCAACATAATCCTCGCGAACTAAAAAACATACGTCGTTAGTGGCAACCACGGGAACTTGATACTTTGCTGCCAGCTTCAGTGCTTCGACAATATATATTTCTTCTTGCGCACGACCTGTTCTTTGTAATTCTAGATAAAAACGTTGGGGAAAGACTTCCAACCAGCGCTGCAGACGTTTCTCGGCCACAGACTTTTGATCCGCAAGTAAAGCATGGCCGACATCCCCTTGCCGAGCACCCGATAACACGATCAATCCTTGTTGAAGTTCCTGTAGCCACTGCCATTGCACAATGGGATCACCCTGAGCATTTTGTCCTTCCGTATAGGCTCGTGAAAGTAGCTTTAATAAATTTTGATAGCCCATGAGATTTTGACACAGTAACGTCACTGTAAAAAATTCTGCTTCTATAGCCAGATTAATATCCACACCTATAATTGGTTTGATCCCCATGACTAATGCCTGACGGTAAAATTTGACTAACCCAAACAAATTGCACTGGTCGGTCATTGCCACCGCTGGCATTTTCAACTGATTAACTTGCGCCAACCAAGGTTTAATTCGCAATAGACCTTCGCGAATAGAATATTCGGTATGACATTTCAAATGGATAAATTGAGGAGAGGTTGCGGCATTCATCTCGATAAGATACTCGTAAGCGACCTGCCAAGGCAAGGTTAGAATGACATCTTTTATTAAACACATTGATCGTTTATACTGACAATAGAGTTTTTATTTAGGAGATGTTTATGAAAAACAGTCAAGGTTTTTGCAAATATATTTTGCATTTTTTTATCGGTTTTAATTTACTTATGCTCAGTTTTTTTGCTTTTGGGTATGATAATTCTCAAGCGGACAGCCAATCAAAAAATCCAAGCAAATTTGATTCTGCTAGTCAAACTTTTAATGATAGTACCATCACTGCAAAAATCAAAGCCAAATTGCTCAAAAGCTCATTGCTGAGCGCTTTTGATATTAAAGTCACTACCGATAATGGTATCGTTAAATTATCCGGCAATGTGGATAGCGATGCGCAATATGAACAAGCCATCATTTTCGCTCAAAATACCGATGGGGTGAAAGATGTGGAGAGCAGCGGTTTAACAGTTAAATCTAGTCAGCAACCTTTAGCTGATACAATGATCACTGCCAAAGTAAAAGGTTTATTAGTTAAAAATAATCTGGTTGGGGATGAAAATCAGCCGGGCGCTTGGGCGATTCATGTTGAAACCAAAGATGGCGTTGTTTATTTAACAGGTAAAGTTAAAAATCCCACACAAATTAAACAAGCTATGCAAACTGCTAAATCTGTTAAAAACGTTAAAGATGTTAAATCTGGTTTAACGAAAGAATAATTGAGATCCGTAGTACGTCCGTCGTCCGTCATCCCGCGATCAAGTCGCGGGGTGACGAACCTCGGCTTTCATACCATTCTAATGCATTGCTAAAAATACCAGGCAAGATAGTTTTTTTGGGTAGTCTTTTTCACTGATCTTGATCCACAAAAGATAATTGCAGCGCAATTCGCGTAAAACTTTTACGATGAAGTTCGCAGATGCCTAATTGCTCTATAGCCTGGCGATGTTTTATTGTGGAATAACCTTTATGTTGGGCAAAACCATAACCCGGATAAAGCGCGTCTAACTCAATCATTTCACGGTCTCTAGTTACTTTGGCAATAATGGAGGCTGCACTGATAGCGGGTACTGTTGAATCCCCTTGGACAATCGCACGTACCGGTATCTCAAGTTGGGGACAATGGATGCCATCCACCAGTACATTGTCTGGAGCAATGGCTAGGGCCATGACCGCGCGTTGCATCGCTAATAAATTTGCGTAATGAATATTAAGGCGCTCAATTTCTTCCACTTCAGCTCTGCCTATTGCATAAGCTAAACATTTTTTGGTGATATGTTGATAGAGGTCGTCTCGCTGTAAGGCCGTCAATTGTTTTGAATCTGCTAAGCCTCTGATTTTACGTTTAGGATTCAAAATAACAGCAGCCGCGATTAATGGCCCAGCCAAGGGTCCACGTCCTACTTCGTCCACGCCGGCTATTAAAATCGTTTTCATTTTTTCAGCAATCCTTATTCATGCATCCTTACCCTCCTGGGGAAGTAAGCATGGAAAAGATTATCAAAAATTTATTCCTTACGCCATGGGGGATCGCAAGGGGGAGCAGCGCGAAGCGCTCCCCCTTCATTGCGAGCACCCCACCCCAAAAACTGGGGAAATATCAGAAATGACGCCATTATAAATCAAAGATTTACAATGGCGTCATTAGAAGTATCTGCTTTGCTGAGCGCAGCATATAACAAGGAACAAATTTCTCACTGTATTCAGTGAGAAATTTGTGATTTAATAACTTTCATATATGAAAAAAAAAATTCTTACTGCTGTGGTGGGCGTTGGCTATTTAGGGAAATTTCATGCGCAAAAATATGCGTGCTTACCTCAATCGCATTTAGTCGCGGTATGTGATTCAAATTTTGAACAATCTCAACTCATCGCTCAACCGTTAGGTGTTCAGGCAATCCAAGACTACCGAAGTTTAATTGGTACTGTTGAAGCCGTCAGTATCGCCACCCCCACTCCTTCTCACCATGAAATTGCTAGTTTCTTCCTCGAGCAAGGCGTCCATGTATTATTGGAGAAACCGATTAGCGTGACCATTGCAGAAGCAGACCATTTAATTCATTTGGCCAACCAAAATAATTTGGTTTTACAAATTGGTCATATCGAACGTTTTAACAATACTATTAAGGCGGCTGAACCCGAACTGCAGAACCCTCGGTTTTTTGAGGGTATGCGTCTTGCACCATTTAAATTACGCGGCAGTGAAGTTAACGTGGTCTTAGATTTAATGATTCATGATATTGATTTGATTTTATCCATGGTAAAATCACCGATTAAAAAAATTTTGGCTAATGGCAGCGAGATTCTTTCACCACAGATCGATATTGCCAATGCGCGTATCGAATTTGCCAATGGCTGTGTGGCCAATATCACCGCCAGCCGCATCCATCCTAAGGTTTCTCGTCGTCTGCATATTTTTCAAGATGATGTACATTTTAATTTAGATCTTCACAATAAAAAATTGACAACTCATCGTAAAAAGTTGAGTGAAGATCCATTAGGATTAGCGCAAATGCTGCAACAAAAGCAAAGTTTGCCTAAAGATGACCCTTTAAAAACTCAAATCGAAGCTTTTTTGATGGCGATCGTTGACCATACCCCAGCCGTCGTTTCTGGAGAAGATGGGAAACGCGCTTTACAAACGGCTATCCAAATAACTGAACTCATCATGCAGTCTAAACAAGTGCCGGTAGATGATTAATAAACGTATACTCCTCATTGCAGGTGAAGCCTCGGGCGACTTATTAGGTGCAACTCTCGCTAAAGAATTATTGAACTTGCATCCCGATCTGCATTTATTAGGAATGGGCGGGGAAAAAATGCGTCAAGCCGGGGTCAATATCGTGATTGATAATCGCTCCATGGATATTATCGGTTGGTGGGAAGTCTTAAAAAAATTTTCTACCATTCGTTCCGCCATGCAGGCGGTAAAAAATATTTTTAAAAAAAATCCCCCTGATTTACTGATCTTAATTGATTATCCGGGATTTAATCTACGCATCGCAAAAATTGCAAAACGGTCGTCGATTAAAGTTCTGTATTATGTGAGTCCACAAATTTGGGCGTGGCGTTACAGACGTATTGATACGATTCGTAAAAACATCGATCATATGGCAGTATTATTTGCATTTGAAGCTAAGATCTATCAAAAAGAAAATGTTCCTGTGACCTTTGTGGGTCACCCCTTAACAGCCTTGATCCGAGTCGATCAAAATAAAAACCTTGTTTATCAGCAATATCAATTAAATCCAGAGCATCCGATCATTGCTATTTTCCCTGGTAGTCGCTTGCAAGAAATTCATCGCTTACTTCCGCTGATGATCGCAACTATTCAACTAATTCGCGAAAAAATTCCCCAAGCACAATTTGTTTTGCCGTTGGCTAGTACTTTAAATTTAAACGATTTGCCTGCGAATTTGATGGCTGGAATCACTATTGTTAAAAATAACACCTATCAGCTTTTATCAGTATGTCATGCGGCTATTGTAAAATCTGGCACTGGAACGTTAGAAGTGGCTCTCGCTCAGGTTCCGCTAGTCGTTGTCTACAAAACTAATTTCCTCAACTATTGGATTGCTCGCTCTGTTATACGAATGACCCAGATTGGTCTTTGTAATATCGTTGCGCAAAAGCAGATCGCTAAGGAGTTTATTCAGAGTGATGCCTGTCCTTCACGGATCGCTGAAGAAATCATGCGCTTAATGACCGACCTTAATTATCGCCAGCAAGCACTCAACAATTTATCAATTTTGCGGAAGGTCATGACCGAAAATAATAATTCTCAAACAGTAGCAAAAATTGCGCTGGATTTACTAAATCAATCTCCTCTTCCTTCGGGCTAATCCTATGCAAATTCTTACCTTGAACCATCCCCCGTCAATATTTCCCACCGCCAGGCGCCAGTGGCAAAATAATTTTCATAGAAAATTCTTTACGCCATGGGGGATCGCAAGGGGGAGCTGCGCGAAGCGCTCCCCCTTCATTCCGAGCATCGGCTCTGCCGAGCGCAGGATATAAACAGGAGCAATTTTCGTTGTACTCAGCGAGAATTGCGGCCCCGCCATTGCATTGTCCCGCGAACACCTGGCGATGGAAAATATTGATGAGGCCTAGTTCAAGGTAAGGACTTTTCCATAGGTAAGCCCGAAGGGATAAGGAGTAAATGTAGAGAAGTATTGCTATAGTTATTGAAATATTTTCAATGGAGAAAGTAAAATGACCCATAACTGGATGGTTATTAAATTTGGCGGTACTAGCGTTTCTAGTTTATCGAATTGGCAAAATATAATCGGAATTATTCGTGGGCATTTGGCTAATTCATTCCGTATTGTTGTGGTTTGTTCGGCGATCACGCATATTTCCAATAAATTGGATGCATTGATCCACTCGGCCTTAACCGGTCAACACCAAACAGTGTTATTGGATATAGAAAATATTCATAAAAACTTAAGTCAGGAATTTGGGCTAAACTTTGATGAATTGCTCAGCCCTCACTTTAATCGACTTAATCAATTAGCTGAAGGGATTTCTTTAGTTGCTGAAGCCAGTCCACGGATCCGTGCGCAAGTGATGGCGTTCGGTGAGTTAATGTTGACGGTGTTAGCCGCAGCATTTTTGCGCAATCAACAATTGCCTGTCGATTGGCAAGATGCGCGTGATTTGCTGATTGCAGTTGAAGATCCTTCAGCCCATAGCGGGGCCGCCTATCTGATGGCACGGTGCAGTGCTGATTATGATGAAAATTTATTAACTAAATTAAATTCTCTCTCGCCGGTCGTTGTCACTCAAGGATTTATTGCCAGTAATCATCATCGTGAAACTGTATTATTTGGCCGGGGCGGTTCCGACACCTCTGCTGCTTATTTTGCCGCCAAAATTAACGCTAAAAGATGTGAGATTTGGACAGACGTTCCGGGTATTTATACCGCTGATCCGCGCCAAATACCCGAAGCTCGATTACTCAGAAAGTTAGATTATGACGAAGCGCAAGAGATTGCCTCTATGGGAGGTAAAGTTTTGCATCCCAACTCAATCCCGCCGGTGAAACAGCAAAGTATTCCTTTATGGGTAAAATGCACCTCGCTTCCCGACCGTGAAGGGACTGAAATCTCTTTAATTGACGCCACCACTACCATGCAAATTAAAGCTATTTTGTGTAAGTACGGCGTGCTTTTGATTTCAATTGAAACTGTTAGAATGTGGCATCAAGTTGGATTTCTGGCCAATATATTTAATTGCTTTAAAAAACGCGGGCTATCGGTGGATCATAGTTTCGACTTCGGAATCAAATGTCACTGTTTCGCTAGATAATAGCGCCACCTCTGGGAATATGGATTTAATAAATTTATTACTCAACGATTTAAATGACTTTGGTAAAGCAAATCTCATTGGCCCTTGTTCGACCTTAAGTCTCATTGGCCATAACATTCGCTCCAATTTATATAAACTTGGAGAAGTTTTTCAAGTTTTTGAGCAGCAACAAATCCATATGCTAAGTCAAGCGGCCAATGATTTAAATCTCACCTTTGTGGTTGACGAAGATCAAGCTGAACGATTAGCGCAGAAAATCCATAATCTGTTGATTGAAAATAATCACGATGACTTTTTTAGTCGTAGTTGGTTAGAGGAATTTGGTCATATACCCGCACCCAGCACTAAGGTTATTCCCTGGTGGGTAACACGCCGTGAGCAATTACTCAATTTAATTCATCAACGCGGGCAAGCATTATATGTTTACGATGCGCAATGTTTGCGTCACCAAGCGCAGCATTTATTAGATTGCCAAGCGATCGACCGAATTTATTATGCGATGAAAGCCAATGGCAATGCCGATATTCTCAAACAATTTCATCAATTAGGCATAAATTTTGAATGTGTTTCTATATTTGAAGTTAACTTTGTCTTGGATTTGTTTCCGGACATTGAGCGTACTAGGATTTTATTTACTCCCAATTTTGCTCAACGTGAAGAATACGCACAGGCGATGTCGCTCAATATTGTCGTCACTCTAGATAGCTTGTATCCATTGCAATTTTGGCCAGATGTTTTTGCTGGCAAACCGGTCTTCCTGCGTTTCGATCCAGGTCAAGGCTACGGCCACCATCATTATGTCTGTACCGGGGGTAGCGACTCGAAGTTCGGCATTCCTTTATCTGAATTAAACTTATTGATAAATTTAATTCACCAACATCATATCGTAGTTGCGGGTTTACATGCTCATGTCGGTAGTGGCATATTGCGCGAAAAAACCTGGCAAGAAAATTTTATTGTTTTAAGCCAATTATTGGATCATTTTCCTGATGTTAAAGTGATTAATGTGGGGGGTGGATTAGGAGTTACCGAAAACCCAAGTCAACATCCTCTCAATTTACAAGTTGTCAACCATTCTTTATTGCAAGCTAAAGCTGCTTTTCCAGATTTAAAAATCTGGATGGAACCGGGTAGGTACTTGGTGGCTGAAGCAGGCGTTATTCTAGCGCGGGTCACTCAAGTTAAAGATAAAAATGGAGTGATGTTCGTGGGTATTGAAACCGGAATGAATTCTTTGATACGTCCCGCTTTGTACGGCTCTTTTCATGAAATTGTTAATTTAACTCGGCTAGATCAAAAAACTAGTTTAACTGCACATATCGTGGGTCCAATTTGTGAGTCAGGAGATGTGCTAGGTTATTCAAGGATTTTGCCTGAGACAAGGGAAGGTGACGTATTACTTATCGCCAATACTGGCGCTTATGGTTATGTGATGGGTTCACACTACAATATGCGCGCACCTGCTACTGAATGCTGGATGAATTTTTAAAATTATTGTCATCCCGGAAAATGCGCAGTATTTATCCGGGACCCAGGATACAATATTTACATTTATTCAGAGTTTTTAAACAAAAAGTTCTAGAAATAAATATTGGACTTTGTGGATTAAATCCATTAAACGTCAGTATTCATCCTGGGTCCCGGATAAACGCTGCGCGTTTTCCGGGATGACGTATGCGAGCTTAGCGCTGACAGCAATATTTAAATTTTTTTAAACTACCGCAAGGGCAGGAATCATTGCGATTAATTTTTGGGGTACGACCTTGGAAGTAATACCATCGACCTTCAAGTTTTTGAAATTCACTGCGTTCATGGATCACTTGTCGACAGCCATTCTCTGAAAAAAAAGCCATAAACTCTATATAACCCCGAACAGTTTGATCATTAACAGCAGGAGCGTCAACAATTTTCAAATTTAACCATTGAATTTGCCGTGCCCACTGTCCAGCACTTTCCGCATTAAAGCCCTGCAATGCTGGACCGCGCATGGTACGTTGAATATATTCAATATCAGCACGTGTGTAAGCTGTGTAACGAGAGCGCATTAATGCTTGGGGGGTTGGCGGATATAGTTCCCCTTGCAGATAAGGCTGACAACAATTTTCGTAAGATTTTTCTGAGCCACAAGGGCAAGCCATACTGGCTGATTCTGCGCTCATTTCTTTAAAAGTTTCATTAGTTTTGTGATCAAGCGATCGCGTTTCAAAAACGATAAACGGTCCAAATAAAGATGGCCATCTAAATGGTCCAATTCATGCTGGATACATTGCGCCATAAATCCTTCGGCTTCCATTTCAAATGGCTGGCCTTCAGTATTTAAAGCACGAACTTTGATTTTCATCGCCCTAGGTACATATTCAAAGATTCTATCTTCCAACTCACCACCCACTGACATACAGCCTTCAGGCACAATCTGTTCACCTTCCCGGGCAATAATTTCAGCATTAATTAAACATAATGGCTGATCTCTTTTTTCAGAAAAATCAATGACGGTAATCCGAGGGGGATTAATAAAATCCAATTGTGTCGCCGCTAAGGCCGCGCAATTTTCGGCATTATAATGGGTATCAAACATATCATTAACTATTTTTCTAACGTCATCATCCACTTTTTCCACCCATTGAGCGGCTTTTTTTAAACGTGGATCTGGAAATTGTAAAATTTTAACGATGGACATTTATTTAACCCTTTAAATTAAAAATTAATTATAAGTTCCCACCCCGAGGGGACTGTCTTTACGCGACGGGGATATTCTAAACAATCTGGGTGCATTTTCAAATTAAAAAGTTTCATCGGATAACAATTGGTCATCCCGCGCACCGTGTACACAGCTCGGCTCGCGGAATGATAATATTAATTTTCTTTGTTATTGTTAGTGTGATTATGCATTGACATCGAATCAATTGTACTGCGATCATCAAATACAAAACATTTGCCATGAAAAAAATCCTCTCCACATTCGGCAAAATAATTTAAAATGCCCCCTTGTAGTTGATAGACGTTTTTAAAACCCTGACTCTGTAGCCATAATGCCGCCTTTTCACAACGAATACCTCCCGTACAAAAGGTAACAATCGGTTGTTCTTTGATTTCTGGCGGAAGTTGTTTAATCGCTTGCGGAAAATGACGAAAATTTTTTATATTTAATTCCATGGCCTTATCAAACGTTCCTAGCTTCACTTCGTAATCATTGCGAGTATCAAGTACCACCATTGGCAGTCCTTGTTCAAACCATTGGCGAAGTATTTTAGGATGAAGATAAGGTGCGTTCTGCTTTTCAGGTTGGATCTGTGCACAACCCATGGAAATAATTTCTTTTTTTAAGCGCACCAGCAAACGTCTAAAAGGTTGAAAATCAGACCAGCTTTGCCGGTAATGTAAATTTTTTAATTGAGGGTACTGCTGCTGCAGAAAATTTTGAAACTCTTGAATATAATCTGGCTCACCGGCTAAAAATAAATTAATTCCCTCGATACTTAATAAAATGGTACCTTTTAAATAACATTCGTTAGCTTTAATTTTCAAAGCGGATCGCCAATCGGATAATTGCCCCGCTGGTAAACTAACAAATTTATAGGCAGCAATATTTAATATATTTTTCATTGATATTTCGTTCTGTGTTTGCATATATACCCAAGCTAATACTTAAGACGAACATTTATCCTGGATAGCGGCCTTCGCCGGTATCCAGGATAAATATCAGCATTTAATTCATTTTTTCCTTATACCTGTATAAGTTACTTTTAATGGATCCCCAAGAATTAAAAATTGATAGTATACAATTGAGAATGAAGATCTGCTATATTTGTTATTTTTAAAATTAAGGGAACTATATGTCATTAACTGCATCAAACATGATGCCTTTAGGTACCAAAGCGCCGGACTTCACCCTACCAGATACCATTTCCGGTAAAATGCTCTCGCTGCAAGAACTGAAATCACCCATTGCGACAGTGGTGATGTTTATCTGCAACCATTGCCCGTTTGTACAACATATTCAAACAAAATTAGTGGAAGTTTCGGCGGAATATCAAACAAAAGGGATTAACTTTATTGCTATTAATTCCAATGATATAAAAGACTATCCTGATGACTCTCCTGATAAAATGCAGCAAATTGCCACCTTATACCATTATCCGTTTCCTTATTTGTTTGATGAATCACAGCAAACAGCTAAAGATTTCCAGGCCGCCTGCACCCCGGATTTTTATATATTCGACAAAAATTTATCGTGTGTTTATCGTGGGCGTTTTGATGAGTCAACGCCTGGAAAAAAAATTCCCGTGACCGGAGAGGATTTAAAGGCAGCTCTGGATGCTATTCTTTCTGGACAAACCGTCAATCCAGTTCAACATCCTAGCCTCGGCTGTAATATCAAATGGAAGCGGGAGAAGGGAAATATTAGTTAACCCTTCACACATATTTTTGGCTTTAATAATGCGACACGCCGTGCTAATCCGCTTTTTTCTGTCGACTCTGCAACTATGTGAACGTCTTTGTAAGCGAGCGGGGCTTCTTCAGCGACTCCGCGCATCGTGGCGCTGCGGATAATGATCCCCTCCAAGCTCAATTGATCAACTAACTGACGTCCTTGCCATTGCTTGATGGCTTGGTGTCTGCTCATCGCCCTTCCCGCTCCATGGCTGGCGGAAGCAAATGCACGGTTTAATTGAAGGCGGATTGCCGGCAAGAATATAAGATCCAGTCCCCATACTTCCACCCACCACGACTGGCTGACCCACTGGCCGGTAAATATTCGGCAGAGCCGAATGACCAGGGCCAAAAGCGCGCGTGGCGCCCTTGCGATGCACGTATAAATGCCGAGTTTGACCGTCAACCTCATGGGCTTCGAGTTTACAGGTGTTATGGGAAACATCATAAAGTGTTTGAACGTCGACTCCAGGATCAATACGCTGCATACCTTCGCGAGTTAAATGAGTGAGGATTTGTCGATTCGCCAATGCACAATTAATGCCAGCATTCATGGCGCCTAAATATTCCTGGCCTTCAGCGATTTGATCGGCGCACAAGCCAGTTCGCGATCAGGTAAAGTCACTTTTAATCTTGCTGCGGCCTTGGCCAATCTCACCAAATAATCGGTGCCAATTTGATGGCCCAGACCTCGAGAACCGCAATGAATGGAAATAAGATACTTGACCTTCACGAAGTCCGAATGCTTGCGCCGACACGAGATCATAAATTTTATCGACCATTTGCACTTCTAAATAATGATTACCTGACCCTAACGTCCCCATTTCCCCACGCTGACGTTTTTTAGCTAACTCAGAAACATGCTCTGGAATAGCACCCGCCATTTGCCCATGCTCTTCGATAAATTCTAAATCCCCCTTATGACCATAGCCTTGTTTAACAGCCCAATTCGCTCCGCCGATTAATACATGATCCAATTCGCGAGGAGATAATTTCAGTAAACCTTCTCGACCCACGCCTGCTGGAATAGTTTGAAATAAAATATCCGCCAAATGATGGCTGGAATTCATGATATCGTTCCAGAGTAAGTTGGTGCGCAAGCAACGGATCCCACAAGAAATATCAAACCCCACACCCCCTGCAGAAATAATACCGCCTTGTTCCGGATCAAAAGCAGCGACCCCTCCAATTGGAAACCCATATCCCCAATGGGCATCTGGCATAGCCATGGCCATCCCAACCAATCCAGGTAAACGGGCAACATTGGTGATTTGTTCGAGGACTTTTTCGTCCATGTGGGCGATTAATGATTCGCTGCCATAGAAGCATATTTCCGCGCGAATTTCTCCTGGACTACGTGGCATTGTCCAACGGTATTCATCAATTTTTTGTATGCGTTGCATGTCCATAGCTACTCTCTGTTTTAAACATCAACCACACACCGAGCTTGCCAAAAGCCTGGGTGTTGACTGACAGATAACATGGTCAAGGTTGCACCCTTCACTTCAGTCCCTCGCGGTGTAGACTCCTGCCATGGTTCACCACTTGCTTCACCTCGCCAATAATCGCCTTGATGGCGTAATTTAAAATTTGCCAAAATTATTCCTGCTTGGCGTGATTCACCAATTAATTTATTTAACCACTCCACTAATGCTAATTCTTGATCCGTTTCTTCAAATTCGATTTGAATAGTTTGAAGAGCATTGACTTTTGAAAGATCTGCCATATAAGCAAATACTGCGCGCGCCGCTTGTTCAAATGCTTCTTCTAACGTTTTGCCCTGGCCGACGATACCAATATCGGCTTCATGGTCAAAGTAATAATAACTCAGCTCGCTCATACTATTTATTAGTTTGACAAAGAATTTCAATCACCTTGGTAGTATTGCGTTCATAAAGTTCAGGTATATTGACGAAATCCATTCCTGCATCTTTAGCGTGTTCTTTTTTAAGTAAACCGTAACGGCCCGCTTCAACGCAAGTGGCCAGTACATCCGCTCCTAGTTGTTTATAAATATCGGTATAGAATGCATTCATGTCTTGCAATTGATATTGAGGAATGAGAAAAAGATAATCGATAGGTTCAAGGTGTGATAAGACATACAGCCTAGCCTGTTGTGAATGGATTGGACGGTCATTACCTTTTAATTTTTTAACGTTTTCATCGTTTTCGACTCCAACTACTAAAATACCATCTAGCTTTTTAGCTTCTGATATTAGAGTAACATGGCCTCGATGTAACATATCGAAAACGCCATGGGCAAAAATTATTTTATTTTTTTTACGGCGGTGGTAGGTGAGTTCTTTGATTAACTCAGCCATAGGCAAAATCTTCTGAGCAGAAGCCGTGGGCATAAATACCTCCTTGTAACAATGAGTGTCAATCCCGGATAAATGCTAATACTTTGTCCCTTGCTACGTCGTCCCGCAGCCCATGTCATCCCGCGGCGCCATAAGGCACTAGCGTTTTCCGGAATGACACTTTTTAATATTCCACCGCAACGATCTCGTAAGCGATATCTCCCTGTGGGGTTTTAACCACCACTTCGTCGTTAACATTCTTGCCAATTAATGCGCGCGCTAAAGGAGAGCTCACCGAAACTTTTCGTTGTTTTATATCCGCTTCATCTTCACCAACAATCTGATAGGTTACTTGGCTCTCGTCATTCATATGACTCAAAGTCACCGTGGAACCAAAAACAACTTTACCGGCATTCATCAATTTACTCACATCGATCACGTGGGCATTCGATAATTTAGATTCTAGTTCGCGGATCCGACCTTCAATAAAACCTTGTTGTTCTCTAGCAGCATGGTATTCTGCATTTTCTTTTAAATCACCATGAGCACGAGCCTCAGAAATGGCGGCAATAATTCGCGGACGTTCGGCATTTTTTAATCTTTCCAATTCTACAGTCAGCTTTTTATGTCCCTCAAGAGTCATAGGCACTTTTGTCATAAAACCTCCTCGTTAGACAATGTTAATTGCGCCACCTGTTGATGCAGACTTTGTAAGCTATTCACATCACCTATATCACCAGCTAATAAAGCCAAACAAGCTGCTTCCCCACCCGCCAAAGTCGTAGTGTAACAAATCTTTCGTGATACCGCATTGCGACGAATGGCAAATGAATCGGCAATCGCTTGCTCACCTTCAGTGGTATTCACAATAAATTGAATCTCATTATTTTTAATCATATCGACAATATGAGGTCGGCCTTCATTCACTTTGTTAGCTATTTCACAAGGCACCCCAGCAGCCGCTAAAGCAGCGGCGGTGCCTTGCGTTGCCATTACCGTAAAGCCTTGCTCAACTAATAGTTTTGCAACTTTTGCGACCCGAGATTTATCTGCATCGCGAACGCTAACAAAGGCACGGCCGCTGGAAGGTAATCGCTGTCCACTGCTCAATTGTCCTTTAGCAAATGCTTGGCCAAAACTGCTACCTATTCCCATCACCTCTCCGGTTGAACGCATTTCTGGACCTAAGATGGGATCTACTCCAGGAAATTTTGCAAAGGGGAATATGGCATTTTTAATAGCAAAATAAGGGGGAATAATTTCTTGGTGCACGCCTTGTTCGGCTAAGCTCACTCCGACCATGCACCGGGCAGCAATTTTAGCCAGTGAAAGGCCCGTGGCTTTAGCAATAAATGGAACAGTCCGCGAAGCACGTGGATTGACTTCTAACACAAAAATTTCATTATTTTTAATCGCAAACTGGGCATTGATCAAGCCAATCACCCCTAGTTTTTTGGCCATTAAACGCATTTGTTCTTTCAATCTTTGTTGAATATCTTTACTTAAACTATGAGGGGGAAAAGTGCAGGATGAATCACCCGAGTGAACACCCGCTTGTTCGATATGCTCTAAAATCCCACCAATCAATACTTGTTGACCATCACAGACTGCATCTACATCGACTTCAATCGCATCATCTAAAAATTGATCAAGTAATAAAGGTGACTCCGGCGACACGCCAGAGACAGTCTGCATGTACTTCGTTAATTCGTGTTCGTTAAAAATAACCTTCATAGCCCGCCCACCTAAAACATAAGAAGGGCGAACTATCATCGGATACGCAAAAACTTTTGCTAGTCTCAATCCTTCTTCTCGACTGCGAACCGTGCCATTACGGGGTTGCGACAAACCCAATTCATTTAATAAATGATGAAAACGTTCGCGGTCTTCGGCACAATCAATGGCTTCTGGAGAAGTGCCAATAATCGGCACCCCCGCTTTGGCTAGGTCACGTGCTAACTTTAAGGGAGTTTGACCGCCATATTGAACAATGACCCCTTTAGGTTTTTCTATCGCCACAATTTCTAGTACATCTTCTAAGGTCAATGACTCAAAGTAAAGGCGATTTGAAATATCATAATCGGTTGAAACGGTTTCAGGATTACAATTAACCATAATGGTTTCATAGCCTAATTCCCGCATGGCTAAGGCAGCATGTACACAGCAATAATCAAATTCAATTCCTTGCCCAATCCGATTTGGCCCCCCTCCTAACACCATAATTTTTTCGTTATGGCTAGGTGCACATTCATTTTCTTGCTCGTAAGTTGAATACAGGTAGGCAGTGTCGGTACTAAATTCTGCGGCACAGGTATCAACCCGTTTATAAACTGGCCTAATACCTAATTGATGGCGATAGTGACGCACCTCTTCTTCAGTTTCTTGCAACAGGAACCCCAATCGATAATCTGAAAAGCCCTGGCGCTTTAAAGCAAACAGCATGTCAGCTGTCATTTGTGGCAGGCGATAATGGCTTAACTCTTGTTCACTTTGGACTAAATCGGCAATTTGGATGAGGAACCAAGGGTCAATGCGCGTTAAAGAATGAATTTGCTCCAGTGAAAATCCGTAACGAAATGCGTCAGCAATATACCAAAGACGATCAGGCCCGGCGATGCGTAATTCTTGATGTAGTCGAGTATCGATTTGCTCTGCGTCGAGGGAAGGATTATTAAAATCAATTTTAGCATCTAATCCATTGACACCAATTTCTAAACCTCGAATAGCTTTTTGCAAGGATTCTTGAAAATTTCGACCAATGGCCATTACTTCCCCGACCGATTTCATTTGTGTTGTCAGCCGTGGATCGGATTGAGGAAATTTTTCAAAATTAAATCGAGGTAATTTTGTTACCACATAGTCGATGGTCGGTTCAAATGAGGCTGGCGTTTTACCACCAGTTATTTCATTGGCTAATTCATCCAGGGTATAACCAACTGCCAATTTTGCCGCTACTTTAGCGATGGGAAAACCAGTGGCTTTGGAAGCCAGGGCGGATGATCGAGATACTCGCGGATTCATCTCGATCACCATCAACCGCCCATCTTGGGGATGAACTGCAAATTGCACGTTCGAACCACCGGTTTCAACGCCGATTTCACGCAAAATGGCGATGGCTGCGTTACGCAAAACTTGATATTCTTTATCAGTTAAAGTTTGAATCGGGGCAACAGTGATGGAATCACCGGTATGAATTCCCACCGGATCGAAATTTTCAATTCCACACACAATAATGCAATTGTCTTTACAATCGCGAACCACCTCCATTTCATATTCCTTCCAGCCAATAATCGATTCGTCAATCAATAATTCAGAGTTGGCGATAATTCCAAACCCCCTTGACATATTTCTTCAAATTCTTCACGATTATAAGCAATACCACCACCGCTGCCGCCCATGGTAAACGATGGACGAATCACCGCAGGGAATCCTATTTCTTCTAATATCCGCCAGGCATCTTCCATATTATGCGCCAAGCCAGAACGTGGCGTCGCCAAGCCTATTTTATTCATGGCCTGGCGAAACAATTCGCGGTCTTCGGCTTTATCAATCGCCTCGCGCGAGGCGCCAATGATCTGCACGCCATATTTACTTAACACACCCTTCGCGCACTAAATCCAATGCACAATTTAAAGCAGTTTGCCCCCCCATTGTCGGTATTAACGCATCCGGCTTTCTCTTTGGCGATGATTTTTTCCACGACCTGCCAATGAATGGGTTCAATATAAGTCGCATCGGCCATGTCGGGATCGGTCATAATGGTGGCTGGGTTAGAATTAATTAAAATAACTCGATAACCCTCTTCACGTAGAGCCCGACATGCTTGTGTACCTGAGTAATCAAATTCACAAGCCTGGCCAATCACAATCGGGCCTGCCCCGATAATTAAAATACTATGGATGTCAGTACGTTTTGGCATGCGGTGGGTTTTTCTCCATCAAAGAAATGAATTGATCAAATAACTCAATAATATCATGTGGGCCTGGACTGGCTTCGGGATGGCCCTGAAATCCTATGACGGGTTGATGTCGATGAACAAATCCTTGCAAAGATTGATCGAACAAAGAACGATGAGTGATTTGCCAGCAATCAGGCAAACTTTGCTCCTCAACACAGAATCCATGATTTTGACTGGTGATCATGACCCGATTTCGTTGTAAATCTATCACTGGATGGTTAGCGCCATGATGGCCAAATTTCATTTTGGAGGTTTTCCCTCCAGTAGCCAACGCCAACAGTTGGAAACCTAAACAAATTCCAAATAAGGGGATTTGTAAGGGCAATAAAGTTTTGATTGCATCTATGGCATAATCACAAACTGCTGGATCACCAGGCCCATTCGCCAAGATTATTCCATCGGGAGCTAAGGCAAGGACTTGTTGAACACTGGTCTGTGCGGGCACTAAAGTAATACGGCAGCCACGGTCTGCCAACAATCGCAAGGTTTGTGACTTAACTCCGTAATCATAGACGACAACATGCCAACGCCCCTGATTTTCATGAGTTTGTATTTCAGTAGTAGAAACCTTTTTAGCCAGATCCATTCCGAGCAAACCTGGATAAGCTTGTGCTGCAGCAACTGCCTGCTGCGGGTCGATAGATCCAGTCATGATGCAACCTGATTGAGCTCCCTGTTCACGCAACATACGCGTCAGGCGGCGGGTATCAACTCCCGCAATAGCCACAATTTGTTGCGCAAGCAAATACTCGGGCAAAGATTGCCGGGCTCGCCAGTTACTGACCGTAAGGGATAAATCTCGAATTATCAAACCCTTGACCCAAGCTCGTGAGGATTCTTGATCGTCAGGATTTACGCCTACATTACCGATATGTGGGTAAGTTAAGGTGACTATTTGTTCAGCATAAGAAGGGTCAGAAAGGATTTCTTGATAGCCGGTCATAGCGGTATTAAAGACCACTTCGCCAATGGCCTGGCCACTGGCGCCAATCGCAATACCGGGAAATAAACTGCCGTCTGCTAAGGCGAGCATAGCGGGCTGATACACTTTTTTAAACTGGCGAACCGGCATTAATCCCCCAACTCCTGTCTATGAATTGAGCTAGATTATAACACTTTTCTTTTATTTTAGCACGTCAAATATTGGGGGCTTGTCCTGGTTCAGATAATATGAGACTGAGAGGCCCCCGAGAAATGAGATTTGAAGTATGCCATAGGAGTCATCTGATTACATTTACTAAATGGCCGAAAGACTTAATTAGATTAATATCTTACTCTAGTTTGTGAAATACAAAGACTGTGAATTGATCTGGGTCACCAGTCTGAATGTAACGATTAGAACAAATAGGAAATAGCAATGCCGCCAGTCGAAAAGACATGATGGGTACTGTTGGAATTATTGCCTATAGTTTCATGGCTATAAGCATATGGGTTAATAAAGCCGCTGAGTTGAACATGGGTGGACAGATAGTAATCTATTCCTATGTAAGGACCTACAAAATAACTATTTTTCAAATTTTCGCCATTTTTTTTGCCAAAATTCCCAGTAAGGTCTATACCATAAGCAAAGTAAGTGCGGGGGAGTAAAATATATCTTGGTCCGCCAAAAACCCCTATACTGTAAATTTGCGTATGATTGTTATTGTCACCAATATCTGCAGCACCAAATAGCCCCACAGAATAACGAGGATCGTAATTAGTTGCGCCAATTGAAACATTCCCATTAGTGAGTGCACCCTCCATTCCCCAGGCATTTCTTAAATAGTCAACGGGTCCAGTCTCGCTACTTGCCCTAGCGCAGGGTAAAGCGAAACTAATAAAAGAAACAGTGATAATTGAAATCAATAAATTGTTACAAATACGCATAAAATCCCTTTTTTTATAAAGCATGGTCGAATTGGCAAGTTTAAACAGAATTATTTAATCTATCAATTCAAATATTATACGTGTTGAGAGTCTAGCTAGAGGGCGAGGATATTCCATTTGTGACAGTTGATGAATGTGAGGGCGAGGGAGAGCTGCGTGGAGTTCGAGGGGTTATAAGTCGTGTTTGATCGCTACTAGTGGTCGTTGCTATTTGTCTTATTTTAAACAGAATAGTTTTGAAATCAATTTCGGCAACAGAGGCACAGACGGTAATATCCTTGAAGGGAACGGTATTAAAAATTAATTGAATGAATTCATCACGTAATGTTTTCGAACCTGAAATATTCCGAGTAGAAAATTGTGGATCTACCAATTTCAAGATAGAGTTCATCTCTTTCATCAGCATATTTTTAATAGATTTTGGCAGTAGCGAGCAAGGTATAAAATATTTTAGGCACTGAGTAAAACATTGCGCCCATTTTAATCTTTCACTTGTGGTTCCTTGTTTAAAATCTCGATCGTAAATGTCTATCTCTTCAGACATTTTCATCAATATTTTCTGAGCTGTTTCCAAATTTTGGCTGAATGCGAGGCTGATTTTGGCATGCATGTGCGCAAATAATTGGGCTGTTTCCAACCAAATTTTCCTGGCAGTTTGGGTTAATGCTATTTTGTTACCAGCTGCTCCAGTATGTCGAGAAGCTAAAACAATTAAATCTCTCCTTAATTCCTGCACTTTTCTATCTTTACGAAAATAACAACAAAGTTGCGCATTTTGCCATAGTAAATTAATGACTGAAAAATTATTAACTAAAAAACTTTTAATCTCGGAGGTTAATTGACTTTCATTTATTAATTTCAAGATGTAACAAGAAAAAAGATCAGCCAATTTCTTGCGATGAGGATTTAAACTTCCATTTTTTAAATCGGCAGGGCTATGGTCAAAGAACGTAAATATTTCTTCAGTTCTTATTAAAATGGGCATTAATTTTAATTCTATTTTCATATCTCCAAGAAAAACTTCGCGAATATTTTGTTGGCAACCCATAATTGCCATAAACCGATCAGTAGTTTTTTTCTTGCGCACCAAAGATTTTAAACCAATGTCCACTGAGTTTTTGTAATTTTGAATAATTTCGAATAATTCTTTTATATAATCATCCATTATTTTTTTTACATTTATGTTTTCTGAAGAAGTTACCATAAATAATTGGCGAGGCAGCAGCTTAGGTTTTGTGGTCACTCCTTTATTTTCTTTTTTGAGTTCATATTTGTTTTCCTTTAATTGCGCAGACTTTTTTAAACTAGAGGGTATACGTTGCAATAATTCTTTGATAATATCCTCTTCTTCATCTCCATTTTCATCTTCTGTTTTGCACTGCCCTTTTTGTTCATCGGCTTTTGGTTCTTCTTCGCCATCCTCATCGTCTTCCTCTAAGGCTTCTGCAGATTTTTTCAGTTGATTTAAAATTAACACAATTGTAGGATCTTCAAAACTATCCTCATTGCCTGTCTTTTTAAAACGTTGAATATTTTCTTCTTCGAATAAATTATTAGCATTGAGGTCAAACAAAACTCGGCAAGCCAGACCAGCTCTATTTATTTGATCAATTGACGATAGATTAAAAGATAATTTTAAAAGATCAGCAAATTCGTCTAAATCAGATGGATGATTTATTAGATAAGTAAAATTAAACGCAAATTCTTCCTGAAGATCTTCTTTAGCTCCTAAAAGCGAAATATATACCATTATAAGCTCTAAAACATAAAATGAATTATTCTGAGCAAGTTCGCTGGAATATACAAAGTCTTGATCTTTACAAATGTTTAATTTGATGGCTTGTTTGAAAAGATTTTTAAAATCTTTTTCATCCTGAGAATGCATTTCCATCCGCTCCTGAATATCTTGTGTGATTGCCATAATTAGCGTAGTAATTATTGCTTTTGATAATGGAGAAGAATCTGCTTCTGGAGTTTTAATACTTAACTCTTGCGCCAATTCTAAAATTTCAGTTTCAGAAAAACAAGCACGTATACCGTCAAGACGTAGTTTTAGTATTGTATCTGCCAAACGCGTGATTTCAACTCGAGGATATTTCTTAATCTCTTCTTGGGATCCCTTGAGAATTACTTTGCCATACTCACTCTTTTCTTCGATTTCTTTTTGAAATTCACTTCCAATTACTATTTTTTTTCTTGGAGTCGGAAGATATTGATAAGCCATCCTTAAATTATTTAAATCTTTAGTCAAAATAATTCGGTGAATTTTCTCTTTATTGAGCAAATTATATGGAACTTCATGCTTGTATAGTTCTGCCAATTCCCATACATCGAGAGGATTTCTTCTTATCAAATCGGAGGCCCACTTGTTTATGCAGAGATTATAATCACCGAGTATGATCTCCTTTTTCGAACTCATGCTGATGATTAAATTCCGAAAAAAATGTGGTATTTCTCGAAGATCTCCAAAATTATTAATAATTTTTTCAATCCATTCCAGCAATCGAGTAGGAATATTCTCAAAAGTTTCGATTTGAACAAATTCTTTGGCTTCATCCATTGCTGAAATTAGCCGATCAACCAAATCATCCTTCGACATTGTAATCATTTTAATTTGCATTAACTTGGCAAGCTCTAAAACCTGCCCGGGATTTTGCTTTAACTTAATTTTAAAAAGTGAAAGCTCTAATCGCTTTAATTCTTCTCTCAAATCTTTATCGGGTGAAGCTGTATCAAAATTTTCAAAGTCTTCAAGTTCTTTTTTCACCTGCACCATTCTTTCACCCAATTGACAAATGTCTTGAATATTCTGGGAAATAAAAGCAAGACCTCTTATATTTTTTAATAAAATTGGAAGCAAATCATTTTTCACTTCTTGAGTCTTGGACTGATTGAGTGCAGTTAACTCTTTAACTAATGACCAAGGCATAATATTTTTACTTTTTAGAATCAATTGACTAATTGATTTAAAGGATATATGTAATTGATAAATGAGCTGGAACGCAATTTTCGAAATCTCTCCATGGGGGCAATTAGGTCTGATAATTGAACTTAACTTCTCACCTTGTCCTGCCAACACTAACCATTGTGTCGATGTGACTTTAGCTAACCTTTGAGCCATACATAAGATTAAATTTTGATCTGCCTCAAATGAATTTGGATGCAAAGACATCTCATTAGCTTTTTTAATCAAGGTTTTTGACTCTAAGCCTGATAAAAACTCAAATAAATCTCTAACCTCAGGAGGCTCTCTTGTTAAATTTTTCGAATCAAAAATAACACTGTTAGTAGTGATTTTTTTTTCTTCAGGATTTTCTTTTGCCTTTCCTTTTTCAACCTTCAATGGATCACTTTTTTCTTCGTTATCGGAATTGTTATCTTCATCGTCCTCTTCCTCATCAGATTCTTCCTCATCCTCGAGCCCCTGCCTAATAATTGCTATAGCATAGTCCTCAATTTTTGCGTCGGCGGGCACTGTAATACCTTGTTCTGAAGTAAAATTTTTTATTTTTTCTAAAGAATTACCAAAATTTTCCAATATTCGACTAACTTCATTTTTATTTTCAGACTGTTTATTATCTGAAGAAAGAATTGTTTCAGCCCCATCAACACGCGAAGGATTAAGTTTCAAATCTTTATCTAGTAACCCTACTCTTCTCCTTTGCCGTAACTCTGCGGTACTCATAACTTCCTGTGAGTTACGCTCAGCTGTTAATTTTCTACTGCTTCTTTTATGGACAATATCGGTAGCAAGTTGATCAGCTTTTAATTTTTTTAACAATTCATCTTGAATTTTTGACAATTTCTTTTGAGACGGAGTCAAGTTGGGTGAAGATAAAAATGAGGGTGGAGGTGGGGGAGGCGGAGTTTTTTGAACCCCTTGCAATTTAACAGAATTTGTATTTTTGCTAATAGTTTCTGACGTTTTTTGTGTGAATACATTTGCTCCTGAGGGAGATAGATCATTTTTCCGCATCGCTTAAGTTCCTTTTTTATCACCTAACTTAGTAGACGCAGATACATTAGCAATTTTTTATTAAGGTTTTCTTAAATGATAAATTCCCCCATTAGATTTTAATTTGAGGCAACGAGGTCAACCGTAGAATGACGGGGCTGCCGGTATGACAGATCTGCCGCGAGATGAGCCTACGGATTTTTCTTAAGGAGATTACTAAATACTTAGGAGGTGGTATCGACTTGCTGCCACCATAGGCGATGGGAATTAACCTCACCCGCGCATTCAGGCAAAGGTGGCAAGTGAGTTTGAAGGTATGAGCTGATAAGTTTTATCCGTGCGGTTTGATAAGAAGCGGTGCTAATAAGATTAAATATTTGTCCTTGACATTTATTTACGGAATCTAAAGTAATATCAAAGTTGACCTGAGGTTGCAAACCGGATAAATCCACAGTTTTCCCATTAATTGTAGATTCAGCCGCTTGCAGCCCCGCCTCAGCGCCATTAAAAGCAATCAATTGAGCTTGCCATCCAGCCACAGTTTTTTGATTTAAAAGATTATTGTCCATGGTATACAACACCAAAATTGTTAACACCATTAATATGAATAAGGACACTATTAAAGCCATACCTTGTTGACGATTAAAATTCATTAAACCGCTCACGTAAATTGATATAAGTGCTCCAGGGTTTATGAATCAATAAATCAGCAGGCAGAATTTTTTGCATATTAAAATTATAGGGTTGAGGTTTAGTTAATATGGGCTCAACAGAATTAATTAATAAATTTATTTGTACTATGCGAACTTTTTTCCAATCATCGATTAGCTTTGCTGGATAATAGGCAAGACCTGATACACCGCTGACCATCACACCATATAAATTTTGCATCTGTTCCACGCCTTGAACTAATTCAATCCGCTCACCATTCAGTGGCTTTTGAAATAAAGCCAATATTCGTTGACCTTGACTATTTTTACGATGGGTGTCGCCGATAAAATAGGCCATCTGTGTTAATTGAGTATTGAGCGAAATCGAAGAATTATCGGAGCAACTATTGATGACAACTGCATCAGTGCCGGATTCAACTTGATCCTGCAATTCATAAGGTAAATTGGAACTATCGTATCCAATGATGGCTTGATCTTGATCGACAGGATCGCTTTTATTTTTGCAATTGACCAATCCGGCCACTCTGATGCGTTGATTTAATATATATAAAGCGAAATGTCCTGATTCTTGTAAGTTGGTTAGGGCTTGCTGTAAATTATTATTGGTTTTAATGCTGAGATAAATGGTTATCAATCCACCCATCAACACAATACTTAGCGCGCTTGCAACTAATAATTCCACTAAAGTAAAACCATTTTCTTTCATATTATATCAAAGTAAGTAAGCTAAAGGTTTGTGAGCCATGTGCTTGCCAAGTAACCTTAATTTCGCAGGGTGCTGTTTTCAACGAACAATGGTATTCCCCTGAACTTTGAGGTAGGAAATAGGGAATTTCTTGCAGCCATCGATTGAATTCCTGATCTCTTGCTGCATCAGATTCATTGGTGCGAAATCGCTCAAGTAGAGAACTTGCCTGAGACATGGCGACACTCTGCAAAAAAGCACTATAAACTTGACTTAAAGCGAAATTTTGCAGGGATATCATCCCTAGTAATACCCCCGCCATTAAAGCCAAAGCAATAAGCACTTCTATTAAACTAAAACCGTGATATCGATAGATGAATTGCATCCCAGCAATTTAAAAGATCGAGATTAGTAATTAAATACCGGGAATTATTCTTCTCTTGTCAACTTAGCGGTTAAGCCTTGCAGCAAATCCATAGGCAAAGGAAAAACGATAGTCGAGCTTTTTTCGCCGGCAATATCAATGAGAGTTTGCATATAACGCAGTTGCATAGCTTGAGGTTGCTTAGCTAAAACCATAGCCGCCTCGTAAAGCTTAGCAGAAGCTTGATATTCACCATCTGCATGGATGACTTTAGCCCGACGCTCACGCTCCGCTTCTGCTTGACGACCAATGGCGCGTATCATACTTTCGTTTAAATCTACATGTTTAATCTCAACAGCGATCACTTTAATTCCCCACGCATCAGTGGACTTATCTAGAATCGCTTGAATACTAGTATTTAGCATTTCCCGATCAGATAACATTTGATCCAATTCATATTGCCCCAATACCGATCGTAATGTCGTTTGCGCTAATTGACTGGTTGCTTCATAGAAATCTTCCACTTGAATAATGCATTTTTCCGGGTCAACGACACGAAAATATATAATAGCATTGACTCGAACCGACACATTGTCGCGAGTAATGACATCTTGGCTCGGCACATCCATCACCACTGTACGTAATTGTACCCGAACAATTTGTTGCACAATCGGGATCACTATAATAAGCCCAGGGCCTTTGACTTTCCAAAAACGACCGAGTAAAAATACCACGCCACGCTCATATTCTTTTAAAATGTTAATCGCGCTAAATAAAATAATGATGATAAAAGCTGCTAATATGTAAAAAAAAATGTGAGTCATGTCTATGCTCCTGTTTGAGATGGGTCGTTGTTGATTGGCTTTACAGTTAGTTTTAATCCAGTGATGGCTATCACTTTGACTTTTTGACCTTGATGAAATTTTTGATCGAGCTTCGGCTGCCAATGTTCTCCGTTAATATCGATCCAGACCCGACCTCGATCGATCTGCACTTCACCGATTTTTCCAATCATCGCTTCACGGCCGGTAATAATTGGCCGGCGCCTGGAACGTAGCGCTAATCCTAACACACTTAAAAAAAATATTGCAGTCACTGCAGTGACAGCAATAATTAAATGAATAGGTAAAGTAAACCCAACTGCACCTGGCTTTAATAACATAATTGATCCAATCAAAAAGGCAGCGATGCCGCCGATTCCTAACGCACCAAAGGTCGGCATAAAAAACTCAGCGATGATGCAAGAAAGCCCTAACACCATGAGCCCTAAACCAGCATAATTGATCGGCAGTAAATGCAATGCATATAAACCCACCATCAGCGCAATAGCGCCGATAAGGCCAGGCATAATAAATCCCGGATTTATAAACTCAAAAATTAACCCATAAATGCCGATCATTAATAAAATATAGGCAATGCTGGGATCAGTGATGGTTGCTAAAAATCGTGTCCGCCAATCGGTAGTTAATGTTTGTACTGGCAAGCCCTTGCTGTGAATAAATTGCAATTTGCCTTGAATTGATACTTGTCGGCCATCAGTTTGAACCAACAAATCAGTGATATTGGGAGAGACAATATCAATTACTTTTTTCTGCAACGCTTCTTCAGCAGACAAACTAGCGGCTCGACTCACCGCAAGTTCAGCCCAGCCAACATTTCTATGGCGCAGTTCGGCTAAACTGCGTATATATGCTTTGGCATCATTGATGGTTTTATTTTCACTGGCATTCTTTTCTTCAGCAGCTTTATTCGATTCGGTTAAATTAACCGGTGTGGCGGCTCCTAAATTAGTGCCTGGCGCCATAGCCGCAATTTGACTTGCGTAAAGAATATAGGTTCCAGCGCTAGCTGCTCTAGCCCCACTTGGAGCCACATAAGCTATTATCGGTAATGGCGAGGCCAATATATCTTTGATAATCTCACGCATCGATTCACTTAGACCCCCTGGGGTATCAATTTGTAAAATAACCAATGGGGCTTTTTTGTTAATCGCTTGCTTTAAGTTACGATGAAAATAATCCTGCGTCGCCGGCCCAATTGCACCTTTCATTTCTAATAAATATGCAGGCTGAAAATCATTCGCGTAGGCTGCAAAGAGGCTTAACCATAATAAGATTGTCAAACCGAATCGAATTGTCATCCCGGAAAACGCAACGCGTTTATCCGGGATCCAGGATAAATACCTACCTTTAAACATTTTTTCCAATTGACGAAATTGCATAGCGTCCATTCTTTTTAAAAAAATACCTATCTGTTTTATTCAAACGCGTTTTCCGGGATGACATTTGCTGTGTCATACTGGCGAAGGCCGGTATCCAGATTTAACCTGCTCATGTTTTAATGGATAGCATGAAAATTATAAACGTATTATAATATTGCTGTCTATTTGTTAATGCAGGAACACGTATGGAAACTATGCAGTTAAACATTGTCGATGATCGTGTGCTCATTGCCACCCTGCACCGCCCTGAGGTGAGAAACGCCATCAATTCGCACATGATGCAAGAATTACAACAACTTTGGGAAACTATAGTTCCTCAACGTCCTCATTTGCGTTGTGTTATTCTCACCGGCAGTGGTAAAAAAGCTTTTTGTGCAGGTGCAGATTTAAAAGAGCGTCATAATATTTCTATTGAAATTTGGCAACAACAACATATTGCGCTGCAAAAGGCTATGCTGGCTTTGATCAATTGTCCCGTTCCAGTCATCGCTGCTGTCAATGGTGTTGCATTTGGCGGCGGTCTTGAATTGGCATTGGCCTGTGATTTTATTTATGCTGCAAATTCAGCCATTTTTGCTCAGTCTGAAGTTAAATTAGGGATTATGCCCGGCGCTATGGGTACTCAAAATTTACCCCGCTCTTGCGGAATCCGGAAGGCTAAAGAATTAAGCTTCACCGGAGAAACGTTTACCGCAATTCAAGCCTATGAATGGGGAATTGTCAATAAAGTTTTTGAACCAAAAGATTTGCTTGAAGAAACTCTGACTACCGCCACTGTGATTGCGAGTAATGCTCCATTCGCAGTCCGACAAGTGAAAAAAGCAATTAATGCTTCAACCTCTTTAGATATTCCATCTGGCTACCGTTTTGAACTTCAAGCTTATAATCAATTATTACCCACCAAAGATCGGCTTGAAGGAATTCAAGCTTTCAATGAGAAACGTAAGCCCATATTTTCCGATGAATAAATAGGGGGAGTTGACATTTCAACGTAATCGCGATCGAAATGCCGTCGTCTCGCGGCGAGGCCTGTCATCCCGCGGGATGACAGGCCTCGCCGCGAGACGACGAACTTCTTTCCGAGGAAGTTACAAAATATTTTTTAAAGCTTGACAAGCTTTAAAAAATATTATCTTATTGTCTTTAGGAAAATTAAGTTCAGTTCCTAGAAAATAGTTCAAAGTACAACTTAATGAAAAAAAATTTATTTCAAGGAGATCTTTATGTCTAGAAAATCTAGAATTTATTTGGGCCCCGTTTTCGTATCCGCAATTTTAGCCTCTATTGGTGAATCAGTAAAATTATCAGAAAGTCCCACGGCAAGAATTCACCAAGCCATTCATCATCTTACCGGCCAAGAATGCCTAATTACTCTTCCAGAGGATAACAATCAAGTAGAATTGCATTTCAATCAAATCGATAGTTTACTTTTAGAAGAAGAATTTACATGCGACCGAGGTTCTAAAGAAAATAGAAATGTCTTTATTTTCGATGTTACCAAAGCTAAAGGCTATTGGGTCGAAGGACTTAGTAGTGAAAAAATTAAGCAATTACAAGATCTTTTTACAACACACCACCTGATTATCCCACGAGAGGTTATCATGTCGTTGGGTATATCAGATCAAAAATCTATCCCTAAACAAGCTAAGCAGGTCTTAGAAACATTTCTTAACTCTATCGTCAAAAATTCTGAAATAAAAACGACTAGTTTTTTAAATTTTGGAATAATGGGAAAAGTATTGGGTGGTGATGTCACAAAAGCGCCCGAACTTAAATGTACATTGCTCTATGACCAAAACGGCAATGTTTGTTTGGTTGCAAGTGCTTCAATTTTGGCAACACTAAGAAGTTCACTTCCCACACCGCAAAAAATGTCGATGTTACAAGCAATAGCCACCTATAATGCCGCCACCAAAAACCCAAACTTTGAATCAACTAAAATTCTCACTGCTGATCAATTAAAAACGGCCTTTAAATTTCTCAACATAACCTGCAATGTGAGTGAGGGTAAGGAGGAAAACACATTCTCAATTACTGCAACGACCCCAGAACAGAGAAAAATTCAAATCTATAGTGGACAACTTATTATTAACCCAAGCATTATGCACGCACTTGGTTTTGACGCTAAAAAGGGCCCCGAATCTGCAAGAACGGTTATTGAAACCTTTTGTAGCCAAAAAAAAATAATAATTGGCAAGCAATCCCCGCTATTGATTAGCGAATCCGGTGATGTCTGCCTCATTACAGAAGAGGCTATAATCTTTAAAATTGAGCAAGCCTTACCCAAACCGCAACAATTAACTTTACCGCAAGCATTTGCGATCATTACCTATTCAGCAATGGAACAAAGCGATTTAGAAAATCAGCCTATCCAGCCTCTGGAAAAACTTTCTGAGAAAGATCTACCGGCCGCCTTGAAAAAATTAAAAATTGTGGCCCATATTAACGAGGACAAGTTGGAGATTATTGCTGTTGAAGCAGAATCAAATAAGCTTAAAAAGATCTATGATAATCATCTTTTACTCTTAGAAAGCAAAGCTTTTGAAAACTTTCAACCTGAGCAAAAACATGACCTATCACCAGAGGACCTCCAAAAAGCAATTATTGTTCAGATACTAGGTCACAATAATTTTCAGATATTTCAAGACCCACTTATGATTTTTGTAAAAAATGCAGCGGATTTTGCCAAAATTAAAGAATTTAATGAGGGACGTAGTTGGATACTGATCTCAAATCGGCTAATCAACATATTAAAAGTGTCTAGTAATGAAGAACATGGGCCTATGAATATGTTTGTCTCACAGATTATTAAAGCGATAATGAACGATGCAGAAGCACATACGGATTGTGTGACCGCCTCAAAACAAGGCTGTGCTTATGAAATTTCAATACCTTTTAAATACAAAACCTTGGTACTCCAAAAGCTTGATGAAATCGAAAAAGCTCATAGCTTACTAGTAACTACCGAAATTGACGACGCAATAAAATCTCAAGCGGGAATAAAGGAATTAGCACCAGCATTGAAAATGCTAATTGATAAAAAACAAATAACATCTACCGGTGCGTTTATATATACAGATAAGGGAAAAAAATATATAGGTTTGGGTCAAGAAGATATAAATAGAGTCCAGAGTTGGATTCGGTACTCCCATGAAATAACTCCTATGATTAGAGCGACTGTGAAATTAGCCTCTGTCAGTCATGGATGCTCTTCCTCGGATTTCCAAATTTGCTGTCGATCCATGGGCATATCAGCCGAATTTTCTAACATTCCTAAACCCTCAATTAAGGCTAATTTGACAAATATAAATGTATTAAATGATGTAGTTAAAAATTATGTTGTTATATCTGCCGATGTGATGAACTTCATTACAAAAGTAAACACTGATAAATTTCCTTATGAAAAAGTTGATGATAACCACTCTGTCATTTCACTTGAAGTCCTTAAAGAACGTTATCAGCGGATTGATCCTTTATATCGTAGTCATTTTTCCAATAGGGTGATGGAAAAGCCATGGGTTTTTACTACTAATAAAGCTTGTGATGAAAGTGAACTCAAGTCGCTTGGTGCTGAATTCAAACCTATCGAGTTTAAACCTTTAGGGGATAATATTAAAAATTGGAAAACTGCCGTAGGCTATGTCCCCTTGAAGTACAAAATTCAAACTTTGTCTCCCTCTGCAAATCAAAAGGATAAAGATAATGAAGAGAAGAATTCTGCACCTGTCACTACTCCGGTTAGTAAGAATCTCTACTCTCTAAGCAGTTCTAGTTCTAGTTCTAGTTCTAGCTCCAGTTCTAGTGCAAGCGTTTACACCCGGAAATAGGTCAGACAACCCGGTGTCTTCAATGATATTGACATGACGCCGGAGTTCCTGTATAATATGCATTTTACATACATTCATACTTAACAAAGGTAACTTATGAAAGAAATTACTGATGAAAATATTAAAGAATTTTGGCTTAGAATCATGAACTTACGCCGAGCTGAAGTACTCATTACTGAAGACCAGGTATTGGCGGTGATTAGCCAAATTTTGCAAAAAGAGCAAATTAAGCAAGCAGAATTAGAGTACTTTCTTGCTAAAATCCAGGCTGTGCAAAACACACAAATAGTAGGCTTAGTACCTCAGCCTTTACCGAACCAAATCCCACAGCCTCAACCCGAAGTGGATCTAAATCTGGAAGAACTTGCCAGTTTTATTAGCCATGTTATTCAGGCTCACATCGCTCAAGCAGTTACTCAAAATTTAATTTCGCTGCCATTTGCCGAAGCGATCAAGAATGCGACTCAACCCACACAAATAGCTGCGGCTATGAGTCGTGCTCCTCATCAACCCGTGCCTACTGTGTTAAACAGTAATAACCAAAATACAGACACCATGCTTAACTCGGAAGTAATCCGCACTACGCATCAGCAAGCATTAGAAGAAAATGGCAATGAGACACAACAACAAAAAGCGCAATTGGTATTTAACACAGCTAAGCCTTTGATTGAAGACATAGGCGAAAATTCCAGTAAACTTATTGTTAGCAAAGAAGAACTGTTTCGTGCTGTAGAAATTTTATTGAGATCAATTAGACTTTTATATTCTTTAGAGCACCAAAAAGATCAAGACATCCACTGGGGTCTTAGACTCGTAGGTAACAAACCCAATCCGAATGGTCACGGCACTAGTTCAAATGAAGATAAGCATACAAAAGAAAAAACTATAAACTTAGAGAATTCATTTAACAAATAGAAGTCCGTCATCCCGCGGCTTGACCGCGGGATGACAGGCCCGCCATTAACCGTTCATGTGTGATTAACGTTATTATTTATTTCATGCGCGACGCCAAAAAGTGCGGGTGACGCCTTTATCAGTTTGGTCTTCAACCACAATTCCCATCTCTAATAATTGCTGACGAATTTTATCCGCCTCTTGCCAATTCTTATTTTTACGTGCCACTTCTCGGGCTTGAATTAAAGAATTAATTTGTTCGATTTCATCTGGTGGACGGGAACCTTTGAAGTAATCTTCTGGGGAATACTGTAAAATCCCAAGAATATTGCCTAAATGTTTCAAGGTCTTGCCCAATACTGCTGCTTGATCTATTTTACCTTCGTCGCGCAAGTTGTTAATTCTGGAAGATAAATCACTTAGAATCGTTAAAGCAACAGTCGTCGCAAAATCATCATCCATGGCATTATTAAATCTTTCTCTAAAATCAGACGTATCAACCCCCTCGTTTGCCGGAGTCGGTAAACCCATCAAGCTTCTATATAGCCCATCTAAACGAAACTTTGCTTCATACAAACTTTCAGGACAATAATCTGCCGGCTGACGATAATGACTATTCATCATAAAAAAACGCAATTCCTCAGGATGATGCTTGGCAACCGCATCACGAATCGTTATAAAATTATTAAGTGATTTTGACATTTTTTCACCCTCGACCTTTAGCAAGCCGACATGCATCCAAATTTTTGCAAACTCCACATCGTAAGCTGACTCTGACTGCGCAATTTCGTTTTCATGATGCGGAAATTTTAAATCCATACCACCCCCATGAATATCAAACGGCTGGCCTAATAAATCACTGGCCATAGCAGAACATTCGATATGCCAACCTGGCCGCCCCTCTCCCCATGGAGATGACCAATGAGGTTCACCCGGTTTGGCAGATTTCCATAAAACAAAATCAATTGGATCGGATTTATCGTGAGTCATGCTATGCAAATTTTCCTGGGAAGACAGCAATTTCTCCAAAGTATTTCCAGATAACTTTCCATATTCTTTAAACTTGCGCACATTAAAACAGACATCGCCATTTTCTGCTTGATATGCAAAACCTTTCTGCATTAACTCCGTTATTAATTGGCACATTTGGGCAATAAATGCGGTTGCCCTCGGTTCATGATCGGGAGCTAAAATTCCCAATACTTTCTCATCTTCATGCTGAGCATCTATAAATCGTCTAGTCAATTGATCGATCGGTTCATTATTTTCCACGGCACGTTTTATAATTTTGTCATCGATATCAGTAATATTATGCACATACCTGACTTGATAACCTTGATCTCGCAAATAACGAACCACCACATCAAATATAATCATCGATCGAGCATGACCTATATGGCAATAATCATAGACAGTAATCCCGCACACATACATATTCACTTGATTATCGCTAATAGGCTTAAAAAATTGCTCTTTTCTCGTTAAGCTATTATAAATTTTCAACATGATGCTTTGCTCTCAATAAATGTTGTTTAATTAATTCAGCATCCATTAAAGACATTAATTTTCCAAATTCTGGCCCATGTTCTTCACCGGTGATTGCAACACGTAATGGCTGATATAAAGCTTTACCTTTTAAATTTAATTTAGTTTTTATATGATTAAGAATTAATTGCGCTTGCGGACCATGCTGTTCGAAAGCCACTAACGCTTCGGCAAAATAATTAGGATGCACATCCAACAATTGATATGCGCCAATTTCTCCTCCAAAAATAATTTTGGCCCACCGTTCCGCTTCTTTAGGAAATTGAATATTTGGTTTGATAGCATGAAAAAATTCGCTGCGTTTATGAATTGGAATGGCGGCAAATAACTCAATATCCACCCATTTCCAAAATTGATCTTCGCTAAGATTTTCAATGGCTTGTTTTTGCCAATAATTTAATTGATCTTCATTATACTTTGCTGGCGAAGTGCTCAGCGAGGTTAATTTAAATTGTGCGGCTAATTCTGCCAGTGATAAAAATTGATCATGACCATAATAATGTCCCAATCGAGCCAAATAATTAATGATGGCCAATGGTAAATATCCTTCATTACGCAACTCAACCAGCGACCGGCTGCCATGACGCTTCGATAACGGGCTACCATCGCTGGCCAAAATTAAAGAGATATGTCCATATGCTGGAATCGGCAAACCCACGGTATCCAAAATAAGAATTTGCCGTGGTGTATTCGTCACATGATCTTCACCGCGTAACACATGAGTCACTTCCATTAAGGCGTCATCAATCGCATTACCAAACAGAAACGGCGCTGTGCCATCTGTTCGGCGTATAATAAAATCACCTAAGTCATCACTTTTAAACGACTGTTCACCGCGCACCAAATCCACGTAATTTATTTCTTGATGTAGTGGCACTCGAAAGCGTAAAGTGGACTGCCGACCTTCAGCAATTTTGGCCTCAATTTGTTCTGAAGTTAAATTTTGACAAGTGCCTGGATAACGGGGCGGTTTTCCTGAACTGCTTTGGATCTTACGAACCATTGCCAATTCCTCTTCCGTACAAAAACAAGGATAAGCCATGCCCATGGCTTCTAATCGATGATAATAATCCTCATATATCGGCCCACGTTTAGATTGGTAATAAGGACCACGCCCCAATTCATGCCTTGGCCCCTCTTGCCATTCTAATCCCAACCACAATAAATCCTCTTGTAATTGTTCAGAATAACGCTCCTGAGATCGCGCTTGATCGGTATCCTCTATTCGCAATAAAAATTTTGCATGACCACTTTTCGCCAATAAAAAACTAAACAATGCAGTACGTAAATTACCTAAATGTAAAAGACCAGTTGGACTCGGACAAAACCGAGTCTTAGATGACGAATCAATTTTAGACATTATTAGCCAATCCTATAAAAATTTAAAGCTTAATCAGATTTAACACCACCCTCCGTCAATATTTCTTGCCGCCAGGAATCGCGGGACAATCGCAATGGCGGTGCCTGTCAGAGGATGCCATTTCCCGTGCTCGCGAGTACGCTGCGCGCGCGAAACGACATCCTTTGCCACCCGCCGACAAAGCTAGCGCCTGGCAGCAAGAAATATTGATGGAGTTTGTCAAAGTGATATTTCTACAACCTAAAAACCCCTCAATTTAAAGAATCTTAGCATAGTCCGGAGGCCATATGCAGCAGCTCTATTCAATAGTAGATCAATCCGAATATTGATATACTATAATCATTATAGATTCATCCCTGAAATATGGAGTTAGTACACATGAGCGATAAAAAAGCCCAAGTAAAGATAAACGATAAGCAAATTGATTTTCCCATCTTATCTGGAACTCTCGGACCTGATGTTATCGACGTTAAGACTTTAATAAATCATGGTTATTATACATATGATCCCGGCTTTTACTCCACCGCCTCTTGCGAATCGAAAATCACCTACATCGACGGGGATGAAGGGGTTTTGCTATATCGTGGCTACCCTATCGATCAACTCGCCGATTACGTAGACTATATGGAAGTTTGCTATTTATTAATGAATAGCGAATTGCCAGACTTAAACCAAAAAGAAGAATACGTTAATCAAATTAAACGTAATGCTGGAGTCCACGAACAAATCACTCATTTTTTTAATGGCTTCCGCCGCGATGCCCATCCAATGGCGATCATGGTGGGAGTGGTCGGCGCGTTATCCGCTTTTTATCACGATTCATTAGATATAAAACAAGCGGAACATCGACAAACATCAGCCTTTCGGCTCATTGGCAAAATGCCGACTATTGCCGCCATGTGCTACAAATATGCGATCGGCGAACCATTTGTACACCCCAAACAAAACTTAGATTACGCCGAGAATTTTTTGAATATGATGTTCTCTACCCCTTATGAGGAATGGCATTGTAACCCGGTCTTCACTCGCGCCATGGACCGTATTTTTACTCTTCATGCTGACCATGAACAAAATGCTTCTACTTCAACCGTGCGCGTCGCAGGATCAACTGGGGCTAACCCGTTTGCATGTATTTCGGCCGGAATCGGCGCGTTATGGGGGCCAGCTCATGGCGGCGCCAATGAAGCCTGTCTAAATATGCTGAATGAAATTGGTGATGAAAGCCGGATCGGCGAATATATTAAACGCGCGAAAGATAAAAATGATCCCTTCCGTTTAATGGGTTTTGGTCATCGAGTCTATAAAAATTATGATCCGCGCGCCAGAGTGATGCGTGATACATGTTATGAAGTGTTAGAGGCGACTGGCAGACATGATGAAGCTTTATTTAAACTGGCATTAAAGTTAGAAAAAATTGCTCTCGAAGATCCATATTTTATCGAGAAAAAACTTTACCCAAATGTAGATTTTTATTCTGGTTTAACGCTGAGTGCTCTAGGAATTCCTACCAATATGTTCACCGTTATTTTTGCAGTTTCTCGTACTGTTGGCTGGATCTCACATTGGATGGAAATGATCAGCGATCCTAATCATCGTTTGGCGCGCCCACGCCAACTTTATACTGGTTCCAAACCGCGAGACGTGATTGAAATTAAAAAGCGATAACATTGTGATATATGAATGAATTTGAAATTATTAAACAATTCTTTACGAGACCAATAAAAAACAAAGCGCGCTTTCCACTAGAAATTGGCGATGACTGCGCCTTAATTTCACCACCCGAAGGACAGACAATAGCCACCTCGATCGATACGATTGCTGTCAATATCCACTTCCCAGATAACAGTGCGGCCTATGATATTGGTTATAAATCGCTGGCGGTCAGCTTGAGCGACTTAGCAGCCATGAGCGCTTCCCCCTCGGCAGTTCTATTGGCTTTGACCATTCCAGAAAATAATGAAAAATGGTTAGCAGAATTTAGTGATGGATTTTTTAGCTTAGCCGATCAATTTCAGGTTGAATTAATTGGTGGAAATATAACTCGTGGTCATTTATCCATTAGCACTGTCACCTATGGTTGGGTCCCCAAGGGACAAGCGTTACGCCGTAGTGGAGCTGAAATTGGGGATGATATTTATGTCACGGGTACCTTAGGGGATGCTGGATTGGCGCTACAGAAAATATCACAACAAGAACGTTTATCACCGGAGTTACATCAACATTTTTTTCGCCCTCAACCACGATTGATGGCAGGATTAGCTTTACGCGGTGTCGCCACCGCGGCCATTGATATTTCCGATGGGTTAGCGGCCGATTTAGGTAAATTATTGCAAGCCAGCGGTGCTGGCGCTCATCTCTTTGCGCCCAAGCTACCCTTATCCGACGATTTACGGGAACAATGTTCCTACGCAGACGCTATTAATTTGGCATTGACCGCCGGGGAAGATTATGAGTTATGTTTCACTGCTCCACAAAGTGCAAGATCAATGTTGTCTTCCTTGTTTATTCATATAGACTGTGGCATAACTTGCATTGGTCAAGTAGAAAAAGACCCGGGTTTAAGGGTGTTTAATAACGAAGGTCATCTTATTAATATTTCGAATCCTGGATACCAACACTTTCACAGCAATTCCTGAGGAATATTAATTACTTGATTTAATAAAATTAGTGCAATTTAAAAAAATAATTATCGTAGAAAATCTCTAGCAATTCTCGCTGTACTCAGCGGGAATTGCTGACACTTTCATAGGTGAGTTGTTACTTTGAAATTTAGCCTTAACAAACCTTGGATAAAACCTTTGCCGCGAAGTATTTGGACCAACCCGATCCATTTTATAGCTTGTGCTTTTGGCTTCGGCGCCCTACCTTGGATGCCAGGAACCTGGGCAACCCTTGCCGCCATACCTATTTGTTTGATCCTTGCCCCATTACCGGTTTGGCTTTATGGATTAATTACTTTTCTATTGATCATATTGGGTGTTTATGTTTGTGGAGTGACTAATCGCGATTTTGGTTGCTCTGACCATCCAGCCTGCGCTTGGGATGAAATGGCTTGTTTCCCATTAGTTTTGCTGGGGGTGCCGATGAGTTGGTTTAATATCATCCTGGGGGTGGTGTTATTTCGTTTTTTTGATATTGTTAAACCGTGGCCCATTCGCTGGCTAGATAAAAATATTCATGGGGGCATCGGGGTGATGATCGATGATTTCGCTGCCGCCCTCGTCTCTTTAGCCATTATGCAAGTCCTTCTGCGGTTTTTTAATTGATGACCAATTTACTTATTCAATATCATTTAAAAAAAGCTGAATTATTTAGTCAAGATGAATTAGCGCAATTGTCGATACAAGCTCTTCCCGGTGGCACCAACGATGTTTATTTAGTAAAAGCGCCCCATCATCGTCTTTATGTTATGAAAATTCCCAAACCTGCCACTCGTCAGTTTATTAATCGAAAATATGAATATATGGCAAGTATTGCGACGAGCGAGTTAGGAATTAATATTCCTTTTGTTTATTATGATATAGAGACCGGAATCCATCTCACTCGATATATCGATTCTCAACCATTAAATAAAGCTTTGTTTCAACAACCCAATATTTGTCAGCAGGTCGCGAATGTGCTGCGAAAATTGCATCAAATGCCGAACTTATTTCCAAGTGAATTTAATATTTTTTCAGTGATTTCATTTTATCAAAAATTAATTTTAATGAAATTACCACCTGAATTGAACGATATACTCAATTGGAATTCGGTGCTCAAAAATCTTCATGACGAATTTTCCAAAAAACTCATCTTGCGCTGCCCTTGTCATTGTGATCCCATGTTCAACAATTTTTTAATAGCAAAAGATAAAATTTATTTAATTGATTGGGAGTATGCAGGTAATAATGATCCTTGCTGGGATATCGCCAGCCTATTAGTGGAAGCAGAATTTACTTTAGAACAGCAACACACTTTTTTAGATTATTATTTTCAACACCCAGTGGATAACAGTATTGAGAGGCGTTTACAGGTCTATAAAGTCCTTTCCAATTACTTATGGGCATTGTGGTGCATTGCCATGCTGGAAACAAACGACAAAAATGAACCTTTATACCAGCACGCCATCAGACGGTTTCAATTGTTTAAAAATCATATTGAAAAATTATAAAATTAATCCTTCTCTTCCCGGGGGTTGACTTGGCAAACTGTTATGAACAGATTTTTGATTTATATCAGGCCTATGGTAATATGCGCTTTTAGATTTTAAGGAAATAAAATGTATAGTAATTTTTTTAAAGAAAATTCTCCTCCGCCTGGGGGTCTGCTTCACCCCACAGAAGATAATCATGTTTATTTTCAGTGTCCTATTGGCGAGTTAAAATCATCACCCGGCATTTATTGGCAAAAACAAACAAACACCGTGGTCTACCGCGCTGAAGAACTAAAATCTGGGGAGATTAATTTCTTTGAAATCACAAAAGAAATTACCCAAAATCAAAATATATGGCTCCGATGCACCAATTCATTTTCGTACAGCGAGCGTCCTATCGCTAAAGCTGAAGCTGGAAAATTCGCAGAGGATGTAATAGCACTAGCAAGATGCGACCCACTCAAACCATAGTCTAAATTCTAGGAGCTGTTTACAATTTATTAATTGCCACAATCTCTGGCAGGTCTTTTAGTGTGGTTCCGTCAACGACTGATACCCATCATTTTTAGATATCCCCTCACCCCCGCCCTCTCCCGGAAGGAGAGGGGGTAATATGAGTTCTTTGCTGCGGGAAAATACAGGTGAAAACACTGCCTTTGTTGAGTTGGCTTTCGATGAATAACTCACCTTGATGACGAATTAAAATATGTTTGACAATAGCAAGTCCTAACCCTGTGCCGCCGCTTTCTCGAGAACGACCTTTGTCGACTCGATAGAATCGCTCGGTAATTCTTGGAATCTGTTTTTTTGCTATCCCAATGCCAGTATCGGTTATTTTAAAAATTGCCCGGCCACGCCGAGTGGTCCATTCTATTTTTATTTGACCCTTTGCAGGCGTGTATTTTATTGCATTGACAATCAAATTTATAAATAAACTTTTTAGCTCATTCTCAGCTCCATCTAATAATACCTTTGAATTGGCCTGTAAGATAAAGCGATGCTTTTTTGCCCCACTGATAGTTTTAGCTTCTTTAATCAAATTTCTAAGCATTTTAGCTACGTTAATTTTTGCTTGTTCATCAAGATGATAATCTTCAGTTTCTAAAATCGAAAGCAGTAATAAATCTTCAATAATATTGGCCATGCGAATACTATGTTGAAACATTTGCTCAAATATTTTTTTCCATGGTTCTTTTTCATCAAGATTTTGTTTCAATAGAGTTTCTAAATAACCTTGGATGACAGTCAAAGGAGTGCGTAATTCGTGGGAGACATTGGCAATAAAATCACGACGTACTCGCTCTAAGTGTTTAATATGATTCTTTATGGGAACTGGCAAATTTTTCAATGAAATTTCAGAATTCTTTTTCATACTGGTCTCGATTGAATATATAGCCGGCTGAACGTACTGTTTGGATCAAATCATGATAATGAAAAGGTTTCAATTTAGACCTTAACCTTTTTACCTGCGCGTCAACTGTCCGGTCATCAACATAAATATTACGCCCCCAAATATAATCAATTAATTGGTTACGACTATAAATTTTATTGGGATGAGTTAAAAAGAAATGTAACAGCTTATATTCTAATGGCGATAATTTAATTAATTCGTTGTCCACACGTACTTGATGTTTGACCGTATTGAGAACGATATTGCCAATGATCACTTCATTTTCTGGCGAGGTTAATAATCCACGACGTAAAACCGTTTTAATTCGAGCTGTCAATTCAGCAATCGAAAATGGTTTCGTGACATAATCATCTGCGCCGACCATGAGCCCTTGAATTTTCTGCGCCTCTTCGGCTTTAGCGGTTAACATAATAATTGGGATATCTTTCAAATTTTCTTTTTGCTTGATCCATTTTATAAATTCTATTCCACTCTTATCTGGAAGCATCCAATCTAGGATAATCAAATCAGGTATTTTATCTGCTAGCAGATGAATGCCTTGCCCGACTGTTTCAGCATCTAATAGGGTAAATTCGGCAGCAGGAAACGAAAACCGCAGGAGATCGCGGATGGCTTCTTCATCTTCGATGATTAAGAGAGTGATCTTTTTCATATGGTCTCAAAACATTAACATCAATTGTCGGAATAAACCAGACCCCCAGATTGGTGTGTATTACCCGGCGGAGTGTTCATCAAGATATAAGTTCCATCCACTATCGGCCAGCTATTCGCGCCGGGCTATTGGTCAAAATTCTATAATCCGCATATATGCTCTCAGAAGATGTTTGAAGCAAATTATAATGAGAGATTATGACAACTTGATGACAAAAGTTACCCCCTCTCCACGGAGAGGGGACTCTCTAAATTCCGGCGAAAGCCTGCCTATGTCATCCCCCGCGCAGGCGGGGATGACATAGGCAGGCTTTCGCCGGAATGACATTTCGGGTTACAATTACCGATTATGTTAAATCTTAGCAATATAAGTTTACATCTCGGCCCAAGGGTTTTATTTGAAAATATTTCTCTTACCATTTTTGATCAACAAAAAGTTGGCTTAATTGGCGCAAATGGCACTGGGAAATCCAGTCTTTTTAAATTAATACTGGGCGAGTATCAGCCAGACGGTGGGCAAATTAATATTCCACGCAATTTACGAATTGCACATCTGGCGCAAGATGTACTGCCATTAGCTAAATCCGCTCTCGATTTTGTCATGGATGGTGACAAGCAATTACGTGAACTTGAAGGTCAATTAAAACAAGCTGAACAAGGCAAAAATTATGACTTCATTGCTGAGCTGCATCAAAAATTAATTGAGGTAGATGGTTATAGTGCTCCTGCACGAGCCGCTAAACTACTTTATGGGTTAGGATTTAATGCGGCTTCACAACAGAAAGCAGTCAAGGATTTCTCCGGCGGTTGGCGAACACGGCTGAATCTAGCTCAAACTTTAATGTGTCCAGCAGATATGTTGCTACTGGATGAGCCTACTAATCATCTGGATTTGGATGCTATTTTATGGTTGGAAAAATGGTTGCAACGTTACCCGGGTACTTTATTGATTGTGTCTCACGATCGCATGTTTTTAGATAATTGTATTGATCGCATTATTCATATCGAAAATCATCAACTGAAATTATACTCGGGAAATTATTCTGAATTTGAAAGTTTACGAGCTGCTCAATTGTCTTTACAGCAAAAAACTTTTGAGAAGCAACAAAAGAAAATTGCTCACTTGGAAAGTTTCATTAGTCGTTTTCGTGCAAAAGCCAGCAAGGCAAAACAAGCTCAAAGCCGAATAAAAGCAATCGAAAGAATAGATCAGGTCGCTGCGGCGCAAATAGATTCCCCTTTTGAATTTGAATTTCCAGAAACGCCCAATCTTCCTAACCCCATCATGACTTTAACTAATGTGCAAATCGCTTATCAAGTTAATCTACCCATTCTAGATAAAATTAATTTTCAAATAGTGCCCGGCATGCGTGCAGGTCTGTTAGGACCGAACGGCGCTGGTAAATCAACTTTAGTTAAAGTGCTTGCATGTCAGAATAAACCAAGTCAAGGCAATATTTATTTAGCTGATGGAGTTAAAATTGGCTATTATGCGCAACATCAGCTTGAGCAATTAACTTTTACTGAAAGTCCAATGTGGCATCTGCAAAAATTAGATCCTTCTGTGGCTAGCAGCAGACTTAGGCAATTTTTGGGTGGATTTGGTTTTTCAGGGGATATGGCGCTAGCTTCTATCGAGAAATTTTCTGGCGGTGAAAAGGCGCGCTTGGCGCTTGCTTTATTAGTTTGGCAAGCCCCAAATTTATTACTGCTAGATGAACCTACTAATCATCTGGACTTAGAAATGCGTAATGCTTTAACTATCGCCTTACAAAGTTACAGTGGTGCTTTAATTTTAGTTTCACATGACCGTTATTTATTACAAACCACCACGGATGAATTATTTTTAGTTGCAAATCAGCAAGTCAAATTATTCAATGGCGATTTAGATGATTATCAAAAATGGTTATTCGAACAGCGGGAACAGAAATCGACTCCGGGCAGCAAGATTAATAAAAGAAAATTGCTCGATCAAATTGAAAAATTGGAAACTAAGCTGGCTAAATTAAATAATGATTTACAGAAAATCGATGTGCAGTTAGCAGATAATGATCTTTATCACGGGAATAACACCCAACGATTACAAGAGTTATTGGCAAAGAAACAGCAATTGCTCGATAGCATCAATGAAAATGAAGCTTCGTGGTTAGTAACATCTCAACAACTTGAATCATAATTATTCCTCCCATCTGATCCCCTCCCTCCGGGAGAGGGGATCATTGCGCTGAAGTATGGATTATTACTAAACCTAACTCATTTTGCTCTGCTGCGAATTCTTGATTGATGCCATAACCTATGATGCTGACTAGTTTATCTTCGTCATACAATAATGGAATTTGATCTCGTTGCCAGGGTGGCACTCCCCATTGTTGAAATAATTTTTTTAAAGAATCAGAGTGTGACTTACCCTTGAGTCGACAGCGCTCGCCACCTTGCCTAAATTGAATTGATAAATTATTAACGCCGAATGGTAATCTAATTCCCTGCCCCATTTGTTGAGATACCGATATTTCACCAAGATTGTTAGGTAAATAAAGCGGGGATTGCAAATTCCAAGAAATTTTTTTAATAGCTACTGATAAACTTGGTGCTGGTAATAAAATTAAAAATTGTCGAAAGCGTCGAACTATCCATTGGTCCCAATTCACCTGGGGATTGGCATCTGCACGGCTATATAACAAATTCTGCTGAATTTGTTGTAATCGCTTAGTGCTGGGTAAGCGACAGCCATTAGCAGCAAACCAATGACGAAGCGCATTGCGTTGACGCAATGGCGATAGTTTATGTAATAATTCTATTGATAATTGATTGTCGCTTCCTTCATGATTGACAATATCTTGATGACCTAAATCGCTTAAAATCATGGCCGCTTCTTCACAATGACTTGCTGAACGAGTGATATTTTTTGCAACAGCCGGCCAGCGTTGACGTAACTTAGGAATTATTTGGTGGCGTAAATAATTACGATCAAAACGGCAATCCTGGTTACTCTCATCTTCTATCCAAGTTAATTGATGCTGAAGCGCGTAGTGATGTAATTGCTGACGAGTTGAATTTAACAATGGGCGCCATAAATAACCTTGACCAAAGGGTTGATATGATTTCATCGCCGCCAAGCCTTTTGGACCAGCGCCACGTAATAATTGTAATAAAACTGTTTCAGTTTGATCATCTTGAGTATGAGCAGTCATTAATGTTGCATTGACAGCTAATTTTTTTTTAAAGATTGCATAACGCGCTTCGCGCGCCCATGCCTCAATACTTGCTTTAGGTGGTGGGGTATGGTCAATTTTTTCAATGGAAAATTTTACTGGTAATAGAGCACAAACGTTTTGACAATGATCAGCCCATGCCGATGCATAACGGCTTAGACCATGATGAATATGTACGACTTGTAATTTAAGCGCAGGAAATTGCTGACGCAATTCCACCATCAAATGCAATAACACATGCGAATCTAAGCCACCGCTATAGGCGATGAGATAATCGTTATGTGAGGATGGGTTATAAATTTGCGTTTTTAAACAGTCTAATAACATAAAGCCCTACTTTATCCCCTCACCCTAACCCTCTCCCAGATGGGAGAGGGGATGTAAATCAAATGCCGTATTTAAGCAGTTTTTGATAACGTTGGTCTAATAATATATTAACAGGTTTGGCTTTTAATTCTTGCAGACGAATCAATAATCGTTCTTTTACTGCAGCGGTTATGGCCTTAAGGTCGCGATGCGCTCCACCCTTGGGTTCAGGAATAACTTCATCAATGAGACCTAATGTTAATAATCGATCCGCAGTTAAATTTAAGGCTTCCGCTGCTTCATTGGCTTTAGAAGCACTTTTCCACAAAATAGAAGCACAGCCTTCGGGAGAAATAACCGAATAATAGCTATATTGCAGCATTATTGTTAAATCTCCAACTCCAATCGCTAAAGCACCACCAGAGCAGCCTTCACCGATAATCGTACAAATGATTGGAGTTTTTAATACCGACATGACCGATAAGTTTTTAGCAATGGCTTCGCTTTGATTATGCTCTTCAGCCGCAACACCGGGATAAGCGCCTGTGGTATCTATAAATGTCAAAACGGGTATATGAAAGCGTTCCGCCAATTCCATTAATCGTTTGGCTTTACGAAAACTCTCCGGGGAAGGCATGCCAAAATTACGGGCTAATTTTTCTTTTGTGGTTCGCCCTTTCTGATGGCCAATGATCATCACTGGCTCTCCTTCGATACGACCAATACCACCCACTATTTCTGGGGCATTGCTATAATGGCGGTCGCCGTGTAACTCGTCAAAATCGGTAAAAATATTTTCAATGTAATCGAGTGTATGAGGCCGCATGGGATGTCGAGCCAATTGTACAATTTGCTGGGCGGTTAATGCTGAAAAAATCTCATCCGTCAAGGTCTTGCTTTTTTTACCCAGTCGGGAGATCTCTTTATTGAGATTAATTTTTTGTTCGCTACTTAGCCGACGCAAAGCCTCAATTTTTTGTTCCAAATCGGCAATAGGACGTTCAAATTCTAAATAGTCAATGGTCATGCACCTTAAACTACCAGATTTATCGACATTATGTCAATTTGATGGTTCTAACATCCGGGATGACATAGAATAGAAAAATGTTTTATGTGACTCCGAAAATAAGTTTGAATGAAACTGAAGTCAAATTTAGTTTTATTCGCGCTCCTGGCCCAGGTGGTCAGAATGTGAATAAAGTTGCTACCGCAGTGCAGTTGCGCTTTAATGTGCTGCACTCAGCCTCTTTGCCTGAATTAGTGCGGAATCGTTTACTCTTTTTAGCTAGAAATCAGATGACATCCAAAGGTGAAATTATTATTAAAGCAAGTAGATACCGAACTCAGGAACGAAATAAACAAGATGCCATTGAACGCTTGATATCTTTGCTGAAAAAAGCTGCCCAACTTCCAAAAAAACGTAAAAAAACTAAACCTTCACGCGCTTCACAAGAACGACGCCTATCTACTAAAAAGGCACATTCCAAAATTAAATCACTGCGGCAACAAAAAGACTAACCGCGAAGTTCTGGGGATCTCCCAAATTTCATCTCTGGTGATGAGCTTGGAGAAGCCCTCCGACATGGATTGCAAGTGAATACACTATAAAGATTACTTCCGAAATTATATACGCTTCTACCAACCCCAACTAAACAATTTCCAGCTCCGCTTCCAAAAGCCCGAACTTGATTCTTGACACTTCCCGCAGGGGAATGAAAACAATACTGAATTGCTTCGAGACACTTCAATAGTAGTTTATTGACTATGGGCATGCCAAGTGCCAGTGCCCCGCACAGGATCGCTGCACTTTCAGGAGCTTCCTTGAAATTGACTGCTTTATACGGAGGGTCGCCATTTTCATCAGTCAAACCCAAGGCTTGAAAGCCGTATAAAAAAAGTGCGTAACTGGCAAGTACACTCAACGGTAGTCCATATTCATTCCAAATCCGTTGGCATTTTGTGCCACTCGTACGGAGGGGAAAGTTGTAGCGAAGAGATTCGGCACCAAAAATTGTCGTATCCCAGGAGTGATTCAAAAGCACTAATGCAGTATGGGCTTTTTCCAATAGGGTTTCAGGTTCCGGCATACTAGGAAGAACGAGTATAAAATATAGTGCGGTGGCAGTAATCAATAAGTGGAAAGCTAAGACTCTCACTTTAGTTCTTTTACTCTCCGGCACTTCCGTGATTTCATATGATTCTGGTATTGGTTCATATTCCTCGTCCCCATTCAAAACTCCATAATCTGCAAATGGAGATTGTGGGCTTATCTCCCGTGCCTTGATGGCCTTGCTCGCGCGAATGATTTTGTCTACCGCTAGGCCGACAACCACACAATCTTTAATATGCGTTAAATAAACAAAGAATAAGAATGACCCTCCAGGCCCCATATTCTTAGTGACAAATCCATCCGTGATAAAAACTAAGAAAGGTATTGGAATTAAAGAAATATTTGCAGCGAGTACCCAACCGGCATTTTGTTTTACGACTTGTCTCATAAATTTTTCTCCTTATTAAATTAATGTACTATCCAGTTTTCAACATACTCTCATTTTTTTTATATTGTCAAGCACTATGAAATCTTAGCGCAGCTCACGGCGTAAAATTTTACCGACTGGAGATTTTGGCAAAAAATCTCTAAATTCAATTTGCTTGGGGATTTTATAGTGGGTCAGTTGTCGTTGGCAAAAATCGATAATCATTTCTGCGGTTAATGCTGGATCTTTTTTGACAATCACTGCTTTAACAATTTCCCCAGTTTTTGGATCAGGCACACCGATGACTCCCACTTCCGCAACTGCAGGGTGCAAAGCAATCACCGCTTCGACTTCATTAGGATACACATTAAAACCGGACACAATGATCATATCTTTCTTTCGGTCTACCAAATAAATAAATCCTTGCGCATCAATTCTTGCTAAATCGCCGGTACGCAACCAACCTTCATTATCCAATACTTTTTTGGTTTCAGCAGGATTGCGCCAATAACCTTTCATCACTTGCGGACCTTTTACCCATAATTCCCCCACCTCATCAAAGCTCAGTTCTTGATATTTTTCATCACAAACTTTGACATCTGTCGCGGGGATTGGTAAGCCGACACTTTGATTAAAATGAGCGATATTTAAAGGATTAATGGCAACCACTGGGCTCGCCTCAGTTAGACCGTAACCTTCGACAACGACACAATGGGTGATAACTTGCCATTGCTGCGCAATCTGGGGATGGGTAGACATCCCCCCAGCGACTGTTAATTTTAAACCCCTAAAATCAATCTGGGTAAATTCAGGCCGCTTCAGCAAATGTAGCATCAGAGTATTTAAACCCATAAAACAACTGGGTAAATTCTTGCGCCAAATTTTAATCAGACTACGCATATCGCGAGGATCGGTAATCAATAGACAATGTCCGCCTATAGCCAAAAACGCAAAGCAGGAGACAGTCAAGGAAAAAATATGATACAAGGGCAAAGCCACTAATAAAACTTCTGCACCTAATGTTAATTCGCCACGAATCCATGCCGAGCATTGCAGTAAATTAGCCACCAAATTGCGATGGGTTAATATGGCCCCTTTGGGCACCCCCGTGGTTCCCCCAGTATATTGCAAAAATGCAGGATCCCCTCCCATTATCAAGGGTGGCTGTAAATCATATTGTGCGCCGTATTCTAAGGCTTGTTTGAAATAATGGACTCCGGAAATTTCCCAAGGGGAAACAGCCCGCTTAATATATTTCGCCGCACAATTATAAAATGCGCCTTTAAGGGTACCAAAAAGATCACCTATTTTAGTCACTATGACCTGCGTCGATGGCACTTGCGCTAAAACTTTTGCGACGATTGCCGCGTAATTTTCTAAAACTATGATAGCGCTTGCACCTGAATCCTGCAGTTCACAGGCGAGTTCACGGGCAGTGTATAACGGGTTAATATTCACCGCCACTAAACCTGCACGCAGAATAGCAAGTACAGAGATTGGATATTGCAACAAGTTCGGCATCATCAATGCCACTCGGTCACCTGATTGTAACCTTAATACGTTTTGTAAGTAAGCCGCCAATTGCCGACTGTATTGAGCTAATTGATGATAAGTTAATTCGCTACCAAAATTTGAAAAAGCGATATGATTGGAATATGTCTCACAAAATTCATCCAGTGCAGCAACCAACGAAGAGTATTGATCAGGATCAATAGTCTCTGGCACCCCCGGCGGATAATTACGCAACCAAACTTTGTCCATAACACTTCCCTATTTTACAAAAAGTTCATCCTGACCCTCTCCGCGAGAACTTACCTATGCACAGAAGTCTTACGCGTTTAACCCAACCCTCATCAATATTTCCCACCGCCAGGGATTTGCGGCCCCGCCATTGCGATTGTCCCGCGAATCCCTGGCGACGGGAAATATTGACGGGGGTGGTTCAAGGTAAGAGCATTAGTATTTAAAATTTATCGACCATAATCATTTCCATTCGAGTTGCTTCTGTAGCTAGGAGTTGTTCTGCCTCTGCGGCTGTTAGAATTGATTGAGCTTGTGCTGCCTTAATCAGTTCGTTGATATTTTTTCCTTTAATTAAATGGTCGCGCAATGCATGTTGGAGTTTTACTAATAAGGGTTCTACTGCAATAATTTGCGATAATCGCTGTTCTAAATTATATAAAGGATCTGAATCATTTGTTCCAAAATAAGCACCGTGAGCTAATCGTTCGCGCAATGCACCCGGCACCATGAGTGATTTTGCTACTTCTGACGTTAAGAGATCAGAGGAAGGCCTTAAGCATCTTCCCCAAGGCATGACCAGAAAACGCAGTAAGCCTGCGGTTAATCGATTAGGTAAGTTCAACAATAATTCATCAAATTGATGTTGAAAACAAGATAATAATTCCTGACAACACCACTTCACGACAACTGCTTCTTGCTCTGCAGATTCACGAAGTTGATTGACTTGCTGATATTTCAAAAGCGCAGAAATCATATATAAAAAACTTAATAAATCGCCTAAACGCAGTGATAATCTTTCCTGACGTTTTAACGAACTACCTAAGGTGATGATTAACACATCGGTCGTCAATGCTAATGCTGCACTCAGTCTGGAGAGCTGATAATAAATATCCGATTTATTTACCAATCCCATCACCAATGCTCTCACTTTATTACTGAAAAAATAACCAACATGAGCAAATAAGTTTTCATCAAAACTGGTTGAATCTTTTTTTCGCACCGCTTCTAATTCTTTTAATAAAAATGGATGGCATCGCAACGACCCTTGACCAAAAATAATTAATGAACGGGTTAAAATATTAGCGCCTTCCACTGTGATTGCAATCGGCGCTTCTATATGTAATTGCGCTAAATAATTATGTGGCCCCATGCAAATGGCTTTACCGCCGTGAACATCCATGGCGTGTTTGATCACTCGTCTACTTAACTCAGTGGTATGCAATTTACTAATGGCCGCTGCCGTGCCTGATTTAATTCCATGATCTACTTGAGCAATACTAAAAATCCGTAAGGCTTCAGCAATATAAGCATAACCGCCAATTTTAGCTAACGACCGTTGAATACCATCAAAGTCACCAATAAATGTGTTAAATTGTCGACGAATTCGCGCATAAGCACCGCTGCCGACCGCTGCGCGTTTGGCGGCAGCAGTCGCGATTGAAGGAATTGAGATGCTTCGACCTGCCGCTAATGTTTCCATGAGCATCGGCCAGCCTTTGCCTATCTGCGCTGTGCCACCAATCACCGCGTCAATTGTAACTTTTACTTGATCACCCTTAGTCGGACCATTAGGAAATGCACAATCTAAAGGATAATGGCGCTGCCCAATTTCCACTCCTGGCGTGCTGGCAGAAATCAAAGCACAGGTAATACCGAGTTCTTCTTGATCTCCAAGCAAATGCTCGGGATCAAATAATTTAAAAGCCAAGCCAATCAATGTCGTTACCGGAGATAAAGTAATGTAACGCTTATCCCAATGTAAATTAATTCCTAGTTGTTCTTTCCCTTCTATAAAATAGCGACCAATAATCCCAAAATCAGTAATGGCACTGGCATCAGAACCTGCAACTGGACTAGTTAAAGCGAAACATGGAATCTCTTCGCCGGTCGCTAAACGCGGTAAATAATAGCTTTTTTGTTGATACGTTCCATAACGCAATAACAATTCAGCAGGGCCTAATGAATTGGGCACAGCCACAATCGTTGCGACCGCGGTGCTGACGCTGGCTAATTTCATAATCACTTGGGCGTGACCGTAGGCAGAAAAGCCTTTGCCTCCATATTCAGCCGGAATGACTAAGCCAAAATAACCATCTTGTTTTATACGCTGCCAAATTTCTTCAGGCACTTCCATACTGCGGCTTATTAACCAAGGATTTATTAACGCACAGAGCTGTTCAACCGGTCCATTAAGAAATTCTTGTTCTTGAGGGGACATTTTTGCCCAAGGTAATTGCTGGAGCTTATTCCAGTCAGGCATACCACTCATTAATTCAGCTTCCCAACCCACATTGCCAGCATGAAGGACCGCTTGCTCGGTGAGTGAAAATTTCGGCATCCGTTTTGCATAAGCTCGCATAATAGGCTGCGAAATTAGCCAAATTCGCAACGGACCAAGATTCAGAATAAATGCTAATAAGATCCATATTGACCAAACAATCGATAAGACAGTTAAACTCAAGTGAGTTAATACTGATAATATCAATAATAAAACAGTTAACCCTATAGTGGAAACTGCCAAAGAAGCGCGGTGATAACTCAGTATTATTAAGGCGCAAAATAAAACAAGTATCCAGATCAAAGCAATCATTATTATTCCTTATGCTAACTTTGCAATACAATGGAGGCTGTAATGGCTGCACCGATTGCTAGTGCTGCTTCGTCAAAATCATAACGCGGTGAATGCAAAGGGGCTGTCATATTTTTTTCGGCATTGCCACTCCCTAAAAAATAAAAAGCTCCAGGTTTGTGCTGCAAAAAATAACAAAAATCTTCACCCCAGCTTTCAGGTTCGGTGGACGTATCAACTTGCTGAGACCCTAGAATTGTCGTAGCAGCAGCTGCAAATCGATCGACCCCTGAGTTTGGATTAATAATAGCATCATAACCCTCGATATATTTAAATTCGATCTGATAACCTTGTTTTCTCAATAGTTCCAAATGGGTCTGCATTAATTCTCGAATCAAATTTCGATCGGACTGATCAAAAGTACGCACGGTGCCCGCCAACACGGCTTGATCTGGGATCACATTGAAAACTTCACCGGCATGAAATTGAGTCACACTTAATACGGCAGCGTGAACCGGATTAATTCTTCGAGCCACAATAGATTGCCAAGCACTAATTAATTGTGCACCAGCAATCACAGGATCTAAACCATCTTGCGGTCGCGCCGCATGACAACCTCGACCACGAATGATTAAATCAAAGCGGTCTGCTGCAGCAGTCAATGCCCCCACCCGCGTACGAACTTTACCAACAGGAGTGCCTGGATCGTTATGCAAACCATAAACTTCATCAACACCCTCCAAACAGCCTTGCTCAATCATACCTAAAGCGCCTCCGGGTGGTAGCTCTTCACTCGGTTGGAAAATAAAACGGATGTTGGTAGGCAAGGGTTGCGCTTGCTCCGCTAGCAATCGCGCCGCCATTAATGCAATGGTCATATGGCCGTCATGCCCACATAAATGTGCTTTTCCTGGATAAACAGAGACAAATTCGTGGGTATTTTTTTCTTGAGCTGGCAGAGCATCCATATCGGCACGCCAGGCTATAGTTTTATTGGCATTGACATTGAATAGATCTGCGGTAAAACCGTATCCCCATCGAGTTGTTATTTGATAGCCCAATTCTCGAAGTATTTGTTGACAATATTCCGAGGTTTTTTGTTCTTGACAACTTAATTCTGGATAACGGTGCAAATGCCGGCGATGTTTGATTCCCCAATCAAGTAATGCCTGGGCCTGCTCCAACAAAATTGACACTCTACTCTCCTTGATATAGCCTGACATTCTATCTCAAATAAGGGTACTTATGGAAATTCCAGTTCACAAAAATCGTGTGTTAGGTGTTTTTAGCTTGGTGATGATCAATGTCATCGCCATTGATAGCTTACGTAATTTGCCTGCGAATGCAGCTAATGGCTTATCTTTATTAATGCTGTATGTCATCGCAAGTGTTTTATTTTTGATTCCATGTATTTTAGTCACCGCTGAGTTGGCGACTCACCACCCTCGCACCGGCGGGGTGTATGTGTGGATGCGAGAAGCCTTCGGACCAAAATGGGGATTGCTGACCATTTGGCTGCAATGGATCTATAACGTGTTTTGGTATCCGACTATTTTGTCATTTATTGCGACCAGCATCGCTTATTTATTTAATCCCGCCTTGGCACAGCAGAAAATTTTTATTTTACCCATGATCATTGGTATGTTTTTAATAGCTACTTTATTAAATGCACGTGGAATGAAACTTTCTAGCATCCTCAGCACAGTTTGTGCTTTAGTTGGCACTATTATCCCGATGCTCGCCATCACTATTTTAGGAATCGGATGGTTAATAAGCGGCAAACCTTTAGCCATCAATCCTAGCTTAGATAACTGGCTACCCAGTTTGAAGCACATGCCCAATATCGCTTTTTTGGTGATTATATTATTTAGTTTAATGGGTTTTGAAATGTCGGCCTCTCATGCGGAGTCGGTTAGAAATCCACAACGAGATTTCCCTAAAGCCTTACTCTATTCGGCGCTTATCGTGGTGCTGACTCTGACCTTGGCTTCCTTGGCAATCACTATTGTGATCCCAGCTCAAACCTTAAATATCGTCAGCGGCCTAAACGATGCTTTTAAAATTTTCCTCAATAATTTTAATTTAGGCTGGTTGATGCCAGTATTATTAATCATGATTATCATTGGCGGATTTGGCGGAATGGCTGCGTGGATCATTGGTCCAACTCAAGGGTTAGTGGTGGCAGCGGAAGATGGTTTATTACCGAGAAAACTGCAGAATCGAAATGAAAAAGGCTCACCGGTTGCGGTATTAATATTACAAGCCATTATCACCATCGCATTATGCAGTTTGTTTTTATTTTTTAAATCGATCACCACTTCTTATTGGATTTTAAGTGTATTAACCGCGCAACTAGCATTGTTATTTTATATTTGCTTATTCGCAGCGGCCATTAAGTTACGTTATAAAACGCCTAGAAATCCACATGCTTTTCGCATTCCAGGAGGAAACTACGGAATTTGGATCACCGGCATCATTGGCATTCTCACTTGTTGCGGTGCTATCATCATCGGGTTTATTCCACCCACCGAAGTGAAAATTGACAATGTTTTAGTGTATGAAATTATTTTGATAGCAGGGATTATAATTTTTACGGCAATACCTTTTATTATCAGTAAAATAAAATTTTCAAAAACCCTCTCCTGAACGAGATTGACATATTATTTTTTAAAATGGCCTTATTGAACTCCGGTAATCATCGACATTACGTCCGTGAAAGGCGTCTTCAGGAATAGATTTAACAATCTCAATGATGTATTCAATTAGATCTTTAGGCATGAAAGCTTCTAATGATTCAGTTATAGCTTTTTCTAAAGCAACCATGGCAAAAGCCTTTCTGAATTCTGAAGAATGCGGGATACTCGCCTGCATCAGAAATTTATGGACATCGTTATATTTCCCCTTACTTTTCGCTTCAGGTGAATATAATGAAATTATTCTACTCATTTGCGACATATGCGGAAGAGGCAATTGTGAGTTGAGCGAGTATCCTACCAATTGTAAAATTTTTAAAATTTCTTCGGCTTTACTTAGATTTTCAGGTTTTTCACCTAACCGAATTACGTGTTTACCAAATAGATTAACAGAGAATTCAGTTTTGCTTTCACGACTTTTATAGAGGTATGTTATCAGCATATGGACACCTTTTCTAACCAATTCCCTCATAGGTTCTTCTTCCATTGCTCTAGATATTTTTATGTCACGCTGTTGTTCAGGTAATTGCAGCCATTTTATACTTTGTGTTTGTTCTGCGTACATCTTATCTGTGAGCTGTTTTTGTTCCTGTAATTTACTAACTTCATCATGTTTTGCTCTTTTTCTCATATGACCTCTTGGATATTATTTAATGTTATTGTTTTAGATTGTTTTTATTTCATTATTAAAAGCTGAGAATTATAATAAACCATAAACATTAAAATTATCTGAAGATTTAAAGAGGCGAGTAGATACTGCCCTCTCCCTGGTGGAAAGAGGGGGAAAAGTGGAGTTTCTATTAACTGGGGTTGGTGTGATTGAAAAAACGTTTTACCGCATCGAACCAGCTTTGGGCTTTGGGGCTGTGGTTTTTGCCGTCTTTCGTTAATTCTTGCTCGAATTCACGTAGAATTTCTTTTTGGCGCGCGCTTAAATGAACCGGGGTTTCTACGACTACTCGGCAGAGCAAATCACCAATAGAACCACTGCGCAAAGCCTTTACCCCTTTACCCCGCAAACGGAATAATTTGCCAGTTTGAGTCTCTGCTGGTACTGATAAAGCGACTTGTCCATCTAAGGTCGGCACCTGAATCTCTCCGCCTAATACCGCGACTATAAAGCTAACCGGAACCTCGGTATAAAGGTCATTTTCCTGGCGGGAAAAAATTGGATGTTCTCGTACCCTGATCTGGACGTATAAGTCGCCGGGTGGGCCCCCGTCTCCGGCTTCGCCTTCACCCGCTAAACGTACACGGTCGCCGTTATCCACCCCTGGAGGGATTTTTACTGACAAAGTTTTTTCTTGCTGCACCCGGCCTTGACCGCGGCAGTTTGGACAAGGATCACGAATAACCTTGCCCTGGCCATGGCAAGTGGAACAAGTTTGCTGCACCGCAATAAAGCCATGTTGCATGCGCACTTGTCCAGAGCCATGGCAGGTTTGACAGGTCACCGGCTGGCTGCCTTTCTTAGCCCCTGAGCCATGGCAAACTTCACAGCTCACCAAAGTCGGCACTTTGAAAGTTTTCGAAATGCCACGCACGGCCTCCTCTAAATCCAGCATAAGTTCATAGACTAGATCGGAACCCCGTTGCGTTCTTTGCTTGCCTCCGCGACCGCCCCCGAAGATATCACCAAAAATATCACCGAAGATATCACCCATGTCTTGGAAGCCAAAACCGCTTTGACCGCCTCCGCCACCGCGTGAAGTATCAACACCCGCCTCGCCGAACTGATCGTAAAGTGCACGCTTGCTCTCGTCTGATAGCACGCTGTACACTTTGTTGATTTTTTTAAAGCTCGCCTCAGCCTCTTTGTCGCCAGGATTACGGTCTGGATGATACTTCATCGCCTGGCGACGATAGGCTTTCTTAATATCCGCAGCGCTGGCATTACGAGCAACACCTAATATTTCATAATAATCTTCAGTCGTGGACATATTTATTTTTTCTTCTTGTCTTCGTCGTCCTTCACTTCTTCGAACTCTGCATCTACGACGTTATCTTTTTCTGGAGCAGATGATTCGGATTGCGAACCTTGGCCTTGAGTACCGGCGCCGCCCTCACCTTCACCGCTAGTCTGCTGTTTCTTGGCGTACGCACGTTCAGAAATTTTACCAAAATGATCACTGAGCGCCTTAGTTTTGGCTTCGATCGCAGCTTTATCATCGCTTTTTAATAAACCTTTTAGTTCTTCGATGATTTTTTCTATTTCTTTACGCTCGTCACTAGTCACCTGTTCACCTAAATCCGTCAAGGCTTTAGTGGTGCTATGAATGAGATTATCGGCTTTATTGCGAGTATCGGCCAATTCATGAAAGCGTCGATCGGCTTCTTTATTCGCTTCCGCGTCTCTCACCATCTTCTGGATTTCTTCATCTGATAAACCACTAGAGGCTTTTATCTGAATAGACTGTTGCCTACCGGTGGCTTTATCTTTAGCAGAAACATGTAAAATACCGTTAGCATCAATATCAAAAGTCACCTCAATTTGTGGTGTACCACGTGGCGCAGGTGGGATGTCAGCTAAATCAAAACGCCCCAGAGATTTGTTGGCTGAAGCCACTTCCCGCTCTCCTTGCAACACATGGATAGTCACTGCGGTCTGATTATCATCGGCAGTGGAAAATACTTGCGAAGTTTTAGTGGGAATGGTGGTATTTTTCTCAATTAACTTGGTCATAACCCCGCCCATGGTTTCGATACCAAGAGATAAAGGGGTAACATCTAATAATAATACGTCTTTGACTTCTCCCGACAACACCGCACCCTGAATAGCTGCGCCGATAGCAACAGCTTCATCAGGATTGACATCATGACGCGGTTCTTTACCAAATAGATTTTTAACCACCTCTTGCACTTTGGGCATCCGAGTTTGGCCGCCCACTAAAATAACATCGTTGATTTCAGATACTTTAAGACCAGCATCTTTAATCGCAATTTTGCAAGGTTCCATGGTGCGTTGAATCAGCTCTTCGACCAATGCTTCTAACTTAGCACGAGTGACGCGAATATTTAAATGTTTAGGTCCACTGGCATCCGCCGTAATATAAGGAAGATTGACATCCGTTTGCTGTGCCGAAGATAATTCTATTTTGGCCTTTTCTGCGGCTTCTTTTAAACGCTGCAAAGCAAGTGGATCTTTATGTAGATCTATGCCGGTGTCCTTTTTAAATTCCTCAGCTAAATATTCAATTAAACGTAAATCAAAATCTTCACCACCTAAAAATGTATCACCATTGGTGGCTAATACTTCAAATTGATGCTCGCCATCCACTTCGGCGATTTCTATGATCGAAATATCAAATGTACCACCACCTAAGTCGTACACGGCTATTTTGGTATCGCCTTTTTTCTTATCCATTCCATAAGCCAATGCTGCAGCCGTTGGCTCGTTGATAATCCGTTTCACTTCTAATCCAGCAATTTTGCCAGCATCTTTGGTTGCTTGACGTTGCGAATCGTTAAAATAAGCAGGGACAGTGATAACGGCTTGGGTCACTGGCTCACCCAAATAGTCTTCAGCGGTCTTTTTCATCTTGATTAGAACTTGCGCCGAAATTTGTGGCGGAGCTAACTTCTCGTTGTTAACTCCAACCCAGGCATCGCCGTTATCAGCTTCAACAATCTTGTAGGGTACCATTTTGATATCTTTTTGTACCACGGCATCTTTAAATTTACGGCCGATCAAGCGTTTAATCGCGTATAAAGTATTGTGAGGATTCGTCACTGCTTGGCGTTTAGCTGCGGCGCCGACTAAAATTTCCCCATCTTTATTGTAAGCAACGATTGACGGCGTAGTGCGGCCGCCTTCAGCGTTTTCAATGACACGAACCTTGCCCCCCTCCATGATCGCCACGCAGGAGTTGGTGGTGCCTAAGTCAATACCAATAATTTTACTGCTCATCAGTCATTCCTCTTTTAGTGATCTTCTAAAAAACAGATGGGGTCAAGCTTAATAATTTCAAGTAGTTTAATTACCATAAAACGTAATAGCTTTATGTCAATAATTATATATACATTGCAGACGCAGAACGTTCAACCTGAGGCAAAAGTGGACGTTCCCATCCACAAGGTAATATCTACTGAGCGACCATGACCATGGCTGCTCGGAGTACGCGGCCGTGTAATTGATAGCCTTTTTGCAGAACCTGCAAAATCGTATTGGGCTTAGCATTTGGATCATGGCGCATTCCCATCGCCTCATGAAGTTTTGGATCGAAGGGCTCGCCAGGCTGCGGATCGATAATTTCCACGCCAAACTTGATCAGCACCTTGTGAAGAATATCTAATGTTAACTGCATGCCATCACGAATGGCTTTTATTTTAGAATCCTGAGGATCTTGGCTTTCTAATCCACGGACTAAGCCATCGACAACCGGTAACAATGACTGAAGGAGCTGTTCTACGCCGTATTTGCGTTCGTTACTGATATCTCTTTCTGCGCGTCTGCGAACATTTTCCAGCTCGGCCTTGGCCAGCAAAACTTGTTTCTTGTATTCTTCAACATTCCGCTCCATAGAGGTTAATTGGTCTTCTAACTGTTGACGAGTAGGATAATCTAAACGCGATTCTTCCTCTGTGCCAGTATCAGCTTGGGTTTCATTCTCATCTATTTGTGATTCCGCTTCTTGGGCTATTTTCTGCCATTTATCAGCAGAATTTGGTTTATTTGGATTAGTCATCAATAATCTCCTCTGAATGTTCTTTAATGCAGTGATGATACAATATTTATAGAAAGAGGGCTACAACGGTTACGCTATAACGCAAACGATTATGTCATACCCGGAGAAAGCCGGTATCCAGGATGTTTAAAGACTTAACTTTACAATTTTTTTTTTGCCTGTTATATTCTGTCTGCAAATGTTATTGGAATTAACTAAAAATTAGAAGGAGTCTATATGAAAATTGCAAAATCGAGTTTAATAAAGAATGCTGAATTTCTCATGGGGGACGATGAATACAAACTTCCCGGCGGAAGCACCTCAATAAACAAAGTGGGACTTACCGAAACATATATAAATGCCTTTTTTGTCACTCAACTTATAAATTTTCAGATCGAATTAGCGAAAATTAATTTCGACTTACCTAAAACCTTTAATTTTACTGAAGAAGAAGCTGCAGCTTTTAAGAAAATACCAGCAGAAAGTTTCACGGAAAAAACCATCGACCGTATCCTAAGCAAAATTCGTAAACATCTTAGAGGGGAAATTAGCAAATATCAACCGAGCGTAGCAAGCTCTCCTGCACGTGAGCAATTATTTAACCTTGTTAAATATTTAATTGATAAAGATTTAATCTTACATAAAAAATCACCCGCTTTTTTACTCTTAGATAAAATTGACCTTGATCCAATCTTAGCTATTTTGTCATCCTACCTCATAGAGATTGAATTAGAATATCTAATAACAAAAACAAGAGATCCCCATGGAGGGGATTTTCAGAAATTATTAAATGCTATCCAAGATTATAGAAACTATGATTCCCCGCTGAGCCTTCCCAGCATGGTTAAAAAAGTACCTGAATGGAGTTCATTAATGAGCTCACCCCCGGAAAGGGTTAAAATATTTGTCAATAGCCACTCTGATGTTTTCTTTTCCGCTCCAACGCGTTATGTGTTATTTTCCAGAAGTACGCAAGAAATGAAGGATGCGGAAGATCAATTTCTCCATTCCACTCAAAGTCAAGCTGCGGCATTATTTAACGCATACATGTCAAAATTTAATTTGCAAGAAGAAAAGTTATTAAATCCCGATACATTATTAAAGGCCAATGAAAATAAGCCTCTTTCCCAAATTAAAAACCCAGTTGTTTTGATGTCTATGTTTAAAGAAGGAATGGATCTGTTTAGTCAATGCTTAGCACAGAATGAAGAGTTTATGCAAAGACTCGATGAAGTGGGGCCTTTAATTTCTCATGATGAGCTTGCTTGGAATTTTAAAATACTTTACCCAACCCTGCCTTCTATTGACGTGTTAAGGTCAGCAATTCAAAAAGAATATAAAAAAGTTCAGCGTAGGAGAACCATAGCTACCGCAGACGAATTAAAATTAATAAATTTTAGTGTTCGTGAAAAACCGAAACCGACTCGCCATAGCGACATCAAAACCACAACCACTGCCAGACCATTACTAAGAACAACAAGTGAAAATAAGAGAATTTCTCAATCTCGTCATGAGATAGCTAAACCAATTTCTTTACCCCATGTTCCAAAAACCCAAAAAACAACTACACACGATCACCTTCATGAAGATACCCAAACTTCATATTACTTAACTGACCCTTCGCTAACAGATAAGGGGTTTGTTGAAACCCAAACTAGCGAGCAAGGCGATTCCGGTGGAATTTTTTCGACTTTTAGTTTTAAAAGTTTAATCCCTAGTTTTTCAAAAAAAGAAGAATCCGCGAGAAAGGATCAAGCCAATTCAACATTTTCTAGTTCTAGTTCTAGTTCTAGTTCTAGCTCTAGCTCTAGCTCTAGTTTGATTACTTTAGAAACCAGCTCCAGCATACTTGGTTATTTTATAAGCAGTTTGACAAGCCGTAAAGAGCCGAGAAAAAAAATTGAGGAGTCCGAACCAGATCAACTTATTGTTGATATTGAACAACCCTCAACTATTAAATCAGACTTGGGCACTCCTACTGGAACAACTTTAGTTGATACTTTTAATAAAGGAGAAGAAGGACTTCCTGAAATTGAGCAAGGGGAAGGTCCTCCAATAATTGGCCTAAGCTCTTCTAGAAATAACCAATTAACTCCAACAAATACTGAAACTTATTTTCAATACGGAAATGATGATGGTGATGATGGTGATGGTGATGGTGATGCAAATCTATTTGAGGCTAATTCAAAAAATTCCAGGAAAAAATCTACCTTCCTAGAAAATACTGCTAATTCTTCAGTAATGTCAGACCCGTTTGAAATAGAGAATATATTTGAAAGTCCAACCAATAACGATGATTTAACTTTTAATGGTGAAAATAATTTTTTATTTAGCAGGCCATTTAATACGAGCACAACAACTGAACATTTATCAGATTCAGAAGATGCTAAAACTCAAAAAAAACCACCTATAACAACTGCATTGACTGACGATAATGATCCGCTCTCCTCCCTTAGTACACAGAAGTATAAGAAAAAACCCGAAGCAATTACGAAAAGCCCTACCCCTACTGTTAACACAACTCTCCCTCCCTCTGGAAGTGACAGCAGTAATATCAGAAGCGTTAGAAGCTTAGCTGAAATGTTTAAAGCAAAGGAAGTAAAGCCCATACCTTCAACCACCCGTCAAATTGAAAATTCTAAGTCAAGCGTAAACACAGGCTTAGGCTCTAGCTCTAGCCCCGAGCTGAATTCGAACTCAAATTCTAGTTTAATTTCTATCCCTGACACTAAATCTACGCCAAATTTAAGCTCTGATATCCTCAGTTTGCCCCCTAGTCCCAAAAATAGCATAAGCCTAATTTCTAGTTATAGCTCTAGTTATAGCACAAGCTCGATTTTTAATTCTAGTTTTAGTTCTAGTTCAAGCACTAGTCTAGATTCGAAATTGGATTCTAATTCTAACACTCTAACTCCGAGCTCTGGTCCTGAAACTTGTACAAGCTTAAGCTCTCCTGCAAGCTCGACCTCGAGCCCAGCTCAGTCTCCTTCTCCCACAAAAAATAAAGACTTTGAAAGTAGTAGAGCCTTAATTGCAGCAAAACTAAAAGAATCAGAAGTAGCACTGAAAGAGAAATTAGTGAAAGAAAAAGAGAAAGAGACCTTGCAAATTTCAGACTCATTGGCTCTGCCATAGTCCATCATCGTCGGTAACGATGACTTCAGTCTTAAGCTAAAGAATTCCTCCCTTTGAAAAAAGGGAGGAGCTCTGGATTGTTTTACTATGTGTCATACCGGCGAAGGACGGTATCCAGGATTAAATACCCGAATTTAATCTCAATTTTTTTTTAAGATACAGTCATAACAAATACTGCGAATTACCAAAATAGCATAAATCAACAATCATTTTAAAACATAATAAGTAAAAAATTTTTATTTTAAAATTATTGTATAAAGCACTCGATAAAATATAATTTAAAATCAAAAGTAGGCTTGCCTATCTAAAATGAGCAATATATAATCCCATCTTCGTTATATGAAACAATTTTAATATTGGAGAGAGACAAAATGAAAGATTATAATTTAAATCCTACTTCGGCAGAAATTAAAGCACTGGCAGTACAAATAAAACCGGAAATGATCCCCCAATTAAAACAGGTCGCTCTAGACAGCAAACCTCAGGTTCTTACAGGTACTAACATCCCACTTACAACCACTGTTTTGGAGCAAATAGAGAGCTGCCAGAAAAAATATAATGTAAACCCTTCTAGGGCAAAAATTATAGCACTGGCAATACAAATAAAATTAGAAATTATCCCCGGATTAAAACCTAAAGTTCAAAATGAGGAGCTTAAGGTTGTTAAAGGGACTAACATATTACTTACACTTCCTCTGTTGAATCAAATAGAGGCATTACATAAAAAATATAATTTAAACCCTTCTGAGGCAGAACTTAAAGCACTGGCATTAAAGATACAACCGAAAGACATGCAGAAAGTTCGAAAGGGTGAAGAATTTACTTTTACTACTTCTACTTTTCCACAGAGTAAAAAAATATTAGTGACAGAAAATGCTTTAGAGAAAATAATGTTTGAAACAACTGATGTAATAGCACTCTCTGAAAATCAAAAAAAACAATTTAATTCAAAACCTACTCTGGAAAAAATTAAAACACTCGCATTAATAATAAAATCAGAGCAAATCGGGCCATTAAAAGAGAGTGTTAAACAAGGTCAAAAGATTACTCTTAGAAATGATAACACATTACTGACAGAAAAGATTTTGCATAAAATAGAGGAATATCATACTTATTGGCAATTTCATCGACAAAAATCTGTAAATATGGAAGAAAAACTGGAAAAATATGTAACAGGGCGGAAAACTAAAAATTTAAATGGAGAAGAGTTCCCGCTGCAGGAAAGGAATATAATAAGCAATACAAGAGGTATCGATGGTATAGACACGGTTACCGAATATAAAGAGGTTACCGAAGATAAAGGGATTGTTATAAAAAATGTTTCGAACGAAATAGTTGAAAATACGTTCCCAGAAGATCACTTAATTATTGAAGCCATATGTGCAAAAGGTGCTGTATCAGAATTACAGACTATTAATCATCAAATAAAAAATCAAAGGCGTGAGGTTTCTTTCGCAAAATTAACAGACGAAGAAAAAGAACAATTAACTGCATTAGAAGAAGTTATAAATGAAAAAATATTTGGTTTAGATAAAAATTTAGTATTTTATTATCAAGCCGTAAGAACTGAAGAGAAGTCTGATAGGTTTGGAAAAAAAACAAGAACTAGTAAGGAAGATGATCCAAGAGAATGGGTGAATACTTTTTTTCAAGACGTTCCAGCTACCCTTTCAACTGAAAGTTTTTCAATGTCTCACTCCGTTTCTTCAAGTAGCCATTTTCGATTAATAGTGGAACTCATTACCTATTTCGGTTCATTTAAACACTTAACCAAAATGGCTTCTGAGATAGAAAGTGATGCTAATGTTATATACAAATCTCTTCAAAACGATATTGATCCTGAGATAGAAAGTGAAGCTACTGATACAGACAAACCTCATCAAAACGATATTGATGATGATAGGCAACATGATAAGCAACTACTTCAAAATTATATATTGATTAAAGAACGTATAATCCAAAGAAAAGTCTATTTATGCAATAAACTAAATGCGATCTTCGAGCCAATTAAAAACATGAAGCTTTTTAATAATCCCAATTGGTTTAGATACTTACTAAAAGATGTAAATAAACTAATAGGAGATAATTTAGTGATAGATTTGGATTCCAAAAGCTCAGCAGATTTAAGTGGTGGAACATTTTCTGTAAGACGGTCAATTTCTGTGGGCAGGAGATCAACAACATCAACTGATGATCATACAAAACCAGAAACTATTAGAAGGATCCCGCACCCGCCAAGTACTCCAAATCCTAAAACCCTTACTAATTCACTACCAAGCTCATCGGCAGCCTCCACCTCATCAATTGTAAGTTCCGTGGTAACCAGTAGTTCTAGTTCTTCTAGTTCAAGCTCTATTTCTAATTCAAATTCGAGTACAAATCCTAAATCCGATATTCGGTCGCAATTGGCAAGAGTGTTATCAACTACTAATCCAACACCATCTAGAGTGAGAGAGTTTGAATCTGATGATCTGACACGAGAGGCATTAGCCCAACGGGGAGAAGGGCATAAAATTAAAAACAAGGACCAAATAACCCCTAGCGTCCGTGACACTAATTTTACTCCAACTAAGACTGCTCAGGATGGTATTAAACAAAAAGTATCGGAATTACAGGCAGCCGCAACATCAAACGGAGGATCTACTAAATCTCAATTTACTACAAGATTTAGTGGCACCTCATCTCAATTATTATTCAAGCCTCAATTAGAAAAAGTCCTCAGTACAACACAGTCAGAAAGAGAAAAAAAAGAGATGGAAAAAAGAACAACTCCTGCAACAATTGAACACCTTCAAAAACCAAAACCTGTCCACCAAAAAAGGCCAACGATTTTAGCTACCTTTAGTTCGCCTACCCAAAGCAACACCACATCGACACCTATTGCTGAGAATCCTTCTAGTAGCTCTTCTAGCAGTTCTTCTAGCAGTTCTTCTAGCAGTTCTTATACAACACGTAGATAAAATTATCTTAACGATCTACCCCGGAGCAACTCCGGGGTACTTTAGCTTAAAATATGCTATGCTAAATGCATGACCGCAATCGATAAAGTTATTTTAATTGGCCGTCCTAAAGTTACCGGAGTGCCGGAAACGGTTAATTCTTTATACAATTTTTTAACACAACGTCAAGCTCATATCGCTGTTGAACTTGAAACTGCAAAAATGCTGGATGAAAACCTTCAACCCACCATTGTAACTCCAGAAATTCTTGCCCATTACCAATTAGTGATTGTGGTGGGTGGCGATGGCAGCTTATTAAATGCTGCTCACCTGGCCCTACCCCATAATCTTCCGGTATTAGGAATTAATCGCGGCCGACTTGGATTTTTAACTGATATCCATCCGAACGAATTACACAAAATTGGCGAAGTATTAGATGGTCATTATTATATCGAACAAAGATTTTTACTCGCCGCCCAACTGTATAAAAATCCACAGGGACAAGCTTATGCTCAGGATATTGCCCTCAATGATGTGGTATTACTACCGGGTGATATTGCCCATATGATCGCTTTTGAAATTTATATCGACCATCAATTTGTTTGCAAGCAACGCGCGGATGGGTTAATTATTGCCACGCCAACCGGTTCAACCGCTTATGCATTATCAGGTGGCGGGCCAATTTTGCATCCGCAATTGGATGCTGTGGTGTTGGTGCCCATGTTTCCGCATACCCTTAGTAGCCGCCCCATTGTCGTGGCTGGCGGGAGTGAGATTGAATTACATATTGCTTCTGCTAATCTCAATTCTCCGCATGTCAGTTGCGATGGGCAAAATCGGATTGCAATTCCTCCGGGTGGTGTCGTACATGTTCAAAAAAAACCACAATTATTGCGGCTTGTGCATCCGCTAGAATATAATTATTTCAAAACTTTGCGTGAAAAATTAAAATGGGAAAGCTTAACACATTTGCGAGAGTGACTAATTTCCCCTCTCCCGGAGGGAGAGGGAGTTATATAATATAAGGAAAAAAATATGTTAACTCATATCGACATTCAAAATTTTGTATTGGTTGACAAACTCAGCCTAGATTTTAGCAATGGTCTCCATGTACTGACGGGCGAAACCGGGGCTGGAAAATCCATTTGGGTTGATGCCATACAACTGGCCTTGGGGGGGCGCGCTGAATCAAATATGATTCGCCAAGGACAATCCCGCTGTGATATCACCTTGTGTTTTAATCTAGTTAATATGCCCAATGCCAGCGAGTGGCTGCGCGAGCATCAATTAGATCAATCCAGTGATGAATGTATCATTCGCAGGGTGTTACAAAATGAAGGCCCTTCTCGTAGCACGATCAATGGTGTGCCATGCCCACTCAATTTAATCAAAGAATTCAGCGAATTAGTTTTAACAATTCATGGACAACATCAACAGCAGGATTTATTAAAAAGTGATGGCCAGCAACAGCAATTAGATCGCTACGGCCAGCATGACGCACTCATTAATACCATCCAGCAGCTTTATCAACAATGGCAAACTAACGACAACGAAATTAAAATTTTGCAACATAACTTAACTCATCGCCATAGTGAATTAGATTTATTGCGTTTCCAAATCACTGAACTGGATCATCTCAACCTACAAGAAAATGAATGGCAACAATTAAGCGATACCCACAAACAATTTCACCATGCCGGCCAATGGCAACAACAATTACAGCAAGCACTCACATTGCTGATGGATGATGAAAAAAATGCCGCTCTCAATCAAGTTTACCGCGCCACTCATTTATTGAATAATATCAGATCAGATAATGAAAAATTAAATACCTGTAAACAATTGTTGAATGATGCTGCTATTTATCTGCAAGAGGCTGGTAATGGATTACAGGAATATAATAATAAATTATTGACCAACCCGCAGAAATTAGCAGATATTGAGGAACGACTCAATCTCATCCATCATTTAGCTCGCAAACACCGAGTAAGTCCACCGGATTTATATAATATTCAACAAAGCTTGGTTAATAAAATCACGATGTTAGAAAATGCTGAAAGTCAATTAGTTAAATTGGAAAGTGAACAGATAAAAATTTTAGATCAATATCAAAGAATAGCTAAAGAACTGACAGTAAGGCGCGAGGAAGCAACACTGGCATTGAACCAACAAGTCACTAGTTGGATGCAACAGTTGGGTATGCAAGGTGGACGTTTCCAAATTGTCCTTGAAAAAATTGATGAACCGATCCATCACTTAGGTAACGAAAGAGTTCGCTTTTTAGTGAGTACGAATCCTGGCCAAGGCTTTCAACAGTTGCAAAAAATTGCTTCAGGCGGAGAATTATCGCGATTACATTTAGCTTTGCAAGTGATCACCGCACAAAAAGAGCAAACCGCGACTTTAATTTTTGATGAGGTTGATGTGGGAATCGGCGGTCAAACTGCTGCTATTGTCGGAAAGTTACTACATCAGTTAGGAAAAAAGACCCAGGTATTGTGTATTACCCATTTGCCTCAAGTCGCTGCTTATGGAAACCATCATTATAAGGTCAGTAAATTGATTGAGAATAAAACCACTCGCAGTGATATCACCCCATTAAGCAACGGTGAACGTCGACAAGAGTTAGCGCGTATGCTAGGCGGCGAAACCATTACCGAACAAAGTCTAGCCCATGCCAATGAAATGTTAACGTCGGTAGAATCAATGGAAACTGTTTAGTAGTTATTTCCCTCTCCCAGAGGAGAGAGGGTGTGGACGTTCCTATCCACAAGGTGAGCTATACGATTAGGTTTTGATTTCTTGTGGAGGTGTCCAGCCTTTAGCAGCTCGAGCTTTGGCCTCTCTCCAACCTAATAATTCTATATAGGCCATTGGCGCATTATCTCCGGCTCTAAATCCGCATTTTAATACCCGCGAATATCCGCCTGGACGATCTTTGAAACGGGGAGCGATATCATTAAATAATTTAGCGACCAACTCATCATTACGCAGACAGGAGAAAGCCAAACGGCGATTAGCTACGCTATCGTTTTTAGCCAAAGTTATTAATGGTTCGACTACACGGCGTAATTCTTTTGCTTTGGGCAAGGTGGTTTTTATCTGACCATGTCTTAGCAAAGCAAGGCTCATATTTTTCTTTAACGCTTTTAAATGAGAACTGGTGCGATTTAAGCGTCTACCAGATTTGCGATGATTCATGATTATTCCTCTTCAATAATTTTTTCGGGCGGTGGTAAATCAGCTGGAGGCCAGTTTTTAATGGTCATTCCTAAGCTTAAACCATGTTGAGTCAGGACTGATTTAATTTCATTCATAGACTTTTTACCCAAATTAGGGGTTTTCAATAAATCACTTTCACTGCGCTGTACCAAATCGCCAATATAATAGATATCTTCGGCCTTTAAACAATTGGCCGCACGAACCGTGAATTCCAGGTCATCTACCGAACGGGTGAGGATCGGATCTAATAATTGGCCCCCCTCTTTAGCGCCAATTTTTGCAGCATGCTGCAAGTCGACAAAAGCTATCAATTGTTGCTGAATAATGGTTGCAGCGCGACGTATCGCTTGTTCAGGGTCTAATGTGCCATTGGTCTCTAAATCAATAATTAATTTATCTAAATCCGTACGTTTTTCAACACGGGTATTTTCAACTTGGTAGCTGACCCGTCTAACAGGACTGAATGAAGCATCGAGCAATAATGAACCTACACTACGTTTGGCGACTTTTCTGAAATGCGCAGAGAAGCAGGTTGATAACCACGGCCAATTTCGACTATCAGTTTGGCATTCAGTTCGCCATCTTTTGTTAAATGAGCAATCACATGATCTGGATTAACGACCTCAACACCTGTTTCTAACTGGATGTCTTTGGCAGTCACTATCCCAGGACCTTTTTTATGAAGATTTAATTCTATTTTATCACGACCTTCTAATCTTAATGCGACGCCTTTTAGATTTAATAAAATATTAACCACGTCTTCATGCACGCCTTCCAATGAGCTGTATTCATGCACCACATTTTCAATCTGCACCTCAGTAATTGCGGCGCCCGGCATGGAGGACAGTAATACCCGCCTTAATGCGTTACCTAATGTATAGCCAAAACCTCGCTCAAAAGGCTCAAGCACAATACGAAAATGACTTGGCGAAACCGCGTGTACTTGGATATTTTGTGGTGTTAAGAAACTTTTTAAAACATCTTGCATAATGTGGCGCCTCAGATTACTTGGAATACAATTCTACAACCAAACTGACTTTAAATTCAGCCGGCAACTCTTTCATATCAGGAACCGATTTAAATGTACCCTTCATTTCTTTTGAGTCCACCTCTATCCAAGAAACCTGATTGCGATGTTCTGCTAATGATAACGCTGCACTGATACGTAATTGCTTTTTAGCTTTTTCACGGATAGTAATAATGGCGCCCGTAGTGACATGGTAAGAAGGGATATTGACAACTTTACCGTTCACAAGAACAGCTTTATGGCTAACCAATTGCCTTGCTTCAGCACGGGTCGCGGCGAAACCCATACGGTAAACGACGTTGTCTAAGCGAGACTCTAACAGAACTAATAAATTATCGCCGGTAGAGCCTTTAGTACGATCAGCTTTTTTATAATAATTGCGAAACTGTTTTTCTAAAACGTCATAGTAACGGCGAATTAATTGTTTCATTCGTAACTGAATGCCGTAATCAGTGGTACGTCCACGCCGTTGCCAATGCATCCCTGGGGTACGCTCCAAATTACACTTAGTATCAATGCCGCGAATCCCGCTTTTTAGCAACAGATCTGTTTTCTCACGCCGAGATAAACGACATTTTGGACCTAAATATCTTGCCATGCTTTATAACCTCTCTAAATATTAGACGCGTCGACGTTTACGTGGTCGGCAACCATTATGTGGAATTCCAGTTCGGTCGGTTAAACTGATAATCTCTAATCCTGAATTATATAGACTACGAATAGCTGAATCACGTCCTGCACCAGGACCGCTAATATAGACAACCACACGTTTGGTATCAAATTCGTCCACCAGACCTTTAGCCACTGCTTCTGCAGCCATTTGTGCTGCATATGGAGTGCCTCGACGAGATCCTTTAAACCCACATTTACCTGCAGAACTTTGGGTTAATAAATCGCCTGACATGGTAGTCCCGGATACCACCGTATTATTAAAGGTTGCTTGAATGTGTACTGCACATTCAGAAAATTTACGCTTTGTACGTTTTTTTACTGCCATTTTGATCTTTTCCCAATTATGTTCGTACTGGTTTACGTTTGCCCTTTCTCATTCGAGCATTAGTTTTGGTCCGTTGTCCCCGTACCGGTAATCCATGACGGTGTCTCACACCCTGGTAACAAGCTAAATCAATTTTTCGCTTGATATTCATTGAAACGTCGCGGCGAAAATCGCCTTCAACCATAAAAGTGGCAACCGCATCGCGGACCTTCTTGAGTTGTTCCTCAACCAAATCTTTAATTTTGGTGCTGGGCTCTACGCCAGCCACTTCGCAAATTAATTTTGCGCGTGTCGGTCCAATGCCATAAATGGCTTGTAAGCCAATTACTGCGTGTTTATTTACAGGTATATTTACACCGGCAATACGTGCCATTCGTTTATGCTCCCGTTCGTTAAAAAAGCCTTCACTAAAAGGGCATCAGCTTAATATTTAATAAACAAAAAATCAAGTGACATTATATTTTATTTCTATCCCTGTCTTTGTTTATGTCTTGCATCTTTGCAGATGACCCGCACGGTACGATGCCGACGTATGATTTTACAATTCCTGCATAATCTCTTAACGGATGCCCTTACTTTCATTTTTTCTTCTCCAATCCAATCATTTTACAATAAGCTCATTTTTGAGCCTTTAATTTTAGCCTTTTTCATCACTGATTCGTATTGGTGACTCATTAAATGGGCTTGTACTTGCGCCATAAAATCCATAATCACAACCACCACAATCAATAATGAAGTCCCACCAAAATAAAATGGTACATTCCAAGCCATAATTAAAAATTGTGGCAATAATGCGACTAAAGCCAAATATATCGAACCCACCAAGGTTAAACGAGTCATCACGCCATCAATATAGTTAGCGGTTTGCTCTCCTGGACGAATTCCCGGGATAAAAGCCCCAGAACGCTTTAAATTATCGGCTGTTTCTTTTGGATTAAACACCAAAGCCGTATAAAAAAATGCGAAAAAAATGACTAATACTGCGAAGCATATCATATAACCGGGCTGACCGGGTGATAATGCTAAAGATAAGTCATTTAACCAATCCATTCCCTTACCCGTTCCAAAAAATTGGGCAATAGTACTGGGAAATAAAATAATACTTTGCGCAAAAATAGGGGGAATCACTCCCGCCATATTAATCTTTAACGGCAAATGGCTGGTTTGAGCAGCATATATTTTACGCCCCTGCTGACGCTTGGCATAATTGATGGTGATACGACGCTGGGCCCTTTCAAAATAGACCACCACGACCGTCACCGCCACCACCGCCAATATCACAAATAAAAGCGTCAATCCTTGCATTTGCCCTTGCTTAACCTGAGTAAATACGTCGGCAATTGCAGCGGGAAAACGTGCGGCAATTCCGGCAAATATAATTAACGAAATACCATTGCCCACACCACGTTCAGTCATTTGCTCGCCAAGCCACATTAAAAACATCGTGCCCGTGACGAGGGTGATGGTCGCCACAAAATAAAAATTCAAGTTGGGCTCAATGACCACGCCACTGCCAACTAACCATTTACATATACCGATTCCTTGCACCAAAGATAAGAGGATGGTGGCATACCGCGTATATTGGTTAATCTTGCGCTTGCCCGCTTCACCTTCTTTCTTAAGCTGCTGTAGCTTTGGCGAAACTGCTGCATACAATTGCACAATAATCGATGCTGAAATATAAGGCATTATACCTAATGCAAAAATGGTCAACCGGCTGAACGCACCGCCGGAAAACATATTAAATAAACCTAAAATACCGCCTTCATGTTGTTGAAATAAATCCGCTAATTTTTGCGGATCTAACCCTGGCACTGGTATATAAGCACCAATCCGATAAACAATTAAACCAATAAGCACAAAAAGCAGGCGATTTCTTAACTCAGTCAATCCTCCTGTCGAAAGCCCACCGCCAATTTTTTGTTGTTTCATTCTATAAAAACTCCCAGCCATTCCCGCTGAGTACAGCGTCCATGGCTTCCTGTTTATATCCTGCGCATCGGCAAAGCCGATTGCTCGGAATGAAGGGGGAGAATCGCGATTCTCCCCCTTGCGAACCCCATCGCATAAGAATTCTTTTATTTTAAACTATTCAATCTTACCGCCGGCTGATTCAATGATTGATCGTGCGCCTTTAGTTACTCTTAGACCGCGAATAGTTACTGCATTTTTCAGCGTTCCCGAAGAAAATATCTTCACTTGCTTGATTGAGTGGCCAATAATATCTGCTGCTTTCAACGCTTCTAAATCAATGATATCAGCTCCGACTTTATCTAATTCACTCAAACGAATTTCTGCACAATAAGCGGCAGTTCTTGATTTAAAACCAAACTTTGGTAAGCGCCTTTGTAGCGGCATTTGCCCACCTTCAAAACCTACCTTATGGTAGCCACCCGCACGTGCATGTTGACCTTTGTGTCCCAAGCCGCAAGTTTTACCTAAGCCGCTGCCCACACCTCTACCTACCCGTGTCCTAGGTCTCTTGGCGCCTTTGGCAGGCTTTAAATGATTAAGTCGCATCATGATGCTCATCCTCAACTTTTAATAAATAGAAAACGGCATTGATCATGCCCCGGTTAGCGGGAGTATCCAATACCAATACACTATGATGTCTGCGGCGCAATCCTAAACCTTCCACACATTGACGGTGTCCTGGTTTACGTCCAAATTTGCTGCCCATTAATGTGACTTTAATTTTCTTTTGTGCGGTTGCCATAAATTCACCTATACTGTCTCAATGATATCTTTAAGCTGTTTGCCGCGCTTAGCTGCAACCGATTCGGGTGTAGCCATTTGCTTTAAACCTTTGATTGTCGCTTGTACGACATTAATCGGATTGGTCGAACCGATGCATTTAGCCAATACATTTTGCACACCCATCACTTCAAATACGGCTCGCATTGCATTTCCAGCAATAACGCCTGTACCATCTGAAGCAGGCACCATGAGTACCTTACTAGCGCCATGACGTGCAACAATCTCATGCTGCAAGGTGGTGCCTTTTAATGGAATATGCAACATATTACGCCGAGCAGCTTCAGTGGCTTTTTGAATGGCCACTGGCACTTCACGGGCTTTACCGCGGCCAAAACCAATCTTACCTTCGCCATCTCCGGCCACTACTAACGCCGAGAAACCCATCACTCGTCCGCCTTTTACAGTTTTTGCGGTCCGATTAACATCCACTAATTTTTCAATGTAACCATCTGAGACATGACTATCAGCCATCGCCATAAATTACCCCTACCTGATTAAAATTCGATACCACCTTCACGGGCAGCATCTGCCAACGCTTTTACCCGACCGTGGTATTTAAAGCCTGATCGATCAAATGCAACTGCTTTAATACCGGCTGCTAAACAACGTTCTGCTAGCAATTTACCTATCCGAGATGCAGCTGCAACATTACCACCATTTGTTAATTCCTGACGTAATTCTTTATCTAATGTAGAGGCTTGGACCAATACTTTAGAACCGCAAGGTGAAAATACTTGCGCATAAATATGTTGTGAGGTTCTGTGGACACTTAAACAGTGAGCATTAACGCGACGAATTCTACCTCTAGATTTTGCCGCACGGCGCGCGCGTTTAATATTTTTGTTAATCATATTATTTCTTCTTCACCTCTTTGAGAACGATCACTTCATCGTGATAGCGAATTCCTTTACCTTTATAAGGTTCAGGCGGACGAATTGATCTAATCACCGCAGCAACCTGACAAACTTTTTGCTTGTCAACGCCTTTTATCACGACTTCGGTTTGAGTAGGAACATCCGCGGTGATACCTTCAGGTAATTGAAAATCTACCGGATGAGAAAAACCCAAAGATAAATTTAGAATATTACCCTGCACCTTAGCACGGTAACCTACTCCCACCAATACCAATTTGCGTTGAAAACCAGTACTCACCCCAACGACCATATTATGAGTAATCGCTCGCATTGTTCCAGCAATCGCATTAGCCTCACGCGAATCATTGGCTGGCTCTATCTGCAATATGTTATCTAATAATTTAGCTTGCACAAGCGGGTGCATAGCACAATTGATGACTCCCAATTTACCTTTGATAGTCACATTCTGTTCTAATATTTTAACTTCAGTGCCTTTGGGAATGCCAATAGGAACTTTTGCAACTCGACTTACCATTGCCTACCTCAACTTACATAACACAATACTTCTCCACCCAATTTTAAAAGTCGCGCCTTACGATCAGACATCACACCTTTAGAAGTGGAGATAATTGCCACACCTAGACCATTTTTGACTCTGGGTAATTCGTCGTTACCCTTATAAATACGCAAACCTGGACGACTGATACGTTTGATCATTTCGATAACGGGTCGGCCCTGATAATATTTAAGATCGATGGCGAGTGTAGGTTTTTGTGCATCTTCCACAACACCATAATCATCGATGAAACCTTCATCTTTTAGCACTTCAGCTATTGTCATTTTAATTTTTGCAAGTGGCATAGTAATTGTTTCCTTACCAACCATTTGCGCATTGCGAATTTGTGTGAACATATCAGCAATCGGATCTTGCATACTCATATAATATCTCATTCCTCACCAGCTTGCTTTTCTTAACCCAGGAACATCACCACGCATGGCTGCTTGACGCAGACAAATGCGACATAAACCAAACTTTCTTAAGTGTGCCATGTGGTCGGCCACAAGAACGGCAACGATGCCGAACGCGGATAGGACTTTCGTTACGGTCACGCTTTTGTAATTTGATTACAGTTTCTTCTACAGTATCAGGTTGGACGCGAATCTGTTCTTTTAACGCTTGACGCGCTTTACCTGCCAATTTCACTTTACGCATGCGCTTAAGATTTCGCATCACGACGCTTGTTTTTGCCATTAATAATATCCTCAGTCTCTGAAAGGAAAACCAAATGCCTTTAATAAGGCTAAACCTTCTTTGTTTGATCTAGCACTGGTGGTAATAGTAATATCCATTCCACGTATTGTGTCAATTTTATCGTATTCAATTTCAGGAAACACAATTTGTTCCTTAATACCAAAACTATAATTGCCACGACCATCAAATGACTTCACACTAAAACCACGAAAATCACGAATGCGTGGTATTGAAACCATAATTAAACGCTGCAAAAAATCATACATCCGTTCACTACGTAAAGTGACTTTGCAGCCAATCAGCATATCTTCACGAATTTTAAATCCGGCAATTGATTTTGTCGCGATGGTGGCGACAGGTTTTTGCCCAGCTATTCGCGTCATGTCATCCAAAGCATGGGTTAATATTTTTTTATCCGCGACAGCTTCGCCCACACCCATATTCAAGGTAATTTTAGTAATACGCGGCACTTGCATCACGCTGGAATAATCAAATTCTTCACGCAGCTGTTGCACCAATTTTTCAATATATAAAGTTCGAAAGGTACTCATTAATTACTCTCTATAATCCGCTTCAACAATTTCTTGATTAGATTTGAAGAAACGCACTTTGCGTTTATTCTCGCCTTCGCCAACCCACTTAAATCCTACCCGGTCAGGTTGATTGGTGGCCAAATTTAGCAATGCCACATTCGAAATATGAATGCTGGCTTCGCGCTGAACAATACCACCTTCAATATTACGCTGCGGGTTAGGCTTGGTGTGTTTTTTTATTAAATTGACACCTTCAACAATCACCCGATTGTTGGATAATACTTTTAATATTTTACCAACGCGACCTTTATCTTTACCGGAGATCACCACAACTGTATCTTCAGATTTAACTTTTTGCATAATTACAACACCTCAAGCGCTAACGACACAATTTTCATAAATTGGGCACTGGCACGCAATTCCCGGGTGACCGGGCCGAAAATACGAGTACCAATAGGCTGTAGCTGGGCATTTAACAACACCACTGCATTCGTATCGAAACGAATGACCGAACCATCGGTGCGTCGAATCGGTTTACGAGTACGTACCACTAAGGCATTCATCACTTCGCCTTTTTTAACCTTGCCGCGCGGAATGGCTTCTTTGATACTCACTTTAATGACATCACCAATCCGGGCATAGCGACGTTTTGAGCCGCCTAAAACTTTTATACACATCACCTTACGCGCGCCACTGTTATCGGCGACGAGTAAGACACTTTCAGTTTGAATCATTGCTCATTCCCCTGAATAAATTCGCCTTTCTCTTTGATACTTTCCAAAATCCAGCTTTTAGTTTTAGAAATTGGCCGACATTCTTTTACGACTACGACGTCGCCTTTTTGAGCGGTATTTTCCGCATCATGAGCGTGAATTTTAGTCGAACGACGAACAATTTTTTGATATTTGGGATGGCGAACTCTTCGTTCTATTAAGACCACAATAGTCTTTTCCATCTTATCGCTAATCACAACACCTGTCAGAGTGCGGGGCAGAGTTTTTGTTTCGCTCATGCTTGCCGCTCCTTCTCTTTAAGAATCGTATTGATACGAGCAATATTAAGACACACATTTCTTAATATTTGTGGTTTAGGTGTCTCACCTAAGCCTTTCTGCATCAGCAATTTAAATCGCTCTTTTGATTGCTCAATTAAGAGGTTACGCAATTCATTCATATTTTTTTGCCTCAATTCGGAAGCCTTCATATTATCCCCGTTCTCTTTTAACAAAAACTGCTTTTAAAGGCAATTTTGCAGCTGCTAAAGCAAATGCCTCACGCGCTAATGCTTCTGGAATTCCTTCAATTTCAAACATTACTCGCCCTGGCTTAACTTCGGCCACCCAATATTCAACATTTCCTTTACCTTTACCCTGGCGAACTTCCAGGGGTTTTTTGGTAATAGGTTTATCTGGAAAAACTTGAATATATAATTTTCCCCCGCGCTTAACATGCCGAGTAATGGCACGCCGTGCAGCTTCAATTTGACGCGCGGTCAAACGACCACGCGCTAATGATTTAAGACCATATTCCCCAAAATGAACCGTATTGCCACTGGTGGCTAAACCACGGTTTCTGCCTTTAAATTGTTTACGATATTTTGTGCGAGCCGGTTGACGCATGTTTTATTCCTCAGTTTCCTCTGCATGTTCCTCTGGAGCCGGTTTCTTGGCCGATTCTTTGGGATGGAGATGAGTTTCTCCTTTAAATATCCACACTTTTATGCCGATGATACCATAAGTGGTGAGTGCTTGGGCTGTACCGTAATCAATATCTGCACGGAAAGTATGTAAGGGTACCCGGCCTTCACGATATTTCTCGGTACGAGCAATTTCTGACCCAGCCAAACGACCTGCCAAGCATACTTTAACCCCTTGTGCGCCATGGCGCATGGCCGTTTGGACCGCGCGCTTCATGGCTCTTCTAAACATAATGCGGCGTTCCAACTGGCCAGCGATACTTTCAGCGACTAATTTAGCCTCTAAATCTGGTTTACGCACTTCTTCAATCGTGAGATGAACCGGCACATGCATGATATTAGCAATTTCTTTACGCAGCGTTTCTACGTCTCCACCTTTTTTACCAATGATGACGCCTGGACGCGCAGAATATATAGCGATGCGTGCATTGCGTGCTGGACGTTCAATTAATATCTGGCTAATAGCCGCGCCTTTTAATTTTTTATAAAGATAGTTTCTAACTTTGATATCAGTATTTAAATAATCTGCATAATGATTACTATTGGCAAACCACTTAGAAGTCCAGTCTTTGGTAATACCTAGCCTAATACCATTTGGATTAACTTTTTGACCCATGTTTACTCTCTCCCCTGCGCATCTGCGACGATCACTTTAATATGACAACTTGGTTTTATAATTCGATTGCCACGGCCCCTTGCTCGGGTTCTCATCCGCTTTAAACGAGGCCCTTGATCCACACAAATTGTGGCGACACGAAGAACGTCGATATCTGCGCCCAAATTGTGTTCTGCATTGGCGATAGCAGAATCGAGTGCTTTTTTAATCACAACAGCCGCTTTCTTATTCGTAAATTTAAGAATTTGAATGGCTCGACCTACTGGCAAGCCGCGGACCAGATCGGCGACCAACCGCGCCTTTTGTGGAGATGTGCCGGCATTCTTCAAAACTGCTGTTGCTTCCATTATTCTCCCCCTGCTGCTTTCTTAGCTTTTTTATCAACACCTGAATGACCACGATAAGTTCTAGTTAAAGCAAATTCACCCAGCTTATGTCCAACCATATTTTCAGATACGTAAATGGGAACATGATCTTTGCCATTGTGCACTGCAATCGTTAAACCGACCATATCGGGAATAATCATCGAACGACGTGACCAGGTTTTAATTGGACGTTTGCTATTCGTTGAAATGGCATCCTCGATTTTTTTAAGTAGATGGTGATCTACAAAAGGCCCTTTTTTAATTGATCTCGACATATTAATTCTCTTGGTTATTTAACGCGTCTATCGCGCACAATCATGGTTCGCGTACGCTTATTGCGTCGGGTTTTATATCCTTTAGTGGGATCGCCATTCGGTGTGACTGGATGACGACCTCGAGTTCTACCTTCACCTCCACCATGTGGATGGTCAACTGGATTCATTGCCGTACCACGTACGGTGGGACGAACGCCACGCCAACGGTTAGCACCGGCTTTACCTAAAGATCTTAAATTATGCTCAGAATTAGCCACTTCACCTATACATGCACGGCAGGAAGCTAAGATTCGACGCATCTCCCCAGAACGCATGCGGATCAAGGCATATTCACCCTCGAGACCAGCCAGTTGCGCAGAAGTCCCTGCACTACGCATAAATTGCGCGCCTTTACCGGGCTTCAATTCAACACAATGGATGGCCGATCCAAAAGGAATATTTCGAAGTGGTAAGCAATTACCAGGCTTAATGGGTGATTGTGCACCTGAGTGTATTTCAGATCCTGCTTTCACATCTTTAGGGGCAATAATATAACGTCTTTCCCCATCAGCGTACAGCACTAATGCAACATGGGCGCTACGATTAGGATCATATTCTAATCTTTCAACGCGACCAGAAATTCCATCTTTATCTCGCTTAAAATCAACCATGCGATAATGGTGCTTATGACCACCACCACGGCGACGAACAGTTATCCTACCTTGATTGTTACGACAACTGATCCGTTTTTTGCTCGTTACCAATGGCGAATAAGGGGTCCCTTTGTGTAAATCAGGATTAACAACTTTGATGACAAAGCGTCTTCCCGCCGAAGTTGGTTTTGCTTTTACTAATGCCATAATTTGCTACCTAAATTTTTGTTAAATCAATCTCATTGTTTTCTTGTAATGTCACACAAGCTTTTTTCCAGCTCTTGGGCTTGCCTATGTGTTGCCCAAATCGCTTGGCTTTGCCTCTCACATTGCAGACTGTCACTGCGCGAACTTTAACATTTAGTAATTTTTCCACAGCTTGCCGAATTTCAAATTTATTGGCATCAGGTAACACTTTAAAAACGTATTGCCGGTAATTACCCTCAACTTGAGAAGTTTTTTCTGTGACATGCGGGCCTTGCAAAATTTTTAATAAACGGGTCGCGCTCACAGTAATTTCTCCTCTATTTTCTTCAATGTATCAACCGTTACCAACACATGCTCGTAGGCCACCAAACTCACCGGGTCCATATAAGCCAATTCACTGATGGTTACTCGGGGAATATTGCCGGCAGCTAACAGTAAATTTTGATCATCACCATCGATAATAATCAGCACGTGCTTTATTTGTAGAGTTTGTAATTTTTGCACTAACTCTTTAGTTTTTGGTTTTTCAATCGTCAATTGATCAACAATTTTTAATCGATCTTGCCTGACCAATTCAGAAAAAATAGCGCGCATAGCACTGCGATACATTTTCCTGTTAACTTTCTGTTGGTAGCTACGGGGAACGGCTGCAAACACTTTGCCGCCTCCACGCCATAATGGGCTTCGAATCGATCCGGCGCGTGCACGACCAGTTCCTTTTTGTTTCCAAGGCTTGATGCCACCCCCACGAACTTGACGCCGGGTTTTTTGTGCTTTAGTACCTGCACGGCCAGCAGCCATATAGGCAGTCACAACTTGATGAACTAGCCCTTCATTAAAAGGCGTATCAAATAATTGATCTGATACTTGGACAGTTTTAGTCGAAGACTCACCATTTTGAGCCAATACGGATAGCTCCATTATTCACCTCCCCGTTCTTTGACGGTCGGTAGAACCGTGACAATACCGCCTGGAGCACCTGGAACAGAGCCTCGTACTAATATCAAATTGCGCTCTACATCAACCAGAACAACTTTTTGACCTTGAACTGTGCGCTTAACACTGCCCAAATGGCCCGGCATTTTTTTACCTTTAAATACATTACCTGGAGTCTGACGTTGACCCGTTGAACCAATGGCACGATGCGATAAAGAATTACCATGGGTCGCATCTTGTTTAGCAAAATGATGCCTTTTAATACCCCCAGCAAATCCTTTACCTTTGGAAATGCCACTGACATCAACCACTTGATCTAATTTAAATAAATCAACCGTGATCTCATCACCTAATGATCGGCCAGTTAATTCTTTTTCAGTCACCCTAAACTCGCAAACCACTGAACCTGCTTCAACACCGGCCTTGCGGAAATGACCTGTCATTGGCTTACTTAACCGCGACGCACGTTTTTTATCGCCAGCAGTAATTTGTAAAGCAAGATAACCGTCACTCTCTTTGTTTTTGATTTGGGTGATACGATTGGGTGATACGGCAATAACCGTTACAGGAATCGATTCACCATCGTCTGTGAAGATCCGAGTCATTCCGCATTTTTTTCCGACTAGCCCCAAAGCCATCTTATTTCTCCAAATATATTTCTATTATTATTCAACACTGATTTGAACATCAACCCCAGCGGCCAGATCCAATTTCATAAGCGCATCCACCGTTTTATCAGTGGGTTGGACAATAACGACTAAACGTTTGTGTGTCCTGATTTCGTATTGGTCTCGAGCATCTTTATCTCCATGTGGTGAAACCAATACTGTATAACGCTCTATTTTGGTCGGTAAAGGAATTGGCCCATTGATGCGTGCGCCTGTTCTTTTTGCGGTATCCACAATTTCCGAGGTCGCACGATCCAAAAGGCGATGGTCAAACGCTTTCAGTCGTATCACTATTCTTTCATTAGCAGCCATTAATATTACTCAATTATCTTAGCAACAACACCAGCACCAACCGTACGTCCGCCTTCACGAATTGCAAAGCGTACCCCTTGTTCCATAGCGATTGGGTTAATTAACTCAACCACCATATTAATTTTGTCCCCAGGCATAACCATTTCTACACCTTCAGGCAATTCTACTGCACCAGTCACGTCAGTCGTTCTAAAGTAAAATTGAGGGCGGTAACCTTTGAAAAACGGAGTATGACGTCCACCTTCTTCTTTAGACAATACGTAAACTTCGGCTTCGAATTTAGTGTGCGGTTTAATAGAACCTTTTTTAGCTAAAACTTGTCCCCGCTCAACGTCATCACGTTTGACACCACGTAATAAGATACCGACGTTATCCCCAGCTCGACCTTCATCTAGCAGTTTACGAAACATTTCAACGCCCGTACAAGTCGTCAGCTGAGTGTCTTTAATACCCACGATTTCAACTTCTTCACCTACTTTGATAATGCCGCGCTCAATACGGCCCGTTACCACGGTACCGCGGCCAGAAATAGAGAACACATCTTCAATCGGCATTAAAAATGGTTTATCGATTTCACGTTTTGGTTCTGGAATATAAGTATCTAACGTTTCCACTAATTTGATAATAGCGGGCTCACCTAATTCACCGGTGTCACCTTCTAATGCTTTTAAAGCGGAACCAACAATGATTGGGGTATCATCACCAGGAAATTCGTAGCTACTCAGCAGTTCACGAACTTCCATTTCAACTAAATCTAATAATTCTTTATCATCCACCATATCTGCTTTGTTTAAAAACACCACGATATAGGGCACTCCGACTTGACGTGCCAATACAATATGTTCACGTGTTTGCGGCATAGGACCGTCTGCCGCAGAAACAACTAAAATAGCGCCATCCATTTGCGCAGCACCGGTAATCATGTTTTTGACATAGTCAGCATGGCCTGGGCAGTCAACATGGGCATAATGGCGTTTAGCAGTTTCATATTCAACGTGAGAAGTGGCGATGGTAATACCACGGGCGCGTTCTTCAGGCGCGTTATCAATCTGATCAAAGGATTTTGCTTCACCACCATATGTTTTTGCTAGCACTTTGGTTAATGCTGCAGTTAAGGTGGTTTTACCATGGTCAACGTGACCGATAGTACCCACGTTGACGTGGGGTTTAGTCCGTTTAAAAGCTTCTGCTGCCATAATACACCTCTTAAATAAATAAACTACTTCTTTTTAATTACCGCTTCCGCGATATTTGCCGGAGCTTCCGAATACTTTAGAAATTCCATCGTATACGTGGCCCGCCCTTGACTCAATGACCGCAAATCCGTGGCATACCCAAACATTTCCGCCAACGGAACTTCTGCATCAACTACCTTACCGGCAGGACTCTCGTTCATGCCTTGAATCATGCCTCGACGTCGATTTAAGTCACCCACGACGTCACCCATGTAATCTTCGGGGGTGACAACTTCTACTTTCATGATTGGTTCCAATAAAACCGGATTGGCTCTAAGAGCACCTTCTTTAAATCCGATCGAACCGGCAATTTTAAATGCCATTTCACTTGAGTCTACGTCATGGAAAGAACCATCAAATAGGGTGACCTTAACATCCACAACGGGGTAGCCCGCCAGGATACCATTTTCCATTTGCTCTTGTACACCCTTACCAACCGGTGCAATAAATTCTCGGGGGATCACACCACCCACAATGGCATTCACAAATTCAAATCCAGCACCACGTTCTTGGGGTTCAATACGTAGCCAAACATGACCATATTGTCCACGGCCTCCAGTTTGACGAATGTATTTAGATTCATGCTCAATAGATTTACGAATCGTTTCTCGATAGGCCACCCGGGGTTTGCCCACATTGGCTTCAACTTTAAACTCGCGCCGCATACGATCGACAATGATTTCTAAGTGCAGTTCGCCCATACCTTCAATAATGGTTTGCCCAGACTCCTGATCAGTATGAACTCTAAAAGAAGGATCTTCGTGGGCTAATTTACCTAAAGCAACGCCCATTTTTTCTTGATCACCTTTGGTTTTTGGCTCAACCGCAACTGAGATGACCGGTTCAGGAAATTCCATTCTCTCCAATCTGATTAAATTGTTTGGATCGCATAAGGTATCTCCAGTGGTCACATCTTTTAAGCCGACACAGGCGGCAATGTCACCACATCGAACTTCTTTAATTTCTTCGCGGGTGTTGGCATGCATTTGCAATAAACGGCCGATACGCTCTTTTCTATCTTTAACCGTGTTATATACGGCATCGCCGGATTTAAGAACGCCTGAATAAACACGAATAAAAGTTAATGTGCCCACATAGGGATCTGTCATAATTTTAAATGCAAGGGCAGCAAAAGGCTCTTTTTCAGAGGGTCGACGCTCGATAATATTGCCACGGTCATCTTCACCTTTCACCGGTGGAACCTCTAGTGGTGAAGGCAAGTATTCTATAACTGCATCTAATAATGCTTGCACGCCCTTATTTTTAAAGGCACTGCCGCATAATACCGGAACTATTTTATTTGCGATCGTGAGTTTGCGAAGGCCGCGTTTAATTTCTTCAATGGTTAATTCACCCGACTCTAAATACTTTTCCATCAGCTCATCTTCTGCTTCAGCCGCCGCTTCTATTAATTTTTCTCGCCATTCTTCACAATCTAAACGAAGATCATCTGAAATTTCACGCTCTTCGAAAGTAACACCCAAATCTTCTTCATTCCAATAGATTGCTTTCATGATCAATAAATCAATTACACCTTCGAAATTATCTTCAGCCCCAATCGGCAATTGCACAGGGACCGGATGGGCGCCCAAACGTTTACGTATTTGTTCTACGACCCATAAAAAATTTGCACCGGCGCGATCCATTTTATTAACGAATGCTAAACGCGGCACAGCATATTTATTCGCTTGACGCCAAACCGTCTCACTCTGTGGTTCAACGCCGCTCACTGCGTCAAACAAAGCACAAGCACCATCCAAAACTTTTAAAGAACGTTCGACTTCAATGGTAAAGTCGACGTGCCCCGGTGTATCGATGATATTGATGCGATGCTGTGGAAATTGTTTGCTCATGCCGCTCCAATGACAGGTGGTCGCCGCAGACGTAATGGTAATACCACGCTCCTGCTCCTGCTCCATCCAATCCATCACCGCAGCGCCTTCATGGACTTCTCCCATTTTATGGGAAACACCCGTGTAAAATAAAATGCGCTCGGTCGTAGTGGTTTTTCCCGCATCAATGTGGGCCATGATACCGATATCGCGAATTTTTGATAAATCTATTGCTGCCATTTCATCACCAACGATAATGAGCAAATGCTTGATTTGCTTTTGCCATACGATGAACGTCGTCGCGTTTTTTTACCGCACCGCCTCGTCCACCGATAGCATCCTGAATTTCTTGAGCCAGACGCATCATCATGCCTTTTTGACTTCGCGCACTTGCAAACTCCACCAACCAACGCATAGCCAAGGCCATACGGCGAGTTTCGCGAATCTCGACTGGAACTTGATAGGTAGAGCCACCCACTCGGCGTGATTTGACTTCGACCACTGGGGTGACATTTTCTAATGCTTTTCTAAAGGCCTTAAGTGCTGCAGCTCTGGCTTCATCGCTATTGCGAATATTGGCGCTACTTGATAACTTTCTGCCGCCACTACCTTGACCACCGCCTTGTTCGCCACCATCACCTTCGCCTTCGCCACCTAAATGACCCACATTTCTCACCACAATATCAAGAGCGCCATAAACAACTCTTTCAGCAATCGACTTTTTGCCGCTGCGCATCACAGTATTGATAAATTTGGCCAGCAAAGTGCTATGGAATAAAGGATCTGGGAGGATCTCACGTTTAGGTGCTGCTTTTCTTCTTGGCATATATAATCTCTCTTACTCTTTCGGTTTCTTTTCGCCGTACTTGGAACGGCCACGACGGCGTCCAGAGACCCCGGCTGTATCTAAACTACCTCGGACCACATGGTAACGCACACCTGGTAAATCTTTTACACGACCACCGCGGATCAAAACCACTGAATGTTCTTGTAAGTTGTGTCCCTCACCACCAATATAGGAAGTCACTTCAATTCCATTGGTTAACCGTACGCGGGCCACTTTTCTTAAAGCCGAATTTGGTTTTTTCGGAGTGGTTGTATAAACGCGCGTACAAACTCCTCGACGTTGAGGACAACTTTCCAATGCAGGCACATTGGTTTTCTTAGACCGAGTCCTACGTGGATTCTTTACGAGTTGATTAATTGTTGCCATTCTATCTCCAAAACAAATAAAAACCTGCCCTACTCATTTGTGTAAGGTGCGCCATTCTAAATAAGCTAATTACACTTGTCAATAAGCGATTTATTCTTCTTCGCCGGCGTCGCGTTTTAAGGCTTCGCTCAGGGCTTTTTCAGCGGAAGCAGCGGTCTCTTCAGCAGTCGGTGCTGGAGGTTGTTCCACTGTCGATGATGAAACCCGGGTTCGACGCGAGGTATGGTATGCATGACCTGTCCCCGCGGGTATTAACCGACCGACCATCACGTTTTCTTTTAAGCCGCGTAACTCATCACGCTTGCCCGCGACAGATGCCCCGGTCAATACACGAGTGGTTTCTTGGAAAGAAGCCGCAGATAAGAAAGAATCCGTAGCTAAAGAGGCCTTGGTGATACCTAATAGCATGGGGAAGAAAGTAACCAAAACACCGTTTTTCTTTCTAATTCTATCGTTTTCTTCATCAATACGATAACGCTCAACTTGTTCACCTTTAATAAAATAACTGTCACCTGGTTCTTTCACTTCGACCTTGCGAAGCATTTGCCGGACGATGACCTCAATATGTTTATCATTAATCTTGACCCCTTGTAGGCGATAAACTTCTTGAACTTCGTCGACAATATAATTGGCTAAAGCATTGATGCCTAGTAAACGCAAGACATCATGAGGATCAGTTGAGCCGTCAGCGATAGTTTCACCTTTCGCCACAGTTTCGCCCTCAAATACTGTAATCCGTCGCCATTTAGGTATTAATTGTTCGAACTTTTCTCCGTCTGGAGCGGTGATGATAAGTCGACCTTTCTCTTTAGTGTCACGACCAAAGCTAATTACCCCGGAAATTTCGGCTAAAATGGCGGCGTCTTTTGGCCGTCGCGCTTCAAATAAATCCGCAACCCTGGGTAAACCGCCGGTAATATCTCGGGTTTTTGACGCTTCTTGAGGAATACGTGCTAATACGTCACCAACTTCAACTTTTTCACCGTCTTCTTTGTTGATGATGGTGCCTTCGACTAAAAAATAATGCGCAGGGACACTACTGCCCGGCAGACAGATATCTTTTCCTTTATTATCAACCAGCTTTATCATCGGTCGTAGCTCTTTACCACTTACGCCGCGTTGGCGGCTGGCGGTGACTACGATGCTACTTAATCCAGTTAATTCATCGGTTTGGCGATTCATTGTCACGCCTTCGACTAAATCAACCAGTTGCAGATGCCCGGTCACCTCAGTAATGATCGGGTGAGTATGCGGATCCCATTGTGCCACGATCTGTCCCGCTTTAACTGCGCTACCATCTTTGATATTTAGGGAAGCACCATAAGGCACTTTGTATTGTTCTCTCTCTGCACCATGCACATCGTGCACAATTAAAACTCCCGATCTGGAAACGGCAATCATATTGCCATCCAGCTGAGTGACGGTTTTTAAGTTTTGCAAGCGCACAGTGCCATCCACTTTCACTTGAATATTATTAATGGCCGTTGTCCGCGATGCCGCACCACCGATGTGGAAGGTACGCATGGTTAACTGAGTACCCGGTTCACCAATGGATTGGGCAGCGACTACGCCGACTGCTTCACCCACATTGACTAAATGCCCACGCGCTAAATCACGTCCATAGCAAAGTGCACAGACTCCGTAACGGGTTTCACAGGTGATTGTTGAACGGACTCTGACGGAATCTATATTATGAGCTTCAAGTTCAGAGATCTGTCCCTCATCTAATAAAGTTCCCACTGACATCATTTCGTTTTTAGTTTTTGGATCATAGACAGGATCAGAAAGTACTCGGCCTAACACTCGTTCGGATAATGGTTCAACCACATCCCCACCTTCAATATGTGGGCGCATTTCAATGCCCACCGTGGTACCGCAATCTTTCTCAATCACCATTAAATCTTGAGCCACATCAACTAACCGACGTGTTAAGTAACCTGAATTTGCAGTCTTCAATGCCGTATCAGCTAAACCCTTACGAGCACCGTGGGTAGAAGTAAAATATTGCCCTACGGTTAACCCTTCACGGAAATTTGCGGTGATTGGCGTTTCTATAATGCTGCCATCTGGTCGAGCCATTAAACCGCGCATACCTGCCAATTGGCGAATTTGCGCGGCAGAACCTCTGGCTCCTGAATCGGCCATCATGTAAACCGCGTTAAAAGATCCTCTCTGAGTTAGAAATTTCAGTCATCATCGCTTTGGCGACCAAGTCGGTGGTGTGCGACCAAATATCGACAACCTTACTATAACGCTCACCCCGGGTTACCAAACCAGACGCATATTGCTGTTCGATATCACGGACTTCATTTTCAGCGCGTCTGATAATATCTTCTTTTTCTTTGGGCACCACTAAATCATTAATACCAATAGATACCCCAGAATAAGTGGCATAACGGAAACCAGTATACATTAATTGATCGGCAAAAATGACGGTCTCTTTTAAACCCAATTTCCGATAACATTCATTTAATAACTGCGAAATCATTTTTTTAGTCATGGCGCGATCAATGAGGCTAAATGCTAAACCTCGTGGCACGATTTCCCATAAAATAACTCGACCCACATTGGTTTCCACTAATTTAATCTTCATCATTTTCATTAAGGCGGACTTTTATTCGCGCATGAATATCGACTGCTTTATTTTGATATGCCCGAACCACTTCTTGTTCATCGGCAAAGACCATCCCTTCGCCTTTGACACCGGCTTGATCTCGCGTCATGTAATATAAACCGAGTACAACGTCTTGGGTGGGGACAATAATTGGCTCACCATTCGCTGGGTGCAAGACATTATTAGTCGACATCATCAGCGAACGCGCTTCCAATTGCGCTTCTAAAGTTAATGGGATATGCACAGCCATCTGGTCACCGTCAAAGTCGGCGTTATAGGCGGTACAAACCAAGGGATGTAACTGGATTGCTTTGCCTTCAATTAATACTGGCTCAAACGCTTGAATGCCTAAACGATGCAAGGTAGGTGCACGATTTAATAATACCGGATGTTCGCGAATCACCTCTGCTAAAATATCCCATACTTCCGGCACTTCCATCTCAACCATACGTTTAGCAGCTTTAATAGTGGTGACTAATCCACGTTTTTGTAATTTGCTAAATATAAATGGCTTGAATAGTTCTAAGGCCATGCGCTTAGGTAATCCGCACTGGTGTAATTTTAACTCTGGTCCAACGACGATAACTGAACGGCCTGAGTAATCAACACGCTTACCTAATAAATTTTGGCGGAAACGCCCACCTTTACCTTTAATCATATCTGCTAAAGATTTCAATGGCCGACGATTGGAACCTAAAATAGCTCGACCGCGCCGCCCATTATCGAGTAATGCATCCACCGCTTCTTGTAGCATCCGCTTTTCATTACGCACAATGATATCTGGCGCATTCAAATCTAAAAGCCTTTTTAAACGGTTGTTACGGTTAATGACACGTCGGTATAAATCGTTTAAATCTGAAGTGGCGAAACGACCCCCATCTAATGGCACTAATGGACGCAGATCAGGCGGCAATACCGGTAATACCGTTAACACCATCCAATCAGGCTTGTTACCTGAGGATAGAAAATCATTCATGATTTTCAAACGCTTACGCAATTTACTTATTTTAGTTTCAGAAGTGGTGGTAAATAATTCTTCTTGCAAGCGTTTAACATCTTCCTCTAAATTAATTTCCCGTAAGAGACGCTCAATCGCTTCAGCGCCCATCAGCGCTTCAAACTCATCGCCATATTCTTCTAATGCATCAAGATAGGCTTCTTCGGATAATAATTGACCTTTGTCTAACGGGGTCATACCAGGATCGACCACGACAAATGCCTCGAAGTATAATATTCTTTCTATGTCGCGCAAGGTCATATCTAACATTAAACCAATGCGGGATGGTAGAGACTTCAAATACCATATATGTGCAACTGGACATGCTAGCTCAATATGCCCCATGCGATCACGGCGAACCTTACTTAAAGTAACTTCTACGCCGCATTTTTCGCAAATGACGCCACGGTGTTTTAGTCGCTTGTATTTACCACACAAACATTCATAGTCTTTGATCGGACCAAAGATTTTTGCACAGAATAATCCGTCGCGTTCCGGTTTAAAAGTGCGATAATTAATAGTTTCTGGTTTTTTAACTTCACCAAAGGACCACGAGCGAATATCAGCTGGTGAAGCAAGACGGATTCGTAAAGCATCAAATTCGTCAACAGCATGGTCGACTTTTATTTGTTTTAATAGATCTCTCAAGCTTTTCTCTCCACAAACAATTTTCGTTATTTCCCTCTTCACAAGAAGAGGGTGCACTTTCTATCATTCACTCTCAAGGGTGATATCAATACCCAAAGAGCGGATTTCTTTAACCAACACATTAAACGATTCCGGCATACCTGCATCCATTTTATGATTACCATCCACGATATTTTTATACATGCGGGTCCGTCCATTCACATCGTCTGATTTTACTGTCAACATTTCTTGTAAGGTGTAAGCCGCACCATAGGCCTCTAATGCCCAAACTTCCATTTCACCAAATCGTTGACCACCGAATTGCGCTTTACCACCTAATGGCTGCTGGGTCACTAAACTATACGAACCTGTTGAACGGGCATGCATCTTGTCATCAACCAAATGATTGAGTTTTAACATGTACATGTAACCAACAGTAATAGCCCTTTCAAATGGTTCGCCGGTACGACCATCTATCAATTTGGTTTGACCACTTTCTGGTAATCCAGCCATAATTAGGAGCTGACGAATTTCCTCTTCACTGGCGCCATCAAACACTGGCGTGCTCATTGGCACTCCACCCTTTAGGTTTTCAGCCAGTTCAACCACTTCAACATCGGTCAGACTATCGATATCTGCTTTGTTTTCTTTGCTGACATCGTAAATTGGCTTTAAATGTTGCCGTAATTGGTCGGTGCTGGGTTGGAGCTTGAGTAAATTACCAATTTTGATTCCCAATCCTTTTGCAGCCCATCCTAAATGTGTCTCTAATATTTGACCAATGTTCATACGAGACGGCACACCTAGGGGATTAAGCACGATATCAACCGGCGTGCCATCCTCCAAGTAAGGCATATCTTCGATTGGGACGATGGTTGAGATAACACCCTTATTACCATGTCGGCCCGCCATTTTATCACCAGGCTGAATACGGCGTTTAACGGCCAAATAAACTTTAACAATTTTAATAATGCCAGGCGCTAAGTCATCTCCTTGCGCTAATTTTTGACGCGCGTCTTTAAGTTTAGCATCACGTTCTTTCCGCAAAGCTTTATAGGCTTCGTTGGCGGTTTCTAATTGTTGATGGACTTTTTCATCCCGAATCCGAATATCAAACCACTTGTCCCAAGGCAATTCTTTTAAATAAAGATTGGTAATTTTCGTGCCGGCTTTGAGGCGCACTGGGCCCCCTTCGGCCACGGTTCCCACCAATAATTCTTCCAAGCCGGAAAACAGCGCCTCTTCACGAATGCGCAATTCGTCATTTAAATCTTTTTGCAATTTATTAAATTTGGCTTCTTCTATTTCTAGCGCTCGGGTGTCTTTCTTCATTCCTTCACGAGTAAATATATGCACGTCAATGACGGTGCCATTCATCCCTGAAGGGACGCGCAAAGAACTATCTTTTACATCTGACGCTTTTTCACCGAAGATCGCACGCAACAATTTTTCTTCGGGAGAGAGTTGTGTCTCACCTTTCGGAGTGACTTTGCCTACTAAAATATCACCGGCATCCACTTCGGCTCCCACATAGACAATACCCGACTTATCCAGTTTGGCTAAGGCGCTTTCACCCACGTTGGGAATATCTGAGGTGACTTCTTCAGGCCCCAATTTGGTATCGCGCGCGATACAAGTGAGTTCTTGAATATGGATAGTGGTAAAACGATCTTCTTCCACCAATTTTTCGGAAATTAAAATCGAATCTTCGTAGTTGTAGCCATTCCACGGCATAAAAGCCACTAATAGGTTTTGTCCTAACGCTAATTCTCCCAAATCGGTCGAAGGGCCATCTGCTAATACATCACCGATTTCCACTCGATCACCCACATTGACGATCGGCTGTTGATTAATACAAGTGTTGTAATTAGAACGGGTAAATTTGGTCAGATTGTAAATATCGACTGCGCCTTCTTTTTCATTAATTGTATCGGCATCTACTCGTACCACAATACGTGAAGAGTCGACTGAATCGACCACGCCAGGACGTTTGGCGCTGGCCGTCACGCCGGAATCCACCGCTACAGTACGCTCAATGCCTGTTCCCACCAAAGGTTTTTCTGGTGAAATAGTGGGCACCGCTTGTCGTTGCATATTGGATCCCATCAAGGCACGGCTGGTGTCATCGTGTTCCAAAAATGGAATCAAGGCCGCCGCCACCGACACCATTTGCCGGGGGGATACGTCCATATAATTTATTTTTTCAGGCAAGGCCATGGTTGACTCGTTTTTATAACGACACAACACTAAATCCCCAGTTAAATTGCCTTTCTCATCTGCAGGGGTATTGGCTTGGGCGATATAATAATCGCCTTCTTCAATGGCAGATAAATATTCCACTTCATCAGTTAATTGTCCATCTACCACCTTCCGATAAGGACTTTCTAAAAAGCCATACTCATTGGTGCGAGCAAACACTGCCAATGAATTGATTAAACCTATATTTGGACCTTCAGGAGTCTCAATTGGGCATAACCGTCCGTAATGAGTCGGATGAACGTCACGAACTTCAAAGCCTGCTCTTTCTCGGGTTAAACCGCCTGGCCCTAAAGCAGAGATTCGTCTTTTATGAGTGATTTCTGAGAGCGGGTTATTTTGATCCATAAACTGTGACAATTGACTGGAACCAAAAAACTCTTTTATTGCAGCAGAAACCGGTTTAGCATTCACTAGATCTTGTGGCATCATATTGTCAATATCAGCTAGGCTCAAACGATCTTTAACAGCACGATCGACCCGCACCAAACCAATCCTAAACTGGTTTTCGGCCATTTCTCCCACGCTGCGGACACGACGATTGCCTAAATGATCGATGTCATCCACTTCGCCCTGACCATCACGAATGGCAACCAATACTTTTAATACGGCAACAATGTCTTCTTTTGATAAGACCCCTGGGCCAGTCAGCTCTTCTCGTCCCACACGACGATTAAATTTCATGCGACCAACCGCCGATAAATCATAGCGATCGATGGAGAAAAATAAATTATTAAATAAGGCTTCTGCGGCATCCTTGGTAGGCGGTTCACCCGGGCGCATGATTCGATAAATCTCAATTAAAGCCTCTAATTGATTGCGGGTGGTATCCAATTTTAATGTATCAGAAATATAAGGTCCGCATTCAATTTCATTGATATATAAAGTTTTGATTGTCTCAATACCTGCTTGCTTCAATTGTTCTAATAATTCCTGAGTGATATCTTGGCCGGCTTGCCCAATCACTTCCCCAGTGTTTTTATCAATGATAGGTTCGGCAATCACTTTATTATTCAGGTATTCAGGTGGAACGACTAACTGAGTTAAACCCGCTTTCTCCATCTGGCGAACATGGCGAGCAGAAATTCTTCGACCCATCTCAATGATCATTTCACCTTTTTTAGTGGTTATATCAGTGACTGCTAATTCGCCACGTAAACGTTTGGGAATTAAATCCAAAATAATTTGATCGCCTCGTAAATGGAACACATTTGTTTCATAAAAAATTCTCAAAATTTCTTCGGTTGTGTAACCTAACGCACGTAAAATGACAGTGGCCGGTAATTTACGACGTCGGTCAATACGAACGAAAATAGCGTCCTTAGGATCAAATTCAAAATCTAACCAAGAACCACGATAAGGAATCACTCGGGCAGAAAACAATAATTTACCTGATGAATGGGTTTTGCCTTTGTCATGCTCAAAAAACACGCCAGGAGAACGATGCAATTGTGAAACCACGACTCGCTCAGTTCCATTGACGACAAAACTACCCATATTAGTCATTAATGGGATTTCGCCCATAAAAACTTCTTGCTCTTTGATATCTTTGATAATAGGATTTTCTAGGGATTTTTCCTTATCAAAAACTACCAAACGCATTTTTACTCGTAAAGGCGCAGCATAGGTTGCTCCACGTAAATGACATTCTTTGACATCAAATAAGGGGTCGCCTAAAGAGTAGCTGACGTACTCAATTTGAGCATGCCCAGAATAACTGGTGATTGGAAATACACTTTTAAAAGCACTATGTAGGCCTATATCTAAGCGTTTTTCTGCAGGGAGGTCTGCTTGCAAAAACTGTTGGTAAGAATAAATTTGAGTAGCCAATAAATATGGGATATCAAGAATTTCTTTCTTACCTTTACCGAGTCGTAACCTAATACGTTTTTTTTCGGTGTTTGATTTTACGGTATAAAGATTTTCAGTTTTTTGCTTTGCAGCCATTAGAATACCTCAAATATAAATAAACTAAGCAAAGCACCCATCATCCCCTCTCTTAGTGAAAGGGGAAGTGAGAGCTTCGCAGTAAAATTATTTAACGTCAACTTTAGCGCCAGCGTCTTCAAGCTTTTTCTTGATGCCTTCTGCTTCGTCTTTGGAAATGCCTTCTTTTACGTTAGCGGGGACTGCTTCAACCAAATCTTTGGCTTCTTTTAGGCCCAATCCAGTAATTTCTCTAATTACTTTAATCACGCCAATTTTGTTAGCACCGAAACTGGTCATGACCACGTTAAATTCAGTTTTTTCCTCAACAGCAGCTGCACCACCGCCCGCAGCTGGAGCAGCAGCTACGGCTGCGGCTGCAGAAACGCCAAATTTTTCTTCCATGGATTTGACTAAATCAACTACATCCATGACGCTCATTTGCGAAATTGCTTCTAAAATATCTTGTTTGGAAACGGCCATCATTTTCTCCTCAAATTATTACTATTATTTAGTTGTCAGGACAAGTTATTGTTTTCTATCACCCACCGCAGCGACAACTCGTACGAGTTGTGCATAGGTTTCTGATAACGTACGCGCTAACTTAACAACTGGACCTTTCATAACTGACATCAGTTGTGCCAAGGCTTCATCGCGGGAAGGCAAATCGGCTACGGATTTTAATTGATCCGCCAGCTAATAAACGCCCCTCTAATACTAAAGCGCGTACAACAAAGTTGTTATGCTCTTTAGCAAAGTCTCGCGCCATACGTGCGGCGGAGGCCGGCTCATCTTGTGAAAACATCAAGATCATTGGGCCTACCAAGGCATCCTGTAGACATTTAAAATTTGTTCCTTCAACTGCTCTACGCGCTAATGTGTTGCGATATACACGCACTTTCGCACCCGATTTACGGGCATTATTTCGTAGGGCTGTCATCTGCGCAACGGTTAAACCGCGATATTCAGCAGCAATGACTGAAGTTGAACGGTTTGCAACCTCTGCTAGTTCTGCGACAATTGCTTTTTTATCGTCTAATCTTAATGCCACATCTACCTCTCATTGTCCCTTTCTTACTCTCATTTAGAAAATCTTGCGATTTTCCGCCACATGGTGGCCGCTATACTTAAACGGCTACCGTCTGCGTAGGATATTAAGTGTCACAGGTGAGTGACGCCCCTACGGTCTTCGACAGCAAAGTTGCTAAACTTGCCGTGAATTCTAATTATATCCTGCGCATCGGCAAAGCCGATTGCTCGGAATGAAGGGGGAGCGCTTCGCGCTGCTCCCCCTTGCGATCCCCCATGGCGCAAGGAACCATTTCTTATTTATTCTCCTAATAAAGTACTGACATCTACTAAGAGTCCAGGACCCATCGTGGATGATAGAGTTACTTTTTTGAAATAAACACCCTTGGCGGTCGTGGGTTTGGATTTTATCAATCCTCCCATTAATGCTTTTATATTTTCAGTTATCGCCTTGGGTTCAAAATCTGCTTTGCCAACCGTGCAATGGACTATACCATTTTTATCGTTACGATATTGCACTTGGCCACTTTTAGCATTTTTAACTGCAGTGGCTACGTCTGCGGTAACCGTTCCCACTTTGGGATTAGGCATTAATCCACGTGGGCCTAAAATTTGGCCTAATGTGCCCACTATGCGCATACTATCGGGGGTTGCGATCAATACATCAAATGCAAATTCCCCAGCTTTGATAATCTCTGCTAAATCTTCAAAGCCGACCAAATCAGCGCCCGCTGCTTTGGCAGCGGCTGCCTTATCGCCTTGAGCGAATACCGCAACTCGAACTTGACGACCGGTACCATGAGGCAACACGATCGCGCCGCGTACACCCTGATCTGATTTTCGTGAATCAATACCCAAATTAATGGCCACGTCCACACTTTCGACAAATTTGGCGGTGGCGAACTCTTTGAGCAATTTCACCGCTTCATTGAATTGGATAAATTTTACCAGGCGTTACTTTAGCAGCGACTGCTTGTTTTCTTTTTGAAAGTTTAACCATTACTCTTATTCCCCCTCCACTTCTATGCCCATACTACGGGCTGTACCTGCAATACTGCGAACCGCAGCTGCCAAACTATTGGCGGTGAGGTCGGGTTCTTTTAATTTCGCGATCTCTTCCAATTGCGCCCGGGTAATTTTGCCAACTTTGTCTTTATTGGGTACTGCACTGCCCTTAGTAATCTTCAAGGCTTTCTTTAATCAGTACCGAAGCAGGTGGGGTTTTAATAATAAAACTAAAGCTCCGATCAGCATACACGGTGATCACCACCGGTATGGGCAAACCCTTTTCAATGTGCTGGGTTTGCGCATTGAAGGCTTTACAAAATTCCATAATATTGACACCATGCTGACCTAAAGCTGGGCCAACCGGTGGACTTGGATTGCCCTCTTGGGCCTTCACTTGCAATTTTATATATGCATTAATTTTCTTTGCCATTTTCTCATTACCTCATTTGGGTTCAAACGCTATATGCTCCCCTAACCTTTTTCTACTTGATCAAATTCCAACTCAACCGGAGTAGCCCGGCCAAAAATGGAAACCGATACACGCAAACGGTTTTTCTCGTAATTAACATCTTCGACAACACCGTTAAAATCAGCAAAAGGACCTTCAGTCACTCGCACCACCTCACCCGGCTCAAATAGAATCTTGGGCTTGGGTTTGGATTCACCTTCCTCTACTCTTCGTAAAATTGAAGCAGCTTCTTGATCGGTAATTGGCGCAGGACGATCTGCAGTTCCACCAATAAATCCTAGAACTCGCGGTACACTTTTTACTAAGTGCCAGGTACGCTCGTCCATTTCCATTTGTACTAATACATATCCTGGGAAAAATTTACGCTCGCTTTTACGCTTTTGACCACCACGCATTTCCACTACTTCTTCGGTAGGGACGATAATTTCACCAAAATAATCTTCTAGCCCATGCATCCGGATTCTCTGGCGCAACGAATCCACTACGTAATTTTCAAATCCAGAATAGACATGGACTACATACCATCGTTTGCTGCGCTCTGCTGTTGTCATACTTATCTTACCTCTGCTATCCTCGTTGGCCGGTCACTAGGCTCACAGCCCAGAAGAAAAACGTGTCTAAACCCCATAGAACCAGGGCGGTGACGACGACCATCGCAACTACCACTAAAGTGGTTTGTGTCGTCTCTTGACGAGTAGGCCATACCACCTTGCGCAACTCTCCGCGAGCCGCTTTTATAAATACCCATGCTTTTTGGCCTTGACTTGTTGTCAAGGCTATCGCTGCTAACAATACCAACCAGACGATGCCGATAGCAGTACGGATTGCCCAAGCGATTCCAGCAAAATAGAAATTTGCCACGATGCCTGCTAACAGCAGGACCCCTATGATCAGCCATTTCAGCCGATCAAGTCCGCTCGCCTTATTCTCACCCGCTGGCAAACTATTTTGTTTTCCTTTCATTCGTCCTGCCTATTGCACAGATTTTGATATTCTGGCAGGCCAGGAGGGTCTCGAACCCCCAACCTGCGGTTTTGGAGACCGCCGCTCTGCCAATTGAGCTACTGACCTATCCTGCCTGGAGCCCACAACCGGAATTGAACCGGTGACCTCTTCCTTACCAAGGAAGTGCTCTACCGACTGAGCTATGTGGGCATCATCAATTATTTACCAGCTTTTTTTAGCGGGTGATGGGAATCGAACCCACGCTATCAGCTTGGAAGGCTGAAGTTCTACCATTGAACTACACCCGCTTGTTTTAGCTGGAGGGGGAAGGATTCGAACCTTCGAAGGCAGAGCCGTCAGATTTACAGTCTGATCCCTTTGACCGCTCGGGAACCCCTCCTTAAAATCAAGCGGATAATTGTCATCTAATCCTTGACCAAAGTCAACTGCTGATGCTTGTAAACTATGCGCACAGTTGAATTCCCTTTTACACGCACACCGTCAATATTGATCATCGCCAGGGATCGCGGGTCAATCGCAAGCGCCTGGCGACAATCAATATTGACTCTGCAGTACGTTCAATAAGGCAGCTGCCAATATTGGATTTTAGGGGCGGACAGATGTGACTGTTTATATAAAGATAGAGCTGCAGAGTAGCCTGGGTCAGTTGGCAAATCGGTGATAGACGGGTTGTTTAATACATTAAAACTAGAGAGGGATTGCCTTAACCCTAAGCCTGAAGCTTTGATATAGGCTTCTTTGCGCACCCAAATTTTGTAAAATCTAGATAATTGTTCAGCGGCAGGCAGGGTTAACAAAAATTGATATTCGGCAGGCGCAAAAAATCGTTCCGCCACTGCTCGGTAGTCAATAACAGATTTGATCCTTTCAATATCAACTCCCACTGGTTGGCCTTGGGTTATCGCATAAATCGCAAGATCACCTGAATGTGACATATTAAATTGTAAATTAATAGGGTGGACGATAAACGGTTTGCCGTTCGCATCTCTGTCAATTTCTATTTCTTGAGGTGAGATAGCAAGATAAAAACTCAAAATTCTACGTAAACCGACATGCGCGGACAAAAATCGATGACGGTGCTGCTCGCTGATAAGCCGATATCCGCGCTGTAATTCTTCTGCTGTGAGAAAACGATTGGCCAATGCTTTATCGAAGCAGCAGTTGAGTTCAAGTCGCCAAATATGTATTTCGTTTTCTGCTGGCAGAGAGGAAATCATCTTGGAAATAATTCTGGCTTTGGTTCACGTTTTAGTAGATTCGCTACCACTTCACGTGGCGAATGGCCGTGGTATAAAATTTTATGAACTTCTTCGGTGATCGGCATATCTATCAGCAAGCGTCGCGCTAAATTGCGTACTTGTTCGGTATTTTTTAAACCTTCTATCACTTTATTAATTTCAAGCTCAGCTTGTCGTGGTGAAACACCGCGACCGATCGCTAAGCCAAAACGACGATTGCGCGATTGATTATCCGTACACGTCAACACTAAGTCACCTACTCCGGCTAAACTCATTAAAGTGCTGGGTTGACCACCTAAAGCGAGGTTTAACCGACTCATTTCAGCTATGCCGCGGGTTATCAAAGCACAACGGGTATTAGCCCCCATGTTCAAGCCATCTGCCATCCCCACGGCGATGGCCAAGATATTTTTTACTACACCGCATAATTGGACGCCGATAAAATCTGGATTTTCATATACGCGAAAATTTTCACCATGGAAACGCATCATTAAATCTTGCAAAAATTGTGGATTATTACCACTTAAACTCACGGCAGTTGGCAGCCCTGCTGCTAATTCATGAGCAAAACTTGGACCTGATATCGCTGCGGCAGGAGTCGTCGACCCAAATATTTCTTGAACCATTTCATGTAATAAACGTCCACTACTGGCATCCAAACCTTTGGTGCCCCAAACAATTCGATAATCGGTTGTTTGCTGAAATTTTATTTTATAGAGTACGCTAGTGAACACCTGGCTCGGCACGGCAATTAAAATGTCCTGAACATCTGCCAAAATCAGGGATAAATCCGTGTCAATTATCAGTGTTGCTGGTAATGGAAAACCCGGTAAAAATTCTGGATTAGCGCGCTGCGCGCGCATAACCGCAACCTGCTCCGGATCATGACACCATAACCGAACCGTATTGCCATTGCGTATTAATAATAATGCAAGCGCCGTTCCCCACGCACCGGCTCCCAGCACTGCAATCGGGATCGGTTTTATATTCATTTATTGCTCAGTTGGATTTTCTTCGGCTTTTTGCATACGTTCACGCTCATGCTGTTCATATAAAGCATCGAAACTAACCGGTGCTAAATATAATTGTGGAAAACCACCACGAATCACTAAATCGGTGATGTTAGCACGCGCATATGGATATAAGACATTCGGGCAAAAAGCTCCTAGCATAGGTCTCAACTGATCTTCAGCAAAACCTTGTAGGGTGAAGATTCCGGCCTGTTTGATCTCCACCAAAAATGCAGTGGTATCTTTGATTTTTACCGTGACGGTGAGTGATAAAACCACTTCGTAAGTATTGGCCTCTAAAGGATCTGCTTTGGTCGCAATATCCATATTCATTTCAGGTTCCCAATTTTGTAAAAATATTTTAGGACTATGAGGAACTTCTAAAGATACATCTTTGACATAAATACGTTGGATGGCAAATTGACGCTGCTGTTCATCTGTCTCTTCAGATTTTGAACCGCCATTTTGCACTTTTTTTTGTTGAGTCATTTCTCTCTCCTTAAAAATCAGTTTGAATCAAACTATAGGTAGGCCAGCATTTTTCCAAGCGTTGATACCCCCCGATAGCACTTGCACCCGCTCTATTTTGTGTTTTTGTAATTTTACTGCAACTAATCCAGACTTCTGACCAGTGGTGCAAACTAAAATAATCGGCCGATTTTGATATTTTTCAATTTTACTCAGGCTTTTTTCTATGTCTTCTTCAGGAATATTCACAGCGCCAACAATATGACCTTGTTGGAAAGCCTCCCGATTACGTAAATCTATGACTACGGCTTGTTCACGATTAATCAGTAGAACAGCTTCTTGAGGATTAATTTGCCCTAGGATGCCCTTGGCCTTAGCTTCTTCCACAAATAACAAAACGACCAATATAATAAATAATCCACTTAAGAACCAGTGGTTAATAATAAATTGAATGATTTCTTGCACTATATGCTCACTTTTTACTAAAAATAGACCAAAAATAGAGTATCAATTATTACTAGGATGCGCAATTGGTATTTGCTAGGCTTCGCACAAAATGTCATGATACTGGCATTTTCTTGAGGAGAAGCGATCTATGTCAATTTCGCCTAAGCCCATGGTTCTAATAATATTAGATGGTTGGGGCTACCGTGAGAATAGTCAATACAACCCTATTAAAACTGCTGATACTCCCACTTTTAATTACCTTTATGCGCAATATCCTTGGACTTTGTTACACGCCTCCGGCGCTGCTGTCGGGTTGCCAGATAATCAGATTGGCAATTCTGAAGTAGGACATTTACATATCGGCTCCGGTAGAAAAGTGCCGCAAGATTTAACGCGCATTAACGACGCTATTAAAAACGACTCTTTTAAAAATAATCCAATTTTTTTAGAAGCTATCGAACAAGCCAAACAAAATAATAAATCTATCCATATCCTCGGGCTATTATCTCCTGGCGGAGTCCATAGTCAAGAAAAACATATTGCAGCTTTGATTAAATTAATTGCTGAACGTGGAATTGAACGTCAATATTTACATGCTTTTTTAGATGGGAGAGATGTCCCTCCTCGCTCAGCGCAGTCTTCTATCTCATCTATTGAACAGCTTTATCTATCGCTTGGCCATGGGCAAATTGCCAGTATCGTTGGCCGTTATTATGCTATGGACCGCGATCATCGCTGGGAAAGGACAGAAATCGCTTACAATTTACTTGTTGAAGGTCAAGCTAATTATAATGCAGCCTCTGCCAGTGAGGCATTAGAAAAAGCCTATGCACGTCAAGAAAACGATGAATTTGTCCAACCCACCAGTATACATCCACCTAATTCTCCACCCATCGTGATTGAAGAGGGTGATGTGGTGATATTTATGAACTTTCGTGCCGACCGTGCTCGCCAACTTTCTTTTGCGCTCACAGATCCAGAATTCAAAGGTTTTCAACGAAAAATTTTCCCAAAAATTAACTTGATCACACTCACTGAATATACCTCTGAATTAAATGCCAAGGTTGCCTATCCTCCTATTTCAATGAAAAATACACTCGGCGAATTTTTGTCAACCCATGGGTTAAAACAATTACGTATCGCTGAAACTGAAAAATATGCTCATGTGACTTATTTTCTAAATGGCGGTAATGAAGTTGCTTTTCCCGCTGAAACTCGAATTTTAATTCCTTCACCCAAAGTAGCCACTTATGACTTACAACCAGAAATGAGTGCTATTGAGTTAACTGATGAGATTATCCTAGCCATCGAAAGCGGCAATTATGACGTTATCATATGCAACTACGCTAACCCAGACATGGTGGGGCACACCGGGGTTGCAAGTGCTGCAAAACAAGCCGTTGAAGTGATTGATCACTGCATGTCAAGACTGATGGCAAGTTTGAAAAAAACTGGCGGGGAAGCGTTAATTACCGCTGATCATGGTAATGTTGAACAAATTTACGATGAAAAAAATCATCAGCCCCATACTGCACACACCACTAATTTGGTACCATTGATTTATATTGGCCGTGCAGCGAAATGGCGGCAAATCGAACAACCCAGCTTGGATGATGTGGCCCCAACTTTATTATATCTGATGGGATTGCCCCAACCCGTGGAAATGACCGGGAAGAATTTGCTGGAATTGTTGTGATCGAACTTGTCATTCCGCAAGTGCGTCATGTCATCCTGCAAGTGTCAGATCATCCCGCGCGGCGGCGCGCGCGCGCACATGTCGCCCCACGAGGAGCATGTTAGCCCGCAAAGAGCTTGTCATCCCGCGGTCAAGCCGCGGGATGACAACTTAACTACGCGGGGTGACAGGACACTTGCAGGATGACAACTTAACTAATAGGCGAAACATGCGCTATCTAAGGTTCTTTATTTTTTTAGTTATATTTAATTTACTATTCGGATCAACCAGCTTTGCGACGGTGCCACAAAGTCAATTGTCGCACATCATCGAGCAAATAAAAAATTTAAAATCCGCCATACAGCAGAAACACAATAAGCGAGATACTCTTCAGCAGGATTTAAATAAAATTGAAACTCAATTTGGCATAGCCTCTGAAAACCTCCAGCAAACCAATCATCAATTTTTAAAACAAAAAATTCAAATTTCAGCTTTAGAAAACAATGCATTGATTTATCAAAATCAAATGAAGATTCAAGAACAAGCACTTGCCGAGCAATTACGTCTCTACTATCTTTTAAGACGCCAAGGGCCATTGAAATTATTACTCAATCAACAAGATATTAGTCAATTCAGTCGCACACTATATTATTATCAAGCGCTTAATTTATATCGTATAGAAACTATTAAACGTTTACACGGCGATTTAACCCAAATTTATAATCGTCAGCAACAGCTTTACGCAGAATATCAAATTTTACGGAAACTTCATCAACAACAGCAGCAACAGCAACAAAACTTAGCCATTATGAAAATAAATCGTACCCAGTTATTGAAAAAAATAAATCAAAATATTAATGATCAAAAACAACAATTGACTCGTTTGGCTAATGATAAAAATCGCTTAGAGGAGACGATTAGACGTCTTAAAAAAATTAATTTTCCTAAAAACTTTCCCAACCAAGGTCTTGAAAGACTGCGAGGACGCCTGCCTTGGCCAACTCTTGGTAAAGTCATGCATTACTTCGGCACTCCCATTCAACAAAGTGAATTAAAATGGGCGGGCGAACTCATTGAAGCCACTGACGAGCAACCCGTCTATGCAATTGCTGCTGGGACCGTGGTATTTTCCAAATGGCTAGAGGGATATGGTTTATTACTTATCGTCAATCACGGAGGCGGATATATGTCTCTCTACGGACGAAATCATAGTCTGTATAAACGTGAAGGTGAAAAAGTTGCTGGGGGGGATTTAATCGCCAGCGTCGGTCAAAGTGGTGGCTACGATACTCCGGCTTTGTATTTTGGCATTTTATATAATGCTAAACCACTTGATCCTAATCAATGGTGCACGTAGTATTATCAAAAAACCAAGAGGGTGTCATGACTTTGCTAAAAAATTTGATAATTCGAGTAGTCACTATTTTTAATTTATGCTTTTGCCTATCTGTTTTTGCGTTAGACGGGCAAATGATAAATACCAATCATACTGATGTAAAAATTGAACAACCCTCTTCTGATATTTCTCCACCTTCATTACCTCGTGAAGAAATTGAACGATTTGTCACTTCCATAGCCATTATTAAACATTATTATATCACCGACCCTTCTTATCAAAGCTTATTCAATAATGCTATCAAGGGGATGGTGGATAACCTGGATCCTCACTCTGATTATTTAGATGCCGAAGATTTAAAGGACTTAGAAACTGCAGTATCCGGTGAATTCGTCGGAATTGGGGTGGAATTGACATCTCAAGATGGCGCTTTAAAAGTGATTAGTCCATTAGAAGGTACGCCAGCTGACAAGGCTGGGCTCAAGCCCGGGGATCTTATTATCAAAATCGATAATAAAATTGTACAAAATATGAGTCTTAGGGAAGCTGTCAATCGCATTAAAGGCAAAAAGGGTACTCAAGTCTCATTGACTATTGTGCGTAAGGGTGAAGATAAACCTATTAATCTTAATATCACCCGTGAAACTGTAAAATTATTAACGCTCAGAAGCAAAATGCTCGACGATCATTATGGTTATATTCGGTTGAGTTTTTTCCAAGGACCGGTTGATGATCAATTAATAAAAGCAGTTCAAGATCTTCAATCTAAATATAAACTTCAAGGTTTAATTTTAGATTTGAGAAATAACCCAGGTGGTTTACTTGATGTCAGTGCGCGTGTTGCTGATGTATTTTTAGATACTGATAAAACCCAGCAATACCATAATGTAATCGTTTATACCAAAGGCCGTATCCCTGGTTCGGATATGCAACTGAAAACCAGCGGCCAAGATAAAACCAAAGGCATTCCTTTAGTGGTTTTAATTAATAATGGCTCAGCTTCGGCCTCAGAAATTGTGGCAGGTGCGTTACAGGATTACCATCGCGCAGTCATTGTCGGTACCGTCAGCTTTGGTAAAGGCTCGGTACAAACGGTGTTGCCATTAGGTGATGGGGCTATTAAACTCACGACGGCCTTATATCACACTCCTTCCGGTCGAGTTATTCAAGCAAAAGGTATTCAGCCAGATGTCGTCGTGCCTCAATTACAAGTCACAGAAAAAAATCAAAGTGCTTTTATAGACATTGATGAAGAAGGGTATCGCAATCATTTAACTAACACCGATGGCGAAGATCATACTCAAGCAACGATAGAAAAATACCAAAAAGATCGAAACGAAGAAGTGTCATTGGCCAAAGAAGATTATCAACTGTTTTCGGCGCTTATGATTCTGAAGGGAATTTCTTCTACTGGGCAGTAAAATATCATCCCGCGGGTTTACGCGGGATGAAGCTCTGGAATTAGAATTTTCCGGATTGTTTTAAAGCATCCAAACTCTTCACTAAAGAAGTTGGGATTGGAGCGGTCCCTCCAGCAATGTTCTTCCATTGATATTCTGGGATATGAGCATCCATAAATGCTTTTTCTACCAATTTTTCATTATTAATATGAGTTTCAGACATGATTCTTTCAATCACTTGTTTTTTCAGTAATTTATTTGAGCTTGCTTCGGCCATTGTAATATCCTCCGGTTATAAAACTTATCCTGCCCGTTGTTCTTGTCCTAGCTAAAATATAGCACAAGGAGAGCCAATTACAAATGTGAGATGCTATTCCAAAGTCCGTCAATATTTCCCACCGCCAGGGGTTCGCGGGACAATCGCAATGGCGGGGCCCGTCAGAGAAAATTGTTTTTCCGTGCTCGCGAGAACGCTCCGCGCGCAAAAAGCACAATCTTTGCCACCCGCCATTGCGATTGTCCCGCGAACCCCTGGCGGTGGGAAATATTGACGGTTTTTGGAATAACATCTCATATTAATCTGTTTTTTATAGTTGGCGTTTGGCTAATTGGGAAAATAATCCGGGTTCTCTCATTAGACTTTCGAATGTTCCGGTTTGGACTATCGAACCTTTGTCTAAGACATAAATCCTATCGGCGTTAACGATTGTACTCAAACGATGAGCAGCAATAATTTGTGTGGCTTCTAATTCTTTTAAATAATGGTGCACGACGGCTTGGGTGGTGTTATCTAGAGCGCTGGTCGCTTCATCTAATATCAAAATTTTCGGTTTTTGAGCCAAGGCTCGGGCTAATATCAAACGTTGAGTTTCTCCACCCGATAAAGTAATTGCACCTTCGCTTATTAATGTATCCATTTGCATAGGCAATAATTTGATTAATTCTGCCAAACCTACTTTTTCTGCTATTTCCCATGCATCACGTCGAGATAACTCTGTGCTATTCCCGACTATATTTGCAAAAATTGTGCCAGGAATAAGCGTGCTATTTTGCGTGACTACCCCAATTTGTTTTCGCAGTGAAGAAAGCTTTAAAGTTTTTAAATTCAGTCCATTAAAAAAAATATCTCCAAGTTGAGGCTCTTCGAATCCTAATAATAAACGAAATAAGGTTGACTTTCCCGAGCCGGATGGGCCAACAATAGCAATAAACTCACTAGGACGAACCGCTAACGATAAATTTTCAAATAAAGGTTTGTCATCAGGATGATATCGAAACATAATATTTTTTATTAAAATATCTCCATCTAGCAAGCCTGGATCGATGTGGCCCGATTCAGTTTCAATTTTTGAAGTGATGAGTGGCCTTGCTCTTTTCCATAGCGGAAAAATTCTCACTGCTTCACTCATATCTGAACTCATTTTCAAAATACTTAGGAATAATAACGTATAGGCTGCATTAAAAGCTAGGAAAGTACCTAAGGTTAGTTTATTTTTAAATATAAATACTAGGCCGTATAATATCAGTGGATTAATAACCGACATGACTGCGGTGAAAACTTCTAGTCTTAACAAAGATGATTTCATTCCGAGTTCGGCTCTTGTTCTTTTTAATAAGCGCTTTCTCCATAAATTAAACACCCTTGCCCCGGAATCATTGACGCGAATTTTTTCTATACCCGACAAAACCTCAAACACAAAACTCACCAATTTACCAAAATGAAAATATAAACGACGCATAAATTCAAGTTGACGAGAATTAATATAGAAATTAAATAATCCTATCATGACCGCCAAGGCTGTGGCAGCTATGGCTATCGGCACGTTATAATAAAATAGCAAAGCCAACGTAAATATAGAGACAAAACCATTAATAATAGAAACTAGGGTAGATAAAGTTAAGGTATTTTGAATATCAGTAATTATCTCAGCCCGATAAGCCAGATCACCCGCCGCATAATGTCGAAAAATTTTCATTGGAAATTTTAAAATTCTATCCCAAATGGCAGGAGAAATAATTGATTCTAGCTTAAAACGCAGCCTTATCATGTTGATAGCTTGACCTATGCTAAATAAAGTAATAATTAATATGTTCGTCAGCAAAATTAATATAATTTCCCACAAAAAAGTAAAATCTGCATTGGGTACCACATTATCAAATAAATAAGCCATTGCAACAGGCACAGCTAAAGACAATATTCCAATCAGGATTTGGATACTCACAAATAACCATAAGTCGATTTTCAAATTTTGCAATGAGAATTTTAACAAATCTTTGATGCCATGAAGATGGAAGGGTAATGAAGGATAAAAATAATAAGCTTGATCTTGCAATTTATCGGCAATTTTTTCAGTCACTTTAATAGTATAGCCTTGATTCAAATCTATTAACTTATAACCACCCATAGAGTTTGGTAGTAATGCGCAGGGTTGATTTTGATAAAATCCTAATAATGGACCGCAATCGCTCTTCCACCAATCATTATTTAATTTCACTTTTCGAACACGAATTTCAGTGCTTTGTGCAATCTCATTTATATACGTTTTCAAATCCAAGCTTTCAGCTTGTGCTTTCGGCTGTACTAATTTGATATGTAATTGATTCGCCACCAGTTCGCATGTGGCAAACATTAATTCATATTCATTCACTTTGTAACATCCATATTTAGATTCTATTAAAAAATCCCATGCCGTCATCCCCCGCGGAGCCATGTCATCCCGCGGAGCGTGTCATCCCGCGGCTTGACCGCGGGATCCATACTGACTTGCAAGCCTGTTTGGATCCCGCGGTCAAGCCGCGGGATGACATGACATCACATGGCATCGCGGGATGACGAACTTCTATTGAATTTCCAGGCTTACCAAATCTTTATATAAACCGCTACTTCTCATTAATTCTTCATGTTTTCCGCATTGAACTATTTCTCCACCCGCAACCACAATGATTTGATCACAATCTCGTATTGCGCTCAATCGATGGGCAATAATTAGCAAAGTACAATGTTGTTGCTGTAAGTTTTCATAAATTTGTTGTTCAATGATTGGATCAAGTGCTGAAGTGGCTTCATCTAAAATCAACAATTTCGGCTTACCAATTAATGCCCTGGCAATTTCTAGCCTTTGTACCTGGCCACCGCTAAAATTTTTGCCCCGCTCCTCTACCCAGCAATTTAAACCACCTCGTTCATTAATCACTTCTGTCATTTTGGTTATTTCTAATGCCTGATAAATTTGCGCATCATTGATCTCTTTGTTCCATAAGGTTAAATTATCCCGTATAGTTGCCGCAAACAGAAAAATTTGTTGATCAACCAAACCAACAAAACTCGCTAAGCTAGCCCTTGAAATTTCCGCCAAAGTTTTTCCTTGCACAAGAATTTCTCCTGACCAAGGGGCATATAAACCACAAATCAGTTTTGACAAACTTGATTTACCACCGCCTGTGGGTCCAACTATAGCAATACGTTTTTCGGCAGCGATAGATAATGAGAAATTATCAAAAATGGGGGGCTCCATTTTAGAATAGCCAAATCGCAGTGAGTTTATTTCTAATACTGGGAAAGGACTCATCGCCGGCAAAGGTGTCAGCTCTACATTATTATTGACAATGTGTTCCACTGCATGTTGTTCGACATCATTTATCCGCGCTGCATCCCCCTTAATTTTATATAATTCTTCACTTAAGAATAATAAATCCGTAAGAGGCTTATTAAAATTCAAAGTCAAAATTAACATGGCGATTAATGTTCCTACTGTTAATTGTCCTTCGATAATTAACCAACTCCCTAATCCTAACAAAGCGACTGTATTTATACCTTGAAAAAAAGTCGGCAAAATTCTTGACGCCATTGAATATCTTTCCATTTGTTGCGAACTACTGACTTTTTGTGCATGAAAAGCTGCCCAATGATTAAAAAATTGATCTTCAACAGCATTTGCTTTGATAGTTTCTATAATTTGAATACCATTCATTTCAATGGCGACCAATTTCCCTTCGGACTGGGCATAGCGTTGCGCCAAATCGGCCATTTTTTTGGAGACCACCAACAATAATATAAAATTGATTATGCCAATAATTACACTGATAGATGCTAATGGCCAGTTTAAAAAAAACATAACCATAGCAAAAAAAATCATGGATATTAAGCCAATCACGCTATTAGTAATTTTTTCTGCTAATACATCTGCTAATCGATTATGAGCTTCTACTCGTTCAGCAATATCACCTGTGGCGCGTTGTTGAAAAAAATTGATAGGCAAATGCAGCAGACGCCAAAAAAATTGCATGGAACTACTTAACTTTAACCACACAAATAAGCGATTGAGATAAAACCGTTTAATCAAAGTTAAACAGCCCATCAGTGCAGCAGCGATTAGCATGATTATTATTAATCCAAGTATCCAATCATACTGTTCGGCAAATATAATATAATCAATAAAAATTTTGGCAAAAAAGGCCAATGACAAACTGGGAATAAGTAACCCTAATGACACTAATATGATATATAAAAAGCTGGCATAAGAATTTTGCAAACGTCGCCATAGTAATTTTAAAAAAGAGGGCTCTGCTTCTCCTCCAGTTTCAAAATTAGCGCCGGGCCTAAGAAATAATGCGATTCCGGTGAAACTCACATCAAATTCTTCGTAGTTGATGGTGCGTGGGCCGGTGGCGGGATCGTTTATAAAAATCTTATCATCATCAAAGCCATCCACCACCACAAAATGATTAAATTGCCAGTACACAATAAAAGGCGGAGGCAGCAATTTAATATTGTCCATATTCAATTGCATGCCATGAGCGTCAAGCCCATATTGGCGGGCTGCTTTGATAAGATTAATCGCTTTACTGCCATCGCGGCTGACATCGCACACTTCTCTGACGTCTGATGGCGATACATAACGACCAAAATATGCCAAAATAATTGCTAAGGTAACTGCACCACATTCAGCATTGTCCATTTGTAAAATAGTAGGAGTTTTTATCATTGACTCATCATCAATGCGAGGGGTGTTTTTTTAGCAATTATAATCCGAGCTTTTAATAATATGCCCGGGAAGGGTGGAGTATTTTTAGTGTTAAGGCTTGGATTAACATGCACAGTTAAGGCAACCACAGGCGCATCTACTAAAAAATATTTAACTAAACTTTGATTATGTAGTTTCTCAAATATACTTTCGGCTTCACTCGGTAAATAATCAATAGCAATAATTTTGCCGGTAAAATTTTGAAATTGCCAATGATTAAGCTGAGTCACTGGACTCAGACTGACTTTCATTCCTACTTTCAGTTGATGACTTTTGCTGGCTGGAACATACAAAATGGCTTGGTTTTCTGACATTAATATACCTTTAGCTGGCGCATAAATAGGAATGGCACCTAAAAATAGCCATGCCAATATAGTTGCTAGTACCAGCCAAAATCCAGCTAATAAAATCCATGCTGCGGGTGAAGTGACTTGAATGATATCATCCAAAGCTTTAGGGGTTGCAATATATTCTAAAGCTCGTTGTCGAAAAGGCGATTGTGCATCTTCTTCTGCCATGTTATGCACTCATGTGGTGCAATTCGAGAAGCTCGCGGATACGCCTTGCTAGAACCGGCAATAATTGTAAAGCGATTTCGGGATAAGCTTGCATTTGTGCTTTAAAATCCCAGCGTTCGATCATTAAGCAATGGGTATTTTCTAATGCGCGCACTGAGGTGGAATGCGGCTGTTCATCGATAATAGACATTTCACCAATGATTTCCCCTACCCCCAGCTGCGCAATGGTTAATGGAGCTGGACCTTTCAACCCCTTAATGACTTCCACCCTACCGCTAGCAACAATAAAACAGCCAATTCCTATCTGGCCCTCTTCAATAATAATATCTCCTCTTTGAAAAGTATGAATCTGGGTGAGTTCGGTCAAACGATAGAGTGCGGCACGGCTTAAGTGAGAAAAAAGAGAGCTGGTTGCTAATAAATCAGAGACTTCCATGATCTTCATCCTTAAAAAACTGAGGTAGATTGGTGATAAATCCTAACGCAACAGCCATAGACGGTCAAGCGGCGTACTTCCTGTCCTCATCAAAATATGAAGATGGCTCGATATGGTTCCATTTTTAATGGGAAGGCCCTTGCTTCGAAGGACTCACTTTTGGCTTCGGCGATGATTGAAAAAATTGATCGGTTATTTTTGTTCGTTTACCTGACCAAAACAAAGAACTAGACATTCTGCCAAAAAACTCTATCTTCTCTGGCTTGCTTTCCCTTGCTTGAGGAATTGATTTTATTTCATCCGAATATATTTTTTGAGCTTTTTCTAATTCCTTTTTAGTTAAACTTAGTTGAGAGTTAGTATCAAGGTTTTTCTTGGACTTAAGCAAGTCCATCCGAAGAGCGGCTTGATAATTAACCATTGCCGTATAATATTCAAGTTCAGCTGGGGTCTTGCAAAGTTCTAATAATTGAATTTTAACATATGAAGCTGTTTTCTTAATTTCATTAAACTGTCTAGCTAGCTTAAATTCATACTTCATCTCGTCCATAAGAGCCATGAGTGAATCCAATTCTTTGAAAGGTGTAAATTTTTTTTCTTCAATAAGATCTTTATTAGTATTTGTTTGGCGAGCCTTTGATTCGTCTTCTTTTTTGACTTTTTTTCTATTGCTATAAATTTGCTTTAATTCTTCATTTAATTTTTCTTCTTTAGTTTTTTCCCTATCCAATTTTTCTGATGAAGAGGGAGATTGAACGGACTTTCCCTCCTCTCGGATTTCTTTACTATCAGTATTTTCAGTATTTTTTATCAATATTACCGACATCTGAGGTAAAACATTTTTTACTCCGCTTAAAAATATTTCCCCATTAAAAACTTCAGCCAATTCTTTACTTTTTCTAAGCTGATATACAATTTTTAAAAAGCTCTCTGATAAACGAGGTAAATCTATTTTAAGCGGTTGTTTCGATTGGTTAAAAACCTCTTCGTTTAACTTCTTAACTAACGGAAATAAAATATGATTAGCTATCAGTTTAGATGAAGATGAATTAGCATTTATAATTACTTCGCCAATTAAAATTGAACTAATTACCGTAAAAGGATTATTTTCTGTAATAAAATTTCCATTATTACTAATAATTCCCCACACTTGTTTATAAAAATTTTCCAGCCATTGAATGACATCGCCTTGTAGCAGTTGAATATCGTTAGTTGCCCTATTGAAGGTTTCATTAAAGGCTTCTATATGGTCTGCTAGGGATTTTAATTGTTTCTGAGTTATATTAAAAGAGGTTTTTTCTTTTATTTGTTTTGCGATTTCATTAATATTTCTCATAATCTTACTCTTTAACAATAATATATGTATATTTTACTTGCTTTTAATTAAGTAAGCATTAAGGAATAGTTAAGATAAAGTTAAGACCAACTAATGCTGGCATCCGGGCTGAACGCGGCTTCACTTCGAGAGGTTATCTATGAATTTCGCGCAGCCATCTGGATCTTCTCTTCCAGGACAGGCAGCCATCAAGTGACGGGATAACGAAACGCTTAACACCTATCATGACACCAGTATTCATGGTGTGTTAAAATGAGCTATGACAATTCAAACGATCAATCCGGCTACAGGTGAAGCGCTTCATTCTTATGCTGAAATGAATATAGCGACCGTCAATAACATTATTGATTTGACTTTCAACGCTTTCGGTCAATGGCATACGATTAGTTTTGTTGAACGCAGTGAAAAACTTCGTCATATTGCTAGTCTATTAGATAAAAATAAAAAAAAATATGCGCAATTAATTACGCAAGAAATGGGTAAACCTATTCTTGCCAGTATCGCAGAAATTGAAAAATGCCAGTTGGCATGTAATTTCTATGCTGAAAATGCCGAAAAATTCTTAGCTCCCCGTTCCGTTGTCACTAATAAAACCAAAAGTTTTGTGGTCTATCGACCCTTGGGAATCATCTTTGCGATCATGCCTTGGAATTATCCATTTTGGCAGGTGTTTCGTTGCGCCGCCCCCAATTTAATGGCAGGTAACGCGATGTTATTGCGCCATTCTCCTAATTCTACCGGGGCTGGTTTAGCGATCGAAGAATTATGTCAGGAAGCAGGATTACCTCAGAACTTATTCCGCACGCTGGTCATTGATAACGAGACAGCCGCGCACGTCATCAAACATCACCAAATAAAAGGGGTTACTTTAACTGGTAGCCCCCGGGCTGGTGCTATTGTCGGTAGCACTGCCGCCAGCGCTTTGAAAAAGGTGGTTCTGGAACTGGGTGGGAGTGATCCTTATATTATTCTTAAAGATGCAGACTTAGCGAAGGCTGCAAAAATTTGTGTGGCATCTAGACTTAATAATTCTGGTCAGGTGTGTATCGCCTCTAAACGAATCATTGTCGTTAATTCAGTACGTGAACAATTTGAGAAATTGGTACTTGATGAATTAAAAAATTATCGCATGGGCGACCCGATGGATAATTCATATAATTTAGGGCCATTAGCCCGTGCTGATTTAAGAGAAACGGTGCACCGTCAAGTTCAAGATTGCATTTCCAAGGGAGCGACATTATTATTGGGCGGTAAAATTCCTTCAAAACCCGGCTTTTATTATCCACCTACCGTCTTAAAAGATATCGGGCCGAATATGGCTGCTATGAAGGAAGAAATCTTTGGACCGGTTATTGCGCTTATTAACGCTAAAGATGAAGACGATGCCATCCATATTGCCAATGACAGTGAGTATGGTCTAGCTGCTGCAGTCTTCACGGAAAATATTCAACGCGGTGAAGAAATCGCCGCCAATAAAATCCATGCTGGCACCTGTGCCGTCAATGATTTAGTCTCTTCTGACCCCCGCCTACCTTTTGGCGGCATTAAAAATTCGGGATTTGGCCGTGAGCTCGGCGAAGAAGGCATACGCGAATTTACCAATGTAAAAACTGTTTATATCAAATAAGGTCCGGGAGAGGGAAATCAACCCTAATGAATTGGGGTTTGCGATTCTCCAGCTAATGAATTTTTCCCTGAGACAATTTCCATCTCGCATCGAAAAGAAGAAACATTATCCTTTTTGAGTGATTGATGACAAGCCCGATTGACTAAAAAGCCATGGCCGGGATCGTTAATAATTTGTCCATATTCTTCAGTCGATAATGTAAGCCCTTTTTTTACCGACATTCTCAATAAAATTTTAGTCTGTTGTTGGTTGTTTAGATTGGTAAAAATAATCGTGCTTTTAAGCTCGTCTGTTGGATCAGACATTATTTTTTCGGGTAGCCTAATTATATAGCGTTTTGGGAGATTATAAGGTTTATATATATTCCTAGGATCGGAAGCTGGAACTGAGACTTGGTAATGAGAGTTACTGAGATTTGTTAAAGTCAATCGATAATAAAGACGGGAACCCTCTTTAGAAGGTAAATTTTCAAAGTTCAAACATTCCCGGTGAAAATTATTGCTATTTTTAGCTTTATCTAAGAGATTTTTTCCTTGATTTTCATTTAAAGTTTCGAACTTAATTGAGCCGCCTCCTGCTCCTGAATAATTAGTATATTCCAAACCATAAAAATAAACTCTGCCTGCCGATAAATCAATTGTCTGTTTTATATATTCTGGTTTTATTCCCTTATTATGAAAAATAAGTGTATATTTTCCAGGAGCAGTATAAAAGCAATCAGGTATTGTCAAATCACCAGGGCTTAAAAAAAACTGAGTCGGGTTGTCATTGGATTGTACATAAATTTCCGTACCTTTGTAAGGAGAACCTTCTGACGCCATCCCACCAACCAAAAAATAATCTACTGTGGTCATAGGTTTGGTAATATAAACCAATGCCTTTTGGCGTTTGATGGGGTGAGGCAACGGCGACATATTGGGATCATTGATTCCAATTTTATTGGTATAGGGTACGGGACAACCGGCTAGTAACAAAGAACCAGATAATAGAAATATTAGTTTAATTGAGTTTTTTCGCATTCGTTCATCTCCAATAATGAAAGCATTAATTTTGCCGCCAATTGTTTAGCGGTTCCATAATCGTTTTTGCCGCTGCCCAATTTAGGTAATTCCGAAACTGAGAACGCGCCACTGGGTATCATCATTGCAGGCATTTTAGCGGCTCGTAATTTTGCTAATAATTCTGCTGCTGGAATTTCTGCTTGAAAAAGCAAAATTAAAGATTCACCTTTTCTTTCATCCGGCAAAGCCACTATCACTAAATCAATGGGTGTAGAAGCATTCAAAATCTCAATAATGGCTTGTTCAACAGCAGTAAGGCTGATCATCTCCCCACCGATTTTTGCAAAACGAGAATAACGATCGACAATCGTTAAAAAACCATCTTCATCCAACTTGCCTTTATCTCCGCTAATGTACCAGTTAGCATCCTGATCTCGAATTAAAACTTGCTCGGTTTTTTCAGGATTTTTTAAATATCCCCGCATGACCTGAGGGCCACCGATCAGCACCATGCCTTCTTCACCGCAAGGCAAATCTTGGAAATTCACAGGATCCACTACTCTAAAACACGTTCCTGGAACGGGCAAACCGACCGTACCGGTTTTATTAGCAATATGAATGTGCAGGTCGTTGGGATTGATAATATCTTTTAAATTGGTACTGGCTACCGGAGACACTTCGGTAGCACCATATCCTTCAAATACATCAATGCCGAATTTTTGTTTAAAAGATTCGCGCACCTGAGGAGATAGTTTTTCTGCACCCGCTATCACTAAGCGTAAACTCTCAAATAATAGCGGATGCAAGCGATTATTTCGGCAATAAAAATTTAGAAAAGTTGAAGTAGCGGCCATGAATGTCACCTGATATTTATAGACTAATTTGCCAATTTCCACGGCGTCTCTAGGATCTGGATGACAAGCCAAAGGAATGCCTTCCACTAAAGGCAATATAGTATTGACTGTGAGGCCAAAAGCATGAAATAGGGGTAAACATCCGAGAATAACATCGGTATTTTCGATGCCTGCAATACTGGATACCTGTTTGGCATTACATAATAAATTTCGATGAGTTAATTCTACCCCTTTAGGTTTGCCCTCGCTGCCGCTGCTAAATAAAATTGTTGCAACATCATGAAGGTGACGAGTTCTCGTGATAATTAATAATTTTAATATAAATAAAGGTAATAATTTCACTGCAATTAAACGGCGTACAATAGAAAACTTACTATTTTTTAATAAGTCTTCCAGATAAAAAATATTTTTATTAGCAAATATGTCCTCGGCCGCAAAACCCTTTTTAATTAAACGGTTGACAAATAAACGGGAAGTGATGACCGTGGAAATATCCGCTAGTTCACAAGCTTGCAAGATTGAATCTTTACCAGCTGTATAGTTGAGATTGACCACAATTTTATTAAAAGACCAAATACTTAAATTGGCCAGCACACCCCCAATACCAGGAGGTAATAATATACCGATATGATCAGTATTCTTTAATGAACGCTGTAATTGACGGGATAAGTGCCATACCATGGCGATTAATTGATGATTTGAGACACGTTTTCCCGATGATTCCGCAATGGCTAACGTACTGCCCGCACTTTTAGCGCGGTTTAACCATTCCACTGCAATACTTTTCAAAGTATCAGTATAGTGTTGCCAGGCGCTGATAGATAAATTGAAAACAGCTTGCTTCACTTGTGCAGAGCTGGAGTCTGAAGAAAGTGGTGCACCATAGCTCATACTGACTCTTCGACTATGTCTCTTGGTCATTTTTTTATATTGAGAAGTGGCGTAAGAAACCGGTCTGCCCCACAACCCCCGAATATAAAAAGGTATAATCACTGTCGTTACCCCAGTACCTGAAATGGCTTTCTCAAAACCCTTTTGAAAAGTGCCTAATTGACCGTTGCGGCTAAGATAACCCTCTGGAAATAATGCAATCACTTTACCTGCCTTTAAAACCGATTGGATAGATTCGATCGCACCCTTGCTACCACCTCGGGAAATTGGAATTGCGCCAAATGCCTTTAAAAATATTTTTAAGTACCAAATCTCATAAATCTGTCGATCCATAACAAAGTGGATCGGACGAGGACAAGCAATTTGCATGATGGCCCAATCCAAATAACTGGTGTGATTTCCTAGCAATAACACGCCGCCGGTAGAAGGTAAATTATTTAAGCCATGAACATCCACTTTGTAGAATTTGGAAACTACGAAAAAAATAAGGTAACGAATGAATGATTGGGGTAAGCGTTTCAACGCGTAAATACTTCCTACCAAAGCAATCGCAAATAAGATCAGTAAATTAATTCGTCCGTTAAAGCCGGCGAAAGTTCCTAACACCGTTAAGATTAAAAAAGTCAACATAAAAACATTTTGCACAAAATTATTGCTGGCTAAAACTGTTCCTAAATTTTTAGACTGAGCATGAAACTGAATTAATGAATTCAGCGGGACTATTAATAAACCGCCAAAAAATCCATAGCCAAAAAATACCAACAAAATGGTAATTTTATTGGTGACATAGGCCAATAGCAGCAAGCCTATGCAAAGGCCCATGGCTGCTATAGGAACAATACCAGTTTCGATAAAGCCTCGAGAGATACGTCCGGCATACAATGCGCCAAAAAAAATGCCAATGCCGCCAATAGCCAAAGTTCCATTGGCATACAGCTCGCCACTGCCCGGTATAAATTCCTTAAGATAAGCTCCATAACTTGCCAATAAAACTTGATTAATGGCCCAGAAAACAGCTAATCCAATTATACAAGTTAGAATCACGGGGTTGCCGCGAATACTTTTTAAATTGCTCTGGAGATTTTTGCCGGTCAGGTAATCAGGGAAATGAAAAACGGAATCGCTGTTCGCAGGCGGTTTGGCTGGAAGACGAAAAGTCAACCACGCCTCTGCGGAAGCAGCCAGGATTAGCAGAAAGCCCGCAGGGGCAAAAGTCTTTAACAATTGAGCCTGATCGACCAAATCCGTTGATGAAATGCCATGATGGGACAGAAAAAAGGTAAATAATAATGTGAAGACGAAAGTACCGGCTAATATGGAGATAATTGCGGTGGTTTGGACTAAACCGTTGGCTTCAGCAATATTATCCTTGCCAAAAATTTCTTTAATAAATCCATATTTGGCTGGTGAATTGAAGGCACTTTGGATAGCTAATAAAAGCGTGAGGCTAAAGGCCCACCAGAATAAACCCAGATAATAACAGAGGGTAATTAGAATAGTCACCGGGATAGCCGCAAGCGCAGTGATCCGCAGCACCTTGGTTTTTGAAAAATAATCGGCGATAAAACCCGACGGAGTGAACAAAAGTATATAAGGCAATAAGATAATGCCATTGATGATCGCCGACATGATAGTGAAATCAGCCGCTGGCAAAGATCGATAAAAAGTGTTTTGAATTAATATCTTATGTCCCAAATCGACAAAGGCATTAAAAAAAACTATCATTAGATAAGGTAAAAAACCTTTAATTTTATAAAGCTTCATGTTTGCATATAATATCATTAAATTAAATAATGTACAATTATTTCACACCCACCTCAAACTTCTCCTCTCTCTACCAAGAGAGCATATTGTTACCCACAAAAAAGATACTAAATATAAGCAAATTTGATTGAATCAACTTCTATTTTTCCACTCACCTCGTCAATATTTCCCACCGCCAGGCGCTAGCTTTGTCGGCGGGTGGCAAAGATTGTGCTTTTTGCGCGCGGAGCGTACTCGCGAGCACGGAAAAACAATTTTCTTTGCCAGGCCGCGCCATTGCGATTGCCCCGCGATTCCCTGGCGACGGAAAATATTGACGGAGTCGGTGTTAGAGATAAGTCACAAACTCAAGAGTATTTACTGGAATCTGTGTTAGAATGGGTACCAAAAAATAATTATTTAACTTTTATGCGAAAAATTTTTATATTATTGATCATGCTGATTCCTGCTATCAGTTTCGCTGATGATCAGGTCCTGATCATTTCTGGTGGCGACAATCCTGGACTCAATAATTATTCTCAATATTTACAAACCAAAGCCTTGTTCGATTACTTGTTACCAAAATACCGCAATCATATTTCAATTTATTTCGGTGCTGGCAACAATGAGTCTACTAAAAATCCTATGCTGGATGTCCATAAAATCGATATCATTAACCAGAAAACAATCCATACCATGTTAACCGGTACAATTAATCAAAATGTAACCGCAAACAAAGCAAATGTGTCCAGCTATTTTTTAGGAAAACAAGCACAAAGCTTAACCCCTAATGACAATTTGTTTATTTTTGTCAGTGACCATGGTTTGCCCAATGAATTCATGGAAAATAAATCTAAACCTTATTCAAATAACTGCATTAACTTGTGGAATTATAATGGTGAATTGATTAATAATTTTCTGGATAAAGAAAATTTTTATCGTATCTGTTTATCTAAAAATGAATTGACCACTTTAGTGACTGACACCATTCATCCTAAACATATTATTTTTGAGATGTCGCAATGTTTCTCAGGCGGCTTCCACCAAATGTCTGTGTCCATAAAAGATAATTATCCAACGGCTAATGGCAAAATCTGCGGATTTACTTCAGCGCCTCCGGATCACTATGCCAGTGGCTGCACCGCCAATGCGAATGGTCCAACTTATCAAGGCTATGAGCGTTATTTCACAGAATGGTATACCGGTGTGAGTGTCCCTTCTGGCCAGCCAATAAGACCTGCAACAAAAACTATGTATGAGGCACATCAAAAAGCTTTACTTGAAGATATGACAGTGGATATTCCGCTGACTACTTCAGACTATTATTTATGGCAATGGGCAAATGCTTTTGAAAATCCTGACTTTAAATCGAGAGTTCCAAACTTTTCTGCCGAAAAAATACATGAAATTTATGGTCATTATGAAAAATATATCCCTAAAATGCCAAATAGTGATTTTGTAAATTTTAAAAATGTTGTCTCCGATGATACGGATCAGATTATTAAACAGTATGCCAATGATCAAACGTTTTTCTCTTTATCTCAGGCTGAAAAGAAAAAGTATATTGATCACCAAGAAAAAATCATCAGCGAGCATGAGCAAATGATGATGGCAAAAATGGAAGGCATGATGAATCTCTATCAAAATATTATTTTACCAGTTTGGAAAAAAGCCATTGAAGATAAACAAGTCAAGTTAACTGATAAACAACTCAAGATTGAAAAAGAATTTTATTTGCCAATCAGTGCGAAACACTTATTTAATTATCCTTATCAATTTGAGCCATTATACGCCCAATATTTGTCGATGACCCATAATGATCCGGATGTACAAACTTATTTTCAACAGCGCAATGATATTATTAAAAATTGGGCTGCTTCTCATCAATTAACAGCTATCAAAAATAGTATGGATTCATTTTCTAGTTATTTCCAAGAATTTGAACAAGATATGGAGAAGGTACGAGAAGAAGAAAAAGAAAAACAATTATTAAAAAGAATATATATTTATAACCAAATTCTCGCAGCTTGGATCACTTTAGAGACCATCAACGATACCCAAGCATTAAATGAACTGGCAGCTTTATTAGAATGCGAACATTCCGTTTGATTGGAACTTCAGATAGCTAATATAACTAGGGTATCCTGTTAAAATATAGGCATATTATACAGTTCTTAAGTAAAATGATTAAAGACTGATATTTATACTGGCATTTAATCAGTTTTTCTTAATATTGGTTCAATTATAACTCCACATTTTAATGGCACAATCCTCTAGATGTAACAAATAAATTTATCAAATGACAGATTAGTGATACACTTTCGATACACATTATGACTACTAAAGATTAAATGAGGTAAAAAAATGAGAGAAATTAATTCGCAAATTCAATCGAGAATCTCAAGATTATTATCTATTCTAGTGCAGTACAGGCCGTCCCTTAGCACCATTTCACCCCTCTTATCGACCAATTTTTCGGATTCTAAACATACGTCAGAGTCGCGTTACAGCACTTTTTCTCACATCATCACAAATACTATATTATATTCAGTAGCATTCTTTAGAGCCTGCCCAACGGTGTTGTTAGGCATATCCGATTCCTTAAATTTAATGGCTGCTACGCTTACCAGACTTCTATCTCTTCAAACTGAAACTGAGGTTAACGATCTATATAATGAATTAACGTTACGTTTCCAATTTAATTCTTTTTTTGAAGAACAAAAATCACCCTCTTCAGTTTTTGTGCTAAACTCTGAGAATGATCAGCTCTACCATGGTTTAGGATTTGATTCTTCTCAGATTCCAGAAGAGCTAAAATGTCCGCTTACAGATCAAATATTTACCACACCTATTAGGCCTAAAGATAGCAAGGTCGAGGCAATTGAATTATCCGCTTTACAGTATTGGTTCGAGCAAAAACAGAAAGCCAATCCATATCAACAACCGACTCATCCTATGTCAAGACATGTTCTGGATATGAAAAATTTAGTTATCGATGAAAAATTAGCCAAAAAAGCTAAGAATTTTGTGGAGAAAAAGGTAGCCAGAATAGGCGATCTATTGATTTACAGCAGCCGATTGTACTCCCAGTTTGAGAGGGAGCAGTGCATTGGCTTATTAGCTAATTATGCATTCCTTGTTCTAGAACTTATTCCTCCCAAATCATTTCTGAATTTGGTCAGTAGCCTGAGTTTATTTAAAATGTTGATCTCTCATCTCCCGGCGCCAAAAAAGCAAATCTTGAAGGCTTTAACAATGTATGCTCAATGCGCTAATTTTTTTAGAGAATCGCAGAGAATAGTGGTAAGAAAATCAAAACCACAAAACCTTTTGGCCATAACCCATCAACCTGCATTATGAACTAGGACAGAAGGTTGATTTTTAGTAAGATCTATACTAAAATAACCCTGATTTTCGGAAAAAGTTATCGAAAATATCCCTTACTTTCGGTAAATTTTCATATAATATAATTTAAATCAACGGATTAAGATTTAATTGAAAAGAGATATTCTCCATTACCTCAACCTTTGGCGGAATCACCCCTATAGAAAGCCATTAATTTTACGAGGAGCCCGTCAAGTGGGCAAATCATGGGTAGTGGAGGAATTTGGTAAACAATTTGCCCAATTTATAACTATTAATTTTGAACAAGATCGTCAAGCGCATCACATTTTTGCAGGGAACTTAGATATTACTTCCCTCTTGGAAAAATTGTCGTTATACACCTATCAAAAAATAATCCCTGGAGAAACTTTGTTATTTTTTGACGAAGTTCAGGAATGCCCTGATGCTCTAAGAGCGCTACGGTATTTTAAAGAGGAAATGCCTGAGTTACACGTCATTACTGCGGGTTCTTTAATTGATTTCACCTTAGAGAAAATAGGAGTACCGGTTGGACGCGTTCAGTTTATGTATTTGTTTCCCTTGTCGTTCTCAGAGTTTTTGACTGTACATGGTCGAGAGGATTTACGGGAGTATATTAAAATCGGTCAAGTCGATCCGGTCATTCACCAGAGTATTCTGGAATATTTAAAAAATTATTTTTGGTTGGGTGGAATGCCAGCTGTTGTTAACGCTTGGCTTGAACAACGGAACCCGCAAATATGTCAGGAAATTCAGGATGAAATCTTGCAAGCCTATCAGCAGGATTTTCAAAAATATGCCACTGAAAAACAAATTATCTATCTCAATAAAGTATTTTCATCCATCCCAAAGCAATTAGGAAACAAATTTAAATTCAGTCATGTTGAGGCAGAAATTCATAGTTTACCCTTAAAAGAAGCCTTAAACTTATTAAGTAAAGCCGGTGTTGCCCACTACTGTTTTCATACTTCTGCCCACACTCAACCCTTGGGTGCAGAAGTTGATGAGAGAAAATTTAAAGTATTTTTTTTTGATATTGGCTTAGCGCAAAGATTATTAGGGTTGAATACTCGAGAATGGCTGATAACTCCCATCAAAGTAGAAAATATTGGGCCCATTACTGAGCAGTTTGTCGCTCAGGAATTCATGGCCTACCATGATGTTAGAAATAAATTACAATTATATTACTGGCATCGGGAAAAGCGCGGCAGCAATGCAGAAGTTGATTTCGTCATTCTCCCAAAAGATAAAGTCATTCCGGTTGAAGTTAAATCTGCAAAGGATGGTCGTATGCGTAGCCTGCATCTTTATTTAGAAACACATCCAGAAAGTCCGTATGGATTAAAAATTGCAGAGCATTTGTTTTCTCAATTTCAACGCATTCGAGAAATTCCTCTGTATGGGATTGAAAGCTGGTTGGTTGAATGTAAGTAACACTCATTGACATAAGTAGATCGGGCGGTATTGAGATAAGGACAGAACTTTTCCTTTCATTTAACAGAATATAACGGTCCTTGTTTTTTGGCATGAATAACTCTGGGGTCTTTTCATTCACTTCCAAAACATTATCATTCCTAAAATATCCCTCAATAGGGGTCATTCTACAGACCTTCTACGATACCCAAGCATTAAGTGAATTGTCTGCTTTAGAATGTGCACATTCTGTTTAAAAAATTGATCAAGTGACAGATTAGAGATAAACTGTTGACACACAGTAAATACTTCCAAAAATTAAATGAGATTAAAAATGAGAGAAATTAAGTCACAAATTCCATTGAGCAGATCACGGGTAATGTCTATTCTACGCCAGTGCGTTACTTCACCCGTGGTACTACAAATGACCGGTTTTTTAAACTTTAATCCTGCGTTACAGTCGCTTTACCAAAACTTCTTCTTTTCCCCAATAAACTCTGTAACTTTATGGACATGGATACGAAGAATATCAATTTCAACCGGTTGGGGAATAATATTATATGCGTTCATAACCGGCAACAGAATTTCACCCTTATTTATACCAATTAATATCCTATCTCTATTGTTGTGTAGAACTATATCTCCAATTGAACCTCAAATTCAAAATCTAATTCAACTTCGAACTGGAATTGAATTATTGTTAACAGAATTACATCAATTTAACCCTCTTTTTGAAGAACAAAAATCATCCTCTTCAGTTTTTGTGCTAGATTCTGAAAATGATCAGCTCTACCATGCTTCAGGATTTGATTCTTCTCAAGTTCCAGAAGAAATAAAATGCCCTCTTACAGATCAGATATTTACCACACCTGTTACGCCTAAAGATAGTAAGGTCGAGGCGATTGAATTACCCGCCTTACAGTATTGGTTCGAGCAAAAACAGAAAGCTAATCCATATCGACCACCGATTCATCCTATGTCAAGACATGTTCTGGATATGAAAAATTTAGTTATCGCTGAAAAATTAGCCATAAAAGCTAAGAATTTTGTGGAGAAAAAGGTAGCCAGAATAGGTGATTTATTGATTTACAGCAGCCGAATGTTCACCCAGCTAGAGCGGGAGCAGCGCGTTGATTTATTTGCAAATTACGCACTCCTTATTCTAGAACTTACTCCTCCCAAATCATTTCAGAATTTGATCATTGGTCTAAGTTTATTTAATATGTTGATCTCTCATCTTCCGGTGCCAAAAAATCAAATCTTGGAAGCTTTGACGATGTATGCTCATTGCACTAATTTTTTTAAAGAATCACAGGATAGGGCGATAAAAAAATCAAAACCACAAAACTTTTTGGGCATCACCCACCAATCTTCATTGTAAAGTTTCTTAGACTGCAATCGGGGCGCGAATGGCGGGTTGGGGATGGTAATTTATAAATTCAAAATGAGAATATTGATAATCAAATAATGAATCAGGCTTATGATTAATTTTTAGGCTTGGCAAATCCGTGGGAGTTCGTTGTAATTGCAGTTTTACTTGGTCTAGATGGTTTAAATAAATATGACAATCTCCTCCCGACCAAATAAACTCTCCAACCTCTAAATCACATTGCTGCGCGATCATATGTGTCAATAAAGAATAGGATGGGATGTTAAATGGCACTCCTAAAAAAGCATCCGCTGATCTTTGCGTTAATTTGCAGGATAGTCTCCCTTGCGCAACATAGAATTGAAACAGTAAATGGCAGGGAGGTAAAGCCATTTTATCTAATTCTCCAACATTCCAAGCGCTAAGAATTAACCGCCGCGAATCGGGATTCTCACGAATTTGAGTTAGCAATTCACTTATTTGATCGATAACCCGGCCATCTACACTCTGCCAACATCGCCATTGCTTGCCATACACCGGGCCTAAATGGCCTTCAGCGTCGGCCCATTCATCCCAAATGGAAACACCATGCGCTTGTAAATATTTAATATTCGTATCACCACGCAAAAACCATAGCAACTCATGGACCCAGCTTTTATTATGAATTTTTTTGGTAGTTAGCAACGGAAAGCCGTCATTTAAATCAAAGCGCATGTCATAACCAAAAATGCTGAGCGTACCTGTCCCGGTGCGATCTTGTTTTAGAACGCCATGGTTTAAAATATATTGTAAAAATTGTAAATATTGTTGCATTTCAACAGCAATTCCCGTGAATTTTAACTATTTGATTTAATAAAATAAATCACCTATTAAAAAAATAATTTTCGTAGAAAATCCTTTGCCCGATGGGGGATCGCAAGGGGGAGAGAGCTTCGCTGCTCCCCCTTCATTCCGAGCATCGGCTTCGCCGAGCGCAGGATAAAAACAGGAAGCAATTCTCGCTGTACTCAGCGAGAATTGCGACGGCTTAAATAAATATACCCTAAGCAAATAGCCCCACCGATAATCATCGGCAACGACAGTATTTGGCCCATAGTTAACCATCCAAAAGCAAAATATCCGTATTGGGGATCAGGTTGACGAAAAAATTCAGCAAAGCCGCGCAGTAGCCCATAGCATAACAAAAACATAGCTGACACTGCAAAACGCGGCCTAGGCTTGGAGGAAAACCACCATAAAATAATAAAAAACAACACCCCCTCTAATAAAAATTCATAGATTTGGGAGGGGTGGCGAGGTTCTGGACCTGCCGCTGGATAGACCATACCCCAAGGGACAGACGTGACTCTTCCCCACAATTCTTGATTGATAAAATTGCCTATGCGCCCCGCCGCTAACCCTAATGGCACCAATGGCGCGATAAAATCGGTAATATCCCAGATTGAACATTTCAATTTCCGACTAAATAGCCACACTGCAATCAATACGCCTATAAATCCACCATGGAACGACATGCCTCCTTGCCAAATGGCAAATAGACTCAGTGGATTATGCAAAAAATAGGGCAAATTATAAAATACAACGTAACCAACGCGCCCGCCAACAATCACCCCAACTGCACAATAAAAAATTAAGTCGCTGATTTGTGCGAGGGTCCACTGCGATCCTGTGTGCTTCACTCGCCACCATGCCAGCATCCAAGCGCCAACAAAGCTAATTAAGTACATAATACCGTACCAGTAAACCGCAAACGATCCAATGCGTAAAGCAACAGGGTTAATATTTGGATAATGGATCACAGTAATACCTTTAACATTTGCAAGGCCACAATCAATAGAAAAACTGCAAAAATTCGCTTTAACACATTTGGCGATAAAATATGCGATAATTTTACACCTAATGGCGCCACCAATAAACTGACCAGGGCGACTGGCAACCATGCCGGCCAATAGACATAGCCGGTGCTCCACTTTGGCAAGCCACCCACAAGATGCCCACTTATCATAAAACTTATAGTGCCAATAATCGCTACCGTAAAACTAACAGCATTGGAAACCGCCACCGCTTCTCGAATTGAAACGTTCCAGCGGGTTAAGAATGGAATTGTTAAAACCCCTCCCCCTATTCCCAATAAACCAGATTTAAGGCCAACGATGACACCAAACAAATTTAATCCAAGGGGGCCTGGTAATTGATGCGCAGGGTTAGGTGTTAGCACAAACCACAATCGAAATGCCATATATAGTAAAAACAATCCAAACAAAATGCTGAGAACTTCGGATTTTACAATATGCGCCAAAAAAGCCCCAGCAATTGCGCCAACAATGACTCCAACTATCATGCGGACAAACACCGGCCAAACAGCGATTCCAAAGCGCAGGTGGGCGAAAAGCGCACGCAAGGTAGTTGGAATCATAATGGCCAAAGAAGTTCCTTCAGCTATTTGCATGATATAACGTTGAGGCACATCAATAAATTGAAAAATGTAAGCCAACCCAGGCACTATCACTAAGCCACCACCAATGCCCAATAAACCAGCTGTCAAGCCAGCAAAACATCCGAGCAAGGCAAAGGCCATAATTATAAGTGAATATTCAAGCAAAGATCATCCCCTTCATATTTGAAGTTATATTAAATCATCTAAAAGTTATTTGCAGGTTTTTTCGTTGTTGGTAATGATATGGTGAACCCTTGCTTTATCGCTGATACAATGACTGCATCCTTATTTCAACGCCAACAATCGCAGAGCTAAAATTCGCGATGGAAACAAAATATGAAGAAACGACAAATACAAAATACAGCAGTCATTACCGCTGCATTAGCGGCCTCTCTAGTTGCAATATATGCAAACACGGATTGGTTTTCGGCAAAACCCAATGTGACAAAAAACCAAGAACGTTGCTACGGTATAGTTCGTATAGGAAAAAATGATTGTGCCACATCTAAACATTCTTGCGCTGCCCAAGCAACCATGGATCGTGATCCTGAAGAATTTATTTTGGTACCAAAAGGATTATGTGAGCATATTGTCGGAGGAAATAATAATGCTCAGTTATAAGGTTTTGCCTCTCCGCGTTAAAGAAGAATTTACCGCTCAGCAATATAACAGTGAATTACTGGTTGGCGGTGTACAATTTGGTGTGGTTATATTGCTGAGTATTATTAACTTTTTTACTCCCACCAATTATGTTCCTGGCGCTCCGGTTCACTCTGCATCTTTAGGACTGGAATTATTTACCATTTTGATATTGTTGCGTTTATGGTTTGCCTATACTCATCAATTAACTCGATGGTTACTTGGTGTTTTTGTCATTGTAGAAATGCTGTTGTTGTTATTTATTATTTGGACTTACTATCTACAGTTTGAAACTACGGCAACCATTAATCTTAAAAATACGCATATTTATTATGTTTTTGTGATGATCGCATTACGCGCATTACGTTTTGAACCTATATGGGTCATCATTTCCGGTATCACCGCGGCAGTTGGCTGGAGCGCGATTGTTTGGCAAACCTTATCGACTGCAGGTATGAAAGTTATTACCTGGGACTACGTCACCTATGCATCCACACGTAGTTTATATTTTGGGGCAGTATTCGATGTTATATTCACGATTTTGTTAGTAACGGGGATAATTAGCCTAGTCCTTAAGCGAGCACAAGAAACACTTTACCAGGCCGTGGGCCAAACTGCCGCAGCCAGAGATTTGTCACGTTTTTTTGATTCGGGAGTGGCAGAAAAAATCACCCACTCTGAATTAAACTTACAAGCGGGTTATGGCGACAAGCGGCAGGCGGCCATTATGTTCATCGATTTACGCAATTTTACTGGGATAGCAGAAAAACTTGAGCCTGGCAGCGTAATGACATTGTTGGTAGAGTACCAACGTTTATTAGTACCGATCATTCAAAAACATAATGGTGCTATCGATAAATTTATCGGAGACGGCATTATGGCCAGTTTCGGCGCAGTCACTAGTTCTGATAGCTACGCTGCAGATGCTTTACGAGCTGTTGATGACATAATGCTTGCTATAGCCCAATGGAATAAAAAGCGACTGGGCCATGGGAATATTTTTGTGAGCGTAGGGATTGGAGTCGCGGTGGGTGAAGTGATATTTGGAGTGATTGGTAATGAGAAGCGGTTAGAGTACACAATAATTGGTGAAACTGCCAATTTGGCAGCCAAACTTGAAAAACACAATAAACTGGAATTAACGGGTGCATTGACTACTCCCGAGACTTTAGCAAAAGCCATTAAGCAAAATTATGTGAATACTCAGGAAAGAGAAACACGTATAGCAAGAACCGTGGCCGGTTTGGAAAAACCGGTCAATCTGGTGGTTTTGTTTCCATTCGCGGTGCCTGACATGGATATTTAGAGGCTGTCAAAACTTTTTAGAAGCATCCGTTCCCTGTAACGATTAAACATGAGGGGAAAGACGATCTTGTATAGATGAAGAAGAACTGTGTGGATTCATCAGCGGGATAAGGTCGCCTGATTTAACGTCGCTAACATGTCGTCGGTGTCGCCCAGATAACAGAGAAGGAAATCCAGAGAATAGTTCACGCACTTTTTCTTTACACCGTCGGCCAGCTGCGGCTATTTCTTTGTGGGAGTTACACATTCCAGCTATGAAAAGAACGCCTATAATACAAATTCCTTGAAATATGTTCGCATCTATTTCGCGCGAAGCTGAACACTTGCCCATGTCTGTTTCATATTTTTCTATAGGTGGAGAAAGAATTCCATTTATACATTCGAGAGACTCTGGGTCTACAGGAGTATCGTTAGCTGAAGAAAGAATCAGATCTGAGCCAAGTGCTTGCCAGACAATATTCTTAAAAGACTTGGTAACAGTTTTGGCAGCGCCACCACATGATCCATTTTGAATTTTTTCTGCAGCGTCTACGCTGCCATTATATAATTGCTTTCCAGACGCTGAGCGTGGTACAAAAATACCTTCCTTACAACTTGCAGGCTCTTTAACTTGATATGCAAGCGTACTACCATCCGGTAAAGAAAAACCTATATACGTAAGATCATCGGAGGAAGAAGCGACCTCTTTCATTTCTACTTTAGGTGGAGGATTTACTACAGAGCTTGTACCCTGTGCCCATAAATTGATAACTAAGTTTAAAAAATATAATCTCTTCATTTTTTCTCCCTTAAATTATTAATCCTTATTTAAAAATTAACAAATTTTTACTATTCCTGTCAACCACAAAATATCTATTGTAGTAGTTGATTTTCTTTTTCTTCAGCATCATTATCACTATCTACTTTCATCAATTCAGCGTAATAAGCAATTAATTCTTTATCCGTTTTGGCTAATAAGCCCTTGGGTAGTGATTTTTTTGATAATAAATTTCTAGTTCATATTTCCCTATATCGATACCAACAGCTTGAAAAGAATAGGGCGATTAGCGATAATTAAGCATGCACCATTTAGTTCAAGTTGGCATGGGTCTTCGTTGTCAGCATTATGCAGAAATAGCGAATAGCCTTCCTCAGATTGGTTGGCTCGAGGTACACAGCGAAAATTTTTTTGGTCAGGGAGGCCAACCTCTAAGTTATTTGGAAAAAATATGCAATAATTACCCGATCAGTTTTCACGGTGTCGGTTTGTCACTAGGATCAGCCAACGGTATTCAACAAACTCATTTGCAAAAATTAAAAAATTTAATCACTATTTTTTCTCCCCGTTTTGTTTCTGAGCATTTAAGTTGGTCTGCCGCGGGCGGAATGCAACTGCCTGATTTACTGCCGCTGCCCTATACTGAAGAATCTCTCACCCTACTGACTGACCATATTAACCAGGTGCAGAATACTTTAAATCGCCAGATTTTGATTGAAAATATTTCCTCCTACTTACAATTTAAGCATTCGATGATTCCCGAATATGAGTTCATCAACGCGCTTGTGCAACGAACCCAATGTGGTATACTTTTAGATATTAATAATTTGTATATTAATAGCCGTAACCATGGCTGGCAAACCGATATTTATTTAAATAGTATTGATAAAAAATATATTAAAGAACTCCATTTAGGCGGACATATAGAAAAAAAAATCGCTGATTCAAGTATCCTAATTGATACTCATAGCCAACCTGTTTCTATGCCAGTATGGAACCTTTATTCGCAAGCATTACACCGCTTTGGCCCTTTGCCGACATTGATTGAATGGGATCAGGATATCCCTGAATTAAATATTTTACTTGCCGAAGTCGAAAAGGCCAGGCAACTCATGGTAGGAATTCATGCTCAGGCTGCTTGATTTACAAAATTACTTGATCCGAACGCTTATTCACGATGAAAGCTTCGATTTATTAAACCACAAGATTTTTGAAAATGATTTTAGTGCAAAGCAACGATTGCAGATTTATCGAAATAATTCTTTAGTGACTTTAACCGAATCATTGAAAAATATTTATCCGGCGATTTTACGTTTGGTTGGGGAAGATTTCTTTAATGCAACTGCCAAAAAATTTATAGTTGAAGCCCCTCCAATCAATGGTGATTTGCATGAATTCGGCGGAGATTTTGCCGATTTTTTGGAAAAATTTATTCCTGCACAAACCATGCCTTATTTAGCATCCGTGGCGCATTTGGAATGGACCCGTCACCAAGCCTACTATGCGGCAGGTAGTATGGAATTAGATATCACTCGGTTGAAAAACGTACCACAGGAAAAATATGGTTTCATTCAGTTTAAGTTACATCCCAGCCATCGGTTACTGGAATTTGCATTTCCTATTTTAGAAATTTGGCAAATGTGCCAAGAACAAAATATACCTGACTACAGTATCGATTTATCCTCGGGTGGACAGAAAATATTAGTCATACGTCCTGGATTATCTGTGGACATGTTAAAACTTACCGCAGGTGAGTTTGCGTTACTTTTGGCATTGTCTATAGGAGAAGAATTTACTCAGGCTTGTGATCTGGCACTGAGGGCAGAACCCGATCTATGCATTGATTATTATCTTCAGAAACACTTACTTTGCAAGCATATTATAGATTTTTCAATTCAATAAATCACTTCACTGCAGAAATGGTAAAATCAATACGAACGTCATCTTTGATGGCTTTGGTATCTGACCATTCACCCTGACCTACTCCAAATGCTGTGCGCTTAATTGTGGTGGTGCCTTTAAAAAGAGCTTTGCTGTCGGTATAATCTTCCTGCGTTAACGTTAATGTAACCGGTAAAGTTTTATCTCGAATAGTTAATGTACCATCCGCTTGATAGGTCTTATCACCGGTCTTGGTAAACTTTGTGGAAGTAAAAATAGCTTGTGGATATTGCTTTACATTATACCAATCGGCGCCTTTAAGCGTATCTGACAATTGATTGTATGGATCTGTAATAGAATCCATATCCACCACTACTTTAACATTGCTATTATCTAATTGGGCCGGATCAAAATTAATAGTTGCCGCGAATTTCTTGAATTCCCCAGATACCGGCGCGCCATTTTGAGTTGCCGTAAAGGTGAGTTTGCTTTCAGCAGGTACAATTTTCCACCCAGGCGCTGCTCCTAGTGAAAGCAGGGGTAAAAACAAAGAAAAAATAGCAACGAATATCCATATTTTTACTTTTCTCATGATAATCTTCCTTTATTGATTGCTTTTAAGTATAAGGGCCTTCCATTCATCTGGATTCACGAATGCGGTTGTTCTTGGGCCAATACCATCCACCTGAAAAATAGTTTCTCCTGTGGCCCAAACATAATGATGGTCCAGAGCAGGGACAAGCTGATATCCGCCGGCCGACAAAGCAGTTGACTTTGATTTATCCACTTGATCACCCGAGCCGACATTTAATGTGCCTGACAAAACAGTCACTTGTTCATCTTTAGTATGCCAATGTGAAGGAATGACAAACCCCTCAGGAATTTTAAATCTCAGAGTATAAGGCTCAGCTTTGGTTAAATCACCGCGTAAGTTAACGATTTCAGCTCCTTTAGGAAATCCCGGAGCTGGATGAAATACAATATCAGCTACCTTCAACACTATCGGTTTAGATTGAGTATCCGCCGCTGATGCAACTGGTGTAATGGCTAACCCCGCCGATAATAAAAATATGGGGGCTATGGTTATTATTTTTCGCACCTCAAATTCTCCTGATATTTTTTGTTCATATCCATTTAGTGCAAAGTTATATTAGCTAATAGTCAATCCTTTTACAAGAAAATGTAAGATAACATTAAGATTATTTGTTAACAATAGAAAATACAAGTCCTGAGTTCCTTAATGGAAGGATTCGGAACTTGACCCATTAGCTTTATGTTTCGCAAATAAACCCTTTATTGGTTTGCTGATCAAGTTTACAAGAGATTATTTTTGGGTTGTGAGTATAAAAGCCATAGTGCTTATGACCAGAACCGCCGATACAACGAAGACTTATGCCTTTATAGGATTGACTTATTTCGGCGAAATAATCCTTATCGTTCATAGTCGAAACCTCTAGGTTAGGCTGACTTTGCCAGCTTGACCATTCGTTTCCATCGCTGTTAGTTTTATAGCCATGAGTGAGGGTTGCTGTTACTGTTGGACAAGCAATTGTCACTGTTTTTGCGAACGAGTTACTGTAACCAAACACTAAGATTATCGATAGTAAACCACAAATTTTTGCAGTTGATTTGAAAAATTTAAGTTGAAAATGTCTAGTATATGCCATGTTGATTCTCCTTTATAAAAAATGCCAAGTGCTGCGACGCTTATAAATGTAGTATAAAATACCTTTTTTGCCTAACGAAGTGAAATTGGCCGCACTCTATTCCCTATGTGTCTGCAGACTGGACACTACGAATTGCGCTAATTGTTGAGTTATTTGATTGGCGGCTTGGTTAGCAGCACTGACTCCACTTTCTGGATTTTTTCCAGGGGCAGGAACTATCGCTTGGAAACGATGGCTGGCAACCACGTTCTTAGTTTTAACATTGACCAAAGTCGCTTGAATCACACATCTTTCTTGACTGGTGGCGAGTAAGAATTCTTGTTGTAAAACGACAAGCCGCACATCTAATCGATAATCGGTTTTACCAATGAAAGGTGAGATTAAAACCGCACGAAAGTAACCCATATTTTGAATGCGCTCAGCTATCAAAGGCGTTAACATTTCCGCTGGCGGGGCAACCCATTCGTGATACGCAAAATGACTCAGATGATTACGATGGGTCAAATACATCATCTGTTTTTTATTGTAACCCGCATTGGCAATGATCGGAGAAATTAATAATGTTAATGGGGTTCTGTGCGAATTAGATAATACGGCCTGAGCTGGTGGCGTGGTGATTAAATAGGTAGAGATCTGAGGCATTTTAACAGCACAGCCCATCAAAAATACGAGACAACAATATAAAAACACTTTTTTCATGATTATTCCCCTGGACCTGGAGTGGGTGGTTTTTTTCCACGAATTATTATAGATGGATTTTGTTTTATCTCTTCACTCACATCTTTTAAATTTTCTGCGGTATTATTTAATCGAGAGAGTAATTCTTGCAAATTTGGGATGACTTGCATATTGATATCATCCATGCCCGAATTAATTTTTTGTCCAGTTTCATCAAATTTGTTGAGGGTATGTTTAACAGATAGAATCGTGCCTTGAAGATATTTGCTTGAAGCAGCTCCATTTTTCAGCATAATATTTAAAGATTCTAGACTTTTGCGAATAGTATCTGATTGTTGATCTAGCATTTGGGTCGTATGATTTAAATGTGACAATATTTCAGTGAATGATTCAATATTCTCGTTGCTAAAAGTTTTATTAAATCTGCCGGCTATTTCCTTAAAATTAGTGGTTAATTCAGGCAAGACTTCGGTAATTTGTAGGAGAAATGGTTTTTTATAAGGGATAACTGCTACGAGATGCTCAGCTGATGGCTTTAATTTCGGCGCTTGCGACGTTTGCGCTTGTAACCCCACAAAAACCAATCCGGTAATACCTTGAGGAATTAAAGTAGCAACGGTACTCTCGGTCACCACTGTGCCTTTCTCAATTTTTAAATAAATTTTTACCAATTGAGGATTCATTTTATCCAATTCAATTTTATCTACGTACCCTACCCTTACCCCATTGTATTGCACCGGCGATTGAATTGTTAAACCTGTAACACCTCCACTTGCATAAACTAAATAGCTTTCATAGGATTTATGATGTACTAGCGTCGACAACCAAAAGAAGCCTAGGATTAAGGCGATGCTCAAGGTAATAACAAAAGCGCCTATTAAAGAATAGTTTACTTTAGTGTCCATCAGCTTCCTTTTTTTCTTTGGCAATGCGGGCAAATTGAGCTCGCATACTGCTAAAATATTCACGAATTAACGGATGGTCTTTTTTAATTAATTCTTCCATTGGCGCCGCAGCCAACACTTTACCTTCACCCAAAAAAATAACGCGGTCAGTCACCGTCCATAATGTATCCATATCATGCGTCACAATCACGATAGTTATTCCCAAATTTTTACGCAGCTGCAATATTAATTGATCTAAATCGCTGGCGCTGTTTGGGTCTAAACCAGTCGTCGGTTCATCAAAAAATAATAACTCCGCATCTAAGGCAATAGCTCGGGCCAATGCGCCTCGTTTTTGCATACCACCACTTAACTCTGCCGGGTATTTATTGGCCGCTTCAGCATCCAGTCCAACGATAAGAATTTTTAGTAATGCTAAATCTTTTTGCATCTTTAAAGGTAATTTTGTATATTCTTTGAGAGGGAAAAGCACATTTTCTAATAAAGTTAAGGAACTAAACAAGGCATTATTCTGAAATAAAACCCCCCAGCGCTTTTGCACCGCCAAAGCTCGTTTTGGCGAACACTTGGTCACCTCAGTGTTAAAAACTTTAATTGTGCCATTGGTCGGTTGTCTAAGCATTAAAATAGTCCGCAGAAGAGTCGTTTTACCACAACCACTGCCCCCAATTATAGCGACTATTTCACCTTCATTTATAGATAAGTTCAGATCTTCGTGAATGATACGGTCACCGAATTGATTTTTTAAATGATTGATTTCTATGATGGGCGACGAATTGTTTGCACTCATAAGCCACGCCAGCTAAAAAGAATTGAAAACAATGCATCGGCAATAATAATCAAAAATATAGCTTGAACTGCTGCTGCAGTTGTTTTAATGCCCACACTATCGGCAGTCATCTCAGTTTGAAAACCTTGAAAACAACCTACAGCGGATATTATAAAAGCAAACACCGGTGTTTTTATAATACCCAACACATAATGTTTTAAGGGTACTTCGGTTTGAAATCGTTCCAGATAGGCCAGATAGCTAATTTTCATCTGGAATTTAGTCATAATCATACTGCCCAAAATACTAAATATATTAGACCACATCACTAGCAAAGGTAAGGCGATCAATAAACCAACTATTCTAGGCAACACTAAGCGTTCGATCGGGGGAATACCCATCGTGGACAATGCATCTAATTCGTCATTCACTTTCATCGTGCCAATTAAAGCAGCAAATGCCGTGCTTGTTCGACCGGCAATAATAACCGCGGTCATAAGCGGTGCAAATTCTCGCAATATTGCAATTCCAGATGCTTCAACTACGTAAATATCTGCGCCATAAATTTTAAGTTGCTCGCCTAACTGATAGGCAATGACAATGCCCACCAAAAAACTCATCATGCCCACAATCGGCAATGCGTCACACCCTGAAGTTTGAATTATTTTTAATCCGGATTGCCATAGATTTTTACGACCCTGCGCACTCATTTTAAAAAAATATAGGATTATTTTGCCAATGAATTCAAAAAAATTGACGGTATGAATATATTTTTTTTCTGCCCAACGACCGATGACGGCAAAAAATAATCCTTTTTCAGGTTCGAACTTAAGATTAGCTTCTTTAGATTTTTTTTCAACTAATTCAAAAATGGTCTGATTTTCTGCTGATAATCCAAATAAAGAAACCCTTTTTTTATTTTTTTTCAACTCGTTTACCAATTCCAGCAAACGAAAAGCACCAATGGTATCAAGTTTAATAATTTTGCTGCAATCTATCATCACTTGATCAGCGATATTGGCTATAAATTTAGATAGGTTCAACGGTAATCGTTGAGTGCCTGCTCTTGTCCATTCACCCGCACATAGCAATTGCTGGCCACGCTGGGTTGCTTCTATCACAGCTTTATGTATCATATATTTTTAAGATAACATATTCTCGTTAATCTAGCGAGACAGGAGCACAAAATGAACCCATCTCCACCCACTGAAAAGGCAACGCTTGCTGCAGGATGTTTTTGGGGAGTTGAAGCTTTATTTCAAAAAGTGCCTGGAGTTATTTCCACTCAAGTGGGCTATACGGGTGGACAAACAAATAATCCTACTTACCAAGAAGTTTGCACAAATACCACAGGTCATGCTGAAGCGATAGAGATTGAATTTGACCCCAAGCAGATCTCCTATGAAAAATTATTGGAAATCTTTTGGGATAATCATAATCCCACCACTTTAAATCGTCAGGGGGTCGATATGGGCTCACAATATCGCTCGGCTATTTTTTATCACAATGAACAGCAAGCTAAAACTGCCAGACAAAGTAAAAATAGCTTAGAAAATTCTGGAAAATTTAAACAACCCATCGTGACAGAAATTGTTCCAGCAACTCGTTTTTTTCCGGCCGAAGAATATCATCAGAATTATTGTAATAAACATGGAATAAACCATTGTTAGAAATCTTTTTTAGTTTATTTACCTTGATTATCCTTGAAGCAATTCTAGGTATTGATAATCTCATATTTATTTCTATTGTTAGTAGCCGCTTACTACCCGAGCATCAAAAAAAAGCACGGCGTTTAGGCTTAATATTTGCCTGGGTTACACGGTTATTATTATTAACAGTAGCATTCTGGATAATCGGCTTAAATAAACCATTTTTGAAAATTTTTGGTCATCTTTATTCATGGCACGATGTATTTTTATTTAGTGGTGGAGTATTTTTATTGGTAAAAGGAACTCATGAAATCCACAATGAAATAGAGTCAGCCAGTCAGCCGATAAATTTACGCAAATATGCTAATTTGGTTGTCGTCATTTTTCAAATCGCAGTGTTTGATATTATTTTTTCATTGGATAGTATTTTAACGGCCATTGGTTTAACAAAAAAATATTGGATTATGGCGACTGCAATTACAATTGCAATCTTACTGATGATACTTGCTAGCGAGCCTTTAACTCGTTTTATTCAGCGTCATCCAACTATTAAAATGTTAGCGCTGAGCTTTTTATTATTAATCGGAACCATCTTAATCGCAGATGGCCTACATTATCATGTTCCCCGCGGGTATTTGTACTTTGCTGTCTGCTTTTCTTTAATAGTTGAGTGGCTTAATAGCATTCTGGCTCGAAAAAGAGCCAAATCTCGCTCGCCCAGCTAAGCCGATCCATGCGGCCCTGGCGTAGAGACTTATTATTATAATAGGCAAATAATTAGTTTCTTTGCTATATTTTTAATGATGAAAAGGAATGTTGTATGAATAAATGCATATTAAATGCGGTTATAGCAGGTGTGTCTCTAATAATTCTTTCCCCCTGTTTTGCTACCACATTTTCCTGCCCCACTTTAAAGGCTAACCAGCTCTATTTTTATTATGATTGGATAGACGATCATGGCAGCAAATATGCCTACGGGGGATGGAATAAACAGTATTGGCGTTTATGGGTCAATGGTGATTCGTATTTGACTCCTCGATTTGAAGAAGTCATTACTGCACCTTTAGCTGCACACTATTTTGCATCCACTAACAGTTGGTATTTGAAATGCATCTCTGCCGATTTAAGTGTAGGCCCTAGAAATAATGTCTGGACATATAGTAGCTGCTCAATAAACCCAGACAATACCGCTTTTGTCTGTCAATAAATTAGAAATGTCTATTATATTTTGTAGTACGTGCCAATCGTGATGGTGCGCGTATAAGGCAGTCGATAAAAATCAATCTCCAATATAGCACTGCGTAAAAGGTAGGAAAACATTTTTTTTTGCAGAAACAAAACCGGATTACGCTCTTTAGTCACTTTTGTATTAATTGATTCAATTAAAAATAATGTTTGTTTTAACGGCATTGTAAAGGGAATCGCCTTAAGACGTACACCCATTTTTAAAGTTTTAGGAAGATTGATAACTTGAGAAAAGCCATAATGTAAAGTCAGACGATAAATATTGTCAGTAAATTTTTCAAGTTTGAAACGCTCTTTATGGCCGATATACGGTCGGCGTCTAATGAATATTCGGACAATTAAAACTTTTTCGGGCAACACTCGATTAAGTTTTAAATAATGCAAAATATTACCACCGCTGAGATCATAACGATCGGTAATAAATACCGCGGTAGTATTAGGTACACACTTAAAGTGGCCAGGCACAAATTCATGGATGACTGTTTTTAAATCCACTTTTTTTTTGTAATGAGTCGAACGTAATCGTTTAATACCTTGCTGCCAAGTCAACATAATAATCGCGCAAATAGCAGAAAAAACTAAAGGAATCCACCCGCCTTCTGCAATTTTATGTAAATTTGCTCCTAAAAAAGCAAAATCAATGAGCATAAATCCTGAAAACACCATAAGAATTCTTGCATAAGACCATCTCCAAGTTTGGTGAGCAATATTTATCACCAAAACACCCACGATGATCATCACTAAATTTACTGCAATTCCATAAGCGCCAGCTATATTTTGTGAACTTCGAAAAAATAAAATTAATAAAAAAGTTCCTATCGCTAAAATTACATTGATTTGAGGCACATAAATTTGTCCTCGTTCCTCTTTAGAAGTTTGGATTATTGACAATCGTGGACACAAATTTAATGACACCGCTTGTTTGGTAAGAGAAAAGCTGGCCGAAATAACAGCTTGTGAAGCGATTATGCAGGTGATCGTTGCTAAAAATAATAAAGAAAAATTAAACCATGCTGGCGCAAGTAAGTAAAATGGATTAGCAATTGCTGCTGGATTTTCAATTAATAAAGCACCTTGCCCAAAATAGTTAAGTAACAAACCGGGTAAGGCAACAGCAAACCAGCCAATCCGAATCGGTATTTTGCCAAAATGACCTAGGTCAGCGTACATGGCTTCTGCACCGGTAATAACTAGAAAAACACTACCCAATATCAAATAACCCCTCACACCATTGAGGTAGAAAAATTTAATTGCATGATATGGATTGATGGCATACAAGACCAGTGGATGTCGATAAATATAAACACATCCAAGTATACCGATAGCAATAAACCATAATAACACTATTGGTCCAAAATATTGGCCAATCTTAGCAGTGCCAAATCGTTGGAATAAAAATAAGGCAAATAAAATTATAATGGTTGAAGGCAAGATGTATTGGGCTAAAGTTGGCGAAATGACTTCTAATCCTTCTATCGCACTCAACAGCGAAATTGCCGGCGTTAACATTCCATCACCCAGTAATAATCCAGCGCCTAAAATAGCTAATATTAACAGTGATTGATAGGATTTGGTCTTTTTTCTTAGTAAAGCTAATAACGCCAAAACACCACCTTCCCCATCATGGTCAGCACGTAAAAATACTGTCATATAACGAGTAGAAATGACCAATAGCAACGACCAAAAAATAAGCGATAAAATCCCCAGAATATTTTCAATGTTAATAGGTAAATTGTGTAATGAAACTTTTATTGCGTATAAAGGACTTGTGCCTATATCCCCATACACCACTCCCAGGGCAGCTAGAGATAAAGACCAAAGTTTTTTATTCATAAAGGCATCTATCTTATGAATTCAATCTCATGCAATGGAATTTTTTCGCTTAAATTAATTTGTTCATTACCACTATCAATGCTGGTTATAACCAGCAAACTATCAGTGGTACGAACACACCATTTTTTATTAATACATCGTAATGAACCCACCGGCATTGCATTAAAAATTTCATCAAAAAAATTTGATTTTTCAACCGAAAAAATTATCATTTTTTTGCCATCCTCAGTTAAAGCAAAGGCGCCAGGATAACGGTAACCGGCACGCACTGTTCTAAATATCTCTTCATGATTACGGCTCCATTCAATTAAATAATCAGTGGGCTTTGGCCAATTAAAATATGTTCGTTGCGAAAGCTCCTGAGGTATCAATGTTAAATATCTTTCTAATAAATAGGGTATGATTAGTTTTAGCAATTTTATTGAATTGATAAAAGTAATTTTTTGAATGTCATGGGCCGTTTCTGTACCGGTTAATTTTATTGAAAGTTGAGCCATAATATTGCCTTGATGAATCTCTTCGTTCATCATGATAGCGCTAACTCCCGCTTGAGTTTCTCCGTATTTTGCCATCCAAAAAGCAGGAGATCGACCAGCGTATTTCGGCAATAGGCTCGGATGAAAATTAATTGAGATCATCTTGGGTAATTTTATAAGTGAGTGAAGCATTTTTTTCTGATAGTCAGTTACAATAAAATAATCAGCATTTAAGCAAGCTAATTTAGATAGGGTACTTTCATTGTCAAGGCAAGTAGGCTGGAATACCGGAATTTTAAGCTTTAGTGCTTCAGCTTTTAAATTGATTTGATCATTATCATGCGCATAATAGCGGCAAAACTGATTATCAGGACTAGTCACCAACATGCTAATTTCAACATGATGCCACTGACACAACTCATGTAGAAAAAAATATCCATATTTGGAATTTATTTCTGAAAACAGCACAATTTTTATTGGCTTTATCATCTACATGAATATAGACGGTCAAATACCATATAGCAAATCTCGCTAACGCCTGTCATCCCACGACTTGATCGCAGGATGACGGGCGTCGCGGGATGACGAAAAACTAATTGCTGCGGGTTTGTCTTTTAGGTTTATTATTTGACCATGAGCGTTTCGGTGCAGAGTGGTAGGTATCGCCATCTCGACCCGAGCTAAATCTTCTACCACCTCTACGACCCGGCGTAGGCCTGTTGACAGGTCTTCTGGAGGGAGTTGGTTCAAAACCTGGGACCACGACAGCTGGAATCTGGAGCTTAAGATGCCGCTCAATGTCTGCTAATAATCCTTGCTCATCGGAGCACACTAGAGAAATTGCCCTACCTTCGTTGCCCGCGCGACCAGTTCGACCAATTCGATGAACGTAATCTTCAGGAACAAAGGGCAATTCAAAATTCACTACATAAGGTAAGTTATTAATATCTAATCCTCGAGCGGCAATATCAGTTGCCACCAACACGCGAACCTTTTTACGTTTAAAATCTGCCAAAGCACGAGTCCTTGCTCCCTGACTCTTATCACCATGAATAGTAGCCGTGAGTAAGCCGTCCCGTTCGAGTTGATCGGCTAAACGATCCGCTCCGTGTTTGGTGCGAGTAAAAACTAATACTTGTTGCCAATTATTAGAATCGATCAAATAGGCTAAAAGCTCTCTTTTCCTGGAGTGGTCAACCGGATGTACTCCTTGCACAATACGGTCAGCAGTTTGAATACTGTGGACGGCTTCAACCGAAACAGGTGAATGTAAGAAGTCTGCAGCTAACCGTTTGATTTCTTCTGAAAAAGTAGCAGAAAAAAGCAGGTTCTGCCGACCTCGTGGTAAGAGCGTTAATATAGTGCGAATATCTTTAATAAAACCCATATCCAACATTCGATCGGCTTCATCTAATACCAAAAAGTCAAGTTGAGAAAGATCTAAATTTTTTTGTCGAACATGGTCGAGTAATCTTCCCGGGGTGGCAATCAAAATATCTACGCCGCGACGAAGATGGTCAATTTGGGGATAAATACTGACCCCACCAAATACAACCGAAGATTTTAAAGATAAATATTTACCATAATCTCGAACACTCTGACTAACCTGAGCTGCTAATTCACGCGTAGGTGTCAATATCAATGCTTTTATCTGTCGTTTACCGCCACCAGCCTTAGCTTGATGGGTGCTAAGACGCTGCAATAATGGAAGAGTATAGCCAGCCGTTTTACCTGTTCCTGTTTGCGCTCTTGCCATAATATCAGGGCCTTTTGTAGCCCCATTAAGAATGATTGGAATAACTTGGCGTTGAATAGGAGAAGGTTCGGTATACCCTTGATCTGAAATAGCACGAAGTAATTCTGGAGATAATCCCAGAGTTTGAAATGACATAATAAAAATGCTCCTTAGCAAAAAAATGTATAGGTCTCTGTTGATTAGATCCAGGCGACAAGTTCGCAAAGGCAACCAATGAGTGAAATTCGCATTCTACCCTTTGGACCCCATACGACGTAAAGTCATGGGCTTAGACCCGAGGTTGGAAGGATATCAAAATACGTTGTGGTTAGTATTCTAACAGATTTAAAATAAATAAGCTCCTTTTATTTGCCTTGGTATTATTCTTCTGCTAATCCTTGCAAAAGATCAACATGGTGCTGTAATTCTTGGATTTTATCTAGCAATTCAAAAGCCAAGGCAATGCCGGCCATGTTTACTTCCAAATCACGATAAAAACTGGTGGCCATTCTCCCTCGTTTTAATGAAAGAGAATCAAAGCGCCATTCTTCGGGCGAATCCCCTATTGGTTGAATAAGCTGATATTCAATCATTTTGATAATGGTTTGTTTCTCCGTTTGGGTGGCTGAACAGAATTCTTCTAAGGTGAGGGTGTGCGATTCTTCAATGATAACCCCGGCGATTACTTTCTCTGCCATCTATGCCTCCTTGCCTAACTCTAATCGAGGATTAAAGCTCATTTCCTCGGCCATCTTTTTATAAATCTGTCGCTGCGATTCTGTTTTTGGCACCGGAATGTAAATATGGATTAAAACGTATTGATCACCAGGCGGAGATCCTGGGAAGCCTCTAGCTTTTAAGCGTAATTTTTTCCCTGTTTGCGACCCAGCCGGAATGGTGAGTTCAACCGTACCCGCTAAAGTAGGAGCGGGAATTTTTGCGCCAAGTGCAGCTTCCCAAGGCGTGACTGGTAAATTTAAATAGATATCACGATCTTTTACTATGTAAAAGGGATGTTCTAATAATTCTATTTCTAAAAACAAGTCTCCTCTAGGAGCGCCTCCCATCCCTGGATTACCCTGATGAGCCAAACGAATTTGCTGCCCTGCAATGACTCCAGAGGGAATTTTTACATTTAAACTTCGAGTTTTTAATTTTACTTCTCCGGTGCTTGGATCTAATTCAGGTTCTTGAAGCTGTAACCTGCGTTGTGTGCCGGAAAAAGCTTCCTCTACCGTTAATTTAATTTTACTATGCAGATCTTGACCTCGTTGGCTGCGTTGCCCATGTGGCCGAGACTGGAATCGTTGGCCAAAAAGACTTTCGAAAAACTCACTAAAGCCTGCGCCACTCAAGTCATCTTCGGAATAAAAACGCTGCCCTCTTGGTTCAGCATGAGCGTGGGCGTGTCGTCGAGCCGCAGCATCCCATCCGCTCGGTTGCTCACTGAACTGATCAAAAGTCTTTCTTTTTTCAGGATCCTTTAAAACTTCATAGGCTTCTTGGACTTCTTTAAATTTTTCTTCAGCATTGGCTTCTTTACTGACATCAGGATGATATTTCCGTGCCAATCGCCGATACTGTTTTTTTATTTGTTCGGGACTCGCGTTTTTTTCAACGCCTAGTATTTTATAATAATCTCGATATTCCATAGTAAAGAACACTCCCAGTGATAAGGGCGGGACAAAATCTTGCTGTAAATCTGAAATTAGGTTACAATAATAATAGGTCTAAAACAACTTTAACGGAGGAAATCATGCCAAAAAAATTACAAAATGGGATAGAAGAACTTAAAGAAACTATTATAGATAACCTTAATTCCACTAAAGAAAAGTGCAATGACCTTAATGACTTATTAGAAGAAGCTGAAGATAATTTAAAAGAATACGCTTGCGATGCGCAAAAATATTTGACAAAAAGCATTAAAAAACATCCCTTGAAAACATTGGGCATAGCAGCCCTAATTGGTTTTGGCATTGCCCACCTTTGGAGAAAATAAACCATTTTCAATGAATTAAAAAAATATTTTCTCAACCAAAATGATTTCTTTCTATTAATCTCTTTGGTTTTTTTGGCTGTTAGTATTGGCTTAATTGGCAACTTTATCTTTTACACCTTTGTCAAAAAACTTCACCATAAAGCCTCAAGTTCTCCGCTTTATATTTTTTTTGAAAGTCTAAAGGCAGCATTTTACCTCATTTTCCCATTATTCATTTTGACCTTAATCGCCTACCTATTTGATTTTAAACAAGTCGCAGACCTTATTGCCATTGTCGTAAAAGCCCTATTTTTAGCCTCCATTGCCTGGGGGTTGATAAAATTACTTGATTTCTTAGTCATTTGGTTGATCAGGAAAAAAGAGCTAGGTCACAGTCATGATCAGCTGCAAAGCACGATCACCAGATTATATTTGTTTAAAAAGATCTTAACAGGTATCGTCATTATACTTGCCATATCAATCTTTTTATTGAATTTCGATAAAGTGAGGGAAATTGGAAAAGGTATATTGCTTTCCGCTGGATTGATGGGCGCAGCAGTGGTCTTTGCCGCCCAAAAAATATTAAGTAATCTTTTTGCCGGATTACAATTGATTTTTAATAAGCCCATAAAAATTAAGGATGTTATTAAAATTGAAAACAATATTGGGATAGTGGAAGAAATAAACTTGACGTTTCTTAGCTTGCGCACTTCTGACTTGCGTTTAATTATTTATCCCATTGCGTATTTTATTGATAAACCTTTTGAGAATTGGTCATATCCCACTAGTGATCTCATAGGATTAATAGATTTGTATGCAGATTTTAACCTTAATCTCGATGCCATCCGCTTGGAACTAAAACAAATTTTAGAAAACAATTCATTATGGGATAAAAAAATAAATGCGATACAAGTTAGCGAAATGACTGAAAGGTCTATTCAATTCCAAGCAGTGATCAGCGCCAAGAACTCGTCGGATTTATCGAACCTGCGTCATCATGTGCGTGAAAAACTAATCGTTTTTCTTCAAAAGCAACCCCATAATTTTCCCAAAGTTCGTACTCAATTATGGTCTAGCAATATTAATAAATTCGATTTCATCCCGTGATAAGAATTTTAATCAAGGAATCAAAATGAAAAGTAATTCAAAATCTAATTGGGTAGGGCTGAGTGGCATTTGCATTGCAGGTTTTTTAGGCTGCCTTGACTTAACGATAGTGAACACCGCCTTACCTGCTATCCAAGCAGATTTTAATTCCAGCGTGACACAATTGCAGTGGGTGATGAACATATTATTACTGGCATTGACTGCTTTTATGGTCATTTCAGGAAAAATAGCCGATTTATATGGTAGACGCTTATGCCTTTACCTTGGATTAATTTTATTTGCTATCTCTTCAATTGGGGCTGGACTGTCCCTCCAAATTCATTGGTTAATCGGATTTAGATTTCTTCAAGGCATTTCTATTGCATTTTTATATACGGCGCCGATTGCATTAATACCGAGTATTTTTCCTCTCGAACAGCAAGGTCGCACCACAGGCATACTCATTGGTGCAAATGGTTTGGGATTAGCGATTGGTCCAATCGTGGGTGGATTTATAGTCAGTCTGTTAAATTGGCGTTGGATTTTCTTTATTAATCCCCCTCTCGTTGTTCTCAGCTTGTTGTTGTGTTGGAAAACTTTAAATGAATCGAAAAGTGCTGTGGAAAATAAAAAAATTGATTGGTGGGGCTTTAGTTTGTTAATAATTGCCTTACCTGCAGGCATTTTGGCATTAGTCGAAGGAGAAATATGGGGATGGTTATCAGTACCCACATTGAGCTTGTTCATTCTATCGATCATAAGTTTATTATGCTTTTATTGGGTAGAAACAAAAGTAAAAAATCCTATTGTAGATTTTCATTTACTAACTAATCGCATTTTTTTAATTGGTTTAGCTGCTAATTTTTCTTTAGCACTTTTTTACGCCATTGATTTTTTTCTTATTCCTTTATACCTCCATTACATTCATGGACAAAGTGGTTATCAAATTGGTTTGAGTTTACTTCCAGCAACAGTGATGGTAGCTTTATTATCTTCAGTGACTGGACGCATTGTTGACAAAAGAGGTCCTAAAGAAATTTTAATGTTAGGTCTCGCATTATTTTTTGTGTCGGCGATTTTACAATCACAATTTAACGCCAGTACTCCGCTTTATTTTATTTTATTTGCATATCTTATTTTCGGTATTGGTTGGGCTTGTATTTTAAGTCCATCCTTTGTTGCGGCATTATCCTCAGTACCCAATGAAACCCACGGAGTAGCCATGGGCACCATTGGGACTTTACACAATCTGGGAGGAGCCATTGGTCTTGCATTTGGCACATTGATATATACAATACTGTCGAAATCATCGCTCAGATCGCAAGCCATTCAGCAACAGTTGCCATTAGGAAGTTGGATTGATAAAGCAATTAATAGTACCGATCATGCTTTAGAAATTATTCAAAAATCTACTCCATTAAATACCAATGAGATTAATCAACTATTCCAACATTACTTTTTAAGCGGTTATAAAGGGGCAATGTGGTTATTAGTCATCACTTCAATTATTGCTTTTTTTACCGTTACTTTTGGATTAAAAAAAATTAAAATCTAGTCACTGCGAGCGTTAGCTTAAGAAGCTCGTCATCCCGCGGCTTGTCCGCGGATCCAGGAATCTCGCCAACATCTACATTGTTCATCCTCTAGCTCGATTCGAACTTTCAGTTAAATATATTTTAGACTGCATTGCTGATAAACGTGATTCGATTCGCTCAAAGCCTGGTCGAAATCCACCTCGAGTATATAGTTTATTAATAGGGACAGCTGCTGAAATAATAACCCGCACTCGAGCATCATATAAAATATCGATTAAATTTATAAACGAAACTAGAAAATCCTTGGATGTGGTTTCCAAGCAAGGCACATTGCTGATCATAACGACAGAATAGTCTTCTACTAAAATTAAATAATCTTGGGATGAACGTGGCCTCCCACAAATAATAGAAAACTCAAGCCAAATCGCCCGATCAGTTTGTTGAATCACTGCAATTTCACGACCCAGAATGACTAATGATTTTTGAGTAACAGGAGCATCATTTTTAACTATATGCTGCCACACATGGTTCATGGCTTGATTGGTTTCATCACCCAGAGGCGTAAAATAGCTGGCAATTTGCTCTAGTGAGCGTTGACGATAATCATGGACTAAAAACAAATGAGACACTTTAGTATAACTTTTAAGAAGAATAATGACCGCTAAAAATCGTTCCCGCTGCAAACCATTTTCATATAATTCATCCGGAGGTAAGTTCGAAGTCGTCACTAAACAAATGCCCAATTTAAAAAATTCTTTAAATAATTCCGTCAATAACATAGCGTCAGTGACATTCGTCACCAAAAATTCATCAAAGCAAAAGACCTGGTATTGTGCGGATAAGCGATTGGCGATAGCCGTTAAAGGATCGACTTGTCCTTGCATTTCTTGCAATTCTTTATGTAATCGCTGCATAAAAGCATGAAAATGCAACCGTAATTTGGGGATAGGTAAAGAATCATAAAAAAAATCCATCAACATGGTCTTACCTCCACCTACACCGCCCCATAAATATAAACCAGTGACTGGGGGCAAATTTAGCTTGAATAGTCGGACTATTTTACCAAACATTCGCCAAGGTAATTTCTGTCGCTGGATTAAATGATGACGAACCTGGGTTAAGTACTTCACCACATTTTCTTGCTGCGAATTAATTTCCAATTCACCTGTTTGTATCAAAGCTTGGTAATGCTCTAAAGGTGTCATCTATGTGAGTTAACCCAAATTTCTTGAACGTGGATGATATTCATTTAATAGATAAGATTGAGCTTGGCGTAATTGCCAATGATTGAAATACTGTTTTGCCAGGAAGGGATCATGAATGATCAGTAAATTCTCCGCATTTTTTTGTTGAGCTGCTTTAGTAAAATTAAAAGAACCGGTTATAACAATTTTTCCATCGATGATCATAATTTTATTATGAGCGATGGCGGGTTTTGAATCTATCCAAACTGGAATTCCTTGGTTATCAAGAAATTTAGAAGAAGAATATTTTTCAGCTTTAAATTGACTTTTATCTAAAATCACCTTGACATCCACGCCACGCTTTTTAGCCTCCACTAATGCACTGGCAATGGGTTGACTAGTAAAACTATACGCTTGCACATACACGCTCTGCTGAGCATGATTTAAAACTTCAACGATTTCACGCGTACAATCTTGGCCTGGCGTAAAACATACAGTATAGACGGAACCCGATGAGAAAGTTTCAGGCAGCGCTATTTGTGGAAAAACCATTAAAACAAAAAAACAAATGCATAGGAAATTCTTTATCATGGATCTTTTTCTATTATTAGGGGTAACAGTTCGTGGGAGAATTTACTAAATTTACGGATGAGTTGCAAACTATTTTTATGATCCACTGGGCTGAGCCGATGCTTGCAATGAAGCGGGAAATATTCACGATGTTGGGGATAAGTTGATTATACTTTGCCCCGATTGTCGTTCCCCCATGTAGGGAGTTTAATGCTATAAAGGTTTTAGTTAATCTATAACCATTTTTTTCGGCGGTAATAGTAAAGCATTAAACCCGCCACAATAACCATGAGTATTATTATGAGTGGATATGCCCACTTGACATGTAATTCAGGCATATACTTAAAGTTCATGCCATAAATACTTGCTATAAATGTGATAGGTATAAAAATAGTGGTAATAATCGTTAAAACCTTCATGATCTCATTCATTCGATAAGTTAAATTTGACAAATAAACATCGAGCATATTTGATAACATTTCGCGAAATGTCTCGACAACGTCCATGGCTTGACTGGCATGATCATGCACATCGCGCAAATAAAGCTTAGTCGACGAGGTAACGAAATCCTGTTCAACGTTTAATAAATGATTAAGTACTTCGCGTAACGGCCAGATCACTTTTCGAATGATTAGCATTTTATTTTTTAAACGATATAAAACTCGGGCGAGGCGTTTAGTAGGATTAGTTATAATTTTTTTTTCAATTTTTTCTATCTGATCCCCTATCTGCTCTAGGACAAAAAAATACTGATCGACCACCGTATCCAATAATCGATATCCCAAATAATCGCTCCCTCTTTTTTTGGCCCAATGCTCAGGGTGGCGGCTGATACGATCACGGATCGAATCAAACATGGAAGATTGCTCATCTTGAAAGGATAATAAAAAATCTTTACCAAGAACGATGCTTAAATTTCTGCTATTAAAACTTTTTTTATTTTTCGACAGTTTTAAAGCCTTCAAAGTAATAAAAATATAATTATCAAATTCTTCTATTTTTGGACGCTGCTCTACATTGAGAATATCTTCTACAGTTAATGGGTGCAAATTATAGTAGGCCGCCAACTGCTCCATCAAAGGGATATTTTGCAACCCTTCTAATTGAATCCAAGTTAACCCACCCTCAGAAGGCGTGATTAAATCCTCAGAAAGATTGGACTCAGTCTTTTCCTGGCAGCCTTCTTGAGAGTAATGCATTACTCTCAGCAAAGGTTTTACTGCCGGGGTATTGTCACCTGTATATAGCAATGTGCCGGGAGCCTGATTGGCTTTTAACGTTCTAACTTTAATTTCAGACAGCATATCCACCTCCTCCTCAAGAAGTTCGAAATTCACCGAGAATTGCCGACCGCAGTATAACATACTTTATCTATTTTGAACCTTCCGTAGGCTTGTGATAAAATTGAAATAACAACCATATTGAACTAAATGAAAGGCTTTCCTCATGAAAAAAAATCCTATTTTCTCATTCTTGCGAAAAATTAACTATAGAGAACAAAACTTTGAACTAAACACCGATAAAGAAAATCAGCAATACTTTTTAAAACCTTTAGATATCTCCGAAGATAAAATAGAATTTAAAGATCAAGTCTTAAGTATCACTGAGCAACACCTGTCTTGTTTTGAATTTTATAATGATAAGAAACCCTATGTCACCGCTTTTCACCTTACCATGACACTCGCTCATCCTGACGAAATGATATCAAGAAAGATACATTGTTATTTTAATTCCCAAAGCATTTATAAAGGCCTCTCTATCAAAGAAGGGGCAGAATATCTCGAAATTCCTTTGGTGCTTGAAGCACGGCTTAAAAACCATGCTGAGCTTAGTGCATTACCTACTTTTACCAAAATCATGGACAGTATCGAAAAAGAAACTAACAGACTAAGGGTTCAAATTAGTAAAAAAGAACTATTGATTGAAAATTTAAGTAGGGATATTGACAAGAATTTACAATCATACATAAAAAACATTGAAACATTAATCCCTTTACTACAAGAGATCAGTGATTTGGGGGATTTGAGGGAACTAAAATAAAAATTTATCAACGAATCTTGGGATTATGCTCCCAGAAGCAAAAGCAGAAACAAATTGCGGTATTTACAAATCAAATACCACCCAGTATAACTCCAACGGATACAAGCGCCCCTGAGGAAACATTGATAGAGTTTAAGTTAAATGAAGCAGAACCTATTCCGTCCCTAGAAGAAAAACTAAAAATCATCAACACAGAAATTAAAAAAGAAAGTAGCAATCCAACTAAATTATATGAATTATTAAACAAGAGACTAGATCTATTACCGGAAGACAGCATTGATGAACTTATCCAAACTCTAAATCAGATTAATACAAATCTAAACGTTAATAGAAAGACTCTCATCGCCGAGGCTATTAGGGGTGATGATAAGGCAATACAACAAGTTATCGATCAAGGTTGCCATCTAACTCCCCACCATTTTTTTTTGATGATCTCACTAGGGAATGAAAAATTCTTTAAAAAAGCTTACGAGGTTTTTCCAATTAATCTAAATATACTTTTTTCTAATAATAGAAAGGATTATTATAGTTTTTTAGAAATTGCATACCGAGAAAGAAATTTTAATCTATTTAGCTATCTTTTACAGATTGGAGCCAACCCTAATGTGACTACTTTTAAGGGCACTAGAATCATACACAAAATTGCAAAGGACGGGGAAATTGACTATGCAAAACTTCTTTTAGAGTTTTATCCACAAACAGATATTTCTTCATTCTCTAGCCGTATTCAGTCTACAATTGGAATATCAGCTTTATCTAAAAACAAAATAAAAGAATATAAAAAAACTAAAGAAAATATAAGAAAGTATCAAGCAAGTTTAAATCCTCAAGAACAACTTAGAACTCCTCTTATGGAGGCTACCTATCATGGTCATGAGAAAATGGTAAATTTCTTATTAGAATCGAAAGCTGAACCATTTTTTGAATCAAAAAAAAATGAAAAAAATATTATGGGATTAGCGACTTCATGTAGAGAATTTGGAGGAACAAAAGTAAAGAAACTAAATCCAAATATTATTCTCGCTTTAATAAAAAAAGGTGGAAAGATAGATAGCCTTTTATCAGAAAAAAATTTCGAAATGACTGGTCTTTATTACGCTTGTCAGGAGGGAGATATAGAAGCGGTGAAAACTCTAGTAGAACCTCAGTTAGGAGTTTTCGCGATTAATTTAATAGCTGATAATTTCAGAGGCTCGATAGCGTAAGCGGCCAATGCAGAGACTAAGTGAGTCATGGCATTGATTACAGAACGATGCCGGGTATGCCAGACATGATAATGGTGCTTCAAATGGTCAATCACTGTCTCAATTAAATTGCGCTGATTTAAAAGTTGTTTCTCATAATCGCTTAATTCAAGCTTATTTTTCATATTTTTCGATATCGAGTTATTAATTTCAATCCTTTCTCAAATAACTCGTCAAATAGTTTCTTACCGATATATCCTTTATCCCCAAAGGCCAATCCTTGCAGTGCTTTGAGAACTGAGGAAGCCTCTTTGCAATCATTCCGATTACCTTGAGTGACTTTAAAAGCAATCAGTTCGCCTTTATCATTGGTGACTAAATGTAATTTTAAACCAAAGAACCAACCCACCTACGTACGTCCATAATCAGCAACCGTTTCAAAAGTTTTATGTCGTCTAGAGCGTTTGATGTGGCACACGGGCAAGCAACTAGAATCAATATAATAAATACCTGTTCGCTTTCCGGATTTGAGTTGAGTAAATAACGTCATGTGAAAAATAACTCTTTTTATCAGGGAAATAAAGTGATGATAACCAGGCAAGTGTGGAAAATAAGATCGCCAGTAAGGTTGTAAAAATCCTTCATAAAATGTTTTAAAGTCTCGAAACCGAACCATTTGAAACATCACCAAAATAGTCATTATCTCACTGATCGTCAATGAACAAGCAGGCCCACGCCGACCTTTAATTTGTCCAGGTAATAAACGATGGTGAATATATTTATCTAATTCCTTGCAAAAATCATCGATTTCGCAAAAAATAGTCGTAAGTTGATGCGTCATATCCATGCTGATTCTTCTAAATTGGATACTTTCCTATTATGATGATGAGTGATTTGATATCGATTTTCCCCGTATGACTTCAGGAGAAACGGTGGGAGTAGAAACTTTTTTTACTGAAGAAGATGAACTGGTAAACACAGTATAGTGTGGAGATGTGCTTGCCGGGCTGAACTGGCGTTGTATAGTGCTAGTAGGTTTTGCTTTTTTGCAGCAGCGTTGCAAAAATTGGCAGCCAGTGTCAACGATGGCTTTTATCCACGTAGAGTTTTTATAAAGTAAAATTAAACCAAGAATAGCAGCGCTGATGGCGACAGGCGCTGCTAATGAGTTGGTAGAATCGTCAGCCGATTGGTCACCAAGCGTAGTGACATCGGATGATAACGTTGGCGTCAACGAAGAGTTAGGGAAATAAAAATCAGCGCTGCTTTCAAGTCGAGGCGAAGCAAATTGTGTCGATTGCCATGCAGTCTTCCTCTGTCGATTTTGCGCAAACATCGGCGAGCGATCTGAATAAGCGGCGGGGGTTACTATTTGTGAACTGGAAATTGTCTCTGGATGACATAATTGCTGTGGGGGTAAGTTGGCATGGCAAAGTTGTTCTTCGCAAGCATTTCTTAACAACTGTTGAAGAAGTGTATTCTCTAGATTAATAAAATAGCTAAGACCCACTTTGAAGACATAATCTTCAAAATCACCTTTAACCCAAAGAGAATCCAATTGAGTCAAGCATGGTATTATATTTATTCCCCAGTTATTAACATTTTTATCCAAATAAGTACCGTTGCGAGTGGAAACTGAGCTAATGATTTGATTAATTTGATAAGGAAAATTTACACTAATATTATTCAGGGAATTAGAACTCCATTCGTTAAATGATATATCCAATATCTTCAATTGCACTAAACCGGTCAACACGCCCGATGGCACGTTGCTGATCAGATTGCTGGAAAAATTCAATAGTTGTAACTGATTTAAGGGAGTATATAATTCAGCGGGAAATGAAGTTAAATTATTAAAAGATAAATCTAAATACTGTAATTGCGATAAATTCGAAAATAGCCCTGATGGCAAATTGAATAGCCATACATTGTTAGTGATAGTTAAAGACTGTAACTGAGTCAGGCTCATAAACACATTATCAGGTAAGGAGCTGAGAGAAGTGCCAGACAAATCCAGTTGCTGAAGCTGGCTTAATCCCGAAAAAACATCTGCGGATAAATTGCTGATGGGGCTACCTGTTAAAATCAGTGATTGTAATTGGGGTAAACTGGCAAATGATGCGGGTGGAAAAGTAATGAAAAGATTGCCGGATAAATCCAAATCCTGCAGCTGACTTAAGCCCGAGAGTGTGCTTGATGACCAATTGCTGAGAAGATTATAAGATAAATTTAAGGATCGCAATTGTCCAAACCCGGCAAAGGCTTCAGTGGATATGTCGACAATACGATGTGATGCGCTGACTGAAAAATCGGTTAGTTGAATCGGAAAATTGTTCATCCAAACTGACGTCAGTGTCGCAGGGATAAATGGATTGCCGCCGACAACTAAAATTCGCAGAGCGGGTGGCCATAAATTCATGATATGGTTGGGAAGATTGGTTATCACATTTTGAGAAACATTTAGTGAAATTAACGTGGGTGGTAGTGATGAAAGGATGGCGATGAAAGCGCTGGTATTGAGTAAATTACCGCATAAATCCAGAAACTGTAGCTGACTTAAATCAGTAAATAGTCCAGCAGGTAAATCCGTGAGAAAATTACCTGCTAAATTGAGAGATTGTAATTGACTGAGACCGTTCAATGCTCCTGCTGACAAGTTTTTAAGTTGTGCCCAAGATAAGTCTAAATATTCTAACCGACTTAAATCGGTAAAAACGCCAGGCTGTAAACTATTCAAGGGATTGCCATAGAGGGTCAAGGACTGTAGTTGGTTTAAGCCCATGAATACACTGGATGATAGGTTAGCAATCTGTAAGGAAGATAAGTCTAGAACCTCCAATTGGATAAGATCTGTAAATACTCCGGGTGTTATCCTGTTCAGTGGGTTGTGCGATAATATTAAAGTTTGCAATTGACTGAGGCCATTGAATATTCTGAGAGGTAAATTGCTGATAAAATTGCCCGATATGTCCAGACATTGCAACTGTGATAATCCGTTAAATATGCCGGGTGATAAAGAAGCAAGTTGTGTCCAACTGAGTATTAAGTACTGTAGTTGCGGTAAATCAGCAAAGAAATCGAGTGGTAAGTCATAAAATGCATTCATCCCTATATACAGATATTTTAACGAGGCGTCTTGAGCAACTATTGCCTGAATAATGGATTGAGTATCATTTTCTGTTATATATCTATCTTGCAAATCAAGGTGTACGAAATCGGCTAAGTGGTATCTTGGAATTTCGGCAACCAGCTGCTGAGTCGTTTGTAAATAGTCATATTGAATAAACAAAGAGATCCGTCTTGCAAAACACGTGCTGGAATAATCCGACGCCCAAGGCAGATAACCATCCCCGAGTTGAAATCCGGGTTTATCGGGACAATTAATGGCTTTTTCCAAACTGCCAATAATGTTATAGAAAAGATAAACTTCCAGCATTAACACACTGGCTTTAAATGAGAAAAAAGGCAGCCGCTGCAGCCACCACGAAGTCGATTGCCCTAACCACCACAGCAAATAACTGGCAAACAGACGTCGAGGCACAGTCCTAATAGCGCTTTCTTCGGGAGCTTTTTGTGAAAGCGACACCAAGTCTGCAAAAGCATGCGCCTTGATGTATAGCAATTGCTTTAACAGCGCCTGTTCATAACCAGCAGCTTGTAATAATGGGAAATCTTTAAATCCAATCCCCCAGGCCAGTCTTGCCAGACTCTCCATTGCAGTCCACTGGGGTATTTTTCTACCGCGCTGGGCGATTTGACGTATCATCACAAAAGCATTCAAACGGCTTTCCAGGGTTAATTTCCCATTCCAATTCAGCGATTGTGTCAATTGCTGAGTCTGCTCGCTGACCGAAATTAGGCGGGAAAAAATGGGAATGCTTTCAAGAAGGACATCTCTTTTCCATCCCGGACTTTTAAGCAAATAAGTGGCCAGCACCTCAATGCGCTGGATTACTTTTTTCTCACTATCTTGCCGAGCAGTAGCAAATTCAAACAGGCTTTGCGCCGCTCCTAATATCAGCGGAGAAGTCAAAATAAATCGCAATATCGACGGATCAAGTCCCGCTAGCAAACCGGTTAAACTATCGATGCCTTTTTGATTATTGCCGCTAAAAATGGCTTCAAAAGCGCTGAAATCGCGTTGGCCTGAACTGGCCCATGATCCTAACCGGTAAAGCAACATAATAGTAATAAAACCGCGTACGAATCCAAGGACTCCCAAACGGATGCCATCGACTAATTTATTGGCTGCATAAGCCTTTCTCAAACTTGATCGGTGTTGCAATAAAATCGAATGTTCGTGAGGACGTATTCGCGGAGACAGGTAGTTTTTTTTATTCCCTAACTGCAAATCGTTACGAGAAAGCAGGAGTCCCTGCAAGGCGTTGTCAATAATTCCCTCAAAGCGGCCCCACTTAAACGCACTATAGCAGGTGGTTTCCTGCTCAAATAATTGACGCAACGGCTCTTCGGGAATATCCAGACGCTGTAAATCTTCAAAGGTAATGCCCAGACTGCTTAAAAAAGCCTGCAAACCCGCTGCTTTTTCCTCGATGAGCGGAGGCATTTGGGAGTCCCCAGACAGGGCGAAACTTCCTGTCGGTTCGTCGATCCGTACACTAGGCGATAGTTCCCGCACTGAAAGCGAAGAATCCAGTTTTTTCTCGGACTGAATGAGTGTATCGGTGGGTCTGCGCTTTTCATCTGTATGATCATCAGTCAATATCTCGACGGCCTCTGATATTTGTCGTTCTGGTCGCGAAAATGATTCTCTTTGAATCATGGGAATGATTTGCCCTCCCAAATCGGAATTCTGCATCTGTTCCATGGGAGGTTTATGTTCCTGTATTTCTGTTTCCAGGGGCGAAGAAGTGGTTAATTCGACTTCGTTGGGAGGTGATAAAGATTCCTTCATGGATATTGATCTCCTGATCAGTTTTTAATTTCGTTCCTGGGACAGTATTGGTCGGCCTTATTAGGCAATATTCGGGGGATACTGTCAATGCACTGACTTGATGATGTTCCGCCAAAAGAGAAGGTGGAATTGACTACTTCGCTATCGATCTTGTGAAATTAGAAACTATTAAATTACTAGCGAATACTCCTAACTGAGGTTAGTAGAATGTTTCAGTGCGGATACTAATTTTCAACCTTTTAAAAAGAATAAATCTTCTTATTTGCAAGGCCTTGGATATAGCCCGCTTATTGTAGTTTTGGCTCAGATGATGACAGGTCCAAATTACTTACACATCGCCTTATTCCTACTAGATCAAGATTTCGTTCCTATAAAGAAAAGTATACTGAGTAACGTCCTTGAATTTAAAACAAAACTTAGATTATCCCAAAAAGCTGTGAGGAATATAGAAATAAGTAGAGAAAAAATAAATTTGTTGAGTACGGCAATCAAAGCTTATAATGGAAAGGATTATAAAGTTGCAATGACTAGTGCTGAGAAAGGACTATCTTTAAGGACAGAACATTATAAACCAAACAACATAATGAAAATCTCTCGAAGGTGCTTTATTTATCATATCGTGAGTTGAAAGACTACCCCAATGCATTGTCAATATGCGAAATATATATGTCTTTTTTAAAAAACAAATTAGAAAAAAATTTAGATTCTAATATCCAAATCAACTTACAAACGTCTCTTAGCAAAGCAGAAGACGATTATAAAATGATAAGCTTTAATAATAATCCATTGAAAACAACGCATTTAATTTGGCAACCTTCCTCTGATAAAGAAAAAAACAAAAATTCATGTTTACATCTTAAAAAAATAAATATTAGGTTGTTAGCTAAATGAAAAACTATTAGAAAAATGTCGATCTTCTCTAGCGGCTTTTGCGTCTACTTCTGAATTATTTAGTAATCCATAAACATGTGCATGAATATTAACTAAACGTAGCGCACTACTGCGCATCTCTTTACAGTAAAACCCATGATTCGAACGATTAATGTTCACATAAAGAAATTTTTTATTTGCAAGAGTCATAGTATAATAGCATCTTTCAACCGCCGTCACTTGTTGTTTAAGAAATTTTATTTAAATCTTTATCATTCATTTATGTTATATTAAATATCTTTCTTACTAGAATCAAATATTCTGCATGCTTGCCAATAGTTTTTTTGTCGCTAAAATTGGATCAGGCGCCTGAGTAATGGCTGAAATCACTGCAATGCCACTGATGCCTGTTGCCCATACTTGCGAAATATTTTCTGCATTTATTCCACCAATTGCAACCAATGGATAACTTTTTAAGGTGTTTTTCCAGCGTTTTAAAAGCGCATGACCTTGAGGAGGAAAAGACATCACTTTGCTAAAAGTTTTAAAGATTGGACCACATGCAACGTATGACGGCTTATACCTGTGAGCACGAGCCACTTCATAATAACAATGGGTGCTGATCCCTAGTCTCAACCCCGCTTGATGAATTTTTTCAATGTCTGCAGTTTTTAAATCATCTTGCCCCAAATGCACACCATATCCCCTATATTTAATTGCCAGCTGCCAATAATCATTTATAAAAAGTCGAGCATTATATTGCTTGGCCAATTGAATACTTTTTACAATCTCATTTTCTAATTCGTGAATAGATGTATTCTTAATTCGTAACTGGACGGTGGTAATTCCTGCGGAAAACAATAAAGGTAACCATTGGCTATTATCGACAATGGGATATAAACCTAGCGGTTCTTCGCCACAATCTGGAAATGGACTCGGCAATCGTTGAAGGTGTTGATCTGCTAGAAATGGCAAATCCAGTTCATCTTCTGGCCAACTTCCAAAATTAATAAACGTTATCTCGTCATGGGTAGAATTAGCTAAGCGTATACCTTGATTGATGGTCATTTTGGCAATCACTAATGCGTCTTTTAGTTCGTATCCTAATGTTAAACTTGCGGTGACCGCCGATGAAAAAACGCAACCACTGCCACGATAATTTTTAGATGGATAACGAGGGCTAGATAGCCATAAAGATTCAACTCCATTGCTCCAATAATCTTGACAAAGGTTATGATTTAAATGTCCACCTTTAATTAATATATTTTTTATACCCATAGTTAAAAGTTTTTTCGCTGCCATTTGCATATCTTGGTGACTATGAATGGATTGCCCTGTCAATATTTCAGCTTCATGGATGTTGGGCGTCAGCAAATCAATACTTGGAAACAGCTTAGAGAATTGATGGAGATAATTATCAATATCCCCGCTAAACAATCCCTGCCCTGATGAGGCTATGAAAACCGGATCTAATATCACGTATCCTGTATAATTATTTAAAAAATCGGCAATACATTTAATTGTGGAACTATGCCCAAGCATACCAATTTTAATCCCAACAGGTGGCAGTTCACTTTTTAAGGTAAATAATTGTTGCTGAATAAGTTCTGGAGAAAGATAATGAATATTCGTCACACATGATGAATTTTGTGCGGTAATAGCCGTAATGACCGTTGCACCGTGCACCCCTAATTGTTGAAACGTATGTAAATCAGCTTGAATACCAGCCCCACCACTGGGATCGGACCCAGCAATGGTCCAAGCCACTGGCTTTAACATATTTTTTGTTGCTGATGCCAGAATGGCGTATCCAATAAATGAGTGCTGGGATTGGCAAAATCTCGCTCTGGCATGACGCCAGCCTCGTAGGCAAGACGTCCTGCAGAGACTGCACGATCAAAAGCCATTGCCATTCGCACAGGGTCTTTTGCCAGAGAAACCGCGGTATTTAATAAAACCCCATCAAATCCCAACTCGAGCGCTTGCACCGCATGCGAAGGTTTGCCAATGCCAGCATCTATAATTAATGTCACTTGTGGTAAGCGGGCGCGCAGTGTGATTAAAGAATATGGATCGATAATTCCTTTGCCAGAGCCAATTGGTGCTGCCCATGGCATCAAAATATTGCAACCGTTATCTATTAAACGTTGGCATAGAATTAAATCAGCGGTACAGTATGGAAAAACTTCAAAGCCCCGTTTAACCAATGCTTTTGCTGCCTTTAATAACTCAAAAGGATCGGGCTGTAAATTATAATCATCCCCAATAACTTCCAATTTAATCCATTGGGTTTTGAAAATTTCTCGGGCCATTTCTGCAGTCGTGATCGCTTCATCAGCACTATGACAGCCTGCGGTATTAGGCAAAATATGACAATCGATCGAATGAATATAATTCAAAAATGTTTCAGCCCGGTGGTCACCTGCTATTTCTCGACGCAGTGAAACCGTTATAATATTTGTTTGCGAAGCCAAGATGGCATCACGCATAGTTTGTAGCGAAGGATATCGTGCAGTACCTAATAGTAAACGGCTTGAAAGAACTTTACCTGCTAAGTGCCACATGGTTTATCCTCCCTGCATCGGTGAAATTAATTCAATAATATCCTCATTTTTAAGCAAGGTCGCTGCATATTGGCTTCGGGCGATAAAATTTCGATTAACCACTACTGCAAAATAATCTTTGGTATAATTTTTCTGAATAAGAAACTCAGCGAGTGAATAATTATCATCAAGAAATATCAATTGATCATTGAAGTGGACTTGAATCATAAAACTCTCCTATCTGAGGATAATGCACCGCCGAAACACCATGTTCTAACCATCGCAATATTTCGGCGGCCAAAGCCGGTGCAATTAAAAATCCATGACGATATAAACCATTCACTGCCACTAATCCTTGGGCATATTTAATTTTAGGTAAACTATCAGCAAAGGTAGGACGGCATTGTGTCACAGTTTTCAAAATACGTGCTTCGGCAAAGCCAGAATGCACATAAAAAGCAGCCGTCAAAAATTCCAATGCTGATCGCACTGAGATCGGTTCATAATTTTCTGCATGAATTTCACTTGCTCCGATCAAGTAAACGTGATTAGGTCTAGGTGCCAGGTATAAACTATAACGAGGATGTTGAAGCCGAATCGGACATTTAATATTAACTTCTGGCGCATATAACCAAATCAATTCGCCCCGAATACCTTGCAAATCTGGGAAATTTTTTTTCGCGCCCATGCCTCGGCAATCAAATACAATATCGAACCTTTCAATCTGATGATTAATTTTAACCTGCCCGGGCGCGACTTCAGTTATCCACTGTTGATGCCAGGAAACACCTTGACCACAAAGATACTGTTGCAAGGCTATTAATAATGCTTGATTATCCAGATGAGCTTCATTAGGAAAATGATAAGCTTCTTCAAACTTACTCAGCTCTGGCTCAAGAACAACTATCTCTTCCTGAATTAATTTTTTATAATATTGATTATTCACTGAAGCATTTAATTTGGCGCCAATGATATCAATTAAACGTCTTAAATCGGCTTTGTCTTGCGGATGCGATAAGACTAAACAACCAGAGCGTCGAAAATAAATATCAGCATTTAACTTCGATAATATATGAGGCCAATGTTGAGCAACCGCTGCCATTCCCATGTCATAAATCAATCGTGTTGATTTCTCTAATTCTGAAATGGGACTCAGTAAGCCTGCAGCCGCCATACTACAATTCATGACCACCCTCTCTTTATTATTATCATCATTATTATCATCGAAAACACTGACTTTATTCCCCGCCTCGATTAACGCCAAAGACAATAATTGTCCCATAATTCCACCACCAACCACGGCTGTTTTCATAATTTTGATTGGGCTGCATAATGAAGAATTTCATGACTAATTTGCATGGAACAAAATTTTGGGCCGCACATCGAACAAAAATGGGCAACTTTAGCTTGTTCCTGCGGTAATTTTTCATCATGATAGGCGCGCGCTGTATCGGGATCTAAGGATAAATTAAATTGATCTTCCCAGCGAAACTCAAAACGTGCTGCTGATAAGGCATTATCGCGAAATTGCGCTGCCGGATGCCCTTTGGCAAGATCTGCAGCATGGGCGGCAATTTTATAAGCGATAATCCCCTGTTTTACGTCTTCTTTATTGGGCAAAGCCAAATGTTCCTTCGGCGTGACATAGCATAAAACTGCGGTACCATACCAACCCATCATAGCAGCACCAATGGCGCTGGTAATATGATCATATCCTGGAGCAATATCGGTGGTCAAAGGGCCTAAGGTATAAAATGGCGCTTCAATACAATATTCTAATTGTTTATCCATATTTTCTTTCAACAAATGCATGGGAACATGCCCAGGTCCTTCGATCATCACTTGCACGTCGTGTTTCCAGGCAATTTGAGTTAATTCACCTAATGTTTTCAATTCAGCAAATTGTGCTGCGTCATTCGCATCGGCAATTGATCCAGGACGCAAACCATCACCCAATGAAAAACTCACATCATAACTACGCATGATTTCACAAATTTCTTCAAAATGCGTATAAAGAAAATTTTCTTTATGGTTGCGCAATACACCATTTAGCCATAATCGAACCGCCACGCGAAACAATTCCAGTCACTCGGTTTAAAGCCAAAGGACTAACGCAATAATACACCCGCATGAATCGTGAAATAATCGACTCCTTGTTCGGCTTGCTCAATCAATGTATCGCGAAAAATTTGCCAAGTTAAATCTTCCGCTACTCCCCCTACTTTTTCTAAAGCTTGATAAATAGGCACTGTGCCAATAGGGACAGGTGAATTACGAATAATAAAATCACGGGTGGCATGAATATTTTTTCCTGTTGAAAGATCCATCACCGTATCTGCACCCCAACGAATCGCCCAAATCAATTTTTCAACTTCTTCTTCAATCGATGAACTAACCGGAGAATTACCGATATTGGCATTGATTTTCACTAAAAAATTTCGGCCAATGACCATAGGTTCAAGTTCAAGATGGTTGATATTTGCAGGGATAATCGCTCGACCTCGGCAATTTCATCACGCACAAATTCAGGGGTGATCAAATTTTTATTAACACGGTTTTGATTTTCGCGAATGCGGCATATTCCATTTCCGGAGTAATAATACCACGTTTGGCATAATACATTTGGGTGAGCTGTCTGCCGTTACGGGCTTTACTCGGTTGGCGCTGTAAATCGCCCCCTCGTTGCTGACTTAATTTTTGATCGTGGATATTGCTAAGATATTTTTCCGAATCATTTCTTGCTTCGATCCAATCACTGCGGACCTCCGGCAATCCTGAATTAAGAGCAATGGAAATAAAAGGGTCGGTATAAGGTCCAGAAGTATCATATACGGTTAAAGCGCCTTGATTACTTAAGGATATTTCTCGCATCGGGACTTGTACTTCAGGATAGATGCTACCAGAAAGATAAATTTTTTTAGATCCAGATAAAGGTTGGCGTAAGTCATTATCAATTTGCATATGAGGCTCCATTTCAATATTTTGAGCCAGGCACACGCGAAGAAAGAAAACACATCATACAAAAATGATTTTGTTTCACTTCCCTTCGCAGGTATTAGCCTGATCAGGTTCAAAGGGACTCTCTCAGCCTTTTAGGCACCCCTAGTGAATAATGAACAAATTTAAACATAACTGTGTGGTAAAATCTAGTGCTGAAGTAATTGCCTTTGTGCATGACAAACAATCATTGCTTTTTCTTTTATGAAGCGCTTCAATATAGCTATGAATAATTTATTAAATGGAAAAAAGATTTTACTCGGCATAACCGGGGGAATTGCCGCATATAAAATATGCGAATTGGTCCGCTTAATTCGCCAAGCGGGAGCTCATGTTCAAATCATTCTCACTCAACATGCCAAACAATTTGTGACGCCTCTCACTCTTGAAGTATTGTCAGGCAGACCAGTTTATAGCGATTTATTCGAGCATCATTTTGAAAGCAATATAGGTCATATTCAGCTAGCACGATGGGCCGATATGATAATGGTTGCACCTGCCAGCGCTGATATCATTGCTCGGTTAGCACATGGTTTAGCTGATGATTTACTCACCACCCTTTGTCTGGCCAGTACAGTTCCTTTGGCGATTGTGCCGGCAATGAATATGTACATGTGGCAACACCCGGCTACCCAGGAAAATGTTAATTGTTTAATAAATCGTGGCACTCATTTTATTGGCCCTGACTTAGGCGAGCAAGCTTGTGGAGACAATGGCATGGGTCGGCTAGTTCAGCCTATTGAGTTAATGACATGGTTGGAAAATTTTTATTTAAATTCATCTCCTTCGGTTTTTTTAGGGAAAAAAATTCTTATTACTGCCGGCCCTACACATGAAGCCATTGATCCGGTTCGCTATATTGCAACTTTAAGTTCAGGTAGCATGGGCTATTCTATTGCCGAAGTTTTTGCAAAATTAGGTGCACAAGTGGTGCTAATCAGTGGTCCTTCCACCTTATCTCCACCTAGTCAGGTAAAAAAAATAGCAGTTACTTCTGCTGAGGAAATGCATCAAGCGGTCATGGAAAATTTACCTTGTGATATATTTGTCGGCGCGGCCGCGGTGGCCGACTATAAGCCCGAATTGACTTCTCCTGTTAAAATTAAACGTGATTCTGATTTATTTTCATTAAAAATGATTAAGAACCCCGATATACTGGCCACTGTTCAAAAATCTCATCCCCAACCGTTAACGGTTGGTTTTGCAGCGGAGACAGATAATCATCTTCAAAATGCTATGGCCAAACTCCATAAAAAAGCTGTCCATATGATTGTGCTTAATGCCGTGGAAAATGGCCAAGGTTTTGGAATCAACCAAAAAAATAGTGTGACCTTTCTCTCCCATGATGGCCAGAGAGTTGATTTACCTGTATTATCTAAATCGGCAATTGCATTACGTTTGGTAGAATTTATAAGTGATTTTTATCGAAATGCAATTCTAACATAGCTTTAGAATCGCATTGAAAACTACGAAACTAAATATATTTTTTGACCGTAATACTTATTTTACACTATATGCTCATTTACATTTTTTTTGGAAAAACTGGTTCAGGTAAAAGCTTTTTAGCCAATTATCTACAAGATCATTATAATTTTTTTCATTTTGATGGCGATCAAATTTTAACTTCTGACATGAAAGAGTCTATCTCTAAAAATAAAACCTTTACTCAAACAATGGTCGACGAATACACGACTGTGTTAAAAGAAAAAATAAAATCTTTTTTAAGCGACTATCAAAGGCCCATTATTATTTCCCAAGCTATGTATAGAAACAAAAATCGATTAGAAATTTTAACAGAATTTCCATACATTCAATTTGTTTTAATTAATGCCCCAGAATTAATATGTTATCAACGAATAAAGCGTCGAAATAATTGGGTAACACCTGAGTATGCCCAAAAAATAAATGTATTGTTCGAACCTCCCTGCGGTTTTGACTTCATTGAAATTAACAATGATGATTCCAGTGATATTCAATTAATTCCTCGAAATATTGGTATAATCCACAGTCTATCAGGAATTATTGACAGTTGCGAAAATCAAGATAATAATTAAAAATTATCATGACATTGGAAAAACTGTGAAGAATCAAAAAATTTTTAAAGAAAGTAGTGAAATTAATGCTATCCGAGTCGCTTGCAAGTTTTGTCAAGAAAATCCATGTGGCTGTCCTCGTGAGATAAAAGAAATTAGAATCGAATTGGAAGCAGAAGAGGAGAAGCATAGATATGCTCTAATGGATTACAAATCCAGCACATTTTCGTACATAGCGGGACGAATTTTACCTTGGTATAAGTTATCAAAATATATTTATTTATCAATAGGTGGTAGAAAAAATCTGGTACCAGCGATTCTGATTTCTACCAACATAACCCAGTTAATATTTCATTATTTTTTGCCGAGATTGATTTGCGTATTACATACAAGAAAAACATGCAGCCTTACCCCTAATCAAGATGATATAATCATATATACTCTACTTACAGTACCAATAAGTATCTATTTGGTATGGGAAAAATTAAGAGAAAGAAAATTTTTTGCATCTCTCCATCAAGAGATTCTGCAAAAAAGAAAGAAAAAAATTGATAAAATAAGACAATTGAGGCTTAATCAAAATACTGTTAATAACTTAATCCAACATATAGAAAGTAAATTATGTTTTACCACCTCTGAATTTAAACATCACAGACTCGTGATGGAACTTTTAATATTTCCTTTACTTAAAACTCTTCCCAAAGCTAAGGAACCTCTGCATATGATTACTACAGAATCTAAAATGGATAATATTGATTGTGTTTTTCCGTTTGTTAAAAAATCTGTACGAAATAAAAACTCATTTTTTTGGGAAATCACAACCAAAATTAATTCCAAAGAATTTAAAAAATTTTCTCGGGAATCTCCTTGTGTTATTTTATAAAAAAATTATTTATAATGTCGGGTGAATTCGAATTGGCTTAAACACCGAAATCCAAAACGAAATAGGTATATTTAAGCAAAACCTCTAGAAATATTACCCAATATCTGTGAAAATAACATTCTTTAAAAATTATTCATAGAGGAAAAAAACAATGAGAGCAAACAACGACATGAAAATGGATTCACCATTTAATTCAGTACCTTTGGGTCTTACCTTGCCCATGGCTCTTTTAGGTGGAATGTATGCAGGGCACCGCGCGAGTAACCTTGATCCACGTGCTATACTTGCTATCGGCGGTACGATTTACATAACATTGCGTGATATAAAACTCCTTCCCCCAACTCGCGCCTTGATATATTCCGTGACATTCCTCGGAGGAGCCGCAACTGCATTATTTTTTCGTCACGTATCTCCTAGAAGGATGTATAATGAAATGTCATCCGGGGATTCCCCAGATCTGGGCAATAGTGGCCCAACCCCTTGACAAACTATAAGTGAATTGAAAAAACAAATAGGTTTCCCTCATTAAACTTAAATCAACGCAAGCCGTTCAATTATGGCAAAATGGACGTTACCTGGTTTTAATGAGGCGCCCCTAGAAAGCAAGACTTTTTATTGCACCTCGATAAATAATTGTGTATATTGAACGACGATCTGACCTATGAACGGCAGATACCGAAGTTTTTTTCTCATTTTTAAACGCTATGAATCTTTTGGACTTGATTTATGCAACAAGTACCGCAATATTTGATAATTGGCAATGGTCGAGTATCACGTCATTTTCAGCATTATTTCTCCCTTATTAATCTTCCCTTCAAACTTTGGCATAGAAAAGAATCTTTTGAACAACTTAACAGCCTGCTTGATGATGCTTCACATATATTAATATTAATTAATGATAATGCCATTGACGATTTTATTATAAAGCATCTAAAAAATAGTCAAGTCAAATGTATTCATTTTTCAGGGAGTTTAAATAGCGAGTACGCCTATTCTGCCCATCCATTAATGACTTTCAATCAACAACTTTATTCATTAGATGATTACTTAAAAATTCCTTTTATTATTGACGATGATGCGCCAGAATTTGAAACCCTCTTACCAGGCTTAGCTAATTCACATAGGCGCTTACAAAAATCTCTTAAAGGAAAATATCACGCTTTATGCGTCTTGAGTGGAAATTTTAGCTGCATGCTATGGCAAAAATTATTTCGCGGCTTCGAAGAATTTAATTTTCCAGCAGAGTTTGTGCATCCTTATTTATTGCAACAAACCAAGAATTTAATGAGTAACCCAAAAACTGCTTTAACAGGCCCTTTAATCAGAAATGATCAGCTGACTATAAAAAAAAATTTGGCTGCATTAAACACCGATCCGTTTAAAGAAGTCTATGAGGCTTTCGTTATTTGTTATCAAAAAGAAAAGGAGCTTGATAAATGAAAATTTATGACTTTTGCAAAAAGAAAGAGAATAAAGAAAAAATAAGTATGATTACTTGTTACGATTATACCAGCGCACGCATTATGGCTGAAACATCTGTAGATTGTTTTTTAGTGGGTGATAGTTTAGCCATGACTATGCATGGTTTTAAAGACACAATTTCTGCGACTTTGGAAATGATGAGCTTGCATACTGCAGCAGTCAGTCGAGGGGCAGGAAATAAATTTATCGTGAGTGATTTGCCCTTTTTAAGTTATCGACAATCATTAATAAAAGTGTCGGTGCAGCGACAAATGTTAATCCAAGCTGGCGCGCACGCAGTTAAGTTGGAAGGCGCAGCAGGAAATACAAAATTGATTCATCACTTAACCGAATCGGGGGTGCCAGTGATGGGGCATCTTAGGTTTAACCCCCCAATTTATTCATAACCTAGGAGGCTATAAAATTCAAGGGAAAACTCAAAAAAGCGCGGACCGAATTACAATGATGCCTGTCCTACAAGAAGCCGGCTGTTTTGCTGTGGTATTAGAGTGTGTTCCCACTCAACTGGCCACACAGATCACTCAAACCTTAGCAATTCCTACCATTGGCATTGGTGCAGGGCCACACACCGATGGACAAGTATTAGTATTTCAAGATTTATTGGGACTCAATATTGATTTTAAACCTTATTTTGTGAAATATTTTATAAATGGCCATGAACAATTCAAAACCGGTATGAATGCTTATATTAATGCTGTCAAAGCAGGAGAATTTCCCCAAAATGAACATAGTTACCGAGATTAAACAATGGCGTGCTTTAAAAAAGCAACTGCAAAATAACACCATTGGTTTCATTCCAACCATGGGGCATTTGCATGCGGGTCATTTACATTTATGCCAACGCTCTAAAGCTGAGAACGACATGACAATAGTTAGTATTTTCGTGAACCCAACTCAGTTTAATCAAAAACAAGATTTTGATTATTATCCTCGAACTTTAGATGAGGATATAGCTGCTCTTACCAAACAAGGGGTTGATTTTCTTTTTTGTCCAAATCCAAGCGATATGTATCCAGATCAATATGAGATTCAAGTGACCGAAACTAATTTAAGCTTATTGCTTGAAGGCGAGTTTCGACCAGGACATTTTAATGGGATGCTCACAATTGTTCTAAAATTATTAAATATCATTCAACCGATGCGTGCTTATTTTGGCGAAAAGGATTATCAACAATTGTTGCTAGTAAAAAAAATGGTAGCTGCTTTATTTATAGAGGTTGACATTATTGCTTGCCCAACAATACGAGCCGAGGATGGGCTAGCATTAAGTTCTAGAAATTCAAGGCTTAATACAGAGCAACGTCAAATGGCCAGTTATTTCCCTCATATTTTACAATCGTCATCCACAGTGGATGAAATTATTAAACACTTAAAATTGAGGGGTTTTAAAGTTGACTATATTTCTGAGGAATGGCAGCGTCGCTTGGGCGCTGTTTGGGTTGACGATATTCGTTTAATTGATAATATTTCTTTAACCAACGAGTAAGTTATGAAAAGAACCTTTTTATATGCAAAAATTCATCGAGCACTAGTCACCCATGCCGACCTGAACTATGAAGGCTCTTTTGCTATTGATGAAGATATACTCACTGCTTCTAGCATTTTAGAAAATGAACAAATACAAATTTATAATCTTAATAATGCTGCCAGATTCACCACTTACGCTATAAAAGCGCCAAAAGGCTCAAGAATAATGGGCGCTAATGGTGCTTGTGCCCATTTAGTTAATCCGGGAGATCGAGTCATCATTTGTGCATATACGAGTATGACGATTGATGAATATAAAAAATTTAAACCTACTGTATTATTCATGGATGAAAAAAACAATTTCTCGCTTAAAATGGATGAAGGTTATCTAGCATGTGAAGAGGCTTAATTCCAAACTCCCTAATTATTTGCCACCAGTAGGCGCTTTTTCTCTCCATGTTGGGGGTAGAAGTTATTACCTTGAACTACCTCCGCCAATATTTTCCGTCGCCAGGGATTCGCGGGATAATCGCAATGGCGGGTGGGAAATATTGACGGGATTTTGAACCAATGTGCAAAGTATCCCTATAATTATTTATTTACAGTGAAATTATTTTTCCATTCACGTAGTAAACGAAAAACTTCTATGGGATCTTTTAATTTTTTATTATCTGGATCCCTGATAAACGCTGCGCGTTTTCCGAGATGACAGACTAAATGTTGCTCCACAGCATGAATTATTTCTGGAGTCTGGCAGCGTAAAAATGGATTTATTTTTTTTTCTTCACCTAAGCTCGATGGTAGAGTACATCCAGTTGTTCTTAAGATATTATTTACATCAACAATTTTTTTCGCAATGGCATCATTCGATTTATCTACAACCTCCGCAAATTGTAAATTTGCCCGCGTGTATTCATGTCCACAATAAACTAAAGTTTGATCGGGTAAGTTTAAAAGTTTTTGTAATGATTCGAACATTTGTGGATATGTCCCCTCAAATACTTTGCCACAGCCCACGCTAAATAAGGTATCGCCACTAAATAAAGCATCATTATTGAAATATGCAATATGATCGAGGGTATGACCGGGTATTTCGAGAACTCTTAACCATATTTCGCCACAACTGATTTCATCATTTTCTTTTAGCGGATGATTGATATATTTAATTGAACTTTGCGCTGAACCATACACGGGAATATTCCCAGCAAATTTTAATAATTCTGCAATTCCGCCACTATGGTCATGATGATGATGGGTGAGCAAAATTGCAGCCAAATTTAAATTAAGACGTGTTAAGGTTTTAATAACGGGCGAACTTTCTCCAGGGTCAACGACCCAAGCCTTTTGGGAATCAGTTTCAATCATCCAAATATAATTATCAGTCAATGCTGGGATAGGCAAAATATTCATAATTCTTCTTTATACGTCCAAAATGGTCATTAAAGTATAACTCTCTGAATAAAAACTAGCGAGTTAAACCATGTCTTAAGGTAGCATAATAATATTGAATAAATAAGTTTTTGCTGATAATATTTTGAAGATTGAGAAATATTCTTGCGTATAAGATAAATTATGAAAACAAACACTTTTTCCGGGTTACCAGAAGATAAAGTAGTCATGCGAATAATTTTATTTTTATCTAGACCTACCCTGATGCAATTACTGAGTCGAAGCTTTCGCAATCAAAGTCAACAAGACCAATATTGGAAGCGTCTAATTTGCGAGCATTTTTATAGATTTGCTACTCCTAATCAGCTTGCTGAAGATAAGGCGCCGACCTTGAAAAACATTTATTATATATTATCGCTTTATATCCAAGCATTCACTCGAGAAGAACAAGGGTTAGTACAAACAAAGTTGAATACTTTTCTTGCTCCGGATCCGCAGCAAAATATCCATCGTTTTCCCTGGGCATGCTATATCCAAGGTATTCTTTTACTAAGGAGCGAAAATGTTTCAGATAACAAAAGAGCTTATTCCTTGCTTAAAAGTGCGATTGAAAACAAGTTTCCTGGGCCATTAGCGCGAAGAGCGATGGCGTCCGCTTACCGAAAAACTACTTTAGAACCTGATGACCATTATCGATTTTTACTCGAATCAGCCTTTGACATCGATAAAGATCCTCTGGCAGCTTCGGAGCTAGGGAGATTTTTTGAATTCGAGTTGAAAAAAACAAGTGATACAAATTTAGAAAAATCCTTCAGACAATCTGCAATAAAGTGGCATGAAGAAGCTCACAATTTAAAGAAATATGAAGTAGAAAAAGATGAATGTTTAAGCGCAATAATTGATCTACTTGCCCCTGGCTCTGAGGAGCTTTTCAATTTTCTGAACAAGCACGGTCGGTATAATGCCATATTTGTTCGATATGAGGATTTTACAAAAAATAAGGTCATCACCAGCTCCAAAAAAGAATTACACGATTCATGGCTTAAGAAAATGCGTGAAACCAAAGATGTGACCAGTAAAAAATTATATGCCAAGGAATTGTTAAAGATCTATCAAGCATATTTAGCAGGTCCCACAGATAGCCCTCCATTTGGCTTAAATGTTTCGCAAATAATGGCTTTAGAGAAGGAATGTTGTGTTATTACAGGTGCGCCGACGATAGAAAAGCGTCGTGCCGAACTCAATAAAAATCGTGTTTTTCAACAGCAGTCTGAACCCCCAACACCTCAGACTCCATCTGAAGATAAATGCTTAATCAGGTAGAGATTGATCTCTGCAGGCAATACAGCCTATGTATATACTCCGATTTAGTAATCTTAAATTCTTCCAAGTATTTTTCGGATATACTTTCCGATGATAATATTTTAAACTAATGATTGAGAGATGTCTTACATATAAACAGGAATAAATTATGAAAAGCACTATGTCTGGGTTATCAGAAGATTTGGTAATGCAAATAACTTTATTTTTATCTACACCTACCCTGATAGAATTACTGAATCAAAGCTTTCGTAATCAAAGTCAACAAAACCAACGATTTTGGAAGCGTCTAATTTGCGAGCATTTTTCTACATTTGCTACTCCTAATCAGCTTGCTGAAGATAAGTCGCCGACCTTGAAAAACATTTATTATATATTAACTCTTTATACCAAAGCATTCCCTTATCAAGAAGATGGGTTAGTACAAATAGAGTTGGATACTTTTCTTGGGCCGAATTCCGAGGAAACTATCAATCGTTTTCCCTGGGCATGCTATATCCAAGGTGTTCTTTTACTAAGGAGCAAAAATGTTTCAGATAACAAAAGAGCTTATCCCTTGCTTAAAAGTGCGATTGAAAACAAGTTTCCTGGGCCATCAGCGCGAAGAAGGATGGCGTTCGCTTATCGAAAAACTATTGAAAAACCCGATCAACAATACCAAAAATTACTTGAATCTGCCTTTGAAGTTGAAAAACATTTCCCAACAGCTTTGGAACTGGGGAGAATTTTTGTATCCCAGTTGCAAAAAACAAGTGATGAAAATTTAAAAAATTCCTTCAGACAATCTGCAATAAAGTGGCATGAAGAAGCTCTCAATTTAGCGAAAGATGAATTAGAAAAAGATGAATGTTTAAGCGCAATAATTGATCTACTTGCCCCTGCCTCTGAGGAGCTTTTCAATTTTCTGAACAAGCACGGTCGGTATAATGCCATACTTATTCGATATGAGAATTTTAAAGAAAATAAGGTCATCACCAGCTCCAAAAAAGAATTACACAATTCATGGCTTAATGAAATGCGTGAAACTAAAGATGTTACCAGTAAAAAATTATATTCCAAGGAATTGTTAAAGTTCTATCAAATGTATCTAGCAGGTCCCATATATAGACCTATATTTGGGTTAGATGAAAAGCAAATAATGGCTTTAGAGAAGGAATGTTATGTTATTTTAGGTGCGCCGACGATGGAAGAGCGTCGCGCCGAAAACTATAAAATTCGCTTTGGCATGTAGGAACGGGACCACTAATCCTCGGGATACATCTGAAGATAAATGCTTAATCAGATAGAGATTGGCGGTGAAAAATCTTCCGCAAACGGCTCAGCAAACATGTGTTTGATAATATTCTTCGTGTAATGCTTGGCAATTTGATTAATAAATTTTGGAAAATCAATTGCAGCGGAATGATTGGCCAAATCAGATATGGTTCGAATCACTATAAATGGAATTCCGAAGTCACTGCAAACCTGTGCCACCGCTGCTCCTTCCATTTCTACAGCCGCAGTATTAGGTTGATCAACTAAAATAGCTGCGGTTTTCAAAGAATCTGCAATAAATTGATCTCCGCTGGCAATACAACCTACTGTACACTTCGGTTTAGTAATCTTAAATTCCTTCAGGTATTTTTCAGGTATACTTTTCGGCAACAATTTAATTAAATTATTGCAAGCTAATTGAGCTCTTTTTATTAATTGAGGATCGGACTTGAAATAAACTGTCTCCGTCAATGGAATGACATGTTTCGCAAATAAAGGTCGTGCATCCATATCATGTTGGTAAAATTTTTCCCCGATTATAATATCACCTATGTTTAAATGACCGGCCACAGCACCCGCAACTCCGGTAAAAATAAGTTGATTAATTTTAAATTGAGTAATTAATGAAGTGGCAGTTGTCGTGGCAGCTACTTTCCCCCAACGCGAGAAGACCAGAACTACATCGGTATGATTTATTTTTCCAAGATAATATTTTCGACCACCATAATCGACTGTTGAAATACGAGTCATTTGTGTTTGTATAATATCAATTTCTTCAGACATTGCGCCCATGATTGCGATTTTCATAATCTGCAATATACAGGATTGTCATGATAGATCCAATCGTAGAACTTATATTCAAAATAATGAAAACATTTTATAAGGAGCAATACTTTAATAAGCAAAACAGGCTTTATATTTTTTTGCTTTTAGCCGTTGACGATAGTGCCGCCATTTGGATGTAATACTTGCCCAGTCATGTAAGACGAATCTGCGGATGCCAAAAATACATAACATGGCGCCACTTCATCAGGCTGACCCATCCGCTTCATAGGAACATTTTGCCCAAATTCACTGATTTCTTTCTTGGTCATGGTCGAAGGAATTAAAGGCGTCCAAATCGGTCCTGGCGCAACTGCATTCACCCTGATCTCCTTCTCTACTAAAGATAATGCTAACGAACGGGTAAAGCTAACAATAGCTCCTTTTGTCGAAGAATAATCAATTTTATTGGGACTGCCTTTGTATGCGGTTACCAAGGTCGTATTAATAATGACCCCACCTTTAGGCATGTAGGGAATGACTGCCTTGGTTAAATAAAAAAACGAAAATACATTGGTAGAAAATGTCTGTATTAATTGTTCTGAGGTAATATCTTCAAATTTATTCTGCGTATGTTGCTCACCCGCATTATTAACCAAAATATCAATTCTACCAAATTTTTTTACGACTTTTTTAACTAATTCTAAACAAAACTTTTCATCGCTAATATCACCACTTATTAATTCACAGCGACTATTTTCATTTTCTACCTCACGTTTAGTTTTATCAGCATCTTCATGTTCTTCCAAGTAACTAATGGCAATATCAGCTTTTTCTTTAGCAAATAAGATAGCCACAGCTTTGCCGATCCCACTATCTCCACCGGTAATTAAAGCAATTTTGCCGGTCAATTTTTCACTGCCTTTATATTTGCTGGATGATGCTTCAGGCCGAGGCCGCATTTTTGATTCCACACCAGGTTGATGCGCTTGCTTTTGTGGCGGCGGTGTTTTTACTGAGGTTCGCTTTTTCATATGCACTCCTTTTAGAATAATTATTTAGTCGGTTTTATTGCTACTTTAATCCAACCTTCATCACGTAAGTCGAAATGTTTGTAAGCTTCTAAAACTTCTTCTAAAGATCTGACCTGACTTAAAATTTTGGTTGGATCTATTATTCCCGATTGCACAAATTTTAATAGCAAGGGTATATATTTTTTATGCGGGCAATTACCCATTACAATACTTAAGTTCTTATTCATGGCCTTGCCAATAGGAAAAATTTGAGAACTAAATGGGTAAACTCCAATGATAGAAATAACGCCATTAGGAGCAGCAAGATCCACACTATCTCGCAAGCATTGACTTGGACCATTTCCGGGCTGCCATAGGTTACCTTCCGGATTGGCCTTGGGAGCGATTTTCTCTAGTTCCGTTTGAAGTTCTTTGGCAATTTTTTTGTCTGATTCAGGGGATTTTTGGGCGTCAACACCCACCGCATCAATAACTATATCAGCCAAACTACCCTTGGTTAACTCTTTAAGTACTTCAACTACATTTTCTTCCTGAAAATTAATGCATTCAGCTCCTTGACATCTTGCTAATTTAAGGCGCGAAGCCACCCTATCTACGGCAAAAATTCGCGAGGCGCCCATTAATTTGCAGCTAGCTATTGCGAATTGCCCTACTGGTCCACAGCCCAAAACCACCACTACTTTTCCAGGAGATACTTTGGCAATATCGGCACCAAAATAAGCGGTCGGAAATATATCTGAAAGTAAAATAGCCTGATCATCAGAAACCTCATCTGGTAACTTTACTAAATTCACATTAGCAAATGGCACTCGCACATATTCTGCTTGACAGCCTTGTAAAGGACCGCTGTCTTTTGGTCCACCATAAAAGGCAGTGCCAGCTTCTGGACCATTGGGATTTGCTTCCAAACATTGGGAATAGCAGGCTTTTCGACAGGATTGGCAATAACCACATGCAACCGTCGAGGGCACTAGTACTCGGTCACCCTCTTTTAAATTTCTAATTCCAGCGCCTATTTTATCGACGATACCCACTGCTTCATGGCCTAAAATAGTTCCTTTTTCCATAGGCCCTACAGTACCTCTAACAAAATGCAAATCTGTTCCACAGATAGCACTGCAAGTAATTTTTACAATTGCATCCGAAGAGTTCAAAATTTTAGGGATTTTTACTTCGTCCAAGCGAATATCCCCAATTCCATGAAATACTAAGGCCTTCATATATTTCTCCCTTGATTTGCCCCTATTAAAAATATAGTACATATACCCTGAGTTATGGAATTTTAATTCAACAAAAATTATGTTATTCCGGAAAACAAATTATGTCATCCCGGGAAACGCAGCAGGTTACATATAATATATTTTGTGCTATATTTTATTATGTCTCAGAAGAGGCTCATTAATTAAATTATCTAGGAGGGAATCTTATGTTTCTTTACAACGTTGCTTTTTCACTCGAATTCATTACAATTGGATTAGGTGCATTCTTAATTGCTTGGGGCATCTACAAAAACGAATGCGTGGTTGATCGTTTGGATAGGGAGAACCTCAGGACCACCACAGCCGCAACTTCGGATGTAACATCCAAAACCTATTCACGTAAAAGATGCTGTGGTGGCACAGGCTTTGCTAAAACGATTGGTACTATTATTATCATTTTAGCTATCTTAAATCTGATTGATACAATATATTGTACGGTAAAATATAGACATTTTATGGGCAGAATGCACAATAGAATCGAAAATATGAAAATGAACAGGCTTAACAATAGCAATACGAATAATAATACCAATACAACTCCCTCATCTCTTGATAATTCGTCTACTAATAGTAGTAGTTCATCTACAGAGACAGGCTCTAGCCCATCAAATCAAAGTTCTGGTTATTGATTTTATTAAAATAGCTATTGTCGTTGATCCTAATCAACGGCAATAGCTATCATCATTGGGAGAATTTTATGAAAATGAAAAAAGCATCTATATTGGTATTAGTTTTTTTATCCTCATTTTCAGTGTTGGCTATGGCCACAGAGGTTGAAAAAACAAACTACACTAAAAGTCAGACTTCAAGCCACCATGAAAAAAATGATGGTCAAATTTTGGAAACATTAATAGTCATTAATAAAAATGAAATACATGCAGCCAAGGTCGCATTAAATAGATCTTCTAATCCACAGGTTAAACATTTTGCTGAAACAATGGTTAAAGATCATTCTAATAATCTTAAAAAGTCCGAAAATTTGGCTCATCAAGACAAAATCGTTCTAAAACCTTCAGAAAAATCAATAGCTTTGCACCAAAAAGGCAAACAATTGCTTGAAAAATTAGAGACAATTCCTAAACATGAATTTAACCATACTTATATTCATGCAATGGTAAAAGGTCATGAAGAAGCTTTAGAGCTTATTAATGAAAAATTACTCCCTAATGCTAAAAACGAAAATGTAATTGCGCATTTAAAAGCAACCCGTAAAACGGTCTCGCATCATTTGCAAATGGCAAAAGAAGTGCAAAAAGAGTTGCGCTAGTATATTTTTCCCCTCACCCCAGCCCTCTCCCTGGTGGGAGAGGGAAATGCGCTGCTTTTTTCAGAGTGCTATGCAATTGATTGCTAAAAGTTTTGCCTTTAACCCTCCAAATTCCTGCTGCCACTACTATACCCGCTGAAAAGAGTGTGGCTATTCCTTTAACAAATTTAAGCAATGCCGTATCACGATCTTTATTCAATATTGATCGATGTTCATGAAGTTTCCAATGAAAATCTGCAACTTGAGTTGGCAATGGCTTGGGTTGAAGGAGAGTTTTTTCTAGCGCACTAACCGCTGCATATTTTTTGATAGCGGTATTTAGACTTTTGTTCCCACGGCGCAGCCCTTCCCGATTTCTGGCAATAAATCGCTCCATATTTTTTCCCGGCTTTATTATCAGGGTCGGCATAGGACCAGAACTTGGCGGCGTCGAAGCGATATCGCGGCGGTTGGAGGTATAATGTTCATAAATCAATGGATGATCACGTTGTAGACGTTTTTCAATATCCGCTTTTAAATACAGCTTATATTCCTGACAAAGCGCTAATAACTTTTGCTTTTTAGGAGCAATCGGAACAAGTTTTATTAATAACTCACGAACAACTTGGCATTGCTTGAAATCCGGATCGTCAGTTGAAAATTGCCATGCATTCAGGGCCCGAACTATATCGTCACAATTGTGTTGGGCCATCCAATCTATAGTTTCTAGATCTTCAGTTATTTTTTTGGCAAGCACTGTAGCAAATACTGCACCCCACTTATCTTCTGTTTGAAGGTGAGGACTGTAGTTTTTCGCTTCTTGCCAAGCTTGATCATATAATAACACCGCTTGATGGTTTAACTGGGGTTGGCGCTTGGGAGGGCTCAGAATATCAATCATTCTCTGCTGGCTTTCAATGAGTAATTCTATAAAGTTTGGCATAGGAATCTCCGCCCTTCTACGAGGGGTGGTTGTGATGCGCTAAGTACCTGCTGGATATCTTTACTGGTTTTTTTACCTTTTACATTCCAAATACCGCAGGCTATCGCTAAACCCGCCGATAAAAAAGTAGCAACAGTTTTAACAAACTTTATTGTCCGACTATCTCGATCCTTTACCAATATTGGAGATTGAATTTGAAACTCACAACGAAAGTCATTGACTTGACGATCTGCGCCTTTAATAGGTGTTTTTAGGGTAGACATGAGGTGAGTGACTGCACGATATTTGTTTATTGCACCTGATAAAGCCGTATCAGGTTCAATTGAATAGGTTTCAAAATCAGCAGTAAAACGCTCAATAGGATCACGATTATCTCTAAAGGGTCGTACAGCATTGGACGAGTAAAGTGGTGGCGCCCCAAACCAGACATTTGATGAATATACGCAACTCCGATATTCTCGCGGATGATTACTTAGTAGATTTTGCTCAATCTCAACTTTTAAATGCTGCTGGTAGTCTTTAACAATTTTTTGTAATTGTTGCTTCTGTCTGACCATCGGCAAAAGATTCAACATGAGATTTTGAAGATAAAGACATGCGTTTTCACTCGATGCTGCCAGTGGACGCCAGCGTTGAATTGCTTTCAAAAGTAAATCATACGCGACAGGATCTATTAAATCGGTGCTTAATAAATCTTGGGTAAAATGACATGCGATCGTATCTTTTAAGATCCTTTGGGTGATTTTTTTATTGTGTTTGCGGCGGCTTAAACGTCGACGGGTTTCAGCTACCGCCTTACTAAAAAAATTCTCGGCGACAATATCTAACTCCGCAGAAACATGATGGGTTGATAAAAGTTGTTTGATCAAATGACGCATAGATATTCCTCCTTTTGAAATACTTGAACACAGTTCAACTTTATTTCTTCTGAAGTAAATGAGAAATACCGTGATTTTCGTTATCCACGGCAGGCCCGTCATCCAGCGGTCAAGCCGCGGGATGACGGCACAGGGATCAACCAGGGGGCCAATGCATCATTCTTCCACCCAATAAATGCAAATGGATATGGAATACCGCCTGTCCACCGCCCTCGTTACAATTCATGAGGACTCGGTATCCTTGTTCGGCAATTCCTAGTTTATGCGCAATTTTTTTTGCCACTTGTAATAAATGCCCGGCTAACAAAGTATCTTCCGGTTTTAAATCATTAAGGGTTGGTATATGCTGTTTTGGAATAATTAAAACATGCTGAGGTGCTTTTGGATTGATATCAGGAAAAGAGATAACTATTTCATCTTGAAAAATAATATTCGCTGGAATCTCGCCATTAATTATCTGACAAAAAATACAATCCTTGTTCATAGTAAATCCTTATGAAACTGAAAACAACGTATCTTGCTTCCGTAATAAAAATAAAGACAAAGAAGTGATTAACATCGGCCAAGCCGCGAAAAACAATAAATTATCACCTTGAAAGGGGGGCAGATAATGCCTATAAACAAACAAGATATAAATAGCCATCCCTACCAATACTAAACCATAGGTTATGTTTTTCTTCAAGCCTATAACAAAACAAGAAGCTAATAAAACTTGAAAAGCGCCAATAATATAAATAATCATTGTGGGCATGAACGGCGCATGATAATCATGTTGATAGAGATTTGCGGCGAGAGTTGGACGCAGAAACTTATCAATCGCCCAGAGCAGAACAACAATAAACACACTGAGGCGTAACAATAACAAACAAATAGGTAAAGGTTTTTTCATAACAACAAACTTCTTTAATGAATATTGTCAGGGTTTGCTTTAGCTAAGTTAGACAATTCACGAATGGCAACTGAAATAATTGCAAATTCTTTTACTCCAGTATTACGTAAATCAGTCAAAATATTTCGCCAACGCTCTACCAAATGGTGACGCCGATCTAGCCAAGCATCCACTTGCTCAGTGATATTGAGGTCTAGCTGAATATGGCGAAATACTTCCTGAGTTAAATGCCGTTCAATGGTATCTAATTCTGCTTTATAAGAAGATTTAGCCAAAAATACCCAATAACTATCGCCACCTACGTACGCATTAATCTGATGACGAAACCAAATCAATTTTAATCGATCTAATAAAATAAAATAAACTTGGGCGACACGGTTGATTTCAATCTTTGCTTGTTTTGCGACCTCTATAATATTTAATGCGTGATACATAGGCTCTGCGCAAGCCACCCGTAAGGCAATATCTGGTGGGACGTTGGCAGCGACTAATGTATCTCGACGTGATTCTAAACTAATTTTATCATCACCCAAAATATATCGGGGTAAGCGCCGAAATAAATAAACAATCGAATCAGCATAATTTTGAATGGTTTCAGCTACGTCAATACGCGTGGAGTTTTGGCGCAATAACCAACGCGCTGCACGACGCACTAAAGTAACAGCCTCTTCATTAATTTGATATTGGATGGCCGCATCTATTTTATAATCTAATGACTCGATATCAGTATAAAACTCGCCCATATAAAACATGGATCGCGCAGCCGTATAAGCCCGAACAATCATAGGTACAGTGGTAGCGGTTTCATCTTGCATTTGAAAAACAAAAGTGACACCCATATCTGCCACCAAACGATTGCTTAATTGAGTGGCGATGATTTCGCGACGCAGGCGATGTTGATTCATCACTTCACTATATTCTTGACGTAAGGGAATAGGAAACAAATCCTTAACGCACCGGCTAAGATAAGCGTCTTCGGGTAAATCAGTTTGCAATAATTTGTTCTTTCAAAGTAATTTTACTGTAAGCGAATAGTATGGACATTTCTGGTTTAGTAATACCAAGTTTATCCATTTTTCGCTGTAGTAATTCTTTATTACTTGGCAAAAATTCGAGTTCTCGATCTAATTTTCCAGCTTGTTCCAGGGCATTTATATGGCTAATAAACAGTCCTGAATGTCGTTTAGAAACCGCCGAGAGCCAACTGATAGCACGGTTTTGTTGATAATTATCTTGTAAAACCAAACTCGCCACTTCATCAGTCATTTGCTGCCAATAGGGCATTGCGTTGCATTTCAGTATAACTGTCCAGCCATAACCACTTGATTCAGTAAAATTTTAATATTCACTTCATGATCTGAACAATCGACCCCACCAGAATTATCGATAAAATCAGTATTAATTTTACCGCCATTCAATTCATATTCAATTCGGCCCAATTGGGTACAGCCCAAATTGCCGCCCTCGCACTACCACTCGAGCTCGCAATTCATTACCATTCACACGCAAAGCATCATTAGCTCTATCACCCACATCGTGATTGGTTTCTTGACTGGCCTTAACATAAGTGCCAATACCCCCATTCCAAATTAAATCAACGGGCGCTTTTAATATGGCACGAATTAAATCGGTAGGCATCAATGCGTCTTTATCAACATCTCAATAATTTTTTAACTTGGGGAGATAAAGGAATAGATTTGAGTGAACGCGAATAAATCCCACCGCCCTCAGAAATTAATTCACGGTTGTAATCCAACCAAGTTGATCGAGGTAAATTAAATAAACGCTGCCTTTCCGCAAAACTGATTGCTGGGTCGGGATCTGGATCTAAAAAAATATGCTGATGATTAAATGCCGCTACTAACTTTAAATGTCGAGATAGTAACATTCCATTACCAAATACATCTCCACTCATATCACCAATACCAACCACGGTGATTTCAGCTTTATCCACATTTATGCCTAATTCTTGAAATTGACGTTCGAGCGGATACCCAAGCGCCTCGTGCAGGTAATTCCTATTTTTTTATGATCATAACCAGTAGAACCACCGGATGCAAAAGCATCGCCCAACCAAAAACCTTTTTCCAAAGCAATGCTATTGGCAATATCAGAAAAAGTGGCGGTGCCTTTGTCGGCAGCGACCACTAAGTAAGGATCAGGCATCATCATAACAAACCGTATCTACTGGAGGGATCACTTCCGAATCCTGCAAATTATCGGTAATATCCAGCAAACCGTGAATAAATTCTCGGTAACAACCAATCGCTTCTTCTAAAATTTCTTCTCGCGAACCATCTACTGGTAATCTTTTTGGAACAAAACCACCTTTTGCTCCACCTGGAACAATCAAAGCATTTTTTACCTGCTGGGCTTTCATTAAACCCAATACTTCGGTGCGAAAATCTTCACGCCGATCAGACCAACGTAACCCCCCACGCGCAACTTTGCCCGCACGCAAATGCACGCCCTCAAATCGAGGTGAATAAACAAAAATTTCATATTGTGGCAAAGGTAGAGGCATTTCTGGAATTTTACTCACATCAAATTTAAACGATAAATAGGATTTGTATTGGCCTAAATTATCAACCTGAAAGTAATTTGTCCGCAATGTTGCGTTAATCACATGCACAATATCGGCGCAAAATTCGATCTTCGTCTAAAATGTTAACGTTATCTAATTGTTTGTAAATCATGGTTTCAAAATGTGCAACTTTTTCTTGTCTATTTTCAATTTTTTGAGGATCAAATCGATACTGGAATAATTCTACTAATAATCGAGCGATACCCGCATTATTAACCAAAGCCTGTCCGACATATTCATGACTAAAAGTAAAACCCGTTTGACGAAGATAGCGAGAATACGCCACGTAAAATGGTAATTTCACGCCAACTCAACTGCGCTTCTAACACCAAGCGATTAAAATTATCATTTTCTGCTTCCCCCAGCCAAATTTTATTAAAGGCTTGTTGAAAAATACCTTTTACTTGCTCAACTTCAAACTCTGGCTCGCGGGTATATGTCATGCCAAAATCATTAATCCAAAATTGGCGTCCTTCTTTTGGTGAAATAGCAAATGGCTGTTCGCTTTCAACGCGCAAACCCATATTTTCCAACATCGGCAAAGCATCTGACAATGAGACGGTAAATGTCGCTCGATATAATTTAAAACGAATATCATCTTTAGAGGCACCCAGCGGGCGGTAAAAACTCATTCCCAACATTTCATTGGTGGTCAGTTTTTCCATCTGTTCAATATCGAAAACAGCATTTTGAGGGGCGAATGATTCTCGATAGCCCGCGGGAAAAGCATTATGATAAATGTTAATTAATTCGTTACCGCGTTCTTCGCCAAAATGTTCAAGCATACTGGCACGAAAACCATCCTGCCAAGATTGACCAATTAAAATAAGTTTGTGCTCAATTTGTTTTACATCGTAAGAAGTACGGTTGCGCGCATCGACTCGAATGACATAATGAATTCTCACTAAAATGGAGGAAGAAAATTGAGTGCTAAAAGAAACTTCGATACCTCCCACATCATGCTTTAATATTTCCTGCATTTGCCGTACCAAATCAGCAGTAAAATTATCTCGCGGCACATAAACCAAGCAAGAAATAAACCGTCCATAGGCATCTTCTCGAACAAATAAACGAATTTTACGTCGTTCTTGTAAATGTAAAATCCCCATGCATAATTCGGCCAATTCTTTGGTGGTTGCATGAAACAAATCGTCGCGAGGTAAGGTCGATAAAATGTGGATTAAATCTTTTCCAGCATGGCTTCGCGGCGGTAATCCTGACTCTTTGATCACTGCTTCTACTTTTTTACGCACCACTGGAATCAATCTTGGACTACCCGTGTAAGCGCTTGAAGTATACAAACCAATAAAACGACGTTCCCCAATGAGCTGTTGTTGTTTATTAAAAATTTTAACGCCCACATAATCAGTAAAAGAATGCCTATGGACAGTAGCGCGAGTATTAGTTTTAGATAGCAATAAAATTTGGTCGGTTGATAATGCGAGCTTTCGTGCTGGTTCTGGCAACTCAGAAAAATGACGATACATTTTACTTTGCGAATCATCACGCAACACGCCTAAACTTGAACCGGGTACTAAATGCAATGCTTTGTCATCGCCCTGCCCTACAATTTCGTAATCACGCGCGCCCAGAAAAGTAAAATGATCTTCTAACAACCATTCTAAAAAGCCAATACTTTCTTTTATCTCTTCATCATGTCGGCCAGTATCTGTCAATTCTTTGATAGTCCGTTCAACGCGGGCACGCATGGCATGCCAATCGCTGACGGCGGCACGGGTATCGGTCAAGACACGAATAATATTAGCTTGGATTTTGGCTAACATTTTTGGATCAGTTTGGCGATCAACTTCCATATAAATGGGTGATTCTAAACTACCCCTTTCAGGATTTTCCTGGAAAGATAAAATATCTACGATATTTCCAGAAGAATCGCGTATGACATTCATCCCCCCCATATGTACCATTAAATGAGTGGTAAATCCCATGCGATTGATTTCCATCCGCATTGAATCAACTAAAAATGGCATATCATCAGTCACTACTTCAACAATAGTATGAGTGGATTGCCAGCCATGTTTGCCGTAATGAGGATTGAAAACCGCTACTTTTAACTCGCCCGGTAGCCGATGCTGCATGAGCTGCCAGTGAGAAGAAGCCGCCCCATATAAATCGGCTATGCTTCGCGTTTCCAACTCTTCAAGTGAAGTGTGAGCATAATACAATTCGATGAATTTTATGAGCGAACTAGCCCCGGCTTCTTCACCCGTCATTTGTTTATTTGCATAAGCCACTATCTTATTGATTAAGGGCTTATTAGCTGTAGGTTGTTCTAATTCTGCCATTTATTAACCTTTTTTGTCATATGAGCGCAACTTATAAAGCCAATACTTAAGATAATATTAACAAAATATTAATTTAGGTCTTGCTTTTTCATTAATTTTTAGGTATCATATTGATAACTTGGCTTTTTTTAATTTATCAGGTTGCTTAAGCAACATGCGTAATATACTCTCCTGCTAAGCAAAAAAAAAGCAAAATCGATTACTTTGCCGTGAGTGTGTTATAATTAAACAAAAGAGGTAAACATGCGCATTTTACTTGTTGAGGACGATGAATTGCTAGGCGACGGTATTCGTACTGGTTTAAGACATTATGGCTACACAGTTGATTGGGTAAAAGATGGTAAATCCGCTCATCGAGTTTTAACCTCTCCTCACGAAGAATTTGATGTCATAGTTTTAGACTTAGGCCTGCCAAAAATGTCAGGCTTAGAATTGTTAAAAAGTATACGTGAGCGTCATATTGCTATCCCTGTTGTCATCTTAACCGCCCGCGAATCTGTGGAAGATCGGGTTAAAGGATTAGATGCCGGCGCTGATGATTATCTCACTAAACCATTTGATTTAGACGAGTTATGTGCCCGAATGCGCGCACTACAACGCCGTTCAAAAGCCCGTACCAACCCGGTGATTACCTATGACGATATTGAACTTGACCCCGCTTCTCATACCGTCCAACAAGCTGGCAAGGACGTTCCCATTTCACGGCGGGAATTCGCCTTATTACAAAAATTAATGGAAAATACTGGCCGAGTTATTTCTCGCGAACAACTCAATCAAACATTGTATGGTTGGGGAGAGAATATTGATAGCAATGCTCTTGAGGTTCATATTCATAATCTGCGTAAACGTTTTGGCACAAACTTGATCCGCACCATTCGCGGAGTTGGCTATATGATTGCTAAAAAAGATAATCCCAATTACTAATGACTCCATCGATCCGCACTTTTTTATTAATTAATTTGTTGCTCAGTGTAACTTTGATTACTTCTTTAGCTATTATCGGCAACTTGGTGTTATCTCATAAAGATATTCAAAAGCAATTGGATACCCAGCTTGTCCATACCGCGGTGAGTATGCGCGCATTACTGAGTCTGGATCTGAATCAAATTGATATTACCGCTATCCAAAAGAGTTTAAACAATGACCGTGAATTAAACCGCCAAAAACCAATCGTTTTTACCAGTGCACCCGCTCCTTTAGCTAAAAAAAACCAAGTAGATACCTTCTTTATAGAATTTCAAGTTTGGAGTCTAGACCATAAATTATTAATTCGCTCACCTGGAGCCCCGATTACCGCGTTGACAAATGGAAAACAGGGTTTATCGAGTGAAACTATTAACAATCAAACATGGCGAGTTTATACCAGCAGCGGGCCTGATACCCCGTATATCATCATGATCGCTGAGCATACGGATTATCGGCAAGCTTTAGAAAATCGCTTAACTCAAGATTCTATTTTCATTATGTTGCTGAGCTATCCTTTTTTAGGGGTTTTAATTTGGTTTATCGTTGGCAAAGCTTTATACATTTTAAAAAGAGTCACCAGGGAAGTCAGTCAGCGCGCCCCCAGCTATTTAGAGCCATTTAATGTAATGACCGTTCCTGCAGAAATTATACCGTTGATCCAGGCACTCAATAATCTTTTCAGTCGGTTAAAAGACGCTTTTGAACGTGAAAAACGTTTCACAGCCGATGCTGCTCATGAATTAAAAACTCCGTTAGCCGCCATCAGTGCTCAAGCCCAGGTTGCATTACGGGCCGTCAATGAAGCTTCCAGTCGTGAAGCCATCGCCAAGATTATAACTGGTGTTCATCGCAGTACTCATGTTATCCAGCAATTATTGACGATGAGTCGGATGGTTCCAGAAGCCATTTCCCAAAGTCATGCGCCGGTTAAATTGGCCCGCGAAGTGACCGAAATCGCCGCCATGCTCGCTCCAGATGCTATTAATAAAAATATTGAACTTGAATTTTTATCGCCTGATAGTCAATCTGTCATTAAAGGGGACGCAACCTCTATTGGCATTCTGATTAGAAATTTAATTGATAATGCTATTCGTTATACGCCTAAGGATGGATGGGTGACCATAGAAATTCGTGAAAATGCTCAAAATGTTATTTTGGTCATCACTGATAACGGTCCTGGAATTCCTCAAAAGTTGCGGACCCGAGTCTTTGAGAGATTTTATCGCATCGTGGGCAGCGGAAGCTCAGGCAGTGGTTTAGGCTTAGGCATAGTCCAGCAAATTGCCAGACTTCACGCCGCAGAAATTGTGTTGCTGACCCCCGAATCAGGCAAGGGACTAGAAGTGCAAGTGATTTTCCCTAAGTAGAAAAAAAAGGCCGCTTTAAAGCGGCCTTTTAACTTAAAGGTTGGTAAATTAATAGCTGCTACGGCCGCCACCATTCCCACCGCGGTCTCCTCGATCACCACGATCACGGCCACCGCCACTAGAACGACCACCACCAAAACCGCCAGATCTGCCACCTGAACGACCGCCACCACCGGAACCCTCACGTTCTTTAGGAGGCTTAGCAATGCTCACCTTGACGGTGCGGCCATCGATTTCCTTACCATTCATTTCTTCTACAGCTTTTTGAGCTGCAGCTGCATTTTCAAAAGTGATAAAGCCAAACCCTTTAGAACGGTTTGTGGCACGGTCAATTACGATAACCGTACTAGAAACTTGACCAAATTTAGCAAATGCCTGGGCCAATTGATCTTCACTTGTTCTATAAGACAAGTTACCCACATAGATTTTATTCATGTTCAATTACTCTCAATAAAAAACCAAAAAAACACATAGCAGATCATTGTGAAAATGTTGCAGTGCACCAAACGCAAACCCATACATTATCATACCCTAATAACCCTGTCCAGTGTTATTAACAATAAAAAGTTAGCTGGCTGCTAACGAGAGCACTATTCATTAAAAAAATATTTAAAAACAACGAGGGTAGCTATTGATCCTAAACTGCTTTATCAAACTCAAAAAGTTATTCACAAAATCTGTGGATAACTTTGTGGGTATCCTTGTAAAAGCAGATAATTTTTCCACTAATCTCTGCACTTAGCACAAATTGGATTGAATTTAATCACGCTGAGAATTATTATAATTATCAATAACTTAATAATATGTTTTCGATTTTATCAAACTATAACTAGTAAAAAAAATTGGCTGAGTTATAATCGCTAAACCCCTGTGAGCAACTAACCAATTATTTTATACATGAACAATCATTTTTATTCGAAGATAGAAAAGGATAGCCTTGTGCTCACCGCCAATCGGCGTTTAGCTGAGTATATTCGTCATAACTATGATCAACAACAACTAAAAAATAATTTACGAATATGGCCAAGCTTGAAAGTAATGCCCCTCAATACTTGGCAACTTGCATTATGGAATAGCTCAGCGAATAACACTGAGAAAATTCTAAGTGATTTTCAAGAATACTATCTTTGGAAGAAAATCATTCAACAAACCCAAAAAACTAGTCTTCCATTGCTGCAAGTTGATCAAACGGCTGAGCAAGTGGGGCAAGCTTGGCGACTTTTACATGCCTGGCAAATTTCTATCCCCTCGTTAAAAAAAATCACCCACACTCAAGAAACTCATGCTTTTATCAATTGGTCTTTACAATTTATTGAACTTTGTCAACAGCATGGCTGGCGTAGCCAAGCTGAAATTGCTCAGCGCTTGCAACCATCATCTAATTTACCAGCGCAAATTTATATCATTGGTTTCGATGTGTTTACTCCCGCTGATTTACAATTTATCGAATCGTTAAGAAAATACACTGAAGTAAAAATCATCTGCAACGATCAGCCTTCAGAAGTTCACACTGAAGAGAACTTTTCTTATGCGACGCACTTATATGTCGACGTTGAGAGTGAAATAAATGCCATGGCGCAATGGGCTAAATCCTATCTGCAAATCAATCCTCATCACACTCTGGGATGTATCATTCCGCAGTTGGGTCAGTATCGCCAAAGAATTGCGCATGTTTTCCAGCAAATTTTTGCAATAGAAAATCAATTACCAGGAGCAACACCAATCGCCTTGAAATATCATATTTCTGCAGGCCAAACACTCCAAACCTTTTCAATGATCAGCATCGCTCTACATGTGCTTGCTTTGGGGGGGGGACAATTATCAACCGAAAAATGCAGTGAGTGGTTGCAATCTCATTATCTTTGTCAAAATGAAACTGATGTTAATTTGGGCGCGATGATCGATATAGAATTACGTTTGACCAATTGTTTTGAATTACCGGTGACTGCCCTTTTTGCCGCTATAAACCGCTGTCAAGCATATTTCCCCCACCATACCTGGTTACATCGCTGGCGAGAATTTTTAAAACAGTTAAACGATAGCTCTAAAAGTCAATTACCTAGCCTGTGGGCTAAAGATTTTGTTCAACAATTGCAAGCGATAGGTTGGCCTGGGGGGCGTGCTCTTAACAGTCTAGAACATCAATTGCTTAATCGCTGGCAAGATTTATTAGCAGAATTTATGGAATTAGACTTGGTGACAGGAGCCATTACACACGACACTGCTTATCAATTATTACATAAGCTAACTTCGCAAACGATTTTCCAGCCACAGATTTCTTCCACCCTCCCGATTCAGATTCTCGGAACTCTAGAAAGCAACGGCTTTGAATTCGATGCGGTATGGATTATGGGTTTAGATGATCAAAATTGGCCGCCTCAGCCGCAACATAATCCGTTTATTCCCCTTCATTTATCAATGCAAAAACAAATTAGATTGCTTTATACAGAAAAAATTACGCCCCGTTTGTTACGCTCTGCTAAACGGATCTGGTTAAGCTGTTCGCCATTCCAGCTGAGTACAGTTTCCATGGCTCCCTGTTTTTATCCTCCGCTTGGCAAAGCCAATGCTCGGAATGAAGGGGGAGCGCCGCATTCCTCGCTGAGTACAGCGAGAAATGCGGTCTGTTTTTATCCTCCGCTTGGCAAAGCCAATGCTCGGAATGAAGGGGGAGCGCTTCGCGCTGCTCCCCCTTGCGATCCCCCATGGCGTAAGGAGAGTTCCCTTTGGGAACTCTATGATCATGATTATGCATGGATAATTTTTCAAAGTTCGAATATGCAAAGCTGTGGCGATTATATTGGGCCGCCTGTTGCTCTTGATGAAAAAATTTATGGCGGGAGTGCAATTTTAACTAAACAAGCTGAATGCCCATTTCGCGGTTTTGCTAATTATCGATTGAATGCAATGCCATTGCCAGAACTCACTTTGGGAATCAACCCCATCGAACGTGGAACCTTGCTACATTCTGCTCTTGAAAAAATTTGGCAAGTTTTGCAAAACCAAAAAACTCTACAATCAATGGCTGAAATAGACCTCTTACATTTAATAAACTCCATAGTGGATAATGTCATCAATGATTTTTCTAGTTCGTACAAGCAAGAGTCGGTTTTTTTATCAATTGAAAGAGAGCGAACAATTAATCTAATCAATGATTGGCTTAATATTGAAAAAATACGTCCGCCATTTACCCTGGTCGCTCAAGAAACTCAACTATCCATTGACTTGTCGGGTTTAAAATTACAATTAAAAATAGATCGTATCGATCGATTGGGTGATGGTTCGCTCATGTTGATTGATTATAAAACTGGTTTAACCCATTTAAAAAACTGGTTTGGCGACCGCCCTCAACAACCACAACTGCCATTATATGCGGTATATTCTTGGGAAAATCAGGAATTTTCAGCAATTGCTTTTGCGCAATTGCGCGCGGGTCAATTAACTTTTAATGGTCTGCATGTTGAATCGGCTGATTCTGAACTTTTTCCTCAAGGTTTAAAGTCAATTGATGCTTATAAAGATTTTGAAGCGCCTAAAAATTGGCAAGATTTGTTGTTTCATTGGCGTCAGGTTTTGACTAAGCTTGCCACAGAATTTACCAGCGGCTACGCTCGAATCGACCCAGCTGAACAAGGCCTCCCTTGTCAAACCTGCGAACTACAAACGTTATGCCGAATTAACAATGTTTCCTCATCCCACATGAGCCCTGTCATCCCGCGACTTGATCGCGGGATCCATACTGACTTGCAAGCCTGCTTGGATCCCGCGATCAAGTCGCGGGATGACAGGAATGAGAAATCTAATGATTAAAGATATGACCGCACAAGAATTGGATCAAAAAGCCAGGGAAATGGCTTTAGATCCAGCGCAATCTTTTATCGTGCAAGCTCCTGCAGGCTCCGGAAAAACTGAATTACTCACCCAACGTTATTTAAATTTACTCGGAAATGCTTGTCAGCATCCGGAAGAAATAATTGCCCTTACCTTTACTCGCAAAGCTGCAGGTGAAATGCGCGAACGGGTATTAGCTGCTTTGCATTTAGGAGAAGATCCAACACCTCCCGCGCAAAGACATCGTTTGACCACTTGGAACTTGGCCAGGAAAGTTTTATTAAAAAATCAAGCTTATCAATGGCAGTTACTTGCAAACCCCCGAAGATTACGCATATTAACCATTGATTCACTCTGCGCAGAACTCAGTAGCCGTCTACCGATATTAACTGGCTCCGGCGCACCAACGCGAATTGTTGAAGATGCAACACCATTTTATCAACAAGCAGTCAATTATGTTGTCTCTCATTTAACCCCTAAGGAATTACTATTACATTTAGATAATCAAGTAACGACCCTACAGCGTTTATGTACTGATATGTTATTACGTCGTGAACAATGGTTGCCTTATATTATCGCTAAAAATCCATCATTGACGTTACGAAATCAACTTGAACAAGGGCTCTGGCAATTAGTGGCAGAAGTGCTGCAAATGACTGATGCACATATTGACCACACTCTCAAAAGCCAATTATTAATCTTATGCAAATTTGCGGCCAAAAATTTATGTCATGGTCAACATGCTCTCACTGCTTGGAAAGAATTATTAACTTGGCCAATTCCCACTCCTGCAAATTTAAATATATGGCAAAGCTTGGCTAGTTTACTGCTCACTAAAGAAGGGAAATGGCGACGCAAAGTAGACGTACGCTTGGGTTTTCCTCCTAAAACCGCGGAAAAACAGGTCATAGAAGAATTATTAGTTCATCTTGCTGATGACGAAATTTTGGCTGAACATTTAAATCATATTATTTCTTGTCCACCCATTCATTATACTGATAGCCAATGGCGAATTATTTCCGCATTAATAGAGTTGTTACCATTACTCGCTGCACAATTACAGTTGGTATTTCAACAGCATGGAGTGATGGATTTTATCGAATTAAATTTATCTGCTTCTCGGGCATTAGGCGAGGAAGATCAACCGACAGATTTAGCCTTATCATTAGATTATCGCATTCAGCATATATTGGTCGATGAATTTCAAGATACTTCTATGGTGCAATTTAAGTTATTGGAAAAATTAATCGCAGGTTGGCAAGCTGGAGATGGACGCAGTGTTTTTTTGGTCGGCGATCCAATGCAATCTATTTATCGTTTTCGCAATGCAGAAGTTAGCTTGTTTATCAGAACAACCCAATTTGGTATTGGCACAATTCCCCTCGTGCCGTTATCTTTAAAGTTGAATTTTCGCTCTGGACAGGAAGTTATTCATTGGTTTAATCACGTATTTCCACACATTCTCGCCCAAGAAGCAGATTTAACTATTGGTGCAATACCATATACAGCTGTGACCGCCACAGAGGCCCAAGTGGAACCAACAGCTATCAACTGCTACGGAGTTACCGATACACTGCAAGAGGCGCAGCAAATTGTCAAACTTATTAATCACTATCGACAAAAAAATGATACTTGCAAAATTGCGATATTGGTTCGTTCGCGCCAACACCTTGCAGAAATTACCACAGCCTTATATGCTGCACAAATTAGTTTTCAAGCCGTCGATATTGAACCGCTGGCTGAATGTAGTGAAATCGAAGATTTAATTGCCTTAACTCAAGCTCTTCTGCATCGCGGCGATAGAATCGCTTGGCTATCGGTACTGCGCGCCCCATATTGTGGTTTAACTTTGGCAGATTTGCACGTGATTGCACAAGACGCTAAATTTCAACCTATTTACGCAAGCGTACTCAACTTTCAACAACTACTTGGCTTAAGCGAGGACGGTCGTCAACGATTAAGCAGAATCACTCCTGCACTTTCTGAAGGCTTATTAAATCGTGGTCGTTTCGGCTTGTCCGAATGGATAGAAGGAGTTTGGTTGACATTAGGCGGCCCGGCCAGTCTAAGTAAGATATCGGCCTTGCATAACACCCACAGTTTTTTTCAACTGATCAATGAAATTGAACCAGACTTTAATATGAGTTTGCTAAAACAAAAGTTAAAGAAATTATACGCAGCACCAAATCCGCTTGGCGATGCACGATTGCAAATTATGACAATCCACAAAGCTAAAGGCTTGGAGTTCGATCATGTCATTTTACCAGGATTAAATCGAAAAATTCCGAGTGACTCACATCAGTTATTAATGTGGTTAGAAAGAGCGAATGCCATAGGCGGAAGTCATTTGATTTTAGCGCCTATTAAAGAAACTGCGGCAGCATTTGATCCGATCTATGATTATCTTCGTCATATTGAACAAAAGAAATTAATGCACGAGGCTTCGCGATTATTATATGTGGCAGCTACCCGTGCCAAGCAATCGTTACACTTATTAGCCGTGTTGCCAACAGACGCGGGCATTGAAGATTGGCAACCGGCTACCGGCTGTTTTTTGGCGATGCTTTGGCCTTATTTCCAAGAACAATTGCCTGGGTGTTTTTCTGCTGGACCTGCACAAACCGGCTCAAAGCCTCAATCTGAGTTTAGACTTTTATATCGACTCAGCCAGGATTGGCAACTGCCAGCATTGCCTAATGGTGAACAATACCCGACAAATATAGCTGTTTTTAATCCTTCTATTCCAATCGCTATGACTCTGATTGAAAAACGCGCTGCAGTAGTAGGTACTGTAATCCATGAGGCGCTGGCCACGCTCCCCCAAAATCCCCGCCCAGATAATCATTGGCGACAACGTTTTTTAAAATTAGGTATCACTTCGCCTGGATTAGAGGAAAGCATGGCGATTGTGGCGCAAGCTTTACAACAAACCTTGAAAGATCCCCGCGGCCAGTGGATTTTATCGAATCAGCATCAATCCGCTTATAACGAAGTTGCACTCAGTGCCTTGGTGAATAATGAAATTGTTCATGTTATCATCGATAGAATGTTTATAGACTCCAATGGCGTATGTTGGATTATAGATTATAAAACTTCGCAACCCTTGCCTGGCGTTGATCTGCAGATTTTCATGCAACAAGAAATGCAAAATTATGCGGCACAATTGTTGCGTTATCGAGAAGTAGTAGAATTAAAGGAGAATCGTCCAATTCGCCTTGGCCTTTATTTTCCACTCTGCAGTGGTTGGCTGGAGTTGTTATAAATATTAAAACCTCTCGACTACGTCATCCCGCGGACAAGTCGCGGGATGACGTTGCCGGCAGAAAGTGAGGAATCCCAATGAGTGAAGATATTTCTCATAAGTTGATCGTAGCCATTTCTTCGCGGGCCTTGTTTGACTTAGACGAAAGTAATCGTGTGTTCGAAACTAAAGGCGTCGATGAATACGCGCATTACCAAATTGCCCATGAAAATGAAATATTAAAACCTGGTGTTGCTTTTGAGTTAGTAAAAAAATTTTTGAAACTAAATCAATATGGCGATCTGGTCGAAGTCATCTTATTATCACGTAATAGCGCCGACACCGGCCTCCGGGTTTTCAATAGTATAGAACATTATCAATTGTCCATTACTCGCGCGGCTTTTACCGGGGGTCAAAGTCCTTATCAATATGTCAATGCGTTTGGTTCGCATTTATTTCTTTCAGCACATCGACAAGATGTGGAGCATGCCTTATCAGCGGGTTGTGCGGCTGCAACTATTTTACCCTCTTATAATCAACAACGACATGACAGCGAATTACGGCTGGCGTTCGATGGCGATGCGGTTATATTTTCCGATGAGGCAGAGCGCATATTTCAAGAAAAAGGTTTAACTGCATTCACCACCAGCGAGAAACAAGCGGCTCAAAAGCCATTATCTGGAGGACCATTTAAAGGTTTTCTTGCCGCCCTACAAAAATTACAACAACATTTACCTAAAGAGAACTGCCCTATTCGCACCGCTTTAGTCACTGCTCGCCAAGCCCCTGCGCATGAACGGGTCATCCGGACCCTGCGGTCTTGGCAAATCCGCATCGACGAAGCATTATTTTTGGGTGGATTGGATAAAAGTGAATTTCTTGAGGCCTTTAGCGCAGATATCTTCTTTGATGATCAGCAAGGCCACTGTGAAAAGGCGCGTTCCCGAGGGGTTGCCTCCGCGCATGTACCCCATGGGCTAATAAACACTAGTAGTTGACAGTCATTGTGACCCAGAGCGAAACGATTCAGTTCGTATTTCTACGAAGTTCGCACTAGAGTGCTTGGCTGAAGCTCGCAATAACAATTGTCAAAAAACTCTAACATAAAATAGAGTGCTTGTGATATAATAACAACAGAATTAAATTTTTTTAAGGCATTAAAAAATGCGTAAATATACACGTCTCATGTCAAAGTTACTTACTAATAAAAATAGACATTCCGAAATTAAAGCCTCCTCTTTGGGTCTCGATGACCATAAGGCGATAAAGCTAGTCAAAGAGCTGAAAAATCACCCTGAAGTGACCAGCCTGGATCTTAGCTGCAATCATTTAACCGATCAAATCTTCGGTCCACTTAGCCAAATCAACTTACATGAGCTTAAACTTGGCGGGAATAATATCACCGGCAATCACCCAGATTTCTTTAAAAATTCCTCCAATTTAGAAATATTGGGGTTAGATGATACTCTTGTTGACAACTCCTGCGTTGAAAGACTTGCTGAGAATACATCAATTTCACTCCTTGATTTAAGTTACACCGAAGTGACTAACATATGCCCTCTCAAAAAACATCCAACGATCACGGTGGTCGATGTACGTTATACGAAAGTGGATGATCGAGGCATGGAGGAACTTAACGAACATCCCACATTACAGGTTCTGAATATTGGCACCACCCGTGTCACTGACCAGGGTTTAAAAAACTTTTGCTTTTCTCATTCTTCGATAATCAACAACATGATCATAGCGGGCAATTTTTTTGAAGATGCAAAAAGCACTGAAATAACCGTAGAAGAATTTACCAAAAGTAATTTAAGCTTTTTTGCAAAAGTAATATATGATGAATTAAACAAGCTTCAAGGAATTTGTCCGCTTTCAATTATTATTTTGAGTTATTTAATGCAAATTGAAGAGGATATAAACCTAAATTCGATAGTAAACTCTACACAGCTTAATTCACCCAGCCCAAGGAATACAACTTTTACTTTTTTCAATTCATTACCACAAAACCTAGAAAAAACTACACCTTTGGTTCGGCGCGCTACACTTTAGGAAAGTGTCAAATAATCATTCACTAATTTCAGCATTCCATCATCCACAAAGGATTTATACTGTGCATAACCGAGTACAACACCCTTATCGATGATAGGCTCCCAGCCTTTGCTTTTTAAATGATCTTCTTTTTCTTTATCAGTTTTTAAAGTACCCGCTAAATGATGAATAAAGTATCTTTTTCCCTGCGAAAAAACACTATACATCAGTTGACCTTCACCTCTGGTAATTTTAATCGATGCGTTTTTTTGTGGTTTTGGAGCATTCCAAAAGATATACTTGTCATCAGTAAGGAAGATAACTGATTCCACAATACAACCTCTGTCCGACGCTGTCGCTCTTGCAATTTCGTTGGCGCGCTGAAAATGAGGCATCCCCCACATCTTATTGACAGATTGTTTTTTTTCAATCTCTCTTTGAATTAAACTCTCCTGTCGTCGACCTTTATCGGTCATAATAAAAGTAGACATAGCCACAGGTCTTTTCTTTCTGATCTCAGCCGTTTTTCTTAGAGCTTCCTGTTCATTTTTAGCGAACTGCATATGACTATCTGCAAAAGTCTCAGTAATTTTTTTATATTCCAAAGTCTTAACTTCTCTGCCAACGGTATGTTGAAGCATATTGTTTCTAATGACTTCTGCGTGTACTAATAACAGATACGCGTAAATATTCAATAGGGATCGGCGAGAACCCGCGTCGTCTGGAGTGACCAAAAACGACTCCTTGTCTAATAACAAAGGCAGCAGCCCTATATCTCTATGATCTATTGAAAATCTACGTTCACCTAAATTTAATTGGATGATTTTCTTGGCCCAGGGTTCATTGACCAGTAATTTTTCTATCGTTTTACTATCTAAATTCACATAATTACTAAATTCCTTGGAATGAACAAAGTGTGCCGCCTTTGAATTAATTTCTACATAGACAGCATGAGGAACTAGTTTAGGGTTAAGGACCCTGATCTCTGCGGTAAACTTTAATTCTTCAACTTTAGCAGCGTCTAATGCTTGGTGTGTCCATTCCCCATCGCCTGTTTTTCCAAATATGGAAATTTCTTTTCCTATCTTAAATATGATTGGGATTTCACCTAACTCTTTTTCTTTTTGAGCTTTTATGATTGGCTTAACTTCATTTTTATCTTTAACCTCTACCACAGCAATTGGATAATTAGAATTTTGCTCTTCACGAACGATTTCTAAATTCTTAGTGAAGTTCTCAACGCCATGCCTATAGGGCTTTTCTGGGTAATACGGGTCTAACTTAGTAACCATTTCTAGAGGTAATTTATCTAAAGTGACAATATTAATCACATCTGAAAAATTTACGTTCTGGGCATGCTTCATACTAATAAACTTGTCGTCTACGACAAATTTCCCTTTCTCGACATATAAAAAATTCAGCTTAGAACCACTCTTTATTAACATAGGCATTAACTCGCCGCCAGCCTCTCTAAGAGCATGCTTTGCTGCTAGAATTAAATCCTCTTCCAAGATTTTTTTTGTTGGGTCTGTATTTTTAACTTCAATCAGACCTATTTTAGGAGTTTTAAAGGGATCATGGACAGATTTTTTCATACTTCTACTCTCTTTGTGGACTTAAACTTTTTTCCATATTCTCTCATTCAATTATTAATAAAATATTAATTTCTTGGACATTAACGCTTTATTTGATTAAAATGCACCAACTTAGGGGCGGAGGAAGTATGAGCGCTAACGCTGAAAATTTGATCTGGATTGATTTGGAAATGACAGGTTTGGATGTCGACCATGATCACATTCTCGAAATTGCCACTGTGGTTACCGATTCCAACCTCAATATATTAGCCGAGGGACCGTTACTGGCTATCTATCAACCTGAAGAAGTCCTTGCCACCATGGATGAATGGAATGTACAACATCACACAAAATCCGGTTTGGTCTATAATGTACGAAACAGCCATTTCGATGAAGCTAAAGCCCAAGCCGTTACTTTGGAATTTCTGATGCAATGGACAGTCGCGGGTAAATCACCGATGTGCGGGAATTCCATCTGTCAAGATCGACGCTTTTTATGGAATTATATGCCACAGCTAGAAGCTTATTTCCATTATCGGAACTTAGATGTCAGCACCTTAAAAATACTTGTGCAGCGCTGGGCCCCAACTATTGCCGCCGGCCTTAGTAAAAGTCCTGAGCATAAGGCATTACAAGATATTCTCGACTCTATTGAAGAGTTACGCTATTACCGCACCCATTTTTTAAAAACGGTTATTTAAAAAATAATATATAAGGAGTTTTTATGGCTAATATCATTTGTGCCCTAATTGCTTATTTATTAGGATCGATCGAAACTTCAATTTTATTGGCGAAATTGTTTAAATTTCCAGATCCGCGTTCCGGGGGATCCAGGAATGCTGGGGCTACTAATGTCTTACGCACAGCCGGCAAAAATGTAGCCTTATTGACGTTAATCGGCGATCTTCTTAAAGGTTTTGTGGCGGTGTGGATTACCCATGCGTTTGGCGTGCACGGTTTTTTCTTAGCGTTTGCAGGCTTAGCGGCTGTTATAGGTCATATTTTCCCATGTTTTTTTCAATTCAAAGGCGGCAAAGGTGTCGCCACGGCGATTGGGGCACTATTATATTTATCGGTTCTCACCACTATTATCGTCGTGATTATTTGGTTTGTGGTGGTATTTATGACCCGTTATATTTCATTGGCTTCAATAATTTCTATCACTGCTGCGCCGATATTGATATTAATTTTCAGTAAATCCGCTTATTTTATTCCTCTGTTGCTAATCGCCGCTTTAATCCTATGGAAACACAAGGAAAATATCCAACGATTACAAAAAGGTACTGAACATAAAGTAAAATTAAAAACTTCGTAATGTTATTCCCCTCGCCCTAACCCTCTCCCGGACGGGAGAGGGGAAATAGCAGAGGCCAGCGTGGTTTTACTTCGATGGCCAATCCTTCTTGTTCACCGGCGCAAAGGTGCATGTAACCCGTATAAGCCACCATCGCTCCATTATCAGTGCAAAACTCCGGGCGAGGATAATAAACTTCTCCATCCAAATCATGCATTTCTTTCTGCAAGTGCTCACGAAGTTGACGATTAGCACCTACTCCACCCACAACGACTAATCGGTTACTTTGAATCTGCTGTAAAGCTCGCCGGCATTTTATCCACAAGGTATCCACAACTGCTTGTTGGAAAGCGCAGGCAATGTCAGCCCGAATTTGCGGTTCATAACCAAATTGTTGATAACAATTCACTGCATAGGTTTTTAAGCCGCTAAAACTAAAATTCAATCCTGGCTGGCTAACCATAGGCCTAGGAAAATGAAATCTCTTTGGGTCACCCTGATCTGCTAATTTAGACAGTGCTGGGCCACCAGGATAAGCCAGCCCTAATAATTTAGCAGTTTTATCAAAAGCTTCGCCAACCGCATCATCGACTGTCTCGCCCATGAGTGTATACCGACCCTTGTTTTGGACCTCCAGCAACAAGGTATGTCCGCCAGAAACCAATAAAGCAACAAAAGGAGGTTCAGGTGCTGGCGATTCTAACATCACCGCCATTAAGTGGGCTTCCAAATGGTGGATACCAATGGTTGGAACTTGCCAAGCCCAGCCTAAGCTGCGAGCCACCGTGGCGCCAACCAATAACGCACCGACCAAGCCAGGCCCTTTAGTATATGCAACACCCTGAATATCGCGGGCCGACAAATTCGATTCCTGCATAACAGCTTTTATTAACGGCAAAGTTTGGCGAATATGATCCCGAGAAGCCAATTCAGGGACAACTCCTCCATAAATCGTATGAATGGGAATCTGACTATAAATTCGATGAGCAAGTAACCCTTGCTCACTATCATAAATAGCAACAGCAGTTTCATCACAAGAAGTTTCAATACCTAATACGCGCATAACGCAATGATATCATGACGGGAGTTATATAGGATTATTAATCTCAATATATTGATGGGTAATGGAAAATTGTTTGGCTAAATGTTCGCCTAGGGCTCTAACACCATAGCGTTCAGTGGCATGATGTCCGGCGGCAAAAAAATGAATTCCAGACTCTCGAGCTAAATAAACAGTACGCTCAGAAACTTCTCCGGTTAAATAAGCATCAGCACCTTGATCAATGGCGTCAGCTAGCAGATCCTGAGCTCCGCCAGTGCACCAAGCCAAGTGCTTAATTTTATTAATTTGTCCGGGTATATAGAATGGCACTCGGTCAAGTTTCTGCTGCAAGTAATCAGCAAATTCACTTCCGGACATAGGGCAAGGCAACTCACCCATCAACGCCAATGCGGGGCCTTGTTGATAGGCAAATTCACCCGTGATTCTTAAATTTAACAGCCGTGATAACTGCACATTATTGCCCCATTCCGCATGTCCATCTAACGGCAAATGGTAGGCAATTAAATTAATATCATTTGCTAATAAAGTTTGCAGACGTTTCTTTTTAATGCCATGAATACAAGGATCTTCACCGCGCCAAAAATAACCATGATGAACTAAAATAGCTTGCGCCTTAAGTTTAACGGCGCTATCTAACACTTCTTGGCTCGCAGTCACCGCGGATAACAAAAGCTTAATTTGTTCACATCCCGAAACTTGTAAACCATTCGGACAATAATCTTTCCAAAGTTGGGGTTGAAGTTGTTCGTTTAAGTAATTAATAATTTGATTGATACTGACCATTGCGCCTTTAATTTTTGACCCGCTGAATATCTGCACCTAACAGACGCAATTTCTCTTCTATATGCTCGTAACCTCTATCGATATGATAAATACGGTCAACCGTAGTTTGGCCTCTCGCCATTAGCGCTGCCAAAACTAAACCAGCAGAGGCACGCAAATCGGTGGCCATAACTGGCGCCCCATTCAAATATTCTTTGCCTATACAAATGGCCCGCCTGCCTTCAATTTGCAGGTTAGCTCCCATACGCATTAATTCATTGGCGTGCATAAAACGATTTTCGAACACATTTTCGATAATTTCGGCACGACCTTCGGCTACGGCATCCAAAGCCATAAATTGTGCCTGCATATCAGTGGCAAAATCAGGATAGGGTGCGGTAAAAATGTTCACTGCTTTGGGGCGTTTACCTTGCATATCTAAGGTAACCCAATCAGTCCCGGTGGAAATTTTTGCTCCCGCTTCAGACAATTTGGCCAGAGTGGCTGTTAAGGTATCGGGTCGAGCATTTTCTATGCGGATTTTTCCGCGGGTGACTGCTGCTGCCACTAAATAAGTTCCTGCTTCAATGCGGTCAGGCATGACACGATAACTGCCTCCAGTCAGTGCTTCAACACCTTCAATAATTAAAGTATTGGTATTTATACCTTGAATTTTAGCGCCTAATGTCGTTAAAAAATTCGCTAAATCAGCAACCTCAGGTTCAAGAGCCGCATTGCGGATGATCGTTTGGCCTTCAGCAAGAGTAGCGGCCATCATTAAATTTTCTGTCCCAGTCACGGTGATTTTTTCCAGATTTAATTCAGCGCCTCGTAAACGACCTTTGACTTTGGCATAAATAAAACCATTTTTGATTTCAATGTCGGCGCCAAGATTACGCATTCCCTCAAGATGGATATCAACCGGACGTGAACCAATTGCGCATCCCCCCGGCAACGAAACTTCCGCTTCACCGCAACGTGCGAGTAGCGGTCCTAAAACAACGATGGAGGCACGCATGGTTTTTACTAATTCATAGGGCGCTTGGGTGCTGGTAATTTCACTGGCATCTACTCCCACTTGCATAGCACTATCAACCTTTAGGCGCACACCTAAACGGCTCAATAATCCCATGATGGTCGTCACATCTCGTAAATTAGGAACATTGCTAAGTTCAATGGGGTTAGCGGTGAGTAAAGTTGCCGCCAATATGGGCAAAGCCGAATTTTTTGAGCCTGAATTTTTAATCACACCTGATAATGGCTGCTGACACCCCGTAATAATAAATTTATCCACCTGTTTGCTTCCGAGTTATTTAAAAAAGAATCGATTCAAGACCGAATACTTGGGCCATTCGATGTAAAAATTCAGGCACGTGAAGATAATTGATAGATTTTCCTGCTTCTCGAGCATCCCGTATCCAAGCGACTAACAATACTAATCCAGAATTATCACTGCGTTTAACATGCTGTAAATCTATGTTAACAAACGGCTGGGTTTGTTGCATTAGTAATTTTTTACCCAACCGACGTAATTTTACCACATGCTTAAAATTTAAAGAGCCATCAACCACCAAAGTACTTTGGTCTTCACTCAGCTTAATCGTCACTGGCCCATTTTCAAAGACAATTTTATGTGTATCATTCATCTTCAATTACTTGCGATTATGGCTCTTAAGTTGTTGTAATAAACCCGGCATGCCACGACGAGACAATACATCAGCAAACTGAGATCGATAACTTTGCACCATACTGACATTTTCTATGCTAAAATCATAAACTTTCCAACTGTCGCCACTGCGCACGACATTGTAATCTACCCCAATCTTTTGCCCGGTTTTACGTATAATCACACTGCGGACTGTTAAGTTGTGAGCAGACTTATAATCACTACGTAAGGGATAAAACTGTACCCTATCATCATCGTAAGAGGCCAAAGCGGCGGCATAGGTTGACGTCACTAAATGGGTAAATTGGTGAATAAATTCACTATGCTGAGCAGGTGTTGCATTAGACCAATATTGTCGACCAACAACCGCCATGGACATTCTGTCTAAATCAATATGCGGTAATAAAACTCGATTGACGATATTATAAATAACATTTGGATTTTTTAGCTTACTTTTATTGGCAGCTAAACTAGCCATCATCTCCTTAGCTGCGGTGTCAAGCACTGGGACCGGTGAAGCCACATCTGCACGAGCCACTCCCAACAGACAGATCATACTCAGTCCAAATATCCAAACCGACATTTTATGTAAAAATTTTTTCACAATCGCTCTCCTTTTTATTGTTGAGTCTTCTCAGCGGCAGCTGGTTTTTCTTTATCAGATTTTAAGTTAAACAACAGCTGGCCTATTAAGTTTTCTAAAATTAATGCGGAGTGAGTGGTTTCAATTCTACCCCCAGATTTAAGATTTTCCATTTCATAGCCTGGTGATAAAGCAATATAGTTAGAACCTAATAGACCCGCAGTAAAAATACTAGCACTGGTGTCAATAGGGAAATTTTTAAACTGTTTATCAATTTGCATATTCACTTTAGCGCGAAAAGTTTTAGAATCTAAAGTTATGTCACTCACGCGTCCTACCGTAACTCCCGAAACTTGCACCGAGGCACGTGGCCTTAAACTGCCGATATTGTCAAAATCCGCAGTAATTGTATAGGTTTCAGCTTCGCTAACTGAAAGACCGCTCACTTTAAAAGCTAAAAATAGTAGTCCTAAGAACCCAAGGATCATAAAGATACCGACTATCAATTCGACAAATTTGTTGCGCACAATTACCAACCTCCCATCATCAAAGACGTAAGTACAAAATCTAATGCTAACACTAACAATGACGAAATCACCACCGTTCTAGTGGTTGCTCGGCTGATACCCGCCGCATTAGGCTCTGAATAATAGCCCTGATACACAGATACCCAAGTGATGACAAAGCCAAAAACCACACTTTTAATAACACCATTTAGAATATCTTCCCGAAAATCCAACGCAGTCTTGCATATTATTCCAAAACGCCCCATTGTCTACCCCTAGCCAATCTACACCGACAAAATGTCCGCCTAGGATAGCCACCACATTGAATAAAATGGCCAGTATCGGCATCGCCAATAATCCTGCCCATAATCTTGGCACGACAACTCGCCACATAGGGTCTACTGCCATCATTTCCATGCCACCGATTTGTTGAGTTGCGCGCATTAAACCTAACTCTGCTGTCAGTGCTGAACCTGCACGCCCAGCAAATAATAAAGCAGCAACGACTGGGCCTAATTCGCGTACTACACTCAAAGCCACCAATTGCCCTAAGGCTTGTTCAGAACCAAATTTACGTAATGTGTTGTAGCCTTGTAACGCCACCACCATGCCAATAAACAGTGCCGACAAAAGAATGATCAATAAAGACAGAACCCCTACTTTATAGAGTTGCGTTGACAACAGCGGCCATGCCTGCTTCCATTTGGGTCGGCAAAATATGGCCCGCACTAAAAATATTCCAGATAAGCCGAGTTGTTCACAAAAATCCACGCCCACCCGACCTAAACTTTGTAAATAATTCAACACAATTTCAAATCCTCTTCATAGGTTTTAGCAGCATAGTGAAAGGCCACAGGGCCGTCGGGCAAACCATGGGTAAATTGTTTAATTTCAGGGGTAGAATCGGCGAGCAATTGTTCAGGCTTACCCTCACCTATTATTTTTCCACCGGCTAAAATATAAATATAATCAGCAATTTCCGCTGTCTCTTTAACGTCGTGCGAAACTAATACTGATGTTAATCCTAATGCATCGTTAAGTTCGCGAATCAGTTTGACTAACACCCCGCGAGAGATAGGATCCTGACCCGTGAATGGCTCATCATACATCATTAATTCTGGCCCGAGTACCGTGGCTCTTGCTAAGGCCACTCGCCTGGCCATTCCACCCGATAATTGTTCAATTTTTAAATTTAAAGCGCCGCGTAATCCAACGGCATGGAGTTGCATCCGCACTAAATCTTGAATCATATCTTCTGGGAGATTGGTATGCTCTCGCAACGGAAAGGCTACGTTTTCTTTTACATTTAAATCGGTGAACAAAGCGCCTTCTTGAAATAATACTCCGATGCGGCGCCGAAGCCGATATAAATCATTGCGTGATAAGTCGGCAACTTCTACCCCATGGACCAGGATTGAACCAGAATCCGGTTTAATCCGACCGCCGATTAAATTCAATAAAGTGGTTTTGCCTGTGCCGCTCGGCCCCATGATTGCAATGATTTTGTTATAAGGTACATCGAGATCAATGCCGTTAAAAATCGACCGACCCCCACGGGAAAAACTCAATTGACGAATCTTAATAATTGATTCGGCTTGTTCCTCAGCCATTCCTATTCCTCTAGTAAATCTGCTATAATCATAGCCTAAGTAAAGTTATTTGCATACTCATATGCTCACCGGCTCACCGCCTGTAACCCCTTGGGATTGTAATCTTATGATTGAAGCTCCACAAGATGTAAAAGTTGAACAGTTTTGTCAACTTGGTAAAGCAGTTATCCGCACTGAATTGCAAGCGATCTCGGCTTTAGAACAGCGCATCGACCATCGTTTCAGCAGAGCCTGCCAACTATTGCTGGATTGCCAGGGTCGAATCGTGGTGATGGGCATGGGCAAATCTGGACATGTGGGAAGGAAAATTGCCTCCACATTAGCCAGTACCGGGACTCCTGCTTTCTTTGTTCATCCAGGGGAAGCCAGCCATGGCGATATGGGGATGATTATTGGCACAGATACTTTAATTATCTTATCTAGTTCAGGTGAGACTCCAGAATTATTGAATCTTCTTCCCTCCGTTAAACGGATCGGAGTCAATATGATTGCCATTACCGGCAAGCCTGATTCCACATTAGCCTTAGGTGCTAATGTCCATTTGGATGTCAGTGTTGAACAAGAGGCTTGTCCTCTGGGTTTAGCACCCACCGCCAGCAGCACTGCAGCTTTAGTAATGGGCGACGCTTTAGCGATTGCGTTATTAGGGTCCCGAGGCTTTACTGCTCAAGATTTTGCCTTCTCCCATCCCGGTGGGTCATTAGGCCGGCGGTTATTGTTACATATCGATGATTTGATGCACAGCGGCGATGCCATGCCCGTAGTTCCACAATCCTGTTTATTAAGCGACGCATTAGTAGAAGTGACCCGAAAACGCCTAGGAATGACCACCATCATTGATGACCAAGGCCGGTTATCTGGAGTCTTTACTGATGGCGACTTACGACGCACTCTGGATAAAGGCCGGGACATACATAGCACAGTGATCCATGAAGTCATGAGTAAAAATTGTATTACCTTAACTCCCAAACTTCTGGCGGCAACCGCTTTACAAATTATGCAAGCTCATAAGATCACCGCAGTGGTCGTGATCGATGCCCATCATCACCCGCTGGGCGTGATTCATATCCATGATTTATTACAAGCACGAGTGGCCTGATGACTGCCATTAAATTACTGATATTAGATGTGGACGGCGTATTGACAGATGGCACCATTTGGTTAACCACTCATGGTGAAGAAATAAAACGTTTTCACACCCATGACGGGGTTGGCCTAAAACGTTTACAAAATGCTGGGGTCCAAATTGCAATTATTTCTGGACGGACAAGTCAGAGTGTCACAGCTCGGATGGCCGAACTCAATATCACTCTTGTCTTTCAAAATTGTCATGATAAAATGATTGTTTTCGAAAATTTAATCAACGAGTTAAATATCAAACCTCAAGAAGTAGCTTATATCGGTGATGATCTTCCAGATCTTCCAGTCATGCGCAGAGTCGGCCTGAGCATTGCGGTGGCCAATGCCTGCCCAGAAGTAAAAGCCATAGCCAATTGGCAAACTCAAAAGGAGGGTGGCATGGGTGCAGTTCGTGAAGCCTGTGACCGCTTATTGCAAACTCAAACTAAAGATATCACCGTATGAAGTTACGATGGATGAGCCTTGCTTTAATCACTCTTGTCAGTGTGAGTTTATGGGTTGTTCTCGGAAATCAACGTCGCCTTAGTCAAACTGTCGTCCAGCAAAAGACCGTCGATGGCTATATTATCGAAGCCCATTATACTCAGTTTGACCCGCAAGGCTTAGTCCATAGTCGTCTTTATACCCCAAAAATGACGCATTTTTCTAAAGACAAAACTTCTTATTTTGATCGCCCTGAAGTCATCGGATTTACTAATCAACGCACTCCCTGGACAGTCAATGCCCCCCAAGGCAAAGCAATCGAAGATGGGGCAGAGATCAATTTTTGGGGGAGGGGTCAAAGTTCACCAAGCTCCCGAGCTTAATTCTCCTGAAACTACCATTCTCACTACTTCGATGACCATCTATCCACATCGTTCTTTTGCGGAAACGGATCAAAAAGTAACTATTATTCGGCCGGATACTTTTATCCAAGCCAACGGCATGGAAGTTTATTTTAAGGCAGGGATATTTAAATTACTATCTGCAGTTAGAGGCACTTATGTACCACCGCCATCCCCTGGGAATAAAGCTTAATAAGAAATTAATTGCGATAATTTTACTGTGCAGCTCAACAATAGCATGGGCTTTGGATACAGATAAATATCAACCGATGTATGTTGACTCCCATTCTGCTACATATGATCGCGAACAACGCATCCTGATTTATGAAGGTAACGTTCAAACCGAACAAGGCTCATCTCACCTAAAAGGCGATAAAGTCCTGGTTTACCAAGGCGAAAACAATCAAATTAAGTATATAGAAATTTTCGGTAAACCTGCTCTTTACAATACCCTGCTCTCACCAAATAAAGAACGCCTTTATGTCGAGGCTTTCAAAATCACGTATAATCCTAACGATAAAACGATTTTACTAGAGGGCAATGGCAAGGTGAAGCAAGGTAATATTTTTACTGGCCCGCATATATGGTACGATATGAAAAATGGCATTGTTCGTTCAAAACCAACTAAAGCGAATGAGCGATCGGTGTTCATTCTTCAGCCGCAAAAAAAAGCACCGGCTCTATCTCCTCCACAAGGTGAACTCTTAAATCATGCCCCAATTAAAAACCAATGAGCTGAGTAAACATTACAAATCACGGCAAGTGGTAAAAAGTGTTTCTGTGCATATTAACGATGGTGAAGTGGTCGGCCTATTGGGTCCAAATGGCGCCGGCAAAACCACGACGTTTAACATGATCATTGGCTTGGTGATCGCGGATGGTGGTCAAGTTTTTCTTGATGAACAAGAAATCACCAAACAACCTTTGCATAAAAGAGCTCGTCTTGGCCTGGGTTATTTACCTCAGGAACGTTCAATTTTTCGCAAATTGAGTGTGGCTGAAAATATTATGGCAATTTTACAGCTACGTCGCGATCTTTCCAAACAGCAAAAGCGAGAAAAACTCGAGCATTTACTCCACGAGTTTCATATTGAACATTTAAAAGAAATTATGGCGATTAGTCTTTCCGGCGGGGAAAGTCGTCGAGTGGAAATAGCTCGGGCGTTAGCGTGCGATCCTAAATTTATTTTACTCGATGAGCCTTTTGCTGGTATTGACCCTATTTCAGTGATAGATATCAAACGAACAATTACCCACTTATCTGAACGCGGCATTGGCATATTAATTACCGATCACAATGTGCGGGAAACTTTAGACATATGTCAACGCGCTTATATTGTCTCGGATGGGCAAATCTTAGCCCAAGGCTCTCCTCAAGAAATATTAAATAATCAAAAAGTTCGGGAGGTATATTTAGGAGAAGATTTTAATTTGTGAACATTCTAGTTATTTCAAATAAAGGAGACAACTATGCAAATTCAAATGACCGGTCAAAATATCGAAATGACAGGTGCAATTCGTAGTTATGCAGAAAAAAAACTACAAAGGATTAATTCCTTAGCCGATAAAATTTCTCATATTCATTTAACTTTTCATGTGGAGAAACTGAATCAGATCGCTGAAGCTAATATTAGCGTTCCCGGCACCCAGATCCATGCTAAAGCAAGCTCTGAAGATATCTATGAGAGTATCGATAAACTGGTCGATAAAATTATTCGGCAATTGAATAAATACAAAGAAAAACTAACTGATCACGGTTAATTCGTTGAATAGAGTCACTTTACATGGCACGATGCTATGCGTTCATCAAATGGGTGTTTTAATTACTGGAAAACCTGGCATTGGCAAAAGCAACCTGGCAGTTAATTTATTAAATCGAGGTCATCGCTTGATTAGCGATGATGCAACTGATATATATCTTCAGCAACGGCATTTATTAGCCCGATGTCCCCCTACTATCCGTGGCCAATTATGGTTGAGAAATGCTGGAATGCTCGACGCCACTCTAATCTGGGGTCACACATCGATCAAAGTGCAACAACGATTAGATTTGATCGTTTATTTGCTCGATAATTTGGATGATCTTGCGCAAGAAAAAATTTCGACTCAAACAATCTTTTCGATGAGCATTCCGCGAATCATTTCAATTGCTAAACAATCAAGTCGTGCCAGCCACATAGAGGATTTATGCTCCAAAAAAAACTAACTATTGTGAATAAACTTGGCTTACATGCGCGAGCCTCGGTCAAATTAATTAATTTGGCTGGACGCTTTCAAAGCGAAATTTTGCTGAGTTATGATCACCGTGAAATCAATGCAAAAAGTATCCTTGGCACGATGGCGCTAGGAGCAGCGCAAGGCGCAGAAATAATATTAATAGTTTCCGGCCCCGATGAAGAGCTGGCATTAGAAAAAATCAGCGAACTCATTAATGACGGTTTTGGTGAAGAATAGATTACCACCTCTCGCGAACGCAAAATGGCAAAATCAGATTATAGCTACTTCCATTAGTCCTTGATTCTTAGACGATATGTCGTATAATAATCATGATTATTTCCTCATGCATCGTATAATAATCAAATTAAGCTATTGATATATTAGGATTTATTATGAAAAGAGTTTATGAATCTCTGATAAAACACCACTTTTCTGACGATGGAGAAATGATGTTTCTGGAGGGTCCCCGGCAAGTAGGCAAGACCACAGTCAGTCAATCCGCACAGACGCTAACAGATCATTTCACCTATTTAAATTGGGATAACCAGGACCATCGTCAGCTAATATTAGAGGGGCCTCTAAGTATAGCGACTTACGCCAAGCTCGACGAATTATCCCGTCAAAAACCGATCATTGTTTTTGATGAAATCCACAAGTTCAAGAAATGGAAAAGTTTTCTAAAAGGATTTTACGATACCTATCATCAAAAAACTCAAATCATCGTCACTGGCAGTTCAAGATTAAAAATTTTTAAACCGGGTGGTGATAGCTTAATGGGGAGATATTTTTCTTATCGCATGCATCCTTTGTCTGTCGGAGAATGCTTGCGGCAAACAGTGGCTGATCACGAAATCAGTCTCCCAGAAAAGATCGATGATGAGATTTTTTCCGCGCTTTATGAATTCGGCGGTTTTCCCAAGCCTTTCCTAAAAAAAAATAACCGTTTCAGCATTCGGTGGCAGCAACTGCGACAGGAACAATTGATTAGAGAAGACATACGCGATCTAAATCGTATCTTAGACATTGGGCAACTGGAAATACTCACAATATTACTGAAAGAACAGGCCACACAACTGATTAATTTTACAAATTTGGCCAATAAAGTGCGGGTTTCGGCTGACACCATTCGCCGATGGATAAAAACACTGGAATCTTTTTATTTTTGTTTTTTATTGCGTCCCTGGCAAAAAAATATTACTCGCTCCTTAATCAAAGAACCGAAAATTTTTCTCTGGGATTGGGCTGTCATTGAAAGTCCTGGTTCCAGAGCTGAAAACTTTATTGCCTCGCATCTTCTAAAAGCTATTAACTTATGGACTGACTTGGGTTTTGGAAATTATGAATTATATTTTTTACGGACATTGGAAAAAAAGAAGTTGATTTTTTAGTAGTGAAAAATCGGCAGCCTTGGTTTCTGGTGGAAGTAAAATTGGCAAACAACCAACCCCTCAGTAAAAATCTCATCGAATTTCAGCAACAATTAAATGCACCCCACGCCTTCCAGGTAGTGATGGAGTTGCCTTATGTTGATAAGGACTGTTTTAAAACTACCGGTCCCATTATTGTCCCGGCTAAAACATTTTTATCGCAATTAGTTTAAACGAACATTGATGTCAACAAGGGATACCATCTTTGACATCCGCCGCGTAACCCTCCAAAGCATGTGCATATTCATTCATAAAAACTGCTTTTAAAATATAACCGCACGAGCGAGTGGAGGCTCAGTAATTCGTGTATAAATGTTTTAATGGGGTAAATCTGGGTGGATTGGGGTGAGAGATTTTAAGAATTCTTCAACAGGTAGGCAGAGAATTTTGCCTTTTTGAAGTCGCTCCTGGCCTCGGTATAGCATCAACGGCTTTGCTTCGGGATAGTCTTCACAAAAAGCTTTTAATCCACTGAGATCCTGATTATAAATCTTATCGGCGTTTTTCACTTCAATAGCATAAAGCCCAGCCTTGCCATCAATAATGAAGTCCACTTCCAGACCATAGCGAGTTCGCCAGTAATATAATTTGTTGGGCGTTCCTTGGTAATCATTCCAGGCCTGCAAATGTTGCACCACCAATCCTTCCAGCCCGGCTCCGTTTAGTTCGCTGGGGGCATCTAAATAACCGGCGGGCCGCAAGCTGGTATAAATACCTGCGTCGAAGTAATAAAATTTAGGATGCGAAACTATTTCACGCTTGGCTCTCACAGTAAAAACGGGAAGCTGAAAACTCAGCAGTAAATCCTGTAAAACATCCAGATATCCTTCGATCAATTTCCGCGACACTTCACACTCACGGGCAATGTTGCTGACATTGAGAATAGCGCCATGAGAAAAACTCATGACTTCGAGGAATCGCGAAAAATGACCGATATTACGCACCCAATTTTCGGTTTTTACTTCTTCTTCTAAATATAATCCAGCATAAGCCTTGAGGGTTTCAGTGGGATCTACGCTATTGATGATCAAAGGTACTAATCCATAACGCAGGGCATCGGCTAATAAAAATCTCTCGCCCAGTTCCGATGCCATGAAAGGATGCAGGTGGCGCACTAGCGCTCGCCCCCCCAGCAGATTCACTCCAGCTCGTTTCAGTTTCCGAGCGCTGGATCCGGTCAATATAAATTGCCATTCTTGTTTTTCTTCAATTAGACTGTGTACTACATTCAACAGCTCCGGAAGTTTTTGTACTTCATCGATGATGATGATTTTGGATTTTGCGGCGCGTACGGTTTCGGCTAACCGTTCCGGGTAGGCCTGGTATTGGCGGATGATATCCGGCTTTAAAAGATCTATTCGCAACGCATCGGGATAATAAAACTTTAGCCAGGTGGATTTGCCGGTCCCGCGGGGACCGAACAAGAAATAAGTTTGCCCACTGGGCGTCAAAAAACGTTTAATATAGTCATGCATAGCGATTTAACCAAAAATTTTCACCTGCTATCTCCATTTTAGCAGCAAAAATGGAGATAGCAAGTGAATTTTTTGGAGGCGCGAGGATAAATAATCGCTATTGCTAAGTTATGAGTAGACTTTTAGGTTAGTTGAAGATGAGAGATTGTAGATTCTTCAGACACCCATGTATGAAGCACTTTAGCCATCGATGCAATAAAGCCAAAAGCCTTTTGTCCCTTTTGAGCTGCAGTGATTATTTCTTCTGTAACTAATTCATGAATTGGATTATTCACGTATAGATAATCGCGATTGATACCTTTTCTCAATTGATTGAGAATTGGGTCTTGTAAAATTTGTGGCTTTTTAATTTCTAAGCCTAGGATATTGCTATTATAAAGTAGGTCGTTTTCTTTCTTCCAAATTCACAGGACTTATCATAGGTCTCAACAAGAGAATTCATCCCTACATTAGAATAAAGGTAATCATGCACTATAGAGGACAAATGTTTAAGTAAATAGGGGACTAACATGCTCTCAACACGATTAGCACTTAAAAAACGCAAACAATAGAAGCTTATCGCGGCCAGAATGTAAATCTGCCTGTGGTCAATGGCAATATCAACCACAGTTTGGTGGTTCTTATCTGACCAGGTGATATCTGCTTTTGATTCCAGAAGCAATATGGCTGTTTCTGATCTCATTGGAAGGGTAAGATTAGGGGTGTATGAAACCTTAAAAGATAATACACCATTATTAGAATATTCTTCCACACCAGTAGTCAATATATCCGGATGATTAAAATCAAATTTTTCTTGCTTAGGAACAGCAAGCAATGGAGTTACGCCTTTTGAATCTGGTAAATTCACAGAAGCTTTCATTGCTAATAACTTTCTAATAACTGGCAAATGCTCCTTTGTTCCATGAGATATGGCTATCCTTAATAGAGAAGGACGAAGATCACTTTGCTCATTAATCATTTTAATATCCATTTCCCCAGCAAGTTGTTCAATAAATTCTGCTTTACCCATTAGTAATGGCGAAAACCAAAGGATGAGCAAGATATTTTTCTTCCAAATAAATATCTGCTTTTAATTCTAGCAATGTACTGAGAGCAGCGTGTTGACCGTGAAAGATTGCTTCCTGTAATGGTGTTCTGATGCTCCATTTTTCGGAATGAATATGATTAATATTTGCCTTATTTTCTATTAGTAACTTAATGATCTCTCTTTCTCCCTGCGAGACGGCCAACATTAAAGGTGGTTGAAAGATATTATGATACATATTTGGATCAGCTTTATGTTTCAATAACAACTGAATCATAGTTTTTTTGGTTGGTAAATCTATCGACCGAAATTCGTCTTCCGATCGAAGAAGTACTTGGGTTAATATACTTGCCCCTAAATACTCTTGATTGGGGTCTGCCTTGTTAACGAGCAACAACTTCAGCCTTTCAGGATTTAAGAAATCCCCATAAGAGTTAAATTCTGTCTCCTTTGGAAACCCTTCAGTTTTAACAATGTATTGATCTATTTCCTCTAATAGATTCGCTCAAACATTTGAGCTAGATCTATTTTTTCACATTTCCATTCTTGGCATTTTTCATGATTTTTGCTAAATTCTTCAATCAATTTACTATAATTAAGAGGTAGAAAATAAAACACCTGTTTAATACTTCCATCCTTTTCCTCTTTAACAGTTTCAACTACACTGGCTTCTCGCAATGACATTTCGCGTACATAAGCTTTTAGACGTACCTCTATTACTATTAGCAGGAGCTTTAGTGGAAATTCTTCATTATCCACGCACCTATAATACGTTTCCTTTAATTCGGCTAATAATTCTTCGAACATAATGCCCTTTGAAAATTCAATTAAAACTTACTGGATGAGTATTTAAGGTAACTCAATGCTATAATCTACGAGTTTCAAAGTAAATCTAACTAACTCATCGAATATTACTTACTGTTCTCATAATTTTTTTAAAAATATTGCTCACATTTCAAGATGTTTTTAGATGCATGTCAATTTTCAACATATCCTTCCATACGGTGATTTAAAACAATCCTCTAAAAATTCGTCAATTTTACCACTAGGGAAAAATCCCTCATTGCCTGAATTCATCAATTAAATTGGCGACCAAACCGGTCCAGCCATTTTGATGGGAGGCTCCCAGCCCTTGACCGGTTTCAGCCTGAAAGTATTCGTTAAACCATAAATAATCACGAAAATGTGGGTCTTTCGCCATGGGAAAGTTGCCAAAAAAAGGTCTTATCCCGTTATCATTCACTTTAAATAATGAAATAAGACGATTAGCAATGATCGCTACCAATTCTTCAAGGAAGATAGATTGATCATTGTTAATTTTAATTTTTTGGTGCTGCATAGCGGCAGCATAAATTTTTAATGACTCGATTAATAAATAGTTCGTTGGAAACCAAATAGGACCCCGCCAATTGGAATTACCACCTTTCATACGTTGTAGAGATTCCCCAGGCTCATAACCGATCTGTGCACCTTCATAAAAAAATGGATTTTTTTCATGAAACTTTGAAAGGCTCCGGATGCCATAATTAGAAAGAAATTCATTTGGGTCATACAGATAACGAACGACACTTTTTATTTGCTTACGATCAGGTAAAGATAATATATAAAAATTTCTACTAGTTTCCTTAACATAAGTCACTCGATCTTTGGTTAAACGTTGACGATTCCTTAAAAACCAAACAAAGTTCTTTTTAAATTCTGGGAATTGATTTAACTCACTTTCTTCTATGACTTCAATTGCGTAGAAAGGAATTAGGCCCACCAGGGAACGCACCTTGAATGCATCGAATTTACCATCGGCATGCACCAACGCATCGTAGAAAAAACCATCCTGTTCACTCCATAAAGTATAACTCTGATTTTTTTGCATGGCATGGGCAATATAAATAAAATGTTGAAAAAATTTTGTGCCCAACGATTCATAAGTTGGTTCAGATTTAGCAAGTTCTAAGCTTATTCGCATTAAGTTCAGCGAAAACATAGCCATCCAGCCAGTGCCATCAGATTGTTTCAATGTGGTTTTTGCACTATAGATTTTGGAACGATCAACAATGGTTATGTTATCAAGACCTAAAAACCCGCCTTCAAAAACATTGCATCCCGAGCTATCTACTTTATTCACCCAATAAGCAAAATTCATTAATAATTTTAAATAACATTTTTTTAAAAAATTTAAATCCTTTTTGCCAGTTCGCTCATATTCCATCTTATACAAACGAAATGCAGCCCATGCTTGAACGGGTGGATTTAAATCTGAAAATTCCCATTCGTAGGCAGGAATAGATCCATTCGGATGCTGGAATTGGTCGAATAACAAAAGCCATAACTGTTCTTTAGCAAACTCAATATCCACCAAACCTAAAGTAATGCAGTGGAATGCTAAATCCCAAGCCGCAAACCACGGATATTCCCATTTATCAGGCATAGATAAGATGCGCATGGAGTTAAGATGTCGCCAATGGGTATTGCGGATATCAGTACGCCCAGGTGGGGGTGGGTTATCAGGATCATCTCCTTTAAGCCAAATATTAACATCAAATAAATAAATTTGCTTATTCCAAATCATACTGGCCAATGCCTGTCGTTGAATCATACATTCTTCAGCACTGGCGTTGGGTGGATAAATAGTTTGATAAAATTCATCAGCTTCCAGTTTACGCTGATTGATAATTTTTTCAGCTCCGGCCAAGGGATTAGTACAAGGATGATCAACCAAACGTAGATACACTTCGACAGCACCTTGTGGAGGAATAGCGTCAAAATAGTAATATAAGGCAGCTTTGGTGCCATATTTGTCGGGGTTCAACGAGTTTTGACCACCAATCAGATTTTGATGAAAGCCGTCCTTATAAAATTCTTGATCGGCGGTATGATTTTCATTGTTGGTAAATAGAGTTTTTCCGCCTCCACTTCCATACAAATACTGTGGCCCCAAACGATAAACAAAATTCAAATTAGGTGGCGATAATAACCGAGCATCATCCGCAAATAAACAAAGTACATTTTTGCTAGAAGTATCATCGCTAATTTGGGGTTGAGGTAATTTGTTATATCCCCATGACCACTGGTTTCTGAACCAAAGCTGAGGAATGATATGCAAGGGTGCACTTTGATTACCACGATTAATTGCTTTGATACGAATAAAAGTATCTCGCGGCGAAGCCTTGGCATATTCAATAAAAATATCAAAATATTTATTATCTTTTAAAATTCCTGTGTCGATTAACTCAAATTCTTGCTGATGCGTATCACTCGCTGCATTAGCCTCTCGCAATTGTTTATAAGGGAATTCTAGTTGGGGGTATTTATAGAGATATTTCATATAGGAATGGGTGGGAGTTGCATCCAGATAATAATAATATTCTTTAACATCTTCACCGTGATTGCCTTCATGGGAAGATAAGCCAAATAATCGTTCTTTTAAAATAGGATCTTTGCCATTCCAAAATGCCGGAGAAAACACTAAGGTTTGATAACGGTCACACCACCCAGCAATTCCATCTTCACCCCATCGGTAAACACGTTGATGGGCTTGTTCGAAGGGAAAATATCGCCATGCATCTCCATCTGCACTATAATCTTCACGCACAGTGCCCCAAGATCTTTCCGAAACATATGGGCCCCATTGGTACCAAACGGGTACGTCCCCCGTTCCTTGCTCCATCAACCGTTGGCTTTCCTGAGATTTCATATTTAATATCCTATAATAAGCGGGTAATCCCTTATACCTTCCTTTAACTCCGTCAATATTTTCCACCGCCAGGCGCTAGCTTTGTCGGCGGGTGGCAGAGATTGTGCTTTTTGCGCGCGGAGCGTACTCGAGAGCACGGAAAAACAATTTTCTCTGCCAGGACCCGCCATTGCGATTATCCCGCGAATCCCTGGCGGTGGGAAATATTGATGGGATGGTGGAAACTTTTAATCGCCTGCAATCATCATTTCATCAATTAAAATAGAGCCACTGCGTATTCCACCACGGCTATCGGTATCGTTGGCAATTGCGACGAAACCGGCAAACATATCTTTTAATTGTCCTGCTATAGTTATCTCATCCACTGGATATTGGATCTCGCCATTTTCTATCCAGAATCCGGCTGCACCACGGGAATAAGTGCCTGTCACTATGTTAATACCATGACCCATTAAATCGGTGACAAATAAACCGCTACCCATTTTTTTGAATAGATGGGTTAAATCTAATCCAGAATCATTAATGGTTAAATTAAAAACGCCGCCGGCATTGCCGGTGGAAGGCATACCTAATTTACGACCCGAATAACTTGCCAGGACATAATTTTGCAAAACACCTTCTTGCACATAATCGAGATCTTGGGTCCTGACCCCTTCATGATCGAAAGGTGCACTGCCTAAACCACCAATTAAATGGGGTTGCTGGTAAATGTGTATAAATTTAGGAAATATTTGTTGATGCAAATGATCCAGTAAAAAAGAGGATTTTTGATAGAGACTGCGACCACTGATAGCAGAAACAAAATGTCCTAACAGACTCTTGGCCATGGGCGCATGAAATAATACTGGGCAACGACGGGTTGATATGCGCCTAGGATCCAAACGTTGCAAAACTTTATGTGCGGCTTGTTTTCCGACTATCACCGGGTGATCTAAATCTTTTGCAGCGCGAGCGATGGTATATTCATGATCATTTTGCTTTTTATGATTCGCTTCTGCAACCACACCACAAGTTATACTATGCAAACTTTGCGGATAGCTGCCCATAAAATCATGGGTATTGCCGTATACGTGAAATGAATCGTAGGTGGTCACATTCGCTCCCTCGGCATCGGTAATGCGCGGATCTTCGCCGCGTGCAGCGGTATCGCATTCAATAGCTAACTTAATGGCCTCTTTGGGTGTAATACCCCAAGGATGAAACATCTGTAAATCTGGATAATGCACAGCCATCAACTGAGGATCGGCCAAACCCGCGAATGGGTCTTGCCCTGCATAACGTGCAATCGCACAAGCTTTATCAACCGCTGCTAAAATAGCTTCCGTGCTCAAGTCAGAGGTCGCCGCATTGCCCGTGCGTTGGTCATTATAAATGGTCACATGTAAACTTTTCCCCTGATGGTGCTGTACTCGCTCCACCTCAGCATGGCGAACCCCGACAGAAAAACCGCTCTCTATCGCTATCACTGCTTCCGCTGCATCCATGCCGCGATGACGAGCTTGCTCTAGCACTTTAACAATTTTCTTTTGCAAAGATTGTTCAGGGAAAATATGCTTCATTTAGTGAGTTCTACGCTGTTGTTGTTGGCGTTTATTTTTTTTCTCCTTTTCACTAATGGGTTCTGAGCTCATTTTAACTAAAGGTACTGGAGTGGAGGTCAACGCCAATTGCAACACTTCATCAATCCATTCTACTGGATGAATTTGTAAGCCATGGGTCACTTCGTGAGGGATTTCTTTTAGATCTTTTTTATTCTCTCCGGGGATAATCACCGTTTTTATCCCACCGCGCAATGCCGCCAATAGTTTTTCTTTTAAACCACCGATCGGCAATACTTTGCCACGTAAAGTGATTTCACCAGTCATCGCCACATCAGCACGCACTGGAATTCGAGTAATAGCCGAAACCAAAGCAGTACACATCGCAATACCGGCGCTGGGACCATCTTTTGGCGTCGCTCCTTCGGGAACATGAACATGAAAATCATGATTTTGGAAATAATCTGCTTCAACACCATATGCTTCCGAGCGACTGCGCACCACGGTCATCGCCGCTTGAATTGATTCTTGCATCACATCTCCTAAACGACCGGTTTGCAAAGATTTACCTTTACCCGGCATAATTTGTGCTTCAATCGTTAATAATTCACCACCGACTTCGGTCCACGCCAACCCTGTGACTTGGCCAATTTGATTATCGCGTTCTGCCAATCCAAATCGAAAACGTTTCACTCCTAAATATTTTTCGATATTTCGACGGGTGATGACAATTTTTTTATTTAATTTTTTCAAAATAATTGCTTTGACCACTTTACGGCAGATTTTAGACAATTTCGCGTTCCAAATTTCGTACCCCTGCTTCGCGAGTGTAATCTTGAATAATCTCAAGATGGCGCCATCGGTAATATTAATTTCCTTTTTCTTTAAGGCCAGTCCGTTTTAATTGGCGAGGAATTAAATATCTTTTAGCGATATTTAATTTTTCTTGCTTCGGTATAACCCGCTAATCGAATCACTTCCATACGATCTAATAATGCTATGGGAATATCCAATAGAATTTGCCGTGGCAATAAACATCACGTCCGATAAATCATAATCAACTTCTAAATAATGATCATTAAAAGCAAAATTTTGTTCGGGATCTAAAACTTCTAATAAAGCTGACGCTGGATCGCCGCGAAAATCCATAGCCATTTTATCAACTTCATCTAACATAAATAGCGGGTTACGAACTTTAACTTTACAAAGTTTTTGGATTATTTTGCCGGGTAGAGCACCGATATAAGTTCGTCTATGACCACGAATTTCTGCTTCATCACGAACTCCACCTAAAGAAATGCGCACAAATTCGCGGCCGGTTGCATTGGCAATGGATTGACCCAAAGATGTTTTACCCACGCCTGGAGGACCCACCAAACATAAAATGGGACCCCGCATTTTTTTCACGCGCTGCTGCACTGCTAAATATTCTAGAATTCGTTCTTTTACTTCTTTTAAGCCGTAATGATCAGCATCTAAAATAGCTTCGGCTTTTTCTAAGTCGTGAGAGGTTTTGCTCTGTTTTTCCCAGGGAACTTGGATAAGTATATCCAAATAATTACGACTCACTGTCGCTTCTGCCGACATAGGTGACATCATTTTTAATTTATTTAATTCAGACTCTGCTTTTTCTTTTGCTTCCTTCGGCATGCCTGCCTCGGCAATTTTCTTTTGTAGCTCTTTAATTTCATCCTGAAAACCATTGCCACCCTCTTCCATTTCGCCTAATTCTTTTTGAATTGCTTTAATTTTTTCACTCAAATAATATTGACGCTGACTTTTTTCCACCTGCTGTTTAACTCTTCCTTGAACTCGCTTTTCCACTTCAACCAAGTCGAGTTCTTCACTCAGTAGTTTATGCAATAATTCTAGACGCTCCCGTACATTTATTTTTTCTAATACTTCCTGACGTGAGGAAATTTTAACACTCATATGGGCAGCAATACTGTCAGCTAAACTCCCAGGATTTTCAATATTTCGCAAAGAGGTGAGCAACTCAGTAGGAATTTTTTTGTTAAGTTTAATTAATTCTTCAAATTGATTCAAAATGCTGCGCATTAACACCACAACTTCAGTATCATCCAAAGTTCCAATGTCATCTAACAGCTCTATATTGGCAGACAAATAGGTTTTTTCGGCTTTAAATTCCAACATTTTTGCCCGCTGCACTCCTTCAACAAGTACTTTGACTGTACCGTCTGGCAAATGTAATAATTGTAATATTGTCGCCACAGTGCCGATTTCATACAAGTCGGCAGCAGTAGGTGCATCAATGCTTGCATCTTTTTGTGCTACTAGAAAGATTTGTTTATCCATTTCCATTGCGAATTCTAGGGCTTTGATAGATTCAGCTCGCCCAACAAATAATGGAATCACCATATGAGGAAAAATAACGACATCACGCAAAGGTAACAGAGGTAAATTCATGGATTTTTTTTTGGTTTGCATTTTTTTTCCTTGGCGTCTAGCCAACTTTACGTTCACCGGTTTGTTGATATATATATAATGGTTTAGCGTTTTGAACAATCACATTCTCATCCATCACCACTTTTTTTAATCCTGTTAAGGTCGGCAATTCATACATCAAATCCAATAGTTTATGCTCGACAATCGAACGTAAACCACGTGCGCCAGATTTTCGTTTTATCGCTTGTTTAGCAATTGCTTCCATGGCTTTTTCTCTGAACTCAAGCTCGACTCCCTCTAAAGCAAAAAGTTTTTTGTACTGCTTGGTTAATGCATTTTTGGGTTCAGTCAAAATTTGCATCAATGCTTTTTCATCTAATTCATCTAATACAGATATGACTGGCAAGCGTCCTACAAATTCTGGAATTAAACCAAACTTCATTAAATCTTCAGGCTCGACTTGGCGCATTAATTCGGCATTCATAGCTGGGGCTTGTTGATCTTTAACTTTAGCTGTAAAGCCTATACTGCTGGTATCAGTCCGCTGCTGAATAATTCTTGGCAGTTCGGCAAATGCGCCACCACAAATAAATAAAATATTAGAAGTATCGATCTGCAAATATTCTTGTTGAGGATGCTTACGCCCACCTTGTGGGGGAATCGAAGCGACAGTTCCTTCAATTAATTTCAATAGGGCTTGCTGGACTCCTTCACCAGAAACATCACGGGTTAAAGAGGGACTTTCGCTTTTGCGAGCAATTTTATCGATTTCATCGATGTAAATAATTCCGCGTTGAGCTTTTTCAACGTTGTAATCGCAACGTTGCAACAATTTTTGGATGATATTTTCAACGTCTTCACCCACGTAACCCGCTTCAGTTAAAGTCGTTGCATCAGCAATGGCAAAAGGTACATCAATTATTTTTGCCAATGTTTGTGCTAATAAAGTTTTACCTGATCCCGTCGGGCCAATTAACAAAATATTGCTTTTGGCTAATTCCACTTCTTGATCTTTATCCGCCTGATGTCTAAGCCGTTTATAATGGTTATAAACTGCAACTGATAGGGTTTTTTTTGCGAAATCTTGGCCAATAACATATTCATTCAATTGTTGATGTATACGCTGTGGCGTAGGTAATGCCGCTTGCGAGCCAATCACTTGTGTACGTTCTTCTTCTCGAATGATGTCGTTACATAAACTGATACATTCATTGCAGACGAACACTGAAGGCCCAGCAATTAATTTGCGGACTTCATGTTGGCTTTTCCCGCAAAAAGAACAAAACAACTCTTTAGACTTATCCCCACTCATTGAACAACCTCATCTTAGTTATATTATCAATATAAGGACTGTGCCTGATGTTTTCAATGGCCCAGCCGCAATTCTCGCTTTATACAGCGAGAATTGCTTCTTGTTCATATCCTGCGCTCGGCGGAGCCGATGCTCGGAATGAAGGGGAAGCGCTTCGCGCGGCTCCCCCTTGCGATCCCCCATGGCGTAGAGATTTTCTGCGAAAACTATTTTTTAAATATTCTTGGAACAGCCCTGTCAGTTTTTTTATTCCCGTTGTTCAAAAATAGTATCGACTAAACCGTAACTCACTGCTTGTTCTGCATGCATAAAATTATCACGGTTAGTGTCCTTTTCAATTTGTTTAACCGACTGGCCAGTATGCTTCGCTAAAAGATCATTCAGTAGCTTACCGATACGTTCGGTCTCACGAGCATGAATTTGTATATCTGTCCCTTGCCCCTGGTAACCACCCAATACCTGATGGATCATCACGGTAGAATGCGGCAAGCAATGACGTTTGCCTTTGGTCCCTGCAGTTAACAATAAGGCAGCCGCGCTGGCTGCTTGCCCAATGCAAAGGGTACTGACATCAGGTTTCACAAATTGCATGGTATCGTAAATGGCTAAAGCTGCGCTGACCACACCACCAGGAGAATTAATATATAAAGAAATATCTTTATTAGGATTTTCAGATTCCAAAAACAATAATTGGGCGACGATAAGATTAGCCGTTTGTTCCTCAATTTGACCAACTAAAAAAATAATCCTTTCCTTTAGTAACCTTGAATAAATATCATAAGCACGCTCACCCCGAGCGCTTTGTTCAACAACCATAGGTACTAAATAATTATGACTAGTCATTATGTGTGTCCTTTTTTAATATTAATTTATTAAGCTTGCTGTTGGGTAACAGCAAACGCTTCTTGGTAACTCACATGCTTCTCAACAATTTGCGCTTGGGTTAACAATTTTTCAACCACTTGATCTTCAAGTACCAAGGTTTCAATTTCACTCATTAGACGTTTATTTTGATGATACCAAGCGGCCATTTCTTCAGGATTTCCGTATCCAGAAGCCATTACCATCTCATTTATTTTGTCACGAACTTTATTTTTGTCAGATTTAATGCCAAAGTTTTTAATAGCTTCTCCGACTAATAAGCCTAAAATCACTCGTTTTTGTGCTTGAGGAATAAAAGGTTCTTTAGGTAATTGGATCTTGCTGGTTTCCTTGCCTTTTTTACCTTGTTGGGCGCTGATTTGTTGACGGGTCACTTCTTGTAGATTTTTAATTTCATCTTCAACCATGGAATTGGGTGGAGTAACTGGATTAAGTTCAATTAAACGATTTAATACTTCTTCTTTTAATTGCGCCATTAATCTATTTTTAAGCTCAGTTTCCATATCATCGCGGAGCTTTTTAGTTAATGCTTCTAAACCTCCACTTTTAATACTCAGTTTATTAAAGAAATCATCATCTAATTCAGGTAAATGAGCCTCTTGTACTTCATGCAATTTGATTTTAAAAATTGCTTTTTGATTGGCTAAATGGGTGGCCGGATAATCTTGAGGAAAGGTCACATCGACACTCAGATCATCGCCAGCTTTTGCATTTAATAATCCTTCTTCAAACCCAGGGATCATCTGTCGCGAACCCAATTCTAGAGTGAAGTCCTTGCCGCTGCCACCCGGGAATGGTTTACCTTCAATGAAACCATCAAAATCAATCAGTACACGATCACCTAACTCAGCCGCTCGATCAACTCTGTGCCAATGTGCTTGTTGTTTTCGCAATTTTTGCAGCATTCGCTCGACATCTTCATCGGTCACTTCGGCTTGTAATTTTTCTACCTTTACTTGATGGAAATCTGCTAACTTAACCTCAGGATAAGTTTCGAATGAAACTTCAAATTGAAGATCTTTTTCTTTATCGATTTCTCCAGGTTTAACCTCTGGGGAGCCTGCAACTTTTAGTTTTTCATCAGTGACAGCTTGCTGAAAGCCGGCTTGCATTAATTCACTGGCCACTTCTCTTAGGACTATGTTTCCAAATCGTTTTTCGATCACTGGCATCGGTATCTTGCCAGAACGGAATCCAGGCAGCCGAACATTTTTAGCCACTTCTTTAATACGCTCATCATAAGCTTGGCGTAACCGCTCTGCTGGCAAAACCACATTTAAACGACGCGATAAACCATCTAACTTTATTACTTCAACCCGCATATTCATAGCCTCATCTTGTTAGGTTACATGGGAATACTATGCGAAAGGAGAGACTCGAACTCTCACAGGTTACCCCACTGGAACCTAAATCCAGCGCGTCTACCAATTCCGCCACTTTCGCCCATTCGATAAAACCACCAATTTAACACTATTCGCTAATTTTATTCAAGATAGGCTAATAGGTGATTTATTTTATTGAGTATTGTTTTTTTGTCTAGTGAACCATATAATAAATTTTCTAAATGATATTGAAAAATGGCATATTTTTTTACCTGAGACGATGGAGAACTATAAAGATGAGAAATTTTATTGCCACACGATTTTTATCTTACTTTCTTGTCATGTTACCTTTCACCTCTTACGGCGTACCAGAAAACAAAAATACTTCAACTGATTTTTTACCGGTAAAACTTGGAGTTGATGTTCTATTTGAGAAACATCTCGAATTACTTCGTGGAAAACGCGTCGGTTTGGTCACTAATCCGACTGGTATGAGCGGCTCCCTCAAAAGTACTATAGAACTTTTTCATCAACATCCAGAGATTAAGCTTGTCGCGCTGTACGGACCTGAACACGGTGTTCATGGTAATTCACAAGCGGGTGAATATGTCCCCTACTATTTTGACAAAGATTATCAATTACCAGTTTACAGCCTTTATGGGCAATCTAAAAAGCCGTCCAAAAGCATGTTAAAAACAATTGATAAAACTATGCGTGCATTTGATACCCAGAATCAGGGTAAACAAGTGGACCCAGATATATTACGGTCTGTTGACGTGATAGTCCTCGATTTGCAAGACGTCGGAACACGTATTTACACTTACATTGCCACCATGAATTACGTCATGGAAGCCTGTGCTAAAGCAGGTATCCCTGTTATTGTTTTAGATCGACCAAATCCCATTGGAGGCATCACAATGGAAGGGCCTATCCTCGAATACCCGAAATATAGTTCATTCATTGGGCTTTATCCAATACCTCTACGACATGGCATGACCATTGGCGAACTTGCTTTATTATTCAACGAAAAATTTTTATCGAATAAAGCAAAGCTGACTGTGATACCAATGGAAAACTGGAGGCGGAATGAATGGTTTGATCAAACATCTTTGCCTTGGGTCATTCCATCACCGAATTTACCAACGTTGAATTCGGCTATTGTTTATCCGGGCCAAGTATTACTCGAAGGAACAAATTTGTCTGAGGGTCGAGGCACAACACAGCCATTCGAAATATTCGGCGCGCCTTGGGTTAATGGATTTGTTTTAGCAAAAAAATTGAACGAACTTCATTTGCCTGGTGTGAAGTTTCGAGAAGTTTGGTTCTCACCTACATTTTCTAAATTTCAGGGTAAACAATGCCGTGGTGTTCAATTACATATCACTAACCGAGAAACCTTTCAACCTGTTGCCACCACGCTTGCCATTCTATCAATGGTAAAACAACTGTACGGGAAGAAGCTGAAATTCCATGGTGATTACTTTGATTATGTGGTCGGAACATCTAGCATACGGACAGCATTGGAACGCGGCGAATCAGTAAAAAATATCACTGCTGATTTTCAGCCGGGGTTAGATAATTTTTTTGAACTTCGCAAACCGTTTCTTTTATATTAATTTAGCATAAATTGAAAATCGATGAACATCATTGACAGATAGTTAATTTTCTTGAGCCGACAAAAAGTTTTTTATGGTTTTATTGAAAAAATGATTTAATTTCTTATTAGAAGCATCTTCACTCTGACTGGTCGATGAGAGGTCTGGCTTAAAACTTGGTTTAGAAAAAGTGCCGCCGATGGCGAATGGAACAGAAAAATTAATCTTTTGGTTAAACATTTTGGCATGACCGTGCATGGTCATATGATAATCCATTTGAGAGGTGGGTAAATCCATTTTGCCTCTGCCGGTGAGAGCAAAGTCCTCTGCTAGCATTTCTAGATCGTCACTTTTAAGCAAACCATCGACAATTACGCCGCTCATAGTGAACTGGGAAAAAGGAGTAGAAGTTGAAATCTTAATCCATTGACTTAGATTTTTTACTTGCTTCATTAATTCATTATTACTAATCGCACCATCGTTAGCCGCCATCTGAACCTTGCCATTTAAGCTATGCATTAAAGCACTGGCCGTATTCCCTTGCATATTTACGTTCATGGCAATGTTTGCAGCTCCCTGCAACAGTTTCGAATGACTGAACTGTTCTAATTTCACCTTCGTGAGAACCGCATCAATAGCAAAATGAGGAAGATCGCCCATTAGATTCGCAGTTATTTGTCCACTGAACTCTCCACCATTGACCCTACCCCTTAATTGCGACAACTTTAAAATTTGTTGGTCGGCAAACAGGTTGGCATACACATGTGTGAAACTCAGAGTAAGGCCACAATCGAGGAATAGATTATCAGCCACAAGGGTTTGTGCTTTCAAATCCACTGCTATATCTCCCTTAAGCTGAATGCCTTCGAATGGTAGCGTCAGATTATGCACCATAATTTTTTTAATAATGACTTGACCGGAAAATAAAGGACGCCAAGCCACGATGGCATCGACCTTTTCAGCAACCACAGATGCACCGACCCATTTCACCTGGTGTAATCGAATACCTAGGTCCGGCGTGAAACTCCAATCGATCGGGCCGTTTATTTCCATTGTTTGGCCGGTCTTTAAATACACTTGATGAACAATCTGGTATTTAAAATTGTCGGGTGAAAAAAAAGTGATAAATAGCATCGATAAGATGAGGGCAAAAAAAACAACCACCGTACTGATACTGATGATGATTTTTCTAAATAATTGATTCCACATACTCTTATTCTAACAAAAAAGCCTGCTATGTGAAACACAGCAGGCTTTTGGTCATGGCGTCAATAGATTACTGAACTTCTTGGACCACTGCGCGATGGATCACAGCGGAAGTTCCATTCCCAGAAGTTTTAGATGGATTTGTACTATATGGATTTGTACTGTTTGGATTATTTGGCGTAGTGCTATTTGGGCTAGTTGGGGTATTTGGATTATTATATGGGTTAGTATTGGACGGATTCGTGTCCGATGGATTAGTAGCTGTTGGGTTAGTATCCGATGGGTTTGTGTTCGTCGTGGGATTGTTAGGATTCATCCCAGGATTTGTATTGGGATTGGTAGAATTTGTATTACTTAAACTGGTATTTGTTGGCTTAGTAGTTGTTCCACTCAATTGCTCACAAGCAGATTTAGATACCAAAATATAGCCATTAGTTTTGCATGACGAGCTATCTTTGCAACCATTGACTTCATAACATCTTACTTCTTTAGCACAGCTACTGGCAGTGGTATGGTGTTTAGTAGTTGCTAAAGCTGTGCCGGAGGACATGACAAAACCGACCATTGCAGCTGCCGTCAAGCTAAGTCCAACTAATTTTTTTGCTTTCATTGAAAAAACTCCTTGTTGTTTACTTTAAAATCATAGTTTCTAGAAACTAGAAAACTGTGTTCCCTTTTTACAATTTCAGGTGCAAAAATGCTCAGATAATAATCTGGAAACTGTCTATCCCTATGTTAATAATTTTTTTCACAATTTGCAACCCCGCTCCCCTGTGCTAAAATGCCTAGTCATTACGATGGAGACAATAATTATGCATTTCTTGAATGAGTATATCTTATTTTTAGCCAAATCTCTGACTTTTGTGTTTGCCGTGCTGTTGATCCTCGGTGGAATTATCATCATCTTTAGCAAAACAAAAGAGAAAGACAAAGCTGGGAAGTTAACAATTCAAAAATTAAACCATCAATATGATGATTATTTATCGGTTGTTCAGGAAGCAACTCTAACTAAATCGGCAATAAAACAGAATAAAAAAAATCAAAAGACTAAAAATAAAGCTTCCAAAAAACGCTTATTTTTACTTTGTTTTGATGGGGATATTAAAGCTTCTACCGTTAATTCGCTTCGCGAGGAAATCACCGCGATTATTTTAAGTAAAGATCCCCAAGACGAAGTCTTATTGAAAATTGATAGTCCGGGTGGAATGGTTCACGCTTATGGCCTAGCTGCCGCTCAAATTCAACGATTGAAAGATGCCAAAATAAAGTTAACAGTCGCGGTTGATAAAGTCGCTGCCAGTGGTGGCTACTTAATGGCCTGTCTTGCAGACCATATTATATCAGCCCCTTTTGCAATTATTGGTTCAATTGGTGTGATCGCCCAACTACCTAATTTTAATCGCTGGCTAGAAAAAAATGATATTGATTTCGAACAAATCTCTGCCGGACAATATAAACGGACTTTGTCATTATTTGGTAAAAATACTCCGGAAGGCCGCAATAAAATGCAAGAAGAAGTTGACCAAGCCCATGAGATATTTAAAAATTTTATAAACAGTTACCGTTCTAAAGTTAATATTAATGAAGTGTCCACCGGCGAACATTGGTTTGGATCTCGGGCACTTGAATTAAACTTAGTGGACGAAATTAAAACCAGTGATGAATACTTACTGGCACGTAAAGAAGCTTATGATATCTATCAAGTCAAGTATCTTGTTAAGAAAAAACTGAGTGAGCGAATCGGAGCGGGTTTTAATCTGTTAATCAATAAGTTTATTTATGCATAACCACAATCATTCTCATCATTCCCATAAAAATCCTCACAAAAAGATGATGTTAGCCGTCGCTATAGTTTTTATCTTTGCCATTGTTGAAGCGATTGGTGGTTGGTTTAGTGGATCACTCGCATTGCTGGGAGATGCCGGCCATATGTTTTCCGATGCCGTCGCATTATCCATTGCGGTGTTTGCCGGTTGGCTAGCGTTAAAACCGCCCTCACATAAACACAGTTATGGTTTAGGTCGCGCTGAAGTGGTCGCGGCTTGGATTAGTAGTCTGATGATGTTGATGATTTCAATCTTCGTGATTATTGAAGCAATCCAACGATTGCATCATCCCAAACCTGTCCATGGGATGATGGTTATGGTGATTGCGGCCATTGGTATCCTCATCAATTTATTGGCAGCTTGGTTAATAGCGCAAGGTGAACGCACCTTAAATATTCGCGCAGCTTTGTTGCATGTTATGGGCGATATTCTGGGTTCTATAGCCGCTTTAGTTTCCGGCGCAGTTATTTACTTTACCAAGTGGTTATTGATTGATCCCATTCTCTCCATATTAATTGGTATATTAATTTTGATTTCAAGTATATCATTGCTACGAGAATCCTTGCTCATCTTAATGGAGGCGGTACCAGGTCATATCGATTTGCAGGATGTTGCTGCCGATATGATTAAAATTAAGGGAGTAAAAGCCATCCATGATTTACATATTTGGACCTTATCTTCGGGAAATATTGCCTTATCGGCACACGTGGATATTCATGAACTCAGCAATTGGCAAAATGTTCTCATTGGACTCATGGAGATGCTGAAAAAACAATACCAAATTGAGCATGTTACTTTGCAACCTGAACCTGATATTATCGATTGTCAACCTTGTCTGGAGCCTTAGTTAGATGGAAGATGAAATTGCAAAATTTGATGCTTTGGCTAGCCAGTGGTGGAATCCTAGCGGTCCAATGAAGCCTTTACATCAATTAAATCCAATACGTCTAGAATACATTAATACCCACGCTCCTCTTGCTCGGCAAAAAGTACTTGATATCGGCTGCGGAGGCGGGTTACTCAGTGAAGCGATGACCAACTGCCAAGCCTCGGTGACTGGCATAGACTTGAGCGAGTCTTTACTGCTAATCGCTCAGCAACATGCCGCTGCACAATCTTTGAATATTCATTATCAACTGATCAGTAGCACTGGCCTTGCCAATCAAAACCCTGCAAGCTTTGATATCATCACTTGCATGGAGCTTCTAGAACATGTGCCAGATCCTAGCCAAATTGTCCAAGACTGTGCCGATTTACTCAAACCAGGCGGAATAGTTTTTTTTGCCACGATCAACCGTAATTTGCAAGCTTTTCTAAAAGCCATTCTCGGTGCTGAATATATATTGGGATTATTACCCAAGGGTACTCATCAGTACGCAAAATTAATAAAACCTTCTGAACTAACATTGTGGGCAAGTCGAGCAGGTTTGACTTTAAAAGGTTTACAAGGGATAACTTATAATCCATTTTCTGGAAAGTTTAATTATAGTGAAGATGTGAATGTCAATTACATAGCCTATTATCAGTTAAATGACTAGATTATTGAGAGGAACGGGATTTATCCTGGATACCGGCGAAGGCCGGTATCCAGCGCAGAATTTGTAACGCGCCTACATTTTAATGGGGCAGCTCTAGGGAGCATTTCTTCATGGAAAACCGTTTTTACATTATTGTGGCTTTAATTGCGGCTCTATCTGGTATTTTATTCGGTTATGACACAGGGGTAATTTCTGGAGCAATTTTATTTATTAAGGAAGATTTCCATTTATCGCCGCAAATGAATGGCTTAGTGGTTTCAGCCGTTTTATTAGGCGCCTTGCTCGGTGCAATTCTGAGCGGACGGATGGCCGATCATTTCGGCCGTAAAAGACTATTAATCGCCGACGCCATAATTTTTATTATTGGCACCTTGGGCAGTTGTTTGGCGCCGAATATGATAAGCCTGGTCATTAGCCGAGTTGTCGTTGGAATTGCCATTGGTATCGCCTCTTACATTGCGCCTCTTTATATTTCCGAAATTTCGCCGGCAAAACACCGTGGCGCATTAGTCTCTTTAAATCAGCTAGCAATTACTTTAGGAATCTTATGCTCTTATTTGGTCGATGCTTATTATGCTCAAACCGGTAATTGGCGCTTGATGTTGGGCCTCGGGGTCGTGCCTGCGTTTGGGTTATTAATTGGTATGCTGTTTCTCCCTTTTAGCCCGCGATGGTTGATGACTCAAGGACGGGAGGCCGAGGCATTGGCGGCGTTAAATAAAATTCATGGCAAAAGTGCGACGACATTAGAACTATTAGAAGTGATCAAAATCAGCTTGCAGCAACAAAAAGGTGACTGGCGCATGCTATTTTCAGCTACCATTCGGCCAACTTTACTAATTGCCGGAGGCTTGGCTTTACTGCAACAAGTCACCGGGATTAACACCATAATATATTATGCTCCAACTATTTTTCAGATGGCGGGGTTTAACACGGCCGCCTCGGCCATTTCAACTACCATTATAATAGGTATTGCATTTGTCTTATTTACCGTATTGGCCTTGCCTTTTGTTGATTCCTTAGGGCGGCGGTTCTTGTTATTTATCGGATTAGCTGCTATGTCCATCAGTTTAGCGATGCTCAGTTGGTCGTTCGCCATTCATCATCACAGTAGTAGTTTAAAATGGTTGACTTTAATTAGCATGTTAGTTTTTATCGCCGGATTTGCTATTAGTTTAGGGCCGATCATGTGGTTGATGATCGCCGAAATTTTCCCTTTAAAAGTTCGCGGATTAGGGGCGAGTTTGGCCACCTGTATCAATTGGGGGTCGAATTGGTTGGTGGCTATCACTTTCCTAACCTTGATTGAACACCTAGGGACTAGCACAACCTTTTTTCTTTATTTTCTAGTTAGTATCGCTGCGATCTTTTTTGTTTACTTTTTAGTGCCTGAAACTAAGGGATGTTCTTTGGAAGAGATTGAAGCCAATTTATATGCTGGCAAATCACCCCGCCATTTAGGAAGGGGATAGAGGGAAATACATGTCTCGTCTTAAATCACTTTTTCGTCGCTTGATTATTAGGACCTTGAAAATTGATATTGTCACGCTATTCACTACTTTAAATATTATCACCTTCACCGTCATTATTATTTATTCTTACTTAATAAATTATCGTGCTATTTTAGTCGACTCTAAGGGGATGATGGAACGAAACTCAACCAGCATTATTAGTCGCATTAAAAATATTGAAGATCGTGCCTTAGAAGTTTTAGAAGATACTTCTGGACTGTTCATCGATACTCAAAATATTACCGTAAACAACTCTCATCTCATCCCTTTTATGTTAAACGTTCTTAAATTTAATCAAAATCTCACCGCATTTTTCATTGGATTTAATAATGGAGACATGCTACTGGCTGGCAATATTAAGTTATCAGAGCAAAAAAATTATCTTTCAGAGCCTGAAAAGCCTTTACCCGAGGGCACAGCCTATCGGGTCTGGTATGTTGAGCCCGCCAACACTCAAAACCCTCAATCCTTTATATATAAGGACCTCAATTTTAATTCAATTGGTAAAGAAAGCCTGCCCGTCCATGTTTTTCCAATTAAACAACGTCCTTGGTATAGCGGAGCTGCGCAAACCAAGCATACCTTTTGGGCTCAAGTCTTTAACTATCATGGTATCAACGATCAGGGAATTACCGTTTCTAAACCTATTTATGATAATGAGGGAACATTGCTTGCCGTTATTGGCGTTGATCTTTCTTTTGTTAACATGAGTAGTTATATTAAGGCACAAAAATTTGGCCATTCCGGTCATGCATTTATTATTGACAATAAGGGACAGCTTGTCGCTCCTCGCCCTGCAGAAATGACTCATTCAAAAATTCCTATTCCAGTGATTAAGGCGGCATTCGAAGACTTTAAAAAGCATCATCACCATAATTTCTCATTTCATTTTAAGAACACTAGATATTTGGCTTATATCAGTAACTTGGAATCTTTATTTGGACAAAATTGGATGGTGATCACCATCGTGCCCTTTAATGAATTTTATGCCCACTTGATTCACACCCAGATTGAAATTATTCTGCTGACACTCATTATTTTGTTAATTTCAATATTTATTATTATTCATTTTTCTAAGCGAATTTCAAAGCCTATTGTTAATTTAGCTAAAGAAATTGATAAAATCACCAACCTTGATCTCGCAAGTAATGAACGAGTTAATTCTAATATCGTTGAAATTAGAATGATAAGTTATTCAGTTGTCGCTTTAAGAAATGGGATTCGCTCTTTCTCGCGCTATGTACCCAAAGAAATCGTGAAGCAATTGTTAGCTCAAGGTAAAGAAATAGATCTGTATGTTGAAAAGATGACGCTGACGATTTTATTTTCCGATATCCAAAACTTCACCACCATTTCCGAACACTATAATTTAGATACATTAATGCTGCTAGTTAACGAATATTTTGACGGTTTATCAAAAATTATTTTAGATTATCAAGGCACCATTGATAAATATATCGGTGACAGTATCATGGCCTTTTGGGGTGCACCCATACCCAATCCCGATCATGCTATTTTGGCTTGTTCGACTGCTTTAAAGTGTCATGCCTTTGTGCAGAAATTCAATCAAAAATGCAAAGATGAAGGAAAACCTGAACTCATTACTCGCTTTGGAATTGGTGGAGGCAATGTAGTCGTGGGTAATATTGGCACTCGTGAAAGAATGAATTACACAGTGATGGGCGATGCAGTCAATACCGCGTCCCGCTTACAATTAACCAACAAGACTTACCATGTGAATATTATTATTAGCGAAGAAGTTTATCATCATCTAAATAACGAATTTTTGGTGCGGCCATTAGATACCGTTGAAGTCAGAGGTAAAAAAGAAAAAATAAAAATATTTGAATTGGTCGCGATTCTGCACCCAGACCCAACTATTGAAGCTACTCCAGAGCAAAAAGAGTTATGCGAAGCATTTACTCAAGCATATGAACTTTTTCAAAAAGGGGATTACTCCGCCGCTCGAGAAATCTTCACCAAGATTCACAAAAAATTCCCCCAAGATTACCCAACAGAACTATATTTAACCCGAATTGACGGCGCCAAGTCTGAGTCCTAAATATATCCCCTCTTCGGGAGAGGGGGATATTCGACTCCGCTATTAAAAAATTCTTAAAATATGCTATACTGTAAGTAAGTAATGATACATTACGTAAGAAAAAAGGGGGCCCATTGCAAGTTTCAAAATTAACCCAAAAAGGCCAAACTACCATTCCTGCTGAAATCCGTCGCCGACTAGATCTGCATACCGGCGATACTGTAGCCTTTGAAGTGATTGAAAATAAAGTAGTTCTTTCTAAAATAACGCCTTTTGACTATGGATATCATAAAGCGTTAGAAAGTACTTTATCTGAATGGAACTCTAAGGAGGATAACGAGGCTTTTAATGACCTATAAGCCTTATAGTATCATTGTCGTACCCTTTCCGTTTACTGATTCTGTGGAAACGAAAAGGCGACCGGCATTAGTGATTAGTTCGGAACAGTATCAGCTTGAAACAGAGCATATCAGCTTACTCATAATCACTACTGCAAAACATAGTCATTGGTATAATGATCACCAAATTGTTGACCTAAATTCGTCAGGGCTAAGCGCCCCTTCAATTATTCGCCAGAAGTTATTTACCATTGATAGCCGCCTGGTAAAAAAACAAATTGGCATGCTCGAAAAAGAAGATAAGAAGAAGATCCTGCTCATTCTTCAGCAGCATCTTGGCTTATCGTGAGGACGACAGTGACAATCCGGACTTATTATTCTATTATATAAGTTGAATTAATTAACCAAGAGGATCATATGACCGGCCAACCTAACAAAAAAAGCACCTCTCGAACCGTTACTATTCTGATCATAGTCGTTTTAGTACTCATTGGCTTTGGCGTGTATAGCCATTCAAAGAATCAAACTGGGACAACTCCTCCCTCCTCGGCCAAACCTAGCTCTCCTGTGAATGGCACTCTGTTACCCAGTCCAAAAACTATCAGTAATTTTCAACTCCATGATGAAGTTAACAATAGTTTTACCAATCAGAATTTAAAAGGCCATTGGACTCTCATGTTTTTTGGTTTTACCCATTGTGGCGATGTATGCCCCACTACCTTAACCGAGCTCAATAAAATGTATCAGCAATTAGAAAAAGACCTTCCTGCCAATGCCTTGCCGCAAGTCGCTCTAGTGACGGTAGATCCCGAGCGCGATACCATACCCATTCTTCATGATTATATCAAAACCTTTAATCCTAACTTTAAAGGACTTTACCCCGGTCGACAATCTGATACCTTGAATTTATTTAATAAAGAAATAGGTTTGTCGTATGCTAAAGTGGATAAAGGCGATGGCAGTTACGGGATGCAGCACAGTTCGCAATTATTTTTATTTAATCCCGATGGAGATTGGGTAGGTATACTAAATTACCCATTCCAATCTGAACAATTAGTAAAAGATTTCAAAACAATTATTAATATCAACCGTCATAATACTACGGAATAATTCCACTCCATGCGCAAAAAATTATTAGCAATTGTGTTGATTTTTGCGCTTAGCGCTTGTGATAATCCTAGCTACAGTTTTGTAGACCCTGAAAATAAGGTGATGAAATCGTCTGATTGGAAAAATAAATGGATTATTATTAATTATTGGGCTGAATGGTGTGAACCTTGCGCTCAAGAGGTGAATCAACTTAATCAATTTTATCATCAAAAGGCGGAGAATGTCGTCGTGGTCGGCGTGAATTATAACCAACTATCATTGCCCGATCTCAAGGCTGCGGTAAAAAAAATGCATATTGAATTTCCAGTTTTACAACAAGATCCTCGCAAGGTCTTCCACCTACCAAATATTGAGGTGATACCCACTACTTTTATTATTAATCCACAAGGAAAAGTAGTGCGACAATTGCAAGGGCCTCAAACCGCTGCCGTTCTTAAGGAGGTCATCAGGTGATCAAAAATGTTTTTTACGCCCAATCTGGTGGAGTAACGGCCGTCATTAATGCCAGTGCCTGCGCTGTCATAGAAACCGCTCGCCAACATTCACAACATATCGGCAAAATTTATGCAGGAGTTAACGGCATCACCGGCGCTTTAAATGAAGAATTGATTGATACTAGCCAAGAAGACCCAAAAATAATCGCCGCTTTACGCCATACTCCCGGCGGAGCCTTTGGCTCATGTCGTTATAAATTAAAAAAATTTAACGATGATGCAGCTGATTATCAACGGCTGATTGAAGTTTTCAAAGCACATAATATAGGTTACTTTTTTTATAATGGTGGTGGGGATTCTCAAGATACCATCTATAAAATAGCCCAGACAACTCGACAAATGGGCTACCCTTTAATATGTATCGGAATTCCGAAAACCATTGATAATGATTTAGCTCACACCGATAATTGTCCAGGCTTTGGTTCAGCAGCAAAATATATTGCTACCTCAATACGCGAAGCAGGTTTGGATATTGCTTCAATGTGCGCGACCTCTACCAAAGTTTTCGTCATGGAGGTGATGGGTCGACATGCGGGCTGGATCGCAGCAGCTGGTGCATTAGCCGCCGAGGATCAAGCCCATGCGCCACATATTATATTATTTCCAGAAATTCCATTTCAGCAAGAAAAGTTTTTACATCAAGTCGATCAGTGCGTAAAAAAATATGGATTTTGCGCAATTATCGCTTCTGAAGGCCTGCGCAATGAACAGGGTAAATTCCTAATTGACAGTTCATCTAAAGATGCGTTTGGAAATTCACAACTGGGTGGCATCGCCCCAATCATCTCCGCCATGGTAAAACATAATTTGGGCCATAAATATCATTGGGCTGTGGCCGATTATTTACAGCGCTCGGCACGGCATATTGCTTCAGCGACCGACGTTGAGCAAGCCTATCAATTGGGCAAAGCCGCAGTGATTCATGCGATAGCAGGTAACACGGATATTATGTTAACTATTAATCGGCTGAGCGATGAACCTTATCATTGGGAGATTGGCCATGTACCTTTAGCCGACGTGGCAAATATTGAAAAGAAAATCCCTCGGCATTTTATTACCGAGAATGGTTTTGGAATTACAGCTGAATGCCGTCGCTATTTATTGCCACTTATCCAAGGTGAAGATCATCCTCCATATGTCGATGGATTACCCTATTATGTCCGGCTAAAAAATATCAGAGTTAAGAAAAAATTATAACAGGGATATATCATGGATGATGATCTACTTACCAACTTTGAAGATAATGTTTCGTTAAAATATTCCTTATATAATAGTCTATTTTTAACTTTGCCTTTTCATAAAATGCAAGAAGTCGGCACTTTGTTAATTTTATTTGCCAAATATAGTGCGATGGAAATAACAAAAGGTCGGCATCCTCAACAAATCGTCAATCATTTTTTTAAAAAAAATATCGATGTAACCGCCATGCAAGCGGGCGATAAAATCAATATACTTTTTACCATGCTTCATTTTGTCGAACGCCAAATTGTATTGTTTGACGCTCTGGAAGATGCTGCATTTTCCACCACTCATGATTTAACAGGGAGTGGTTCTTTAGCAAATCTTGCCCACAAGATAAATACTGCCAAATGGCAAGAAAGTTTCGTAAAGCAAATGGCTGATTATCGAGTCAAAATTACTTTAACCGCCCACCCTACTCAATTTTATCCGCCACCCATTTTAGGCATTATTACTCAATTAACGGCTGCCATTCAAAATAATTATCTTAAAGAAATTTGTAATCTATTATGGCAAATGGGTAAAACTTCATTCAAATATCAGCATAAACCCACGCCTTTTCAAGAAGCACTCAGTTTAACCTGGTATATCGAAAACATTTTTTATTTGGTCATTCCGGATATTCAGAAACAAATTAACAAATTATTATTTAAATGTGGTGCTGCGGAAAAGCTTAATCATCCTGTGGTTGAGCTTGGCTTTTGGCCAGGCGGCGATCGCGATGGCAATCCATTTATTACCAGCGGAGTCACCTTAGCAGTTGCAAAATTGTTAAAAACCAAAATTCTAAAATTATATTGTGGCGATTTACGTACTCTAACACACAAACTAACCTTTAAAGGCGTATTGGAATACTTATACCGTATTAAAAATAAAATGGAAGAAACGTATTGGGCATCGGAACTAAGTAGTTCACAAAAAGCAAATATTTATCATCGGGCCGGTGAGTTGATTGATGATTTAACCGAATTAAAAAAAATTCTAATAGCGGAACACGATGGATTATTTCTCGACTATTTAGAACAAATGATTACTAAAGTTCAATGTTTTGGTTTTTATTTGGCCGCGATGGATATGCGAGAAAATGCGCCTGTGCATCGTCAAGTTTTCGATTTAATGGGCAAGGATTTTTCCAAGCAAAATAATAATAAAGCCATTGCTAATAAAAATTTAGTCGCTTATTCTCAATTATCCGTTGAAGAAAAAGTTAAATTATTGAACCAAATTTTGAAAAATAAGCCGCGTTATATTCCCTCTTTACCTTCACAAAATGATGTTTTTGATCGTACTGTTTCCTCGATGAGAGTTATAAAAGACATCCAAAAATTTAATGGCGAAAAATCTTTGTGTCGTTATATTATTAGTAATACTCAATCATCCTTAGATATTTTGGAATTATTAGTTATGCTAAGCTTAGTTGGAAAATTTGGTCAACATATTTCCATCGATATTGTGCCATTATTTGAAAACATTGAAGATTTAGAAAACTCTGAAAAAATTATGGAAGAATTATATAAAAATAAATTTTATCGACAACATCTAACTCGACGAAACAATAATCAAACGATTATGCTAGGTTTTTCAGACGGTACCAAAGATGGTGGGTATGTTGCAGCTAATTGGTCTATCTATAAAGCCAAAATTAATCTGACTAGGCTTGGTGAGATTTATCATATCAAAGTAATTTTTTTTGATGGACGTGGTGGACCACCTGCGAGAGGGGGAGGCAATACCCATAATTTTTATCGTTCTTTAGGCAGTAAAATCAGTCATCACGACTTGCAATTAACCATTCAGGGTCAAACGATAAGCTCGAATTTTGGTACTTATCCATCAGCAAAATATAATATCGAACAATTATTAACTGCAGGAATAGATGATTTAATATTTCCTCACCATGCCAATGATGTTAACGCCGAAGATATTGCGATTTTGCAGGAATTATCTCAGATAAGTTATGAAGCGTATAGCGCTTTAAAAAGAAATGATCTGTTTGTGCCTTATTTAGAGGAAATGACGCCATTAAAATTTTACGGCGATTTGAATATTGGCAGCCGACCGGCGACACGTAAAAAAAGCAACCTGTTGCAGTTTACTGACTTGCGTGCTATTCCATTCGTAGGTTCATGGAGCCAATTAAAACAAAACATTCCAGGTTATTATGGCTTTGGATCCGCTTTGAAAGCGTTGATTAACGCTGGAAAGGAAAATCAATTAATTAAACTTTATCAAGATTCGTTGTTTTTTCGTACCTTGGTCGAAAATACCATGATGAGCCTTTGTAAAACTTTTTTTCCATTGACCGAATATATGAAAAAAGATCCAAAATTTGGGAAATTCTGGCAACTTTTATATAAAGAAGCAGAAATTACCCAAGATTTACTTTTAAGAATATCAGGCCAAAAAATATTACTTGAGAAGGATCCATTGAATAGAAAATCGATTAAAATGCGCGAAGAAATCGTTTTGCCTTTACTGATCATTCAACAATTTGCGATGACGGAACTTAAGAATCTAGATGAAAATTCTCCGTTATTTTTAACCTACAAACAAATGATCCTTAAGGCATTAGCCGCCAACACCAATGCCAGCAGAAATTCTGCTTAACCTCTTTTTTTTGCCTACATTTGCTTTTTTGTAACTTATGGTTTAATTAATTTCTCTGGAATGAAACCCTCATCCGCAAGCGCTTTTATTGCTTTCCAAAATATGGAAGATATTCTTCAATTGAAAAAACCAAAAATCAGGGGTACTACCATTAAATTTATGGTACCTTAAATGGCTTAGCTTTTCTAAAACATCTATTAACTCCGAATCAAATCTTGGGCTAAGCAATCGAAGATCATAATGCTTAAATTCAAGCATACATTTCCTCCTAAAAAACAACAAATGGTAACGTAAAGATCTACAAATATAAAATACAACTATCTGTAAAATAAATAATTTACATTAATATAAAAATTTATAAACTACAAATTAAATAGCGTAAGATCTACAATTGGAGGTGAAGTCAAGAACCTCTGCTAGGGTGGGTTACTTAAGTTGACGCCTATGCGCCTACGCTGACATGCCCTTCTTCCAGACAAGCCCCATAAAACTGTACAATATGCTGATTACGCAAATGACTCATAATTTTTACTTCACGGCTGAACTCTAAACCCTCTGTGCTAGATAATGGCGTTGACAGCAGCTTTATTGCCACAGGCTGTTCATTCCACTGTCCAGTATAAATTGTACCAACACTGGTTTCTGCTATAATTGCCTGCAATGTTAATTCAAAAAAAGGAATTTGATAATTCAGAGGAATTAGCTCTTTAGCGTCAGGATCAGGTTGTCGTATCTTTTGGAGCTGCCATTTCAGAGAAGTTAACTGCCGGGCTAGAATCTCTTCACGTTGGGAAGAGGCGCCTTTAAATTCTTGCAATTCCAGCATCATTTTTTGATTTAAAGGTAAAATTTCGGCTTGACCAGATTTTAATGACGCCGCATCCGCTTTTTGATCAGCGAAATCCTGTTCGCGATTGGTAATCTGTTTGGCTACGATACTTAAATTCAAATCCCCTAAGCAGTTCTGCAATTGCTGGTTCAGAGAGGCAAACTGTTTCTCATTCTTTTTCGATTTTAACGTCTGTTAAAACCAGCGTTTTTGCTGGGTAAATTCATTAATAAAACCACAACATTCTTTTAAACTGTTTTCTAACGCCTCTATGCCCCGTTCAAATGTGTCGGAATCAGGAATTTTCTTTAATATATCTAACTCGGCGATAGCTTCCACAATCACTCGGATTCTTTCTACTAATCGTTTACACTGTGATTGATTAGTTTTAACCAATTGCATGCAGTCATAAATAGCATCGGCAGTGGCATATATATTTTTTATAACGCTAAGGACAGAGATAGCAGTCATCATGGTAAAAACCTCATCAATACTTTAGGTTGTGGATAATGGATTACTCGCATAATCAGGAACCTGACTGATTATTGAAGCAGAAGGCGGCAAGCCAAGTTTAGAAGGCGACTGATGACTTTGTGCGCCGGTGAATAGAGCGTAAAGATTATCGGCAATTTTTTTGGCGTCAGGACGTTCGGTTGGTTTTTTCCAGCAGGAGCGAATTAATTGAGCGTATTGACTCGGACAATGGGTGGGAATCTTTTCTTGCTCTAGGCCACGAGCCAACTTCGCAGCGATTAATGCATTAATCGCTAAGCCTTTAAAAGGCGTTGTGTAAGGTTTAATAATCAGCGCCCATAAAACCATCCCCAATGCGTAAATATCGGCTGCCTGCGTTGCACTGGCTTTTTCATCAAATAATTCCGGAGCCATCCAAGCGAGGGTACCACTAACCTTTTTCATTGAGCTGGAACTACTGGTTTCAGATTTGATTTTTGACAAACCAAAATCAGTCACCTTGGCCCGCAGATCGCCGTCCAACAAGACATTTAAGGTTTTCAAATCAAGATGAATAATGTGAGCTTGATGTAAGTGCAACAGACCATATGTCACATCTAACGCGATTCGATAAATAGTGGCTGCCGGCAAATCAGGTGAGTTTTGTAAGAAATCATGCAATGAGCCTTTAGGCATCAACTCCATAACCAGGCAATAGTTGGGAGCCTCTAAACAAACTCCCATTAACGGCACGACGTAATTTGAGCGCATCTTCGCCATAATGCTGACTTCTTGTTTGAATTCAGTTAATGCCCCTGAGCTCAGATGGGTGGGATGCAATTTTTTAATGGCTACTTCATTATAATTATAAGTGCCTTTGTAGACGGTCCCATAAGCACCTTTACCTAATTTATCTTTTTTATTATATTTTAACTCGGCAAATTTTATCCCAAAAGAAACTTTGACCTCACCAGATTCATCTATAACAGGTGTTTTACTGCGAACCGATGACTTCAACTCTGCAACAGGTGATAACAAAGGGGAACTTGTGACAACAGATCGAGCAGATTTTTTGCTAGGGCTAGAAGTAGAACTGATACTGGAAGCAGACATCTCGACGGCTGCAGAAGGCAGAGATTGATACGATACTATGGACAAAAAAATGGGTTCTTGCTGTGTAAACGTTTCAGTCTCGGCGACGACTTCTTTTGACTCCGGCCACCCTTGAGTTTGGCTAGAGCTTAGAGATTTTTGATCAGTCAAATTGTTTTTGCAATATTTCTTTCTAGCTTTATAGACACAATAAAGCAAAACTGAGATAGAAACTCCACCTACGACACTTCCAATGATTAAATAGGTAGGAGTAGGTATGGACGTTGATATATGGGCGTAGGAGTAGGGGATGGATACAAAGATGCCCCCCCAAAAATCACATAAAAAGCCCCATAATTGGAAGGATGAGTATAAAAACCTTCCGCGCCAATGAGAAGATCATCTATACCATCGTCATTAATATCTCCGGCATTACTAACGGAATACCCAATCTTATCGGAAGACCCAGTCGTATGCGATCCATTTAGAGCAAAGCCATTGCATCCATTAAGGCTGGATAATGGAATAATTCCATTAGAGCCGACTGAATAATTACCGAAAATTACATAAGCAACCCCCCTATAAAAATTAGCGAAATATGCCCCAATAATCAGATCATCAATACCATCGCAATTGATATCACCTGCCCTACTGATAGATACCCCACTGTAATCACCAGGATTTACTCCATTTAACTTAAAACCATTTGTTCCATTTAGATTGGACACTTGAAGAATTCCACCAGACCCTATATTATTGTGACCAAATACTACGTATGTTGAACCAGTGAAATTGACTGGGAAAACATTACTCATTATAAAATCATCTACCCCATCGCCATTGATATCGCCAGCATCACTTACCTGAATAGGGGATCTACAACAGGAATTGGCCGGATCATGAAATCCTTTAACTATAAAACCATTTGTACCATTTAAATTTAAGGAAGACAAAATAATAGCCCCATTAGAACCTAAATCCCTTTTGCCAAAAACTACATAAACTTGTGCATTATAACAAGTACTACATTCGTCACCCCCAATGAGGAGATCTGCTATTCCATCGTCATTAATATCCCCAGCATAGCTAACCGAACTACCATCCCCGTTTAATATAAACCCGTTAGTTCCATTTAAACCTGGCAACTCTAAAACACCGTCAGAACCAATATTTTTGTTGCCAAAAATTACCCATGCACGGCCCCATGTACCAATAACAATATCATCAAGCCCATCAGCATTAATATCACCGGCGTAGCTTACGCTATAAACGCCTGCAGTGTGACTAGGTGTTCCATTAATGAGAAATCCATTTTTGCCATTTAAATCAGAAAATTTTAAAGTCCCAACCGTTCCAATGGAATTGTTGCCGAAGATAACATAAACACGTCCGAAATCATTTTCATAACTAAATGGAACACTCACTAACAAATCATCCAGTCCATCGGCATTGATATCTCCAGAGCTGCTCACAACACCAACACCCCCATAATATAAGGTGGCACCGGCATCGAATACAAACCCGGTTGTTTCAGTTATATTACCCAAGTGTAGATATATATTATTTCCCATATTTTTCGAACCAAAAATAACAAAAACAGTAGTCTCACTATTCCCTGTGATTCCAACACTAACAAAATCATCTATTCGGTCACCATTGATATCTCCTATATTACTTACAGATTTACCAAATTCCCATACACTATAAGAACTTATAACGCTTGTTACAAATCCCATGGTTTTTTCTAAATTGGACAAATCAAATGAACTAGGATATGAGATATTTTGAGTTTGGGAATAATCAAAATTTTTATTGTCAGTGCTGAGCATTAGATTTTCACTGGTAATTTTATTCCGATACCGAGATAATTTTTTAATTTGAACTTTTCGATCTTTAGCAATGCCGCTATAACGTTTGATTAATTGCTCAGGAGTGGAATCAAAGGTATATTGAACATTTTCCATCAGCCAACTGCTTAAGCGGCTTGCCATACTGGTTGACGGTGATTTTTTCATCAATGCGTCATGCGCTTCTTTTTGATGGCGTCGGGCACTACGCAATTCTGCTTTAGCAACGTCAATTTTTGCATCCAGTGCAGATAATAATTTTTTTTGATTGGTTGAATTAGGATTTTGTTGGTAAGATTGTTCTACTTCTTGGAAAGATAAATAACGCTCGACTTCAAACTTCTGCTCTTCATAAATTGTCCCAGATGGGCTTTTCCAGCCAATCCCATCCAAAATTCCTTGCAGTATCGGCACATAAGATATGTTTGATGCTGATTGATTTAACATTCCGGTTACCGGTATAGTGTTCTGTATTCCTTTCATTCTAAAATTCTCCGTAAATAATACCTGGGATATTTTACTTTATCATGAAAATTGAGCTTCTGACTATTCAAATATTCAAAATCAATGGAGTGAGAAATCACATCTCCTAGAAACTTTATGTTAATATAACCACTGTAAGATCTCCAGGAATGACTCCGTATGTATTTAGGCATCGATTTAGGCACTTCCAGCATAAAAGTTGTGTTAATGGACGGGCAGCAACAGATTATTGCTAGCAGCAGTTCTGCGCTTAAAATTTCGCGTCCACAACCGTTGTGGTCGGAACAAGATCCACTTGAATGGTGGCACGCAACACAAGCAGCAATTTTAAATCTAAAAAAAAACCATGGGCAACATTTTAAAAATTTACGCGCCATTGGGCTTTCCGGACAAATGCACGGCGCCACACTATTAAACAATCAAGATCAAGTATTACGTCCCGCCATGCTATGGAACGACGGCCGAGCAATAGCGCAATGTCATACATTAATACAACGCGTGCCTGAAGCATTAAATATCACTGGTAATTTAATTATGCCTGGTTTTACTGCCCCAAAAGTTTTATGGGTCGCTGAACACGAAGCCAGTATATTTAAGAAAATCGCCAAAGTCTTACTACCCAAAGATTATTTACGTCTACAAATCACCGGGGTTTATGCCAGCGATATGTCTGATGCTTCTGGGACTATGTGGTTAGATGTCGGCAACCGACAATGGTCAACCGATATGATTAACGCGACCGGTTTGCAAGAAAAACAATTGCCCGAATTGTTTGAAGGATCAGAAATTACCGCAATCGTTTTACCTGCCATTGCCAAGCAATGGGGTATACCCGACAATACTGTGGTCATAGCAGGTGGCGGAGATAATGCTGCCAGCGCCATCAGCATGGGCATTATTGAAGTTGGCCAAGCATTTTTATCCATAGGTACTTCTGGAGTCTATTTTGTCGCCGACGATCAGTTTCGTCCAAATCCGCAAGAAGCGCTACACACCATGTGTCATTGCTTACCAGCACGCTGGCACCAAATGAGCGTGCATTTGAGTTCGGCGAGTTGCTTGCAGTGGGTTGGTAAAGTTATCAATCAACATGACACCCATGAATTAATCGCCCTGGCAGAGCAACATAATCCCAATTATACCCCGATTTTTTTGCCTTATTTATCCGGCGAACGTACCCCACATAATAATCCTCAAGCACGAGGAGCCTTGGTCGGTTTAACAGATTCCACGGGGGCGGCTGAATTAATTCAAGCGGTATTGGAAGGAATAGGTTTTGCTTTTGCCCAAGGACAACAAGTCATATATAACGCGGGTGTCACTGTCAAAGAATTGGCAGTCATAGGTGGCGGTGCTCGCAGCAAATATTGGGGAGAAATTCTCGCGACTATTTTACACAAAACTCTAACCTATCGGCATCAAGCAGAGATTGGCGCAGCTTACGGCGCGGCACGCTTAGCTTGGTTTGCTATCCATGGCGGATCGTTAACCGACGCTTTTCCAAAACCGGCTATCGAACATATCATTGAACCTATCACCGAAAATTTCCGCCGTTATCAGCATAATCAACAATTATTTAATCAACTTTACGACCAGTTAAAACCGTCATTTCTCATGTTTAATAAGGAGCTCCCGTTATGACCGATTATTTTTCTAATATCCCTTCTATTCGCTATGAAGGAATAGAGTCAGATAACAAATTTGCTTATCGATATTATAATCCTCAACGAATAGTTTTGGGCAAAACCATGGCTGAACATTTACGTTTGGCGGTTTGTTGCTGGCATACTTTTTGTTGGCAAGGCAATGATGGATTTGGTGAAGGCACTTTCCAAAGGCCCTGGCTGCAAATCGCTGACGGTAAACAAAGATCATTCGCGCGGATAGATGCCATGTTTGAATTCATCAGCAAATTGAATCTTCCCTATTTTACCTTTCACGATCGCGATATTTCCCCCGAGGGTATGAATTTAAAGAAAAGCATTCAGAACTTGCAAATCGTAGCTGAATATATGGCCAAAAAAATGCAACAGACTCATATTAAACTGTTGTGGGGAACAGCTAATTTATTTTCTCATCCACGTTATATGGCTGGCGCCGCCACCAATCCTGATCCTGAAGTATTTGCTTTTGCTATGGCTCAAGTAAAAGCAGTATTTGATATTAATCGGGAGCTTGAGGGTGCTAACTATGTACTTTGGGGAGGACGAGAAGGTTATGATACTTTACTGAATACAGATTTGCGCCAAGAAAGCGAACAATTAGCCCGCTTCTTACATTTATTAGCGGATTACAAGCATAAAACAGGCTTCAAAGGCACATTACTAATTGAACCAAAACCATGTGAACCCACCAAACACCAATACGATTTTGATTGTGGCCATGTGCTGGCTTTTTTAACCAAATATAATTTGGAAAAAGAATATAAAGTGAATATCGAAGCGAATCACGCTACGTTAGCCGGCCATAGTTTCGCTGAAGAAGTCACTTATGCGTGTGCACACAATATCTTTGGCAGTATTGATGCCAATCGTGGTGATCCACAATTAGGTTGGGATACAGACCAATTCCCACATGAAATCGATAGTTTAGCGCATGTGCTTTATATTATTTTATCCAATGGCGGTTTCACCACCGGTGGTTTTAATTTTGATGCAAAACTTCGTCGTCAAAGTATTGCTTTGGAAGATTTATTTTACGGACATATCGGTGCGGTTGATACCATCGCTCGCGGTTTATTAATTGCTGCCGATATGATCGAAAGTAGACGTTTTAAGACTTTTATAGACCAGCGTTATCAGAAATGGCAGCAAGGGTTTGGAGCTGATATACTTAAAAATAAGTATGATTTAAGTCATATTAGTCAGTATGCCTTAAAACATGAATTAGACCCACAACCAGTTTCGGGTCAACAAGAATTGTTAGAAAATTACTTTAATTCTTTTATAAAATGAGTCGTTATGGCAAAAAAAATATTAATTCTTTGTTCCGGTGGTGATGCTCCAGGAATGAATGCTGCAATCCGCGCCGTGGTGCGCTGTGCAATAGCTAAAAATATGCAAGTGTTTGGCGTTGAAGGTGGTTATGCTGGCTTAGTTAATGAAATCATTATTCCATTAAATCAACGATCCGTCGCCAATTGTTTACAGCGCGGTGGGACATTTTTAAAAACTGGTCGATGTCCCGAATTTCTTAATCGATCCGTTCGAGAAAAATGTCGACAGTTTCTGCAACGGCAAAATGTTGAAGGGATAGTCATCTTAGGTGGGAATGGCAGCTTCCAAGGGGCAACTTTGTTAAGCTCTGAAGAACCAACCCAACTTCAGGTTATTGGCATTCCCTGCACCATTGACAATGATATTCCTGGCACTGATTATTGCATCGGTTTTGATACTGCGCGCAATACGGCTTTACAAGCGATCGATAAAATCCGCGATACAGCTTTCAGCACCGATCGCAATTTTTTGATTGAAGTCATGGGGCGCGCTTCTGGGTTCTTAGCGGTGGATGTGGGTATTGCCGGTGGTGCTGAAATGATGCTGATTCCTGAATTCCCAGTGAGTATTGATGAGCTGATCGATAAAATTCAACGAAGTCAACGTCATAAAATGGCTTCAATTATTGTCGTTGCCGAAGGTGGTAAAACTGGGCATTCGGTGCAACTGGCAGAAGAAATTAAAGCTAAAACTGGAGTATTATATACGGTGTGTATTTTAGGTCATACCCAACGTGGCGGCTCACCCACTGCTTGGGATCGTAAAATCAGTGCGTTAATGGGTGCTAAAGCAGTCACTGCTCTTGAAGAAGGTTTAACCCAAAAAATGATTGCCTTGCGGGAAAATAAAGTGGTTTCGGCTCCATTCCCCTCCCCTGATCAATCTACTGAGTTTTTTGCCGATAAAGAATTATTAGAACTTAATGATATTTTGTGTAATGTTAATAAATAGTAAATGATCAAGAAAAATCTAATGATTGGGACACCGCTCAGTCCATCTGCAACCAAAGTCATGCTTCTCGGTAGTGGTGAGCTAGGCAAGGAGGTTATCATCGCCTTGCAGCGGCTAGGTATTGAAACTATTGCTGTTGACCGTTATGACAATGCACCTGCTCAGCAAGTTGCTCATCGTTCGCATGTCATCAATATGACAGACGATCAAGCACTTCGCCGAGTGATTGAACAAGAACAGCCTGATTTAATCGTGCCAGAGATCGAGGCGATTGCCACCGATACCCTCTTGGAGCTAGAAAAAGAAGGTTGGCATATTATTCCCACGGCAAGGGCAACTCATCTCACCATGAATCGAGAAGGTATTAGACAACTTGCTGCTGAGCAATTGGCTTTACCAACTTCTCCCTATCGATTTGCGGCAAGCTTAGATGAAATGAAGACAGCCATTGCAGAAATAGGCCTGCCCTGCATTATCAAACCGGTCATGTCTTCATCAGGTAAAGGCCAATCGAAAGTGAAAACAGAAGAGGAGATTGAAGCAGCTTGGGAGTATGCTGCTAAGGCTGGGCGGGTGTATGCCGGCAAAGTAATTGTCGAGGGCGTGATTGAGTTTGATGACGAAATTACGCAATTAACTGTCCGTGCTCTGGATAAAGACGGTAAAATTAAAACCTATTTCTGCGAACCGATTGGCCATAGACAAGCGCAGGGTGATTATGTTGAAAGCTGGCAGCCACACGCCATGAGGCAAGCCACTAAAGAAAAAGCTCAGGAAATTGCTAAAAAAATCACCGATAACTTGGGTGGATTAGGAATCTTTGGTGTCGAATTGTTTATTAAAGGCGAGACAGTTTATTTTAGCGAAGTCAGCCCTAGGCCACATGATACAGGCATGGTTACTCTGTGCACTCAAGTTCAGAATGAGTTTGAGCTTCATGCCAGAGCAATACTTGGTTTATCGGTAGATGTTAGCATTCGTTCTCCGGGAGCCAGTGCAGTCATTTATGGCTTGATAGCCGCAAAGGGCGTCTGCTTTATCGGCGTTGATGAGGCGCTTAGAGTTCCTCAAAGCGATATTCGACTTTTTGGCAAACCTGAATCGGTGTTGCCGCATCGTCGTATGGGTGTTGCCTTAGCCTTTGCCGAGGACACCGATCAAGCAAGAATTATGGCAAAACTTGCCGCGAGTAAAGTCAAAGTCGTGTGTTGAAACTTTAAGCAATATTTTTTTAGAACTTAATGATATTTTGTGTCATGTTAATAAAAAGTATATAATCAAGTAGTTTCATCAGATCATCAGTAGTAGGATTGAACAATATATAAGGAGAAAATAATGTTTGGCAAAGTATTAAAAGGTATTTGTTGGATAGCTGGTTTAGTCGTCATTCGCGCTCAGGGAATAAATTTTGACAGAGGCGGCCGTTACTCTGAAATGATGGTGCAAGTAGCACATCCACCATCAGGAAATCCTGAATCTACCGCTTGTTTTTATCGACGCGAACAGGACACGGCAGAAAAGGCCTATTATCTGGCAACAATGACCAGAACAAGGGGAGAGGAGAAGCAAGTTTTTAGTGGAAATCCTTTGCTTCAATTATATACCCGACTTTTTTGTATTAGTCGAGATGAAAACTCAATAACTTTAGATCAGCTTGATCAATGTTTTGCTGAGGTCGCTGCTACACCGAAAAATAAAGATAAAATTACTGCAGTTAATCCTAGTGAATGTAAAAACTCAGTCTTTGCGGAGCAACATAGAAATAAACCGCAGGAAGAAAATTCAGACTTTGTTTACCGACCTGATCTTTAAGGAAATACTTTCTCTTTCTCGCTTGGGACAGGTTTACGCGCAAATACGTTGTTAACGGGCAGTTCTGGCATTTTCGGGAAAATTAATTTATGAAAATATTTGAAGATCAATTGCATCGATGATGTCACCGGTTTCATTAAAAAAAATCGTCCTTCAGCTATAGCGCCTAAACGTGATTTAAATCTCTCAGAAGTTTGACCCAAGTAAATCTCAGGTTTGTTAATGCTAAAAGCCAAGTCCAACTCATGATAAAACAAGTTAAAATAAAGGTCATTTTCGGCATTATAAGAATAATCTAAACCAACATAAATACTATAATAGGCCTTTTCAGTAATTAATCCCATGGAAAAAGCCACTGGATGCCCGTCATGTGAAATTAAAGTTAGTACGGTTTGGTTGGGTAAAGACCGTGGTAACAGTTGAAAAAAATCGATCGATAAGCATTCTAGTTTTTCTTTAGCTTTACCCCATACGTTTAAATATAATTGATAAATTTCGGGGGTTATCCGCTCACTGATTTTATTAGCATCAAAAATATGTTCAACTTTAAAATTGCTGTTAAATTTTTTAAGATTGTTTTTCATTTGTAATCGATATCGCGATCGCAATGCGGATTGATAATCTTTGATATCTTTAAATGAATGGGTTAATTGAAAAATGGGCGCCAATTCGCCGCGATAAAAACCTAACTCTTGCAAACTCTCAACTTGATCAAATTGTTCTGGGCTAAATTCTTTAAACACGATAAGCTGTGCTTGGACTTGTTTTGCCAATTGATACATTTGTTCGGCGATTAATTTTAAAATAAGCTTCGTGTCTACTGAAGGCGAGATTCTTATATGAGTATGTCCGGATGGCACCGCTAACCCGCAAAAAAGTACATTTTTCTTAAATGCTTTGGGATGCTTGGTTCTTATAACTCCCGCGATTTTTTGCAACATCAATGGAGCTGATTGTAGAATATCTGTTTGAAATAGATTTAAGCATGCACAAGCAACTAATTGATGTTGCTTATTGCGAATGGCTACCGTCCAGAACTGAGCTTGATCATGCAAAGTTTTTTCTATTAAAAAAATTAAATCTTGATTCATGGCTAGATCAGTGTCTGGGATAAGTGCCTGCCATTCTTTGGAATTTATTTGCATTACCGAATTGTACAACTCACAAGTATAATCCATATTGACTCCCTTCAAATATAGTTAAATAGCGTTGAACCACCCCCGTCAATATTGATCATCGCCAGGGAATCGCGGGATCCAATGAGCTTGCAAGCCAGCATGGATCCCACGGTCAAGCCGCGGGATGACGTATTCAGCCCCGCCGACAAAGCTAGCGCCTGGCGACGATCAATATTGACTCCGCAGTGCACTCATAATTATGTGCATAGATTTGCGGGATTTGGATTTTAAGTATTAGTATTTAAACTCTTAGATACTAACTCATACACATCGTTTGATACCGTTTTGCTGCTTTGAATTCGTTGTAATTGAGCGCGCATCAAATTCTGTCTGCTTTTATCAAATTTCTGCCATCGAGTCAGTGGCTCGACAATTCGCGCTGCTACTTGCGGGTTTTTAGGATCAATCGCCACAACTTGATCTGCAACCCACTCATAACCCGAACCATCTGCCCATGAAAATGGATTGTATTAGCAGCAAACACCCAATTAGATTATAAACATTATTTGGATTCATCAAAGAAAACGCTGGATGTTTCAACAACTTTGTTAACTTGCTGCAGAGTATCTGGTAATTGCGATCCCGCTTGTAGGGCAAACCATTTATCAACTACCAGCGGTTGTTTTTGCCAGTGCTGATAAAATTTATCAAGCGCTTGCTGGCGTTGAACACCCGCATAATTATTTAATGCGGATAAAGCACCCATGGCATCAGTCATATTGTCAGCAGTATTAAATTGTTCTAACGCTAATTCTGCATATTTTTCAAGTTGAGTTGCGACCAGATAATTTAAGCATAGGTTCTTAAAGCTACGACGGCCCATCGCTTTAGTATTATAAATGTAGGGTTTATTATCTAAAAGATTTTGATATTGCGCTAAAAATTGTGATTGTAAATGAATCGCGAGTTGTTTCTTAGCAAACTCACGGGCATTATGAATACCTTCCACATCAATCGGTTCTACGTATTGGGCGAGATAAGTCTCCGTTGGCAGGACAAATAGCCGCGTTAATAAATGCAGATCGTCCTTGGTATCAGCGAGTAACGCTCCAGAGGCTTCTAACCATAACGATGGCATTTGCAAATTCTGTTTTTTTTGTTGTAATACGATTAACTCTAATAATATTTTAACGGCAAAGCGTTGACTTGCTTCCCATCGTGCCACCATATCACTATCACATTGCATTAAATGCGCCAATTCTTCTAAAGTATAAGGGTAATTAAGTTTGACCGGCGCAGAAAAGTTTCGTAATAAAGAAGGAATGGGTTTTTGCGTGATATTTTCAAAATTAAATGCTTGTTCGGATTCACTAATCTCTAAAATACAAGTACCGCCTTCCTCTAAATGATGGCCGGTTAAATGAATGGTATATCCCTCCCCTCTTTTCCAACTAAACCAACTGCCAATGGGAACTGAAAAGGTTCTTTAGTGGGTTGCCCAGGTGTAGGTGGACAAGATTGTTTAACCACCAAGTTGAAATTTTGAGGCCCGGGCCGATATTCACCTTGCACATCCAACCGAGGAGTGCCACTTTGTCGATACCAACGAAAAAATTGACTAAAATCACGGCCAGAAACATCAGCCATGGCTTTAACAAAATCTTCAATGGTCACCGCTTGACCATCATGACGTCTAAAATATAAATCCATGCCTTTACGAAATAATGTTCGGCCCTAACAAAGTTTGCATCATGCGAATGACTTCGGCACCTTTATTATAAACAGTGCCGTATAAAAATTATTAATTTCAATATAGGACTCGGGCCGCACCGGATGCGCCATAGGGCCCGTCATCTTCGGGAAATTGACGATTACGCAATACATTCACTTCATCAATTCGCGCTACCGCTGCGCGAAGTCATATCCGCGGTAAATAATTGATCACGAAATACGGTCAAACCTTCTTTTAAACTTAATTGAAACCAATCACGACAAGTGACGCGATTGCCCGACCAATTATGAAAATATTCATGGGCAATCACGACTTCTACATCGCATAAATCCTGATCGGTTGCCGTTTCAGGTTTGGCTAAAATATATTTGGTATTAAAAATATTTAAGCCTTTATTTTCCATTGCGCCCATATTGAAATCACTGACCGCGACGATCATATAAATATCTAAATCATATTCGCGACCAAATTTTTCTTCATCCCAACGCATGGCTTGTTTTAATGCTTGCATGGCAAACTCGCATTGATCGCGGTTACCTTTTTCAACATAAATTCTCAAATCTACTTGCCGACCCGATTGCGTCATAAATGTATCTTCGATAAATTCAAAATCACCAGCAACCAAAGCAAATAAATAACTGGGTTTTTTAAGATGGATCTTCCCAATGCACCCAATGTCGACCTTCGACCAAGTTCTTTTTGTTCAATCAAATTACCATTGGATAATAAAATGGGATATAAGCTTTTTATCCGCGATGATGGTCGTGGTGAAACGCGACATGACATCGGGACGATCTAAATAATAAGTAATGCGTCGAAATCCTTGTGCCTCACATTGCGTACAAAAATTAGCGCTAGATTTATATAAACCACTTAAACGGCTATTTTTTTGTGGTTGAATAATAACTTCGGTTTCTAAAATAAATGTGTCAGGCACTACTGAGATGATGAGGTGTTGATCATCGATTTTATATTGCTCTGCAGACAAATGCTGGCCATCCAAACTAATTGTGCGAAGGGTTAATTCTTCTCCATTTAATACCAATGGGGCCTCGGGTGTGTCTGACAATGGATTGCGCCGCATATTTAAAATTGCTTTGACAATTGTGTCTTGTTCTTTTAAATCAACATGTAGATGCACTGAGTCAATGACAAAATCTGCGGGACGATAATCCTTTAAATAATGGGTCTTATACATAATTTAATCTCGAAATAAATGAGGCGGACGATAACCAGGCAACATCCGTTTTAATACATTATTTTTTTCAATAAAATGATGTTTAACCGCGGCGCCAACATGTAAGCATATCAAACCCACCGCTAGCCAAGCAATGACCTCATGGGCAGTAAAAAATTGATTCGACAACGTTAAATTTTTTGGAAATGGAAGCTTCGCGCTAAACCAACCAAAAAATAAAAACGGCCGACTGGACAATGAAGACATGATCCAGCCACTGATGGGCATAGCAAACAAAACGATATAAAGAAAAAATTGCACACTGTGTGCTGCTATTCTTTCCCAAGGTGGCACCGTGATTGGTAAAAGCGGCTGCACTTCGCTAAAACGCCATATGACTCTAAAGATCACGATGAGTAATATAGTCAGTCCAATCGATTTATGGATCCCAACTAAAAACGATGTGGTGTTGCCCTTAGGCAGATTCACCAATATAAAACCAAAAATAAGCATGCCAATAAATAAAATGGATATCAACCAATGCAAAAATTTTGCCATGCTGCCATAATTATCATCGGTACTTTTTAGCATTGTTTTCCCTTCTAACAAGAGTGATGACCATAATCCGAAAAACCTCTCGAAGTCAAGAGAAGAGCATCCCATGAACATCCCATGAATAGATAAGTGATAGATCAAGCTAGCGCCTAGCGACGAACAATATTGACTCGCAAATGCATTGTCTTTCGAAAGCAGAGTTAGTATAAGCTTTCAACACTCGCTAGTTTGTCCGGGCGGCTATGAGAGCTTTAGTTTTCGTACAAATCCAAAAAAATTATTGCCATTTGTACAACTTTATCATAAAATAATTGTACATATCCAAAAAATGGTAATTAAAATGATGTTTTACCGTATAGCCACTGAGTCCTTAAAAAAATCTGTGAAGGAATATCCGATTGTCACTATCGTAGGTCCTCGGCAAGTGGGTAAAACTACTTTGGCCAGGGCTGTATTTCCTGATAAACCTTACACGAATCTGGAGGATCCAGATATTTTGGCATTCGCACTCAATGATCCACGTGGTTTTATTGATCAATTTCCACAAGGCGCGGTGATTGATGAAATTCAAAATGCGCCAAAGCTGCTCTCTTATATTCAAGTGATCGTCGATGAAAAGCAGCAAAATGGCATGTATATTTTAACAGGCAGTCAACAACTGGATTTGGGGCAAGCTGTCAGCCAATCCTTGGCAGGAAGAACCGCGATGCTATCATTATTGCCGTTTTGTATTGAAGAGCTGGCCATGCAAAATATTGATTTGGATTTAGATGAATATCTATTAAAAGGTTTTCTACCGCGTATTTATTCTCAAAATTTAGAGCCACGAACTGCTTATCGTAATTATGTAAAAACCTATCTTGAACGCGACGTTAGAAAAATCACCAAAGTGCATGATTTAGTGCTTTTTCAAAAATTTCTACGGTTGTGCGCAAGTCGCGTGGGATGTATTTTAAATCAGGATAGTTTAGCCAATGAAGTGGGAGTTTCTGCAACGACCATTACTCATTGGTTAGGGGTTCTTGAAGCGTCATATCTTATTTTTCGCGTACAACCTTATTTTGAAAATTTAGGCAAACGGGTGATTAAAGCACCTAAAATATATTTTTTTGATGTGGGTTTGGTGAGCTATTTAATTGACATCGAAAATACAGTACAAATGTCTCGCGATCCTTTACGCGGACATTTGGTGGAAAATCTGGTAGCTCTTGAATTAGTTAAAACCCGTTTAAACCAGGGACTTGATCCTAATCTATATTTTTTCCGCGATAATCATAAAAACGAAGTAGATTTAATTTATAAAAAAGCTCATGAGTTAATTCCCATCGAAATAAAATCTGCCAAAAGTTTTGATCGGGCTTTTCTGAAAGGATTAAATTTTATCCGAAAATTAACGCCTGATCGGGTTCCAACCGGTTATTTAATTTATTCCGGTGCCATGAGTTACGACATAGACGGTTTTCATTTGCTGAATTATAAAAATGCACATCAAATAGTCGAATAACAAAGATCTTTAGTATTATTATCTTTCATTCATTCATTGTTCTACCATAAAATTGTTTTCCGAGAACTGAGTTAAACTCTTCATGTCGGTAATTATAGCAAAGGAGTGTTATGCAGCCGAGAGAAATATTAAATAAATTAAAATGGACTGATCGTCCTAGTTTAGAAAAAGTCAAAATATGGTATGTGCACCGCGGAGCTCCTGATGATACAAACATCATCATGGGTGCAGAAATTCAAGAGCTTGAACATTTTTATTTTGTAGTTAACTTTAACGGTAAAGAAACCCACATACCTTATCACCGCATTAAAAAGATTACTTTAGAAGAGACCACAATCTTTCAACGAAAATAAATCGTAACCCTGGAGATTTACAGAAATTGTGCTCAATAAACCCGGCAAAATAAAGCTTTTAAATAATCTGTTTCGGGGATTGCTGGATGAAGGGGATGATCCAGTCCTTGATGTCCGCGTGCTAATATCTGCAAAGGACGTTGCTGCCGGATACTGGCATGTAAAATCGCTTGTCGTAATTCATCTGCTGATAAATGTTGCGAACAAGAAGCACTGATTAAATACCCTTCAGGCGCTAATAACTGCATGGCTAAGCCATTTAATTTTTTATAAGCAGAAAAACCTTGCCCATGATCTTTGCTTTTTTTAATAAATGCTGGGGGATCTAAAATAATTACATCAAATTGAATTTTTTGTTGTGCCCATAATTTTAATTGATCAAAAGCATCCGCTTGATAAACGCTCATTTTTTCGCTGACCTGATTAAGTCGCGCATTTTCTAACAGTGCTTGCAAGGCTGGTCCAGAACTATCAACAGCCCATACCTGCTCGGCACCTAAAACTGCTGCTTGTATTCCCCAAGCACCCACATAAGCAAACATATCTAAAACCCGTTTGCCATGGACAAAGGGGGCTAGCTGTTGACGATTTTGGCGATGATCAAAAAACCATCCAGTTTTTTGCCCACTCCACGGTGAAATTAAAAATGCTACTCCATTTTCTTCAATTTGTATTTGTTGTGGCGGCGTTCCGACAGCCGCTTTGATATATTGCGGCAACCCTTCGAGCACCCGCATACTATGATCGTTGCGCCATAGGATCGCAGACGGCTTAAGCACAATTTGCAAAGCTTCAAGCACTTGCTCTTGTAATGCCTCCATGCCAGCGGTAGTAATTTGCGCCACCAATAAATCATGATAACGATCAACAATCAAACCGGGCAAACCATCTGATTCAGCAAAAATTAACCGATAAAAAGGCTTAACAAATAAGGCCTCTCGCAAATTTAATGCAGATTGAATTTGTTTAACAAAAAACCCTACATCAATAACCTGCTCAGAATTTCTTGATAACAGACGCGCGCACAATAAAGTATGCGGGTTAACATAGCCAATTCCCAAAACACTGCCGCAGCTATCTTCAATCCGCACTAATTGACCCGCGGCAAACTCAGAAAAAGGTGTGAGCTTGGTATCTACTTCATTGCTATAAACCCAAACATGGCCTTGCAGCAAACGCTTTTCTTCATTTCTTTTCAGACGTAATGGGACGGGTATATTACTCATAATTTTTGGCAGTTGTCATGGTAAAAAATTCATAAGAATAACGATATTTCATTCTCCAAGGTCATCATTCGATACGTTTTATTCGTTGAAATTGTTGCTCACTCGTTGAAATGGAATTAAGCTTGTTCATGATATACTTCTCAGATTTAAGTAGAGGTTTATAGGTTACAACAGAATGCAAAAATGTCCAACAAATTAATTATTCGCGAACTTGGCATTCAGCCATATCAATCCACTTGGGAGGCGATGCGTGAATTTACTCGGCAACGCCAAGCGGATAGCCATGATGAATTATGGTTATTGGAACATGACCCGGTTTTCACCCAAGGTCAAGCTGGCAAAGCGGAACACATCATTAATCCCCAAGGTATTAATGTAATTCAAACTGATCGTGGCGGACAAGTCACTTACCATGGGCCTGGCCAACTGATTGCTTATCCATTGATAAATTTAGAGCGTCAGCAGCTCACCATCCGTTCTCTGGTAACGACTCTTGAAAAATGTGTCATCGATATATTAGCCAGCTTAGCTATTAATGCAAAATCACACTGTGATGCGCCTGGCGTCTATATAGACCAAAGCAAAATCTGCTCCATCGGCTTACGAGTTCGTCGCGGCTGCAGTTATCACGGCATTGCCCTTAATGTGAATATGGATTTAACCCCATTTACCTTTATTAACCCCTGCGGGTTTCAAGGATTAACAATGACGCAAATAAGTCATTACCACCCCACCATTTCTATGAGTCAAATCAATAACTTATTTACCGCTGCCTTTCTCCGCCATTTCAGGTATACTATCAGTCAATTTGAGTAGTTTTTGAAGGATGAGGATGTGCTGTCATATTCGATTTCAGAATTTTAACCACTGTCCGTCAATATTTTCCGACCTCAGGCGCTAGCTTGCTCGGCGGGTTCCTCTGACAGGCCCCGACATGCGATTGTCCCGCGAATCCTGGCGTCGGAAAATATTGACGGGGCTGGGAAGCAATATTTACTCTGCTATAAGAGGAGATAAAAAATGAGCGAATCTTATGATCCAACTCAAAAAGCGCTGGGGGCGGCGAAGCTTGCCCGTATTCCTGTTAAGGTTGAAATGACGGCGACTCCTTTGCGTAAACCCGACTGGATCCGCATCAAATTACCAACCGACAACAAAGTAAACGCCTTAAAAAATCTTCTGCGCAGTAATCGTTTGGTCACTGTCTGTGAGGAAGCTTCTTGCCCTAATCTCAGTGAATGTTTTAGTCATGGTATTGCTACCTTTATGATCATGGGCGATAAGTGTACCCGCCGTTGTACTTTTTGTAATGTAGGTCATGGTCGTCCTGACCCGCTAGACAGTAAAGAGCCAGAAAATTTAGCCACTACCATCGCCTTAATGCAATTAAAATATGTGGTGATAACTTCTGTAGACCGGGATGATCTTCGCGATGGCGGCGGCGCGCACTTCAAAGAATGCATTATGGCGGTACGTAGCAAAAATCCTGACATTAAAATAGAAATACTGGTTCCTGATTTTCGTTCACGAATGGATAAAGCCCTAGACCAATTAGCCCAGGCTTTGCCAGATGTCTTCAACCATAATATCGAAACCATCCAACGATTGTATAAATCAGTGCGACCCGGTTCAGATTACCAATGGTCCTTGCAATTATTGAAAAACTTTAAACAACGCTTCAACCATATCCCCACTAAATCAGGTATTATGCTAGGTCTCGGAGAAAAACCAGAAGAAATATACCCGGTGCTCCAAGATTTAAGAGCCCATGAGGTTGAAATGGTCACTTTAGGTCAATACTTACAACCCAGCTCTTATCATACGCCTGTCGACCGTTACGTGACCCCAGCAGAATTTGTTGAACATGAACACAGGGCTAAAGATTTAGGATTTAGCAACGTGGCCAGTGGCCCTTTAGTCCGCTCATCTTATCATGCGGATAAACAAGCCGCTGGCGAAACCGTGCGGTAAATATGGAACACTTTTTACAACCCATGATGGAATTTCTTCGTCTCCATCCTTATCTAGGATTGCTGGTGACATTTGGTATTGCATTTATTGAATCTTTACCATTATTGGGCACTTTATTTCCAGGTTCAGTGACGATGACTGCAATCGGTGTTCTGATCGGCGCTACGGTATTGCCAGGCATCCCCACTTTTTTCGCTGCGATTTTCGGCGCTTTCCTTGGCGATTGCCTTGGCTTCTGGCTAGGGTACCGTTACCATGGAAAAATCCGCAGTATTTGGCCATTTAATAAAATGGGTAAGTGGCTTAACTATGGAGAAAAATTCTTCGCTAAGCATGGCTCTAGTAGCATTATCATCGGACGGTTTATTGGGCCGACACGTGCGGCCATGCCTTTAATTGCTGGTTTATTTCGTTTTACCTGGAAACAATTTTTACCTTCGGTGATCATTGCCGCCTTGTTGTGGTCTTTAATTTACATGCTTCCAGGAATTTTCTTAGGTGCGCTGGCTTTGGAATTTCCGCCTGAACAACTCACTAAAGTCTTCTTATGCGGCTTAATTTTTATTGTGTGCGTATGGTTGATATTTTGGGTTACTCAATTTTTCTTTAAGCAATTAACCAGTGCCATTCATCAACGTATTCAATTGTGGTGGCAGTGGCTAAATGGTCATCGAGGTTTTAAACACTTTACTCGCATAATTAAAAATCATCAAAATCCAGAAGATTACGCACAACTCAGTTTAACCATTTTGTTCTTAATCAGCGGGATTTTATTACTCATTTTGTTATTTAGTATTCGTTATCACAGCTTGTTAATAGATGCTAATCAGGCTTTATTTTATTTAGGCCAAAGCACACGCTCTGATTTAAGAGATAAATTTTGGGTTGTTATTACTATTCTAGGAACTCCAGAAGGTTTACTAATCACTAGCTTTTTAGTCACTATTTGCCTTCTTTGGAAAAAACAATGGCGATCAGCCGGCCATTTAATTGTGTTATGTTTCCTGACTACTGCCGCTATTAAAGTCATCAAATCCTGGGTTTTTTCAGCGCGTCCAGAAGGTTTTTTATGGGTCGATCCAAGTTCTTCTTTTCCCAGCGGTCATACCACCATGAGCGTTGCAGTGTTAGGGTTTTTAGCATTTCTTAGCGCAAATATTCTCCCAAAGATTTGGGGGAGAATTTCAACTGTATTCTTCGTAATAATTATTTTCTTAATTAGTTTATCACGATTATTTTTGGGCCAACATTGGATAACCGATATGTTGGCTGGATGGTGTTTGGGGGCCTGTGTGTTATTGGTCATCATCATTTCTTATCGACGAATGCCCAAACCGAACTCTGAATTATCTCTGACAAAAAAGCGTTGGTTTTTGATTCTCACTGTTAGCTTGATATTGCCATGGCTGGCTAATATTTATTTGAACTTTCAAAATATTGTCCGGGACACCACGCCTGATTGGCCAAAGATAAAACTTAATTACCAACAATGGTGGCAACATCCTACCCAAGGAGTCCCTATCTATCGTCAAGATCGTTTTGGACGAATCGCTCAACCTTTTAATGTTCAATGGGCAGGGAATTTAAAGGATATTCATAATTTCTTAATCAGCCATGGCTGGCAAACATTAGAGGCTCGGCCTATTGTTGCCTCGGCTGTGGCAAGATTTTCGAGTCTAGAACCAGAACAAAATATGCCTTTGTTAGATTGGTTATATCAAAATAAACCACCAGCCGCTTTCTTAATTAAGCATGTTCGCAATTCTCAAGACATTTTAGAATTACGTTTATGGAATTCGGGCGCAAAATTCAGTAATTCGACAGTGCCGTTATGGATCGGGATTGTCACTTATCACACGCCACCAGAAAAACTTCTACGCTTTCCACATCAATATATTCACTTGCAGTCAGGCCATGTTTTATTAAATATGTCGCCTCAATTTCAAGATTTTCAAGCCAAATTAGTCAGAATACCCGAAGACCAGCAACCGAAACGCATTCGCTCTTTACACTGGGATGGTCAGGTTTTCATACTTCGATTATCTAGCTAATTTCCAATTTCCAGCGTAGTGTCTGACTGCAGTAAGAGCTTCCGCTTGGGAGACTTATTCAAGCTGCGAGGGAAAAGGACATTTACATTATTTGACTGCGGCGCCGATACCGATGAATAAGAACTATTTATTCCCCTCCCTAACAAAGGTCTTGTAATTTGATTAGATTTATCTATATTTAAAGGAGATTTTTTACTCTCTCCATGAATATCATTTGGCAATAAAGAATATTTTTTTCCTGCAGAAGTATAATTATCTAAATTTATCTCTTCATTGTCTTGGGAAGGTAAAAATAGACTGAATTTTTTAAGTACTTCTGGGATTTGCAAATACATAGGTAGAAGATTTACCACAGTAAAAAAGAAATCTCCAAAACGTTCAATTGTGTCTAGAGAAAAATTAAAAAGCAACTTATTGATACCTGCAGGATCAGCGAACCTACCATCCTTATCTGCTCCTACCAAACCATGAACGGAATAATAAGATATTGCCCCAAGCATTAGGATTAATAATATGACACCACTCTTAAAAAACTTCTTTTGTGCAGAAGATAAACCTTGAGCATACTTAGAATCAACGAAAAAATTATAAAAATCTAAGATAGTTTGCAATGGCCTTCTGGCTGCCCAACAAAAGAAAATTAAATGCATCAATGAGAAGTATGCAAATACTCCAAATACTAGGGGAGAAACTCGGCAATCTTTATCATCACAAATAAAATTATCTTTCCCAACAAGTGCTGCAAGTCTATGTAAACCTTTATAGGATTTTGGTGTGTACATATCTAACCAAATACCAATACCTACACCGAAATGCAGCAGCGAAATTAATCCATCAAGCAAATCTAATTTATTGAATTCAAATTTTCCTTTTGTCAGTCTTACTATCAGTGCAGTGGTTCCAATTGATCTTTGAACACTAGTTCCTAATACAGCTAATATGAAAAAACCACTCCTAGCGTATTCATGGAAAACATGATTCCATGGGTAGCTTTCATAGGTCAGAGCACCATTTGAAAAACCACAGACTAACACCCCAGCAATAGCAGAGATAAAAATCAATAGACGCCATGCCACATTTTGCGTTTTAAGCCATAAATATGCTTCTCTAGTTTTCTCTATTACACTAGACAAGTCAAAGACACTATTCAAAAACGTGTTAGCAACCAGCGATGTACTTGATCCTAAAGCCCACGGCTGAGTGGAAGTTCCGTGTGCACTAGCAATAATGGCACTCGGCGCTGAAAGCATCAAGGCCCATGCGCTCTTCGCAATGCGCGCCAACCATGGAAATCTATTTGCGCAACGTGTCAAACAATCACTACAACCTGTTGGTTTTTCTTCTTGGTTGAATGCATCATCATCTTCAAAATGAAAATTTCCTTCGTTGGTCAAAGGATACTTTCTATCATGTGAAAGGGGCCAAGGTTGATAAATGGGCTGAGTATTTATTTTAAGATCATGTGAGGGTGTACTGACCGATGGGACTTGCTTAGGCTTCGTCATATTATTTCTCCGATATTAAAACGCAACTTCAAATTAAATTTTGGGCGGCTTAGTATAACACAAACAATATCAGAGTGGGTTGGTATAATTAATATTTAGTTAGCCAATTAATACTTTGTTAATATAAATATGGAAAAATGATGCAAATAAAAACTGTGTTTCCACGACAACAAAAAAATGAAAATTTCAGAACTAAAACTTAATTTATTCTTAAACCCAAAGTCCGTGAAGTCCTTATTAAAGAGCCTATTTTTATTTATAGGAGCAAGCTTCGTGGCTTACCTTTTTTTTTCAAATTGCTATTATTTTTCATTTTTACTAGGTTCGGCAATTATACTTGCGATAATTGCCAGTATCTGGTTGGTCTATGGTTTGCAACTTAACAAACATCGACGACAGGAATAGACGTTTGTTGACTGAGGCGTTTGAGTAAACGCTGGTGAATACTCTCAAAACCTTTATTACTCATTATTAAGACCTGATCATCCACTTGTAATTCCGATATCAAATGTTCAATTATCAAATCAACTCGTTCAAAAGCGATTGCTCGTGGCGCTAATTCTCTAACTAATGAATTAATATCCCATTTCTCGGGTCGTAAAAGGATAATTTTATCGGCTTGACGCAATGATTGAGCCAAAATATGGCGATGCGTACCAGCGTTCATCGTATTAGAACCAAATTGTAACACCGCAATAATGTGCTTTTCCCCCACCTTACTCCGTAAAGCCTTCAAGGTGGCGGCAATAGAAGTCGGGTGATGGGCAAAATCGTCATATACTGTAATATCATTGATGGTGCCACGAATTTCCAAGCGGCGCTTAACCCCTTGAAAACTTCTGAGTCCGGCGATAACCGCTTCGCTGGTGACTCCCACCTCATGAGCGGCTGCTGCAGCCGCTAACGCATTACGTACATTATGGTCACCTACCATAGACCACTTGACTATTCCCAGTTTTTGATCCCGATGCCATAATTCAAATCGGCTGCAATCTGCATTTTTATTACGAGCATGCCAGACGCTATCAGCGGTGGCAATTGTATGGGTCGCCGACCAGCAACCACGGTTCACTACCTCCGGAATTTCTTTATCGTCAGCAGGGTAGACGATGATCCCGCTTGGCGGGACCGTGCGCAATAAATTTTGGAATTGTTTTCTGATTGCTTCCAGATCCGGGAAAATATCCACATGATCATGTTCCAAATTGTTAATCACTAAAGTGCGAGGGCGATAATGCAAAAATTTAGAGCGATTGTCAAAAAAGGCTGTATCGGCCTCATCAGCTTCTATCACAAAATAAGGGGGTTTGCCTAATGAGGCATTATTTGGAAAGTTGAGCGGCTCTCCACCTATTAAATATCCCGGATTGAGATTAGCCTGAGTCAGGATCCAAGCTAGAATACTGCTGGTCGTGGTTTTCCCGTGAGTACCAGCCACCGCTAAAACATGGCGTTTCTGCAGCACGTGTTCAGCTAGCCACTGCGGTGCTGAAGTATAAGGTAAATTTTTATTTAAAGCATATTCTAATTGTGGATTGCCTCGACAAATAGCGTTTCCGACGATCAATAAATCGGGTAATGGCCGCAAATGTGCAGGATCATACCCTTCCTGAATCAAAATCCCCGCAGCTGCCAAAGTTTCCGACATAGAAACACTTTGGTCTGATCCAGAAACTTGATAACCCAGTTCACGAGCGATTAATGCAATCCCTACCATAAACGGATCACATATGCCTAGAATGTGAATGCGTCCCATCACGACTCCTCGAACTCAAGAATTGACTAAATGTGCAGTTTAGCATATCTTATCAGCTGACAGAAATGGGAGTTTTTATGTATAAGATTTTCAATATGGATTTTAAAAAAACCTTGATTCCGGCTCTGATATTAACCGGAAGTTTCAATTTGATCGGTTGTGCCAATACCAGTAATAAAAATCCTAAACCTACCACCATCGCCAAAAAACCAATAGCGAACTCGAAAGCGGATACTGTGATCTCTACTGACGATCAAACCGCTGTTAATGTTGACCCTTATGAGAAAATTAATCGTGGCATCTATAAATTTAACGATGCACTTGACACTTTTATTTTACGGCCCATAGCTTCCGGTTATGACTTCATAACACCTACTCCAATACGCAAGGGAGTTAATAACTTTTTCGATAATCTGGATATGTTAACAACTATTCCTAACGATATTTTTCAGGGCAAAAGTGCTTATTTGGTCGCTGATACTTGGCGTTTTATTTTAAATACTACGGTCGGTATTGGTGGCTTATTTGATATTGCTACTCTTGCCGGGCTTCCCAAACATCACGAAGATTTTGGATTAACGTTGGCCTACTGGGGCGGGCAAAATGGTCTTAAACCCCAGCCTTTTCTCATGTTGCCTTTCTTAGGGCCTTCGACCACTCGCGATGCTTTTGGTAAAATCGCCAATGGCGCAACTTGGCCTTTCAATTATATGCGGCCTGTCTACTACAATTATATCGCTGTTGGCGTTAACGTGGTGAGAGAACGTGCCGAGTTGTTGGCGGCTGATAAATTGGTCCATGATGCTTTTGATCCCTATATTTTCGTTCGCAGCGCTTATTTACAAAATCGAAATCATCAGATTGAAAAAAATCTCCACGAAACTAATTTCCCTCCCTATACAGACGAAGCGACTCCTGTTGATACTCTGTCACCGGAGGAAGATAATATTGGGAATGAGCTTTAATAATGAGAAAACTTTACGTTTAATGTTGTTTTATTTGAACCTGAAATCCCACCAAATACGGGTAATATTATTCGCTTGTGCGCTAATACCGGCGCACAATTGCATTTGATTCATCCGCTAGGTTTTGATCTCAGTGAAAAGCAATTGCGCAGAGCTGGATTAGACTATCATGAATGGGCTCAAATTAAAGAGTATAAAAGCCTTCAAGACTTTTATGAGCAATTTTCTCCATCAAGAATATTTGCCTGCACGACCAAAGCGACTCAAAATTATGCGCATGGACAATACCAATTACACGATGCATTTTTGTTCGGACCCGAATCGAGAGGTTTGCCTTCGCAGATATTGCAACAATTTACGGAGCAGCAAAAAATTCGTATACCTATGTGTACGCCGACCCGCAGTTTGAATTTATCCAACGCAGTCGCAGTCATTATTTATGAAGCCTGGCGACAATGTGATTTCAAATCCTAAGCAATTCTCGGTAATTTTAATTTTTTTTATTTAAAATAACAAATTCCCTACGCCATGGGGGATCGTAAGGGGGAGCTGCGCGAAGCGCTCCCCCTTCATTGCGAGCATCGGCTTCGCCGAGCGGAGCATAAAAACAGAGCGTAATTTCTTGCTGTACTCAGCGAGAAATGCAGCGGCTCAGCCGAGCGCAGGATATAAAATATTTCCTCGGCATATCGTTAATACCACGTCATGTTCTTCATTAAGTACCACCAAATCTGCATCTTTGCCTACCGCAATGCTTCCTTTGTGGTCGAATATATTTAATGCTTTAGCCGGATTAACGCTAGTTAAAATAATAGAATCTTGCAAGCTACACTGGGTGAGCTGTAAAAGATTTTTAACTGCTTTAGACATTGTTAAAATACTCCCAGCAAGAGTACCGTTAGATAGCCGTGCGGCGCCATTTTTTACGATGACAGATTGCCCCCCTAATTCAAATTCCCCTTCTTCAGCACAACATTTAGCACGCATACCATCGGTGACTAATATAATCTTCGATAGGCCCTTAGTTTGTAGCGCTAAATGCAAAGCTGCTGGATGCAGATGATAACCATCCACAATTAATTCAGCCGTCACGCGTGAATCTAACAGTAATGCTCCCAAACACCCAGGATCACGATGGTGAAAACCACGCATCGCATTGAACAAATGAGTGGCGTGGTGAGCACCTGCATTAATCGCAAGCTCTGTGGTGGAAAAATCTGCATCGGTATGTCCTATTGCAGCTATCACGCCACGTTGGATCAAATGATTAATGAGTGAAATAGCGCCAGGCTGTTCGGGTGCTAAAGTCACTAACCTAATTTGATTTCCTGAGCAAGTTTGCCAACTATCAAATAACGATAAATTTGGTAACAAAATCATTTTTGCTTGGTGAGCTCCAATTTGTTTTGGAGAAATAAAAGGGCCTTCTAAATGCACCCCCAAGATTTCAACCCCCAATTTGGAAGATTCTTGTTGTTGATACTGATAGAGGTTTTTTAAAGCGTTTTCAATCTTAGTCGCGGATTCGGTGACTGTTGTCGCTAAAAAACTTGTGGTTCCCTCTGAAACTAAAGCAGTGCAGATTTTGTTTAGCGCTTCCGGGGTGGCATCCATAAAATCTGCTCCGCCTGCCCCATGGATATGCAGATCAATGCGGCCAGGAATTAAATGATAATTTGATGGAAAATGTAAAACTTGTCTGTCCTGTTTCTGTGTAAATTTAGAAAAAGGTGCAGAAATTGCTTTGATTTTATGATTAGAAATCCACACGGATGAATTAGGCAAGGATTCTTGGTCGGTATGAACAGTTAATCCATCGATAAAAATTTCAGCAGATTGGGTTTTCATATGGGCATTGGAAATAAATAATTGGCAGCGACACCTGCAAGACAACCGGATAAATGTCCTTCCCAAGAAACTGCTTTATCGCCAGGAAATAAACCAAAAAATAAACCTCCAAAATAATATAAACTTACTAAGGCTAATACAATCGCCATTAAACTTGGCTGATGATAAGCATTAATCAATAAATATCCCCAATAACCCATGATCAAACCACTCGCGCCTATATGAATAGCGCGTCTCCCAAATAGCCAAACTAAAATACCTGATAATAAAATAATAGTGATGCTCACTTTAAAAAAAAACAACCGTCCGCCCACCAGAATAAAACAAGCAAATACGATCAAAGGAATGGTATTGAAAAATAAATGATTGGCGCTGGCGTGTAGAAATGGAGAAAGAAAAATACCAATCAGTCCTCGCCCCGTTCTTGGTATTAAACCGAAATAGTTGAGTCGATATCCGATCATGGCATTAACAAATTGTAACATCCATAATGCAAATACCAAACTGAGTAATAAAAAAAGATTATCTTCAATGGTTGCAACTAAGGTTTGCAACATAGAAACAATGGATTGCATCAAAAAGTTCCTAAGACTTTTTGTCTCACCATGTAAATAGCTCCTTTTGGCGCATCATGTTTCCGTGGTACTAAACGTGACTTTAATTCTTCACATGCCCGCGCTTGAATAAAAGGCGCAATCCCTCCGAGCAAGCAACAAGATAAAGGAGCCGGATGCGGAGGCAAGCGTCTTTCCATGGTCGCTGCTATTTCATCAATTTCTCTAGCTGCTTCTTCGATCAAGTCAATTGCATGAGAATCTTCTCTTTGAATATGTTCAATGACAATGGGTGCAATCGTAGCAAAATCCATGGGTCTGGCCTTTGTCGACCATGAGACAATTTTACCCACATCATTATTAAATTTTGCAAAAACAGCTTTAAGTAACGGGGTTTCATGAACACGTCCGTCAATGCTTTTAAAAGTAAGGCGAACCGCTTCTAATCCTAACCAAGCCCCGCCACCGATATCACCTTGAGGGAAGCCCCACCCACCCACTACGTAGCGTTCAGATTGATAAAGCTCATAGCCAACCACTCCTGTGCCAATAATAATAATGGCTCCATCTTGGCAGTCATGCACACCTAAGCAAGCGGCGTAAGCATCGGAATCTAAAACTAGGGTTGTAAATAGATGTTCTCTTGAAAGAAATTTCTCAGAAGCAACTGGATCTTCAGTGCCTGCTAAACCTAAACCAATATGAAAACGATAATTATGATCAGTTAAAGAAATTTGTGCTTGGTTTAAAGCTTCTTTTACTCCAGTATCGATTGAATCCCACGCTTGTTCAACTGAATTACGAATATTGGCTGGACCACTGCGTGCTTGACCAAGCAAAAGACCTGCTTCATCTTCGACAATCAATTTAGTTTTAGTGCCTCCGCCATCAGCGCCAATGAAAATATTTTTAATCATAAAGATAATTTCGCTATTTCTTTTGCAAAATAAGTAATAATAAAATCAGCACCTGCACGTTTTATAGAAATTAACGCTTCAAGCATGGCTCGCTGTTCATCTATCCAACCTTGGGCAGCTGCAGCTTTTAACATCGCATACTCGCCACTGACATGATAAGCTCCCAAGGGTAACCCAGGGAAACGTTGTTTTACTCGATAAATCATATCCAAATAAGTATGGGCGGGTTTGACCATTAACATGTCCGCTCCTTCTAAAACATCTAACTCGGCCTCACGTATTCCATGGTGGGCATTCGCCGGGTCCATTTGATAAGTTTGTCGACCCCCATACTGTGGTGCGCCGCTGCCAGCTGCTTCGCGAAAAGGACCATAGAAAGCAGAAGCATATTTAACTGCATAACTTAAAATAGGTAGATGTGAGAACCCACTTTGATCTAAGCTTTGTCGTATAGCCTGCACCATGCCATCCATCATCCCACTCGGGGCAATGATATCAGCGCCGGCTCGAGCATGACTGACAGCCTGAGCCGCTAATAAATCCAAAGTGGCATCGTTATCAACTATCACTTCTTGCTGCTGGTAGGCTGAGATAATACCACAATGACCGTGATCAGTGTATTCACAAAAACATAAATCAGAAATCACTAATAATTTTGGCGCCCAATTTTTAATGGCAGTGATTGCCGATTGGATAACGCCATTTGAAGACAGCGCCGATGATCCAGTCGAGTCCTTGTGTAAGGGTATACCAAATAAAATCACCGCTGGAATATTTAAATCAATAATTTCTTGGATTTCTTCGCGCAGACAATCAATACTAAACTGATAATGACCTGATAATGAATTGATAGGATTTTTAATACCATACCCTTCTTTGATAAAAAGTGGTAAAACCATATCATCAACTGATAAGCGATTTTCTCTTACCAAATTTCGTAAATTTGCGGGATGGCGTAATCGCCGCATCCTTACCTTAGGAAACAGCGAACTTATCATGAGATTAAACTCTTCATTATTCCATTGCTCTCCAAGTTCCATTTGGCATTTTGCACATATGTCCATAAGCGGTTTGCCATCGTCCATTTAAATAAACTCGAGTTTTGTATTCACGACAATAATACCCGGTTGAATAATAAGAATGAATAGGGGTCACTTCATATGTAACTCCAGTTCGAGGGTTAGTCCAGATAGTTGTTCGATCTTCTGGTACTAATACCACCGCATTTTGCATTCTAGCACGGTCATTGGCATCCATTTGATTACCAATGGCATTACCTATAATACCGCCTAATAATGCGCCGCCAATAACACCTGCGGCACTGCCTTTAAACAATAATCCCCCTGCTAATCCCCCTGCGACCGCACCTGCAGCAGTAGCTCCTGGGACATTTTGGCCGGGAGTACAGCCAGAGATCAATAAACCAGTCGACGTGATGGTGATAGCCATTATAGATAATATTTTTTTCATAACTCTTCCCCTCCTTTAAGTTGGGATATTTATCAACATAAGACATTAAATATTATAGCAATAGGAAATTGCAAGTTCAATAAAGAAACAATATTTATTTATGTGGGGCGATAATTGCTAAAGGAGTGTAAAAAAACCAACCGTTGCAGCGAATACTGCAACGATTAGGTTTAACTTAACTTACATTTACCAATTTCTAATGTCTGCTTTTATCTAATCTATTTTTTACTGCAAAATTTTCCAATTCCTTTTCAGTACGTTCTTGATCATATCCATATTTTTTTTGTAGAGCACCTGCAATTTTGTCATATTGTCCTTCCATTTGATCGATTTCGTCATCCGTAAATTTGCCCCACTGTTGTTTAAGTTTACCTTTAATTTGCATCCAATTTCCTTCAAATATATTTTTGTTCATCATTGCCAGTACTCCTCTCAAAAATTAACGTGGTGGATTTCTTGGTTCATTTTGATCAGGATTTTCTGGTCGGTTTTTGCCGGGCTGTTGACCACCTTGTCCAGGACGATTTTTTCCTGGTTGTTGGCCACCTTCGCCTGGACGATTTGGTTGATTGCCTGCTTGTTGGCCGGCTTGTGCATGACGATGATTGTCACGTTGTTGGTCTGCTTCGTCACCATCGCGACGATCCCGTTGTCCTTGTGGATTTTGATTTAGTGCCATTTTAAATTCTCCCAATTTTGTGATAAATCACATTTACTTTCTGGTTGTTAAATATAAAAAACTAACAACCACCCTCATTTGCCCTCAAAAATTAAGGGCAGAATTCAAATAAAATAAAGTAAAGACTTCACGTAAAAATTTAGGATAGAAATTTAAGTTTGTCAAAATTTCTCATGTAAATAAAATTGCAAAAAATGCACTATTATCCTACAATTATTCAATAAAAAACCAAGGGGAATGATATGTTAGGTTGGGTATTAACATTTTTGATAATAGCAATTATCGCAGCTGTTTTCGGATTTACAGGTATAGCTGCTGCCTCAGCATCAATTGCTAAAATAATTTTCTTTATCTTTATCGTTTTATTTGTCATCGCGCTGATTTTTTCGTTGTTTAGGCGACGAGGATGAAATATCTTAATAGCATGGCTCTTAGGAGTGCCTATTGGCATATTGGTTATCATATGGATTTTTGCACACGTTTTTTAAGGTAAGAATCTATAGGAGGTCGGTATGCATGCTATCTGGAGCGGTTCAATTAGTTTTGGGTTGGTTAACATCCCTATCAAACTATATAGTGGCTCAGAAGACCCTAGAGTAAACCTTAAGATGCTGCATAATAAAGATAATTCACCGATTCGTTACGCCAAAATATGTCGTGCTGAGGGTAAAGAAGTTTCATACTCAGAGGTCATCAAAGGATATGAATTTCAAAAAAACGAATTTATAATGCTTGACGATCAAGATTTTGAGAAAGCTAACGTCCATGCTACTCACACCATCGATATTATCGAATTTATAAATGAAAAAGAATTGGATTTACGATTGTTTGAAAAACCGTATTATCTTGAACCCGAAAAAGGCGCTGACAAAGCTTATTCTTTACTGCGCGAAGCCCTGTCACGATCAAAAAAAGTAGCAGTAGCTAAGTTTGTTTTACATAATCGAGAACATCTTGCCCTACTTAAATCTATTGATAATGTCCTTGTTCTCAATTCAATGCGTTTTATCGATGAAATACGTGATGTAAAGCAATTAAAAATTCCCAAGGTTACTCAATTTAAAGCTCAAGAAATAAATATGGCGCTTGCTTTAATAAAACAATTAAGTAAACGTTTTAATCCACACCAATTTAAAGACACTTATAAAGAGGAACTTAAGAGTATTATCCAGGAAAAAGCTGCAGGTAAGAAACCAAAAATTAAAGGTAAAAAACCAATAAATACCAAAGCAAAAGATTTAATGTTTGTGCTAAAAGCCAGCCTTAAACAAGCAGAAAAAAATAAAAAATATAGACGAAATAATCGCACCTCGGAAAGACATATGGCAGCTTAACTTATGGGATTAAACGAGTATAAAAGTAAAAGGAAATTTAGTAACACCCCTGAACCCAAGGGTTCTAACAAAAAATCTTCAAATAAACTACATTTTGTAGTTCAAAAACATTTTGCATCTCATCTTCACTATGATTTTCGTTTAGAAATGAATGGATCTTTAAAAAGTTGGGCGGTTCCAAAAGGACCTTCTTTAAATCCAGAGGATAAACGTTTAGCAATAATGGTCGAAGATCATCCTTTAGAATATAAAGATTTTGAAGGCATTATTCCACCTGGAAATTATGGCGCAGGTAAAGTTATTATTTGGGACGAAGGATTTTATGAAATAAAGGGCTCAAATAATTTAAAGAATGGACATCTTAATTTTATTCTCCATGGTAAAAAACTCAAAGGAGAATTTACATTAATAAAATTAAAAAATACCGAAAAAAATTGGTTATTGATTAAAAAATTAGATGATAAATCCAAAAATATCGATATATTAAAAAAAAACAAGTCAGTGCGTACTGCAAAATTAGATAAAGAGATCAGTTCAGTGCTGAAAATAGCTGTCAAAAAACCAATACCTAAAAATATTAAACCTATGTTGGCTCATCTAGTCAATGAACCATTTGATCGTCCAAAATGGTTTTTTGAAATAAAATGGGATGGGTATCGGATTATTGCATATATAAACCACAAAAAAGTGCAGCTTTCATCACGAAATCAGATTGATTTTAGTGAAAACTTTAAACCTGTTGCTAATGAACTAGCGAAATTTGAAATTGAAGCAATCCTTGATGGGGAGATCGTTGTTGTGGATGAAATGGGGCGCTCACGATTTCAATTGCTACAACAATATCAACAAACCAGGGATGGGATATTGTTATATTATGTTTTTGATATTATTTGGTTTAAAGGTTATGACCTTCGTGATTTGCCGCTTCATCAACGAAAGTATCTCTTAACCAAGATATTTACCCCAAAAATATTGTCTAATTTGCAACATATCCGCATCAGCGATCATATAGAGCAGTACGGCAAAGATTTTTTCAAACTTGCCAATCAACAAAAATTAGAGGGAATTATGGCAAAAGATTCCCAAAGCATTTATGAGAATGGACAAAGAAGTCACAGTTGGTTAAAGGTTAAAACCCAAAAAAGACAAGAAGTTATCATAGGTGGCTATACTGCACCTCGAGGTGGGCGCACTTATCTCGGCGCTCTTATTGTTGGAATATACAAAGATCAGCAGCTGTACTACGTTGGCCATGTGGGTGTGCCCGATGAAAAAAATCGAATTTTTATTAAAAACCGTTTAGATAAATTGATTATCGATCATTCTGCTTTTGCAACGCCTCCTAAAATTAATGCGCCAGCCACGTGGGTAAAACCAGAATTAATATGCGAAGTCAGTTTTACTGAATGGACCGACGACGGACATTTACGCCAACCCATTTTTATTGGGCTGCGAGAGGATAAATCCGCTAAAGAAGTACATCGTGAAAGCGAACAAGTATTTCCAGATGAGTTATTAACAGAAAAAGATGAACAGATTAAGATCGATGGTCATACAGTTAAATTAACTCATCAAAATAAAGTTTTTTGGCCTAAATCAGGCTATACTAAAGGAGATCTACTGGAATACTATCAAAAAATTTCCAATATAATTTTACCTTATTTAAAGCATCGTCCTATGGTGTTGCATCGTCATCCGCACGGAATTGAAGATGAAGGATTTTATCAAAAAAACTATCCCAAAGCACCTAAATGGATACCACATAAAATTATTCACTCTCATCATTTAAATAGAAATATTCATTATTTACTTTGTGAAAACTCAGCAACGTTAATCTATCTAGCCAATCTTGGCTGCATTGAAATGAATCCTTGGCTATCACGGGTCAAAACCTTAGAGTATCCAGATTTTTGCGTGATTGATTTGGATCCTGAATCAATTAATTTTTCAAGTGTAGTTAAAACCGCACAAACTATTCATCGTTTGCTTGAAAAAATTGGCGTGGAAAGTTTCTGTAAAACTTCAGGAGCCACTGGTTTACATATTTATATCCCGTTAGGAGCCAAATACACTTATGATCAGTCGGTTCAATTTGCTGAATTAATTGCCATCGAAGCCAATAAGCGAATACCCGACATAACCAGCGTGATTCGCTCCCCTTCTAAGCGTCAAGGTAAAGTGTATATTGATTATTTGCAGAATCGTTTTGGCCAAACTTTAGCGGCCCCCTATTCCGCTCGACCCACTTTAGGCGCTCTTGTTTCCACTCCTTTACATTGGCGGGAAGTAAATTCGCGCTTACAGCCTGCGAAATTCACTATAAAAACTATCCTAAAGCGTATAGAAAAACAGGGTGATTTATGGCAAAACCTGTTAACAGCTAAAGGAATTAACCTGGAGTCTATTCTTAAAAAACTTTAAAACTGTATTATAATTAGAACTACTTAATCAAGGATGATTAAAAATGGAAAATGATAATTTAACCAATAAACCTACCGAAACGCCTGAATTGTCTTCCAAAGTAGATTTTCATCCAGCATATTCCTATAAAAAATCACAGGCTATCACTGGTTTATTCATTCTTGGATGTTTTTATACCTTATATTTTGCTAAGTCCATCTTTTTACCCATTACCATTGCAATTCTTTTAAATTTATTATTAGAACCCATCATTCGAGTTTTTAAAAAAATAAGAATCCCTCCGATCATTAGTGCGTTATTAGTGATTTTACTCTTGCTTTTAGCCATGGGCTATGGCTTTTACTCACTTTCAAGCCCTGCAAATCAATGGTTAAATAAGGCACCGGAAAATTTTTCCCAAGTTGGAAATAAAATTGATTCAATAATAAAACCGTTTCAAAAACCAATTAAGGGCTTCATTCTCATCAAAGATCGATTACAAAAAACCACGCAAGTTAGTCCTAATCAAAATAAACAAGAAATCACTGTTACAGCAGAAAAATCTCCGTATAGTTTTCTCTTTAGTGCCACCGGCGCGTTTTTTAGTCAGCTTACATTTATTCTGCTGTTGTTATATTTTCTACTGGCTTCTGGAGATTTTATATTATTAAAAATTGTTGAAATCCTTCCTGAATTAAATCAAAAAAAGGAAGCCATATTAATAGCTAAAGAAATTAGGCATGAAATAAATCGATTTTTGTTGATTAAATTCTTAACTGGGGTCGTCTTAGCGATAGTCATTAGCATCATTTTTTTCTTTTACCATATGCCTGATCCCATCCTTTGGGGTTTACTCGCCGGTGTTCTTGAATTTATTCCTTATATTGGCGTCATTATCGGCACTGTTTTTGTCGCTATTACCTCATTGTTAACCTTTACAGGATTGGCGCACATATTATTGGTTCCTATTACCTTTTTTACTGTGGTTTCAACTTGCGGTAATTTCGTTGTCCCCTTACTCCTTAGTCGCGGATTAACCCTACATCCTGTTATCGTTTTTGTCGGGGTTGTTTTTGGCGGTTGGTTATGGGGTGTTGCCGGCGCATTAATTGCCGTGCCAATGCTTTCAGTTATCAAAATAATTTGTAATAATGTCAAACCTCTTTTCCCCATCAGTAAATTTATGGAGGGTGAGGAATGATGTTGAGACCAAATTGTTTTCATGCTATAGTTTTTCTAACAAGGAGTGTGTTATGCCCAAAACTAAAAGTTTTAATCCGCTAAAGGATACTGTTAAAACAGTGATTCATTGGTATGCTGAGGTTCAAGACCTTCCAGAAACCTTAAAAAAAAGAGTGACGAATGATATTAAAAAAGCTGATCACCAATTGGATCAATTAAAAATTAAGCTTAATAAAGCTCAGAACTTGCTAAAGAAAACTCGAGAGAAAAGAATTGAGGCTTCTAATCGCGTTAAAATCAAAGCAACTGATGCAGCAAAAAAATCGTTAGCTAAAAGTAAAACAGCTTTCAATCGCGCTTCTAAAACTTTTAACACTCTTAATAAAAAGATTGAAAAAGCTCAAACGCTTTTGAATCATGCACAAATTCGTCAAACCTATTATCAAGCCTTAGCAAAGGCTTTTACTACTGTCACAGAATTATTTCAAAAAAAGCATGGGAAAAAAGTCGCTAGCAAATCGACTAAAAAGACTAAAAAAAGTAAAACTTCTAAATAATTTCATAACAGATATTGAGTTTCGTCATCCCGCGACTTGATCGCGGGATGACGGCATTTAATCGCACCCTTTTTAGGAGAGTAATTGACATTAAACTCAAAGTTTGGATAATGATGGCAAAGAATAATATCTGGAATCCGAACCATGTCATTACCATCGCCCCCATTAGCCTTATTCGATAGTTTAGAAAATATTGAAACCACCGCCGACTTTTCCCTTTACCCCCAACTTAATAGGGATGATTATAAACATGCCGCAGCTTTTTTACGTTGTTATACCGGCAGTAAAGGCACCTTTAATTCTTATCGTCGCGAAGTAGAACGTTTATTACAATGGGCCTGCCATATCGCCAAAAAATCACTAGGAACGCTTACTCGGACTGATATGGAATTATTTATTCACTTCTGCCACCAACCACCGAGCTCATGGATTGGAACAAAAAAAGCTCCTCGTTTTATTGATAAAGAAGGCTATCGGCAACCAAATCCGCAATGGCGACCTTTTGTCGTCACAGTTTCCAAATCAGCTCATCGCCAAGGTATCGCACTTGAAATCGAAAAATTTGATTTGTCAGCGGGCGCTGTAAAAGAAATTTTTGCGATTTTGAGCACTTTTTTCAATTATTTGTTGCAAGAAGAATATGTCAATATGAATCCGGTGGCTTTAATTCGTCAAAAAAGTAAATTTATTCGTCGTCAGCAAGGACCGAGTAAAATTAGACGCCTATCAGAGTTACAATGGCAATACGTGATCACTACCGCAAAAACCATGGCCGAACAAGATCCCTATTACCACGAACGCACGTTATTTATTATGTCAGCCCTTTATTCGATGTATTTACGCATTTCAGAATTAGCCGCAAGCCAACGTTGGTCTCCCACTATGCATGATTTCGAACGCGACGCCGACGGTAATTGGTGGTTCAATACAGTGGGTAAAGGCAACAAACAACGCCAGATTGCAGTCAGCGATGCTATGCTCAGCGCGTTAAAACGCTGGCGAAAATATTTAGGGTTATCTATGCTGCCCTCACCAGCGGATCATTCGCCACTATTGCCTAAAAATAAAAGTAAGGGTCCAATTTCAAGCACCAACTACCTTAGAAGAATAGTCCAAGATTGTTTTGATAAAGCCATAGAGCAATTGCAACAAGATAATTTTCAAGAAGAAGCTGAATCTTTAATGGAAGCAACCGTGCATTGGTTAAGGCATACGGGAATTTCTGATGATGTTAAACATCGACCACGTGAACATGTTCGCGACGATGCAGGTCATAGTTCCAGCGCCACAACTGATAAATACATTGACGTAGAACGCAGAGAGCGACATCGATCCGCAAAGAAAAAATTAATAGCTGAAATCAATTAGACCACCACTCTCTTGCATTTTTGATATGAGAGAAAAAATTTGAATTGCCTAGCATCAATTTTCGAAATTACAATCTGAAGGTGTTATCATACACCCTGATTAAAGTGGCTACACGGATGCAGTCCCATGGAGTATTTACCGCCGCCACCTCGGCGTAAACGAGGCCTTAGATATCTTGCTGCAGTGATACTGGCAGTGGTAGGCGTTATTATTATTCTTTTGTGTATACGTTCCTGTTCTTATTCAGTGAAATCGACGAAGACTACTGTCCCTGTCACCGTAGCCACTGCTCGAGTTGAAGATGTGCCAGTTTATCTTTCTGGTTTAGGAGCTGTTAGGCCTACGGATAGCGTGACAATCATTTCACAAATCAGCGGCATTTTATTAGATGTGCTTTACAAAGAAGGGCAAATGGTAAAAGCCGGGGATTTGCTGGCTAAAATTGACCCTCGCCCCTATCTAGCCCAACTCAAACAATTTGAAGGCCAATTGCAACGCGATCTTGCGCAACTGGCCAATGCTCAAGTTGATTTAAAACGCTATCAAACCTTGTATCCTAAGGGGGCGGTTTCGCAACAAGTTTATGCGACCCAAATCGCTTTAGTGAAACAATTGGAAGGCACCGTCAAATCTGATCAAGGACAAGTTGAGGCTGTTAAAGTCAATCTCATTTATACCCAAGTCATTTCACCTATTGATGGCCGGATAGGATTACGTTTGGTAGATCCGGGTAATTATGTTCAACCAACCACTGCATTAGCAATCGTCAACAGCATTCAACCCATTACGGTTGAATTTGCACTGCCTGAAGATAATATCCCCGACGTAACTTTGCCCCTGCAAGCGGGAAAAAAATTGTTAACTAAAGCATACGACCGCAGCCAACATCGTTTACTGGAGACAGGCATACTACTCACTCTGGATAATCAGGTAAACCCTGCCACCGGCACTTTCAACCTGAAAGCGCTATTTGAAAACAAGCAATCAACTTTATTTCCAAATCAATTCATTAATATTGATTTGCAGGTTAATACCCTGAAGGACGCCATTATTGTGCCAACCGCTGCCATTCAGCAAGGCCCTCAAGGCGCTTTTGTCTTTCTATTAAATGCCAACAAAACAGTTAAAGTGAAACCGGTCACCACCAGCGTGATTTATGGCGAATACACCGTTATCAACAGCGGCATTACCGCCAATCAGCAAGTTGTCACCGAAGGCGCAGAACAACTGAAAGACGGTGCAAAAGTAACCATCACTCCAAGCAGTGTCGCATGAGTTTATCAAGTCCATTTATTAATCGGCCGGTCGCAACCTCCCTAATCATGGTTGCCTTGTTACTCGCAGGTTTTGTGGCCTATAAATTATTACCGGTATCGGCTTTACCGCAAGTGGATTATCCGACTATCCAAGTGGTGGCTTTCTATCCTGGAGCTAGTCCAGAGGTCATGGCTTCTTCAGTTACCGCACCGTTAGAACGTCAATTGGGGGAGATGGCTGGCCTGACCCAGATGACTTCAACTAGTTCAAATGGATCGATGAATATTACCCTGCAATTTAGCTTGCAAACCAGTCTCGATGTTGCAGAGCAAGAAGTGCAGGAGGCCATCAATGCAGCTTCAACTTATTTACCTGCTGATCTTCCAAATCCTCCCATATACAACAAAGTAAATCCGGCCGATGCCCCGATTCTAACCTTAGCACTTACCTCAAAAACTACCTCGTTATCCGAGGTGGAAGATTTTGCCGATACTCGCCTCGCCCAAAAAATTTCGCAATTGCCTGGGATCGGATTAGTTAGCATTAGCGGTGGGCAGCGTCCAGCGGTACGCATTCAAGCCAATCCTACTGCGCTCGGATCGTATGGCCTCACTTTGGAAGATCTGCGTAATGCGATTGTCGCGGCTAACGTTAATACCCCAAAGGGCAACTTCGATGGCCCACGGCAATCCTATATCATCAATGCTAATGATCAGCTCCTCAAAGGCGTCGATTACCGACCAATTATTATCGCTTACAAACAAGGCTCGCCAGTGAGAATCGGCGATGTGGCCAAAGCGATCGATGCGACAGAAAATGTTTACCAAGCCGCTTGGATGAATAATACTCCTGCGATTATTTTAAATATTCAACGTCAGCCCGGCGCCAACGTTATCGCTGTCGTCGATCGCATCAAAAAATTACTACCTAAAATTCAAGCGGCTATGCCTTCCTCAATCCAAATTTCAATACTCACCGATCGCACCTTGACAATCCGCGCTTCAGTATTTGATGCCCAATTCGAATTAATTTTGGCTATTGCTTTGGTCGTCATGGTGATCTTTATATTTCTACGCAATGTGTATGCCACCATTATCCCTAGTTTTTCAGTGCCTTTATCTTTGATCGGAACTTTTAGCATCATGTACCTGTTCGGATTCAGTCTTAACAATCTCACTTTAATGGCATTGATAATTGCCACCGGATTTGTCGTGGATGACGCTATAGTTATGATTGAAAATATTTCCCGGTTTATAGAAAATGGTGAATCCCCTCTTTCAGCAGCTTACAAGGGCTCTGGGCAAATTGGCTTTACCATTTTATCGTTAACGCTTTCTTTAATTGCAGTGCTTATTCCACTGTTATTTATGCAAGAAATCATCGGTCGTTTATTTCGTGAATTTGCCATTACCTTAGCTGTGGCGGTTTTACTGTCTGGATTCATTTCTCTAACGTTAACCCCCATGTTGTGTTCACGCATTTTACATCCGCAAAAACCGGTCAGACATGCTTATCATGTGCAAACACCCATTTTAGCGCGTTATGGTGTTTGGCTGAGTTGGGTCATTAATCATCGCCGACTCACATTAATTTTCGCCGCTTTGACCTTATTCATCACCTTGTTGTTAATCTATTTTATTCCCAAAGGATTTTTTCCTGCTGAAGATTCTGGAGTCATTCAAGGCATTTCCGAAGCCTCACAAACCATTTCTTTTGCAGCCATGGTTGAACGCCAGCATGCTCTTGCACAAGTTATATTAAAAGATCCGGCGGTAGAAAACATTTCCTCGTTTATTGGTATTGACGGAATTAATACCACACTTAATAGCGGCCGCATCTACATCACTTTAAAACCATTGGCTCAACGCGATGCCCGGGCTGAAGCCATTATTAATCGCTTACAAAAAAATCTTGCACAAGTGCCTGGAATAAAGCTTTACTTGCAGCCGACTCAAGATATCACTCTTGATAATCGCGTCACCCGCAATCAATATCAGTATAGTGTGAGTTCGCCAAACATAGAGGATTTGGCCAAATGGACCCCATTAATAATTCAACGGTTTAAAAAAATATCTATCCTTCAAGATGTCTCCAGCGATCAGCAAAATCTTGGTCTTAAAATTAATATTAATATTGATCGTGATACTGCTTCACGATTAGGAATTACTGCACAAACGATCGATGATATTCTCTATGACGCCTTCGGTCAGCGCCAAGTATCAATTATGTTTACCCAACTAATCAATATCGAGTTGTTTTAGAAGCCTTGCCTGAATTACAGCAAAAACCACAGGCTCTGGAAAATATTTATATTAATTCAAATGGTGGCAGCGCGGTGCCATTGCGAACATTTACCAGTATAAGCACCGGCATTGGGCCTTTAGTGATTAACCGTCAAGGCCAATTTCCCGCTGCAACCATTTCATTTAATTTAGCCCCGGGCGCTGCTTTGGGTAACGCAGTGCATGCCATTGACAACGCTAAGAAAGAACTCAATCTGCCAAAGAGCATGGAAACTCATTTTGAAGGCGCAGCATCCGCATTTCAAAGTTCACTCGCCAATGAAGGTTGGTTGGTGTTAGCTGCCATTGTCGTGGTATATATTTTGCTGGGAATTCTATATGAAAGTTATATTCATCCGCTGACTATTTTATCGACCTTACCTTCGGCATGCCTTGGGGCTTTGCTGGCCCTTTGGTTAACGGGTAATTCATTAAGTGTCATTGCCATTATCGGAATTATTCTGCTGATCGGCATCGTGATGAAAAATGCGATTTTGATGATCGACTTTGCTTTGGAGCTTGAACGTCATCACAAAAAACTTCAGCTGAAGCCATTTATTCAGGCAGCTATGCTGCGTTTTCGACCGATTTTAATGACCACATTGGTGGCGATGCTCGGAGCGGTACCTCTAGCGTTTGGCTGGGGCATGGGCGCGGAATTGCGACGACCACTAGGAATTGTGATTATCGCCGGATTTATGGTGAGTCAAGTGCTAACTTTATTTACCACGCCAGTGATTTATTTAGCGTTTGACCACGCTATCAGCCAAAATGGCGAGATGGCGCTCGCGCTGGTTTAACTCTGAAATACCGACAGAGAGTGGTGCCACATGAATCTATCGCGGCCTTTTATTGATCGTCCAATTGCCACCACTTTGCTTGCCTTGGTGTGGCAATTGCTGGAATTGTGGCTTTTAAATTATTACCCGTGTCGTCGCTGCCAGCAAATTGACTTTCCCACTATTAGTGTTCAAGCCACATTTCCAGGCGCCAGCCCTGAAATCATGGCCACATCAGTCGCCACACCTTTGGAGCACCAATTAGGTCGTATTTCTGGCATTACCCAAATGACTTCTGCTAGTAATTTAGGTTCCACCCATATCAGTCTGCAATTTGATTTAACGCAGGGATATCGATGGCGCCGCTCGTGATGTCCAAGCTGCTATTAATAAGCTCGCAGTGATTTACCGCCCAATCTGCCCAACAATCCAACTTATCGAGAAATTAATCCAGCCGATGCACCCATTATGATTTTTGCCTTGACTTCGCCATATTATACTAAAGGTCAAATGTATGATGTGGCTTCTACTATTTTGCAACAAAAATTATCCCAAATCAATGGCGTTGGACAAGTGTTGTCGGTGGCAGCTCTCTGCCATGCAATCAGAGTTGAACTTAATCCCACTGCACTTAATCAATATAATATCGGTCTGGAAGATGTGAGCTACGACTTTAGCCAATGCCAATGTCAATAGTCCTAAGGGACAATTGACGCAGAATCAATAGCTAGTTCACGATATTATACCAACGATCAACTTTTCCAGCCTAAGAATATTTGCCATTAATTATTCTTATCAGCAATGGAGCACCCGTGAGGATTGTCGATGTCGGTAAGGTTCAAGATTCAGTTGAAAATATACGCAACGCCGGAGTATTAGACGGTAAACCCGCAGTTGTTTTAGTTGTTTTTAAACAACCAGGAGCCAATGTGATTGAAACTGTCAATCAGGTGCAAAAAACATTGCCGTTTACAAGCGGATATTCCTGCGGGGATTAATATGACAGTTTAATGGACCGTACGACTACCATTCGTGCTTCACTGCATGATGTGGAATTTACGTTGTTGATTGCCGTGATCTTGGTCATTTTAGTGGTCTATGTTTTTTTTGGCAGTCCACGTGCAGCATTGATTCCCAGTGTTGCAGTGCCCTTATCATTGTTGGGCACATTTGGGGTCATGTATTTTGCGGTTTTAGTCTCGATAATTTATCATTGATGGCATTAACAATTTCAACTGGCTTTGTGGTGGATGATGCCGTGGTGGTGTTAGAAAATATCGACTCGTCATATCGAAGCAGGAATGAGCCCATTGAGCGGCGCTGCAGTGGTGCACAGGAAGTTGGATTTACTGTGGTGTCGATGAGTCTTTCCTTGATTGCGGTATTTATTCCAATTTTGTTTATGGGCGGTATTGTTGGTCGTTTGTTTCGCGAATTTGCGGTTACTTTATCCATTGCAATTCTGTTTCGCTATTAGTTTCGCTAACCGTTACGCCCATGATGTGCTCACGCTTTCTTAAGCTGAAAATCAAGTGAAGCAAAAACCGGAACAATTTGATTGTTGAACATGTGTATGATTATATAACATGAGTTTAAGTTGGGTCGTTGATCATCCTCAATTTAATGCTAGCATGTTATACTTGCATTGACCATTGATTCATTGTTTTTTTATCTATTGTCATCCCAAAAGGATTTTTTCCCCAGCAAGATACTGGGCGAATTATTGGCATCTATTCAAGCTGACGAACAGGATATTTCATTTCAAGCTTATGCAAAAAAAACTTAGGACAATTAGTCAAAATTATAAAGCAAGATCCTGCTGTAGCACATGTGGTAGGTATTTATTGGTGGAGCGAATAATACGAGTAATCTGGTTCTATGTATATTACGCTTAAAACCATTAGAATACGCAAATTATTCAGCTGATGACGTGATTGGTCGCTTACGGCAAAACTTGCCTTGATCACAGGCGCAAAACTTTATATGCAAGCTGCTCAAGATTTAATAATTGGTGGGCGATTAGGTAATGCGCAGTATCAATATACAATGTCTGCCGATAATTTGCCGGAGCTCAATACATGGGCGCCACGAGTTAAAGCAGCTATCGAGAATACACCTGGGATTGCAGATTTCAATAGTGATCAACTTAATAATGGTTTGCAGACCTTTGTAACCTATGATCGAGATACTGCTTCGCGTTTTGGTATTACTCCGCAGCAAATTGATAATACATTATATGATGCCTTTGGGCAGCGTCAAGTCTCAATCATGTATCACGCTGATGAATCAATATCATGTGGTGATGGAAGTCGCACCCAATTTTGGCAACGACCTGAAACACTTAATCATATTTATGTCACTTCATCTTCTGGCAATGCTATGCCATTATCCGCTATCGCAGTTCTGATAACTCGGCAACTTTACTTAGCAGTTAACCATCAAAATAATTTCCCTTCTGCCACCTATTCATTTAATTTATTGCCTAGATTTCATTGGGAACTGTGGTGAATCAAATTACCAATAAAGTGAGTGCACTATCATTTACCACCCAATGTCCAAGGGATATTTCAAGGGACAGCGCAAGCTTTTCAAGCTTCATTAGCTAGATGATGCCTTATCTTTTAATCGTAGCTTTAATAACAATCTATATTGTTTTGGGAATTTTATATGAAAGTTTAATTCATCCCATAACCATTTTTTCTACTTTACCTTCAGCCGGTGTAGGCGCTTTGCTAGCGTTATTGCTCACCCATGTCGATTTAACCATCATAGCTTTTATTGGTATTATTCTATTAGTTGGCATCGTCAAAAAAAATGCCATTATGATGATTGACTTTGCACTCGATTGTCAAAGGAACGAAAATATGTCCTCTAGTGATGCGATTTACTGCAGCACAATTGCGTCTGCGGCCTATTATGATGACGACGATGGCGGCCATGTTTGGCGCGTTACCTTTAGTGTTTGGATTTGGTGTCGGATCTGAAATGCGACGGCCGCTGGGAATTACCATTATTGGCGGGTTGATGGTCAGCCAGCTATTAACTCTCTACACAACCCCGGCTATTTTCTTAGCATTGGAAAAAGTTCGAAAATTTGGAAATAAAATATGGGTAAAAAACCCGTTAAATTCGCTATAGGTTTGAATGCTTTGCTAATCTGCAGTTGTACTGTAGGCCCAAACTATGCGCCGCCGGTCACGGTGGTTCCTAATCAATATAAAGAAGCGTTGATTAAGCCACCGAAGGGATGGAAAGTGGCTTCTCCCCAAGATGATCAAAATCGTGGACCGTGGTGGGAAATTTTTCATAATGACGAATTATGCGCCTTGGAAAATCAACTCAATAACGCCAATCAAAATATAGCTTTGGCTTTAGCCCAATATGACCAATCTGTTGCTTTGATCGCAGAAGCTCGCGCCGCATTTTTTCCGGTTATTAGTGGATTTTTATCTTACACCCGCCAAAAACCCCCGAACTCAACTTTCAATACCGTTTCGGGTACCGGTGTGGGTGGAGCTAGCAGCGCTGCTGGACAAAGCTCCGGGACTGGCACAGGAAGTAAAAGCAGTAATGCTTCTAATAACTTAAAACCGTTTAGTACTTATTTAGTGAATTTCAATGCTTCTTGGGAGCCTGATCTTTGGGGGGGCGTACGACGCACGGTGGAATCTTATACTGACACGTCACAATCGACAGCAGCCCAATTAGCTTCAGTCCGATTGTCGATGCAATCTTTGCTCGCGCAAGATTATTTCCAGTTGCGTACCCTTGATAGGATTCAACAAGTCTTAAATAAGGCTGTTGCAGCCTACCAAAGATTACTGAAAATAACCCAGTACCGTTTACAGGCTGGAACTGCTTCCCAAACGGATGTTGCGACCGCCGTCACTCAATTAAAAGTAGCTCAAGCAGCAGCTATAGATAATGGGATTAATCGAGCACTATATGAACATGCCATTGCAGTTTTGATTGGAGTGCCTCCTTCAATCTTTACGCTAAAACCTAAAATTATCTCTATGGATCCACCCTCTATCCCCACTCAAATTCCTTCGGAATTATTAGAAAGACGGCCTGATATTGCTCAGGCCGAACGTCAAGTGGCCTCTGCCAATGCGCAAATTGGTGTGGCCATTTCTGCATTTTTCCCCACTTTACCTTTGTCAGCATCGACTGGTTTTCAAAGTAATAAACTTAATCTTTTGTTTAGCGGCCCATCTTCTTTCTGGCTAATCGGCGCTCAACTCATGGAAACTTTCTATGAAGGCGGATTACGTAGAGCGCAAGTCGCGGCAGCTCGCGCTATTTATAGAGAAAATGTTGCTACTTATCGAGAGGTTGTGTTAGGTGCTTTTCAAAATGTAGAAGATAATTTGGCCACATTACGAATTTTAAAATCCGAAGCTGCAGTGGAATCACAAGCAGTGACGGCATCGAAACATTCTGTGCGGTTTCAAGTACATGATTATCGAGCTGGGTCCACTGACGTTACTTCGGTGCTGGTGGCTCAAAACTCCACCTACGGAATCGAGCAAAATAATGAGCTCATCAAAGGAAGGCAAATGGTCGCCACCGTCACTTTAATTGCCTCGTTAGGAGGGTGCTGGGATAGCCCTTGTCGCCAAAATTCTCGCTGACTATTTAATAATGATATCGACACTGAAAAATAATCAATTCATGATTATTAATTTGATAACCCAAGCGCTGTTCCTCATTGATTCTTCGTGACCATTTTCCAGCAAGTTCCGGCAAATCCAATTTAAGTAATCGCTCTTTTATGTCCATATAGGTAATTTTATCCGGATAATTCGCCCTGCCAGGCAACTTTATTCTACAACTTTGCGGAGATTGGTATTTTACGCCTGAGTTTTAGGGCAATGGAATTCATGCAATAGCGCAGGCCCGTTGGAGGGGGGCCATCGGCAAATACATGCCCAAGATGAGCATCGCAACGCCGACATGACACCTCTTCGCGAAGCAAGCCGGAAAAAAAACTTTGAGTGATGGCTACTGCCGTTAAGTCTATAGGCCTGGCAAAACTTGGCCAACCGCATTTGGCATCATATTTATCCTTGGAATCAAACAGCGCTTGACCGCAGCACACACAGTGATAAATGCCTTCAACAAAACAATCGACATAGGCCCCTGTAAAAGCTCTTTCGGTGCCTTTTTCTCGCGTTATTTTATACTGTTCGGGAGTCAACAGAGCATGCCATTTTTCTTTACTTTTGCTCAGCTTAAGCATCATGCGACCTTTTTCAAGTTGCTGATAGGAACTAAAATATTGCCATTCTCATCCTGATAATTCACAGAAGCTTGCGCCGCCGCCCAACCTATCCCATAGATGACTTCAATAGTGGCAGGAAAGCCATATTCTATTGAAGAGAAGTTTTTATAACAGTCTTGCATTTTCTGCCAACGTTGCTTGCCATATAAGCTTTGACAGCGAGCTCGCAGGGCATTGGTCACGCCGGTATTGCGTAAATCTCGAAATAAATCTTTTAAATGACTATAAGTTAAAAATAAATGTTCAGCTTGCATGACTGGTTCAGCAAATTTAACTGCCATTAACAGGTCACCGATATCATGCATATCTAAAAATAAATGAACGTGGGGATGCTCATCTACCTCGGCAAAACTCGCTCTTAACTCATGCAAGGTATCTGGCCCTAAGGTCGTAAATAATAATAAACCTCCTGGTTTTAATAATCGGCGCCATTCTTGTAAGCACCCCTTTTTGTCATCCACCCAATGCCATACTAAATTAGCCACTATTAAATCCGCACATTCTGCTGGAAGGGGTAATTTTTCAGGTTCGGCACAAATCTTTAAAATTGACTTCTGCTCCTTGAAACGCAATAAATTTTCCGCCCAATCCACAGCAATCACCTGAGCTTGGGTATAACGCTCTGCTAATAAATGACTGGTATAACCTGTGCGAGCGCCAATATCTAGAATAATTTCTGGCTTAATTTGCACTAACTCCAAACGATCTAGCAACCGATCAGCTATTTCGCGCTGTAATACAGCAGCTTGATCATAGCTTTGCACCGCTTTATTAAATGCCGCTATGACCGCCTTTCGATCGAGGAAATCAGTTATATTTTTCCGCATGATAGATTATCTTATCACAAATAGTAGACAACCTAATAATAAGGATCCCAATTTGACTAAATTTGCAAAAATAGGTATATTAAATTCATCCCCAACACACAGAGTCATTATGCAACAAACATATTTATTTGAAACTGACAATCTTGGATTTAGGCCTTTCACCCCCCGTGATCTAAATCATGTTGCAAGCCTGGATGCTGATCCAGAAACAATGAGTTTCTTTCCTGGCGGCGTAAGAACTCTTGAAGAGATAGAACAAAACATAGAAAAATATATTAATTTTTACCACAAATATCATTACGGTATTTTCATGGTCTTTGACATCCTCTCTGGCGAATTTTTCTGAAAAAGTTATGCAGAAGGCAGGTATGGTATTTTCAAGAAAAGGGATAATGAAAAACGTGGAATGTGTCATATACGAATATAAGCTTTGATACCAGTTTTTTATTCCTGTATAGATTTACAATCAAAATATCAGTTAAATTTTGTAACAGCAGATATATATTTTCATTATTTGATTACACTGCGGAGTCAATATTGACGGGGTTGGTTATAACGGAAGATTTCTGCATACTTTTTCTGAAAATCTTTAATGGATCATCATGTACGAACTAACTGCTGCCTGTGGGCAGATATTGCGTTATTTCTTTCCTAATTATTGTCGATTATGCAAGTTATTACTAAAGACAAATAGCCTGCTTTGCCCCAGTTGCTATGCCCATTTACCTTGGAACAATCAAGCTTGTTTGACATGTGCTTTGCCACTTAGCCAAGGTCAACAATGTGGTGCTTGTTTAATAGATCCTTTATCAACAAATATTTGCTTATCACCTTTTATATACCAACCGCCCATATCAAACCTAATCACCCAATTAAAATTTCAGCATCAGCTTTGGTGTAGCCGGCTTTTAGGTCAATTATTGGCGTCAGCAATACAGCAACACTATCAAAACCTATTGCTACCTGAATGCATTATTCCTATCCCACTACATAACAAACGCTTACGACAACGTGGCTTTAACCAAGCACTGGAAATAGCAAAACCGCTTGCTAGGCAACTCAACGTTCCACTACTTTATAATTATTATTCTCGGCATAAAAATACCGCACCACAAAGTCAATTAACTGCAGCAGTTAGACGTCGAAATATGAGTGCAGCATTTTCATCGCGCAAATTTCCATCGGCAAAACACATTGCCATCCTAGATGATGTGATGACAACCGGACAAACTGTACGTGAATTTAAAAAAGTTTTAATTCAACAAGGTATATCGAAAATCGATATTTGGAGTTGCGCTCGGGCAATTTAAACAAGTAAAATAAAAACAATGGAAAGCATAGATAACAAAGTAATAGCCGTTAAAAGCTATTTATTAGCCTTACAAGATAGTATTTGCCAAGCATTTACCCACGAAGATGGAAAAGCCGAGTTTCAAGAAGATCTTTGGACCTATCCACAAGGCGGTGGTGGACGCACACGAATCATAGCAGATGGTCAGCTATTCGAAAAAGGCGCAGTGAATTTCTCGCATATTTTCGGTAAAAAACTACCACCCGCCGCCACCCAACGTAACCCACAGTTAACTGATGGCCAATTCCAAGCGTTGGGGATTTCGGTGGTCATGCATCCATTAAATCCTTACGTGCCGACCGTGCATATGAATTTACGCTTTATAATTGCTGACAAAATTGGCATTGACCCAGTGTGGTGGTTTGGTGGAGGATTTGATTTAACTCCTGTGTATGCTTTTAACGAAGATTGTCAGCATTGGCATCGAACTGCTAAACAAGCCTGTGAACCATTCGGTCCAACCATTTATCCGCAATTTAAAAAGGCATGTGATGAGTATTTTTATTTAGCCCATCGTCAAGAACCAAGAGGCATCGGCGGAATTTTCTTTGACGATTTAAATCAATGGCCATTCGAACAATGTTTGGCGTTTATTAGGAGCATTGGCAATCACTTTTTACCTGCCTATTTGCCCATTGCTGGGCAACGTAAAAATCATCATTACAATCAACAGCAACGTGATTTTCAAACCTTTAGGCGGGGGAGATATGTTGAATTTAATTTATTATATGATCGCGGTACATTATTTGGTTTGCAAGCGGGAGGCCGCACCGAATCGATTTTAGTATCTATGCCACCGCAGGTGAGTTGGCGATATGCATGGCAACCGCAAGTCAACAGCGAAGAAGCACGTTTATACCAAGAGTTTTTAATTGCTAAAGACTGGGTTTAAAGGCTATATCTTGTTTGATAAATTTTTTATAGATTAAATGAATCACCCAAGTCGCGACCGATACCACAATCAAGCTCATTAAAACATCCGCCAAATAGTGATAGCCTAAGCCCATAGTTGCAAAAATCAGCAAGGTATTGATGACTAATAATGGGTAAAAGATTATTTTTATTTTGCGAAATGCGATCAGCACAGTTAAAGCAGTGGCCACATGCACGGAAGGAAAAGCCACCATACCGCCGGTCATTACACTGACGGGTAGCTGTTGATGAACTTCAAAAAATCGAGTGACTAGCGCGTATTGATCAGGTAAAAAATAAGGGCTATCCATGACTCCAGCCGGAGCAATAGTCGGAAAAAAATAATAAATCAAAGCTGAACACAAAAAGAAGAACGTGTAGCCTAGGAAATAACGGTGCACCTCTGCCGATCTTTTTAATAATGCTAAAACCACTGGGGTTAGGAGCACTTCTGGATACCAAGCATCGTATGCAAATGACAAAATTTTATAAATATAGGGATGGTGATGCACCCATGCCATGAGCACGGTGACATCAAATCCCAGCCACTGGTCAAACTTAACTAAATGGTAATCGATAATGTCGAAGGGCGTGGTTAAAATCGCCACACAGCACAGTGTCGAGATCATAATGAATAAAAAACTATTGCAGATTGTGAAGGTGATCAAAGTGAAGTAAGGCCATTTTTGTCGATGAGCTTGCGCAATGCCCCACCAAAACAAGATCAGCAATGGGAAGACGCTAATTAAGCTATAAACCACTGCCCAAACAGTATTTTGCTGATGGAACATATTGAACATCAGCAAAGTAAAACCAGTGGCCGCGATCAGAGCTAGACACCCATGGACCACGGCTTCTTCACGGGTGTATGAATCCCGTAACTGCTGGGCAGCGTGAGTCAAACCTCTTTGGCATTTCCTTAAAAAGGAGTTGCCGTCTGTATATCCTGTGGCTAATCGAGTCATCCGTACATTATAGCCATTTAACCTTAAGGGAACATTAAGGAGAGGTAAATTCCAATAAGGGAATTGCTTCTCCTTGCGGACGAGGGGTGAGAAGGATCGTTTTGGCTTGTATAGCAAAGAGTCCAGCACAAGCGCCAGCTCCGCATAGCAATGAGATCATGGACATCTGTTCATCTTCTTTATACACTCCAATAGCCGCAACTATGTTACTTAGAGCGGCGATCGCAAGGAGGTTTCCAGTCCACTTACTGCCTTCTTGAAAAGCCACCAACGCTCGACGCCCCATAATCAGAAAAAATGAACCAAATGCCGGGTATAGTAAAAGAGGATGTTGCTCTTTATCCATCTTTTTCATCAAACCATCAAGCCCTAGGGCATAAGTAATCACAAGTGATTTACACGCGGGTTCGCAGATTCGGACCATACGATTAGTTTTACTTTCTGCAGGAATTTTTGTTTCAAATTCTTCAACTGATTTTAAAACCGAAGTCGTTAAAATCACTCCCAATAATCCATGTTTTGCCGAGTCATTGATCACCAATTCTAATGAATTAGGACCTTTATCTTTTTGAATCACTCCACTAAAAGTGATGAAAGTAGGGATGAGTGCAAAAGCTTCTATCAATTGCCTGGCCAAGCTCATCAATGGTTTATGTAAAGTTGTGGGGTTACGCATAATTCATACCTCTATTTTTATATTATATTAACACTCTAAATCCCCTCGCCCGGAAGGAGAGGGGATTATTTGCAATAATCTTCTATTCTTTCTTTTTGGGAAGATATAAATCCGTAATCGTTCCTTCAAATATCTCTGCCGCCATCATCACTGATTCCGACAAAGTTGGGTGAGGATGGATAGTCAATGCGATATCTTCTGCATCACAACCCATTTCAATGGCTAATGCCACCTCAGAAATCAAATCGCCCGCATTGACGCCAACAATACCAGCACCAATAATTCGGCCTTGTTCGTTAAAAATCAATTTAGTAAACCCTTCCCCGCGGTTAAGCGATAAAGCTCGACCTGAAGCCATCCATGGAAATACACCTTTTTTATAAGAGATACCCTGCTCTTTGGCTTGAGTTTCGGTGATTCCAGCCCAGGCAACTTCAGGATCCGTATACGCCACCGAAGGAATGCATTTAGGATCAAAAAAATGCTTCTTGCCCGCAATCACTTCAGCGGCTAACCGCCCTTCTGCAGAGGATTTATGGGCGAGCATGGGGTTGCCAACTATATCACCTATAGCAAATATGTGCGATATATTTGTGCGTAATTGATTGTCAACTTTAATAAAACCTCGATCATCCACGTTCACTCCGGCTTTTTCAGCACCGATCAGCTTACCATTGGGCTTACGACCAACCGCCACTAATATACGATCAAAACGCTGCGGATTGGTTTTCGGTGTTTGTTCCCCTTCAAATGTCACCCATAAACCATCTTTTTTCGGCTCGACCTTGCTCACGCGGGTTTTTAATAAGATATTGGCATAGCGTTTGGCAATGCGTTTATGTAAGGGTTGAACAAGGTCGGCATCTGCACCTGGAATGATTTGGCCGAGCATTTCAACTACGGTAACTTTTGCCCCTAAAGCATGATAAACCGTTGCCATTTCCAAGCCGATAATGCCACCTCCTAGGACTAACCATTCTTGATCCGTGCCCTCTAATTCAAGCGCGCCGGTAGAATCAACGATGCGTGGATCTTCTGGAATAAACGGTAATTTAACTGGTAATGAACCCGCAGCAATAATGGCATTTTCAAATTGAATAGTTTGTTTATTCTTACCATCAGTCACTGTGATTTCATGCGCGCCACTGAATTGGCCTTCACCCTTGACCACTTGCACTTGACGTTGCTTAGCCATCGCTTTTAAACCGCCAGTTAACTTTTTGACGACATCTTCTTTCCAAGCGCGTAATTTTTTCACGTCGATGGTTGGTTTAGAAAAATTGAGTCCAAATTCAGTCATTTCTGCAGCATCTTCAATGACTTTTGCGGCATGTAGTAACGCTTTAGATGGTATACAACCCACATTTAAACAAACCCCACCTAACGTTTCATAGCGCTCTATCAAAGTTACTTTTTTACCTAAATCAGCCGCGCGGAATGCAGCGCTGTAACCGCCTGGGCCACTTCCTAAAACAACAACCTCTGTTTTTATTACTTCAGATGCCATGGTACCTCCAAAACTATAATAATAAAGTTCTAATATCAGTTAAACGACTAATTAAATACATCATAAATCGAGCCCCGTCCGCACCATCTATGACTCGATGGTCATAGGATAAAGATAAGGGCAACATTAAGCGTGGCAACCACTGCATACCGTGTTCATCATAAACAGGCTTTGTTTGTGACCGCGATACGCCTAAAATGGCTACTTCTGGTGCGTTAATGATGGGCGTAAACGCAGAGCCGCCTATCCCTCCTAAGCTGGAAATGCTAAAGCAGCCGCCTTGCATATCGGCCATGCTCAGCCCAGTTTCACGGGCTTTGTGACTAAGCTGATTTAACTCTTTTGCTAAAGTCGATAAGCCTTTTTTGTCAACGTCGCGAATCACTGGCACCACCAAACCGTTAGGCGTGTCCACGGCCACACCAATATGAAAATATTTCTTCAAAATAAGCTGGTCTCCATCATTCGCCAACGATGAATTAAAACGCGGAAATTTTTGTAAGGCCGCAACCACTGCTTTCATAATAAAAACTAACGGTGTTAATTTTACTTCCTCGCCATTGATCTGGGCTTTGCTTTGCTGTCTAAACGCTTCCAATTCGGTGATATCGGCTTCGCCAAATTGGGTGATATGTGGAATACTCACCCAGTTTCGATGCAAAGCAGGCCCGGAAATTTTCTGGATTTTAGTTAAAGGCTTGGATGCAATTTCGCCAAATTTGCTGAAATCAATTTGTGGTGCAGGAGCTAAACCCAACCCTGCTACAGAGGGACCTGCAGAGGATAAACGTTGCTTGACATATTTTTGCAAATCCTCTTTCAATATACGATTTTTGGCGCCGCTGCCGCTGATGGTTGTTAAATCAATGCCAAATTCGCGAGCTAGACGTCGCACGCCTGGACCTGCATGGATATCTCCTTCATCTTCTTCTTCCTCTTCTTCGGTTTCTTTGGCTGCTTCAGCTTTTTCAGGCTCTTTAACTTTTTCTTGCTCTTTTTCTTTTTTTGTTGGAGCAGCAGGTTTTTCTGCCGCTTGCTTACTTTTATCTTCCTTGGTTTCTTCTGTGGTTTTTTCCTCGGTTTCAATTTCAACTATAGGATCACCTTCAGAAACTTTATCGCCCACCTTAATCATCACTTTTTTAATGACACCAGCGATGGTGGATGGAACTTCCATCGTGGCTTTATCACCTTCCAAGGTTATGAGCGACGCATCCTTGTTGATGGTATCACCCGCTTTCACTAATACCTCAATCACATCTACGTTTTTTGCACCGCCAATATCAGGCACTTTAACAATATTTCCCATAACACAACTCCTTAAAAGATTATACTGTGGTCGGCAAAGGACGATTTGGATCGATACCTAATGTTTTAATCGCCGCTGTTAAATCCTCAGTTTTAAATTGTCCTTGATCTGCCAAAGCTTTTAAAGCGGTATATGCAATCATTTTTGCATCCACTTCAAAAAAATCCCGTAAGGCAACTCGGGTGTCGCTCCGACCAAATCCATCGGTTCCTAATACATAGTAAGGCGAGCAGACCGCAGAGCGAATTTGGTCTGCATATAATCGAATATAATCGGTGGCAGCAATAACCGGTGCATCACTTTCACCTAAACATTGTTCGACATAAGTTAACTGTCGTTTAGCAGAAGGAAATAAACGATTCGCACGTTCAACTGCAATCAGATCGCGGTGTAATTCATTAAAGCTGGTCACACTATAGATATCCGCACCGATATTAAAATCTTTTATTAAAATATTAGCGGCGCCGATCACTTCCCGTAAAATAGTGCCCGATCCTAGTAAACGCACACGTCGGGTTGATTGGTTGCCAGTGGTGTTAAACAAATACATACCTTTTATAATTCCTGTTTCCACCCCCTCAGGCATGGCTGGATGAGAATAATTTTCATTCATTAGCGTAATATAATAAAAAACATCTTCTTCTTTATGAAACATGCGACGTAACCCTTCTTGAAAAATAACCGCCAATTCATAAGAAAAAGTAGGATCGTATGAAATGCAATTGGGGACAAAACTAAACATCAAGAGATTATGTCCATCCTGATGCTGTAATCCTTCGCCAGCTAAAGTGGTTCGGCCAGCGGTACCACCTAGAATAAATCCACGCGCACGGGAGTCTGCAGCAGCCCAGACTAAATCTCCAAAACGCTGATAGCCAAACATAGAATAATAAATGTAAATAGGAATCATCGGTAAGCCAGTTGTCATGTAGGCCGTGCCAGCCGCTATCCAGCTTGCCATTGCTCCGGCTTCGCTAATGCCCTCCTGCAAAATTTGACCCTTGGTGTCCTCATGGTAATACATTAATAGGTGTTTATCTTCGGGAAGATAAAGTTGTCCCCATGGTGAGTAAATACCAATTTGACGAAAAAATCCTTCTAAGCCAAAAGTTCGAGTTTCATCCGCGACAATAGGCACAATGCGCTGTTTGATCACTTCATCTTTCAATAAAACCGATAAAATTCGACCAAAGCTCATCGTTGTCGAGACCTCACGTCCATCGGATCCTGCTAACTGGGATTGAAAAGCTGATAACTCAGGCGTTTTTAACGGTGTTGAATGCACCTGACGTGCGGGCAAATACCCGCCTAATTTTTTCCGCTGTGCATGTAAATATTTAATTTCTGCACTCTCTTCGCCGGGATGATAATATTGCAACTGACTGGCCTGCTCAGGCGTTAAAGGGAGATTAAAGCGTTTAAGAAAGGCTGTCACCGCTTCATCAGCCATTTTTTTAGTATTATGAGCGACGTTTAATCCCTCACCGGCGGCGCCTAATCCATAACCCTTGACGGTTTTAGCTAATATCACCGTCGGTTGCCCGACGTGTGCAACCGCAGCCGCATAGGCAGCATACACTTTTTTAGGATCGTGACCGCCATCTTGGAGCGCTTTCAAATCTTCGTCACTCATATCCTCTACTAATTTTAACAATTCAGGATATTTACCGAAGAAATGTTCACGTATATAAGCGCCATCTTTTGAACTAAAGTTTTGATATTCACCATCAATCAATTCATTGACTCTTTTTAATAAAATCCCGGTTTTATCTTTCGCAAATAACCGATCCCATCCACTACCCCAAATAACTTTTATTACATTCCAACCGGCGCCACGAAATACGCCTTCATATTCCTGGATAATTTGGCCATTGCCCCATACTGGGCCGTCTAAGCGCTGCAAATTACAATTAATCACAAATATTAAATTATCTAGCCCCTCTCGACCGGCGATATTAATTGCGCCTAATGATTCAGGTTCGCCCATTTCACCATCGCCACAAAACGCCCAGACGTGACGGTGAGAGGTATCTGCTAATCCGCGATGATTTAAATACTTTAGAAAGCGTGCTTGATAAATCGCCATGATGGGCCCCAAGCCCATCGACACCACCGGAAACTGCCAAAAATCTGGCATTAACCAGGGATGGGGATAAGATGAAACACTTTTGGGGTTAAATATTTCCTGACGAAAATGATCTAAATGTTCGGCTTCTAATCGACCCTCTAAAAAAGCGCGCGCATAAAGACCTGGAGAAGCATGTCCTTGGTAAAAAATTAAATCGCCATCCTGCTCGGCATTGGCAGCCTTAAAAAAATATTGTAAACCCACTTCAAACAAAGTGGCGATGGAGGCATAACTAGCCAGGTGTCCACCTAATTCAGGTTTTTTCTTTGTGGTCTTTAACACCATCGCAATCGCGTTCCAACGCATGATGTCGGTGAGCCTTGCTAACATCACTCCATCGTCGGGAAGAGGAGCTTGATCTTTAACAATAATAGTATTGACATAAGGGGTTCGAGTATCTTGAATAGGCACCATTGCCCGGCGCGCTTTTTGAATTAATTGATTCAATAAAAATCCGGCTCGCTCACGCCCTTCATATTTAATGACTGAAGCTAGGGCGTCTAACCATTCTTTGGTTTCGTTTGCATCTATATCTGAAGTTTGAGTTGAATTAACCATCATGTTTCCTAGGTTGGAATAAAGGATGCGCTATTGTCACCGATTCAGGTTGATTAGGCAATAATGCCTGTCATCTCGCGTTCAAGCCGTGGGATGAAGGCACCTGGGCTAATCGCGACGCAGTCGATCTGATAAGGCGACAGGGGTGGGGAATCGCATCACCACCCAATAAGAGGAAACGATAAAAGATATAATAACCGCGGCTTGGATACAGTTTGCTGCAACGTCGCTAATCAAACGATAATCTAATCCCACATAAGCGATAATCAAAGAAAATTCGCTAATTTGCCCTAAGCGCACGCCAACTTCCCAAGCTACTGATTTAGTTTCACCAACCTGTTGCAATAAAAAGCGGAAGGCAAATGGTTTTATTACCAATAATAATGCCGTTAGCAAAATGGCAGGAATAATCACAATGGATAAATAATTCAAATTAAAAATTGCACCCACTGAAAAGAAAAACATCACCAAAAAGAAATCGCGTACTGGCTTTAGACTTTCGGCAATATAAAACGCAATTGGACTTGCGGCTAAACTAACACCCGCAATAAAAGCACCAATTTCCGCCGATAAGCCAAATAAAACGGCTAATTGAGCCATACTTAAGCACCAGGCAATGGATAATAAGAATAAATATTCTTTAATGCGATTAAATTTGGCCAGCAACTTACTTAAAAGAAATTTTTCTGCAAAGTAAGCCAAGATTAATAAAAATGGTAAGGCTATAATAACTAGGCCCACGTCTATATATATATTACCGCTGGCAGCAGTCATCGCCCGAAGTAATAACAAAACCACAATCGCCAGTAAATCTTGCCATAACAACACACTGATCATCACTTCCCCGGTATGCTGATGATGTAATGTGGTTGTTGGTAGTAGTTTTATGCCGATAATTGTACTTGAGAACATGACTGCTGCACCGATGACTAAACATTCGGTGATCGTAAATCCGAACCACCACATTATCAAAAAGCCAACTATTAGGAAAATGAGAGAACTCATAAAACCTACCCAACTCACTTTTTTAAGCATATGCCATAACTTTTGTGGCGGTAAATGTAGGCCTAATAGAAATAATAAAAAGAGAATACCTATGTCACCTACATGACGAATAATTTGTGGATCTTTTATTACTTTAAGCCCCCATGGACCTAATAGTATTCCAAGCACCATGTAGGCAACTAGCATAGACTGATGCGTTAATAACGCAACTGTGGATAACACTGCAGCGCCAGCAAAAATTAAAAAGAGTGCAAGAATGAGTTGATGTTCGAACATTCGGTAATTTTACACGAATTCTCGCTGAGTACAGCGAGAATTCTTTCTGTTTATATCCTTCGCTCGGCGGAGCCGATGCTCGGAATGAAGGGGGAGCGCTTCGCGCTGCTCCCCCTTGCGATCCTCCATGGCGCAGACTATCTACGAAAATTATTTTTAATCGATGGTAAATTATTTTATAAGACATATTTTTTCTTTTGGTAACCTGAATAATTTTTTCGGTGATTCAGACGTCATTGCAGCTCAGAGCAAAGTTTCTTTAAATATCTGGATACCGGCCTGCGCCGTATCCAGATATTTAAAGAATATTTCGTTCTGGGTCGCAATGATCGAATGATGGCAGATGGGTAAAGATTAGTTATTTATCTGAAGAACTATATATTCAAACACATTTTTTTTGATAGTTGACACACTTTTTTTTTGCTAAAAAACTTAATTTTATAGCTTAAAAATGCCTTTGAATTTTTTAGTTAAAGGATGAAAGTAAAAAAATATAGAATTTCACCTAAAAAACATCATATTTAAATTTTATTGCGGTAAATCCTTGTTACTTTATAACAATTTATATGCTAAAGATATATAAAAATAAGCAAAAAATCGCTAAAAAATGAATTTTTTTAGCTTAAACCTTGATTTTATGATTCTTTGTTGTAAACTTAAGAATATCTTCATAAAGAAGATTATGTTTTTAACTAAACTTTAGGAGAAATGACAATGTCAGTTGGAAAAACCAGGAAAAGACGTGCGCCTGCTAAAAATGCGCAAGTTGCGCGTTTACAAAAGGAATTAATTAAGGCCCGCAAAAAGTTAAGTGCTGCTGTTAAAACAGCTGTAGCAAAAGTTAAAAAGCAACATGCTTCTAAATTAGCTGCAGAAAAGGCTCGTTCAAAAAAGAAATTAGCTGAATTTAGAAAATCTGCGAAAAAAAACGTCTCCGCTGGAAAATCTAGCAAAAGAAGAAAATCTTCGCGGTCAAAGGCTAATTTAGCACCTAAATCAGCAAGTTCATCAAGGAGAAGATCTTCAGCGCGTAAAAACCTTTCTAGCCAAAGATCTGGCTTACGCAAATCTGCTGGAAGCAGGACCTCATTGCGCGGCAAGACTTCAAAAAGAATGTCTACACCACGTTCACGTAAATCCACTTTTAGAAAATACGCCAGCCAGAGCGTTAACCCACTTAAAAAGATTGCTGTAAAACTTTCTTCACCACGCAAAAGCAGCAAATCTTTAGTTTCTAAACGTGCCACACCTCGACGTAGCAGTCGTTTTTCAAAAAGAAAATAATCTCCAATATCCAAAAAAACCGCTATAAATTTATAGCGGTTTTTTTATTTGTACTGTCATCCCGGAAAACGCATTGCGTTTATCCGGGATGACAGTTTGGCCGTCTCTGCCTGTCAGCCGTCATTCGTCAATGACACCTTAAAATTTATAACTGTTGTGGGTTTAGGTTTTTGGCTTGATCTAATAGTTCAATCAGATTGGCGATTGTTAACGAACCTGAATCAGCGTATACCACGACTTGGTGACGCAAAATCATGACGGATGGTACGGATTTTATTAAAAATTCTTCACCCAATTCTTTCTCTTCATCAATATCCACGCTGGCAAATATCACTTCAGGATAACGTTGAGCCACTTCCTGAATAACTTGACTTAATGCTCGGCATGGCATACACCATTTAGCCCAGAAATCCACAAATACCAGATCATGAGTTTTGATGACCTCATCAAAATTTTGTTGAGTTAAAGTAATGACATTAGCTAACGACTGATTTTTAGGTTCAAGTATCGCTAAAATTTTATCGCGCACTTCTGCAACCGAACCCTTTGCTGAAATTTGATAAAATTTTGGCGCCAGTGGATCTCTTGATTGGGACCATTGTTGATAATAATTTATTAACGGTTTGGTCTGTTGATGGTAGACTTTCAAACGTTCGCGCACTGTTTCTTCCATATCGTCTTTACGTTGAATGAGCGGCTCATTAGTCACATCATCGAGGCCTGCAACTTTCGGTGGTTGATTTGTGCGATGATAAACCCTGCCAGAATCTAAATGTACTAAACGTCCACTCATCCGCTCAACAATTAGATTATCGTCAATTTGCAACTCTATGACATATTCAACCCGTATATTCTGATTTCGTAGCGCTTCTGCTTGGGCCAGAGTTCGTGGGAAACCGTCAAGCAAAAATCCATTGCGACAATCAGATTGTTCAATTCGTTGTTTAACTAATTCAATAATAATTTCATCTGCAACTAACTGACCTTGCTCCATCACCATTTTTGCGGCCAAACCTAATTGTGTTTGAGCTTTAACTGCTGAACGGAGCATATCACCGGTGGAAATTTGGGGTATATGAAAATGATTAGCAATAAATTGAGCCTGCGTCCCTTTGCCCGCACCGGGGGGACCTAACAAAATTATTCGCATTATTAATCTCTCCAAATCATGATGGGGGGATGAACTACGCAGCACACGCTTGTTGCAGTTCTTGTTTGTCGTATTCTATACGTATTCGGGCGCTGTCGGAAACTATTATTTTTGCACCATATTGTTCTGGATTATTGTGGGGACAGTAATAAAAACTGCCACGTTGCCCATTGGTAAATCCGCTCGGAGCTAATTTTAAAGCATTATTAGTCCCTAAACTACTTTGCCACCAAAGACGATCTCCATAATTAAGGCCAGAGAAAAATTTAAGGATTTGTTGAGTTTGCTCCGCTATAATTAACTGACCATCCCGCCAATGGCCATCACAATGCTGATGATCTTGGCTCCCGCAAAAAACAAGAATTTGATCTAGAACAATAGCAGTGTTGCGAGCACTATGAATAGCTGTAATCAAATGATTGACCGTGGAAGTAGTTTTATTACGCGCTTGTAAATGCTGATATCCCGGAACGATTATCAATAGTAAAATAACCATTAGGCTGATTGTTAATGCTAATTCAAATAAAGTAAATCCAGATCTTTTCACTCTTCCTCGCTTTGTAGAAGCTCCTTATAAAATTGCGGAAAGACCCGAACTAATTTAATGGTATTGCGATTGACGCGAATCACTTCCATGGGATATCCGGCAATTCGCATGCATACGCCGGTTGACGGAATCATTTCTAAATGCTCAATGGCCAAGCCACTCAATGTCCTTGGTCCGCCGGTTGGTAATTTCCATCCGGTGATTTCATTTAGGTTACGGATATCAATGCTAGCATCCACGATAAAGCTATTATCTTTTTCTGGAGTCACTAAAGAGGCCAGCTTAACATCTTTAGTAAATTCCCCTACAATTTCTTCTAAAATATTTTGCAGAGTGATTAATCCTTGAATATCACCGTATTCATCCACCACCAACCCTAAGACTTGGAGCTGATCACGGAAATTTAATAATTGTTGGTTCGCAGTTGCATCTTTGGGAACAAAGTATGGTTCATCTGCAAGAGTAATTAATTCTTCTTTGTTCAGAGTTTTTTGTTGCAAGCTTATTAGTATCTTTCTTAAATTTATCACCCCCTGAATATGATTGATATCATTTTGGTATAAAGGTACTGATGAATGAGGACATTGCATGATTTGTGTTAAAATATGTTGCCAATCCTGATCGAGGTCAATGCCAAATATTTCATTGCGCGGTACCATAATATCTTCCACTGTTACTTGTTCTAAGTCTAATATACGAAGCAACATCTGATGATAATTTGAAGAAATTTTACTTTTGGACTCATCGAGAAGACTGCGCAGTTCATCAATTGTTAACGATTCTAATCGAGAATGATCTAATTTAGCGCCAAATAAACGCAAAAACCCGTTGGCAATGCCATTCACTATCCATACTAAAGGGTAAAGAATTTTTAATAAAAATTTTAATACCACTGAAGCCGGCCATGCCACTACTTCAGGATTTATTGCCGCTAAAGTTTTAGGAGCAATTTCGCCAAAGATTAAAATGAAGAATGTAAAGAGCAAAGTCCCAACGGCAACTCCTAGTTCACCATAAAAGTGTCCCGCAATTACGGTTGCCACCGCGGCAGCAAACATATTGGCCACGGTGTTACCAATTAAAATAACGCCTAATAATCTATCGGGACGCGATAATAAAGCTAAAATACGCTTAGCCCCAGTATCATGTTTGCGAGCCAAGTGGCGAACACGATATCGATTCAAAGACATCAGCCCCGTTTCGCTAGCAGAAAAAAATACCGATAAAATGATCAAAAAGACCAATAAAAAGATTAAAAAAAGATATCCCTTCGTCATAACAATTTACTAACACCATAAACAATGATTAACAATACAACCCCGCACAAAGTAGAATATATTGCCTGGGCTCCCCGCCACCCTCTCCAATGACGACCCAACAATAAGACCAGAAACAAAATCCAAGCAATGATCGCCAATAAAGTTTTCTGCATCAATATAGTATATTCCCAAAGTAAGGCATGATAAAAATAAAAACTAGTGATAAGCACCAGGCTTAGTAATGCAAACCCCCAACTATTGACTTTAAATAATTTAGATTCCATGGTTTCTAAGGGTGGTAAACGATTAATCCAAAAACCAGGCGAAGTTTTATAACGAAGCAACCGTTCCTGCAAGGCCAGTAACAATGCTAATAAACCGGCAATAGATAATACGCAAACGGTTAAGGCCGAAAGTAAGACGTGAAATACCGTGATAATAGGAAACGACATAGCCACATCCACGATCATACAAGAGCTAGAGTCTGAACACAATATTGGTTATAATTCCGTAATTAAGAAAAACGGTTTTCTGCGAAAATTATTTCGCAAGCTAGCGCTGGCGGTGGGAAATATTGACTCAGCAAATGGTTTGGATATTGAAAGTTTATCTAACACCGCTTTAGAAAGAAAGCGCATTTGCTTAGTCAATATTTTCCGTCGCCAGGCGCGAGCTTTGTCGGCGGGTGGCAGAGGAAGTCGAATTTCCCGGGTGCGCGTATTCCGCGCGCACGGAAAATCGGCTTCCTCTGACAGGCCCCGCCATTGCGATTATCCCGCAAATCCCTGGCGACGGAAAATATTGACGAAGTAGGTGAAAAATCTTGAGGTGAACTTAGCACTTCTTCACTTCTCCAAAAATTAGAGGCATTATCATGTTCAAGCAACTTAGCGAAAGATTATCGCAAACCGTAAGGGATATCCGCGGAATTAGCCGTTTGTCGGAAACTAATATTAAAGAGTCTCTCGATCAAGTAAGGAAGGCGTTGCTGGAAGCAGACGTGGCCTTGCCCGCCGTTCAAGAATTTATTGAAGGGGTACGCCAAAAAGCGATTGGTCAAGCCACCATTGGTAAAACCCAACCAGGTGAAACCCTGATTAAATTGGTACAGGATGAGCTGACCCATTTGCTTGGCGACCTCCAATCTGAAATTAATTTGAATGCACCCAGCCCAATTGTTTTTTTGATGGCGGGCTTACAAGGTTCTGGTAAAACTACGACAGTAGCCAAATTGGCGCGATGGCTGAAAACAGTCAAGAAAAAAACTGTTATGGTCACTTCTGCGGACGTTTATCGTCCAGCCGCAATAGAGCAATTGGCAACCTTAGCAAAGCAAATAGATGCGCAATTTTTCCCGAGTACTCCGCATGATATTCCCGTAGAAATCGTTAAACAGGCCATTGCACAGGCCAAAAAACAATTTGTCGATGTATTAATTATAGATACGGCTGGACGCCTGCATATCGATGAGCAACTGATGCAGGAAATTTATAAAATTAGCCAGATTGCTGAACCCACTGAAACATTATTGGTCATTGACAGCATGACCGGGCAAGATGCCGCCAATGTGGCTAAAACTTTCAATGAAACGCTTCCTTTAAGCGGAGTGATTTTAACCAAAACCGATGGCGATGCCCGTGGCGGCGCCGCATTGTCGATGCGCATCATAACCGGAAAACCTATTAAATTTTTGGGTGTTGGTGAAAAAATAGATGCTTTAGAAGCATTTCATCCAGATCGTGTGGCCGCACGTATTCTTGGCATGGGCGATATTGTCAGTTTAGTTGAGGAAGCTCAGCAAAAAATTGATAAAGATCAAGCCGCCGAAGATGGCTAAAAAATTGCAAAAAGGTCAGCGCTTTGATTTTAATGATTTCCTTAATCAACTAGAACAGATGAAAAAAATGGGCGGCATGCAATCCATGCTGAATAAATTGCCGATGATCGGGCAAATTCCTGCCAAGGCGGCTTCATTAATGGATGAGAAAGTGCTGGTTAAAATGGAAGCTATCATCCATTCTATGACTGAAAAAGAACGGTTGTTTCCAGCATTATTAAATAATGCCAGTAGAAAACAACGTATAAGCCGCGGCTCAGGTACGTCACCGCAGGATATCGCCAAATTATTAAAACAATTCACCCAGATGGAAAAAATGTTGAAAAAACTCAAAGGCGATAAAATGATGAAACGCCTCAATCAAATGCAAGATCAGCTTCCCCCGATTGGCAAGGGAAATTTTAAGGGGATTTTACTTTATCCCAGACAGTTTTCCAGACAATATATAAAGGATTTACCTGCAGTTTCTGCAGCTGAATCCTGGTTTTCTATGTCCTTGCCATCGTCTGCCTGGGCTTGATATTCAGTTCCATTGGTCCGTCCTTGACAACACTTTCGAACACCATACCACACACAACCTCCAAAAAAAGCTCCTCCAAGCGCTATTGCTGTCCAAGCCCCACCACTCAACGGAGCGCCTTCAGCACTCACTCCCTCGACCATAATAAAAGGGAGAATAAATTCTAACCCTTTCGAAGCTAAAGCGTAGGAACCATCAGTAATAAAAGAAGGTGTTCGCGTTGCTATTTTTAAACCAAAGATACTAGGTGATTTTTTCATTTAATTACTCCTTATATTAATTTAACTTTCTTTTAGTAGTTTATCAAATTTTGGATTTTTCTCCAAATTAAGCAACTCAGTTGGCTCAGTAGAAGTTTCACTTTTATATTTATATTTGATAAGTCCGTAAAAAGCAATTAAGGAAAATATAGTCACTATTAAAACAAATAACTTATCACTCATTCCAGAATAGTGAGTTGGAGAGAAATAAGCAAGCACCCAGAGTCCAAAAAAATAAAGGATAAGTCCAAAACACTGTTTAATAGCTTCAACTATTTCCTCCCAGGAATGTACATTCAAACTAATAAAAAAAGTTTGCAGGATAATAAACGAAATAAATATTTGATTAATAATTTTTAAATGACCTAACGTGAACAGGTAAGTAAAGATAATGAAAAGACCAAGCGCAATAACCTGCCCGCCCCATACTTTAAAAGTATGATTCTCAACAGACCTGGATTGACGTAGAACACACAGAGCTATAGGGATAGGTAGATAGGAAATCAAGTGAAACAGACTTAAAAATTCTGCTAATTGACCCCAACTACGAAAAACCAAAAGAAATAAAATCGCAAGCCCCGTGTTAATTAATAATGAACGCCGCGATAAATGATAAATTGGATTAATTTTGCCTAAAAACTTAGGCATTTGTCCATTTCTGGTCATGGCGGTGAACATTCTCCCTGCTGAGCCCGTAAAAGCTATTCCCGCGCCGGAGGGGATAATTATCGCACCAAAGTAGATAATGGACGTCAATAAATTTAGCCCGATTAAAACGGAAAGCTCAACCATGGGTGCATTCATTTCAATTTTGGTCCACCCCCCATTCTTCAATATGTCTGAAGGAAAAGCACTAATAAATGCAACTTGTAATAAAAGATAAACACAAAGGCACAATGTAATTGATAAGACAAGTGCCAGACAAATATTTTTTTGCGGTTTTTTAATTTCACTTGCAAAGGAGGAAATTGATTGAAAACCGTTAAAAGAAACAAATATTCCGCTCATCAACGCCGCCGATAAAATCGAGTTAATGCCATAAGGGATAAATTGATGGTGTACTAAGGTAAAATTCTGCGGGTGAAACGCTACGCTAATAATCACCAGCGAAATCACTATTGGAACCACAATCTTTAATACTGCAATAATATTATTCGTTTTAACGAACGCTTTAACTCCCCAATAATTAATAAGACAATAAATAACGACTAAAAAAATAGAAAACATATTTCCAGTCAATGTCAGTTGTTCTCCGGCATATAAATAAGATTTAGCATTGGGTAATAAATTAATTAGGTATTGGATGCTAGCATCCGCCTCTAAACCGATCACAGCCACCACACCTAACCAATTGGCAATGGCAAATGGGAAACCAAAAAATTTATTGTGAGATATAGTAGGAATAATAGCGACTAAACCACGTTTTGGATAAAGGACAGTTAACTCAGCCATGCACAAGGCTAATAATAAAATAATTCCTCCACAAAAAAGCCAGGCAATGATCGCAGCGGGGCCCGCAATCATCGCCGCCCGATAAGGAACAAACAATGCTCCACTACCAAGAATTGAAGAAATTCCAATAAAAAGAGCAGGCATCAATCCAATTTTTTTTTTCATTAATTTTAAATTTAAAAATAGAATTAACCGATGGTACTCGCTATAAGCTAAATAGGTCAAGAGGGACCAGGCCTGATAACGCTTGCTTATCTACACCTGATGGAGTTGAACGGAATTAAGTGGTACTTGCTCAATGGCGTCGCTGTTGCGTCGTTGTCGGCTTGATAGCAAAGAAGGGAGTCTAGAAAGACATTGGGACACTTTTTGTTCACAGCTACGGGCAGCGGAAGCTATTTCTTCAGCGTAATAACACCCTCCAAATAGTAAGATAGACCCTATAAAACTAATTATACTAATGGGTTTCTCATACCCCGCTACACACTTGGTCGTGTCCGTAATATATGTGTTAATAGGTGGATTGAGAATGTCATTTACACATTGGAGATACTCTGGATCGACAGGAAGATGCTCAGCTGAAAGAACCAGACCGTATTTATTATCTGACTCTTTTATAGGTATTTTTTGCCAGACAATATTTTCCAAAGACCCAGTAATAATTTTGGGAGCACCACTACATAATCCATTTTGAATACTTGTTCCCGCAGCAATACTGTCATTATATAATTGCTCTCCAGATGATGAGTGTTTTCCAAAAATGCCTCCGCTACAACTTGGAGGCTCTTCAACTCGCAATCCAAGCGTATTACCATCGGGGAAAGAAAAACCTATATACGTAGGAGGAGCATAAGAAGAAGAATCCACCCCTTTCATTTCTACTTGAGGCCGAGGATTTAATGAAACAGGGTCTGTATTTTTCGCGAAATTTACATAGGCATATAAAGCTAAACACAATATTTTTTTCATTTTTTCTCCCTTAAATTATTATTCCATATGTCTGAAACTAGCAAATTCTTACTACCCTTGTCAACCACATATCAACTTCCGATAGGTGAGCTGGATGGTCTGATGAGTACTTAATTTTATCCTTATGTTCAATTTTTACTGTGTGATCCGTGAGGATCCGTGAGGAAAATAGTAAAACCTCTTCCTTATTAATCGGGTTTGGTGTAAAATGGCCCTCTTATTTGAAACTGAAGACTTTATGAGGTTAGTGTTTTATGGTAGTTATCCGTTTGTCCCGCGCCGGAACTAAGAAAGTTCCATTTTACCATGTGGTTGTAGCTGATCAACGTAAGCCTCGTGACGGGCGGTTTATTGAACGTCTGGGCTACTATGACCCCATAGCTAAAGGATTGGCAACCAAAGTTGAGCTGAACAAAGAACGAATCGAATATTGGATTGGCAAAGGCGCCCAACCTACCGAGCGCGTTTCCCACGTCATCCAAGAATTTACGCAGTTGGGTCTCACTGGCGCAGAAGCTTCAAAGACCAAAAAGTCTAAAACCAAATCAGCCAAAGCGGAATCAGCGGAAGAAACAAAAGGTAACTGAGAAAACTGGCTTGGAAAGAATTGTCGTCGGCCATTTTGGCCAGAGTTATGGTATCAAGGGCTGGTTAAAAGTTAATTCTCATACCGATCCGATTGAAAATATTCTGCATTATAAGCAATTGCAGATATACCATCACGGGCAATGGCAAGAAATAGAGATCACTGAGATGAAGACCCAGGGCAAAGGCATCATTGCTAAACTTGCCAACTGCCACAATCCTGAACAAGCTCGAAATTATACTAACGACGCCATCGCCATTTTTCGCCATCAACTTCCAGAATTACCCCCAGAAGAATATTATTGGGCTGATTTAATTGGATTACGAGTGATTAATCAACAAGGCATTGATTTTGGAATCGTAGATCACTTATTTACCACCGGATCCAATGATGTCATGGTCATTAAAGGCGATCGTCAACGCTTAGTGCCTTACATTAACTCAGCTATACAATTAGTTGATATAACAGATAAAAAAATAATTGTCGACTGGGATGCAGATTTTTAACTGTCGAAGTGAATACCATGCAAATCCATATTATTTCATTATTTCCTGAGATGTTCGCAGCCCTAGAGTTTGGCATCGTCGGACGAGCTGTTGAAAAAGGATTAGTCAAATTACACTTTTGGAACCCGCGTGACTTTACCACTGACAAGCACCATACCGTCGATGACCGGCCTTATGGTGGCGGCCCCGGCATGGTGATGAAATTTGCCCCGTTGTATGCAGCCATACTCGCTGCTAAGGCCGAGCTGGGCGCGGATGCTCGAGTGATATATCTATCCCCTCAAGGTAAAGCTCTCAACCAAACTCATCTTTCTCAAATGGTAAACGAACATCAAAAAATGATCCTCATTGCTGGTCGATATGAAGGCATTGATCAACGATTGATCGATCAGGCGGTCGATGAAACTTGGTCAGTAGGCGATTATGTGGTCAGCGGCGGCGAGTTTCCGATCATGTTATTGATCGATGCCCTAACTCGTCTATTACCTGGCGCCTTGGGCGACCCGCAATCAGCCGAGCAAGATTCATTCAGCCAAGGTTTACTAGATTGCCCTCATTATACCCGCCCGGTAGAAATTAACGGACAAACTGTGCCTGAAGTACTACTCAAAGGGGATCATCAAGCGATATCCCAGTGGCGCCAGCAACAATCGATAAAAAACACTTGGCAAATGCGTCCAGATCTGTTAAAAATAGCGGTTCTTAGCAAAGAGCAACAATTGCTATTAGATGAGATAATCGGTCAGTGCGAGGATTAAAATATGCAAAATAAAATTATTCAGGCTCTCGAGTCTGAGCGCATGCAAGGTAAAAAAATTCCAGACCTTACTTCTGGTGATTTAGTCGTTGTCCAAGTAAAAGTAAAAGAAGGTGAGCGTGAACGTATCCAAGCATTTGAAGGTGTGGTGATAGCTCTGCGTAATCGCGGCTTGAATTCAGCGGTCACCGTTCGTAAGATCTCACATGGCGAAGGTGTTGAACGGGTATTTCCAATTTACAGCCCGATGGTCGACAGCATTCAAATTAAGCGTCGCGGCCAAGTTCGTCGTGCTAAACTATATTATCTACGTAAATTAGAAGGCCGCAAAGCCAGAATTAAAGAAAAATTAGTCAAAGAAAAGTCGTCTGAAAACGAATAGCTTGTCTTTACTCAGCTCCAAAATACAGTAACAAAAACTATTAATGTAATCTTGGCATGGATGTTTGGGATTGATCAGTTCTAAAATCGGTAAAGTCATTTGATTTCCCACTCGCCCACAGGATGTTAACTTTTTGAATCTGAGCATGGGTTGGAATTTTATTTTTTGGACATTTGACGCAAACGATTCGTTCATTTGAATAGGTAACCAGCCTCATACAAGCCTCTGTTAGAGTGCTATAAATTTCAGAACTAGAGAGATTTTTTAAATGGGAATCTAATCTTTCTAATGCTCGTGAACTAACTGTTATATAAAAAAATTTAAAATTCTGTTTCAATTCTTTTTCGATCAAATTAGCTTCGGATTGAATGCTTTTAGCAAGCTGTTGTGACAGTTCATTGGATGTTTGGGGTTTTTGCGTTTTTTTGGATTCTTGAGTATTAGGCTTAAAAAATCTTCCCAATGCCGAGGAATGAGAGCTTCCGTCAGCTATACTCGTTAATTTTTTTAATAAAGTTTTCGAAGGCGTTACTCCTGGCGTCACTTCATTGAGTAATTTGAAAAATTTTTCCTGTTCTTTTTCGCTGACAGGGTTTTTTTGAAGCACTCCTTGTTTTATCCTATCTTGAAACTTAGCTACAATTTTATCTGCTTCATCACCAAAACCATACTGCGTAGGGTCATATGTTTGTGTCCAGCTACCAGTCGCTAAGTCAGATAATTGAGACTGTATAAATTCTTTGTTTTTTTGTAATTTAGATTTTAATATATCGGATGATGTTTGTAAGTGTGAATTACAAATAAAATATTGCTCAAGTAAGTTAATGAACTTAAGGGTTCTATCACTATCAGGACGCTGATGAGAATCAGGATGTCGCATTGCATTGAGGAAATCAACTACAGTTTTATTAACTTCTGCACTAAAACCTAATTGATTTAATTTAAGAAGATCTTTTTCATAGTAAACTGCTTCTTGATAACCACCTTGATATCCTAAAAGAAGTGCAATCACCGTACCCAGTTGGTAAATATCCGTTTTGATCCCATACATACCACTTATTGCTTCTGGCGGGTTATACTCTGAATTCGTTAGAGTGTTCTTTTCTTCTCGATATGATTGACTTGCATCATCATTCTTTAACTCTCTGGATTCACCAAAATCAATAATGTTAACTTCCATTTTTTTAATTTTAGCTTGGTCTTTTTCCTCATAATTAATTTTTAATAAAATATTACCAAGTTTAGTATCGCGATAAGCTACCGCTGCTACTTATATCTACTTTTCCAGTATGCACATTGTTAGAATATTTTAACCGTACATGATGCATTTCATTTTGTCTTAGAACGATAGTTTTAATTAATTCCAATAAATTCTCTGGAGATAATTTAGGAACCTCGGGATGAGTATCTAAAGGCAGGCCCAAATTTTCCTGAATTAGAAAAACATGGTTATCACTAAAAACAGGTTTTTGCATTTCAATAAAGTTTTGAGCTATTTTGTATTCACTCTCTTTTAAAAGAGTTTTAGGGATTATTTTTACTATCTTAAAATCACTACTCATTTCTCCAGAATTAGGGTCTACAGGATAAACTTTATGAATCACTGCGAAACTACCTAATTCTTGTGGCTCTCCACCAAAGTAATAAAATGATCTTTTTGGTTCTGACTCTTTTTTACTTTCATCTTTATCAATAACTTGGAGAATAACTCGTTTCTCAATTTCTTGGTCCTGAGAAACTATTTTTACTTGAATATCATTTTCAAGCATATCTTGTATGTATTTAAGTGATTGATCTTTAATTATTTCTTTCATGTGTGTTATTTACATTTTTTTTATGATTTATTTTTTTGTCAGCTAATTATACCAAGACTCTATTAACAGACGATTAAAAAACACATAATAATGGGGCGGGTAAGAAATTTGGGGAGGTAGCCATATTTACGCGGTTAATGCGGTTGCCAAATAAATATTATTGAAGGTTTATTGATTTTTAAATAAAGGCAAATAGCGAGCTAGATAGGCCGAAATAAGAAAGGCCAAGGGCAAAATACTTAAGCCAATTTGGAATGCACCCACGGAATATTGCCCAGTGGTATCGTGACTAGAAATCGCCATTAAAAATCCGACTAGGGGCTGTAATAATGGTGCGCTGCTCACTGATAGCATATTCACAAATCCCACACTGGTTGAGCGCATATATCCTGGGGCAATTTCATTAGCGATAACAAAAGTCAGCACATAACTACTACATGAAAAACCCAATAGCAACAGTAATAAGCCCACTACCCATAATGGCAATTGTGGCAGGTAGATCACCAAACTGATTAAGACAAAAGACACCAACGCACCTGCCACGGTCACCTGTCGACGCCACGCAAAATGGCTATCCAACCAAGCCAGCACTGGACCGCCAATACAAACCCCGACAAATAATAAATTACAAATAAAAGCGGCCATAGTAAGGCTTTGATGGTGAGCTGTTTCAATAAAGGGCACGCCCCACAATGAGACAAATACCGTTTGCACAGAAAACATTAATCCAGAATAAAAGCCATTCATCCAAGCAATTTTATTCTTAAATAAAAATTTAATATTTCCCAAAAAGTTACCCGCAAGCATAGGCACATGCTTTGTATCCGGAGGATTATCGCGAACTATTGTCCATAATAATCCAGAAATAATAACCCCGATAAGAGCGGCACCCGCCATGCAAGCGCGCCATCCGAAATGGGCCACCAGATGCGCTAATAAAGTTCCACCAAATAATGCACCCATCATGCCAACTGTTTCAGCCATTGCCACCATCACTGCAAAGCGATGAATAGGAAACCATCGAGAAATTAAGCTTAACGAGCCGACAAACGCAAATGCTCCACCGGTGCCCATTAGTAATCGTGCGGGAAATGCAAGGGTAACATGATGAGCTTGGGAAAAGAGAAAGCAACCGAAACCACAGACAAAAGCTCCGGCTGTTAGCAACCGACGCGGACCGAAGCGATCGATCAATATTCCCGCTGGGGTCTGGAGAGTGACATAAATATAATAATAACTACTGGCTAAGACACTGGCGCCAAAAGCCGAAAGCGAAAAACTTTTCATCAAACCGGTCACAATATCTGCGGAGGACAGTTGTAAAAAGAATTGAAACAGCAGAAATGCGGCTGAAGCTAGCCATACAATCCAAGCCATTTTTTTATGAGGAAAAGTGTTTGATTCTGGTATGCTATTGTTCATATTGTCCCTAAATTATAGCCGTTATGATGACACAAGGACTACCGTGGCGCTAGTGAATTAAAAGAGGTCCGGCAGTCTGCATGGATCCCGCGGTCAAGCCGCAGGATGACGACGACAGGCTTTCTGCAGGATGATATGCCCAGTTTTTCTGAGAAATTACTTAGTATTTTGACACCTCGTTGGATTATAATAAGATTGTCTTTTAGCATTAGCCATGTGGAGAAAATATCGGTGACTCAAACTAAATTACCCTGGATCCAGATTCAACCAGAAAATGATGTTGGTCAGCAGTTACAATTTATTAATCAACGCCCCTGCTTTGCCGCTATCCATTCCTTCACCGCTGTCCATGTTAATGGAGTCAATGCCGCGAAATTTCTCCAAGGTCAACTCACTGGCGATATTCTTACCTTATCCCCCCGTTCAGCCACTCTAAGCGCTTGCTGCGACCAAAAAGGACGCATGATCGCCAATTTTTGGGTGGGTCGTATCGAAGATGATTACTTTTTATTTATGCCTCGATCTATGAGTGCCCAGTTGATAGCGCATTTACAAAAATATGCGGTTTTTTCAAAAGTTATTCTCAATGAGCAAAATGATTGGGCAATTTTCAATTATTGTGGCCAACAATTACCAAACTTTAAGACCGACAATTTTATCCATACTCAATTGGCTGTACTAACCCAAAATACCCAACTACATTGGTTTATTGGTAAACCTGAGTTAATGATAGAGGTGTGGAAATGTTTGCAAAACTTCGCGACGGAGATCTGCGAGGAAGCCATACAATATGCTTGGATTCTAGCACATTTGGTCTTTCTGCAACCGACTACTATGAATTTATTTCTTCCACAAATGCTTGAACTAGAAAAATTAGGCGGCGTTAGTTTTAATAAAGGTTGTTATGTTGGTCAAGAGGTTGTCGCACGTACTCAACATTTGGGACAATTAAAACGACATCTACAAAAGATGCATGTTGATTCAACCCAGGCTCCATTGGTGGGTGAAGCTTTGCATGATGGGCAAGGTCAACAAGTCGGTCATGTCGCTGCAGTGAGCTTAGATCCGAAGCCTGGTTACTTGCTGTTATGCGTTATTCAAGACCACGCTCTCAATTCAACCATTTTTATTAATAAACCGGCACATTATCCCCTCTCCCGCCCGGGAGAGGGATAATGAATGGCTATTCTTTTGATCGTAGCAAAGGAAATAAAATTACTTCGCGAATAGAAGCTTGATCGGTAAATAGCATCACCAGGCGATCGATCCCAATACCTTCACCAGCAGTTGGGGGTAATCCATATTCCAATGCAGTGATATAATCTGCGTCAAAACTCATCGCTTCATCATCGCCTTCAGCGCGCGCTTGCATTTGTTGTTGAAAACGTCGCGCTTGATCTTCGGGATCATTTAATTCAGAAAAACCATTGGCTAGTTCACGTCCGCCAATATACAATTCAAATCGATCGGTAATAAATGGATTGTGATCATTGGCTCGAGCTAGAGGTGAAACTTCAGCCGGGTATTCAGTGATAAAAGTGGGTTGTACCAATTGCTCTTCGACTAGCGCTTCAAAAAGTGCGCTTTGTATTTTACCTAATCCGCTATTGTCGGGCACCGCGCAATCATGTTTTCGCGTTAATTCCCGAGCTTGATCGATATTGTCTAATTGTTCAGCACTGATTTCAGGTCTATATCGCAATATAGAATCTTTTAATGTTAATCGTTCAAACGGCTTACTTAAATCAAACGTCAAACCTTGGTAACTCATTTGCAAAGATCCTAATATTTTCTCTGCTAAATATCGCAACATAGTTTCAGTAAATTGCATCATCCCCTGATAATCTAAATAGGCTTGATAAAATTCTAACATGGTAAATTCCGGATTATGGCGGGTTGAAATACCTTCATTACGAAAATTACGATTAATTTCATACACTTTTTCAAAACCACCCACCACTAATCGCTTTAAATATAGCTCGGGCGCAATACGTAAATATAATTCCATATCCATGGCGTTATGATGAGTGATAAATGGTTTTGCAGCAGCGCCACCAGGCTGTGGCTGCATCATCGGAGTTTCAACTTCGATAAATCCTTGGCTATTTAAAAATTGGCGTAATTCAGCTACAATTCGCGAACGGATATGGAATATATTTCGCGATTCTTGATTAACTAATAAATCTAAATAACGTTGACGAAAACGTTGTTCTTGATCTGCTAAGCCATGAAATTTATCAGGCAAAGGACGTAAGGCTTTTGCTAATAAACGTATGGCGTCGACTTTTATTGAAAGTTCACCTGTTTGAGTTTTAAATATTATTCCACTGGCGCCAATGATGTCGCCTAAATCCCAAGTTTTAAAATCAGCGTAAACACCTTCTGGCAATTGATCCCTAGCAATATACAACTGAATTCTTCCAGACATATCTTGCAAATGAACAAAGCTGGCTTTGCCCATTAATCGTCGAGTCATTAACCTGCCGGCCACTTTCACTCGGAAGGACTGTTTAGATAACTCAGCTTCGTCTTGATCATTAAAACGCTGATGAAGTTCAGCCGCTAACCCATCACGTTGAAAATCATTGGGGTACGCCAAGGATTTCTCACGTAACGCCTGTAATTTAGCTCGTCGCTGGTTAATTTGTTCATTCGATTCAATATCTATCACGTATGTACCTCATTCAATACCTTGTTTTAAACTTGCTTCGATAAAAGGATCCAAGTCACCATCTAGTACGCCTTGGGTATTGGTGGTTTCAACTCCCGTACGCAAATCTTTAATTCGTGCTGCATCTAATACATAAGAACGTATTTGACTGCCCCAACTGATGGCGGACTTACCCTCCTCCAAAGCTTGAAGTTCTGATCTTTTCTTTTGTTCCTCCATTTCATACAATTTAGCCTTCAATTGCTTCATCGCCGAAGAACGATTTTTATGTTGAGAGCGATCACTTTGACACTGTACCACAATGCCAGTGGGGATGTGAGTTAAACGAATTGCCGAATCGGTTTTATTGACATGTTGGCCACCCGCGCCGCTGGCCCGATAGGTATCGGTGCGTATATCAGCGGGATTAATTTCTATTTGAATATCATCGGAAACTTCCGGAGAAATAAATACCGAAGCAAAAGAAGTATGACGCCTATTGCCAGAATCAAATGGAGATTTGCGCACTAAGCGATGCACTCCGGTTTCGGTACGCAACCAACCAAAAGCATATTCCCCCTCAACTTGGACCGTGGCACTTTTAATCCCTGCCACTTCCCCGGCAGATAATTCAACGATAGTGGTTTTAAAGCCATGCTGATCACACCAGCGTAAATACATCCGTAATAACATTTCCGCCCAATCTTGCGCTTCGGTTCCTCCAGAACCAGAGTTAATATCTAAAAAGGCATTATTAGGATCCATGGGATGAGAGAACATGCGTTTAAACTCCATCCTTTCCAATTGCCGGCTGAGCTTTTCAATTTCATCCGCGACTATAGCGAAAGTTTCCACGTCATCTTCGGCTTTTACCAAATCCAATAACTCGGTATTTTCCTGCAAAGATTTCTCAAGTTGATCATAAACTTGGACAACTTCTTCGAGTTGAGAACGTTCACGCCCTAATTCCTGAGCTTGGGTTGGGTTCTTCCATATTTCAGGTGTTTCTAATTCAGCTTGGACGATAGTTAAACGATCGCGTTTGCCTTGATAGTCAAAGATACCCCCGTAAGGACTGCAAACGAGCCTTAAGGTCGGCCAAAGTTTCATATAAAAGATTTGTTTCAAGCATATTTTTCCCCTAGATTTTGGCCCAAATCTTAGTATTATTTGCCTGTCTATGTCAACCCAATGATGATTGATTTTTAAGCTCACTAATGAGATAGTACCCTCATGATAATCAAAAATAGAGGCGCGGTCAGTAACCCAGAAGGACGATTTGAAAAACAAAGCCGACAAGAATTTGATGATGGTTGGGATTATGATGATGAAGAATTTATTCCTAGCTTAGAAACCACGTTACTACGCGATAATGCTAAAACCATAATTACTCGTAATGATTCTCCTGATATAGGATTTGAACAATCCATCAATCCTTATCGTGGTTGCGAACATGGTTGCATTTACTGTTATGCACGGCCAGCCATGCTTATATGAATATGTCTGCAGGCCTAGATTTTGAATCGAAAATTTTTTATAAAGTGGATGCGGCTCAATATTAGAACAAGAATTAGCAAAAAAAAATTATCAATGTAAACCTATTATGCTCGGTGCCAATACCGATCCTTACCAACCTGCGGAAAGCAAGCTTAAAGTCACTCGCAGTATTTTAGAAGTTTTAAATAAATATAATCATCCAGTGGCTATCATTACCAAAAGTTCTTTAATTGCAAGGGATATTGATATCCTTGCTGATATGGCTAAGCGTCATTTAGCGAAAGTTGCCGTCACTATTACTACGCTTTCAACTCCTCTTGAAACAAATTCTAGAACCTCGTGCTTCAACGCCAAAAGCACGATTAAATATTATTCGGAATTTTAGTGAAGCTGGAATTCCTGTCAGAGTAATGGCGGCGCCAATGATCCCAATGATTAATGACTCGGAGCTCGAAAAAATTTTAAAGTCCGCAAAAGAAGCAGGCGCATTATATGCTGGCTACACGTTCATTAGATTACCATACGAAGTTAAAGATCTTTTTAAAGAATGGTTAGCGAAACATTTTCCTGACCGTGCTCTACATGTGATGAGTTTAATTAAGCAAATGCGCGGCGGGAAAGAATATGATGCTACGTTTGGTAAACGCATGCGTGGTGAAGGTGAATTTGCAGAACTTTTAGCAGCACGGTTTAATTTATCATGTAAACGTTTTAAATTAAACGTAGCCCCTAGTTTTTCTTTAGAAACTGAAATTTTTAAAAAACCCAAAAAATTTTCCAATCAACTTGATTTTTTTAATGATTAAATATTTCATCCCCGCTTGTGGGGATGGCATGCCCCGGGTTTCACACATTGATGTCGATATTGACATCCTCATCTATTCTTCAAAAAATTAGCAATTTTTTTTATATCCTTGGTGAGAATATTTTTTAATTCATGACGACTTTTTTCATCAGGGGCGCGTAAAATGGCAGAGGGGTGGAAACTAACAATTATTTTGGTATGGGGGCTTAATTTAATCCACTTCCCGCGTTCTTCGTGTAAATGAAAACTTTTACTGACCAAAGTTTTTGCCGCAGTCACTCCTAAACAAAGAATTATTTTAGGATTGATTAATTCAATTTCGGCCTCTAACCAAGGCGTACAAGCTTTTATTTCTCGAGCTATAGGAGTCCGATGCATTTTTCTGCCATTAATATTCTCAAATTTAAAATGCTTAACTACATTGGTAAAATAAACTGTTTGTAAATCTAACCCACATTCTTCCATTATTTTACGAAGAAAAATTCCTGACGGACCGGTGAAAGGTTTGCCTAATATATCTTCTTTGGCACCAGGCTGTTCACCCACTACTATTAAATCTGAATTGTCAGGCCCTTCGCCGAACACTGTTTGGGTGGCATTTTTATATAAGTCACATCCTTGACATTTTTGAGAAAATTTATTTAATGTGCCAATAGTTTTTTTCTTTGGCATAAAGTCGCGAGCGGATTTAAAAGGTTTTTTGGATTTCTTTTCCAATCACTTTTCCTTATTTTTGAAAGCTGATTTTAATTTTTCGGCCATCAAAGAAGAAGCCTTCGGTTCTAAGTTAAATTTTTCCTTGGTTTTGGGTATAGGTTTAGGACTAGTAGTAGCTTTAGGTTTATTATCCGGCAATTTCATAGATAAATTAATTCGTTTTCTAGGTAAATCAATTTCAATGACTCGAATAGTAACAATATCTCCAACTTTTACCGCTTTATGAATATCAGCAACATAGTGGTTAGCCACTTCCGAGATATGAACTAAACCATCCTGGTGAACTCCGATATCGACAAAAGCACCAAAGTTTGCAACATTGGTAATGATCCCTTCTAAAATCATCCCTGGCTGCAATTGTTCTATGGTATTGACTCCCTCTTTAAAAATAACGGCTTTAAATTCTGGCCGTGGATCTCGTCCAGGTTTTTTTAATTCGGCTAAAATGTCTTTGACTGTTGGTAATCCAAATGTTTCAGTAACAAAATTTTGTGGAGTCAATGAATTAATGAGATCGATATGACCCATAATCGATTGAATGGGCAGGCCAAGTGATTCAATAATTTTATCAACTAATGGGTAACTTTCTGGATGCACGGCCGATGCATCTAAGGGGTTGTCGCCCCCAATAATCCGTAAAAAACCAATCGCTTGTTCATAGGTTTTTTCACCTAATCTGGGAACATCTTTTATTTCGCTTCGGTTTTTGAATGGCCCATGCGACTCACGATATAAAACAATTTGCTTTGCAACGTTTTCATTAAGTCCTGAAATACTCGCTAATAATGGCACCGAGGCGCTGTTAACATTAGCTCCGACGGCATTCACACAATCCTCCAATACTGCCGCCAAACTGCGACTGAGCTTAACCTAATTTACATCATGTTGGTATTGGCCAACGCCAATTGATTTCGGGTCTATCTTCACCAATTCAGCCAACGGGTCCTGTAAACGTCTGGCAATCGAAACAGCTCCACGATATGAAACATCTAAATCAGGAAATTCAGCAGCGGCCAACGCAGAGGCAGAATAAACCGAAGCCCCCGCCTCCGAAACGACAACTTTTTGCAAGGCTAACTCAGGAAAACGCTTATTTAACTCCATCACCAGTTGATCAGTTTCACGTGATGCAGTGCCATTACCAATACTGACCAATTCAACCTTAAATTTCTCGCATAATTTGGCTAAAATTTGTAAAGATTGGTCCCATTCATTGCGAGGAGCATGAGGAAAAATGGTGGTAAAAGTTAATAACTTGCCAGTTCCATCGACAATAACAACTTTCACCCCAGTTCTTAAACCGGGATCTAAACCCATAGTAACTCGGTGTCCTGCAGGTGCAGACATTAATAATTGCTTCAAATTGCCTTTGAAAACTGTAATCGCTTCCTCTTCGGCACTCGTTCTTAATTGACTGAGTAATTCTAATTCTAATTTTAAATGAAGTTTTACTTTCCAGGTCCATTCTATTGCCTGCCATAACCACTCATCAGCTGGTCGATTGCGGCGAGAAATATTGAATCGTTTAGCTATTAAATCATAACAATGCTGTTCATTGACTGGTTCTGGAAAATCTAATTTTAATCGAAGTATTTGTTGTTTACTACCTCGAAACAATGCCAAAGCTCGATGAGAAGGAATTTTATTAATGGGCTGGGAGAATGAGAAATAATCAGAAAATTTAATGCCTGTTTCAGCTTTATCTTTAATAACTTGACTGGTGAGCACGCCGTACTGCCAAAAATAATGACGTAACTCTGCTAATAATTCAGCTTGCTCAGAAAATATTTCCATTAAAATTTCTTTGGCGCCTGCTAACGCCGCATCGACATCCGGAATATTATTTTCAGGATTAATAAAATTAACTGCTGTTGATTGCGGATCTAATTGAGGGTCTTTCAATAATTCTAACGCTAACGGTTCTAAACCCGCTTCTCGAGCAATTTGGGCTTTGGTTCGGCGTTTTTGCTTATAAGGTAAATATAGATCCTCAAGTGTGGTTTTATCTTGTGCCTCACCTATTTGTTTTTTAAGTTCGTCAGATAATCGACCCTGCTCTTCTATAGTTTTAAGTATCATTTCGCGCCGCTGCGAAAGTTCTCTTAAATATTGTAAGCGCTCCACCAAATTGCGAAGCTGGGTATCGTCAATACCTCCAGTTGCTTCTTTACGATAACGCGCAATAAATGGCACCGTGGCTCCGCTATCCAATAGCTGAATCGCCGCATCAATTTGCGTTCTTTTTAATCCTAACTCCGTAGCTAATGTTTGCTCTATTATCGTCATAAGTTATCCAATTCTTGCCAACGCAAATAAAGTTGATCTATCTTTTCTTTGGTTACTACAATTTTTTGACATAATTCCTCAATTCGTTTTGGATTGTTGATTGCCTCGGGGGCAGATAATTGATTTTGCAATATTGCTAAATCCTCTTCAGCTTTTTGCAGTTTCGCAGGAAGACGGCTTAATTCTTTTTGCTGATCATAATTTAATTTTTTGGGCTTTGTTTGTTTAGTGGCAGATGAAGGACGAGTTGATTTATTAGATTGTAACCATTGGTTATAGTCAGCAAAAAACTCGGCTTTTCCCTGGCCATTTAAATACAGTATTTGAGTGCTAAGACGATCCAATAAATACCGATCATGAGTGATTAATACAATAGCGCCAGGAAACTCGCTTAAACTCTCTTCTAAAACTTCTAATGTGGGAATATCCAAATCATTAGTGGGTTCATCCAACAATAAAATATCAGCAGGCTTTAGCATTAAGTTGGCTATTAGCACCCGGGCTTGCTCACCACCTGAGAGTCGAGAAACGGATTGATGCAACTGATCTTGAGGAAATAAAAAACGTTTGGCCCATGCGGCCACATGGATATTTTGTCCTTTATACAATACGCTATCACTTTCTGCGGCTAAAGCACGCCATAAAGTTTGGTTTTGGTTTAATTGTTCACGTTTTTGGTCAAAAGTAACAATACGTAAATTGCTGGCACGATCGATAGTTCCTGAATCCTGAGTGATATCACCCTTTAGTAGACTCAACAAAGTACTTTTACCACTTCCATTTCTTCCCATTAAACCCAAACACGTCCCCGGCGTCAATTTTAAGTTAAGATTTTCAAACAGAGTTTTATTATTGCGAGAAATTTTGAGTTGCTTTGTTTCTAAAAGAATCTTAGTCTTTCGATCAGTTGCGTCAAAATTAATGTCAGCAGTACGATTTTTGAGATTGCTTGAAGTCACCTTACGTAAATCTTCACGTAATTTTTCCGCATTATCTATGCGGTATTGAGCTTTAGTCGTACGAGCCTTAGGTTGCCTTTGGAGCCATTCTTGTTCGCGACGCATTTTATTCGAGAGTGATTGCTCTCGCTTCATTTGTCCGGCGATCACCTCTTCACGCTTTTCCAAGAAATTGCTATAGTTTCCATCGCACTTTATAAAACCATCTAGATAAGCTCGATTTAATTCCATAATTGAATTAACGGTATTTTCTAAAAAATAACGATCATGACTTACCAATACAAAAGCAAAACTTGTTCTCTTCAGCAGTTCTTCTAACCATAAAATTCCTTCTAAATCGAGATGATTGGTAGGCTCATCCATTAAAAGTAAACTAGGTTTCTGTAATAAGGCTTGGATTATAGCCAAGCGTTTTCGCCACCCTCCAGACAAAGTTGAGACTGTTTGCTGAAGGTCGGTAAAAACATTTTCCCCGGCCACTTCTCTAATTAAATGAAAAAATTCGTCCTCATTTACATGATTAGAAGTGGTATTAAATAAAATTTTTTGGATAGTATCTTCACTAGAAAAATGATCTTGCTGGGAAAGATAAACAATATGAGTACTTCTATTAGTAACTATCTTGCCCTGGTCAGGAGTCTCAATACCCATCAAAATTTTTAACAAGGTGGACTTTCCGGAACCATTAGGTCCAATTAATCCCAATCGCTCACCTTCGTAAACACCAAATGAAATATCAGAAAATAACGACTCGACTCCGTAAGATTTACCTATAGATTGAGCATTAATCAACAGTTTCATAGCATTTCCGGAAATGGGTTATTTGGCATATAACATAACAAAAGCGATCTAAGCAATCAAGAGGGGATGAGCACATCACTCCGTGAGGGGGGTGATGGGGTGTTGGGTGTAGATACTGCTTTCTTTTTGGAATTAAACAATAGATAAAATTTTCCGAATTGACTAATACTATCTGTTTTGTCTTTAGCGGGATTTGATTTATGATTTGAAGAAATTAAGCCGGAATTATTTTCAGATTTATGTTTTTTAACTTTAGAAATTATATTTTCTTCAATTTTTTCATACTTAACTGTCGTCTGAGGTAGATAACTCAATTCTACATTATAATATTTAGATTGATCCAAAAATACTTGAATGCATTCTTGCCGCGCTTTTTCCGGGATGTTTGTATCTAAAATCATATTATTGAATGCCATTAAAAACATGTTTAATAGCTGTCTTGTGCTACTGCGATCTTTTTCTAAATAAGTTAAATCAAGATTTAGTTGATCACGAATTTCAATAAATAATGTTGGCAATCTGCCCTCAATTACTGTTTCATACCATTCAATCATGTCTCTGATGATTGAGCATAAAGACCATACATCATCCTTTTCAGTCAAATATTCATTTGAAAATTGAATGTCGGCAATATTATTTTTTTCAATGAATTCTAACATATATCTTATTGTAGGAATTTCATTAGCACTTTCTAAGGTAAATGCACTATCGAAAGGTTTTAATTTATCATCTTTTATTGGTTCAAAACCACGAATGATTTCAAGGATTTTCGCATCGCGTCTCTGTAAAAAAATTTGTAAGGTTTCATATGTCTCTATTTCAGTATCAGTTACTTTCCGAGCATCTTCTATCGTCTGTAAATTTTTATATGGAGTGGAGTCATCAATTATTGAACTTAATGATCTAATCCTACTTAAAATATTATTATCTAAATCTAATAAACCTTTTAATAAGGGCTGTAAAACAGGGTTATCAAAAGCCATATTATCAAAGTTACCAATGAGCTTTATTGAATGATCACTTTTAAGTGCTGCAGAACCCATATCAGCAATGTAAGCGCAAAAATTTCCATTTTTATTTATATTAACCAGTATATTTTCTTTCTTTAAGTCATTATGCAATAGTCCATTGCTATTTAGTATATCTACACCTTTAATCAATGAATAGATCATCCAAAGCATGTTTCCTTGTGTTGGAATCGTACTGCCTTGTTTTGCTTCAAGGAGATTATTTAAAACAAACATGCGCGGAGAGAAACTCACCTTATCCCCATAGATAGTGGGAACAATAAATGGGTTTGAAGAAAACTTTTCAGATAATTTAATTTCACCTTCAAGGGCGATTTCTGCAAGTTTATTTTTCGATTCTAAAGTGACAAATGGGGATGGGTGTAACTTATTTTTTTGAACAGCTATACTTTCACTAACAATCCTTTGTCCACCTTGAGCAATTATTTTTCCGGTATTAATAATTAAAGTAATTTCATCTTTTTCGTCTAATAATAAATAAAATGATGGCTTTTCATTTTTAATTTGTCCATTTTTTTTAAATTCTTCTACTATTTTACTTTTATTTTTTGTAATCCATTTAAGCGAATCAATAATAAGCAGTCGTTCTGTTTCTGCTTTTGACCACTTTTGATCTTCTAAGGACTTTAATTGCTGGTTACAAGAATTAATAAAATCTTTTACTGCTAAATCTTTTTTACTCATTTTTTTATTTATTTCTTAATTTTACGATATATTCTCTTATTATAATTGATACAAATTAAGATTTTATTAATCGAGTAATTTTAATGTACTTTTTGTACAGTTTAAATAGAGTTCTTCAAGTCTTTAAATAAGGGGGTTTTTTAACCTCTCCTCTAAAATTGAACTTTTATAAATTTAAGCTATATTTATTAACATCTGTTGAATTAAGGAGAAATTAATGCCGCAAGTTTTACCCCCGGATACCCCAGCTCCAGAATTCACTTTACCTGTAACTGCTGATCAAACTCTTACTCTAAGCGAATTAAAAGGAAAACCGGTAATTCTCGCCTTCTATCCAGCAGATTGGAGTCCTGTTTGTAGCGATGAAATGGCTTTATTCAATGAAATATTGCCTGAATTTCGTCGATACGGTGCTGAAGTTGCTGGAATTTCCGTGGATGGCGTTTGGTGCCATAATGCCTTTGCTCATAATAAAAGTTTACATTTTTCTTTATTGTCTGACTTTGAACCCAAAGGCGGAGTTGCAAAAAAATATGGTGCGTACCGGGAGCAGGAAGGAGTATGTCAAAGGGCTTTATTTCTTATTGATAAAGATGGAATCATTAGATGGAGTTATCTCTCCCCATCGCAGAAAATCCCGGTGCAGATGGAATTTTAGAAGCACTAAAAGCTTTACCAAAATAGTCTGGAGATCCATCATGTCAACGCTAAAAGTTCCTATCAATGAAAAGGATCACATTCAAGGCAATGCCAATGCACCTGTGACTTTGATCGAATATGGTGACTATGAATGCCCCTTTTGCGCCCAAGCTTTTCCAATAGCAAACAGATACAAAAACATTTCGGCGATTCCCTGAGATTTGTATTTCGCCATTTTCCTTTAACCCAAGCTCATCCCATCGCCGAACCTGCTGCAGAAGCAGCAGAATTTTCTAATGAATATGACAAATTTTGGGAGATGCATGATCTTGTTTATGCGAATCAACAGCAATTAAGCTTGCCATTTTTATTGGAATTGGCTAAATCACTTGATCTCCCGGAAAAAAAGCTTGAAATTTCATTACAAAATGGCGAGTACAAAGAAAAAATTAAAAGTGATTTCCTTGGTGGAATTTATAGCGGAGTGAATGGCACACCCACATTTTTTATTAATGGCGATCGACATACCGGCTTTTTGTCATTTGATGCATTGGTATTGGCAATCAATAATCATTTATAGTGCTTGCATTACCTTAGAATGTTGGCTGAAATGGATTAATGAAACTTGAATGATTGCATTCCAAACAATGCACTGCCTTTGGGGTTCGGTCGATTTTGTCCCAAAGTATATCTTTCTCTCTTAAGGTTGATTGACATGCTTTGCATTCTTTAGGAAAGGATATGGAGTCCTTCTTAGAATTTTCAAAAGGAAGAGTTATACTAATCGAAGCACCGCCATGCTTTCTGTTCTTAATGTATACTTCACCATTTAATTTTAAAATCCCTTTATTCATATCTTTTAAACCTACGTTTAATCCTCCTAAAATAAAATCCTTGCCCATAATTTTATGATATCGCTTTGATGACTTCTCATCTCTTCCTCGGCTAAAACGTCCAAAGAAATTTGGCAAAAATGGACAGTGTTTGCCGGATAAATAATCAGATAAGGGTTTTTGAGTCGATTTTTTTAAATGAGCAAAGCCTATACCATTGTCTTTGATTTTGATAGTTATCTTATTATTGCTTTCAGATATCACTATTCTTATTTGTATCGCATCAAGTGTAGGTAATTCAATTTTTTGGATATTAACGGAATCAAATATATTTTTTATCATCTCCTCCAATGAGCCATATAAGGGATATTGGTTTAATTCTTGTTTAAGTTCTGGGTATACCTTACAAATACTGGTTCTTATAAAATTGGTTACTGAAGATAGCTCGTCTAACGAGAATGTCTTTAACTGATTATAAAGAGCGCGCTTTGAATCAGGCCCATTCAGCTCTTTTAATCTTTTAGGATAAGGACAGCTATAGTCTAAAATAAAATACGGCATGGATTTTCTTTACTAACTTAAATATTAATTTATGTCTATTTATTCAATACTATTTGAACATGTTTTTATTAAATTAATATTAAAAAACCGCCCATGTAGCTCTTTAAACAATTTAAAGAGGCGAGGTTGTTGCATTAGATCAATATGCATTTAACTGAACTGCGGGTTTAAAGCTTGTTAAGCATCCTTGCTTAGTTTTAAATATATAAATACGACTAATAACATGAATATATACCGTGTTGCATCGCTTTGAAAAGAAGCCAAATCCTTGCCTTGCCACGACAAAAACCAATCACCGCCGATTTCGAAAAATCCAATCCCCCAGACAATCATACCCCATCCACACGCCAGGGATACCCACCGTTTGGCAAGCTCAAAATTTTCAGCCTGCAATATATTTTTCAGCATACCTATAATGCCAATTAACGCAAATATGCCAACAAACGACTCTATTATAAACATAGCAATATATACTGGCACAGAAAATGCTTCCGGCAATGATCGCCATAACTGGGTTGAGTGCCCTTTCATGGTAATCAATGGGGTTATGACATGATTCACTGTGTCGGCAAAACCGGTAATATTATTCAACAATGATAAAAAACCAATGACCGCTGGAATAAACGCAACACCGATTTGTATCAGCCTTAAAACAATAACCATTTTTCCTGTCGAATTCATCTTCTAATCTCCTGCTAAATGTAAAGTGAGAGTCTGGCTATATCTCTTAACTGCTCTTTATAGATTAAATTATAAATTATTGCCAACATTGTTCTGGGGATAATAAGCCAGAGCTCATTTTTAGCCCTTGTTCGTTAAAGCTCAGTGTCTTACATTGACTATCTTGTAAGGCTTGTTGTCCCAGGGGTATAGCCTCAATAAGGTAAGTTGAATCATTGGCAGATTGAATATTAAATTGATAAAAATGGTCATCACTATAGGCATTGCTGCCTAGTTCCGCAAGGGTAGCACCCTGATAGGTTGCATTTAAACTATAAAATTTTTCTAGCTGACTAGCCAATTTTAACAAATTAATTTGCGCCAGATTACGCCTGCTTTTAACTAGATGGTCGATATAAATGGGCGAAGCCGAAGCCATTAAGATTGCAATAATGGCCATAACCACAAGTAATTCCAACAATGAAAACCCCGTCCTTTTCATTGCTTGATTGTAACTTTTCTATGCAAAAATTCGAATACGGGAATTTTTTTAACTAGTTAAACAGAAACCCTTGTGATTTGTTAAAAAATTGGTATCATGCTTTTGAAGAAATCTGCTTTTAGAAAGATCGGCATTTCCTTCAATATCAATTTGGGTCGTTAGCTCAGTCGGTAGAGCAGCGGACTTTTAATCCGTTGGTCCCGCGTTCGAATCGCGGACGACCCATCAATAAATCAAGCACTTACACGATTTTTAAAGGCTCTTCCCCAAATTAGGGGGCACATTTAACCACCACATAATACTTTAACTCTAATTCTGTAATTTTCAAAATTACGGAAGCCATAGGCCCGTCTTTGAATAAGTTTCATCTTGCGATGGAACCCTTCGGTGATGCCATTATTTCTGGTAAAGCGCCACATGCGGACGATTTCATCACGCCATAAATATAAAGTTTTGCCCAGGGTTTGCAGATATTGTAACCCACTCTCTTTGAGCTTTTTAATGTATTCCAGGAAGATAGGTATAAGCCGTTTGCACTGTCTGGCTTTGCGGTGTTTAAACATCAATAAGCGATGCAATTTTTGTTTAAAATCATAAATAGCAGCGATGGCGGGTTGCTGCTCAAGATATTGATTGCGTCGAGTGAGTTGATGAGGTTTTAAATTTTGCGGATTGGTTTTGAGAGCGGTTAACAAGCCGCGCTGGTATTTCAGATTGCCATCGATAGAATGATAAGTCTGCATACACATTTGATTGATTAAGCGAATGACATGGAAGCGATCAGCGACGATTAAGGCATTAGGAAAGTGTTGTCGAACCAGACTACGATAGGAAGTGCTTAAGTCGATACAAACGACTTTAACCCTCTCTTTACCGCTTAATTGATGAAGATAGTCTTTGAGACTGGCTGCGGATTTTCCGGGGACGACGTCAAATATTTTATGTTTGGCGAGATTACAGGGGTCTTTCCCACTTTAGGGGGCAGTTAATCAAGCACATAATACTTTAACTCGGATTCTGTAATTTTCAAAATTACGGAAGCCATAGGCACGTCTTTGAATTAGCTTCATCTTGCGATGGAACCCTTCAGTGATCCCGTTATTTTTAGTAAACCGCCACATTCTGACGATTTCGTCCCGCCAGGTCCATAAAGTTTTTCCCAGACTGTTGAGACTAGAGAAGCTGCTTTCCTTGAGTTGCTGGATATAATCTAAAAAGATTTTGATTAAACGTTTACAGTGCTTAGCCATACGATGTTTAAACATTAATAGCCGATGTAATTTTTGTTTAAAAGCATAAACAGCAGCGATAGCGGGTTGCTGTCTAAAATACTGATCCCGCTGTTGTACTTGACGTAGTTTTAAATTATCAGGATTAGTGCGTAATGCGTTTAAGATACCGCGTTGATATCTGATTTTCGGGTCAATCGATTGGTAAGTTTGCATCGCCATTTGATTGACTAATCGAATGACATGAAAGCGATCAGCCACGATCATGGCATTAGGAAAATGTTGTCTGACGATGTTGCGATAGGAGGTGCTTAAATCGATGCAGACGACTTTGACGCGTTCTTTACCGGGTAAAATATTTAAATAATCCGCAAGATCAGCGGATGATTTACCAGGTACGACATCAAAGATATTATGCTTAGCCAAGTCACAGAACGTCGTGGCGTAGCCTTTCTTTTTACTGAAAGAATGTTCGTCCAGTCCAAGCACTTTAGGACACTTTTTTTGAAGGGTTTCCCGATTTTCTAAAAGGTAACGTTGATGAAACCATCGTTCGACCGTGGCTTTACCCAGCCTAAAATTTTGAGCTAGGGTTTTACCCGAGATACCTTGAGCGTGTTGATGAAAGATTTGCGTTTGGAATCGTTCGGTCGCGCGTTGGTGCTTACCAATACCGGGAAACTGCTGGTTAAAGTAACGGTAACAGGCTTTGCAATAAAACTTATAAGCTTTAAAGCGCAAGATCATGGGTCGAAGGCCGACCGATTCATGTTTGACGTTACGGATAAAGCTGGTTTTTTGACGAAGATGCTTGCTCTGACAAAAAGGGCAGCGGGCCTTGCGTCGATAATGCACATCGAGGATTAAGGGCAGATAACCGCTGACTTTTTTGATGGAAAAACCAGGTAAATTTAGGATAGAATCCTTGTGGGGCATATTTAATCTCCTTTTTGCTGAACAAATCAAGGTGTTAGGGTAACCTAACTTCGATTAAATTGCCCCCTTAAATGGGGTAGAGCCGATTTTCCGGGGACGACGTCAAATATTTTATGTTTGGCGAGATTACAGAAGGTAGTGGCATAGCCCTTTTTTTTACTAAAAGAATGTTCATCAATGCCGAGCACTCTGGGACAAATACGCATATCGAGTTCGGCATTATTACGTAAATATCCTTGGTGGTACCAGCGTTCGATGGTGGATTTACCGCACTGCAAATCTTGAGCCAAATCTTTTTGAGAAATACCTTTGGAATGAAGATGAAAAACTTGTGATCGAGCTTTTTCAGTGGCGCGTTGATAGCGACCGATGCCGGGAAATTGTTGATTGAAATAGCGCTGACAAGGTGGGCAATAGAATTTATAAGCCTTAACTCGTAAGAAGGTTTGGCGCAATCCAATCAATTCATGTCTCACCTTCCTAAGATAGCCATACTTCTTGCGAAGGCGTTTATTCCCACAATGCGGACACTGACTTTTTCGCCGATAGTTCACATCAATGATAATAGGATTAAAATCATGGATTTTTTTGATGGTAAAGCCAGGTAAATTTAGGATAAAATTACTCACGGGCATTTTCAAACCTCCTTTTTCTGAACAATCAAGGTGTTAGGTTATCCTAACTAGGTTAAAAATGCCCCCTTAAGTGGGGTAGAGCCCAGAACCCCTTCGGAGCGTGGGATATGGAGGGGGTAGCAAGAGCTGCCAGCGACCTCGAAGCACTGCAATCCTTGTGGGAGACGCGCACCAGACAACTTGAGACCCTGAAGTCCCAATTATTATCCAGTGAGAGCCAAACATGCCGATTAATGTAAGATTAAAGAAACCTAAAAAGTATAGCGATGCTCTTCCGCAAAGTTCTTTGAGTAGGTGTAGGTTGGGATTGATTTTTCTGGATTGGGTTGAAATGAGGGTTTACCTCTACCCCCTCCCTGATTTTTCATCGCACTTTTCCTTGTGTGGAATTCAAATGAATCGATTTTGTGGAAATTATCACACTGTCGAAATCATGTCAACTTTATAGTTATTATGCAGGCGGGGTGTTACACTTCGTTTTTGAACGCGCTTCTTTAATTTAACAGGACTTAAATTTAGGAGAACTAATGTTATGAACGATGATCAGAAAAGGATTATGGAATCTAGGCAGCCCGACCTACCTAAAGATAATAAACAGCAAACTGCCACAAAAAAAGGCCCTGTTAGAGACTTCATTAGAAGACGTCCTATTAGAAACTTCATTCAACGGCTCAGTATCAGTATAACCTCACCGCCTGTTTCAGCTAATAAACCTTTCGATCGAGAAGAGGAAAAAAGAACTCCATCATCTGTTTCTATTACCCAGCCCACAATAAACAGTTTGCCCCCTGTATCATCTACAAAAGAAACACAATCCCATACTGGCACTTCGTTTACTTCATCCAGTTCAGCTACGAGCACCGTTTCTTCTCCTTCAAAAACGACTGATACGGGTGTAACGGATTCTACCTCCCCAACCAGCCTGGCTCAAGGGACAACGAAGAAGGAAGTGTTAGGAAACGATAGAGAACAAAAAGCCCAACTTGCATCAACAGAGCAGCCAGAGGAAGAGCTTCTAATTGATATTGATAGCTATATGAGTCAAAACCGGCCTGAAGAGCCTGAAGCAAAAAAATGGAGCCCCGTTATTTTTCGTAAACCCACCTCATTACCGGAAGACGAATTACTGGACACGAATCGACCGATTGAGGATACCCATTATCTTGCCGAAGTCCTCAAACGTCTTCCTGAGAACAGTGCTCGCAAAGAACCCTTAATCCTGTTAAGCCATCAAGTGGTCGAACAATTTGGATTACGACTGGTCAGAACGTCTGCTGTACTACAAGAAATCATTGTCTTGGGTAGTATACCCGATGCAGAGTTGTTGCATAAAATTTTGCAGCAATTTATTAACTTACTCGATCAGGAAGCCGCCTTGGATGTGGATTTATTAGAAGGTTTAGCGGTGCTATTGGAAACCGCTCATCCGGTTGCCGTGCAATCCGGCAAACCCCTTCCTGTGGAAGAGAAAAAACAATCTATCACTGACAAAATGCTGAGTTCGGTTAACAAGTCCGTCAAAGAAGCCGTGGGTGAAGTGATGGCGGATAAATTGAATGACGCTTTTGGTGAGGCCAAAAAAGCGGCCACCCTGGCTATGGATAAATCCCGTGAGACATGGGGTAAAAGCAAAGAAAAAATAGGCAGCCTACGCCAAGCCATGGCTTCGTTTCTTAGAGAAAAAAATCTCATTATGATTGAGATGGCACCGATACCACTTCCTGTTCTCCCTTTGATGTCTTCTACTTCTTCTACCTCTTCTACCTCTTCCCCATCCTTGTCGACAGACAAAGATATCGCTATTGAGCATGATGAAAAACAAGTGGAATCGAAATCGGATCCACAAAAAGGGCTGCCTCGTGGCAGTGCTTTGTCTCGCTACAACCAAATCAATCTGTTGCTGTCACTTTTTAATAAATTGATTGATAAATACTTAGCCTTTCATCGTCAGTCCCAAACGGCTGTGCAGGAGGCTGAATTGCTCCGAGCCTTAGCACGGGTACTGGACGCCATGCGGGATATTGGAATAACGGGTATCCATCGCGATAAAGTTCGCATAAAAGCTTACGACGCTCTCCTAGTTCCGGCTAACGACACAGAAAGTGATCCGAGTGTTTCTTTATGGGCCAATTATGCGATTCAAGCTTTGATTCGGTTGGATGATGGTGGTTTTAATATCAGCGAGTGGCTTGCACGTGGGAAACAACTGCTTACGGTGATCAAGAGCTTAAAAGAAGTCTGGAACTCCTGGGATTTATCTCAACTGGGTACCGCTTACTCGGCTGCTCAGGATGCCTTTCGTATCGACCATCAGCCCGAGTCTTGGTATGAAGCGTTATGGTATTGTCAACTGCTGATACGCACAGGCGATTTTCAAGGGTTAGAAGAGTATCTTTACAAGAATAAAGCGGATCAACCCGACATTCCTCTCTGTTCTGACCGGTGCATGCCCGCTTTTCAGCTGGGTTTGATAGCCACTCTCGATGCGGTACTGCAGGATGTTAAGTGGTCAGACCCGATCAAAGCGAGTTGTTTGCAGTTATTGCAAGATCTCTTTTTAAATGAAAACCATTGGCATGTCGAGCCGCAAAAATCACGAGATCCGACTTGGCGGGCTTACTTTCAAGAAAAAGCGCATGCGACTTTGAAGACGGCGAAAAAATTGGCGCTTTATCGTGGAAAGGCTTATCAAGCTCGCAAGGAAGCGGTGCAAGGAGCGATCTTGGATCAGTTGGTTCGCTACTTAAACGAGCCCCGTTTATGTCAGTCAGCTCAAGCTGTGCTATCGGCTTTACGTCATCCCAGTATCAAGCTAACCCCGTCCCAATCTCAGTTACTCGAAGAATATGCGCCCTTGGCGAAAATCCTCAAAACGAATCAAACCACCCAGGCTGTGACGCCGGCTAAACCGAACCAGGTTTTATTTCTTCCGGCTCGAGAGGCGGTAGAAAAACATCTGATTTGGAAATTGGAAACCTTACGTGCTCACGTTTTGGCTTCTACTGAAGCCGATCAAAAACTAGCCTATTATGTTCCACCTAAAAGCTTACGCAAAGCTCAAGATAAAGATCCACCTTTTGATTTAATGGAAGGGAGTTTGTATTTTTTAGGGTTAATTCCTGACAATCCCGCACAAAAACAAACGGCTGAACTCAAACAGACTGCATTAAAAGAGGAAGAGTTTAAAACAAACTGGGAATCCGAACCCGAAGAGGAAGAGAAATATTTGCAGGGTGAGTTAGCGCTAGAAAAAGAAGAAGAGCAGGAAGAGCCACTGCCGACAAAAGACGGTTTTCGAGAACTCACCCAAGAGACGAAAGAGAGCAAAGAAAATAAAGACAGTCAGGAAAGGAAATCGATTGAGGAGGAAAAAGAGAAAAAAGAGGTGTTTCAATTAGGTCACTGCATTGCACCGGTTTTATCAACCATTCCCACCACCATACCAGCTGTTGACACCCTGGATTTAAGTCGCTGCACGTTAGATTGCCGTCGAATGACAGGGATAGTTGATCCAGGCTTTGTGGCCCAATGGCGACGCACTTATAGCAGTGATGTGACTCGTTTTTTATTGATTTATTGCGAAGAAGTGGATAGCACCAAAAAGCGTCGACCGAGTCAAATTGAGACGGAGACGACGGCATCGGGTAGTTGGTATTTTTGCGGTCAAACTGGAGAAGGTGAATACTTAGAAGGATCCTTACAAGCCGATTCCGGTTGGCTCAATGCCATTTCGGATGACGCTAGAACCTGTTTAACCCAACTAGCCCGTGATCTGAGTCAATTCAGTACGGCCGATCCGATTAGCTTGTTACAAGATTCACAGGTGGATGTGACTCGTAAACTAAAGCAAGATTTATTGAAAGGATTACACCATCTCATTGTTGTCAATAGAACACCACCTCATCACCCATCCAAGGCGGTATTACTTTTAACAGCGGGAGCTGGTAGTGGTAAATCCACTTATGGGATCTATTTGCAACGGTTTTTATGGCAACAATACCAATCGGGCGGTTACATCCCCTTATTTATCCCTTTGGTGCAACTAGCTCGTCCGGATAAACCGTTTATTGAAGACGTACTGAAACAGAAGGGCTTGACAGATAGTGATATCCGTACCCTCAAAGATCCTAAAAATGGCTATCCCTTTCTATTTATTTTTGATGGGTATGATGAGTTAACTGGATTAAAAGGGCAAAATCTCTTTGCCATTAATAAACTGCATGAATGGCCTCATTGTCGGATGGTAATCAGTTGTCGGGCGGAGGTATTAAGTCAGGGTGAGTATGAAACCTGGTTTGCTCCGACAGATGAGAGAAATCAATTACAGCGAGATAAGATACTGACTCATTGGGTGGCTCCGTTTGATAATACTCAAACGCAAACATATCTTAAAAAATACGTACGACAAAAACGCGAACAACAAGTTTTAACCGGTGAAATCTGGGATGGTTGGACAGATTGGCAGCAATATCAAGATGAAATCGACAAACTCAGCAGTATCCGTCAGTTGATTGAACGCCCCTTTATGCTAACCATTTTAGTTGACATTCTACCGGCTATGAAGCGAGATCGGGAAGAGTCATTAAGCACGATCAGCCGGTTGGATTTATACGACATGTTCATGCAACAATGGTTTAAACGAGCCAAAGATAAACTCACTCCGGCGAAGTTAGAGCAGGCCAGGCTTCACAGTCTAGAACGGTTTCAGTTTCATGAAGGCGAAGCGATTGCAGCCGATTATCAGGAATTTTGTGAAAACCTCGCCTTGTATTTATACAAAACCAATCAATCCACTGCCCTGTACCAACGCCGGTGGATCGTTTCTGAAAAAGGGCGTCGTTTACAATCCCATGAATTAGACCGGTTTTTTAAAACCAGTGATCCTGGGGTGCAGATGGTCTTGAAGGGTTGCCCTATCACGCCACAAGGGAATAACCGTTATGGTTATATTCATAAATCCCTTTGGGAGTATTTTGTGGCCTGCCGCATTTATCGGGAGCTCAGCTGTAGTCCTGTCCCGTGGGAAGCTCAATCTGAAACAGCTGGATTTCGGGATGAAAAAAAACTATCTGGAGAAACAACCGCATCGACAGCAGAAGTCAAAAAACAAAAGCAACAAAAATTGCGATTGAAAATGCGGACTATTTTACCCTTCTTAAGTCTTTATCAAAAAACACAGGAGCGCAGGGCCGCTCATCGCATGATTGAGCATCTCGAAGAAAAAGACGCCACTCTGTTATTGTTGAATCAACGTCTGCTGAACAACGAACCTTCTATTGTTCAGTTTTTAGCAAACTACGCAGAACGCGATGAGCGTTTTCAGAGAAAACTGTTGCATTGGGTCTATTGCTCTCGCAAGCGACCCGAATTAAGCGTGGCCAGTGCCAATGCCATCACGATTCTCAATGTGGCACGGTTTCCCTTTTCGGGTATGGATTTGTCAAAAATTTCTATCCCAGGGGCAGATTTGAGTAAAGGAATTTTTGATCATACTAATTTTAGAGCGGCAAATCTCAGAGGAATTAATTTAGACAATGCTTTTTTACGAAAAACTAACTTTTCTGATTGTAATTTGAAAAATGCTTTTTTGGATAAATTAATAGGTCAAAAAGTTGAGACAGGAATAGAAGCATTAATTACTTCAGCGCCTAAAAAAAACGTACTATTTATCTGTGATCATCATGCAATCACAAAAATTTATGACATAGAGCAAAAAAAGTATTTATCTCATGAATTAAAAGAAATAAGGAATGTTGATTTTACTAGTGACGGAAATTTGGCTTTCCTTGTGAGTCGATATAAAATATTGTTATTCGATTTAAATAAAAAGATTTTTTTAGATACTATCCCTTGTACAATTAAAGTAGAAAAAATTGCTATATCAAAAGATTGTTCAATTGCATTTTTTTATTCCGTGAATTATCAACAAGAAATTGAAGTGTATGATATCCACAATAACAAATTCCTAAGTGCAATTGCTAATGATCAAAAAATTGAGAAAATCGTTTTAACTTCGGATAACAGCAAAGCATTCATATTTTCCAAAAACAGTAAAACTATAAATTTATACGATATTAAACAGAAAATACTACTTGATCCACTGGTAAATGAATGTGAGATTGAGGAATTTAGTCTGACCAGAGATGGTAGTTTGGCTTTCTTATCAACCAGAGGTAAGCAGGAAACTCTACCTGACCCATTGTTAAATGAATGTGAGGTTGGGGAATTTGGGCTGACCAAAGATGATAGTTTGCCTTTCTTATCAACTAGTGGTAATGATAATAAAATTGAAGTGTATGATATTACACAACGAAAAACTATTGATACAATCAAAAGTAGGTTAGGGGAAATTGAATTTTCAAATAATGGTGGCTTAGCATGTATTTATAATTTTTTTGAAAAAGAAGTCATTATCTATAATTTAACTGAAAGGGCCTATTCAGTATTTACTTGCGAAAAAAATGTTTCCTCATTAACTTTTACTTGCGATAATGAATATATTTTTTTAACTAGCAATTCTAAAAAAGTACAAATTTATGATATAAAAAAAATGGAGTTTTTATCGGCTATTTTGTGCCAAAAGGAAGTGGATAAAGTTGCTATATCCTCACAAAATTTATTGGCCTTTTTTTATCATCAAGATGGCATTCAAGTTTTAGATGTATATGATTTTAAAACTCATAAACAGCTTACTCCTATACAAACAAATGAGCCTGTTAAAGAAGTTATTTTTAGTGATAAAATTTATTGCATTTTTTATAGTGAATATAACTGTTATAAATATAATTTAATCACCAAAGAAAGTATCTTATTACAACGAATGCAATCTACAATCGGAGTGGTGCAATTTCTACATAAGAATAATTTATTTATTCAAAGTGCAACAGAAGGTTATCATTTTTGGGATTGGGAAACATCTTACAACAAAGAGTTTATGTCTATTCCAAGAGAGAATGGACTAAAACTTACAAATTTTCCTAACAAACTCATTTGGATAGATGTAGAAAACTTTTTAATGATTACTGAACCACACGAATCCCATTTTTCGAGTGAGGCAAGCAGTCATTCATTGAGTTATTTTTGCACTATTCGTGATTGGCAGGTTTTTCAAGTAAAGACATTTATTACAAATGCTATCCAAATCACAGCCAATCGTGAAATGATGTTTTTATATGATGGCACTGATACAGTTACCCACAACCAAGTGTATGTTTATATCATAAAAGAAAAAAATTGGATACAACCAATCCAATGTCAATTTAAAATCAAAGGTGTTGCTCTATCAGCAGATAGTAAATTAGCATTGATTTACGGCATAGGAAAACATATTTTAATTTTTGATATCGAAAAAAGAATGTTATCGCATACCATTATTTGCCCTACTGATGATCACGATAGTGTTTGCCAGATCTCGTTTGCCATGGAAAATAAGATAGTATTTATTTCAACTTATTTATCGGTAATTGTATACAATATTGAATCAAAACAAGTGGTAACCAAATCAATACATCCACTAATCAGTTCTAGTTTATTTAATGTAACAATTACATCGGGTAGTAATTTAGCTCTAATATATAAGAGTGATATTAATGGAGTTCCAGATAAAGAAGAATCTCAAGTTTTTATTTATGACATCAAGCAAAATGCCTTTGTAGAAGTTATTAATTGTAAACATCTTATTAATCAGGTTGTTTTATCATATAAAAACAATATTGCTTTTTATTACAGAAATACAAATAATGTTGATGATTTTGGGGAGAAGGAAATTATCTTATATGGTATTGTTGAGAAAAGATTATTACTCTCAATTCTTCTTCCAGAAACGGTCAATCAAATTATTACAGTAAATGATCGCTTGGCATTGCTTTACTGTAATCAATTTCGAAATAGAAATAAATATGTCTATGTCTATGACATGGAGAAACGAAAATTACTAGATTCGATCCCTTGTGAGGAGATTAATGATATTACCTTAACAACAGATCATAGCATTGCATTTTTCCTTAGAGGTAGAGAGATTTTCGAAATATATAATCTGCAAGAAGAAAAATTCTATAAATTAAATTTGAAAGGAGGCAGTATTGAAAACCACTTAGAGTTTCAATTTAAAAATGATAAATCTTTTGATATTCTTATTTTGTACGGTAGTGGCGGATGCTGTATATGGTTTAAAAACACCAATGAAATACAAGTTCTTTTAAAAGATATTTTTGTTATGTGCGCTGCCATATCATCCAATGGTAAATATCTTATTGCCGGTTTGGCGGATGGCACGTGTCGTTTATGGGATATTTCCGGTTTGTTTTTAGGTACTCACAAAACTGCCATTTTAAAATCTTGTAGTGACGGTCTAACGATGTATACTCAAGACGTTATGACATCGAATGGGACTACGATTTCTAAAGGAAACGCGGACTTTTTAATGAGACAAAACGTTTTGACAGAATTAATGTTAGAAACAAAAGGAGATAAAAATGATGTTATGCTGTCTAATCCTTCTTCTCCTGCAAACAGCCTTAAATCTAATAAATTATTAATTTGGAATTCCCCTTTATCTATTTCTAAAAATAATAATGAAGAAAAGCGACATCTGCAATTAGAAGAAAACCCAGAGGAAAAATCTCACCAGCAGGAAGAGTCTAAAGATAAAGCCTCATTATTAGCTTCATCAATCGCTGAAACAGATAATACTCAACCAAACGTAAACACTCAATTATTATCCATATTGGCTAGTGCCAGCTCTAGTTCAAGTTATTCTAGCAGTAGCAGTACGGGAAATCCTTTTACAGAAAAGGAATCCGATATCAAAATGTTGCCATCTCACCTGTCATCTTTGAAAAAGCCTATCTCATCAGAAACCAAAGATAAGATTACGCCGCTAGTAATGATTGAGAGTCAGTTTGAACAAAGTTTAGTCCGCTTATTTGAAGATAATGGTTGTGAATTCATATTTAAACGTCCCTATGTAAATACATTATCGATTCAAGTTATCGTCAACTCTTCTGAGCTGTGGGCAGATAGCAGAAAAATGGAAAGTCTTTTAGAGCCAGCGGTAAACTTATTAAAACAAATGGTGATTGGGAAAAATATTTCTACTCAACAATTTGAAATGAAATCTGATTGGGAAAATGGGTTATTAACAATAACCGCAGAGGTAGCAATACTAGATCAAATTGCCCGTTTATTACAAAAAATTGGATTAAGTTATTTCCCCTCTGTTACTAAGGCTGAAGCGGCATTATTTTATAATAGACCTAGGATGACAGTAACACAAGATGGAAATTCACCATCGGCTACAGTAGATAATAGTCATGATGAATCGCTGACCGTAACTTGTGCCATGCAATAGCGGGATATTTCCCATCACAGAATACTAATAGAAGCAAAATTTTATATAGATGAAAAGGCGTTGTTGCATAAATCAGTCTGTTGAAACGCGAATTCTGGATAAGCTAGAGGGATGTATTGCAAAGTTGGCCCACGATATGATCAAATTTATTTGTCAACAATGAATCATTGCCAAGAAGGCCAAGGTGTATTATTGGAATTATTTTGTCTTGTTGATGAGTTTTTTCCAAGTTTTTATGGCCGATTAGAATCATATTAATGGCTATTTTTTATTAACGAGAGAAAAAAGAGAATGCGCCAGATTTTTTACAGAGATAATTCGTATTCCTGCTGCTGCTCCGGCAAGTTCCTATTCCAAATCGGTATAGCTCGATTTTAGATCAGAGCTTTTGATCACTTGAGTTTATAATAAAAGGGATGCCGATCCTCGCTCTCCAAGCCAGTACTAGCTAACTTTTCAGCCCCTACTTTTTGCCAGCTCTTTTTCTCTGTAGGGCCAGCAAAATGTGAGAGATAGTAAGTTTGAGATTTACAAAAAACACTATAATAAAACTGCTCACGATTCCTTGTCTTACCTATCGTGCTGGTATAGCCTGTTTTTCTTCTACTATGGAGCTGATATGCATTTTGGGTTTGGAAAAATACACTTTCTATGATTTGAGGTAATTTTCCTTCCGTTTCTAAATAAGTGTGCACCGCCTGGTAATAGCCACTGGTATTTTTACTTTTAATTTCACCATTTAAAGTGTCCAACTCCGTTGCATTAATCATGGTAGAACAGGCCACATTGCCTTGATCTAATCTTTTCTGGGCCACTGTATCTGCTTTTTTCTTACTTTGCTTTGAGGATCCCTCCCCCATATGCTTTTCAAAAAAGTCTTCAGTCATATATGTTTTAGGTTGTATATCAACATCTTCCGGATCTTTATATTTTATTCTGCCAAATTCCAATCTATTTTGGCTACTCAGTAAGCAGTAGCTATATATTTTTAACATAAGCTTTTGAGCAAATTCTGTTTCTATTACATTCGGGATTCTTAATATAGGCACAAGAAAAGCTTGCGGCCAACATTGCTCATCACTCTCTTCAGCCTGGCACACATAATTTTTTATTTTATCATGCGCAAGTACTGCCTGCCGATCCGGATTTGTTAATTTATATTCTCTCCCTACCACATTCAAAGTGCTTATATTCCTTGCTAAAATTTGATAATCGCTTTTGTTTCCATCTCAAAAAGATATGGTTTTATTTTACGGGAAACCATGAGACAATACCACTTAGATTCACTGTCCTCTTGCGGATATATGAACACTTTCACTCTGTCTAATTTTCCGAAATCGGTTTCATTGGGTTCACAAGTTAACATCATTACTTTTTCCAATTTTGGTTTTATTTTAAAATCAGGAATGACATTTTGTTGCAATGCATAGGGCCATAATAAAAAATGACTTTTAATTTCATCCAGAAATTCCAGATTTTTACTAGACATCACAATTTCTTTGGTGATATCGTCCGCATATAATGCTATGTAATTAATTAAATTGGTGAAGCTGATATAAGCGTCAGGGGAAGATTTTTTTTCTTCTTCAGTTTGGGGTTTATACCGTTTTTCATTAATGTATTTATATAATTCAGGCGATTTTTCTCGCAGTTTTGGTGCAGGCTTTTTAGGAACTAAAAAATTAAAATCAAGGTTCACTAATCCAAAACGAGCTTGTTCTTCACTCTCAATACAGTCATAATGACCAATACATATCGCTTGACCTCGCCCGGTAGAAAAATTATTGAATTGTAATTCTGTCAAATCTCGCTTCGTTTTCGTTGATTTGCTCCTTCGCGTCTTCTAAGTCCTCTAGTGTTCTATTTCGATTCATGAAGCCGGACTGAAAATAGTTTACTCTTCTATGGCTCTCAGTTCTCTCAGGCAAAGATTTCCAATATAATTGCAATGCTTCAGGGATGCTAGCCATTGCGGAGGTAATAAAACCGATACAATACAGCACCCCACCTCTCTGTACAAAAACAGGCCCCCTGAATTTCCAGGAGATACCGAGCATCAATGGTGAAGTTGGGCAAAATTGGGTTTTCCCGAATTGCAGATAATATCCCACAGCTAAAAGTATATTGAGATTGCGTAACAGCGGTTTATCGAAAGACCAGAGCGTACTTTGCGCACGATCCCCATACCATGCATCCGTTTGGCCTTTACGGTAAGCATAGAAAATGGGTTCATGCTGCGTTTTGTAACGGCTCCGATTCAGTACAAAATGATTCTTTGCCCAAATAATTTGGGAACTGATGAGTAAATAGTTGGATTCCAAAGTCTGCTTGACTAAGTCCTGAAATTGGGAGGCATGGCAGACATACCAAGCCGCTTCCGGTTTGACCACAGTCACCGCACTGGCGAAAGCGGTTTGTAAAAACTGGAGATACTGCTCTGGATTCATATGGTCATTTTGAATTCGCCGTCCCTTGAAAGCACCACGCTCCTGAAGATAATCGACGTTATAGGGCGGATCGGTAAAGACCAAATCCGCTTTGGCGCCATCCATTAATCGAGTTAAATCATCCGGGGAGGTGGCGTCACCGCACATCAGGCGATGGCGCTCCAGCTCCCAAATATCACCCGGTTGACTGATCGCGATGTTTTGCGGTGTCAACCATTCCGCCGATTCTTCGTCCGGTTCTGATAATGTGCCGAGTAATTTGGTTAATTCAATTTCATTGAAGGCGGTTAATGACAAGTCCACGTCCAGTTCTTTTAATGATTCTAGTTCCTGGCGTAATAAATCTGAATCCCATTCAGCTTCTTCACTCAGCCGATTATCGGCGATGCGATAGGCTTTGACTTGTTCGGGTGTGAGATGGTGCGCAATAAAAACCGGTACTTTTTCCATCTTCAATTTTTTAGCAGCCAGCCAACGCGTGTGACCCGCAATAATAATATGGTCTTTATCCACCACGATCACTTGTTGCCAGCCATAGGTTTTTAAACTGTCCGCCACCTTATCAACGGCTTTCGCATTTTTACGCGGATTCCGCTCATAAGGTCGAAGATCATCGATTAAAAACCATTGAATATCCATCGAAAAAAACTCTATTGTTTTTTATTTTGTGTGAAAAAAATTTCTTCACACTTGCGAAATATCATCTCAGGAACAAATTAAAATGAACACGTAATGACCCTCTCAAAACTTCAGGATCGCCAGGCAAAAACTTTCCGATTTAATGCCAAAAGTTCTCAATGTTTAACGACAAGCAACGAATTACACCCAATTTTTCCCAATAAAATCGTATTTTAGGAAGGCTTTTGCTATCCAATCAATTTATCCAAAAACTGATTTTTATCCTCAAATTCTCGGACTTCTTGAATAAAGTGAGACAAATCTATTAATGAGATTTAAATATATGGATAACAAAAAAAATAAAAAGGCACTCATGCGCAGAATTGCCATTAGCTTGCCCACTGTCGATTTAGAAGAGATTGAAAAATTCTCTCAGCAAAAAGCGCTTTCTGTGTCCGAATATGCACGCATGCTTATTCGCACAGGGTTGCTCACTGAAAAAAATATGGCAACCCATACTGGCTACAACAATCCACCTTTAAATCAGGATCAACTATCCTTACTATGGAAAACTCTGCTCTCCTGGGAGCTAGAAACTCGTTTTCTGGTTCGGCATATAGTCGAAGAATGGATTCAAAAAAACTCCCCAGAACACCGAGCGCTGCTGAAAACAGCCAAGGCAAAAGCTCAGGAACGGGTGGAAGAACTGCTACAGACATTAAGGTATTAACCTTAACCAAGCCAATGCGCAGATGTCTAAATCCCAATTTTCAAACCCAACAGTTGTTCTCTTCGTTGAATTCAGTCAAGCCTTTTTTATCACTAATCTAATCTGACCTATCGAGTCAAATGGTGACATCCATGGTAAAGTTAGCTCAAGTTTTATAAACGCGATAATCTCGGTTGCACCGACCAAACTGCCTGAAGCTTTCCCTGTAGTTTCTTTGCAATCTCCGCCAATTGCAAACGCAGTGCGTCACTGGATGGCTCCTTAATCTGGATAGCAAGCTGCCGTTGAATTCCTTCTACATATGCCTGATTTGCTGCTTCCTTAGATCCACGCGGCCTATAATAATCCAGCAACTCCTTGCAATTCATTGCAATTCGTTCGCACAACTGCTTTATTTCCCTATTCCGATTTCGGGCAGCATCATTATTAAAGGAAAACATTGCCGGCTGCATAGGTTGTGAAGGTGCACGTACAGTTGCAGGAACATGGCCTCGAACAACCAAAGCCGCAGAAGTTGTTGCACTCGCGATATCTTCAAGCAAATTCTTTGCAGGTGCAGGTGTTATATCCTGATAGATTTGAGCAAACCTGCCATCTCTCTTATCTAATTTACTGAACACCTTGATAGGACGAATGCTAGTTTTTCCACTCGGCAACTGATCTTGTACAGCTATGCCGAACTGACGGTAAATCCAAATGCAATCGATGTGTTCATCATCAGGCGTCACAATATTGCTTAAGGTGGGATTGTGCCGATTTTTTGGGATCGATTGCCACTGGGTCCATGTTTTCGTAGATTCACCACCGCTTCCTCGTGTATAAGTGATGGCATACCGAACTTGCACATCTTTTTGGGTCCAAGCACTGCTATCACTGGGTTTATCGTCCACAGCCCAGTCTGTCACTGTCATAGCATCGGGTGTGGGCGCTTGATAAGCGTTCTCTTCGAATGCTACAGCATCTAACCAACTACGCACAACCAATACGCCCTTCTCACTTTTGAGCAGAAACATATCTTGCAACGTAGCGCTAGTATTTTGCCAGTAGACAATAGCATTCGTCTTCACCCAATCAGATTGTTGAATACTGGGATCAGATATCATCCACCCTCCTCTCAGCCCTCTGAAAGGGCTGCTATGAAAACCCCATGAATGATCTGGAATAAAATAGGTAGATATCATGTTTTCGATTTGATCTTTTGGCCAACACATATCCAAGAAAGCATTACCGTACAAAGCTACGGGTCCACCATGGGGATTAGGGGTACTAGTAGAGAATCCTCCACCCACATGTTTGCTGTCTATTAACTCGGGAGTGGCTGTAAGATATACGTTTCTACGGTCCAACAAGATAGTACCTACTCCGTAAGGCTGAACCACCGTGTAAGGTGGTGGCAGGGGGCCTTTGCTAAAATCTTTACCAAAGCAGGTCTTGTCGACAGGCGTTGCAGAAAAACGCACAGTTCTTGTTCCTCGAAAATGCCTCACTGTAGCGTTTTCTTCGTCAGGAGACATACCTGCCGTCAGTGGTAGACTGAAAAGCATGGCTTTTCTTCGGGCTAAAATTTTGGGGAAAATTGTAGGAGAAATGAGATCAGTCAGATCGGTGTCTACCCGAATTTTATCATACCACCCAACATAACCGCGAGTCGGGCTGCTTTTAATGGTAGTAAACAACATAACGTAGGTTACCGTATCATCCATTTCCGCTGTTGGGATATGCACATACTTTTTCAAAAACCGTTGCATCATAATTTGCGTTTTCAATGAAGATATATACATCGTCACGCCAAGGACAAGCATTTTATATTTAAGTTTGACTCGCTCGAAATGATCAACATCGGTATAAGCAACTGGCTTTTTTGCATCAGCTACTGCAAAATCATCATCGTCGAGTAAATGATTAATCACCGAATATAAACTACCGGGTTTCGGCGTGTTCATCTCTCTCAATTCTTCCAAAAAACCTTGTTTTCTTATGATCGCATTAATGGCATGGATGGGATCTGCTTCCTTTCCGAGACGATCTAATTGCATGATACAATCGTTCATCCATTTCCCTTGTACATTGATTCGCTCTATCAATTCTTTGAGATTTTGTATCTGCAGATAATCTTCCAAGCGTTTTTCCATATCGGAAATCGCTTGGAAAATCGGAGTGAAATCTGTACCACCTGCTGAATCCAAACCAAAGATCCATTTGGCCAAGGAAATACCGGCGCTAATAAAAGGCCCTGCTTCTGGAATCGCCCAGGATAAGGTACTAGCGATGTCTAACGCACGCGAAATATTTTCTTTGCCTTTATCATCTATACCGCTGGAACTCATTGTTAACGGCTTTGATTCTAAAAATGGTCTCGGCGTAACCGCTGATAACGCGACTAATGCTGATCTGTGTAGGCGAGACAGAGCTCTGCTGCTCCCCATCTCTTTACTATCCGCTAGACTAGCTATCTGCGGAAGTCTTTTTACCGGTAGTTTATCAGCTAGAATCTTAGCTAATACTAATTGCAACAGATATGCTGCCGCTCCACGTGGCAAAGGCGAGCCATTATAGTAGCAATCTGGCTTGACTATTTCTAAATAAATATCAGAAATATACACATCAGGCTGCTGATAAAAGGTGATGAGTTTATCAACCATATCCGAGATATCTTTATAGCTCTGCCATAGAACAGGTATGATGGGAGATATGGACATAGTAACTTGCAAATAAAAAATATGATCATTAAGCGTTAGCGTGGGATTGGCACGCATAAAGTTTGCAAATGTGTTCCACCAAACTTCGTCCGGTTGAGTTTGCCAAGCCAGTAATATTTTTTGAACTTTTGCATACTCGGGATCCGCAGGAGGAGGATCGCCGGGGGATGTATTTTTGAAAGATTGAACCACCCCCCAAATACCAAGAAAAGTTACCAGGTTACCGGCAAGTCCTACGAACATATTTAAATAATTACAGCATTTCTTGCGATTGCTCTCCTTACCCTCTTGCTGAATGTGCTCCCAGATCTGGTGCAATTGGTCTAATATTGGCTTCATCTCAGATGAAGAAGATTCGCTATCGCCTGAAGAGACTTTCCATTCAGCAGTGGAATAAAAACGAGTTTCGCTTAGCTCTATTGCTTCTGCTTTTTCCCCTAACTCTTTATTTTCCCCACTTTGGATCTTGACATTTGTCTCCGTCACCACGTCCTTCACAGCCGCAGCTGCGGCCTCTGCACTTTTAAATTCGTCCGCGATTCGCTCCTCTGTCTTTTTTTCAATTTTCTTCGCCTCAGCACTTCTAGAAGCTTTCTCGTGCTCACGTTCACCGGAAGAGTGTTCCTCATTATGATCTCTACTCATGAAATCCTCCTGATTATAAATAACGAAATTCATTTTCGTTCTATTGTGCTAGAAAAATATAGTTTTAACCGCACGCCGCACATTACGTTAATTATTATTAACACACAAGTATTTTGACTTTGTAACACCTGTTTCTAGATAAAATCAATATGTTTTCCTTACAGAATTATATTACAAGAGGGTAATGATGAGTTTTGTGAATTTAACCCTAAGCGTTCTTTTAATGAATGGTTTTTTTTCCAATTGATCCATTTGATAAGTGATTTTAGAAACATTTATAACAGCTCTTTGATTAGCTAAAGTACTTTAGATTTAAGTCCGGCAGCAGATTTAGAGGTTACGACATCAAAAATTTTATGTTTTTTTAGATCACAAAAGGTGGTGGCATAGCCTTTCTTTTTACTGAAGAAATGCTCATCAAGTCCAAGGATTTTGGGACAGATGCGTTGATCCAATTCGGCGTGTTGTCGGAGGTAGCCTTGGTGATTACCATCGTTCAATCGTGGATTTGCCACACCGTAAGTTCTGAGCCAAATCTTTTTGAGAAACACCTTGGGTGTGGAGTTGAAAGACCTGGGATCGAATTTTTTCGGTGGCGCATTGATGCCGTCCGATACAAAGAATATTTTACAAAAAAACATCATCATCAAAATCAGAAAGTAACCTGCCAGTTTCGGGTAGCAGCCTGTGGCGAAAAAATCAATAATAATTGTTACCCCTCCGTTTATTTTTACTACCCAGCCGCTCCGCTGTGCCTGACTCGCGAATGCACTTGCAAAGGCACAGCGGAGCGATGCTTGCTTAATCTGCACACGCACCCCGATCACGCACCATCCTGACGCACCAAAAATCCTAAAGGAGCGGCGGCTTGGGGCATGTGTCCCGATGTAGTCAATACGTTGCTGAAACAGGCAGGCGGCGTTGCACCGATGATCTGGGAAGATTGCCAGAAACATAATTTGAAATATTATCAAGAAGTGTTCATTGTTCCGAACTTCGACCCAAAGACTTACGAAGAATGGTATCAATTGTTACTCGAAATCGAACTGAACCCATTCATCCAAGCGTTCCATTTAAGCAAAGTTATTGGCGACCACGGGATACTTCGTATTTCGTCGTGGGAGCAATTAAAAAATGTCGTGGAAGAGAATCGATCGGGTTGGCGGGAGACGGGGCATACCGTTAACAAATTCAACCCAGTGACGAGGGTCGGTATGTTGTTAGTGAAAGGGCAAATCATGTACCCTACCCCCACATATTTGTCGAAAGAAACAAATCAGGGGTGTGTAAAATTCAGAACGCAGATTAAACAAGGAATAGAGTCGGCAAAGCAACCAACGACAGGAAAAACGATTTTTAGTACATCTTTGTAATAACGTGGCTCTACCCCGATTAAAGGGGGGAAAGGCCCAAGCCCAAAAAAGGGCTATGCAATCCTTCTTCTAGGAAACTTTTACATATCATATCTTCTCGTTTTCCGTCATGACTTGCCAGTCTGCAGTTTCTTCCTATTTTTTTTTCGCATAGCGGATTATAGCAGCATCGAATCGCAGGGCGACCCATTAATAAACCAAATAAAAAAATTAATGAGGCCATTTTCTGGCAGCATGTAAAATTCTCAACACGTCAATATCGGGACGTCGAATTTGATAAATCACAATAAAGGGGGTACCGCTGACAATTAATTCTCGAGTGCCGGTCAGTCGCCCAGCTCTGCCCATATTAGGAAATTGTAGTAAATACTCAATAGCCTCCAGCACACGCCCCACTGTTCGCAGCGCCGCCGCAGGGTTATCTAGGCTAATATAAGCTTCAACTTCTTCCAAATCGTGTTCCGCTGGTTTAGCGAGACGAATCTTCACGCCGTTTTTCCCATTTCTTTTTAACACTCTCAAAATCGATGACCTCTTCACGGTCTACGGCATTAAGCCCTTCTTGAATTGCCTGAATTTGCCATTCATGAATCTCTAAATATTCTTCCAACGCCTCAGCCGCCAAGAACGAACTTGAGCGGTGCATAATTTGAGATAAGGCCTTTAGGCGCTCCGCAATTTCGGGCTTGACACGAACTGAGATTAAAGTTGATGAATTCATACATCACCTCGATGAAAATAGACTTTTATTTGATGCTACAATCATCAGTATAGCATCATAGGCTGCAATTGCCAACAAGGCACGCCGGCTTCTTTTTCCCTGAGTTAGACCTCCTCTGGTTAGCTTTTTTATGAGGCAATTCGAGCAATTCGCCTTGCTTTTAGGTTTTAATATTCCCTTAAGAAAAATATTAGATAATGGGGGTCATGAGGAAGAAGATAATCCAAAAACCAATAGACACTGTGGCTGTACCAAAATTAGATATTAAAAAATATACTGAATTGGCCAGTAAGATCGTGCGTATACCCGCAGAACGCAAATGGATCAACGATAATCGCCCCGCTATTCAAGAGGTTGTGTGTCAACAAATTGCTGCAGATATGGCCGTAACTTTAATACAACAAAATCCTCAATTGCGCCAGAAAACCCTACGGCGCCCAGAATTTTATAGATCTCTAAATAGAGTAGCTCAGCTTACCGCCCAAACCATCGTCGAAGTGGTAAAATTACCTAATCATGAGAAAAATTCTACCGAAGAAAATAATAAAAAAGAGTTTACCAAAAAATTATTTTTTGCCCATAAAAAATGGGCGGCAATTTTTGAAGCTTTACGTAGGGAAAACCAAATTAAAGAATACCAGAAAAAATTGCGTAAACTACTTAAATACCTTGCTTATAAAGAGGCTAAAGAAGCTGCCTCTGCTGCATACATAGCTGATCCTAATAATCAGTCCGTTGAATCAAATCTATTACAACCAAAACCAAGACCTTCATTTTTACATTTCTTGTATACACTGACTCCAAAATCAGTCACCGCCGTCCAATTAAGAACTTGCTTATGGTTACTTGGATTAAAGCCCGGCGCTAACCACCAAGATATTAAAAATACCTTCCTTGAATTTGCCCAAGATTTTGCGAAAATCTCCAAACCAAGCGCAGAGCAGCGTGCAGAATTTGATGATGTTTTTGCCGCGCATAATATTCTTTTAGCAAACGATGAAGTGCGTTTATTAAATTTATCGCAAGAGATTCAGGAAGAATTGACTACCCAACCCATCACTGACGATGAACTTAAAAACTTTAATCAAAAGCTCCAATTGAAACCTGATCAACAATATCGTTTAAGTGATCTTGAAGCCAAAGTTATTGAATTTGGGATTATTCAGGCCGGAAATCCCAATGAAAATTCACAAAATCAAATGTACGCTATAGAAAATACATTCGAAAAATTAGCTGCAATAAAGAACGATGATAAAGACCCAGTCGTTAATATAAGTAGGGGATTTCCCACTCCGCCAGAAGAAAAACCTGCTACCGCATCTAGTACGCCCCGTTTAGTCATGAGCCATAGTTAATCCGTAACGTTTCATGGTGTCTGAACTTGCAAACGCAGAACGTTCAACCGAGCCAAAAGTGGACGTTCCCTTCTACCCGGTGATTAACTATGCTTTTTAAATAATGCCTGTAGAATGACCATCGCGACTCCAACGACTACCGCACTATCTGCCACATTGAAGGTTGCATAATGCCAAGCACCCACATGAAAATCGAAAAAATCTATCACATAATGAAGACGCAATCGATCAATTAAATTTCCCGTCGCCCCGCCTAAAATTAAACTTAATGCGCAAGCTAGCCATGCATTGGGATAAGCTATTCGTAATAACCAAATAAACAATATCACTATGACAATAAAAGAAATAGCACTTAAAAATAATACCTGCCAACCACCTGCTTGATTTAAGAATCCAAAAGAAGCGCCCTGATTATAACGCAAAATTAAATTAAAAAACGGTAGGACCCGCAAGTTTTCTTCTAAATAGAAATTTTTCAAAATTATATATTTGCTGCATTGGTCGATGATAATGACTAAAATACTGATCAAAAACCAGGGCACGGCTTTTAGCCATTGAGTTTTGTTTATTTTCATGTTTATTTCACCACCAATCTTTCATAAAATCGGACGCAACCTCATCCTCTCCGAACGGGACCTTTATGCAAAAAAACGTTGCTCTCCTGGTGCTGAGAAGTTTTCTACACATCGTGCACAAAGCGTGGGGTGCTCAGGATCTACACCAACATCCTCGCGACGTTGCCAACAACGAGCACATTTGGGACATTCAGAAACAATTACTTTCACCCCTAAACCAAATATGTCAGTTCCTTCCGCACTAGAGTCCCGCTGTGCTGCCGGTAAAACTTTGGCATCAGAAGTAATGAGGACAAAACGCAGTTCGGATCCTAAACGCAAAATTTCATTCAATAAGGATTCATCGGCATACAAAATAATATTTGCATCTAATGCCGAACCAATTTCACCTCTTTGCCGTCGTGCCTCTAATAGTTTATTAACAGCATCACGAACTGTAACCATCAATGGCCAATTGATCATTGATGCGCTATTAAATTGAGGGAAATGATCGAACCACGAGCTTAAAAAAATGGATGGTTGACGTTCTCCTGGCAGATATTGCCAAATTTCTTCGGCGGTAAAACTAATAATCGGTGCTAGCCAACGGACTAACGCTTCAACAATATAATACATAGCCGTTTGCGCCGAACGCCGCGGGATACCAGTACGATTACTGGTGTATTGACGATCTTTAATAATATCTAAATAAAAACTACCCATTTGGACACTGCAAAAATTATGAATTTTTTGATAAATTAATTGAAAACTATAGTCATTATAGGCAGTGATAATTTCCTTTTGCAAAACTTTAGTTTCGGCTATCGCCCATTGATCCAACGCAAGTAATTGATCAGCGGCGTACCAAATCTTGACGCGGATCAAAATCAAAAATATTTGACAATAAAAAACGAACAGTATTACGAATCCGCCGATACGCATCGACACTGCGTTTTAAAATTTCTTCCGAATAATTAATATCCAATTTATAATCTGCAGAAGCCACCCATAAACGCAAGACGTCAGCGCCTAGATTTTTTACTACCTCTACCGGCACAACCACATTACCCAAGGTTTAGACATTTTATGGCCTTGACCATCGACCACATATCCATGTGTTAACACTGTTTTATACGGCGCTTCACCTCGCATCGCAACTGAGGTTAACAAGGAAGTATGAAACCAACCGCGATGTTGATCTGAACCCTCGAAATATAAATCAGCCGGGAAACCAAGCTCAGGACGCTTCGCTAAAACACAAAAATGACTGAACCTGAATCAAACCAAACATCTAATACATCAGTTGATTTTTGATATTGCTCTGCCTCTTTACCTAATAATTCTCTGCGGATCAAGCGCAAACCAGCCTTCAATCCCTTGCTGCTCAATCAACTGTGCAACTTTCTCTAATAAATTTAATGTGTCCGGATGTAAGTCCCCGCTATTTTTATGAGTAAATAAAGGAATCGGCACACCCCATACCCGTTGACGAGAAATGCACCAATCCGGCCGCACTTCCAGCATGCGACTAATACGGGTTTTTCCCCAGGCTGGCAACCAGGTGATTTTATCTACCGCACTTAAAGCAAGATTGCGTAAACCCTGTTGATCCATACTGATAAACCATTGCGGAGTCGCACGAAAAATTAATGGAGTTTTATGGCGCCAACAATGCGGATAACTATGCTGAATAATTTCTTGATGTAAAAGACTGCCATTTTTTTCTAATTCTGCAATGATGACGTCATTGGATTTAAATACATGCAAACCACCGACTAATGGGACCTCTGGATTAAAACAACTGTTAGAGTTAACCAAATTTTCCATTGGCAACTGATATTGTTGGCCAATCACATAATCATCTTGTCCGTGTGCCGGCGCAGTATGCACGCAGCCTGTCCCCGCCTCCAAAGTAACGTGATCGCCTAAAATCACCGGGACTCGCCGATCTAAAAACGGATGTTGTAATTGCAGGCCTTCTAATTCTTCACCGTTCACCAATGACAAAATTTGATAATCAGTCACACCATAGCGCTGCATAACTGCAGATAATAATTCTTTGGCACAAATCATTGCCACTGATTGTTCCCGCCAATTAAAACCCACTAATGCGTATTCAAAATTTGAATTGACTGCTACTGCTTGATTAGCCGGCAATGTCCATGGGGTGGTGGTCCAAATCGGCATAAAAATAGGCTGTGCAATCACCCGGAGGTTGAAAATGTTAGCGACAGCTTGTGAGTCAATCAGGTTAAATGCAACATCAATCGCCGGCGAAGACTTATCTTGATATTCGGTTTCAGTGTCCGCTAACGCCGAGCCACAGGCTGTACACCAAAGCACTGGTTTTTGACCACGATGTAAGTGCCCATTGCTGATTATCTGGGTCAAAGCCCGCACCGTATTGGCTTCATAAATAGGGTCCATGGTTAAAAAAGGATGCTGCCAATCACCAATGACACCTAAACGTTGGAAATCTTCACGCTGAACATCTACCTGATTTTTAGCATATTCGCGGCATGCCTGACGAAAGGCTTGCGGAGAAACTTTATCGCCGACTTTACCTATTTTTTTTTCGACATTTAACTCGATAGGCAAACCATGACAATCCCACCCTGGCACATACGGCGAATCGAAGCCACTCAAGGTTTTGGATTTAATAATGATATCTTTAATAATTTTATTTAAGGCGGTCCCTAAATGTGGTCTAGCATTGGCATAAGGCGGGCCGTCATGCAATATAAATCGAGTACGACCAGGCGCTTGATCCCGCATGCGTTGATATATATTTAGTTCATGCCAGCGCTTTAATATTTCCGGTTCACGCTGAGCTAAATTCGCTTTCATTGGAAAAGCTGTCACAGGTAAATTCAGCGTACTTTTATAATCTTTCATGATTTTTTATATTTGCCTATTAATGTAGCTTGTTGAAGAATATGTCCTTCCATCGCCGCCTCAACACTACGTCTATCGGCGCCTGATTGCAATGGCAGTTGGGCATCCAAAGCATAGAGTTTAAAAACATAACGATGTTCCCCAGTTGGTGGGCAAGGACCACCATAACCAGTTTTGCCCCAACTATTAAGTCCCTGCTCTGCACCGTCGGGTAACTTGGAAACATTTTCAGGCAAAGAGTTAATATTTGCGGGGATATTAAATAATATCCAATGATACCAAGTTCCATTAGGGGCATCAGGGTCGTCGAAAATTAATACCAAAGATTGAGTTTTATTCGGCTGGTTATGCCAATCTAAAGGGGGAGAAATATTTTTTCCTTCGCAAGTATATTGGCTAGGGATAGTCTCTCCTTCTTGAAAGGCACTGGTTAAGGTCATCATCGACAAATCTCCTGAATTTTGTGTGGTTGAAGCCAATCCTAGCGTAGACACAAACAATAAAACAGCCGCAATTATAGAACGGCTAGTTTTATAGAGAAAATGAAATTTTTGTGTTCGCATACTCATTCCTCCTGAATTGTTTTTAAGCATCTGGGTATATTATATTAGTTAAATTGATGAAGCAATGCGGTACGGATCACTTTAGGAACCCATTAAAAAAATGATTAAAGGCCATTATTTTATCTTGGATACCGGCGAAGGCCGGTATCCAGCTGGATAAAATACAAGGTTAACAAACACTGTTTTAATGCAACAACTAGCTGTTATAATGTCCCCATCTTTTTATCAGACAGGTTTATCTTATGGTTAATACTGATTCTCAACGCGCAGTTTTACTTCGCGTACAGTTTATCGATCAAATTGAGTTATCGCAAAAAATTCAGGCTTTTGCTAGAAGTTTTAGCAATAATATTGTTATTATTGATCAAACTATCCATCAAGATGGTTCGGGTCAGACCTTTTATTTAAGCTGTCCAGAAGCGGCAAGCTCCACCATAATAAAAAAAATAACTGAATTAGAGGGCATAAAAGAATGCAACCTGCTTGACATGACATTCAATGCTCACGTGGGTGGTAAAATCGCCACTCAAAGTAAATTGGCCGTTAATACCCGAGAACAATTGGCCTTGGCTTATACTCCTGAAGTCGCCAAAGTATGTATGGCCATCCACCAATTCCCAGAACAAGCGGATGTTTTTACCATCCGCCATAACACGGTGGCTGTGATCACTGATGGCACTGCAGTTCTTGGCTTGGGCGATATAGGTCCTAGAGCTGCTTTGCCGGTGATGGAAGGCAAAGCCTTATTATTTAAAATTTTTGCCAATGTCGATGCTTTTCCTTTGTGTTTAGCAACCAAAAATATTGATGAAATTGTCCGTACCGTCACTTATTTAGCTCCAAATTTTGGCGGTATAAACTTGGAAGATATTTCCGCTCCTCGCTGTTTTGAAATTGAAAAGCGCTTAAAAGAAAACTTAGATATTCCCGTGTTCCATGATGATCAACATGGTACTGCGGCGGTGGTTGCAGCTGCATTTATTAATTCTCTAAAAATTACCCATAAAAAAGCTAAAGATTTAAAGATCATCTTTAGCGGCGTAGGCGCCGCTGGCACTGCTTGTAAAAATATATTATTGCGATTAGGAGCCGTCAATATCATCGGTTGTGATCGTAAAGGTGCTATTGTTAAATCCCGGCAAGATTTGGATATTAGTAAAAGAGAATTTGCCGAATCGACTAACCCCAACAATGAAACCGGCAGTTTGCACGATGTCATAAAAGGGGCTGATCTGTTTGTCGGGTTATCTGGCCCCAACACCATCAGCATTGAAGATTTAAAAAATATGAACAAAGATCCGGTGGTCTTTGCAATGGCTAATCCAATTCCCGAAATTATGCCTGAGATTGCAGCACCCTACATAGCCATTATGGCCACAGGCCGCAGTGATTATCCTAATCAAATTAACAATTTATTAGCGTTTCCAGGTATTTTTCGCGGCGCTTTAGATTGCCGAGCAAAAGATATTAATGAAGAAATGCAGATTGCCGCAGCCTATGCCATTGCTCATTGTGTCGACGAAAAAAAATTGTCGCCAGATTACATTATTCCTAGCGTTTTTGATAAGGGCGTAGTGCCTGCTGTTGCTTATGCGGTGATCCAAGCGGCAAAAAGAACCAATGTGGCGCGTAAAGATTAATGATATCAAGACTGCCAAGAGTCAATTTAATATTGGGACTGCTCATCGCCGCCAGTCTCATTGGCATCGACCAAATTTATCGGCTTTACAATCCTTATCTTTCTTTTAGAATAAATTTATGGCATTTACCGCTGGTACTGTTGATCAGTTTTTATTTGTCATTTTTGCAAAAAACCCGCCATATTATTTGGATATTTGCAAGCATGGTTTTTTTATTATTTCTCCAACTCATTCATTACTCTTATTTCGGAGCAACCATTTCCCCTGTTGAAATTTCTTTATTCTTTACCCATACTCGGGAAACCTTGGAAATTTTCAGTAAAATGACTGAAATTATTTGGGTGCCATTACTCATTTGTGCCAGTGCTTTTTTTATAGTATTTTTCTGTTGCAAAAAATTTGAGGACCGTCACCGATGGCGGTATGCTTGGATATTATTGAGTTTATGTTTTTTACTCCCTTCTATACGACTTGTTCACTCAATGGTTCACCATAAAGTCGGCAGAGCCGCAAGAACTAGTTTGGGTGATCGAGTCAATGACAATGATGATCTTTGGGTTGCCACCCAAAAACTCATCCTTTTCTATGTTATTTATACTTTACCTCATCAGTTATTCTTAAATAATCTACTGATGCAACCTATTCAACCTCCCCTATCCATGAAATTATCGCATCCCGATATTAATATTATTTTGGTAATGGGGGAGAGTTTAACTTCTGCTCATATGTCTAGCTATGGTTATCAAAGACCCACTGATCCTTTTCTTGCTTCATTAAAATTAAAACCAAATGTCAGTTTTAAGCTGGGCATATCGGCCGGGGTTGCCACGGATGTTTCTTTACCAATGTTTTTTAATATGGCGCCAAGAGCGGATAGTTCTCAGCAAATTTATTCGAAAAATCGCAACTTATTTAAGATGGCAGAACAAAACGGCTTTGAAACCTATTTTATCAGCGCTCAAGACAGCCTTGGGTTAAGTTTAATTAAGGGGTATCTACTACCCGTTTACATCAACCATTATACGACATTAGAAGAACTGACTAATGAAAAAAACCGGGGCTTGGATGGTGCACTAGTGGATTACCTGAAAGATGTTCAATTTTCTAAACCTACCTTTTTAGTGTTACATCAGCGCGGTTCTCATGCCGAATATTTTGAGCGTTATCCTCCGGAGAAGAATTTTTTTAATTATAGTCCGTCCTCACCATTTCATATCGGTCATACGAATGCTTATGATAACAGTGTAAGATACACCGATGAAATCATGCAGCAAATTGTCGAACTGACTTTACAAAAAACTAAAAGACCCACTTATATTATTTTCACTTCAGATCATGGTGAATCAGTAGGTGAGAGGGGCATTTATGGACATAATAATTTTCATCATTCTGTTCAGTACCATGTGCCAATAATTATCATTGCCTTAAATGGCGCTCCTTTAGATTTTATTCAGAAAAAAAATCACGAAGATTTAAATAAACAATATATGTCACATTATGAACTTAGTCGGATAGTTGCTTCGTTGTTGGGTTATCAAATAGTTCACTTTTCTACGCAAGTTAACGGTTATTCTGTGACCGGCACCATATTATCAGGTCTTGGCGGCTATGATGATATCAATTTTGATGCAAAGGGTCGATTATTAGAAAATTACCATTAAACACCATCCCGGAAAACATTATGCATTTCCGGGAGGATTGGCGCTATTTCTTAAATACAGGCGCTGATGCCAACGTACTTGCCAGCAAATTTGATCTCATCTGCCAAACTATAAAGCTGCTTATACTTATTTTACCTTCAAGGTTAATATGGCCTCTCGTTCTAGAACCAAGGGCGGGCGCATGAGCAGCCGCAAAACTTAAAGCCTGATCTGCTTTCTTTGGATCTGTCTCTTTTAAATTAGCATACAAGTCTAAACATTGTATCAATGCATGATAAGATCTCCAGAGGACTAGACCACTGCTCATTAAATCAGAGGATTTTCCATTCCAGCTCACTTTGATATTATTGCCAAAAAACTTTAAGTCTCTGATTATTTGAAGTAAAAATATAATTTTTTTCTGAAGATCAAGATCTCCGCTTAAGTTTACCTGGTCCCACAACTGGGACTTTGAGTCAAGTATCTCTAAAGTGGAAGTTGATATTCTAAGCGCTTGCTTCCAAGCGTTTTCTCGAGAAATGGTTTTCTTCTTTTCATCTACTTCTTGAGCATCTGCTTGGATAGTCTGCGGATAAAGCGTTTGCATTTGTATGTTTTTCCAGTTTTTCATCTATTCACCTCTTTTAAAATTATTGATCATATTATGAACTTTCTTCTATCTATATGCAACAATTATACTCTTTTTAGATGCCCCTTATAAATGCAATTCCCCCTATCTGTCTTATACACTTTGCATATTAAGAAAATTATTTATTTGCCCGCGAAAAACCGTACTTTCTGCAAAGTGTTGTTTATTGGGATAATCTTCACGATAATGGCCGCCGCGACTTTCGCGGCGCTGTAAAGCCGAACGGACTATCAGTTCCGCTAATAATAATATATTTCGTAATTCAATGAGATCTCGGGTAATGGTGTATTGCCAATAATATTCCTCAATCATATCGCGCCGCATTAAGATCAACCGTAATAAATCTTTTAATCCAGCCGCAGTGCGCACAATGCCTGCATAGGAGCTCATTTCACCACGTAAACCACGCCAATGGGCATTGATCTGACTGGCACGACGCAAATCTATGACTCCTTGAGCATTCCATGCCGGCGGGTTGAACTCCACTGGAAGTGGCCTCTCTAACCATTTATTGCAAGCTTTTGCTGCGTTACGAGCCATGACGACTCCCTCTAATAAAGAATTGCTCGCTAAACGATTGGCGCCGTGCAAACCACAACACGCCACTTCACCAATCGCGTAAAGACGATCTAGATCTGTGGCGCCATTTACATCAGCTAAAATACCACCACATAAATAATGAGCCCCAGGAACAACTGGAATCATATCCTTGCTAATATCAAGGCCCAACTTAGATAAATAGCGGTAAGTGTCAGGGAAATGCTTTTGTAAAAATTTTTTCGGGCGATGAGTGATATCTAAATAAACATAATTATAAGAACTGCGTTCAATTTCAGTAAATATAGCCCGAGCGACAATATCCCTGGTTGCCAGTTCTAATTTTTGCGGCGCATAATCTTGCATAAAACGTTTTTTATTTTCTACTAATCGTAAAATTGCCCCCTCGCCGCGCAACGCTTCAGAAATTAAAATATTATTACACTCACTGTTATACAATAGAGTCGGATGAAATTGATAAAATTCCATATTACTGACTCGCGCCCCCGCACGATAAGCCATCGCAATCCCATCTCCGGTGGCCACTTCTGGATTCGAAGTATAACGATAAATTTTCCCTGCCCCACCGGTCGCTAGTACCACGACATTGGCCAGAAAGGTATGAATCTCACTGGTTTGTTCGGCTAAAACGTAAGCCCCAGTCACAATTTGTGCTTGCGCGGGAGCTGGTTTTTGATCTGCAGTCAATAAACTTATCGCCGTGTGATGCTCAAATATATGAATTTGCTGTAAACGTTTGACTGCTTGAATCAGCACGCGAATAATCGCAACGCCGACCCGATCTCCATGCGTATAAATACGACGCTGTGAGTGACCGCCTTCTTGTGCTAAAGAAAAATTTCGAGCTTGATCAAACTCCATGCCCAATTGATTAAGAAATACAATAGTAGATGGACCATCGCCAATAATTTTCTCAACGATCTGTTCATCGCATAACCCATCGCCCGCCGACAGTGTATCTAAACTATGTTGTTGGATTGAATCTTCTAACAACCCCACCGCAGCGATACCGCCTTGTGCATAACTACTATTGGATTCAGTTAATGTTTTTTTGCAAAGCAAAGCAATGCGCAGCTCTGGTTTTAACTGAGCTAAACTCAAGACATAACTTAATCCGGCAATACCGCTGCCAATGACCAGGACATCAAAACGAAAACTCATAACTCGAGTTCTTTATCCGTTAAACGTAGGAAAGCATCTTGATAAGCTTCACTAGTTTGCTGAACGACGCGGGAAGGCAATTCAGGTGGTGGGGGATTACGATCCCAGCCAGAGGTTAATAAATAATTCCGCGCGATTTGTTTATCAAAACTTGGCTGATCTCTACCAGGCTCATATTCGTCTTTTGGCCAAAAGCGTGAGCTGTCTGGTGTTAAGACTTCGTCAATTAATATCAGCTGATTTTGCCACAACCCAAATTCAAATTTAGTATCAGCAATGATAATACCTTTTTTTAAAGCAAACGCTGCACCACGTTGATACAATTCTAGAGAAATTATTTTAAGTTGCTCGGCAATGTCTTCGCCGACTATACTTTGCATAGTTTGAAAATCAATATTTTCATCATGACCATGGGTGGCTTTAGTGGCCGGGGTGAAAATGGGAGTGGGTAGTTGCTGACATTGTTGCATACCCAGCGGTAAGTGATGGCCACAAATATTTTGCGTTTTAAGATAATCTTTCCAACCCGAACCGGCAATATAACCACGCACCACGCATTCTACTGGCAAAGGTTTAGCGCGATGCACGAGCATCGCTCTCCCCATCAAATCTTCACCAAACTCATCTAATAGGGTAGGAGCCAAACCCATTTTTTTTATATCGGTGGTAATCAAATGATTTGGAATGATATCCTGCAATTTATCAAACCAAAAGGAAGAAATCTGGGTCAGAACTTTTCCCCGATAGGGTATCGGGTTCGGTAAAACTACATCAAAGGCACTTAAACGATCTGTGGCAATAATCAATAATCGCTGACTATCGATCACATAGATATCGCGGACTTTGCCTCGAGCCAATAAAGGCAATGGTAAGTTAGTTTCAAATATTACTTTAGGTTGTTTTCTTTGCACCATCATCATCAATCTCCCGATTAGAAGTTATAAAAAAGTAACGAGTTTGTTGTACATCATTTTCGATTTGCTCAATCAATTCTGCGATATTGGCAAAACGTTGTTCTTCGCGTAATTTATGTAAAAATTCTACTTTAATAAAGTGATTATAAATATCACGATTAAAATCCAATATATAGACCTCTAACCACACTCCGCGGTTAGAAAACATAGGTCTTATGCCCACACTAACAACCGCAATCAATGGCTGCAAGTCTAGCCCTAAAACTCTCACTGCGTAAACTCCTGATACACACACCATTTTATCGGTTAAATGGATATTAGCGGTCGGGAAACCCAGTTGACGCCCCCGCCCGTCACCATGAACGACTTTTCCGCATAAAAAATAAGGCCTACCTAATAAAATTTGCGCTAGCCTTAGATTGCCTTCTACTATTGCATGGCGTATCCGTGTGCTGCTGATTCGGTGACCTTCACTCATATAAGCGGGAATAGCAATCACTTTAAAATGCAATTTTTCGCCTAATTGTTGCAATAATTTGACATCTCCTTGACGTTTAGCACCAAAGTGAAAATCCTCACCGACAATGACAACTTTTACACCCAATTGTTTTACTAAAATTTCTTGGACAAAGTCTTCCGCCGAACATTGTGCTAATTGCAGATGAAAGCGTAAACAGACAAGGTAATCAATATGCTGTTCTTTAAATATCTGCCATTTCTCATGAAAACGCATTAAACGCGGTATTTGACGTTGGCTATGGAAAAATTCTTGTGGCTGAGGTTCGAAGGTGATGACTACCGAAGGTAATTGCATATTACGTGCTTGTGAATGTAAAGCATCTAATAATTGCTGATGACCTCTGTGTACACCATCAAAATTTCCTAACGTGACCACCGATTGCGTCAGACGGCGAGTTAAACGTAATTGTCCACGTATGAGTTGCATCATTCTACTTTACCATCCTCCTCATTGAAAATAGGCGGTTTGAAATAACTCCAGCGGATGCCAACGCTAAATAAACCTATAAAATAAACGACTGTTCCAGTGACTATGAGCAAGACCAAACGCCAACTACTTTGTTTTATATTCAATTCCAACCAAACTGGTAAATCTGCACAACTCAACCATAGCATCAGCGCCATTAAACTAGAGGCCAATAAGATACCTATTGTCAAACGCCTCCACTCTGCTTGCCGATATCGACTTTGTTTACCCAGAAAAACCCATAATAGCATGGCATTTAACCAGGATGCTAATGACGTGGATAGCGCTAACCCCGCATGCGCTAGCCAATGAATAAAAATAAAATTTAAGATTAAATTGAGGGTGATGGCTAAAGCGGCTATTAAAACTGGGGCCCGAATGTTCTGTTGGGAATAAAAGGCGGATGCCAATATTTTAATTAGCATAAAAGCCGGAAGACCCAAGGCAAAGGCCATCAGACTACGGCGTGTCATCCACACATCTTGTGCAGTGAAAGATCCATGGTGGAGTAAGGTGGATAATATAGGACCTGCCAACATAAATAAGCCGACGGCTGCTGGGACTGCCATTAACATCGCACAACGGATTGCCCAATCTAAGGTCAAGACAAAACTTAAAGTTGAACCAGAATGGTGCTGCTGCGCTAAATTTGGCATGACCACTGTAGCCAATGCAACTCCGATAACCCCCAGCGGTAAATAGATCAGTCGATCAGAATAATAAAGCCAAGAAATACTACCAACGGGCAAAAAAGATGCAAATAAATTATCAATTAATAAACTGATTTGCGCCATGGATACTCCGAATAAAGCTGGCAATAGCTGTTTCATCACCCTCCGCACTCCCGTTTCCTGCCAGTGCCATTGCGGTTTGGGTAATAATTTTAGTCTTTTTAGAAAAGGTATTTGTATCAGCAATTGGACAACCCCACTGATCATCACTCCCCAGGCCAATACATAAATCGATAAATCGGGACTCACTCGTGGCGCCCAGCACCAGGCCACTGCGATGAGAATCACATTAAGTAATACCGGGGTAAATGCGCTGAGTGCAAAACGGTTAAATGTGTTAAGAATTGCAGCAGCTAAAGCCACTAAAGCAATTGAGAACAGATATGGAAAAGTTATTTGTATCAGACGAGTGGCTAAATGATATCGAGTTGGATCGTGGACAAAGCCTGGTGCGAATATAATGACCAATAAAGGCGCGCAAATCTCGCCAATGACCACCACCAATAAAGCGAAAAATCCAAACACGGTAGTGACCTTGTTAATAAATTCAGCTACTTTGGCACTGGAATGGTGAATCCGATACTCCGCTAAAATTGGAATGAAGGCTTGAGAAAAAGCTCCTTCTCCAAACAATCGACGCATAAAGTTAGGAATTTTAAAGGCGATGATAAATGCATCAAAAGCAGCTGTCGCGCCAAACATTTGCGCTAAAATGATGTCTCGCAAAAAACCAAATAGCCGGGATAATAAAGTCATCGACATGACAATGGATGCTAAGCGCCCCAATTTTAACCGAATAGTGGGTTTGTTTTCAGCAGCGATTATCTTTGAAAGTGATTTCTATTGACAAGATTATGAAAAAACGGCATATTGGTGGTCCTAAATGAGAGGAGTATTGTACCGTGGCTAATACCGCACAAGCAACTAAACGAGCACATCAAAATAAACAACGCGCAGCCCATAATGGCAGTCAGCGTTCGAAATTACGCACAAGTATCAAAAACTTACGAAAGACGAAGTCCGCTGATTTACCAGCCTTCCAACAAACGGCCTCTGTCATTGATAAAAGCGTTACCAAGGGCTTAATTCATAAAAATAAAGCCGCACGTTTAAAAAGCCGACTCAATCGCAGTATCCGCAAACAAGCCCAGACTTAAGCTTAAATCTGTTCGTTCTTCCAGGCCCTTGATTAAACAATAGTATTTAATCCTGGATACCGGCCTTCGCCGATATGACACAACGTTTATGTCATACAGCGAAGGCCGGTATCCAGAGGGCCGCACCATTCTTTGAAACAATTCGGAGTTTTACTCTTTATTGACAGAATCTAGGTAAGTCATGATTTGCAAGCATAACTCTTGAGTGCCGAAACGCTCAGCTGCGGATATTTTAAAAACGGGGCCTTGCCATTGATAAGCTTGAATCACTGCTTGGCAACGCTGCTCCAATTCTTCGCTGGGCAATAAATCAATTTTATTAAATATTAACCAGCGATCTTTAGCGATCAATTCTGTGCTAAACCGGTTTAACTCAGTAGTGACTATCTGAATTGCATTGACCGGCTCTTGATCATCGCTCCCTGCTATATCTACCACATGGAGTAACAAACGAGTTCGGCTTAAATGTTTCAAAAAATGTATTCCTAAGCCGATTCCCTCGCTAGCGCCGGCAATCAAACCCGGAATATCGGCAACCACAAAACTTTGGTATTCTCCAACGCTGACTACTCCTAGATGTGGATGTAAGGTTGTAAATGGATAGTCGGCTACTTTAGGAGTGGCATGCGAAATCGCCCGGATCAAAGTGGACTTACCGGCATTTGGCAATCCACACAAGCCAACATCAGCCAGCAATTTTAATTCTAATCTTAATTCCCGATGCTCACCCATAGAACCCGGTGTGGTTTGGCGAGGGGCACGATTAGTACTACTTTTAAATCGAATATTACCCAAACCATGACGCCCACCCTTGGCAACGCAGATGCTTTGACCATTTTCGGTTAAATCACCAATCAATTCTTGCGTACTGACATCATATACGCTGGTGCCAACGGGTACTGGGACATATAAATCTTCGCCGCTTTTACCAGTGCGCATCTTGCCCATGCCATAACCACCGTTTTCGGCACGTAATAAACGTTTGTGACGAAAATCGATTAAAGTATTAAGGTGTTGATCGGCAATTAAATAAACACTGCCACCGTCACCACCGTCGCCACCATCGGGACCACCGCGGGGGATAAATTTTTCTCGTCTAAAGCTGAGGCAACCAGCGCCGCCTTTACCCGCTTCAATACGAATCGTGACTTCATCAACAAATTTCATGATGTAATAGCTCACCTATAGATAGCAAACGTCCTTGCAATGCTCACATACTGGAGTATGCTCCGCTTGCTCGGTCATTTTTTCGTTTAACCTGAGGCAAAATTGAACATTCTGCGTTTGCAAGTTCATACGCTCTGAGCTGTTACATTTCATGATTATTTATGTCATACCGGCCCCGGCCTTCGCGGGGGTAAACTACAGCCGGTATCCAGGGATAATGATCTGAGGGCTACTCAACAGATTCAATACAAACAAATTGATAATTGCTTGCGCCTTTACGCACAAAAGTCACTTTTCCAGGCACTAATGCGTATAAAGTATAATCACGGCCCATGCCTACTCCTGGCCCAGGATGGTATTGTGTGCCGCGCTGACGAATAATAATATTTCCAGGAATAACAATTTGACCACCAAAACGTTTAACCCCTAATCGCTTCGAATGCGAATCACGACCGTTACGGGTACTACCACCTGCTTTCTTATGTGCCATGGTTTATTCCTCTTGCTTTGATTGAATGCCACGGGCTTCGATACCGGTGACTTTGATGGAAGTGTAAGCTTGGCGATGACCTTGGTGTTTCATATGATGCTTACGGCGTCTAAATTTAATAATCCTGACTTTTTTGCCTCGACCATGTTCTATGACTTCAGCAATCACTTTGGCGTGCGCAACTAAAGGCGATCCAACATGAGACTCTTGCCCATTGCTAACCAATAGAACTTCTTCAAAATTAACGACTTGGCCTGTTTCAACTGGTAATTTTTCCAGTCTGAGCGTTTGCCCGGTGCTGACTCGATATTGTTTGCCGCCACTGCGGATAATTGCGTACATACGCACTCCTTCACTAAACCGATTTAAAAAGAGCGCTATTGTAAGCAAAACCCCATCATAAAGCAAGGCCGCAATGATAATCTTTTAAGCTATTTACAAGAACCTAACGGACGACGGGGTGTACTTGCCTGATCGCTATTGGGCAGATTTTTCCCAGTAATCTGGAATATAGTATTCACAGCACGCGCTCGCATTTTTTGGAATTGTTCACCTTGCCCCTTAGATAGACAGATATTTTTCAGTTCCTCTTCCCATTGTTTAATTTCTCCTGGTTTATTCGATTCAGCTATTTTTTGAACATATGAAAAAATAAAACCGTTAACTGCTTTTGCCAATTTCTGATCTGGCGATGGCGATGGCGACGAAGATTTGCTCTCGGCTTTCGACTCAACCGGCGGAAATAATATGTTATCAGCTTCTTCTCTCAATGCCAATCTTTCTTCTTCTGGAAATTTAAGTAAAACACTTTCCAGTTTTGGCTGTAACTCCTTTCTACGATACTCATTTTTATCTCCTTTTACTTCTTTTAGTGCTTGGATGGTTTCGAAGATAAAAGTATCAAACAATTTATCTCGATAGTGCTCAACTGCAAGCACCGCCATATCACGCTTTTTCGCTCTTTGTTCTTTTGGAAATCTTAGCAAATTAGCGTTTAGATCCTTTAGAAAATCTTCCTTATAATCTTTTATTTTATCTTCCTTAAAATCTTCAATAGATTTCTCAATAAAATTATTAAATAATTTATCAAGCTTTGGTGAATTAATCGCCTCAACCACTCTACTTCTTTCACCTCCTCTATATCTTTCACCTATTCTTTCTAAAGTAGTAGACAAATAAGCATAATCAGGTTGCTTACCTTCGGCATACCCTTTAATGGTTTTAGCAATAAAATTAGTTAATAGCACTTCAGGATTTTGCTCTTTATATAAATAATCATTGAATTTATTGAATGCTTTTTCAGTAATCTTTCCCTTTAATTGCTCTAGCAAGGATGGCAAGAATTGATGAATCAAATCCTTTTTAAGTGTTTCCTCTCCATTGATTGGCTTAGCTTCTAAAGATTTAAGAATCTCATTTTTTACATTCGTAGCTTCAGAGCCCAAAAGTGTTTCTATTTTGGTAAATAATTCAGTTACCCACTTTTTATCGTGGAGGATAGCCGCAGTTTTTAATAATAAAAATTGTTTTAAATTACCAGAAACTTTCAGGTTTGGATCATTAAGGCCTTTTTTGTTTAAACAATTCTGACTGAATTCTCTATAAGCCTTACCTTCAGGACTATTATCTTCTTCAAATAATTGACTCATCGAATTAGAGTTATTTGTTGCTTTGAATGTTTGTTTCATTAATTCTAAGCGCTCTTCTAGGGCGGATTCGTAGCAAGAGGATCGCATGACTAAAAAGCGACGATCGGTTCCACCATGGGTATTCACCTTAATTAACTTCTTGGTTTGATAATTTTTGTCGGTTTTGAGTAATTTTATTTTGTGTAGCAATGCATCGACACACGCTTCATTTTCGCAATTGTCAGCAGAAAATATTCCGCGGTCTTCTCCAAGATCAATCGCCTTTAGTCGAGTATCAGAACGACTAGAAGATTTGTCACGCACCAATGTCCATAAGCCATTGGGATCAACTGGAACACCGATGTGGCGGAAAAATAAGTAGCTAAATAACAATTCTATTTCTAAATGGATGATCCTCTTCGGCTCGGCCTTAACCACTACATGATGGCGCACAGGCATATGAACAAATAAATTAGAACCGTGATTAATAGTGCGACGATGATTGAGAGGTTTATACCCTGGAGATTTAAGTCCAACATCAGTCGCCGCCAAGAAATCTATTAAAATTTTTGAACCTACCACATTAAATTCTTTAAAATCTTTTGAACCTATACCAGGCGTTGCACTAAATAGAAGAAGATATAGATCTAATGGATACTGAATTAATTCTTTTTTGTTGGCATCACATATTTTTACCTTGCTAAGCGTCGGGTCTTTATTCACTTCAATAACAACAATTCTTGACTCCCCATTTCTAAGCACAGTTCTTTCAATCTTACCAGGGTGGGCTAATATTCTAGCTATTGCTCCACCACGGCTATGGCCCATCAATAACCATTTGATAGGTTCTGGTGATTTTTTATTTTGGAGATCAAGTGCTGCTTTGTTTGCAAGCCAAAAAGTAAAATCTATTAAAGGCTCCTCAGCCTGACGGTTAAATTCCTCATGACCGACATAAAGTTCACTGTTCATTATCTCCGGATTTTGCTCCCTTGTGTAGCTCCAGTTGTCGACTTGGATATCGGTCCCGAATAAGTCTTAATATTTAAACTTATATTTTTTACAGGGCGTTCTTCACCAGTTCCGAAGATGGTGGTAACAAATAGGTTTTTATTATCAGGGATTCTCTCTTCGCTAATTGCAGAACAGAGAACGTCAATCGTATGGATTCGATTCATACCCAAGCCAACTTTATCGTTAATGCTCGCTTCTAAAGCTAGACGCTGGACTTCGTCGCCTTTCACTTCTGGTGCTCTGCTCATAAAATCCCCTATCAATATTGTATTTTTTATGTATTTTTACTGATTAGATTATACGCTAAGAAGCTTAAGAGAGCATTAATAGTAAAGGATTCCAGACAAGCGGCTCAAAACTTGACAAGCAGCTAAGTGCAGAGCATTTATTAGCCGATCGATGGCGTCAAAAATAAAGCTCTTATTTTTTACATAAAATAAGGCCTCAGCTACAATGCTGACAATCAAGCTGCTCAACAATTTAATCTTTGATCGCTGGTGGTTGTTGAATTTTCTATATCTTCCAATTTTATCTGAGTTAATTTAAATATTGTGCATGAAACTTTCTTACGCATTTCCCGGCGTTGCGTGGCGGGTAAATCACGAGTGATATCCGCTAATTGTCTGTTACATTTTTCAATAGTACTTTTCGACTCGTTAGTTGGGTCTTTTAATAGATCTGCCGAGTTAGAAATGAAACTATTAAGGTCATCAATTTTGCTACGTGGAAGAGGAGCCGGAAATATTAAATCATAGGCCTTACTCCTCATCATTTTTCTTCTTGCTTCTGGAAATTTTAATAAAATAATGTCAAGTTTTGGGTTCAATACTTCCTTAAAATAGTAGCCATGCGCGAGGATGGTTTCGCGCTCCACTCCGTTGAGGGTTTGCCGCACTTCGTGCGGCGTGTATTCGTGGTGATCGAGAAAGCTGATGAAGGCGGCGATGGCGCGCTCGAAATAGATGTTGTTCTCCCACAATGTGTCGTCGGCGTCGATGAGCAAGGTTTGGCCAGGAGCAAAGCGGGGCATGGCGATAGTTTAGCCGAGGCGGATTGCGAGTTGGCGGGGATCTCGCTTTAGCGGCAGGTGGAGAACTGGTTTCGCCTTACAGCGCTTGTGAGGCAGAAGTTCGTTCGCGGCATGGTCAGCTTCGAAGAAGCAGGTCCTTCGACTCCGTTTGGCCCGAACAGCGGCCAAACTTCCCTCAGGATGACAACTTAGTCGTGGTGCGAGCTTTAGAGACGGAAAACTGAGCAGATTTGGCGGGTTGGCGCCGCTTTGCGGCATGGCGGGTTGGCGAGTTGGCGGGCTTTTTGGGCGCTCGCGGTGCTGGTGCAACTCGCGTGTGGCTGTGACGCGAGGGGATGAGGTGTAGCCCCGGGTCGGTGGCGGAAGTGTTTGAAAACAAT